>NZ_JBDLBR010000001.1:0-999558 GCF_039710615.1 Aurantiacibacter flavus
ACAGCGCGATCGGGAATATCCCCCCGATCATGCTGGCAAACTCAGCCGGTGTGACCAGCCCACCGGATCTGGGAAAGGCGGAAAACTCTAGGCCAGAGCGGTCCAAGGTTGGGTAGCAGTGCACATCAGGGCCGGACTCTAATCCAACTTGGAGGAAAATCAGGGGGCACGTCACTGGCTATTCTGACGCAGGTCTACGATCTTTCGAACAAGCAATTCACGCAGGAATTGCGCAATTCGGCCGCAATCGGGGATCGGTGTATTTTGACGGTGGACGGCTTCTACTACAAAGCGGACGACCTGCTGGCAAACCGTACCAACATTCCCACGGTGCTGTTCGACTTCCTGAGCAACGTTCCTGTCGAGACGACGAGCAAGTCTCTCTTCGCACTGATCACGCGTCTCTCGCAGCTGTTAATGGGGAGCGTTTTGCGACCCGATGGCTCTGGTTGCTTTGTGATGTTCGCAGCAGGGGTGGCGGGCCGGCATGACGCCAGCCCGCCTGGGAGAGCTCGTCAGTTAAAGTTGTACCGCACGCCGATGGCGAAGGTGCGAGCGAGCAGGGTGTTGCCTTGGTTGAACTCGTCCGGCCCGCCGAACTCGCCGAAGCGGTAATAGCTCTGCTGCAGTTCCTTTGTCAGGTTTACCGCATCGAAGGTGACGCCCAAACGATCGGTCAGATTGTAATTGAGCTGGAAGTCCAGGCTCCGCTCCGGTCGACGCCAGATCCCGAGCGGATTCGCGAACTGTCTCGTCTCATTGGCGTTGAGAAAGTTCTTGCGCCAGACGTAGGACAGCCGGAAGCCCAAGGGGCCACGATCATAGGCCGCCGTAACATTGTAAGACGTGTCGGAAACGCCGAAGAAGTCGCTCTCGTTCTGGTCGACAATTTCTCCGGTCTCGTCCACGACAGGGATGTTCTGACTGCTATCGAGGAGCGTCAGACTTCCAGTCACACCCAGACCATTCAGGATTCCAGGAAGATCGGGGAAGTAGGTAAGGCCTAACTCAAGGCCCTCCAGTACGCCATTGGAGGCATTCTCCGGCCTTGTCACTGCAAACTGATCGGTATTGAGGCCGGTGCCCGGTATGGTCAGCAACGCGGGCAGCGTTACCACCAGCCCATCCACTTCGCGCCTGAAAACGGTGGCGTAGATGGCGCTGTCGCGCTTGAAATACCATTCGAGCGAAAGATCGTAGTTGGTTGACCGGGTTGGCTCGAGATCGGGATTGCCACCGGTGCCGCTGCCGTACCCGACATTGGTCAGGTCTCCCGTGAGCTGGTAGTAGGGATTCAGATCCCCGAATTCCGGCCGGCGCAAAGTTCGGCCGAAATTGAACCTGAGCCTCAGCTTGCTCGTCAGGTCCGCAATAGCGGTAACGGACGGAAGCAGCTCGCTGGCTTCGGCCTCACCGGTTTCGATCGTTCCGGTCAGGCGATCAGTAAAGGTAAGATCGGTCTGGACATCGACATACCGCAGACCACCCTGAACGAACAGGCGGACATCGCCGATATACTGCTCCATATCGACTTCGCCGTACAGGGACAGGGTGGTTTCGGTGATGTCGAACACCCGGGTCTGCGTGAGCTCGTCCGACAGCAGGATGCCCGGGTCGACGCTATCCCGGTACAATTGCCGGACCAAGTCGGTATTCTCCGCCAGCCAGTCTCCGCTGATGTTGATCCACGACATTGGCACATTTGCGCGACCGTTGAAGAAGTCGTCGCTGATGAAATAGGATTCCCCCGGAAGATTGGTCAGCGGCTGGCCGAGTACGGGCGCATCCTGCTCGCGGATGGTGTCGGCAGCACCGCGCTTGTCGTATCGGAAGCCCGTCCGGATCGTCTTCAGCCAGCTATCTTCGAACTCGTACGCCGCATCGGTCTGCCAAGTGATCGCATCACCCTGAGATGTTGAGGCGTTGTCGTAGAATTCGCCGACGGTCCAGGCTGAGGGATCATAGAGCAATGCGTTGTCGTCGAAGCTCCACGCCGGCACGCCGTCGTCCGCATTGAAATCGACCGTGATTTGCGGGGCGACGCGAGTGAGGCGGGTGGCCACGAACTGGGTTTCGAATTTGCTCCACTGGTACGAAAGGTCCGTCGTCACGCTGAGGTTGTCGCCGATCTTCCAGTCGGCGTTGAACGCGCCGACATAGCTGTCGGTCTTGTTGTCCGAGAAGTCGCCGCTCTGGAAACCGAAGACATCGCCGACCACGCGGTCGGAGATGATGTTCGTTCCTTCGTAGAGATTGAAGGTCGAACCCGGGTCGGACCCGAGCGAACCCCACCAGTCGACGAAGGTGAAATGCAGGTTGTTGAAGGTGTTCGACCGAAAGCCGTTGTAGAGGAATTCCGCCGTATAGGTGCTCGATGAGTTGGGAGCCCATTGAAGAGCGGCATTGATCGCAGGCCGTTCACGCTCACCATACACATCCGGCGCGAAGTTGGCGTCGCGCGCGAGGTAGTACGGGGTTTCGATCTCGTTGAGATTGAAGGTAGATCCGGCTTCGTAGGGAAGGCCGGTTTCCAGGCCAGGAGTCCATGCGCCCGTTTCGGGGAACACCCGCTCAAGCGGCGTAAAGCCTGTTCCGGATGGCGGATTCTCCGTCACGAAAGGGACAAGCGCACCGGAGAAAATGCTCATGTCCCGGTAATCCGCTTTCGAATAGCTGCCCGCGATCAACACGCCTATGTCGCCAATGCCGGTTTCCCACCGGTTGCTCAGCAGAACGCTGACGTTCGGATTAAAGGTATCCGCCGCCTCGTTGTAAACGCCGCGCGCGTTTGCAGAGAGCGCGAAACCGTCGAAATCGAGCGGGCGGCGGGTGATCACGTCTACCTGTCCCGCAAGGCCGGTTTCGATCTGAGTGGCCGAACGCGTCTTGTACACGTCGATTCGCTTGACGAGGTTGGCGGGGATGTCGGCCGGAGCGAAGGCGGTGCCCGACGCGGTGAATATCTTCCGCCCGTTGAACGTCGTTAGGGCATCGGTGAGGCCGCGAATGGTAAGCCCGTTCGTCTCGCCGGAACCGCGATCGGTCACTTGCACGCCGGTGAGGCGCTGCAGTGCTTCGACCACGTTGTTATCCGGCAACTTGCCGATGTCTTCCGCCACGATCGAATCGACCACCTGCGGAGATTCGCGCCGCACGTCGATCGCTTCCGAGAGCGCAGCCCGAATACCTGTCACAACAATCGTGTCGGAAGTTTCGCGCCCCGCCGGGGTGCCTGCGGCTCCTTGCGGGCCACTCTCTTCCGGCACGGGGTCTGGCCGGGAGCCGGTCGTCTGGGCTGCTGCAGGGTTGGCCAGACAGCCCAGCGCGAGAGCAAAGACCGACACGCCTGCGAGTGTACGCGGGTTACTTTTCATCCCAAGAATCCTCCCATGGATCATTATGCTTCAGCATTTATCAGACAAGTTATAACTGCCTGTGCCGCGATAGGCAATAGCCGTAATTATTTATAATAACACACTGAATTAAAATGTTAAATAGCCATGTAGTTGAGTGATTCAACTAATTTGCAAAGAGGGATTCGCTTTTGCGTACTGCTTGCATATATACATTAAGTCTGATTAATGTGGTCCGCTGCGGCGGAACGCTGCACGCCGATGTATGACCATCGCGCAGGTTAGCTATAGAGCTGGGGCCAGCTGTCGGCCTTGGTAACGGGAGATCGTAATGGTTGGAAAACTGAGAGGTGCGGCGTTGGTCGTCGCAGGGGCCATTAGCCTTGGCGCGCCATGCGTCATGGCGCAGCAAACGGTCCAGGATGCGAGGGTCGAAGTGGATTTCGATTCGGCGGCCCCCCGGATCGAGCCGGAAGTCCAAGGCCATTTCGCGGAGCATTTGGGGCGGGGCATTTACGAAGGTGTCTGGGTCGGCGAGGACTCCGCCATTCCCAATACCGACGGGTTCCGCAACGATGTGCTGGCAGCCCTGCAACGGCTCGAGATTCCCGTCGTCCGCTGGCCCGGCGGTTGTTTCGCCGATGAATACGACTGGCGCGACGGTATCGGGCCGCGCGAGGAACGTCCGGCCCGGATCAACACGCATTGGGGGTGGGTGATCGAGGATAATGCGTTCGGCACGCATGAATTCCTCAACTATTCGGAAGCCTTGGGAGCGAAGCCCTATGTGGCCGGGAACATGGGCTCTCTGCCAGCCATCGAGATGGGCCGTTGGCTTGAATACATGACCGGCGATCTGCCCACCGAACTGGCCGAGATGCGCCGCGCCAATGGGCGGGAAGAGCCATGGGACGTTCCCTATTTCGGTGTCGGCAACGAAAGCTGGGGCTGCGGCGGCAATATGCGCCCGCAATATTCGGCCGACCTGCATCGTCGCTATTCGACCTTCCTCAAGGCGCCGCCCGGAAAGTCGGTGGTGAAGGTCGCGACCGGAGCGAACATCGACGATTACGACTTCACCGAAGCGCTGATGCGCGATGCTCGCCACACGATGGATGCCGTGAGCATCCACTACTACACTTTCCCGGGCAGCTGGGAGGACAAGGGCCCTGCCACCGGGTTTGGGCGCGACCAGTGGGCCAGCACCCTAAAACATGCGCTGCGGATGGATGAGCTCGTCACCAATCACGTCGCCATCATGGATCGCTACGATCCGGAAGGCCGGGTCGCCCTCTATGTGGACGAATGGGGCACCTGGTATGATTCCGAACCGGGATCGACACCGGGCTTCCTCTATCAGCAGAACTCGCTTCGCGACGCCCATGTCGCGGCGCTGACGCTGAACATTTTCCACCGTCATACCCGGCGGGTGAAGATGGCCAACATCGCGCAGATGGTGAACGTGCTGCAAGCCTCGATCCTCACGGATGGAGAGCAGATGCTGCTGACGCCGACCTACCACGTGCTCGAAATGTACAAGCCGTTCCGCAACGCGGTGCCGCTCGATACGCAGGTCGAGACACCGCGCTACGTCGAAGGCGAATACGAGCTTCCGCTCGTCGATGTTTCAGTCGCGCGTGGTGCGGATGGCAAGCTGGTCGTTTCGCTGGTCAACCTCAGTCCTGAAACTCCGGCACGCGTCGCCACCAACCTTGAGGGTTCGGCAACCGGACGGATCATCACTGGGCCGGCGATGGATACGCACAACACCTTCGACAATCCCGAAACGATCCGCCCTGCCGCCTATTCGGCCGAAGAGGATGGAGGACGTCTGGTGTTCGACCTTCCGGCCAAGTCGGTCGTGGTCGTTACCATCGACTGATAATGCCGATAGAAGAGGGGCCCGGGAACTATACGCTCCCGGGCCCTTTTTTGTGCGTAACTCGTTTTTGAGGCTTGGCCGAGCTTCCCTATTCGTGGAATTCGTCGACAACCTCGAAGCTTGCGCACAGGAAGGCGTCGGCCACCAGCCGCAAGGGCGACACATCGACCTCGGACACCTCGGCCCGGATCATCGCCCCGAACTTGCGATAGATCGACGGGTATTCGCCGCGCAGTTCGCTGGCGTCCTCGGCCACTTCTGCCTTGTCGAGCGACAGAACCGCACCGCCGCTGCCGAGCTTGAGCACGCCCGCGTCGGTCTGGACCTCGATATCCCAGTGCTGCGGACCTTCCTGACGGAAATCGAGGTCCATCTCCACAGGTACGTCCAGCCGGTCGCGCAAGGAGACCTGCGCCGCGATCGGCGCGCTGAGGTTGGCAGGGATAGCCAGGCTCGACTTCACCACGAACAGCGGGTGCGGCAAGATATGCGTGATGATCGAAAGGGCATTGATACCCGGATCGAACACGCCGAAGCCTCCCGGCTGCCAGATCCAGTCCTGCCCCGGATGCCAGACGCGCACGTCTTCGCGCCAAGTGACCTTGGCGCCAACAATCTTGCGGTTCGCGAGCCACTTGCGCGCCGGTTCGACGCCGGCCGCATAGCGCGAATGCCAGGCTGTAAACAGCGTGCGCTCGCGGTCCTTGGCCGTTTCACGCAGCGCGACAACCTCTGCGAGCGTTGCCCCGGGAGGCTTTTCGAGCAGTGTATGCCATCCCCGTTCGAGCGCGAACTGGGCAATATCGTGGCGAACCTGAGGCGGCGTGCAGATGGCCACGGCGTCGATCTCCAGATCGCTCGCGGCGAGGTCTTCAACCGAGCCGAAGAAGGGCACACCTTGCTCGGCCTGTCCCCGGCGGTCCACCATTGCGGCAAGCTCGAAGTACTTGGAATCGGCGATGGCGGGCAGGTGCTGATCGTGCGCGATCTTGCCCATGCCGATGACGGCGAGTCTGAACGGAGCGGTCACAGGATGCGAAGCTCCTGCCAGCTGGCGGCTTCCTGCTGCAGCTCGTTGCGCAGGGGCAAAGTAAAGGGCTCTGCGCCGATCTCGAACAGGTCGCCAGGCTGCGTGCGAACTTCGTCGGAGAAGGAAAGCGTCGCCGTCCCGAAGAAGTGAACGTGGATGTCCCCTGGGCGCCGGAAGGCAGCATATTTGAAATGATGCGCTTCGAGATTGGCGATGGTGTGAGACATGTTGTCTTCGCCAGTCAGGAAGGGCTTCTCCCAGATGCATTGGCCGTCGCGCAGGATGCGGCTAGTGCCGCGGATATCGCTCGGCGGCTCACCAAGCAGAAGCTCTGCGCCGAGCGATGCGGGCCGAAGCTTGGAATGGGCGAGCCAGAGATAGTTGTGGCGCTCGGTCACGTGGTCGCTGAACTCGTTGGCGAGGACGATGCCGAGACGGCAGGGCTGGCCGTCGTCGCCGATCATGTAGATGCCGGCGAGTTCCGGCTCTTCGCTGCCATCTTGTGCGAAGTGCGGCGAGGTTAGCGGTTCGCGTGGGCCGACCAGCGACTGGCCGTCACCCTTGTAGAACCACTCGGGCTGCTGGCCGAACTGCCCTGCGGCTGGCTTGCCGCCTTCGAGCCCCTCCTGGAACATCCGCATCGAATCGGTAAGCTGTTCGGCTTCGGACAATTGCCGGTGCATCTTGTCGCGACCTTCGGCAGAACCGAGGTGGGTCAGCCCCGTGCCGGTGAGAAGGATCCGGGCACTGTCAGGATGGTCGATTGCGGTGAGCAGGCGCCCCTCGGCATAAAGAGTCTCGATGTCCGCCTCTTCATCCGAGAGGTTCGCCTGCGCGAGAGCAAGCAGGGTTTGCCCCTGCTTCGCCGCCGTGGCTGCAAGGTCGCGCGTCGTTGCGGCCTGCGCGACGAAATGCGCCTTATCGCCTTGCGCCAGGATCACCCGGCGTTCGCCGTCCTGCCCGCAGTATTGCAGCAACCTTGCCTGCCTCACCATTTACCCTCCTTCATGTTTGATAATGGCCCGTGGCGAGCCTATTTCGGTTCGCCGTCCACCAGATTCGGGACCTTCGCACTCTCGCGCAGTTCGGGCGGGAGCAGTTCGGCAGGAATGTCCTGATAGCAGACGGGGCGCAGGAATCGCTCGATCGCCATTGTGCCGACCGAGGTCGTGCGCCCGTCCGAGGTGGCGGGATAAGGCCCGCCGTGAACCATAGCGTGCGAGACCTCGACGCCGGTCGGCCAGCCATTTGCAAGAATCCGGCCGCAGGTCTGCTCGAGGATCGGCAGCAGCTCGCCAGCGGCTTCACGGTCGCCTTCGTCCATGTGCAGGGTGGCGGTAAGTTGGCCTTCCATCGCCTTGAGGATGGCCTTCATCTCGTCGCGACCGGAACAGCGCACGATCAGCGAGGCTGCGCCGAACACCTCTTCCAGCAGGCTCGCGTCGGCGAGGACCGCGCTGGCCGGCACGGCGAAGAGCTCGGCCGCTTCGCAGGTCTTGCCGTTGCCGACCTGGCCCGTGGCAAGCTTTTCCACCTTATCCTTGCTGCCGAGCACGCCCTTGCCTTGGGCATAGGCGTCGCGGATGCCGGTCGTCAGCATCGTCTGGGCGGGCTGATCGCCCATGGCCGCGATCGCCGCCTTCTCGAAAGCGGCGAGACCTTCGCCCTCGAGTGCGAGAACCAGCCCGGGATTGGTGCAGAACTGCCCGGCACCCATCGTCAGCGAGCCGACGAATGCTTCGCCAAGCGCAGATCCGCGCGCGGCAAGCGCCTGTTCAAACAGGATGACCGGGTTCACGCTCGACATTTCGGCAAAGACCGGGATTGGAACGGGGCGTTGCTGCGCGATTTCCAGCAGGGCAAGGCCGCCCCCGCGCGAACCGGTAAAGCCAACAGCGGCGATGTGCGGATTGCGCACCAGTGCCGAGCCAAGCTCGTTGCCCGGCCCCTGCAGGTGGCCGAATACGCCTTCGGGCATGCCGCAGGTCTTTGCCGCCTTGAGGATTGCGCCTGCCACCATGCTGTCAGTGCCAGGATGGGCGGGATGGCCCTTCACCACGACAGGGCAACCTGCGGCAAGCGCGGAGGCGGTGTCACCTCCGGCGGTCGAGAAAGCTAGCGGGAAGTTCGATGCCCCGAATACGGCGACGGGGCCAAGCGGCACCATGCGCAAGCGAAGATCAGGGCGGGGAAGGGGGGTGCGATCAGGCATGGCCGGGTCGATTCGCACACCGCGCCAGCGGTCCGACCGCACGACCTGCGCGAACAGGCGAAGCTGGTTTACCGTCCGCCCGCGTTCGCCGGTGAGGCGCGCCAAGGGAAGGCCGGTTTCCTTGCTGGCCCGTTCAAGCAACTCGTCACCCAGCGCCATGATTTCATCGCCGATCGCCTCGAGGAAGGCGGCGCGATCCTCGGAAGAAGTCGCCCGGTAGGCCGCAAAAGCCTGTGCCGCTGCCTTGCATGCCTCGTCGACATCCGACGCAGTGCTAACCGGGAAATCCGGGCCGATCTCTTCACCGGTCGACGCGTCATGCCCGCGGAAGGCTTCGGAATTGGCCTGCATCTTGTCGCTCCTCGTTAAATAAGTCAGACAATTGCTCTAGACAGGGATAGTCCGGAGTTCAAGGCCAGCGTCGATGGTCAGGGCAAGCTGAGCGTTATTCGCGCCGCAGCCTAGGTGGATCACTGCCGATCGGTCGCCAGCGGAACATCGGCCTCGGGCGCTGTGGGCTTGGAGCCGTAAAGCGCGTACCACAGGACGTAGATCTCGCAGGCGACGATCATCCAGAAGCTGTTCTGCAAGCCGTACATGTCCGCCAGCAACCCCTGGATTGCCACCAGCGCGCCGCCTGCAATGGCCGTGATCAGCAGGCCGGAGCCTTCCTCGGTCAGCGGGCCGAGCCCCTTGATGCCGAGCGCGAAGATCGCGGGGAACATGATCGAATGGCCCAGCCCGACGAGTATCAGGCTCCACATGGCAACCGGTCCCTCCAGCGTGGAGGCGCCGATCATCACCAGCAGTGCAAAGCCGGCAAAGGCTGCCAGCACACGGTTGGCGCGGAACCGCTTCATCAGGAAGCTGCCCGCAAATCGTCCCACCATCATGCCGCCCCAAAGCAGCACAAGGTAATTCGCGGCCGAAGCCGGGGTAATTCCGGCGATTTCGGGCAGGATGGCGAAGTTAATAAATAGGTTGGCAACGCCGATTTCGGCGATGAGGTAGATGAAGATCGCCGGAATGCCGTAAATCAGGTTTTTGTGCTTCCACAGCGAGAGCTGCTTGCGCTGTTCCCGGTTGGCCTTGCGTGTGCTTTCCCCGAGTTGCGGCAGGTCCGAGCGCCAGATAACGAAGGCGATCACGATCAGCACGATAGCGACGATGAGATAGGGCAGTTCGGTCGCCTGGGCATCGGCAATCCTGTCCGCCATCGAGAGTTCGGCGCCTTCTAGCGACGTGCCTCCCACGGTGCGACTGAGGATCAGATAGCCGCCGAAATAAGGCGCGAAGAAGGTGCCCATGGAGTTGAACGCCTGCACCAGGGTGAGGCGCGATTCCGAGCTTTCCGCAGGGCCGATCACAGCCACGTACGGGTTGGCGGCAACCTGCAGCAAGGTGATACCGCTGGCGATCACAAACAGGGCGATGAGCGTAATCGGATAGGAAATCGCCGCCGCAGCGCCGATCATTCCGAATGCCCCGAGCGCCATCGCTCCCAACCCGAGGATCAGGGCGTTTTTGTAGCCAATACGCTCGATCAGGAAAGCGGAGGGCATACCCATCACGCCATAGGCGATGAACCAGACCGACTCGATCAGGGTGGTCTGGAAATAGCTCAGTTCGAACACGCTGCGAAGGTGCGGGAGCAGGGTGTTGTTGATGACAGTGATGAAGCCCCACATGAAAAAGAGGCTGGCAAGCAGAGCAAGCGCCTTACCGTATTTCTGCGGTTGTTGTGCACCACCTGCCTGTGCGGTGTCGCTGAACGTTGAGGGCCCTGCCATGTAACTCTCCCCTGTGACCACTGCCATCCAGCGGCTAAATTGGTCGTTGCCAATAATCCTTATGTCTGACTATATGCACCGCAGGCGACGGTCAACTGGCATCGAAGCAAGGATTTCGGGGGAAGGCACATATGACAAAAGGGCACTGGATCGGTCTGATGGCGGGCGCCTCTGCAATCGCCCCTGTGAGTGGAGCTTCGGCTGCGACGGCCGAAAGGTCGGTGTTTGGCGAAATGCCAGATGGCGAATTGGTCGAAGCTGTAACGCTTGCTGGCGAGAATGGGGTAAGCGTCAAGGTGATTACGCTTGGCGCGACTATCCAGTCGTTCAATGTTCCGGATCGTGATGGCGAGGTCGCCGACATCACCATCGGTTACGATACGGTAGAGGACTATCTCGAACGTCCCAATTACTGGGGGCAGACGATTGGGCGCTATGCCAATCGATTTGCCCAAGGCCGCTTTTCGCTAGATGGAAAGACCTATCAGGTTTCCCAGAACGATGGTGAGAACACGCTGCATGGTGGCGCGGACGGGTTCGACAAGCGCAACTGGACGCTCGAATCGATCGAGGATGGGGAGCGCGCGACTGCCGTTCTCACCTTGCGCAGCGCTGATGGGGATCAGGGTTATCCCGGCAACCTCGATGTCCGGGTTGTCTATTCGCTCGACGAGCACGGCGCGCTGACAATAGACTTTTCCGCCACGACCGACGCACCCACGATTGTGAACCTCACAAATCATGCGCTGTTCAATCTTGGCGGTAACGGCTGGCCTTATGGAACCTACGATCAACGGCTCACCATCCCGGCCAGCCGTTTCACGCCGGTTGATGGCGGGCTGATCCCCACAGGCGAACTGCGCTCTGTTGAGGGGACTGTGCTGGATTTCCGGTCGGGCCGGATGCTCTCTGACGGTATTCGGCACGGACAGGACGAACAAATCGCCCTCGGACGGGGATGGGATCACAATTGGGTTCTCGACAAAGGGCGTACGACGCAGCCCGAGCTCGCGGCCCGGGTTGAGCACGATTTGTCCGGTCGGGTGCTCGAAGTCCTGACGACCGAACCGGGCGTTCAGTTCTATTCCGGCAACTTCCTTGATGGCACGCTGGCGGGCAAGGGTGGCGTGCTTTATCGGATGGGCGACGGTATAGCGCTGGAGCCGCAAATGTTTCCCGACACGCCGAACAAGCCCGAGTTTGGCTCTGCACGACTGGATCCTGGCGAGACTTACCGCCACACTATGATCTATCGCGTCTCAATCAAGAATAACTAAGAGCGATGACCAAACAGAAAAGTGACGGCAAGCTGCGAAGCAGGGCGTGGTTCGACAATCCGCATAACCCGGATATGACCGCCCTGTACCTTGAGCGGTACATGAATTTCGGGCTGTCGCTAGAAGAACTGCAAAGCGGCAAGCCGATTATCGGAATTGCCCAATCGGGCAGTGATCTCAGCCCATGCAATCGGCACCACCTGGTGTTGGCGGAGCGGCTGCGCGAAGGCATTCGCGAAGCGGGTGGGATCGCAATCGAGTTTCCCGTTCATCCAATCCAGGAAACGGGCAAGCGCCCGACCGCGGGGCTTGACCGCAACCTCGCCTATCTCGGTCTGGTGGAAACGATCTATGGCTATCCGATCGATGGCGTGATCCTGACGATCGGGTGCGACAAGACCACACCTTCGCAACTGATGGCGGCTGCTACAGTCGATATCCCTGCCATCGCCCTCTCGGTAGGGCCGATGCTG
Organism: Aurantiacibacter flavus; assembly: GCF_039710615.1. Taxonomy (NCBI): domain Bacteria; kingdom Pseudomonadati; phylum Pseudomonadota; class Alphaproteobacteria; order Sphingomonadales; family Erythrobacteraceae; genus Aurantiacibacter; species Aurantiacibacter flavus. The sequence continues at coordinate 12,018 of NZ_JBDLBR010000001.1, forward strand.
AACGGCTATTTCAAGGGCGAGCGCACCGGATCGGGGACGATTGTCTGGAAAGCGCGCGAGTTGCTCGCGTCGGGCGAGATTGGCTACCAGGACTTCATCAAGCTGGTGGCCAGTTCGGCCCCCTCGACCGGCTATTGCAACACCATGGGCACGGCAACTACGATGAATTCGCTGACCGAGGCCCTGGGCATGGCTCTGCCAGGTTCGGCCGCCATTCCTGCCCCCTATCGAGACCGGCAGGAAAACGCCTATCTCACAGGTAAGCGGATCGTGGAGATGGTCGCCGAGGACTTGAAGCCCTCTGACGTGCTGACCCGCGAAGCGTTCGAGAATGCGATCCGCGTGAACAGCGCGATCGGCGGGTCGACCAATGCGCCCATCCATCTTGCCGCGATCGCTCGCCATATCGGCGTCCCGCTTGATATCAGTGAATGGGAAACGCTCGGACACGATATCCCGCTGCTTGTGAACCTCCAGCCTGCCGGCGAGTATCTCGGCGAGGATTATTATCGCGCCGGCGGGGTGCCGGCCGTGGCGGCGCAATTGCTGGAAAACGGGCTGCTCGCAGCCGATGCGCTCACGGTGAACGGCAAGACCATCGGAGAAAATTGCGCTGGCGTTGCCATCGAAGACGAGAAGGTCATCCGGCCATTTTGCCGCCCATTGATGGAGCGAGCCGGATTTGTCGTGCTTTCCGGCAACCTGTTCGATTCCGCGATAATGAAAACCAGTGTGATCTCGGCGGAGTTCCGCAAGCGCTATTTGTCGAGCCCTGACGATCCCGAAGCCTTCGAAGGCCGTGCGGTGGTGTTCGATGGTCCGGAAGAATACCACGAGAGGATCGACGATCCTGCCTTGCAGATCACCGAGGAAACGATCCTGTTCATCCGCGGCGCGGGACCGATCGGCTATCCCGGCTCGGCGGAAGTGGTGAACATGCGCCCACCGGCTTATCTTCTGGAAGAAGGCGTGCACTCCTTGCCTTGCGTGGGCGATGGTCGCCAGTCGGGAACCAGCGCCAGCCCGTCTATCCTCAACGCCAGCCCCGAAGCTGCGGCCAATGGCGGGCTTGCCCTCCTGCGTACCGGCGATCGGATTCGCATCGACTTGCGCAAGCGCCGTGCCGACATGCTCGTGTCGGAGGAAGAGCTGGCTGAACGCCGTCAGCAGTTGGAAGCGAATGGCGGCTATGACTATCCAGAAAGCCAGACACCGTGGCAGGAAATCCAGCGTGGGCTGGTCGGCGACATGGCTTCGGGCGCCATTCTGGAAGGCTCGGAAAAGTACCAGCGCATCGCGAAGACCAAGGGCATCCCCCGCGACAGCCATTAGTCCGGGGCGCAAGCCCCGTACGTTCTACACTTCGTCCTGCAGGGCGGCTTCGGTCTCGCGCTCGGCAATGCCAATCAGCGACATCGCGGCCTCCCGCGCGGCCTCGCCGTCGCCCTGTGCGATCGCGTCGAACAGTGCGCGATGTTCTTCGATGGGGTCCCGCGGCTTCTTGTCGCTGCGGAACTTGAAATAAGTGGTCCAGCGTACTGCTGCGCCAATGCTCGCAGACAGGTTGACCAGCAATTCGTTGTCCGATGCCTCCAGGATCGCGGCGTGAAAGGCCTGATCGGCCATCTGGCCTTCGGAGGTATGTAAAGTGTGCCTCGCCATCTCTTCGAGCGCATGCCCCATACTGGCGAGATGGCGCCCTGTTTTCTTGCGTGCGGCAAGTTCGGCCGCGGCTGGTTCAACGATCATGCGCAGTTCGAAAAGACTCTTTACGAACTTTGGCGAAGGCGCGGCATCGAACATCCATTGCAGGACCACCGGATCGAGCAGGTGCCAGTGCTCGCGTGGCAGCACCCTGGTGCCAATCTTGGGCTTGCTCTCGATCAGGCCGCGCGTTGCGAGAGCGCGCATCGCTTCGCGAACCACGCTGCGGGAGACGCCGAACTGCGCAGCCAGTTCCACTTCGCCAGGAAGAATGGCGCCCGGTTCGCTGCGTCCGGTAACAATCGCGGTGCCGAGGTCGCGTGCAATCTTCGAATGCGAAAACTCGCTTCGCGTCTTTCGTCTGGGTTCTGCCTTGGTGGCCATTGTATTCTCCATCCGGAGACCTTCCTAGCAGTCTAGCGATCAGGAGCAATGCATTGCCGTGATTGCACTTTACGATTAACATTGTATTGTCGGACAAATATACAGTCGATTGAGGGCTTCGGTAAGCGCCGCAAAGGGAGATGTGCCGGATGGGTAAGCCTGTGCAATTGCTGGCGATAGGACTTCTTGCAAGTTCGTGCGGCGCCGACGGAGGCCCGTTCAGCGCCGCGCCGCCTGTGGCGGAGGAAGTGCCCGGTCCGCCCGCACTGGCGACAATTCACGACCCGGTACTGATCGCCGAAGACGGCGCTTTCTATCTCTATTCCACCGGCAGCCCGGACCACAGCCCGTTGCGCGCCCATCGTTCGCGTGATCTTGCCAACTGGACCGATCTTGCGCCCCCCTTCGCGCTTCCTGAGTGGACGAGACAGGCTGTACCGGGCTCGCGCGGTGCCTGGGCGCCGGATATCTCGCGTTATGACGAAGGCTTCCGGCTTTACTATTCCGTGTCGACGTTCGGTTCGCAGGTTTCGGCCATCGGTCTGGCAACTTCCCCGACGCTGGACCCATCCGCGAACGATTACGGCTGGACCGACCAAGGTCCTGTCATCACTTCTGCCGTGGGTGACGATTACAATGCCATCGACCCCAACCTTGTGGTCGATCGCGAAGGGCGGGCCTGGCTTTCTTTCGGTAGTTTCTGGGGCGGGTTGATGCTGGTCGAACTCGATCCGGAGAGCGGTTTGCCGAAAGAGGGAGCGCAAGTTACCAATATCGCGCGCCGGCCGCAGGATCCCGAAAACGCGATCGAGGCGCCGTTCATCTTCGAACGCGAAGGCTGGTACTACCTGCTCGCTTCGTTCGATCGCTGCTGCCGCGGGGCCGACAGCACTTACAAGACCGTCATCGGACGATCGCGCGACATCCGCGGCCCTTATGTCGACCGGACCGGTCGCGCCATGCTCGATGGCGGCGGAACCGTCATCGCATCGGCTCAGGCCGCAGATCGCTTCCAGGGGCCGGGCCATCCCGGTCACTTCCGCGATGCCGAAGGCCGCGATATCCTCGTTTTCCACGCCTACGACACTGCCGCCGAGGGGCGGCCGACCCTGCGCATTGGCGAACTGCTGTGGGACGCCGGGTGGCCCGAACTCAAAATGCTGGAGCCTTCTGAATGACCTTCCCCCAAGTCGACCGTCGTATGATCCTGCGCGCCTCGATCCTAGCGGCCGCTACGTCTGTAACCCCCGGCGCGCTTCGTGCCGCCACTACCTGCGAGACCGAATCCGTGCTTAACCCGATCATCTTCCAACGCGCCGATCCGCATATCCTCCGGCATGGTGACGATACATACTTCTTCACCGCCTCGGTGCCGGAATATGACCGGATCATCCTGCGGCGCGCTTCTACCATCGGTGGGCTTGGTAAGGCAGAGGAGCGGACGCTCTGGCGGCGACCCGAAGAAGGCGTGATGGCCGGCCATATCTGGGCGCCGGAAATTCACCGCATCGACGGGCGTTGGCTGATCTATTTCGCAGCCGGCAACAGCGACGACGTGTTCCACATTCGCACTTATGTGCTCGCCTGTGCGGGCGAGGATCCCATGGCGGACGATTGGTCGGTGCTCGGCCAACTAGAAACGCCGTGGGATACGTTCAATCTCGATGCCACCAGTTTTCATCATTGCGGCGTCGACTACCTGTGTTGGGCGCAGCGCGAACCGGGCATCGAAACCAATTCAAACCTCTACCTCGCGCCGCTCGCTTCGCCCACCACCTTCGCGGCGCCCCCGGCGAGGCTAACAGTGCCGACGTTGGATTGGGAAATACAGGGATTCAAGGTCAACGAAGGCGCGGCTTTCCTTGCCCATGGCGACAAGGTGTTCCTGACCTATTCGGCCAGCGCGACCGACGATCGTTATGCGATGGGCCTGCTGTGGGCACCCGCCGATGCGGACCTGATGGACCCGGCAAGCTGGACCAAGTCGCAGCAACCCGTGTTCACGAGCGCCCCCGAGCGCTGCATATTCGGCCCAGGGCACAACAGCTTCACGACCGACGAATGTGGGCGCGACGTACTGGTCTACCACGCGCGGGACTATCAGGATATCGAGGGCGACCCATTGTACGATCCCAACCGGCACGCCAGGGTGCAACGCTTCGGCTATGACAGCGATGGTTTCCCGGTCTTCGGTCAACCGGTCAGGAGCGGCCCTCTCAGGCAAGACGAGCCGCTGTTTTCTCAGTCCTGAAACGGCGTCCCTTGGGCACAGGGCGGGAGCGATACCCCCTCGACCGTCTGTACCACCGGCTCAAGGCCATCCGCCTCGTCATATAGCAGGTGCTCCACCGCCACCGAACGCCGGAACTCGGAACCCTCGACACCGTCGATAGACAGCACTCCGTTGTGATAGAACAGGTACCATTGGCCTTTAAACTTCTCGATCCCGGCATGGATCGTGAAGCTGTTCTTGGCCGCGCCGGTCAGTTCCCCTCGGTAGGTCCACGGCCCGGCCATCGAGGGGGCGGTGGCATAGGATAAGTGTTCGGCATCCTGTTCGCCTTCAACAAAGGATGCATAGGTCAGATAATAAAGGTTCCCCCGCCGGTGCAGCCATGGCCCTTCAAGGAAGTTGGTGAGGTGGAGTTCCTGAACCTCGCCTTCCAGTTCGGTCATGTTCGGTGCAAGCCGCGCGAGGTAGAGGTTGGAATTGCCCCAGGCCATCCATGCCGTGCCCTCTTCATCGACTAGCACCGTCGGGTCGATGTCGCTCCACGCACGCCAGGTCTCCGGATTGTCCCGAACGAGGGCCGAGCCGCGCGCGTCGCGGCAAGGGCCGACCGGGGTGTCGCAGACGGCTACGCCAATCGCCTTGCCGGGGTGGCTGTCATCGTGTTCGACGGTGGTGTAGAAATAGAACCGGCCCTCGCGCTCCACCATCTGCGATGCCCAGGCCTCGCCTTCCGACCACGCAAAATCGGTTGGCCGCATCAGAACGCCGTGGTCGGTCCAGCTCTTCATGTCCTTGGTCGAGTAGACAACCCATTCGTCGATCCGGAAGCCATCGTCGCCTTCGTCATGGCCGACGTAAAGATAGAGAGTGTCGTCTACGGTTAGCGGGGCGGGGTCCGCCGTAAAACGGTTGCGGATGATGGGATTATCCGTGGCCGCTGCGGCTTCATTATGAGTTGCGCGAGTGGAGCTTGTCTCGGAAACCGGCTGCCCGGTGGCGGCTGCGGCGCCAGCCAGAAGCCATGCGAGCAGGAGGGCATTGGCTGATCGTGCCATAAATATCATCCTCTTCTGCTCGGAAGCTAAATTGTCCGACAAAACTGTCAAGCACATGCAGTGCAAGTGACGCATTTTTCTTCACTGTTTGGAATGGATGAAGCATTTCTGCCTCATTGAAGGGGCAAGGTGGCCACTCTTTACAACTACGATTAGTCATATAATATGCTAAATCGTTGAAGGCATAGGTGGCGATATCAAGCCGATCAGGCCGTTATCCGGGGGATATGAAAGGGTATGTCGTTCGTAGCGAGCTGTGAACGTGCGACAGCCGGAAGGTGCCGATCGTGGTGAAGCAGTTTATCGCAGGCCTCTGGGGCACCACCCAACTCCAGTTGTTCCGAATTGTCGACGGCAGCGTAGCAGACACCTGTCGGGGCCCTGGCGTATCCCAGATGGCAGGGCAGGAGTTCGAAGCGGTTTTGCTCGATCTATTGAAGGATTGGGCGGGGGCTGAGGGTAGGATCGAGGTTTTGCTGGCGGGGATGGTTGGCTCCTCGATCGGATGGTGTGAGGTGGAATATGTCCCCTGTCCATCGCGCGCATCGAATGTCCTCGGCAGCAGTGTGTCGGTTCCGCTCGGCAAAGGGTCTGCCCGAATTCTGGGCGGCATGGCGTGCACCAACGTCTTGGGCGAACCCGACGTAATGCGCGGCGAAGAGATCGAATTGATCGGGCTCGAAGCCATGACCTCGGCAAGTAAGGCCGGGCGGTCGCTCGTCTGTATTCCAGGTACGCATACGAAGTGGGTGCTGCTGGAAGACGGTGTGGTCGAAAGCTTCCTGTCAAGCGTCACCGGCGAAATGTTCGCTGGCCTCATTAAATCAGGGGTTTTGGCTTCCGGGCAGGGCGCAACTTTTGACCGCGAGGTGTTTGTTGCAGCCGTTGGCGATGCGTACCGTGAAGGAGCTTCGCTTGTACATCTGCTTTTCTCTGCCAGGTCGCGCGTCGCCTCTGGCAAGATGCTTGCAAGCCATTCCGCAGACCGCCTGTCTGGTTTGCTCATCGGCGCTGACGTTGCCGGCGCCGTGCGTAGCCTGGAGCTTTCGCCAGCGGACCATGCCGAGGTCGCAGTCATCGCGATGCCTGCAATCGGGAAACGCTACGTAGCCGCACTCGAAGAACTCGGTTTCGGCGCCAGGTTCGTCGCCAGCCAGGATGCAGCCGTGGCCGGCTTCACCGAGGCATTCCGTTCTCTCAGCATAGATAGGGCAAGCCAATGAGCCTGACTTTGGAAGACGCGCTGGCCAAGGTGCCTGTTATCGCAATCCTGCGCGGAATAAAGCCGCACGAGGCCCCCGCAATTGGCAGCGCCTTGGTCGATGCGGGCATCTTGGCGATGGAGGTCACGTTCAACTCACCGGACCCGCTCGGCTCGGTAAGAGCACTTTGCAAGACGCTTTCCGGTCGCGCGGTTATCGGCGTCGGGACCGTTCTTTCCGAGCAGGAAGTTCGCGCCTCCAATAAGGCCGGTGCACGATTTGTTGTCAGCCCGAACATGGACCCCCGCGTCATCGGCTGTAGCTGCGACCTCGGGATGAAGCCCTTGCCCGGTGTGGCTACTGCCACCGAAGCCTTTGCCGCCATTGAGGCGGGTGCGACTGCCCTGAAGCTGTTTCCTGCCGCGACCTATGGCCCCAGACATCTGAAGGCCCTGAAAGATGTGCTTCCGGCAGAGGTAAAAGTGTTTGCCGTAGGCGGCGTCGGCGAACCGAACATTTCGCAATGGATGGAGGCGGGGGCATCCGGGTTCGGGATCGGCAGCAGTCTCTACAGCGCGGGGCGCACGGCGGAAGAGGTCGGCGCGAAAGCCCGCAAGCTCGCCGAATTCTTCCATGGCGCCGACAACAGGGTTTGAGATGGGGCCAGCGATGGAAAGCCCGAGACGAACTTCGAACCTCTCGCAACAGCTCGTCGACCGGATTGGCGCGGCGATCGTGCGCGGCGATTATGGCACCGAGGCGAGCCTGCCGATCGAGGCGAAGCTGTCGGAAGAGTTCCAGGCCAGCCGCAGTGTCACACGCGAAGCCATCAAGATGTTGACCGCCAAGGGGCTGGTCGGCTCCCGGCCGCGGCGCGGCACGTTCGTTGAACCGGAGACGAACTGGAACTTGCTCGATCCCGATGTTCTGGGCTGGATTCTGCAGCGGACTTATTCGCCGCAATTGATGCGCGAATTCCTGCAAGTGCGCATGGCGGTCGAGCCGGCGGCGGCGCTTGCCGCGCAGATGGCGAACGAGAAGGGCAAGGCGCGCATTCGCGAAGCTCTCGACGGCATGAAGGCGGCTGCGCGCGGAGAAGCTGATCCGCTGCTCACCGATATTGCTTTCCATTCAGCGGTGCTGCGCGCCAGCGGCAACCGCTTCTTTGCCCAATTCGTGCCCTTCGTCGAAACGGCGCTGCGCTTCACGATCCAGGTCACCAACAGGGCCAAGGGCGTAAGAATGGCCAGCGTTGGCGACCACGAAACGATCTTGCGGGCAATCGAAGCAGGTGATGCGGCGCAGGCGAGCCGCGCCGTTACCGAAATACTGAACGAAGCAATTGCGCTCGTCGCATTGAGAGATGAGCCTCGGCCGGGCGGTTAGCCTGTCGCGGCTTGAGGAGAGGAGAGCAAGCATGATCCTAAAAAGAGCGATAGGTGGCCTCGCCTTTGCCATTGTCCAGCTGGCCGCGCTATCAGGCTCCGAGGCTCCGGCGGTTGCGCAAGAGCCGGTGGTGTTCAAGCGCGATCTGGAGGCGCGGCCGGATTGGAACGATCCTGCGGTGATCGAGATCAACCGTGAGCCGATGACGGCGACCTTCGATGCCTATCCGAGCGTGGACATGGCACTTGCCGATGATCCTTCATCCTCACCTTATCGTCGCACACTCGATGGGGAATGGTTCTTTGCCTATTCCCCCACGCCGGAAGCGCGGCCGGCGGATTTCTATCAGCCCAAATTTGACGTCTCCGAATGGGCAACAATAGAGGTGCCTTCGAATTGGGAGCGTCAGGGGTTCGGCACGCCGATTTACGTCAATGTCGACTATGCGTTCGAGCCTGCCAATCCGCCGCACGTGCCGCATTCCGAAACGCCGGTCGGCTCCTACCGCAAAGACTTCGATATCCCGGCCGAATGGGCGGGGCGGCGCATCTTTATCGAATTCGGAACGATCAATTCGGGCGGCTATGTCTGGGTGAACGGTGAGCCTGTCGGTTACAGTGAGGATTCCAAGTTACCGGCAAAGTTCGACATCACCGATCACGTTCGCATCGGGGCGAATATGGTGGCGGTGGAAGTCTATCGCTGGACGACCGGGACATATCTGGAGGATCAGGATTTCTGGTCGCTTTCGGGCATCGAACGTTCCGTCACGTTGACAGCACGTCCACCCGTTCACGTGCATGATTACTTCGCCAAAGCCGGACTGGACGGCTCATATTCTGACGGTCGGCTTGACCTTGAAGTCGAGGTTGCCGGCCTCGATGGCGTCGGCGCAAGCGGACATCGGCTTGCTGCCACGCTGCTCGATGGCGAAACAGTGATCTGGGAAGGGCAATCCGCGACCGCATCGGCAACCACGCACTTCGCTGCAACGATCCCCGGCATCCGCCACTGGACCGCGGAAACGCCCAATCTCTATACTCTCCTGATCGAACTGACCGATGCCCGTGGGCAAACCGTCGAGGCGATCCGCGAACGGGTGGGGTTTCGCACGGTCGAGGTGTCCGACGGCCTTCTCAAGGTCAACGGGCGCGAGGTTACCATTCGCGGGGTCAACCGGCACGAACACGATCCTGTGCGCGGCCGCGCCGTGGACATGGTTTCCATGCGACGCGATATGGAGCTGCTCAAACAGCTCAATTTCAACGCAGTGCGCACATCGCACTACCCCAACGATCCGCGCTGGTACGAGTTGGCCGACGAATACGGCCTCTATATCGTGGACGAAGCTAACATCGAATCGCACCCGTTCATGCGCCCCGATGACCTGTGGCTGGGCAACGATCCGATGTGGTGGCCGGCACAGACCGCGCGAATGCTGCGCATGGTCGAGCGGGACAAGAACCATCCTTCGATCATTGTCTGGTCGCTCGGCAATGAAATGGGTCTTGGCCCTGTGTTCGAACGAGGCGCTGCGATGATTGCGGAGCGCGACCCCTCCCGGCAGGTGGGCATCGAGGGCACCGGCCAATATGAGGGCCATAATCCCCGCGATTTCGTCAACATCTATACCCCGATGTATGACCGCGTCGCTGAGATGATCGACTATGCCAAGTCGGATCATGAGCAACCTATGATCCAGTTCGAATATGCCCATGCCATGGGCAATTCGCTGGGCGGCTTCCAGGAGTATTGGGATGCCATTTACGAATATCGCAAACTGCAGGGCGGTTTCATCTGGGACTGGGTGGACCAGACCTTACTTGAACATGACGAAGAAGGTCGGCCCTACTGGGCTTATGGCGGCGACTTCGGGGAAAGCCGGACTGACGGCAATTTCCTTGCCAACGGCATCATCCAACCGGACAGGACGCTGAACCCGCACGCTTGGGAGGCGAAGAAGGTCATGCAGCCGGTGGAAATCCGGCTGACCGGAGAAGGGGACGCGATGCTCGAAGTCGTCAATCGTTACGACTTTCGCGATCTGTCGCACCTCGCCTTCTCATGGGAGGTCCAGCAGGACGGAATTGTGGTTGCCAAAGGCGAGCTCGGCAGCCTCCAGACTCCGGCTGGCCGCACGCAAAAAGTCCCGCTGGAGTTGCCCTCAATCATTCCAGAACCAGGCGCCGAACTTTACCTGACGATCAAGGCCGAGGCGAGCGCGGCGACCCATCCGCTGGTGTCGGAACGGCATCTGGTGGCGTGGGAGCAATTTGCGCTTGAGAGTGGCCCTCCGGCGCCAGGCCGGGTGGGTGAGCAATCCGAACCACTGATGCTAACCGAGGCGGGCGACGGCCTGCACGTGGAAGGTGCAGGCTTTGCAGTTGGCTTCGATCCGCAGGGCCGCCTCGCATCCTTGGAGTTTGCCGGGCAGCAGATGCTGGCCGCACCGCTTGAGCCGCGGTTCTGGCGTGCGCCAACCGACAACGATGCGGGTGCCAAGCTCGATCAGCAGCTGGCAATCTGGCGCAATATCGCGGCTCAGCGAAAGCTTGAGCGCATGGAAGTCTCCCAGCCCGAGCCAGGCCGGGTAGTGATCGAGACTTCGTTCATTCTTGGCAACGATGCCTTGCGGGTGGAAATGACTTACGCCGTGCTCGGCACCGGCGACATCGCGGTTCGCGAAAGGGTCGTGCCGCTGGACGAAACTCTGCCCGAATTCGCCCGCGTGGGCAGCACCTTCGCGCTGACTGGCGATTTTACCGAGCTTTTATGGTTCGGGCGTGGACCGCATGAATCCTATGTCGATCGCCAGAGCAGTGCAGCCGTGGGGCTCTATGGCGGCAAGGTGAGCGACCAGTTTCACGACTATGTTCGCCCGCAGGAAACGGGCAACAAGACCGATGTCAGGTGGCTGTCGGTTACGGCGGTATCTGGCCCTGGACTGCTTGTCTCGGGCAACCCCCTGCTCAGCGCCAGCGTGCTGCCGTTCGAAAACGACCTGCTGTATGACGACCGGACAAGCAATCGGCATGGCGCCGAACTCGCTCCTACCGGCGTGACCACGCTCAATCTCGATCTGGCGCAGATGGGGCTGGGCGGCGACAACAGTTGGGGCTTTGAGCCACTCGAACAATACCGCCTGCCGCTGGGGCAGTATGAATACAGCTATCGCCTGCGCCCCTTCGATGGTTCGGACGAAGCGGCCGCTGCGCTGGCGCGGCGAACGATCTCGGCCGGGGTCTTCGAGCGTTGATTGGAATTGCCTATCGCGGCATGAGCGAAGGACAAGCTCAGATCCTCAGCTGTTGCATCCACCTTGGTCAGACTTTGCCGCTTCGCCAGTATCTGCTGTTGGGTCTACTGTGCTGACGAAAGGGCAACGGAATGACGGGTTAGCTCCAGCCTGTATTCGCCTCTATCGAATCCCACATACGTCTCATCCGGCCATCGGGGTCCTCTTCCTGCCGCGTTTCGCCATCGAAGATCATCACCTTGCGGTCTTCCTCGTCGTAGCGGTCCCACCTCGCCAATTCCGAATGGTTCGGATTTCCGGTTTTGGCAAAGGCAGCGAAGGCCAGCCCGAGTTCGCGTGACAGCTTCCGTCCGCCAGGCGTATTTCCGGTAAGCTGAGTGGTAGGGTTCGCAAATGCCGGGCTAAGGTCCGCCCCATGGGTTGCCCCCCAATGGGCGCCTTCGCCATGAGCCGGCCAATCCCAACGATACATGTAAACAGGCGCGTTGTTGGCAGCCTGTCGTTCCGCCTGAAGCACCGCATTTCGGCGTACCCAGCTGTCGGTAGCAATAATCGCACGCAGCAGGAAACCGTTCTTGTCTGGGTACTGATCGCGATAGGCAGTGAACATCGTATCTGCGAGCGTAGGATCGGCACCGTCCGGAAGCTGCTTTCGCAGCCATGATCTTATGGACGCTGCGCTCTCGCCATCTTCGTTGACGGCGATGCCCCAGTCTTCAAGGCAGGTGCCGATAATCATGGGGATGCCTGCGGAAATCGCAGGCGCGTCGGGCTCGAACGGATCTCGCGGCATGATATTCCCGTCAAGCACGGGGCCATGACGCACGGGTACCCCGACAAGATCGACGAAGGGCACCGCCTGCAAGGCCGCAAGATCGCCTTTGGCGATGCCGAGCGACGACACCACTCGCTCGGCATTCTCGCGGGCAGTCTCGTGCCGACCGGTCATCAGGGTGGAGCCCGACTGGATCGCGACCTTGTGAAACAGGCCTTGCGCAGCAGGCATGGCCATCAGGTGCGAGCACTTGCCTCCGCCGCCCGATTGCCCTGTGATGGTCACGTTGGCGGGATCGCCACCGAATGCCGCGATATTGTCGCGAACCCATTCAAGCGACTTGACGAGATCGAGCAGGCCGACGTTCGGGGAACTGGCCAACTCCTCACCACCGAAAGCAGACAGATCGAGATAGCCAAGCGCACCTAACCGATGGTTGACGGTGACGACCACCATGTCGGCAAGTTTGGCCAGATGCTGCCCTTCCAGCGCTTCGAGGTTGCCTGATCCGCTGGTGAAACCGCCTCCGTGAATGATGAATAGCACGGCACGCTTGCCGCCATCGCCTGTTGCGGGTGTCCAGACGTTTACCCTCAGGCAGTCCTCGCTCATGCCGCCACGATAATTGTTCCAGCCGACATAACGCGTGTAGTCACTGGGGTTCGCGCTCACTTGCTGCGGTGCTACGGGGCCCCAATCAGTGCAATTTCTCACTCTGCTCCATGGGGTTACGTCACGAGGCGACATGAAGCGGTTCCGGCCACTGGTGTCCGCGCCATAAGGGATACCAAGGAACCACTTGATGCCGTCCACGCTCTTGCCTCGGATGCGGCCATGCGTTGTCTCGACGATTTCGCTTCCGCTCTGCGCGAGAACGATCTGCGGCGACGCCGCGATGCCAGCTGTGAACAACGATGCGGCGCGCATGAACTGGCGCCGGTTGCCTCTGCACATAGGGCTATTCATGGTTTTCCTCTCCTCTTGGCGGCCTCACCTTGTGCAAGGTCCTTTGTGGCGTCCCGTCGTTCAGTTGGCGTCCTTCAGGACGAACACGTTCCACGAAAGTGGCTTCAACGTGGCCGTGAGTTCTTCCGCCAGTTTGCAGCTCTCATGCTGGCTGGGAGCGACCTCGTCCGGATTATCCTTTGTGTTGGTCGCCTTGAGATCGGCGTGGTGCAGTTCGAACGCCTCGAGGATCACCATGTCCGGGAAGCCACGCATATGCATGGCGAACTCCATTTCCTCGGTCGGGCTGCGGTTGAGCGCGAGAATGGTCAGCTGGCCGGTTTCCGGGTTGTGGATCGCAGAGCTCAACAGCAAGGGCGCCTTGTCGAACTCACCTGCGGAGAAGGTGGGCGTATCCGAAATCAGGCGCAGCACCCGGCCTTTGGCGAGGTTGGCCGCCTGCGCGAAGGGATGGAAGATCGTCTGCCGCCAGGCCGGGCCGCCGGTTTCCGTCATGATCGGGCCGATCACGTTGACGAGTTGTGCAAGGCAGCCGGTCTTCAGGCGGTCGGCATGGTTTATCATCGTGATCAGCGCGCCGCCGACGACAAGGGCATCTTCGAAGTTGTAGACCTCTTCGAGCAGGCTCGGCGCCTCTGGCCAGTTCTCCTGCTTCATGTCTGTGCCCGACCGGGCCTTGTACCAGACGTTCCACTCGTCGAGCGAAAGCATTATCTTCTTGTCGCTGCGACGCTTGGCGGCCACGGCATCGGCAATCGCGACGACTTCGGTGATAAAGCAGTCGAGGTTGTCGATATGGGTGAAGAAGCGATCGGTTTCATTTTCGTTATTGAGGAAATACTGATGTAACGAAATGAAATCGACGTGATCGAACACCTCGTCGAGAACGCTGTATTCCCATTCGCCATAGGTGGACATTTCGCGGCTGGAGGAACCGCAGGCTGTCAGGGTGAGGCCTTCGGAGGTCCAGCGCATGACCTTTGCGGCTTCTTTGGCCACGCGACCATATTCCTGCGCGGTTTTCTCGCAGATTTGCCACGGGCCATCCATTTCGTTGCCCAGACACCAGAAGTTGATCGCGTGGGGCTCTTCGTAGCCGTGGCTGCGGCGCAGGTCGGACCAGTAGGTGCCGCCGGGGTGGTTGCAGTACTCGACCAGATTACGTGCCTCGTCCGGGCCTGCGGTGCCCAGATTGACCGCCATCATCGGCTCGATCTCGGCCTTGCGGCACCAGTCGATGAATTCGTTGGTCCCGAACTGGTTGGTTTCCGTCGTGAACCAGGCGAGGTCGAGTTTTACCGGACGGTCTTCTTTTGGGCCGACCCCATCCTGCCAGTTATAGCCCGACACAAAGTTGCCGCCGGGGTAGCGCATGATGGTGACACCCAGTTCTCGGGTGAGATCGAGCACGTCCTGGCGGAAGCCCTGCTCGTCTGCGGTCGGATGTCCCGGCTCGTAAATGCCGCCATAGACGCAGCGTCCCAGGTGTTCGACGAAACTACCGAACAGTCGGCGGTCCAGGTCTCCGATGGCGAAATCGCGGTCGACCACGACACGGCCTTTGAGCATTTGGTTAACTCCTTGAAAATCAGAAACTTCGAAGAATTTCGTTGGCGCGGCGCTGCATGTCGGCGATTGCCTTGTCGATCGGCTTTGCGCCCGACATTGCAGCCGCCACCTCTTCGCCCACGACATTCTCGATCGGTGCTTGCCGACGGACGAAGTTGGGCATCGGCTGGCCGACACGGGTGATGTTGGAAATCGAGGTGCGGTGCGGCAATTCCTGCCATTCATTGCTCTCGATGATCTTGGTGTATGCTGGGAAATGGCCGGTGCGCGACCACTGGAAATCGTTTTCGGCGAAGAAGCTAAGGAAGCGCAGCGCCGCCTCCTGTTCAGCCTCGCTCCTGCTTTCGTTGTGCGGCATGACCCAGTTGTGGCCATCGACGAGCGAAATGTCGGGGCCGTCGAACAATTGTGGCACCGGCCTCACGGTATAGCCTTGATAGAACGGCGAATCCGGTTGCTGCGACCGGGCGTGGAATTCGCCCACCATCCATGTGCCCACGACCATGATGCCCGCATCGCCTTGCAGGAAGGTCGCCAGCGCGCCGGTGTAGTCCTGGTCCGGTGTCGTGTAACCCTTGGCATAGACATCGCGCATGAACATGAGTGCCCGTCGGCCTTCGGGGCTGTCGAAATTGGCATTGCGCGCATCGGTGAAGATGCTGGCGTCCTGCTGCATCATGTAGATATAAAAGTTACGCATCGGGCCGGAGAAATCGCGCGCGGTGGTCTGCGCGATATAGGCCTTGCCCGTCCGCTCCTTGAACTGGGCAGCTTGCGCCATGAACTCGTCGACATTGCGCGGGAGGATCGGTTCGCCGTTGCGAACAAGTCCCGCCTGCTCGAACAGGTTGACATTGACGTGCCAGAGCGGCGCCCAGACATCCATGGGAAGCCCCATTATCTCGCCATCGACGGTGACACCGGCGCGCGCTGCGGCGGTAAAGTCCGCAGGCACGATGCCTTTCGTCGCCAGCAACGACCCCAGCGGCTGGAGTAGGTCGCGAGACTTGTAGTCCGGTATGACCGAGCTGTGCATCGTCACGAGATCGGGCGCGCCGTTCGCCGCAAGCTGCGCGTTTAGCTGATCGTAGCCCGGCCAGAAAACCGTGTTCTCGACCACCTTGATATCGGGGTTCTCGGCACGGAACTGGTTGATCATCGCGGTGATGATTCCGCATTCTCCGTTGGCCTCGGATGGATCGATGAGATCGCCGAACTCTGCCTGACATGCGCCGAAGAAGCGCTGGATCACAAGTTCGGTGCGATCATCGCGCGGGGCGCACGATGCCGCCATCAAGGCGAGGGCGAAAAGCAGCAAGGGCTTGGCAGTGCGCATCATTGCCCGGCTGCCCCGGCTACTGCGCGCACGATATACTTCTGGAAAATAACGTAGATCAGCAACATCGGGGCACCCGCGAAGACCGCCTGGGCCATCAGGAAGCCAAGCCCTTCGGCTTGGGCGAAGTTGACCTGGGTTGATGCGATGCCGACAGTCAGCGTCAGCATGTCGTGGTTGGTCGCGGAGACCAGCGGCCACCAGTAGTCGTTCCAGGCGTGGAAGAAGGTAAAGATGCCCAGGGTTGCCTGAGCAGGTATCGTCAGCGGCAGAAGGATGCGCCAGAAGATACGGAACCGCGAGGCGCCGTCGAGCTTCGCAGCTTCGTCGATTTCCATGGGTATCGCACGGAAATACTGGGTCATCAGGAAGACGCCGAAGGGCATCGAGAGGCCCGGCACGACAAGGGCGGTGTAACTGTTGTGCATCGAGATCGCACTGAAAAGCTGGTGCCTGCCAATGATGACCGCCTGCTCGGGAATCGCCAGTCCGAGCAGCACGATCACGAAGATCGTGTCGCGGCCGGGGAAGTCGAGCCGGGAGAAGCCATATCCCGCGAGCGAGCTGAGCAGCAGCACGCCTGCTGTCATCGCCAGCGAAACAATGGCCGAGTTCATCAGCCAGGTGAAGACCTGCTGCTCACCGATGATGTTGACATAGTTGTCGAGCGTGTACGGCGGGCTGAAGGCCGATGCCGTGTCTGCCATCAGGGCTGCGCTGTCCTTCAGCGACAGGATGAGCACCCATAAGAGAGGGACGAGCATCAGTGCGGCGGCCACGGTGACCGCTGCGATCCCGAGGATGGACGAGGTTCGCGACGAGACGGCAGGCATCATCCGCGCTCCTTCTTCGAGGAAATCCGGTACTGGACCATGGCTACCAAGGCGATCAGTGCAAACAGAACCTGAGCCGCAGCGGAGGCATACCCGAGCTGCCACTGGCTCCATCCGGTTTCGTAGATGAACAGGACGATGGGGCGGGTAGAGTTGTTGGGGCCGCCACCGGTCATCAACTGGGGCTGCCCGAACAGCTGGAATTGCAGGATGATCTCGATCACGAGGACCAGCGCGATCGTCCGGCGAATGGCGGGCAGGGTGATCGAGAACAACATGCGCATGCGCGAAGCATTGTCGAGCGCCGCCGCCTCATAAATATCGCGCGGGACCTGTTGCAGGGCCGCTAGGAACAGAACCATCGGCAAGCCGATGCCCCACCAGATCGTGGTGATGGCAATCGAGGGCATTGCCCAGTCCTGATCGCCGAGAAAGGAGATCGGCTCGGCTCCGATAGAGTTGGCGACCACTGCTGCAAGCCCGCCATTGGGTATCAACAAAAGCCGCCAGATGAGGGTGACAACCGTCACCGAAAGTACGAACGAGGCGAAGAATATTCCGCGCATGATGGCCGCCCAGCGCGTCTCGCGATTCAGCGCAAGTGCGAGGAGTAGTCCCGCAATCGTCAGCGACGGGACAGTGAGCAGGACAAAATAGAGCGTGTTCCACACAGTCCTGAGAAAGACAGGGTCCTGGAAAAGACGGACATAGTTTTCGAGCCCCACGAATTCCCTGATACCGAACAGGTCACCCCTCGCTAGCGAAAGGCGCATGCCCATGACCAGCGGCACGAGCAGCATCAATACGAACAGGCATAGGTAGGGCGCGACGAAGAGAATGCCCGACCAGCGGGCCCAGGCACTTCGCCTGTCGGCATTGGCAATCTGCTTTGCCATCAGTTGGAAACTTGGGCGCAGTGGTGAGCGCGGCCATCCTGCGTGAAGATAACCGCATTTGAACAGTCGACGAAAAGGCCGATCTGATCGCTCGGCCGGACCTCGGAATCTCCTCGATCTTCGGTGGTAAGCATCGTGCCGTCAGCCAGCTCGGCATATACGAGGGTCCGCTCTCCAAGCCGTTCGACCACCTTGGCGCGACCGAGGGCGTTAGCTTCGTCTGGCGATACCACCCTGATCGCCTCCGGCCGCAAACCCAGAGTGGTTCCGACCTTGGCAAAACTGTCGTTCCAGGGAATGGCGGTTTCAAGCGAAGTGCCGTCTGGAAGGGCTGCTGTGGTCATGGCGCCGTTCTCGACAGCGTCGAATTCGATAACGTTGATTTTCGGAGTGCCGACGAAGCCTGCCACGAATTTCGTGGCAGGCCGCCGATAGATTTCCATCGGCGTGCCGATCTGCTCGATGCGATGATTGTTGAGGACAACGATACGATCGGCGAGCGTCATGGCTTCCACCTGGTCGTGGGTTACGAAAACCATGGTCGTTCCCAGCTGTTGGTGGAGCTGGGCAAGTTCGATTCTCGTCCGCGCGCGCAAGGCTGCGTCGAGGTTCGAAAGCGGCTCGTCGAACAGGAACAAGCTCGGCTGCTTCACGATTGCGCGGGCAATAGCGGCGCGCTGACGTTGCCCGCCCGATAGCTGGCCGGGGCGCCGCTCGAGAAACTCTTCGATCTCGAGGCTGGAGGCGGCAGCTTCGATCCGCTTGGCAATTTCGTCGGCAGGCACCCGGCGGTTCGTCAGGCCGAATGCGAGATTCTCGCGAATGGTCATATGTGGGTAGAGTGCATAGTGCTGGAAAACCATGGCAACATCGCGCTCCCCGGGAGGCATTGTGTCCACGCGCTGTTCGCCGATGTAAATCGTCCCATCATCAACGGTTTCCAGGCCCGCAATCATGCGAAGCAGCGTCGACTTGCCGCAGCCGGACGGGCCGAGGAAAACGATGAATTCTCCCAACTGTACCTCAAGGGAAACATCATCGATGACAAGCACGTCACCGAAGCGCTTGGATACGCGCGCCATCTCTACGCCAGACACAACCCCTCCTCATTTGTATGACAAATACGTCGCGCGGATCGATGCAATTGTCAATGGTTAGATCGGGACATCTTCGTGAGGGAAAAGTGTTCGTCCATAGAAGCGAATAAATGCGTCGGTCGGCCGCTTAACCCGAGCAAGCGACCGGAACGCGGCTCAATCCTGTGGGCGTGCAGTGGTTAATTTCAGGCTGGCTGTGAGTCACCCTTGCTGGTTGACAGGAGGCTGGTCAGCCCAGGGGGCTTACCGGCCTCCGGCTTTTCGATAGTCCGCCCGGACAGGTGTCGACTTGCAGCATTTGCATTTGGCGGAAATTGTATGACTATATGATAGTGCGAATCTCGGCGCGACCATGGGAAGGTGATTCAGCTAGCCCTGCCCCGGGCCAAGCAGGAAGCGCGGCTTTCCCGTAAAATAATCTTGAAGGGAACAACAATGGGTGACTGGCAGCTGATCGACAGGAACGAGCGTGATTTGCTGGGTGAGGGGCTGTGCTGGAGTGCGAGGGAAAATGCGGTCTACTGGACCGATATTCTAGCCCCTGCCATCAATCGCTTGGATCTGGCCAGCAAGAAGGTTCAGCGATGGGCCGTTTCCGAGCCGGTCGGCTGGTTGGTCGAGCGTGAGAAGGGCGGCTTTGTCGCCGGACTGCAGAGCGGCTTTTCACGCGTCACTTTCGATCCGTTTGCGATCGAGCATGTTGCGGATCCGGAACCAGACTTGCCCAACAACCGCATGAATGACGGCAAGGCAGATGCAAGCGGCTTCATCTGGTGCGGCACGATGGATTTCGATTGCGAGGGAGAAACCGGATCGCTTTACAGGCTGGCACCCGACTTCAGCTGGAGCCGCATAGATAGCGGCTACGGCGTAACCAACGGTCCTGCTTTTTCTCCCTGCGGCAATTGGCTTTACCACACAGACACCGTGCGCAAGATCATCTATCGTTTCGCCAGAACGCCCGAGGGCGCGCGCGATCGCGAGGTCTTTATCCGGTTCGGAGAGGGTGATGGCGCACCGGATGGGATGACGGTAGACAACGAAGGGTTCCTGTGGGTCGCGCACTGGGGCGCATCTCGCATCAGTCGCTTCGATGCCGATGGAAAGCTGCAGAGGTCTATCGGCCTTCCGGCGAAGCAGATCACGAATATCACGTTCGCTGGAACCGAGCTGGATCGTATGTTTGTTACTTCTGCTGCGCAGGACTTGCCCGACAGCCGCTACGACGGTGCACTATTCGAGGTCGATTGCGGCGGGGTGAAGGGGCTGCCGACAGGCCTGTTTGGCGGCTAGCAAGGCAACTGCCCGGTCTGGCAAGCCATCTCCTGGAATGATCAGTCCAGTTCGCCAACATCGTGCAGGTGACGTTCCAGACCGGATAGGAACTGCAAGCCGTTCAAGACATGCCTCCGCATGGCCTGCTCGGCCTCCAAAGCATCGCCCGCGAGCACCGCATCGAGAATGAGCCGATGATCGGCAATTGCCTCGCGCAGGCGCGAACCGCTGTAAAACGTCTCGAACAGCAGGTGGTGGACCGGCGTGTTCAACCGCTTGACGATCCCCCCGATCACCTCGTTCGAGGAGCCTGAAACAAACAGCGAGTGCCATTCTGCGTTGAGTCGGGCGAAACGTTCGGGTGCGCCATCCGCAACGCAGGATTCCATATCCAGCGCCAGCTGCTCGAGCCGATCCTTGTCAGCCTGGGAGGCTTTGCGGGTGAAATCGCGTGCGCAAAGGCCCTCCAGAGCTGCGCGGGCCGAATAGAGCTGGCGAACCTCATCCATCGAAACGTCGCGCACTGAAGCGCCGCGGCCTTCTTCGATCTCGACGAGGCCTTCCGCCGTCAAGCGCTGGAATGCCTCGCGCACCTTGAACCTGCTGCCGCCGGTTTTGCGGATGATATCGACTTCCACGAGCCGCTGGCCCGGGACCAGGCGGTTGGAGCGGATGCGGGTCCTAATCCAGTCTGCAATTTCAGAAGCGCTGGGCGCCTTGTTGGCAAGTTGCTCGACAAGCTGTTCCATTCCTTCGCTATAGAATGTCAAACAAAATTGTCAATAATTTTGTTATTCGGATTTTGTTTGCGAAAGCGGGGCGCATGGTGAAAGCGGCATCACGTTCAGATCGAAGAATCTGAGAAATGGGGAGGTGTACGATGAAGAGGACAGTCTCTAATTTCCGTTTTGGCCAGCTTCTGGCCGGTGTTTCGCTCGCTACGGTAGCCTTGCCTGGGATGGCCTTGGCTCAAGACGAAGCTGCGGACGAAGAGGTGATTATTGTAACCGGCAGCCGCGTGAGCGTGGGGGCGCCGGTGGGCTCTACGGCAACCGTTTTGGGCCGCGAAGAAATCACCGCCTCGGGCAATGTCACAATCGACCGCGTGGTTCGTGAGCTGCCGCAGGTGTTCGATCTCGGCGTTTCCGAGAACTCGCGTGCTCAGGCAGGCGGCTCGGGCAACATTGTCTACGGCAACACGATCAACCTGCGCGGTATCGGCCCTTATGCCACACTGGTGCTGGTTGATGGCCATCGTGTCGTGAACAACAGCCGCTCGACCGATCCTTCGGTCATCCCGACCCTTGGCGTCGAACGTGTCGAAGTGGTCGCGAACGGCGCTTCTGCAATCTACGGCTCGGACGCGGTTGCAGGCGTCGTCAACCTGATCCCTCGCCGCTCGCTCGATGGCGTGGAAGCCTTTGCCCGCTACAACACCTCCGAGGATGGCGCGTTCGACGAGTGGGCAGCTGGCGCTGCCATCGGCACCGTGTTTGACCGAGGCCAGGTTATGCTGGCATTCGAACATGTCGAGCGGTCCAATCTCAGCGGCAATGACCGCGATTTCTTCACCTCCGATTTGCGCCCGTTCGGTGGCCCGGACTATCGCATTCAGCAGTGTTCGCCCGGCACGATGGTGATCGATGGCGTAACCTACGCGCTGCCTGATCAGTACACGCAGGCGAATGCCGACGCGGTTACCGCCGGGACTGCCAATCTTTGCGAGAGCAATCGCAATCAGGATCTGTTCCCGGAGCAGTCCTATAACTCGGTGAATGCGACGGCGAGCTACGAGTTTACTGATGGTCTAGAATTTTTCTTCGACGGCTTTTATTCGAAGCGAAAGTTCGAACGGAACAGCCCGGTGGTGAATACTCGCCTGACCGTGCCCGAGACGAACGCGTTTTTCGTCCGGCCGACTGGCTTCACCGGATCGAGTTACGATATCGACTACAGCTTCATTGACGATATCCCGCCGAGCTTCACCAGCGGTTCTGCCGAGAGCTGGCAGGTGTCGCCGGGCGTCCGGGTCGAACTTCCTTACGACTGGACCGCCGAGGCCATCGTTTCCTACGGTGAAACGCGCGATATTTCCGCCTCTTACGATGGGCTTGATCGGGGCGCGTTGTCGGCTGCTCTGGCAAGCAGCGACCCTACCACCGCTTTCGATCCCTACGGGTTTGGACGGACGAGCGATAGCGTCCTGGCTGACATGTTCGACCAGATCTTTGTGGCGCCGACCAATGGTCAGCTTCTGTTCGTTGAGCTCGGCCTGGACGGGCCTCTGTTCGAACTTCCGGGCGGTACGGTTATGCTGGCGACAGGTTACGAGCGCCAGAAATTCAATGTTTCGCTCGGCGCAGCAATCGGCGCGCCGGGCACGCAAACGCGCTTCCGGGAATTCGACCGGAGCGTGGATTCGGTCTACGGTGAGCTGCTGGTTCCGCTGTTCGGGCCTGGCAATGCAATGCCCGGTTTCGAAGAGCTTGAGCTCACCGCGGCGGTTCGCCACGATCGTTACAGCGATGCAGGCAACACCACCAACCCGCAGTTCGGCGTGAACTGGATGCCGGTCGACAATCTGACCATTCGCGGCAGCTACGGCACCGCTTTCAGGGCGCCCACCATTCCTGAAATCTACGGCAATAGCTTCGCGCTCTATGGGCAGAACTATCAGAATCCGGACGGCGGTGCTCCGGTCCTCGGGTTTGCCGTTTCGGGACCGAACCTCGATCTCGGGCCTGAGACCGCGACCACCTGGTCTGTAGGTGCTGACTGGGATGCGACATCGGATCTGCGCCTGTCGGTGACCTACTTCGATGTCAGCTACGAAGATCAGGTGACCGCGCTGTTGTCGAACCTGTCGATCCTCGCGCAAGAATCGCAGTATGACGGCACCGGCGCAATTCTGCGCGGGCAGGCGGCTGCAGACCGGGTGCAGGACCTTATCGACCAGGGCGTCTCGGTGCGCGGTGCGCCGATCCCCGGCGGCGATCCGCAAAATGTTTCGCTGTTCATCGACGGTCGGAGCCTCAATCTCGGCAAGTCGGTCATGCGCGGTATCGATTTCAGCGTCCGCTACCTGGCCGACCTCGGCCCGAACGACTTCCTGACCTTGAATGCATCGGGCACCTATCTGACCGACTACAAGGTAGCGACGACCCCTACGGCTCCGTTGCTGGACCAGCTCAACCTGATTTTCCGTCCGCTGCGCTTAAAGGCGCGGGTATCGGCGAACTGGGACCATGGGCCGTTCAGTGTCCGCGCCATGGCGACCCATGTGGGCGGCTACACGAACGACGTCGTTACGCCGGTCGAGCAGGTGGATTCCTACATGCCTGTCGACCTCTCCTTCACCTGGCGTGTGGGGGACAGCTTCGCCGGTTCCGTGTTGAGCGGCCTGGAGCTCACGGCCGAAGTGCGTAACCTGTTCGACACCGATCCGCCCTACGTCAACTTTGCTCCGAGCGGCAATGGCAGCGGCGGCTACGATGCCACGGCAGCCAATCCGATTGGACGGCAGTTCGCTGCGGGGGCTCGGATCCGGTTCTGATTGCCCCAAGCGGAGAGACTTAATGGAGCTTGAGGAGATATCCATCCTGTTCACGGGTGACCTGGTTTTGGATGAACCAGATGCCGCCTACTGGCTGGACGGATTGGCTCCGGCTCTTCGGGATGCCGACCTCTCCCTTGGGCATCTCGAAGTGCCGCATACCGGGTGCAGGCATGAAGCCATTGGCGACGTGCCTGCACCCGGAGCTCCGCCGGAGAACCTCGCCGCAATTGCGCATGCTGGCATCGGCATGGTGAGCCTTGCGGGCAACCATATCGCGGATTGCGGTGCCGAAGGCATAGCTGATACCATTGCCGGGCTGAAGAGCAGCGGAATCCTGTATGCCGGCGCCGGGGCTCATCTCGCAGAGGCGAGGAAGCCGGCAATCGCAGAGGTAAAAGGCTGCCGAATTGGCATGCTGAGCTACAACTGCGTAGGCCCGGAATTGTCTTGGGCCGGTGAATCCAGTGCAGGCTGCGCCTTTCTCCCGATGGAGACCGCCGACGGATCGGCCGTGACGCCGCAGGCGGATCTGACGAGTGTTTCTCCGGCTGCCATCGAGATTCTGGAGAAAGACATCCGTTCCGCCAGCCAGGATGCGGATGTCGTGATCGTCGCGCTGCACAAGGGAATAGTGCACACGCCTGTGACGCTAGCACCTTATGAGCGGCCCATCGCGCACGCTGCCGTCGATGCCGGTGCGCATATTGTGATTTCCCACCACGCTCACATAACCCGAGGTGTAGAGTTCTATCGCGGACGACCCATCTATCACGGGCTTGGAAATGGCTGTGTTGTTACCCGGGCCCTGTCGCCGGAACAGGATCATCCGGACCGCGCGGCCTGGGCTCGCAAACGCCGGGAAATGTTCGGGTTCGAGCCCGATCCGGCCTATCATCTTGCTCCGTTTCACCCGGAGGCCGTCAATGCCTTTCTGGGCCGTATACGGATCGCGAGGGATGGTTCGGTGGAAGCCGGAATCGTGCCCGTATTCATCGAGCCGCCGGGCCGTCCGGTGCTGGCGCGCGAAAGCAAGTCGCGCGAAATCTGCGATTACCTCGAGGCGATTACCTCCGGGGCCGGGCTTCCGGAAATAAGCGTTCTGGACGATGGCCGGATCGTGCCGCGAGAGTTGGTGGGATGAGATCAATAATAGTTTGGATCGGGGGCGCGGCGCTGCTCGCAGCCACGGCAATAGATACCTTGGCCGTCATTGGCCGGCACGTTGGCTTGCCGTTGATCGGCTCGATCGAGCTGATGCAGGGTGCTGTGCTGGTTTCGGCATCTATCGGCATCATTGTCGCCACGCTCGACGGTTCTCACGCGAGGGTTCGCCTTTTGATTGACCGGTTGCGCCCGACAGCCCGCAAGATCGCCGATCGATTGTCCGATACACTGACACTGATCTTCGTCTTGTGTTTGCTTGCGGGCTCGACGTGGCTGGCAGCCGATCTCTGGGATGCGCATGAGCAAAGCGAAATGCTCGGGGTTCCTTGGGCCTTGCTGCGCCTCTTCGCCAACATATGCTTGGTGGTTACATCGGCAGCGCTGGTGGCCAGAATTGTCCGCGGGGCAAAGTTGTGACGTTCGCTACTCCGGAAACCGGCGTCATCGGCGTCCTCATCCTGTTTGCCTTGCTGCTTGCAGGCGGACGGATCGGTGCAGGCCTCGGCATTGTCGGTGTCGGCGGCCTTCTTATCGTTCTCGGGCCAGAGGCGGCGCTTATCAAAGCCGGCGTGATCGCAAGCGACACGCTGACCAAGTACGAACTCGGAACACTGCCGTTGTTCCTCTTCATGGCGCACATCTTTTTCTCGATTGATGCCAGCCGCGATCTCTTCGATGCCGCTGC
Source organism: Aurantiacibacter flavus (assembly GCF_039710615.1). Classification (NCBI taxonomy): domain Bacteria; kingdom Pseudomonadati; phylum Pseudomonadota; class Alphaproteobacteria; order Sphingomonadales; family Erythrobacteraceae; genus Aurantiacibacter; species Aurantiacibacter flavus. Next base: position 37,390 of record NZ_JBDLBR010000001.1, read on the forward strand.
CAAGATGGTTGGCCATCGTCGCGGCGGTCTGGCCTATGCATCGATTGCCGGTTGCGGTGGCTTCGGTGCCATCAACGGATCGAGCCTCGCCACCACCGCTACGGTCGGCCTTGTCGCCTATCCGGAGATGAAACAGCGCGGCTATGACGATCGCCTGTCCACGGCCACGATCGCCGCTGGCGGAACGCTTGGCCAGATGATCCCTCCGTCCGGAGCCTTGATCGTTTATGGCATCATCGCCGAGCAATCCATTGGGACGCTGTTTACCGCAGCGCTGCTCCCCGGCATCACGCAGGCTCTGCTTTATGCGGCAGTGATCTTCATTCTCGTGCGAGTTCGGCCGGGGTTGGCGCCTGCTGGCCCTCGCGCCACCTGGCCCGAGCGCGGGCGCGCTCTCGCGCGAATCTGGGATATCCTGCTCGTCATCCTGCTGGTTATCGGCGGCATTGCATTTGGCTGGATCAGTCCGTCCGAAGCGGCAGCGGTGGGAGCGGCGGCAGCCCTTGTCATCGCGGTTGTGAGAGGGAAGCTGTCGCGCGAGACGTTGTTTACTGCGTTCTCGGAAACGCTGCGCACGACCGGGCTTATTTACCTCATCATTTTCGGCGCGCTGATCTTCTCGGTCTTTGTCGGAGTTACGGGGCTCTCAGATGCAGCCGGTACCTTTGTGACCGAGCTGGGATTTGGCACCTTCCTCACGCTGGTGTTCGTAGGCCTGATCCTGCTGATGCTGGGCACGGTGCTGGACGGTCTTGGCCTGATGTTGCTTATGACGCCGATCTTGCTTCCCATCGTTGAGGCGAGCGGGATGACGGCAATCTGGTTCGGCATTTTTCTCGTTCGCGCCATGGAAGTGGGCTTTCTCACGCCGCCGCTCGGGATCAACCTTTTCGTTATGCAGGGGGTGGCGAAAGAGATTTCTATCTCAAGCGTCTTCCGAGGGGTGCTCCCCTTCCTGGCGAGCGACTTCCTGCACCTTCTCCTGCTCATTCTCTTTCCGGCGCTAGTTCTGTGGCTGCCGACTGTACTTGGGACCTGATCTTATGATCGCGATTGCCGGACCAAACCTGCCTCACGAGGTGCTCAGGGCCGCCGGGCTTCATGGCGGGCCAATCGAGTTCGACCCAAACATCAGCACCGTGTGCGCAGAACGCTTTATCGAGAGCAAGTTCGCGCCGTGGGCGCCGCGCGTTCTCGAAACATGGCTGAACGGCGGATACGATCACCTCGACAAGGTGCTTTTCAGCCGCGCCGACGATACCTCTCAGCGACTGTACTACTATGTTTGCGAGCTTCAGCGGCTGGGGCATCTGGGCGGTCCTCAACCGATCATCCTCGACATTGCGAAGATACCGCGGCCGACGAGTTTGGAGCAAACGGTCGAGAAAGTGCGCGAGTTGATAAGCGATCTCGGCGTGGATGATGCCGCGCTCGAGGAGGCCATCGCTCAGACGAACGCGGAACGCAGCGCGGCCCGCCCAACTGCCGAAGGGCCTTCCTGCCTGATTTGGGGCAGTTCGCCGCAGGGGTCGAAAATTCACGATGCGGTACGGGCGGCCGGGTTCCACCCGATCGGTATGACGCTGGCCGAGGAGTGGAGCGACCTTGGCGAGCCCATCGAGGAGAATTCGGGCGATCCGGCAGAGGCAATCGCCCGGCAAGTCCATGCCCGCGCCCGTGGTGCACGCAGTTTTGCCAACGCTGCTAAATTGCTCAAAGAGGCTGCTGCCCGGCACAAGTCAGAAGCAATCGTACTGTGGCGCATCGAGGAAGATGAGGCGCAATGCTGGCATCTCCCGGCAGAACGGAAGGCTCTGGAGGAGCTTGGGCTGCCTGCACTTGTCCTGACCCGACGCGACTGGCTTGTGCGCGACGGTGCTGATCAGGAAATCACCGACTTTCTAGCAGGAATTGAACTATGACCCCGCTTCTTGGACATCGTGTCGCCGTGCTCGGCGGCATGGTCGATCGCCCACTTGCCCGTTACCTCAAGTCTCTGGGTGCCGAGCTGGGTGGCCCGGTGGAGGGCGCGAGCTTCGTTATCGACGACCTTGGCTCGGCTGCCGCAAGTGCCGGAGTCGGCGAGGATGCAGTCCATGTGTCCGTCACGCCGTTCGGATCGACCGGGCCACGAGCAAACTGGAAAGGCGGCGAGCTCGTGTCTTCGGCCATGGGCGGGGCGCTGCGGCTTACCGGCGAGCCGGGGGAGAAGCCGGTGAAGGAAGCGGGCGACGCCTGCACTTTTCATGCGGATATGGTGGCGGCAGCAGGGGCCATGGCCGCCCACTATGCGCGCGGCACCCATGGCAAGGGGCAGCACGTCGATGTCTCGATCCAGCAGGTTGCCTTGAGCCGGAATACCAACGGCATTCTCGTCTGGCAGTTCGACAAGCGCAAGCTCGACCGGGCTGGCGGCTGCATCGCCTATGGCAAGGCCAAGGTCCGGGTGATTTGGAAGCTCAGTGACGGATGGTGCTTCCACGCGCTGATGACCGGGAGGCTTGGAGCTCCGGCCAACAAGGCGCTTTCGGACTGGATGGACGAGGCCGGGATCGCGAACCCGATGGCTGATGTAGACTGGCTGGCTTACAACCGCTCGACTCTGCCAGCCGAAACCCGCCAGCTTTGGGAAGAGGCGATGAGCGAGTTCTTCGCCATGCGCACCAAGCATGAAATTGCCACTGAGGGGCGTCGGCGCGGCATCAATGCCTGCGTGGTCAATGAGCCTGCCGATGTGCTGGCCGATCCGCACCTGGCAGCTCGCCATTTCCTCGATACTCCGACCGGGCTGCCCGAACGATTTGCAACGATCCGCCAGGGCACAGCCAAGGCCAGCCCTCCTGCGATCATGACGGGCGAGCGACCCGGGCCGCTGTCCGGCGTGAAGGTGCTCGATTTTGCCTGGGCGCTGGTGGGGTCGATCACCACCAAGACGCTGGGCGACCTCGGCGCCGAAGTCGTCAAGATTGAAAGTCGGAGCCGCCCGGACCTCTCTCGTCTCGACGTGCAGGTATCGGCTTCAAGCGCCGAAAGCCTCGATGACAAGCCATGGTTCGCCCATCTCAATTCGTCGAAGAAATCGCTCACGCTCAACCTTAAGCAGGAAGGCGCGCGCGAGATTCTCGATCCGTTGATCGACTGGGCTGACGTTGTCGTGGAGAACTTCTCCCCCGGTACCATGGCCAAGCTCGGGCTCGATTATGATAGTCTCGCCAAGCGCAATCCCGGCATCGTGATGGTCTCGGGCAGCGTTTTCGGCCAGACCGGCCCGCTCGCGAAGGAATGGGGTGTCGACGGGACCGGCGGCGCGCTGTCGGGACGGACCTATCTCACCGGCTATCCGAACGGCGATCCGGTCATTCCCGGCGCAGTCCCTTATGGTGACGTGATCGTTCCCTTCGTCATGGCGGGTCATGTCGCCGCCGCACTGCAACATCGCCGCCAGACCGGCGAGGGCTGCCACATCGATGCGAGCATGTATGAAATTTGCGTTCAGCAGATGCGCGATTTCCTCGCCCAGGCCAAATCGGGCGATACGCCGCAGCGGCTCGGCAATGCGGATCCGGCAGTGTTCTTTCAGGATGTTTTTCCAGCGCGGGGACAGGACCGCTGGGTTGCGATCAGCGCGTTTTCCGAAGACGAATTTTCGAAACTGGTCGCGATTACCGGCGAGGATATTGCCGCCTGGACAGCCAGCCGCGAAGATGCCGAGATTGCCGCGCAGCTGCAGGAAGCGGGTATTGCCGCCGGTGCCTTGCAGGATTGCGAAGACCTGCTGGAGAAGGATCCCCAGATCGCCTGCCGCGATGCGTTGGTGATGCTCGATCATGCCGTGCTCGGCCCCTTCGGCCACACGGCAACGCCGCTGCGCTTTTCGCGCGACGTGCCGCAACCTTTCCGCGCGCCCAATATGGGCGAGCATGTCAACGACGTGGCGAGCACGATCTGCAAGCTCGATGAAGATAGGATTGCGCAATTGCAATCCGAAGGGGTGTTCCAATGAGCGTTTCGGCCAACCAGCGCAGCCGCAAGACGCTCGCCTGTACAAGCGAGGCGACCGCCTTTCAGAAGGCTTTCGGCCAAGAGCTTCGTCGCCGTGTTGTCGAGGAGCGAGAGCCATACGCCATCGTTCAGGCCGACACCCCGCACGAGCTGTTTCACGCGATGGATATCCCGATCGTCACCAACCAGTGGTGGTCGGCCTATATTTCCGCCAAGCAGCTCTCCGCCCGTTATTTCGACGCGATGGTCGATGCGGGTTATCCGGCCAACAGTTGCAAGTATTGCTCACTTGGCCTCGCCTGCACGCTTGCCAATGATCCGGAAACGGCACCTTGGGGCGGGCTGCCGACCCCGACCGTGATGGTCGCAAGGCTGACGTGCGACTGCATCCAGCATGTGTTCTCGCAGTGGTCGGATGCGCTGGGCTCGGAGTTTTTCCCGATGGAAGCGCCGGCCTGGACGGCGAAGGACGCGAACTGGTTTGCCCATTCGAAGTCCGATTGGGAAAGGGTCTACCAACCCGACCGTATTGCTCACATGGTGCGTGAAATGGCCGATTTGATCGCGCTGCTGGAGAACCGCACCGGACGCAAGTTCGATGACGCCAAGTTCCATCATCTGATGGAACAGATCAACGTGCAGGAAGGCTATATCTGGGAGGCGGCACAGGCGATCGGCAAGGCGCGGCCATGTCCGGTTTCGATTGCCGAGCAAATGCCGAACACGATGATCCCGCAATGGCATCGCGGTTCGGATTGGGCCGTCGCCCATGCCAGGAAGTTCCGCGACGAAGTGCTGGCACGCGTTGAGCTGGGGCAGGGGGCCTCGAGCAACGAGAAGCTGCGCCTTATGTGGATCGGCGCGGGTGTTTGGCACGATCCGGGCTTCTATCAGGCGCTTGAAGAGAGCCTCGGCGCGGTCTTTGTGTGGTCGATGTACATGCCCTTTGCTGGCCCGGCCTACATTCGTGACATTAAGGGCAAGCCGATGGAGGCGCTCGCCAGCCGGATCGCCTCGATGAACGAGACGCTGCACCTTCCCCCGTGGATGACCGGCTGGATGACCTCCGAAGCGGAGCGGTGTGGTATCGACGCGGCGATCATGCTCTTGCCGCCCGACAACCGGCTTTCGCAGTCGGGCAACAAGCTGACTGCGCTGGCGCTCAAAGAGGCGGGGGTGCCTGTGCTTATGGTCGACGCCGACATGGTCGACGCCAAGATCTGGGACCACGACCGTATGGTTGGGATGGTCGCGGACTTCCTGCACGATCAAGGTCTCACGTGAGGTTTCTGGCACTTCTTTGCGCGCTCGCGCTGGCCGGCTGTGCCGAGCCGCTGCCCGAGGATGTAACGCAGCTTACCTATGCGTCGCCCTATCCTCCATCGCATCCGTTCAGCATGGCCGACCAGCGCTGGATGGACTGGGTCGAGGAGGAATCCGACGGCCGCATCGACATCCGGCCGATCTGGTCGGGCACCTTGTTGTCTTCGGATATGTCGATGGAAGAGCTTCGGCACGGTGTGGCTGACATCGGCCTGATAACGCCGATCTACGCACGCGGCGGCTCGCACCTCCTGCGGATTCAAACCGGGTTTTATAGCGGCGCAGATTCGATCGAAACGCAGGTGGGCGTCTACAGGTGCCTGGAAAGTCGCATTCCGCAGATTGCCGAGGAACTCGAAGGCCTCAAGGTCATGGCGGTTCAGGGCGGATTGTTGCCGGGCATTCTTACGCGTGGGCGGCCTGTGAAATCGTTGGATGATATTCGCGGCCTGCGGCTTCGCGCGCCGACCGAGTTGCTACCCGTTCTCGGGAATCTCGGTGCCGATCCGGTCAACCTGCCTATGGCCGATGTTTATTCGGCGCTGGCCAAGGGCGTGATCGATGGGGTGGTGGCCCCGCCCGACACCTTCCGCGCCCTGCACCTGGCGGAGATAGCGGACTACTATTTCGCATTGCGGGTGCCGCGTGGCGCCTATCCGGCACGCGCAATCGGAGAGGCGCGCTGGAACAGTCTCGAGCCTTGGCAGCGGGAATTGCTCGAGCGTAGCATCCCCGTGTGGGAGGCTGCTCTCACCGACGAGATCGAGGCGTCTGAGCAGGCCGGACGCGATGCCGCTGAAGGCAAGATCACCTACTTTGAACCAACCGATGAAGAGCAGCGACTTTTCGACGATCTCTATCTGCGTGACGGCGAAGCCAATGCGCGCGCCCTGGCAAGGTTCGATATCGACGGCTTGACCGCGTTCGAAACCGCCCGCGCAAGCCTCGTCGAGCGCGACCAAGTAAAATGTGGAGGAAACTGAGTGAAGCAGCCGTTAGCCGGAATCCGTGTCGCTGATTTCAGCCATGTTATGGCGGGCCCCTTCGCCAGCCACTTGCTGCGCCTGATGGGTGCCGAAGTCATCAAGATCGAAGCCAAGCGGGGCGATCAGTTCAGAAATTACGGCAGCAATCGTGCGCTCGACGGTATGAGCCCGGCCTTTATTGCTGCGAACGTTGGCAAGAAAAGCATCGCTTTGGATCTCAAGGATCCGGAAGAAAAGGAAATTGCCCGCAAGATTGTCTCCAGGAGTGACGTCTTGCTGGAGAACTTCCGGCCGGGTGTCATCGGGAGACTCGGCTTTGCATATGAAGAGGTACAGAAGCTCAATCCCGGCATAATTTTCTGCTCGGTATCCGGTTACGGACAGGAAGGGCCTTACCGGGACTGGCCGGCTATCGACAATATCGTGCAAGCGACCAGCGGCATGATGATGCTGAGCGGTGCCGAGGGCGATCCGCCGATAAGGGTCGGTTTCCCTATCGTCGACACGTTGACCGGGCAAACCGCCGCAACGGCAATTCTCGGCGCCTTGTTTCAGCGCTCCCAAACGGGTGAGGGGGCCTACATCGATGTCTCGATGATCGATGCCAGCCTCGCGTTCATGACCTCGGCGCTGACACCGTTTCTCGCCACCGGCTCCACCCTCAAGCGTCTGGGCAATACCGGGTACAGCGAATTGCCCACGGCCGGCGTGTTCGAAGCGCAGGACGGCCGTCACATTTCTCTCGGTGTGGTGCAGGACAATCAGTTCATGGCGCTCGCGAAGCTGGTCGGGCGGGAAGACTGGCTGACCGACCCCAGGTACGCCACCGCAGACGAACGGCGGGCCAATTTCACTGCCATGCACCAGGAACTGTGCGAGATCTTCCTGACCGAGGATTCGGCCTTCTGGGAACGGACGCTCAGCAACGCTGGCATTCCCTGCGGGAAGATAAGGCTGGTCGAAGAAGCTGCGGATTTGTGTAGCGAGAAGGCCCTGCTCGACATCGACCTTGCGGACTACCCGACGGGCGAGAACGTGCGCGTTCCCAATGCCGGTTTTACGATGTCGCCGGGGCAGCCGGGCACAACCGAAGCGCCGCCCAAGATCGACGAGAATCGGGAGGAAATCCTTGAATGGCTAAATTCGGAAAGCTGACGTCGGCTCTCTGCGCTTTTGCCTTCGTTGGATCGGTGGTCGCCGGTCCGACGGCCATGGCACAGGCCGACGAGGAAATAGCAGACCTTCAGAGCGAGTTCGAAGGGCGGCTCGAAAGTGTCGCGTACAGCGAAGAGGCCGAGGCCGTTGTTCGCTACCCCTTCGAGCTGGCTGCGGGCATCGCTTCAGGCGATCTTCGCGAAGAGGCGCGGCCCTTTGCCGACCGTCTGGCAAGGTCGCGCGAGGTGCTTTCGGCGCTTGAAGAGGGCAAGGGCATTGTTCGCCGAGGTGTCGGAGATCAGGACCGGGTCTATCGGTTCGAAGAGACTGGACGCTTGATCCCCTATCGCCTCTATGTCCCCACGGCCTGGGACGGGGAGGAGGCACTCCCGCTGGTTGTCATTCTGCATGGCGGTGGCGGCGATGAAAACGAGATGTTCGAGCTGGACGACGGCAAGCTAGCAAAGCTCGCCGAACGTTACAACTACATCGTGGTCTCCCCGCTCGGTTACGACCCTGTCGGGGCCTATGGCAGCCCGATCCGCCTGCCTTCGGTTTATGGGTCTGAGACAGAGCGGGGGCAAGCCGTGGGTGGCCCTGAACGCGCGACCCTCCTGAAACGGAGTGAACGCGACGTGCTGAACGTGCTGGAGATGACGGCGCAGGAGTACGGAGTCGACCGCTCGCGGATATTCCTGACCGGTCATTCGATGGGCAGCGGCGGGACGTGGTACCTCGCGCACCAGTATCCTCATCTTTGGCGGGCGATCGCTCCGTCCGCGGGGCCATTCTTCATCGACGATTATGATTTCGAGCGGCTTCGCGGGCTGGGAATCATGATCGTGCAGGGAAGCGGCGACCCGCTTTCCCTCGCTGCGAACCGCCAATTGGCGAGCGATCTGCTCGATCGCGGGTTCGGCGTGAACTACGTCGAAACCCCGGCGGTAGATCACGGCGAGACCTTTGGCGCGAGCTTGCCGACGATTTTCGAATTCTTCCATCGGCAACGCCTTGCCGATGATCCGACGCGGGTACTCGAACTGGAATAAAAGAGGCCACGCCTTGGCGATGGCCCATGCCAACCGATGGTTTCACGGGAGATTGATGATGTTTGGCAGGTTAGTGATTGTTTTTGCGGCCTTGCTCGCGACCGCGACCGGAGCTTCAGCAGAAGAGTATTCCGACTATGTGCGGGAATCTGTGTATGTTCCGGTGCGCGACGGAACCCGCCTCGCCGTCAATATCTATCGGCCAGCGAACGAGGATCAGGTCGCGGAGGAGTCGCTCCCGGTCATCTTCGTTTTCACCCCCTACCGGGCGCGGTATTACGACGGCGAGGGGCAGGTGCGCGAGGCCGCGCTGCAGGACTCGCTGGCTTTGCGCTCGCTCATCCGCGCCGGCTATATCGTCGCCGTGGCGGATGTAAGAGGCAAGGGCGCCTCATTCGGGTCGCGCTTCGGTTTCCAGAGTCGGCAGGAAGCGCTCGACGGCCATGATCTGGTGGAATGGCTCGCGGCGCGGCCCTATTCTTCGGGGTCGGTCGGCATGGTCGGCTGCTCCTACCTCGGCGGCACCACCATGCATACCGCCAGCACGGCACCGCCTTCGCTCAAGGCGATTTTCACCGGCGCGACCGATTGGGACAAGTATGACTTCGTGCGCCGTGGCGGCATCACAGCGCAATTCAACACCCGCCCAGACGAGCCGCTGTCAGATGATCTTGCCAGCGTCCCCATGGATGCCGACGGCGATGGCACCCTGCTGCGAGAGGCGGTAAGCCAACATGCCGACAACACACCGATGGCCGGTCTGTGGTATTCGATGCCCTATCGCGACAGCGTCTCACCCTATACGAACAGCGCGTTCTGGCAGGAGGCCGGCGTCTGGCGTTATGCCGATGCCATTCGCGACGCGGGCATCGCCACTTACATGTGGAGCAACTGGAACGACGAGCCGACCAGTGCCATGATTGTCTCGGCGGCCAACCTCGGCAGTCGCCTGCTGGTCGGTCCGGGTACACATTGCGAAACACCGAAGAACTTCGACTTCACGGGCGAGATCGTTCGCTATTTCGACTTCCATCTGAAAGGCGCCGATAATGGCTTCGACGAGCAGCCGCGCGTAACCTACTGGGAGCACGAGCAGGGCACCGATGGGCGCTATGTTCAGGCTGAAAACCTGCCCGGCGCAGAAAGCGAAACGCTCACCTACTATTTCGCGGGTCGTGAGGACCGGAGCGACACGCTGCGCGGCGGTACCCTCGTTACGCGTCCCGGCTCTTCGGGAGAGACGACATTCGCTGTCGATTACGATGTTGCCAACGATGCCTATTTCGCATTCTGGCCAGAGCCGCTGGACGAGCATGGCCTGGTTTACGACACGGCGCCACTGACCGCACCCATGGAGCTGCTCGGATTCCCCGTCGCGCATGTCACGATCAAGGTCGACCGGCCCGATGCGGATGTGTTCGTCTACCTTGAGGAAGTGAACGCAGCCGGTGACAGCGAAGTGCTTTCCTTTGGCCGGTTGAAGGCATCCAACCGGGCGGTGTCCACCCCGCCATGGAACAACCTTCACTTGCCGTGGCATTCCGGCTTCGAGGCCGACGCCGCGCCAATTCCGGAGGGCGAGACGGTGGAGCTGCCGATACCCATGCTGGCCACCACAAGGACGATTCCGGCAGGTTCGCGCCTGAGGTTCGTGGTGACCGGGGCAGATCCGCGCCAACGCAATCTTGCTGACCTGCGCCAGGATCCAGCTCCTCGCATTACGGTGTTGCACGGTTGGGAGGCGTCCTCCCGGATCGATCTGCCGGTAAAGGCCCATGCCCCGAGCGATCGAGGAACCGAGGCCGTGGCGGCAGCAGAGGGGCAGATCGGAGAGCCAAGCGGAACCGGTCCTTATCCGGCGGTCGCGCAGGCGCGCGAGGATGCGCCCGGCTACACCATTTATCGCCCCGCGCTGCTGCCTGATCGACCGCTTCCCGTGGTCCTGTGGGGGAACGGTGGATGTCGTGACAACGGGTTAAGCGCCAGCCGCGCCCTGCGCGAATTCGCCAGTCACGGCTTCCTTGTGATCGCCAACGGAGCTCCTCGTGAGGAATCTCCGCTTCAAACCGAGTGGCCGGACCTCGAGGCAGAGGCAGCGGCTCCGCGAAGCGGTGGATCGCCAATTCCCGATCAAACCTCGGTCGAACAGTACCTTGCGGCAATCGACTGGGCCGAAAAGGCAGCCCGCGATCCTTCCGATCCGTTGTTTGCCGCGATCGATGCCAGCAAGGTCGCTGCTCTCGGACATAGCTGCGGAGGATTGCAGGCAATCTCCGCTGGCGCCGATCCTCGCATCTCCACCGTGCTCGCTTTCGGCAGCGGCGTCTATAATCGTCCGGGCACCGGGCTCAGCGGTGTACCCGTTACCAAGGCCGATCTGGCCAAGCTGCACACGCCGATTGGCTATATCGTCGGTGGCCCGGCAGACATGGCATACCCCAATGCATCTGACGATTTCGAGCAGATCGATCACCTCCCCGTCCTGCTTGCCGAACTGCCGGTCGGTCACGGCGGCACGCTGGCAATGTCCAACGGGGGAGATTGGGCGCGTGTGGGGTCGAACTGGTTGCGATGGACGCTGTTTGGCGACCAATCAGCCGGACGCGAATTTATCGGCGATGATTGCGGTCTGTGCGCAAGTTATGGCTGGTCGATCAAACGGAAGAACTTTCCGGAATAGGATAGGGGCCGCCGTCAGCCGCGCTCATCATTCCCGAGGGAGGTGAGAGCCGCTTGCGAGGGCTTGCCTAAGTTAAGTTCTTTGTCGAGCCATGCTCGGACGCTCCGGTTTTCGCTCAGGCCGGAGCCGATAGCATGCGCCATAGGCCCTTTGATTGCACCCATCAATCGCGCTGAGCAGCGCCCGAGAGAACATGTCGCTCATCTATGCTTTCTTTGGCATATTTGTCGAACTAATCGGCGAATGCAAAATATTGATAAAAAACCATAATTTACAGAACTAATCAGTTACACACAGGAATCTGTCAAATTAGTCATACATATTGACGCCTCCAGAAAGGCAAATTATAATTGAGTAAATCAATGATTATGGCGTGCGGTATTCGCGCGACCATGATTCTCAAGGAGGGTGTTATGAAGGTGAGGGGAACGGTCAATTTGCGTGCGAGCCTGATGGCTTGCACAGCCATTTTTGGTGCTGTGAGCACAGGCGCCTACGCGCAAGAAAGCTCAGTCAACGATGGTGGGGCGGCCGACGATTCCGAAGTCATTGTCGTAACCGGTTCGCGTATCCGCGGAGCGCAGCCAGTCGGCTCCAACGTAAGCACGCTTGGGCGTCAGCAGATCGAGGACAGTGCTTCGGTCACCGTCGATCGCATCCTGCAGGAACTGCCCCAGGTCTTCGATCTCGGCGTGAGTGAAAATTCGCGCGCGCAGTCGGGCGGTGCGGGCAACATCGTCTATAACAATTCAGTGAACCTGAGAGGGCTTGGGCCTTCGTCGACCCTGGTGCTGCTCGATGGTCATCGCGTCGCCAATAATGGCCGCGCGACCAATCCTTCGGTGATCCCCTCGCTCGGTGTCGAGCGGATCGAAGTCATCGCCGATGGCGCATCGGCAATCTACGGGTCCGATGCGGTGGCAGGCGTGATCAATATCATCCCGCGCCGCAGCCTGGATGGGGTGGAGATGTCGGCACGCTATGGCACGTCCGACGATGGCGCTTTCGAAGAATGGCGTGCTGGCTTGGCTGTCGGGCAGACCTGGGCCACCGGGCAAGTCATGGTCGCCTATGACCACGTATATCGCTCTAATCTGAGTGGTGACGACCGGGATTTCTTTGCGGCAGATCAACGTCCCTATGGCGGGCCGGACTTCCGTTCGATGCAGTGTTCGCGCGGAACGATCATTGCCGATGGCACGACCTATGCGATACCTAATGGCGGCCTGACATCCGCAGACCAACTGGTGGCGGGCACCGCCAACCTTTGCAACGAACAGCTTGGACAGGATCTTTTCCCTGAACAGGAATATGATGCGGCCAACGCGACGTTTACGCAGGAAGTTACGGATTGGCTGACCATCTCGGCCGACGGCTTCTATTCTATGCGAAAGTTTGTCCGCCAACCATCGTTTGAATCGACAACCATCACCGTGCCGAGCACGAATGCCTTTTTCGTCCGCCCCCCCGGATTTACCGGTGACAGCTATGAACTCGCGACGAACTTCGTGGGTGTGTTTCCCCGAAACACGCAGACAGGTTCGGCGGAAACCTGGGGGATCACGCCCAAGGTCGAGGTCGAGCTGTTCTCTGACTGGGAATTTACCGCGCTGTACAACTACGGCCGGACTTATGACGATTCCTATCAGTATGGCGGCATCAGCAACAGCGCGCTGAACGCGGCCCTGGCCAGCAGCGATCCGGCGACGGCTCTTGATCCCTATAGCCTTGGCCGGACGTCGCCCGCGACGATCGCGGGAATTCAGAATCAGCAGTTTATCGCACCTACCTACACCCGTTTCACGGGCTATGAAGCGCACCTCAGCGGTACGCTTGTGGAGCTTCCGGGCGGGGCCTTGCAGCTGGCGACCGGCTACGAAGGTCAGGAATTCTCAGCCATGGGCGGGGGCGGTTTCGGCGTTGTTGGTACGCCGTTCACCCTGAGCGGCTACGACCGCCGCGTCGATTCATTTTACGGGGAAGTCATCATCCCGGTGTTCGGAGCGGGGAACGCAACGCCCGGGTTCGAACGGCTGACGCTCAGCGCGGCACTGCGCTATGACGAATATAGCGACGTCGGCGGAACGACCAATCCCAAGTTCGGACTGACATGGGAGCCGGTCGACGGTTTTACGCTTCGAGGAAGCTATGGCACCTCGTTCCGCGCACCTGAGCTCAATCAGGTCAATGGTAGCAACAATTTCTTCGTTCAGAACTATGTCGCCCCCGATGGCGGCGCTCCCGTAATCGGGTTCACATTGGCGGGGCCGAACGCGGGGCTGAAGCCCGAAGAAGCGACCAGCTGGTCAATTGGCGGTGACTGGGAGGCGACCGCGGATCTGCGGTTCAGCGCGACCTATTTCTCTGTGGACTATACTAACAAGATTGCGGGCTACCTCTCCAATCTTCAGCTGCTGACTCGAGAAGACGAGTTCGCCGGGACCGACATCATCATCCGCGGCACCGAGGCGCGCGATCTGGTGCTGGACTATCTCGATGCGGGCGCGGGTCTGTTTGGGGTAATTCCTGGGGGCGATCCTGAAAATATCAATCTGTTCGTCGATGGTCGTCCGAGCAATCTCGGTACGTCGCAGACCGAAGGGATCGATTTCCAGGCCACCTACGAAACACGATTGTCGAACGAGGACCAGCTCGCGTTCAATCTGAGCGGGACCTATCTCACTAAGTTCGACACGGCTGTGACGCCGTCTGCGCCGGTGCTTGATCGTCTCAATTACATCTTCGAACCACTGCGCTTCAAGGCTCGCGCGACGGTGGCCTGGGCGCGGGACGATCTGCGTGTTCGCGCTGTCGTGCATCACGTAGGCGGCTATACCAACGACATCGCTACGCCCGAGCAGCAGGTTGACAGCTATACGCCGATCGACCTTGGTTTTACCTACTTCGTGAACGGTGAGGATGGCGTGCTGGGTGGGCCGCTCGCAATCGGTCTGGAAGTGTTCAACGTCTTCGACATTGACCCGCCCTATGCGCAGCTTGCGCCGAACGGTAATGGCAGCGGGGGCTATGATGCCACGGCGTCCGATCCGATCGGCCGGAGATTTGCTGTCAGCCTCAGGAAGTCATTCTGAGGCGGGCACACTGCCGATCCTCCCTGGAGGCGGCGGGAACTTTCCCGCCGCCTTTTTTTGCGAGGCTGTTTCAGTCGATGTTCTTGCGCAGCAGGGTAAACCGTTCGTCCTCACAATAGCCGCAATCGTCGCCAAGGTAGTGGGCCCCGGCGTCAGCATCGTCCTTCAGGACCCAGTCGAGCCATTTCACCACCACTTCGGCCCCGACGCCGCCGTCGGTTTCATGAAAGGTTCCGCCGTGGCCCACCGGAATGTCGACCAGCGCTGCAGGCAGGTCGTCGATACGGTGGAAGTCGTCGAGGCCGTTCGGCTGGGCACCATCTTCCGGCCCTCCCAGCACATACAGGACCGGCCCGTGCAGTTCGTCCAGCATGGATTTGCTCGCCTCCATGCCGGCAATCGGGCTCACCTCATTGTTGAAAATGCCGCTGAACATGACAATGGTCGTGCTGACGCGGGGATCCTTGGCATTGATCAGGGCCTGCAGTCCCCCGCAGCTCCACCCCGAAACGGCAATTTCGTCGGTTGCCACGAGCCCATGCAATGGGCTGCCGTCCATGGAATTCTGCTGGAAAACCCAATCGATTGCCTCGCCGAGCGCGGAACTCGGCGTGTCTGCACTCAGCAACCCCGATTCCAGCTCGCGCGGAGTGGGAACATCCTTGTTGGGCCCCGGAATCACGCCGGGCGCAATCACAATGTAGCCGTGCGAGGCGATTTCAAGCAGATGGTTGCGTGAACTCAGTCCGTCTGCACTGCAACCGCCGTTTCCATATACGTAGACGGGTAGTTCGTTCGGCTGCACGACAGAAAGGTCGCGCGGCAGATATACCACGTGATTGGGCAAGCTGGGCACGCCAATGAAGGTTGCAGGATATGCGCCCGAGCCATCAACCTCGTCGATTTCCGGTACTTGGTTCTCTTGCGCCGATGCCGAGGCGGCCCCGCTGATCGACAAAATCGGATAGAAGGCCAACGTCATTGCGCGGACCGTTGTCAGCATTTTCATGTTAGGCTTCCTCTTGCTGGCGATCTATGTGCTTGCAAGGGCAGGTTAGTGCTTCAGAAAATTAATTGATAGTACGAATGAAATTTGTTCGAGCTTGATTGCTTCCCATGGTCTCGGTGGGACAGCGTGAAAATCAGAGGCTTCAGATCAAAAAATGGGATTGCGATTGTTTATGGCGAGCGAGGAAGATCGGAATGTGACCGATGGCAAAGAGCCGACTGAGATAAAATTAGGTCGTCTAAACAGCAATTTGGGATTTCGCTTGCGGCGAGTGCATCAGCGACTTTCGAGACGCTTTGCCGATCAGACCAAACAGTTCAACTTTCGCAGCGGCGGAATCAGTGCGCTTGCGATCATCGAAGCAAATCCCGGAATATCGCAAAGTGAAGTTGCGCGCGAAATCGATGTCGATGCCTCCATTGCAGTTGGCATTCTCAACGATATGCGCCGTCGGTCCTTGGTGACGCGGACGCGGCTTTCGGATGATCGTCGACGCTATGCTATCGAATTGACCGATGCCGGTCGCGAGTTACTCGACGAAATCTTTGTTTCCATTACGGCCATGGAAGATGAGGTGCTTGCCAGTCTGACTCCGTCGGACTTGCTGTTTCTTGGGTACATTCTGGACAAACTTTATGCTAGTTTGACTTCTAACGCCGAAGATTGACTGCAGCTGGCCAGCCTAAGAATTTAATTGGGTGATTGTCTTTGGGCAAATAGGGGGGGCGATCATACACTGCCGGGCTCAGGACCCATTGATTGGCTGAGGGCGACGTGATTGTGCTCTGCACGCCTTCGGCTCCAGGCTCGGCGAGGAGACTGAGCATGAGCGACCTGTATTGGCTGACTGACGAGCAGATGGCGCGTCTTTCGCCCTATTCCCCCAAGAGCCACGGCAAGCCCCGGGTCGATGACCAGCGCGTGCTGAGCGGGATCATCTTCGTCAATCGCAACGGGCTGCGCTGGCGTGATGCTCCCAGGGAATACGGTCCGCATAAGACGCTCTACAACCGCTGGAAACGGTGGGGCGAGATGGGCGTGTTTGGCCGGATGATGGAGGGTCTGTCTGCCCAGAGAGCCGAACCCCAGACCGTCATGATCGATGCGACCTATCCAAGGCCCACCGCACGGCTTCCAGCCTTGGGGTAAAAAAGGGGGCCTCGGCCGCCTGATCGGGCGGACCAAGGGCGGCATGAACAAGCTTCACGCCGTCACCGACGCCAACGGCCGCCCTTTGAGCTTCTTCATCACGGCAGGCCAGATCAGCGATTACACCGGCGCGGCAGCCCTGCTCGATGATCTACCCAAGGCGCAGGGGATGCTGGCTGACCGGGGCTATGACGCCAAATGGTTCAGGGATGCGCTCGAGCAAAAGGGCATCACGCCTTGCATTCCGGACCTCAAATCCCGTTCCATGCCTGTCAAATACGACAAGCGCCGGTACAAACGCCGAAACCGCATCGAGATCATGTTCGGACGCCTCAAAGACTGGCGCCGTGTGGCAACTCGCTACGACCGCTGCCCAACCGTCTTCTTCTCCGCCCTCGCTCTCGCAGCCACCGTGCTCTTCTGGCTCTGATCAACGAGTCCTGAGCCTAATAATCACGCTGATTGGATCGCTCATCCCACCCTCCGACCTCAACTCTTAAAATAGCAGGGGGTGAGGATCGGCTAGGGTTGCTATTCACGCCGCGGCATTACACTGAAGACGCCGATTGCGTTCCGCTTGGAGAGGCGCGGTGCGTCAAAGCCCTCCGAAGCGGCCCGCCTGATAGTCGCGAACTGCCTGTGCGATTTCCGCTTCAGTGTTCATGACGAAAGGGCCGTGGGCCACGACCGGTTCGCCGATCGGGCTCGCATGGCCAAACAGGATGCGGCAGCCGCCTTCGCTCGACACTTCTACCTGATTCCCGTCCGCCAGTTGTGCGAGCGTATGTTCGCCGATCACCTTTTCACCGATCACGGCCTCGCCGCCGATCGTGTAGAACAACACGTTTCTCCCCGACGGCGCGGGCAAGGTCGCCCGACCGCCGGGCTCGATCGAGACAATCGCCAGCATCACGTCCGTCAGCGAACGGATCGGCGCTTCGTCCGCGCCGGAGACTGCCAGCATCGAGGCTCCATCTCACGGATTGCTCTTCGCCATGTCCGCTACTGCTACCGGCACGTATGCCGGTTCGGTCATCTTCAGCCGCGCTGGCAGGTTGACCCATAGCTGAAGGATTTCGAGCGGCCCGCCAGTACGCTTGAACTCCTCGGGCGAAAGCTCGGCATGGACCAGCCCGCTGCCCGCAGTCATCCACTGCACGCCACCCGCCTCGACCACGCTCGCGCCGGAGCCACTGTCGTGATGGGCGAGGCTGCCTTCGAGGATGAAGGTCACCGTTTCGAACCCGCGATGCGGATGCGGGCCAAAGGGCAGACCGTGGTTGTTCGGCGGGTAGGTCTGCGGGCCATGATGATTGAGGAACAGGAACGGATCCACCTGCGGCAGTCCCGGCCCCGGCACAGGCCTGCGCGTAACCAAATCCTGGATATCGTCACGCATCGCGCGGTGGAGTGAGACCACATGGCGGGTGCTCATGCGGGCATCCCCGGTATCAGCGGCTCGGGCCCGGCGGGCACGATGCCGTTCGGATTGATCCGCTCGTGGCTTTCATAGTAGTGATGCCTGATGTGGCGGAAGTTCACGGTCTGCGCCATTCCCTCAAGGTCGTAGACCCGCCGCGTCAGCGCGGCGAGGTTCGGGTAATCCGCGATCCTGCGCACGTTGCATTTGAAGTGCGTGTGATAGACCGGATCGAACCGGATCAGCGTGGTCCACAGGCGGATATCCGCCTCGGTCAGCCGGTCGCCGACCAGCCAGTCGTGCCCATCGAGCCGCTCTTCCAGCTCGCCGAGCATCGCGAATAGCGGCCTCACAGCTTTCTCGTAGGCATCCTGCGTGGTTGCGAATCCCGCCTTGTACACCCCATTGTTGACCGCATCGTAGACCCGGTCGTTCAGCGCATCGATTTCGTCCCGCAGATCTTCGGGATAGAGGTCGAGATCGTTGGCACCGCAATCGTCGAAGGCCGTGCCGAGCATGCGCAGGATGTCCGCGCTCTCGTTGTTGACGATCGTTTCGGTCTTCGTGTCCCACAGCACAGGCACGGTGACGTGGCCTGAATAGTCGGGCTTGGCGTGGGTATAGAGCTGGTGGAGATAATCCGCTTCGATCGCAGGGTCGCCGGTCACGCATTCGCCTTCGCGGAACGACCAGCCGCCGTCCTTCATCAGCCAGTGGACCACGTTCAGCTCGATCGCGTCGGTCAGCCCCTTCAGGTGCCGTGCGGCATTGGCCCTGTGCGCCCAAGGGCAGGCGAGACTGATATAGAGCCGGTAGCGGCCCGGTTCGGCGGAAAACCCGCCATCGCCGGTCGGGCCGGGCGATCCGTCGGGCGTGATCCAGTTGCGAAACGCGCTTTCGTCGCGCTCGAACTCGCCGCTGTCCTCGTCGTTATGCGCCCATTCGTCGTGCCAGGTGCCGTTCTTCAGGAAGCCCATGGTTTAAAGATCCTCTGCCGAGAAGGGGAACTGGCGCTTTTCGTGTTGAACGGAAATCCAGTGCGTGGTGGTGAACGCCTCGATCGCCCAGCGCCCGTTGAACCGGCCGACGCCCGAATTCTTGACCGCGCCGAACGGGGAGAAGGGACTGTCGTTCACCGGCTGATCGTTGATATGCGTCATCCCCGCCTCGATCTGCTTGGCGAAGGCGAGCGCACGGCCTTCGTCACGGCTGAAGACCGAACTCGACAGGCCCATTTCGGTGGCGTTCGCCAGCGCGAGTGCGTGGGCCTCGCCCCGCGCGCGTTGGATCGGGGCGACCGGGCCGAAGATCTCGTTCGCGACAAGGCAATTGTCCTCGCCCACATCGGTGAAGACGTGAGGCGGGATAACGAGGCCGTCGGGCTCTCCGCCGAGCGCGCAGGTCGCACCCTGATCCTTCGCCTTGGCGATCATCTCCATTATTCCATCGAACTGGTCGCGGTTGACTACGGGTCCGATGAAGCAGTCCGCCGCATCGCGCTTCCCGACCGGTAGCTCCTTCACCCGGGCCACGAACTTCTCGACGAATTCGTCGTAGATCGCGTCTTCGACCACGATCCGGTTGGCGATCATGCAGATCTGGCCCTGGTGCATGAACTTGCCCCACACGCTCGCCTCGACAGCGTAGTCGATATCCGCATCGTCGAGCACCACAATCGGCGAATTGCCGCCGAGCTCCAGTTCGAGCGACTTGATCCTGTCACCATCGAGCGCCGCCTTGCCGACGCCGCGCCCCACCGGGGTGGAGCCGGTGAAACTGACGACCGAGGGGATCGGGTGGCGCACGAGTTCGTCGCCGATGTCGGACCCGCTGCCGGGCAGGACGGAGAGGAGGCCCTTGGGCAGGCCCGCTTCCTCGCAGATTGCGGCGAACACCGTCCCGCCCGTGACCGGCGTATCACTGGCGGGCTTGAGAACCACCGCATTGCCCAGCGCCAGCGCCGGGAAGAGCGTGCGCGCGGTCAGCTGGAGCGGAAAGTTCCACGGGCTGATCAGCGCGATCACGCCTGCTGGCTGGCGATAGGCGCGGCTTTCCTTGCCTGGAATGTCCTCGGGCAGGATCGCGCCTTCGACCATGTAGGGCAAGGCCGCCGCCTCCTGCCGCGCGACCTGCGTCACCAGCATCAGTTCGAGCGCGGCCTTGATCTGCGTCCCGCCGACTTCGCGCACGATCCATTCGGCGATCTCTTCCTTGCGCGATTCCAGAATGTCTCCGATCGCGAGCATCTTCGCCGCGCGGGTAGAGGGCGGCAGTGCGCCCCATTCGCGCTGTGCTTCCTTCGCGGCATGGCAGGCCTCGTCGACATCACTTGGCTGGGCGGCGTTCATCGAAAAGATGACGCTTTCGTCCCAAGGACAGATATTTTTCAGTTTAGCGCCTTTGCCATCGCGCCATTCACCGGCGACGAAGAGGCGATCGAGCTTTTCATAAGGCTTGGACATGCAGCACAAACGGGCGCGACAGATATTTGTTTCGCAAAGCACCGATCGGGATCTGCAACCACGCATTTGCGGGCTATGGCCAGCCCTCTAGCCATGTAGCTGACTTATCTGGTGCTCGACATTGGAGCGCAAGATATTCTGGCTCCTTTAAAGACATTGGCATCTTCGCGGCCGATTTCGGACTGTCGGCTAATATGAGTTTCATCGACGAATGCCGACACAAAACCCGGACATCCAATAGCTGGAATGTCTGTGCCGTCGGACCGCAAGCGCACAACCAAGCCGTGAGCGGCAGTGAGGGTCAACTCCGGCTTGTGCAATGCAACAATCTTGCCACCTCCGCACCGCGAAACTGCCGCATATTTGCCAACATACCGTAATGCAACGCGCTTAAGCGCCGCCATCGAAATACCCCTAAAACGGAGAAAACGATGAGGGCCCTTTGTACAACTTCGCTCGCCGCCATGCAGCTAGTGCTAGCGCACAGCGCGATGGCGCAAGACGGCATCGACCAGGGCGAGATCATCGTCACCGGAACCCGCGACGCCCAGCGCACCGCTTTCGATGCGCTTGCGCCGGTCGATGTGCTCGACGCCGATAACCTCCAGTCGGTAGTTTCCGCCGACGTTGCCGACAAGCTTGCGCGCGAACTGCCCTCTTTCAACGTACAGCGCCTGCCAGCAGCCGACGGACTTGCCTTTGTGCGCCCGGCCACCCTGCGCGGTCTTTCGCCCGACCAGACGCTGGTGATGGTCAACTCCAAGCGCTATCATCGCTCGGCCTTGTTGGGCTCGCGCGGTTCGCAAGCGCCCGACCTTAACACCTTCCCCGGTTTCGCGGTGAGCCGTGTCGAGGTGCTGCGCGATGGTGCGGTGGCGCAATATGGCTCGGACGCTATTGCCGGCGTCATCAACTTCATCCTCGAAGACAAGCCGGGCTTCGATGCCTATGCCCAGGCCGGGCAATACTATGCCGGCGATGGCGAAAAGCTCCAGGCCGGTCTGCGCGCCGGGGTGGCACTGGGCGATGCCGGTGCAATCGTGGCGACGATCGAATATGCCGACAACTCGGCCACCAGCCGCACCCGTCAACGCCCCGATGCGATCGAACTTGCCGAGGCGCGGCCCGATCTTGACATTCCCGACCCGGTTCAGCGCTGGGGCCAGCCCGACAACACGACGCTTCGCGGCTCGCTCAACGCGCATTATACGGTCGAAGACGCGGTCGAACTTTATGCCTTCGCGACCTTTGCGGACGGCGATGGACAGACCGATTTCAACTGGCGCAACCCGGCCACCACCGGCAGCGTGTACAAGGACAGCGCCGCCTTCCCCGGCTTCAACTTCGACCAGATTTTCCCCGCCGGCTTCACCCCGCGCTTCGGCACCGAATTCGACGATTACCAGATCGCCGGCGGTGTGCGCGGCGACATGAGCGCCGATCTCAGCTACGACCTGTCGGTCTCTGGCGGGCGCAGCCGTATCAACTACACGCTTGACGAGACGGTCAATGCCTCGCTCGGTTCGGCGAGCCCGACCAGCTTCTACCTTGGCCGCCTCGGCCAGCGCGAACTCAACATTAACGCCGACTTTGTCTACGGGCTCGATCTGGGGGGTATGAGCGCACTCAATATCGCCTTCGGTGCCGAGCGCCGCGAGGAGACCTATTCGGTACGCGCTGGCGATCCGGCCTCCTATGCCATCGGCGCTGGTGCCCCCGAGGGGCTGGCGCCCAATTCGAACGGCTTCCCCGGCTTCTCCGACATTCAGGCCGGCGAATGGAGCCAGGAAAGCTACGCGGGCTACTTCGATCTCGAATACAGCCCGCTCGACGTGCTCACGCTGGGCGCTGCTGCACGCTATGAGGACTATTCCGAGTTCGGTGATACGTTCAACTACAAGCTGTCGGCGCGCGTGGAACCGATGCCTGGCCTCGCCCTGCGCGCGGCGTGGTCGACCGGATTCCGCGCACCGACGCCGGGCCAACTCAACACCTCGAGCACGTCGCAAGGGCTCGACACGGTCAGCCTGCAAATCTTTACCCGCGGCCGGCTTTCGCCCGACAATCCCATCTCGGTAGCCCTCGGCGCCAAGCCGCTGACGCCGGAAGAGTCGGAGAACCTCTCGGCTGGCGTTGCGTTCAAGCGCGGCGGGTTCAAGGCGACGCTCGATCTCTATCAGGTCAAGGTCTTCGGCCGCTTCGGTCAGTCCGCGTCATTCGCCGTTCCCGATGCGCTGCCCAACCCGCTGCGCTTCACAACGGTGAGCTATTATACCAACGACTTCGACACCCGCACGCGCGGCATCGATGCCGTCGTTGCCTGGCGCGGCGATATCGGCCCGGGCCTGCTCGAAGCAAGCCTTGCCTATAACTACAACGAGACGGCGGTCATCGGCGCGACCAGCGCGACCATCGGCAACGACACCCAGCGCCGTATCTTCGAGGAACGCCTGCCGAAACACAACGCTGTAGCAGCGCTGGGCTTCGACGCGGGTATCATTTCGACCAATCTGCACGCGCGATACTACGGCGCCTGGACTGACAGCACGGGCAATTCAACCGGCGACATATTCCAGCGTTTTGGTGGCATCGTCCTGTTCGACGCCTCCCTGACTGCCAATCTCCACGAGGCGGTCGATCTCACGCTGGGGGCGGAAAACCTGTTCGACACCTACCCGGACGAGGCAACGTTCCAGGCCAACCGCGGTCTGATCTACTCGCGCAATGCCCCTTACGATACCGACGGCGGGCTCTATTACCTGCGCGTGGGCATTCACTTCTGAGCGGGCGATATGGCAGTAACCCGCAGAAACATGATGGCACGTCTTGCGGCAGGCGCTTCGGCGCTTGCCGCAAGGCCGCTGCCCGCCTTCGCTGCCAGCGCGCCGATCGCCTCAGGGGACTACTGGGCAGAGGTTGCTGCGCAATATGACGTCACGCGCGAGGTGATCCAGCTCGAGAACGGCAACTGGGGCATGATGGCGCGCCCGGTGCTTGAGACCTATCGCGAGCTGGTGGCGCGCGTGAACCGCGAGACCAGTTTTTATGCCCGCCGCACAATGGTGCGGGATCTTGGCGCCGTGCGCGAACGGCTGGCCGCCTATCTTGGCGTTGGCACAGATGAAATCGTGCTCACCCGCAATGCGACCGAGGCGCTCACGGCGCTGATCGGGCAGTATAACCGGCTTGGAGCGGGAGATGCGCTGCTGTGCGCCGATCTCGACTACGATTCGATGATGGCCAGCATGGCCAGCGCGGCCAGCCGGCGCGGCGCGCGACTGTTGAAAATCACGCTTCCCGAGCCGGCCAGCTACGACAATATCCTGGCTGCCTACGCTGCGGCTTTTGCCGCTAATCCAGCCCTGAAGCTGGTACTGCTCACCCACATCAGCCACCGCACCGGGCTGATGCTCCCGGTGCGCGAAATCGTCGCCATGGCCCGTGCGCGGGGGATCGATACGATCGTCGATGCCGCACACAGCCTCGGGCAGGCTGACTTCCGGCTGGCGGACCTCGACGCCGATTTCGTAGGGATCAACCTGCACAAGTGGATCGGCGCGCCACTTGGGGTGGGCGCGGCCTATATCCGGCGCGAGCGGCTATCGGCAATCGATCCGGACCCTGCCGAAGACGCTGGGGCGGAGGGGATCTGGGCGCGAGTTCATACCGGAACGCTGGACTATGCGACACAGCTGTCGGTGCCCGCCGCGCTCGATTTCAGCGAGCGGATCGGCTCGTCCCGACGCGCGGCGCGCCTGCTCGAGCTACGGGCGCGTTGGGTGGAGCCGGTGCGAGAGCTGGCGGGCGTAGAGGTGCTGACACCCGACGACCCGCGCTGCCATGCCGGGATCACATCATTCCGCCTCGCTGGCAAGGCGTCGGTTGATGACAACAGGGCGCTATCCGGGTGCCTGCTCGACGAGTTCGGCATTTTCACCGTGCTGCGCACCGGGCTTGCCTCGGGCGCCTGCGTGCGGGTGACACCGGCGCTGTTCAATTCGTTTGACGACCTTGATGCTCTGGCCACCGCTGTGGCCCAGATAGCGGGCGAGTGGGGTGACTAGTAGCTCAGACTGTATGGTCTTCAGCCCAGGCCTTGTTGACAAAAGGCTTCAACCAAAAGCGGATGCTGGCGAGGTTGAGGAAGCTGGCGAAGGACAGTGCGGTCTTGTCGTAGCGGGTTGCTATGCGCCTGGACTGCTTGAGCGTGTTGAACATGCGCTCGATGCGATTGCGATCCTTGTAGCGGCGATAATCGGAATGCTCGGGCACCTTGCGGTTCGTGCGTGGCGGGGTGATCGGCAGGATGCCGCGGATCAGCAGGCTTTCGCGGAAGCGATTGCCGCCATAGCCCCCTTCGACAAGCTCAGGACAGGCTTGTCCGCGAGCAGCGCCTTGGGCGTGGCAACCGGGATCGTGATCAGTGGCTCGGCAGCAGTGTAATCGGATGCCTCGCCGCCGGTCAGGACGAAGCAGAGAGGGCGTCCCTGATTGTCGCATCGGGCGTGGATCTTGCTCGTAAAGCCGCCGCGTGATCGACCAAAAGCCTCCTCATGAGTCCCCCCTTTGCGCCGGCGGCCTGCGAATGGCCCCGGACATTCGTGCTATCGATCATGTACTGCCAGTCGTCGGTCAGCCCCAGATCGACCAGCGTTTGCAGCATAGCATCCCAGACACCTTGCTCGGCCCATCGCCGGAACCGGACATAGACCGAGTTCCACTTGCCGAAGCGCTCGTGCATGTCGCGCCAGGGACAGCCGACCCGCAGAACGTGGAGCATTCCATTGAGAAAGCGCCGGTTGTCACCTGCTGGCCGTGCCCAGCACCCTCTCTCGGACGGCAGCAGCGGCCCTATCACTTCCCATTCTTCGTCCGTCAAATCCCCGCGCGCCATGGCTAATCCTGCAAAAAGCAGCTTTGAATCAGCTTATAGCGGTATTGGGAAGGGCCTAGCCAGAGGCATGTGGGGGTAATTCGGAGGTGAGCTCTCATACGGTTTTTTGGGATATTGGATGCTGACGGACAAGGCGGTGCAGGCGGCTGCTGAATGAGACAAAGCCTGCAAGCTGACCGATGCGCGGGGTCTCCACCTTGACGTCTCGACCAGCGCGCATGAGTTCATCTCACGGGATATGGATCTGTGGGCTTACCAGCGCGGTGTGATCCCGGCCTTCTCCCGTCCGGGTAAGCTCACAGGCAATGCGTTCATCTATGCATTCAACAGTAAGCTGCGCAGCGAATGCCTGAGCGCCCACTGGATTCTTTCGCTGCAAGATGCTCCTGAAAGGCCGGAGGCCTGGCGTAGGCACTACAACGAAGAGCGACCGCACAGCGCTATTGGGAATATCCCTTCGATCATGCTGGCAAACTCAGCCGGTGAAACCAGTCCACCGGATATGGGAAAGGCGGAAACCTCCAGACCCGCATGGTCCGAGGTTGGGTAGCAGTGCAAACGCGGCTCGGCTCTAATCCCAGCTCGGGGGGAAGCTGGCGGTCACGTCACATTCACCCTTGCGGAGACGAGTTGTTTTTTGACTGACAGTACGGCCACAGGCCTTTTGCGGCCTTCCAACTCTCAACCCGAGAGGGTGCGTTCTTTCAAGTCCTTCCAGATCGCCGACGCACTCTAGCTGATCAGTTCACTGACTCTCGGATCGAAAGCAGGGTTGGCCCCACAATGAGGGGATCGCGAGCAAGATCACTAATCATGCGACAAATCGCCTCCGCATCAACCCTTAGAGACAACGTTGTATTGACTTGAGGCAACGTTGTCTTTACCGCCGCGGAAAATCGCGATTCTCATCGCAGAAAGCCCAGGGGAGAGATATGAAGGTTACCCATAGTCTATTGCTGTCGTCGTGTGTGGCGGTGCTTGGTTTTGCTGCTCCGGTCGCCGTGAAGGCACAGGATAGTGACGCAGAAGGTGTTGAGCCGACGACGGGATTGCAGCAAATTGTCGTGACCGCGCAGAAGCGCGCGCAATCTCTGCAAGATGTTCCGGTTTCGGTTCAGGTCGTTGGCGGCGACATGCTGCAGTCGCGCAGCGAATCCTCTGTCGAGTCGCTCAAGAAGTTCGACCCGAGCATTCAGCTCGACCAAGGTAGCGAAGCCGCGTCGAGCGGGCTGCGTGTGCGGGGTATCGGCACTCAGAGCTATAGCCGCGGCGTCGAGCAATCCGTTGCGGTTGTGAAAGATGGCGTTGTTGCCGTGGACACGGCAGCCGCCCTGCTGGACTTTAATGATGTCGAACGGGTCGAGGTTCTGAGAGGGCCGCAGGGCATCCTGTTCGGCAAGAACGCTTCGGCAGGCTTGCTCAACATCACCACGAAAGGGCCGACCTTTTTCAATGAGGTGGGCGGCCAGGTGTCGTATGGATCGAACAATCTGCTGCAGATGAACGGTTACCTTTCAGGCCCGGTTTCCGACAATGTCGCGGTGCGCGTGGCTGGCTTCCGCAATACCATGGATCCGCTGCTGGAAAATGGCCTCGAAGGCGGTCCCGGGATGAATGATCGCAACGATTGGGGCGTCCGTGGCAAAGTGCTCTTCGAGCCGACCGCCGATTTTAGCGCATTGCTGACATGGGACCATGTCGAGCGCGAAAATATATGCTGCGCAACCGTGGGCGTATCTTATGTCGAGGGAGGTGCAGCGGAGACCGCTGATGCACCAGTGGGGCTGGAGAACGACCTTACGTACCTCGCGAAGGTCAGCCCGAACTACGTCAATCTCGATAGCATCTCACTCGAGCTGAACTATGAGACGGGTAACGGCGGCACAATCACCTCGATCACAGCCTACCAAAATTCCATCAACAATAACGAGTATGCCAGCGAGAATGATGGCCCGGCTGTCTTCTTCCTGCGCAACTACGGCACGACCGACATGACGCAGTTTACCCAGGAACTGCGCTACACTTCGCCCAAGAGCGGTCCGATCGAATTTGTGGCTGGCTTGTTCTACTACAAGCGCGAACTTGATCGGACATTGAACCAGCAGCTCAATCTCAGGCTGGAGCAGGGCGAACTGCCCTATGCCTTCGGGCTCGGCCGCGGTCGCACGCTTGCATCGGACGTTTCGAGCATCGCCGGCTTCGGTAACGCCACTTTCCATCTGAGTGACGCGGTTCGACTGTCTGCTGGCCTTCGGGCGCAGCATGATACTGCAGACGTTGATGCCGAAAATTTCCGTGCCGATGAAGGCAATTTCGATACGCTGATCGCACCGGCGGTTGGCACGCGCTACGCCAAGCGCAAGGATGATGCAGTTTCCTGGCGCGTTGCTGCCGAGTACGACGTCGCGCCGGATGCAATGATCTATGCAAGCGTGGCTCGAGGCTACAAAGGGCTCGGCGTCAACGGTCTCGCGACCGTTATCGCAAGCCCCGAACCTATCATTAATCCCGAAATCCCGACCGCCTATGAACTGGGCTGGAAAACGGAATTCGCGGACCGCCGCGTTCGCCTCAACGGGTCGATCTATCGTACGGAGTTCAAGGACTTCCAGGCGCAATCGATCGTGACGAACCCCGATACCGGGGTCGCCAGCTTCGACCTTGCAACCGCAGGTGCGCTCACGACCCAAGGCTTCGAACTGCAACTCGATACGCAACTGATTGATAATCTCAGTCTGTCGGGCTCGGTAAGCTATATCGATGCCGAGTATGACAGCTTCGTAGGCGCCCCCTGCTATGACGGGCAAACCGAGGCGCAGGGCTGTGTGAACAACGTGCAGAATCTTAGCGGAGCGCCGTTGCCAGGTATCTCCGAATGGAACTTCAATGTGAACGGACGTTACACGGTTCCAATAGATTCTGCAGGGATCGACGCCTATCTGATGGGGACATACTATTGGCGGAGCGATTTCAATCCTTCCACCGATCCAGAAACCAAAACCCCGGGTCATGGCCTGGCCGATATCTTCCTTGGTTTCAAAACGCAGGACGATCGCTTCGGGCTTCAGGTGTTTGTCAAAAACCTCTTCGATACGTTCTACACCAATGGCTACTCCACTAACGGGAGAAGCCGGACCGGCTATGCTCTCGAGCAGTCCTTGGCCTACGATTACAAGCGTCGTTTCGGCGTTGCAGCCAGCTTCAATTTTTGATCGGATCAAGTGGGCGGTCACCTCTCCTCTCTCTGACCGCCAACATGGTAAGGCGGCGGGGGCAACAGTCGCCGTCGCCTTACTTTTTTTGGGGAGTGGATGGGATCCTTAGGCGTTTTGTGATCTGCGCGGTGGCGCTGGCCAGTCTGGCCGTTAGTCCTTCCCACGCGCAGGGTGAACCGGCTGACCGACCCAACTTCCTCCTTATCGTGTTTGAGGACATGAGCCCGCACATCGGGGCCTATGGCGACCCGGTGGCACAAACGCCGGTGCTCGATGCTTTCGCCGGGGATTCGGTGCTTTACAAGGCGGCCTTCACCACCGCAGGTGTGTGCGCCCCCAGCCGGGCGGCGCTGGCGATGGGCGTGCCGCAAGAATCAATCGGCGCGCAGCAGATGCGCGTCGCCTCGGGCGTGACGCTGGAGGATGGCTCGCGCTTGCCATACGCTGCGGTCCCCCCGCCCTATATCAAGGCCTATCCCGAACTTCTGCGCCGCGCGGGCTACTACACCAGCAACAACGGCAAGACCGATTATCAGCTTGCCATGAGCCACACCGGCGGTCCGTTCACAATCTGGGACGATAGCGATGCGCCGCACCCGTGGCGGGGCAGGGCGGAGGGACAGCCGTTCTTCGCTATGGTCAACATCATGGAGACCCACGAGAGCTGGACCTTCCCGCTCGATCTTGCGCCGGATGCCCATCCCATGGCCGCCCGCATCGGCGCGCAGCTGCGCGAAGCGCTGACCGGTCGCCCGCAGATCCACGATCCAGCGGACGTGGTGGTGCCGCCATACCTGCCTGACACGCGTCTGGTGCGGGCCGAACTCGCGCAGATGCTCGACAACATCTACTACTATGAGCAGACTGTGGCGCGCCTGTTGGCCGAGCTTGAAGAAGACGGCTTGGCTGACAACACCATCGTGATTGTCACGACCGACCACGGCGATGGTATCCCGCGCGCCAAGCGCTCGCTTTACGATAGTGGTCTGCATGTACCGCTGATGGTGCGCTGGCCCGATGGCCACGGTGCAGGTACGCGGGACGGTCAGCTGGTGAGCTTCGTCGACATCGCACCCACGATCCTGCAACTGGCGGGAGAAGAGGTGCCGCAGTGGCTGGCCGGACGCACCTTCCTCGGTTCGGAAACGGGGCCGGAGCGCGGCTATATTTATGCGGCCATGGATCGCCATGACGAACAGCGCGACTTTGCGCGGGCGGTTCGTGATGATCGCTGGAAATACATCCGCAATTACGAACCGCAGCGCCCGTTCTTCCGGCACCTCGGCTTCCGTGACATGCAGCGTTCGATGCAGGAGCTGTGGCGTCTGCACGAAGCGGGCGAACTGCCACCGCGCATCGAGCAATACTTCACCGCACCTCGGCCGGAGGAAGAACTTTACGACACCTGGGCCGATCCTGACGAGATGGCCAACCTCGCGCAGGACCCGCGCTATGTCCGCGAGCTGGAACGGATGCGCGATACTCTTGCACGCCATCAGCAGCGGTTTGACGACCAGTCGGTGGGCGGCGAGCTGGCCATGGTCCAGCGGATGTGGCCGCAGCTGGAGCAGCCGGTGACGCAGGCTCCTGAGATCGTGCAGGGCGAAGCCGGCCTTGTCCGCCTCGCTTCGCCGACGCCGGGCGCCTCCATTGGCTACCGTGTCGATGGCGGGGCGTGGAAGGTCTATGTCGATCCGGTGGCGCTGGCCGCCTGGCAGGTGCTCGAAGCCAAGGCCGTGCGCTATGGCTTTGCCGAGAGTGCCGTTACCCAGGTGATCGGGCACTAAAAAAGGGGCCTCGCGCACATCCGGCGCGAGGCCCCTTTTATTAGGTCGTAAGGAAAGAGCGTTCCGGTTTAGTGGACGCTCACCGCCTCCACTTCGCGGACATCGGACTTGCGTCCTGCGGCAAAGGCGAAGACGCACAGCATCACATAGCAGGCCGCAGGGGCAAGGAAGGCGATGGTATGTCCCGCGCTGTCGGCGAGGGCGCCGGCCACCAGCGGCACGAAAGCGCCGCCGATGATGGCCGTGCACAGCAGGCCGGAGGTTGCCTCGGCGCTGGCGGTCGAGCGTTCCAGCGTCAGCGTGAAGATGACCGGGAACATGATCGAGTTGAACAGGCCGATCGACAGCGCGACGAAACCAGCCCCGACGCCTCCGACCAGCACGACATAAAGGCACATGGCCGCCGCGATCATGGTGAACAGGACGAGCAGGCGTGCCGCGCGCACCTTGGCGAGAAGCACCGAGCCGATGGCGCGGCCCACCATGGCGCCGCCCCAGTAGAACGATACGGCCTTGCCGGCCTCCTGCAAGGAGACGCCGGGGACCCCGTCGCTGCCCATGGCGGTGCCGAGGAAAGGCACCGCAAAGGCGGCGTCGGACTGGCCCCAGATCGAACCTGAATTAAGGAACAGCGCCAGCTGTGTGCCGATGGCGACTTCTGCCCCAACATAGAGGAAGATCGCCGCACCGCCGAGCAGGGCCCAGCGCGACGAGAACGCATCGCGCACCATTTCGCCGACACTGCTCGTCTGGGCGGCGGGCGGGGCCGCGCGGCTCACGGTCTTGCGGCTGAGGTAGAAGAAGGCCAGCAGCAGGGCGAGCAGGCCGAAGATCCAGAAATAGGCCCGGTCGATCCCGGCCAGCGCCGCATCGCGCGCCTCGGGCGTGATCGCGGCGCCATCGACAACCTCGACCCCTTCCAGGAACAACACCGCGCCGATGAACGGGCCGATGAAGGTGCCGAAGCTGTTGAAGGTCTGCGACAGGGTGAGGCGGAAGTGGCTGCCTTCGGGTTTGCCGAGGTTGGCCGCCAGCGGGTTCGCCGCCACCTGCAGCACGGTGATCCCGCTTGCCAGCATGAACAGGCCGAGCAGCACCAGCATGTAGGTCGCCAGATTGGCCGCCAC
The DNA here is from genome assembly GCF_039710615.1 of Aurantiacibacter flavus. NCBI lineage: Bacteria > Pseudomonadati > Pseudomonadota > Alphaproteobacteria > Sphingomonadales > Erythrobacteraceae > Aurantiacibacter > Aurantiacibacter flavus. The sequence goes on from NZ_JBDLBR010000001.1 coordinate 68,740, forward strand.
CAGCATCACCAGACATCCTGCAATCATCATCGCGAGCGCCAGCAGGATGGCCTTTGCCGCATGCAGCCGCGAGATCAGTGCTGCGGCAGGAAACGAAATCAGACCATAGGCGATGAAGAAGGCCGAAGCCGACAGCTGCGCCTGCATGTTGCTGAGCGTGAAAATGCCTTTCACCGCCGCCACCAGCGGATCGATCAGCGAGGTGATGAAACCCCAGGCGAAGAACAGCGTCGTGACGGCGAGAAAGGCCGTACGGACGGTGCCGGATGTGGCGCGATCGGTCATGGGATCATCCTTGTCGAAGAGAGGTTGCGGCACGTTCGATTAGAGACCCGCGCCAAAGGGGTAAAGCGGATCGGTGCTATCATCGGGAGCGGCAGGGTTCTGCGTCAGCACCGCATCCATCGAGCGCGGCAGCTCGAACGGCATCCGTCCGCGCGCTGTCGCCTTGCCCAGCGCCACATCGAGCACCGCGGCATCGCTGGCTCCGAAGTTGGCGAGGATCACGTCGGTGAAGGGTAGCACTTCGGTCAGCACCGCAGGCCGGTCGAGGAAGATCGCCAGCATGGTGGGGACATTCGCGGCTTTGGCGGCGGACAGAGCGTCGTAAGCGGGGTCGCCAGGCTGGAAGTTCAGCCGACCTTCCTTCTGACGACTGCCGAAGAAGTGGTTGGGGTGCAGCATGTCCGAAGGTGACTCGGCGCGCACGATGGCGAAGTCCGCCTCGGCGACATTGTCCACCACTTGCAACCCGGCAGCCTGCGCGGCTTCGGGCGCCATGCCTTGCAGCCACACCTTCGCGCCCGCCGCGAAGGGCAGGGCATTGCCCTCGTTGCGCAGCAGCACCTGGGCCTCACGCTGGAGCCGGTCTGCCTTGGCGACATCGTCGGCTTGGCCAATAGCTGCCGTTGCTGCCGCCGGCTCGACATAAGGGTTCTCAAAAAGGCCAAGCGCGAACTTGGGCACCATCACGCGGATCACCGACTGATCCACGCGCGCCATGGTGACTTCGCCTGCGGCGATAGCTTCCATCAGCGGTTCGACGTCGTCGGTGCCGCCGAACTGGTCGATCCCGGCCTTCAGGCCCTTCACATAGCGCTGGCGGACGGTCAGGTCTTCGACGCCCCAGGGCGTGGCAATATCCTGCGGGCGCTGGGGTTTGGCGTCGGTGGGATTGACGCAGCGCGCGTTGCAGTCGCGGGTAATCGCCCAGTCGGACAGGATGACACCGCGATAGCCAAGATCGTCACGCAGCAGCCCTTCAAGCAATTGCGCGCTGAAACCGGGGCTGACCAGTTCGAGGTCTTCACCGTTGACCTGCGTATCGCGCAGGACAGGATAGGCAGGCATGACGCCAGCGGCCTGGGCCTTCAGCGCGCCGTCGAAGGCGGCGATATGCTGGTCCATGTACTGGCCCGGATCGGCAAAGCGGCCATAGTAGTTGTGCCCGTCGAAGCCCTCCGGCTGAGCGCCATAGCCGACCCAGTGCTTGACTACGGTCATCACGCCATCGCTCTGCAACCCGTCCGCGCCGCCCTGGAACGCTTCGACATAGGCACCGCCCAGCACGCTTGTGAGCGCGGCCTGGCTGCCAAAGGTGCCGCTGCCGCGCGGCCAGCGCGGTTCGGTCAGCAGGTCAAGCTGCGGCGAGAGCGCCATATGGATGCCCAGCGCGCGATATTCGCGGCGTGCGACTTCGCCGAACTCGTGGACGTAGGCCGGATCGCGCAGGGCCGCGAAGCCGAGCAGCTCGGGCCATTGGGTGGTGCCGGTGCCGGCGTCCGATGCGCCGAGCACATAGCTGAAGTGATTGCGCGGATCGGTGCTGATCGTGAGCGGAATGCCCAGCCGCGCTGCAGCAGCGACTTCCTGTGCGGCATTGCTCTGCTCCGCCAGCAGGGCAGGCGCAATCGTCAGGCGCGTGATGAAGCTGGTGACGTGTTTGTCGTTCACCAGCTTGCCCAGCGCTTCGAGATCGTAGGTTTCCGCACGGCCCAGCAGACCATCGCGGCCGGGCATGGTGGAGTGCATCAGCGTGCCGACCTTTTCGGCAGTCGTCATCCGGGCGGCAAGGTCGGCGGCGCGTTCGAGCGGGGCGCGCCGCCAGTCCTCGTAGACTGCCAGTTCGCCATCGGCATCGGCATCGCGGAATTGGAGGCCGTCGACCGTGATCGCCTGTTTCACCCGGAGGCCTAATTGCGGCTGCGCAGACTGCGGCGCGGGCGCCGCGACGACTGGCGGCTCAGCGGGATAGGTGCAGTTGGTGAGGGCAAGGGCGGAGATCAGCGCCATTGCAGTGGCGGTCAACTTGGCAGTTTTCATCTGGAGATCCTGATAAAGGGGCGGGCTATACGGTCAGGCGGGAGGCGTGTCGTAAGCGAGGCGAAAGCCCACGTTGCTCGCTCCCATGCCTGGGTCACGACCCTGCCTTGCTGCGGGGCGATAGCGTTTGCAGTAGTTGGGCGCGCACAGATAGCTGCCGCCCTTCATTACCCTGCTGGTGAAACCGGGATTGTACGGATCGTAGGCCTGATTTTCGCTCGGCCCGCGCGGGTTGTCGGTGTCGGCGGGATCGTGTCCGGGTCGGAACAAATCCGATGTGACCTCCCATACATTGCCGACCATGTCATAAAGACCGTTGGCATTGGGGGCATAGCAGCCGACGGGGGAAATCCCCTTGAAGCCGTCGGTCTCCTGATTGACCGTGGGGAATACGCCCTGCCAGCTGTTCGCCTCTTCCGGTTGCTCGGTGGAGGCAGGCTGTCCGGCTGAGGCGGCATATTCCCACTCGGCTTCGGTTGGCATCCTTCCGCCCTTCCACTCGGCGTAGGCCCGCATGTCCTCCCAGGCGAGATGGACGACGGGTTCATCGGGCCGGGCTTCGGCGCCATCGGGGCCATAGGGCCGCTTCCAGTTTGCGCCGGGGGTGTAAGTCCACCAGTCGGCATAGTTGTTCGACGGCTGCTCGGGCGGAGTGAACACGGCAGAGCCGGGAAGCAGCAGCTCGGCTGGAATTGTGTCTTCAGGCACGTTGAACGCCGAGGTATCGACGGGCTTTTCCGCCACCGTCACATAGTCCGTCGCCTGGACGAATTCAGCGAACTGCCGGTTCGTGACCTCGTGCGGGTCGATCCAGAAGCCGCCGACCGTCGTCTCGCGGACCGGTCCTTCCTCAGCATAGAACTCGGTCTGGCCCATGGCGAAGGTGCCGCCGTCGATCCGCACCGGCGTGTCGTCGAGCTGTGCGCAGCTGCGGGCGACCTGCGGCGAGGCTTGGGACGTGCCACCTTCGCCCCCACATGCGGCAAGCGCGCCGCAGGAGGCAAGAATGGCGAGGGCGGTCAGCGTGCGCATGGGGATTTACCTGCTCTCTTCGAGTACCGGGCCGAGCGGCAGCGCGGGGTCTTCGGGATAGATGCCACCCCGTTCGACCGCCATCGGTGCGATTTCGGCGCTCATCTGATCGGCCATCGCCATCAGCCGCGCGTATTCCTCGGGGTATCGGTTGGCAACGTCGTAACGTTCCTGCGGATCGGCCAGCATATCGAACAGCTTGGGCGCGGTGTAGCGCCGGAAGTCGATGTGGGAGGCGCGGTAATACTCGCTCAACAATAGCTTGAAGCGCGGGCTGCGCACCGCGGCGAGGCCGTTGTTGTTGATGAAATAGAGCAGTTCGTGCGGCGTGGGCGCGCCAGCGGTCCACATAGCGGTGACGTCGCGGCCGTCGATCACACGATCTTGCGGAATCTCAGCACCAGCGAGCTTCGCAAAGCTGGGCAGCAGATCGATCGCCATACTCATGTCGTCGTTGTGCGTTCCTGCGGCGATGCCGGCAGGCCAGCGCAGCAGGAACGGCACGCGATAGCCGCCCTCGTTGGTGTCGCCCTTGTGACCCTTGAACGGGCCATTGCTGCCCTGGAACCACGGGCCGTTGTCACTGGTGAACACAACCACGGTGTTCTCACGCAGGCCATGCTCGTCGAGAGCGGCAAGGATGCGCCCGACCGAATCGTCGACCGTCTCGACCGTGTCGCCATAGTCGCCCGCAGGGCCGCTGCGCCCGGTGTTTTCGGGCGGGAAGAACAGTGGGCGGTGAGGGAAGTTGCTGGCGTAGTAGAGAAAGAACGGCTCGTCTGCGTGTTCGCCGATAAAGTGCTCGGCCTCGGTCGCATAGGTATCCTCAAGCGTGGTCTGGTCGATCTCGCGCTCGACGATTTCGGTGCCGCGATAGAGGCTGAACGGCTCCTGATCGTTGGAATAGGGGACACCGAGGAAGCTGTCGAAGCCCTGCTCGGTCGGCCAGAATTCGAGCCGGTGGCCAAGGTGCCACTTGCCGATCATGCCGGTGGCATAGCCGACATCGCGCAGCATTTCGGCGATGGTCACTTCCTCGCCCGGCAGGCCCCAGTCCGAATGTGGGCGCGTCACGAACTGCATGCCCGACCGCGGCGCATAGCGGCCCGTCATCAGCGCGGCGCGGCTGGGCGAGCACACATTCGATCCAGCGTAGAACTGCGGCATGACCAGCCCATCCTGGCCGATGGAATCGATGTTCGGCGTGTCGATATATTCGGCGCCGAACGAGGAAAGGTCGCCCCAGCCCATATCGTCGACAAAGATAACGACGAAGTTAGGTCGAGGAGCTGCTTGGGCTTCCTGAGCCGAGGCGGCGAAGCTCGGCGCAAGCAGCGACAGTGCGGCGAGAACCATCGCCGACTTTCCGCTTATCCAAGCCTTCACGATTTGCCCAATACTTGCCATGATCCCAGCCCAAATTCTGCGTGTACCAGCCTACCTGGCGCGGCAGAGGAAACTTTTGCAGTATTGGCTATAGACAACGTTGTCTCTCGTCAATACACATGTCTGCCGTAACTGCGATCAGAAGCGGGGCGAGGTTGGGCAATGGCAAAAGTCACGATCAAGGACATTGCAAAGCACGCGGGCGTGTCCTTCAAGACGGTGTCGCGCGTTATCAATAAGAATCCAAGCGTCGGCGGAGACCTCAAGGAAAAGGTCGAGGAGTCGATGGCTGCGCTGGGTTACAAGCCCAATCGCGCGGCAAGCCTGCTGCGCGGCGGCAAGTCCTATACCATCGGCCTCATTCTGGGGCCTTTGACCGGATATATCGAGCCTGGTTCGGGTCGCTCCATTCCAACGTACATCACCGATGTGATGACCGGTCTTCTCCAGTCTTGCAGCCGCGCAGGCTATCACTTGCTGATCGAGCCGATCACGAACGACCAGATCGAAGCCGGAGGCGATGCGATCGACACGCTGCTGGAAGATATGGCGCTAGATGGTCTCGTCCTTGTCCCGCCGCTGTGTGACCGGTTGTGGCTGGTGGATCATCTGGTCAACAAGCGTGTGCCATGTGTACGGATAAACCCCGGCAAGGCGCATGAGCGGACGATCTCCATCGGTTTCGACAATAATGCCGCCGGCGCCGAGGTGGCCGAGTTCATCCTGCGGCACAACCATCGCAAGGTCGGCTATATCTCCGGCCCGCCCAACCACGGATCGCATCATCTGCGCTGGCAGAGCTTTTCACGCACGCTATGCGCCGATCCCGAGGTCGAACTGCATGATCTGGCCGGGGATTTTACCTTCGATAGCGGCTGGAACGCAGCAGAGAAATTCTTTGGCAAGGCAAGTTCCTGGCGGCCGACCGCCATCTTTGCCGCCAATGACGAGATGGCTTCGGGGGTTATCGCCTATGCTACCAGCGTTGGCCTTTCCGTTCCCGGCGATCTGAGCGTGATTGGCTTTGGCGATCTGGCGGTTGCTTCGCAATGCTTTCCGCGCCTCACCACAGTGCGACAGCCGACCATCGAGATCAGCAGGGACGCTGCGACCGAACTCATCAACGCCGTTGCCCTGCGCGACGTGGCCGAGGGCAAGGTGATCAATCACCCCTACCGCTTCGTCGAACGCGCATCGTTCGCGGCGATCTGAACAAAACCGCAATTATTATTAGAAGAGTGAAGAGGACGTCATGAAGATCGCCCCCACAGCCAAGGCCCTTTTTGCAGGGGTGGCGCTCCTGACTGGCGCCTGCGCCCATCCCCTGGCGGCCCAGCCATCAGGGCCTGCAAATGCCGAGGTCGCAGAACATAAGCCGCGCAATATCATCTTCATTCTGATCGACGATCTGCGCTTCGACGGCATGGGCTTTCTGCAGCCGCAATTGCAGACCCCCGCCATTGACCGCTTGGCCCGCGGCGGCACCTATATGCCAAATACCTTGGTGACATCCTCGCTGTGCAGCCCCAGCCGTGCCACGATCCTTACCGGGATGACCGCGCGCAACCATGGCATCGTCGACAATACCGATTCCAGCGAGGAAGGGCTGACCTTCTTCCCCGCCTATTTGCAGGAGGCCGGATACAGCACGGCCTTTATCGGCAAGTGGCACATGGGCTCGGCGACCGACGCACCGCGTGCCGGTTTTGACAAGTGGGTGAGCTTCAAGGGGCAGGGCGAGTACTATCCGAATCCCGATGCCGCGCCGGGCCGCGAAACCAATTTCAATGTCGATGGCGTCGAGGTGCCGCAGCGCGGCTACATCACCGACGAACTGACCGACTATGCGATGAACTGGCTGGAGCACGAACGCGATCCCGACCAGCCGTTCATGCTCTATCTCAGCCACAAGGCGGTCCATTCGGACCCGCTGCCGCCGCCGCGCTATGCCGGGCAGTATGACAATGTGACCTTCGATCTGCCAGCCAGCTCCGCCAACACGCCCGAGAACTACGAGGGCAAGCCGATGTGGGTCTACAACCAGCGCAACACCTGGCACGGGCTCGACTTCTTCTACAATTCGGACATGTCGATGCAGGAATACCTGCGCTATTACTATTCGACCCTGTCCGCGGTGGACGACAGCGTGGCACGCATCCTCGCCTATCTCGAGGCCAACGACCTCGAAGACGATACGCTGGTCGTCTTCACATCGGATAACGGCTATCTGATCGGCGATCACGGCCTGATCGACAAGCGCAATGCCTATCAGCCTTCGGTGCAGGTGCCGATGGTTGTCTATGCACCGGGCGCGGTGCCTGCAGGCGCGGTGAATCCGGGCCGCATTCGCAACCTTGATTTCGCGCCGACCTTCCTGTCGCTGGCAGGCGTGGACCTGCCGCCGCAGTTCGAGGGGCACAACGCCTGGCCGCTGATGAGCGGTGCTATCCCGACCGACCAATGGCAGCCCGACGATTTCATCTACGAGTATTACTGGGAATGGACCTTTCCGATGACCCCCGGGACCTTCGCCATCGTTCGGGATAACCTCAAGTATATCCAGTACTATGGCATCTACGATACCGAGGAACTTTACGACCTCGCGCAAGACCCGGAAGAGATGCACAATCTCATCGAAGATCCGGACTTTCTGGAGGCCAAGGTCGCCATGCGTCAGGCCCTGTTCGACCAACTGGCCGACGATGACGGACGCCATGTGATTCCCTACACCCGGCGCTATTCGCGGGGCAGCGTGCGCCGGATGGAGGGCGGCACGCGCGCCGCCGACTTCCCGAATAGCTGGTATGTCGAGCCTAACCGGATTGACCGTCTGGACGACATTTTCCCAGACAGCCCGGCCAAGCTGGAGGCGCATACCCGTGGGAAAGCCCTCGCGGAATTCCCTGTTCTGGGCACCGGGAGCAACACGGTCGAAAGTGCGAGCGAGGCGCTGGAAGAATAATGAAAAGCGCTATCCCCAACACCATCGCAAAGCAGCGGAGGGAAGCGCTCGCCCCCGCTGTGCTCTCCCAGCCGCACCCGTCCGATGACGGGCAAGGAGAATGCACGGATTTAAGAGGCTTTCGGCTACCTCGGGCCGGACGAGCGCACCTTCGGGAACTTCTTCAGCAAAGGTAGGCATGCGACCGGGATTTTCGGCAAGTGGATGCTGAGCAGCAACGGCTTCGACGGTCGCACCGGCATCACACCGACGGAGGCCGACTTTGCCCAGTTGCTGCTCGACCGGCTCGATGCGCTGGAATGGACTGACAATACACTGGTCGTCTTCACCGCCGAAAAGGGCACCAACCGGCGCATCCACTCGCAGCGCAACGGTGAGCGGTGCGCGGAGGTAAGGGCCAGCCTACGCTGACCGGAACGCATGTGCCGTTGGTGATACGCTGGCCGGACCACATCCCCGCTGGCGAGCGGCGCGGCGCAATGTTCGACTTTGCCGATGTCGATGGTGTCAGCCAGCTGGCAGTCGCGCAGGGCCAAGCCGAGGCCGCGTGGCATCGCTGAGAGCGACCGCGAACGGCTTGAGCATTTTCGCGCCATGCTTGCCGCTGATACCGTGCCTCTGGACCCTGCTCGCTATCCCTGGTGCGCGGGGCAGGAGCCGCGCGTCGAGCGTGGTGATCCCATTTTGTGGGCGGTGCAGGATCTCCGGGCAACAGGGCGGACTGAGACTGCTGTCGTCTGACGCTGCGTTCAGATAGAACGGCTGTCGGGAGAGAGCAGCGTTCTCGCTCCCGGCAGGAGAATGATGAGCGCCGCAAGCGAGCCGCAGGCTGACACCAGGGCCAGCGATAGCGGCAGTTTCAGAGGATCGGCAAACAGGAAGTCGGTCGCCAGGGCAACGGCAATGGGCGCGAGGGCCCCGCCGATAAGGTTGAGCGTGATTCCTGCCACCGCCGCTAACCGCGCCCGCTGCCGCGTGGGTGCGAGATTCATCAGAAGCGCATAGCCGACCGAAATGATGATCCCCCCCAGCAGCGAGCGGCAGAAGAACAGCGCCATGCAGGCCATGGGCGAGGAGACCAGTGGCAATGCTATGGCAAGTGGGGCCGATAGGGTAGCCGCTGCTATCAGCACTATGGTCTGCGGCTGCGCGCTGCGGGTAAGGCGGCCGGATTGCTCCACGAGAAAGCCGCTCCCCAAGGTGCCCAGCAAACCGGCGGCAATCGTTATCGCCCCCGACCACAGGCCGATATCCTCGATCGTCCACCCGTGCTTGCGCAGAAACATGGCAGGTAGCCATGCACCGATGGCCGTGGCTACGAACACCAGCATCGTCAGCGTGAGCATCACCCGAACATAGGTCGCGGGCCGCGTGAAAAGGAAGGCAAAGACGGGCTTCAGAGAGCTGGGCGATGCAGGGCGCCTGCCACTGCGACCTGGATCGGTCTGGCCGAGCAAGATTGCGGCGAGGACAATGCCAGGAAGTCCGGCGAAGAAGTAGATGATCTTCCAGCCGCTCAGAAGCGGGAGCGGGCCGAGTGCGTAGCCGGAAAAGGGATCGAACCACGATGCCAATGCTCCTCCGATCAGCATCGAACCGCCTACTCCGAAATAGATTCCGCTGGCGTAGATGCCCATGGGTTTGGCGAGCTTCGGCCCCGGATAGCGTTCGGCGAGAAGCGAGCCCGCAGCCGGGGTCACCCCGGACATGGCGCCGGCCGATCCAATCCTCAGCAACAGGAGTATGGCAAAACTGGAAGCCGCAACGGCAAGGCTCGTCAAAACGCTCCAGCACGCGACGAGGGCGCCGAGCAGCCGGAAGCGGTTTCCATGGTCCGCCAGATGTCCCAGGGGCAGAGCGGTGACGACGAAGCTGATCGAGAACGCCGCACCGATAAGAATACCGATGAGAGTATCGCTGACGCCGAAATCCAGACGGATGGGTTCTGCGAGGAGAGTGGCAAGCGTGCGATGGGAAAAGGCGAGGGTCTGAACGGTCGCCAGCAACGCAACAGCTTTCCAGCCCCTGGACCCCATTCCTCGCTATTCCTCGCCCGCGAAACTCCCCAGGTCTTTCGACAGCGAAGATTCGCTGGCCCGGTTCAGTGGCTGTAGCGCTGTTGTCGCCGCCTGTCTCGGCTCTCTCGTTCAGGCGTCGACGTGGGCGGCACAGGGCGTTCGTTCCGAGCGTAATCGAGGCAGCTTCCGGCTGGACCAGGCATTCGTTCTCCAGGTCGTAACGGTGCGGTGCCTTGCGCTCCTCCACCTCGTCGGGAAGCATCGCGCTGAAGCGGGCGACCACTTCGGCATTGGCCGCTTTCGACTGTCCTTCCATCTCAACCCTACGATATTACCGCAGGAGGGGTGGAGAGCCGTCCACAGCATCAAGAGCGGGCAGTTGGCGTTGGCAAGTCTTACCTCCAGAACGGTCGTTCGATCCGAGACCTGGGAGGGTTCAGGCCAGTTCAGAGATTGGAACTCCACGTCGACCCACGACGGCGCGTTCAAAACCAGAACCTTACGCCGACAACGTAGTTCGTCACGCTCGGGTCTTCACCCGCGAGGCGCTTATAGTCGGCGCTCTGGCCGAGTTGCCATTCCTGCTCCACCCCGATGTACGGGGCGAATTCGCGGACGAATTCATAACGCAGCCGCAGCCCCAGCTCGATTGAATCGAGCCCGGCCCCGATACCGAGTTCGGGTATGTCCTGCGCGGACAGGTTCGCTTCGGCGCGGGGTTGCAGGATCAGGCGCTGAGTGATGCGTTGGTCAAGTTCAGCCTCGATCCGCGCCGTCAGATCGCCCTTGGTCGAAAGGAAAGCGGCCGCGTCGACCTCGAACATATAAGGCGCAAGACCCTGCACGCCGATGACAGCATGCGTGCGCTCGGGGCCGGTCAAGTCCTGACGGACACCAGCCTGCAAATCCCACCAGGGACCGATCGCATGGCTCCACAGGCCCTGAATTTCGGCGGACTCGGGGCTTTCCCCGAAAGTGCCTTCGCCTTCGCTCTTGAACCAGAACTTGTCGAAGTCTCCGCCGTAGTAGCCTTGTACATCCCACAGGTAGCCATCACCGCCTTCCCGTGCGCGATATTCGGCGCGGTCGCCTTGGAACCAGAATACGTTCATCCCGCCATTCTCGGTGCGCAGAGCGCGGCGCGAGGCGCGCATTGCCTCGGCACCCCAGATCGCGTCGGCAGCGCGTGGGGGTCCCGATCCCGCCGAAGCCGGAGGCGAACCTTGCGGGATTGGTGTCATGTCCGTTGCGCCGTGGTCCATGGTCCCGTGATCCGTGGGAGCTTGTGGCGACTGCATACCTTCGTGGCCCATTGTTGAATGGTCCATGCCGGCATGGCCATCGGCGTGATCGCTGGAGGCTGGTTCGGCCGGTTGTGCTTCCGGCACGCAAGCTCCCTCGGGCACTGGATGGCCCATTGCGCGGTGGTGTGCGGCCTCCTTTCCACAATCGGTCTGAGTAGCTGATTGCGCTGGAGCCATCGCATGACCCGAATGGTCCTGAGCGAACACAGGGGTGGCGGCGCCGGCGAGGAGCATTACGACGAGCAAGCGCATCAGTCTTCTCCCACCCGCATCACATCCGGCTGATTTTCCTGCGGCGCGACAGTCACGATTTGGAACATGCCCGAATGCATGTGGTAGAGCAGGTGGCAGTGGAAGGCCCAGTCGCCCTCCTCGTCGGCGGTTAGGTCGAACATGGCACTGCCGCCGGGCTGCACGATCACGGTATGCTTCTGCGGCTGGCGGTCGGCAGGCGCACCGTTGACCAGTTCGAAGAAGTGCCCGTGCAAGTGGATGGGGTGGGCCATCATCGTGTCGTTGACCAGCTTCACCCGGACACGTTCATTGTAGGCGAAGCGGATCGGGTCGTCGCTTACGGCGGTGAATTTCTTGCCGTCGAACGACCACATGTAGCGCTCCATGTTGCCGGTCAGATGGATTTCCATCTGCCGTGACGGCCGCCGCAGGTCGTCGTTGGGCGCCAATGCCACGAGGTCCTTGTAGGTCAGGACCTTGTGGGGAACCTTGTCGAGGCCAATGCCGGGATCTCCCACGCGATCGACCGGGTTCATTGAGACCATGTCGATGCCCGGCCCGACCTTTACGTCGGGCGGCAAGCTGGATGTGTCACGCATGTTCATGCCGCTCATGTCCATCCCGCCCATGGGTTCGGCAGCGCTGTTATGGGCCGGCATGTCATGACCCATGGCGGAATGATCCATCCCGGCCGTGTCGCCACCGCCATGGCTCATCTCACCGCCGTGGTTCATGCCCATGTCCGCCATCGTCAGCAGCGGCGGGTCGCGGAGCGCTGGAACCGCCGCACGCGCACCGGGGCGGGATGCCAGCGTCGCCACCGCCATGCCGGAGCGGTCTATGCTCTCGGCCACAATCGTGCGGGCCTCGCCGGTCGCCTCGACGACGATGTCGTAGGTTTCGGCTGTGCCGATCTGGAATTCCTCGACCTCGACCGGACGCACGTTCTGGCCGTCGGCAGCGACCACCCAGAACTTCACCCCGGGGATGCGCACGTTGAAGAAGGTCATTGCGCTACCGTTGATGATGCGCAGCCGCACCCGTTCGCCGGGGTTGAACAGGAATTCCGGCCCTTCGGCGATGCCACGCCCGTTGGCGAGATAGGTGTAGGTCGAACCGGTCACATCCAGGATATCGGTCGCCATCATGCGCATGCGCGCCCACATCTGCCGGTCCTCGCCTGACAGAGGATAGTCATCCGTCCAGGTGTTCTGCTGGTAATTGAAGTAGCCTTCGCCCTTCTTGAGCTTGTCCATGATCGTGTGCGGGTGCAGCGGCGTGAACTCGCTCAGCAGCAGTACGTAATCGCGATCGGCCTGGACCGGATCCGCGCCGGCCGGATCGACCACGATCGGGCCGTAATGCCCAGCCTGCTCCTGCAGACCCGAATGGCTGTGCCACCAGTAGGTGCCGTGCTGGCGCAGTGCGGGGATGTCGTAGACGAATGTCTCGCCTGGCTTGATCCCGGGGAAGCTGACGCCCGGGACCCCATCGAACTGGAACGGCAGCAGCAGACCATGCCAGTGGATCGAGCTGTCTTCATCGAGCGTGTTGGTTACCGAGAGGCGCACAGGCTGGCCTTCGCGAAGACGCACGAGCGGACCCGGTACGCTGCCGTTGACGGCAAACGCATGTCCGCGACGCCCTTGCACCACGTGAGGGCCTTTGCCGATGACCAGGGAAATGTCGCGGCCCGAGACTTCGTCGAAACCGGGGCGGATGGATCCACCGTGCAGATCGGCGCCGCGGGCCCAGGCGGGCACTGTCAATGCGCCCACACCAAGCGCTCCAGCTCCCAGCAGTCGGCGACGTGAAACCAGCAGATCGGACATGGCTCTTGCAACTCCTTCGCACCTTGTCATAAATACCCCCTAGGAGTATTGCAAGATACCCCATAGGGTATTGTGGCAGACGGAGTTCCAAAGCGTGTCAGCAACCGATGGTTCCCGCATCGTCAATCGCCTTCGCAGGATCGAGGGGCAGGTGCGCGGTGTAGCGCAGATGATCGAGGATGATCGTTACTGCATCGATGTCCTGAATCAGGTCCAGGCGATCAAGGCTGCTCTTGGCCGGGCAGAGAGCGAAATTCTCAAGCGCCATGCGGCATGCTGCGTGGCCGATGCGATCGCGAGCGGCGATGCCGAGGAGCAGAAACAGAAGTTCGGCGAACTGGTCGATCTGTTCGAGAGGGCCAAGCGGTAAAATCCGTACCGTGCCTTGTGGCCAACATATCTCTCCTCCCGGCAGCAGGTGCCTTTGCGCCCGGTGACGAGAAGCATGGCGAGGAAGAAGCGCCTGCGGTTGCTGGCGCAGTCGGCTAGGCGCAGCCCGGTCGCGACATGGGTACTATGAAGATTGGTGCGGCTTTGGTGGAACCGGTTCGGTCCGATGTTCGCGGCCGGCATCCGCCGTCAGCAGGTAAGTCGGATGAAGGGCTTCCGGCATTGGCGCTATCACTTTGACGAGGTGCTCGTGAAGATCAATGGCGAAGGGCACTACCTGTGGCGCGCCGTAGCTCTCGAGGGCGAAGTCATCGGTCACCAAGAAGAGGGATAAACCCGCGGAACTGGCCTTTCTGAAGAGGGCACTGAAGTGTCACGGCAGGGCTGAGAAAATCGTCACCGATGGAATGCGATACTATCCGGCAGCAATGCGTGAGCTCGGCAATACCACTTCAACCATGACCGCCACTTCGTCGTTCGACAGACCTACCTAGTTCGTCGCTTGGCCGCCTTGGCTGAGTGGCAACGCCTCATGGTCTGCATTGCCGGTGGGCTGGAACCGCTCTGCCAATCGGAGACAAGTCGACGTAAGACTGACAGCCCCTTCCCGGGAAATCTTGCGATGCGCACAAGCGGGCCTAAGTAGCTTGAACGAAGTTTCTTCAAGGAGAGCCCCAAGCTTCCATGCCCCATCCAGAACAGTCCGGAACCTGGCGCTTCGCAATCGACCGTGGCGGCACCTTCACCGATGTCGTCGCCACCGCTCCCGACGGGCGGCTCGTTACCGACAAACTGCTCTCGGAAGACCCGGGCCGCTACGACGATGCGGCGAGTGAATCGGTCCGGCGATTAATGGAACGCCATGGCACAGCGCCGATTGCCGAAATGCGGATCGGCACCACCGTGGCGACAAATGCTCTGCTGGAGCGCAAGGGCGAGCGGCTCGCACTCGCGATCACGCGCGGCTTGGGTGATGTGCTGAGGATCGGAACGCAGGCCAGGCCCGATATCTTTGCTCGCCATATCGTTCTTCCCGAACAATTGCCCTCCCGCGTGGTGGAAGTGGACGAGCGGGTCGCAGTGGATGGCACGGTTCTGCGCGCGCTCGATCTCGATGCTGCCCGGCGTGACTTTTTGGCGCTGCGCGACGAAGGCTTCGATGCGCTTGCCATCGTGCTGATGCACGGGTGGAACCATCGCGACCACGAAGAACGGCTGGCGAAGCTCGCGCGCGAACTGGGCTTTGCGCAGGTCAGCGTCAGCCATGAGGTCTCGCCGCTCATCAAGCTGGTCTCGCGTGGCGATACCACTGCGGTCGATGCCTACCTTTCGCCCGTGCTGCGACGTTATACCGACGGGCTGCAGGCAGGGCTTCCCGAGACCGGTGCCTTGCGTTTCATGCAGTCGCACGGCGGGCTGGCCGAGGTCGGCGCGTTTCGCGGCAAGGATGCGATCCTCTCCGGCCCCGCAGGCGGCGTGGTGGGCATGGTCGCTACCGGAGAGGCTCTCGGGCACGACAAGCTGATCGGCTTCGACATGGGCGGAACCAGCACCGATGTCGCCCACTATGCCGGCGAATACGAGCTTACCGGCGATAGCGTCGTTGCGGGCGTGCGGGTGGCCGCGCCGATGATGCAGATCCACACGGTCGCGGCGGGAGGCGGGTCCATCTGCTCCTTCGATGGTTCGCGCTTCCGCGTCGGGCCGGAAAGCGCGGGCGCGCATCCGGGGCCAGCCTGCTACCGCAAGGGTGGGCCGCTGACGGTGACCGACTGCAACCTCTTTCTCGGCCGGATCGATCCGGCGTTCTTCCCCTCTGTCTTCGGCCCCGATGGCGACCAGCCGCTCGATCCGGCGGCTGCCAGGTCGCGGCTGGAGGAGGTCGCCGCATCGCTGGGCGAGCCGAAGGAATTGGAGGAGATTGCCGAGGGCTTTCTCGCCATTGCGGTCGACAGCATGGCCAATGCCATCCGCAAGATCTCGGTCGCGCGCGGTCATGACGTCACGGCCTATGCGCTGGCCTGCTTCGGCGGGGCGGGCGGGCAACATGCCTGCAAGGTCGCCGACGAACTGGGCATCGAGACCGTGCTGGTCCACCCGCTGGCAGGCATTCTCTCAGCATACGGAATTGGCCTCGCCCCGGTGAAGGCGATCCGCGAGGTCAGCCTTGTGCGCCAGCTTGGCGAAGACTTTGCAGCGGACCTGTCCTCGCTCGAAGACGAAGCGCGCGCCGCGCTGGTCGAACAGGGGATCGCCGCAGATGCCGTGAAGCTGCATAGCCGGGCCCGTCTGCGCTTCGAGGGCAGCGATTCCACGCTCACAATTGATTGTACCGAGGCGGAGGTGATGGATGCCGCGTTCCGCAAGGCCCATCTTCAGCGCTTCGGCTATTCCGACGACGCGGCACCCATCATCGTCGAAGCGCTGAGTGTCGAGGCCTGCGGCATCTCGGGCGGGCTGGGTGAAGCTGTTGCCCAGCCTATTGCCGCCGAGGGTGAGGCCACGGGACACTGGCGCACGATCGAGCGCGCCGCGCTCGGTGCAGGCGAGACGGTTGACGGACCGGCGCTCATTATCGATCCTGGTTCGACCACGGTGATCGAACCTGGCTGGCAGGCGAAGCTGGCCGAGGAAGGCAGCCTGGTGCTGTCGCGCAAGGTGCCGCTTGAGCGTGACCGCGCGGCAGGTACGCAAGTCGATCCGGTCAGGCTGGAAATCTTCAACAACCTGTTCATGGCCATCGCCGAGGAAATGGGCGTGGTGCTGCAATCCACCGCGACCTCGGTCAACATCAAGGAGCGGCTCGACTTCTCCTGCGCCTTGTTTGACCGTGAAGGCGCACTGATCGCCAACGCGCCGCACATCCCTGTGCATCTGGGCAGCATGGGCAACTCCATCGCCCGCGTGATCGAGGAGCGCGGCGGGGCGCGGGACGGGCGCGGCTTCCGGCGCGGCGATGCCTATGTGCTCAATGATCCGTTCCACGGCGGCACCCACCTGCCCGACATCACGGTGATCGTGCCTGTCTTCTACGATGATACGGCCAAGGAACCCGATGCGTTTGTCGCTGCGCGCGGGCACCATGCCGATATCGGCGGGATCGCCCCCGGCTCGATGCCGCCCGAAAGCCGCACCATCGATGAAGAGGGCGTAATGATCGACAACCTCCTGATGGTCGACGAAGGCACCTTCTGCGAGACTGACGTGCGCAAAGCGCTCGGCTCCGCGAAATACCCTGCACGCAACCCCGACCGCAACCTGTCGGACCTGCGCGCCCAGCTCGCTGCCTGCACGCGTGGGGTCGAGCTGCTGCAAGCGGCCGCGCGCGATCAGGGCGGCGAGGTCGTCAGCGCCTATATGGGCCACGTCCTCGCCAATGCCGAGGAGAGCGTTCGCCGCTTGCTTGGCCGGCTGGACGACGGCAGTTTCACCTACGAAATGGACAGCGGCGCGGTGGTCAAAGTCGCGATCCGGATCGACCGCGACAATCGCTCGGCAGTGTTCGACTTTACCGGCACGAGCGAGCAGCAGCCGGGCAACTTCAACGCCCCCCACTCGATCACGCGCGCCGCTGCGCTCTATGTCCTGCGCACCCTTATCGACGATACGATCCCGATGAACGACGGCTGCCTGCGCCCGGTCGAGCTGGTCGTTCCCGAAGGCTCGATGCTCAATCCGGCACCCGGCGCGGCCGTGGTCGCGGGCAATGTCGAGACGAGCCAGGTCGTGACCGATGCGCTGTTTGCCGCCACCGGACGGCTCGCGCCCTCGCAAGGCACGATGAACAATTTCACCTTCGGCAACGAGAGCCACCAGTATTACGAAACCATTGCCGGGGGCTCGGGCGCGGGGCCGGACCATGACGGGACGAGCGCGGTGCAGACCCACATGACGAACAGCCGCCTGACAGACCCGGAAGTGCTCGAAACGCGAATGCCGGTGCGGCTCGACCGCTTCGCCATCCGGAAAGGCTCCGGGGGCGAGGGCACCCACAAGGGCGGCGACGGGGTCGAGCGAAGGATCACGTTCCTTGAGCAGATGCGCGCGAACATGCTCGCCAATCGACGCAAGATCGCACCGAGCGGCATCTGTGGCGGAGGCGATGCGCAGCCGGGCCGCAACTGGGTGGAACGGGCCGATGGCTCGCGAGAGGAGCTGTCCGCTACGCAGAGCGCACAGATGCAGCCGGGCGATGCCTTCGTGATCCTGACGCCCGGCGGCGGCGGCTTTGGAGGCCCAAAGGCATGAACGGCTTGCGGCTGGTGGGCTTTGCCCCTCACGTTGCCGGGGTGATCTTGCCTGTTAAGATTGAATTGTGCGGATCGTTGGAGAGCAGGCGCATGGCCTTGTCAAAGCAAGCTGGCTGAATGGGCAGGACAACAATAGCCGACCTGGATGAGCAACCCGTTCCGCTTCACCAACTTATTGCCCGTACTCACCCGCTTGATCGTGATGATGTATGTTCGCTTTCCTCTGGCGCTGCGGAACGTCGAGGACCTGCTGTCCGAGCGCGGTATCGACATCTGCCACGAGACGGTGCGCCATTGGTGGAGCCGGTTCGGGCCGATGTTCGCCGCCAACGTCAGGCGTCAGCCGGATGAAAGGCTTCCGCCGGTGGCGCGCACGTCATCGGCGAAGCCGAGACGGCGAAAAGTCTCCATTGTCCTCGACGAAAGGTGGTTGCAGCGGACGGTTTCGTTCGCGCCGGGAGGATTGCGCTCAAGCAGGAGCGTGTGAATGCCGCGCCCGGCAAGGTCGAGAGCGAGGCAAGCCCACGCGGCCAGCGCTGACCATAATGACGGGACCGGAGGAGGTGTTGGCCACTGTGGTTCCAAGCTGGCAGGGCAAAACGGAGGCAGCGCGAAGGGTGAGGCAGAGGGCCGCTCCGTCTATGGCTGAATTCTCCTGTTAACAGAGCCTATGCCTGTTCCAGCGCTTCGAGCTGTTCGCCGAGCGCCAGCCACTCGGCTTCTGCGCTTTCCAGCTTGTCGCTGATCTTGGCGCGCTGGGCGAGCAAGTCGCCCATGGTGTGGTCGGCCAGATGTGGCGCGGCATTGGCCGGTTCGTACATGGCCTGATCGATCTCGTTCAATCTCGCTTTCAGCTTGGCCATGGCCTTGTCGGCGGCGGCCAGCTCCGACTTGATAAAGCGTGCCTTCGCGCGCGACTTGGCCGAATTGCCTGAGGAGGCCTTGGTTTGCCCGGGCTTGGCTTCCTTCTTCGGCTGGTTGCGGCCCAGCACGAAGTCGATGTAGTCGTCCATCGAACCGGAATAGTCCTTGGCCGTGCCGCGATCGACCAGCACCAGACGATCCGCCGTCAGCTCGACCATGTGCCGATCGTGGCTGATCAGGATCACTGCGCCTGAATAGTCGTTGAGCGCCTGCACCAGCGCCTCGCGCGCGTCGACGTCGAGGTGGTTGGTCGGTTCGTCGAGGATCAGCAGGTGCGGGGCATCGCGCGTGATCAGCGCCAGGGCGAGCCGGGCCCGTTCGCCGCCCGAAAGCTGCTCGACATTGGTGGTCGCGCGCGGTCCCGAAAAGCCGAACCGCCCCAGTTGCGCGCGCACCGCGCCGGGGGTCTTGCCCTCCATTGCCCGCGTCATCAGCTCGACCGGCGTGGCATCGCTCGCCAGCTCTTCGACCTGATACTGCGTGAAATAGCCGACCTTGAGCTTGCCCGGCGCGGCCATGTCGCCCTCGGCGGGCTCAAGCTGGGCGGCGAGCAGGCGGGCAAGCGTCGTCTTGCCGTTGCCGTTGCGGCCCAGCAGCGCGAGCCGGTCGTCGGCGTCGATGCGCAGGTTCAGCCGCTGGAGGATCGGCGGGGCCTCGCCATAGCCGACCGCCGCGCCGTCGAGCGTGATCATCGGCGAGCGCAGTTCTTCGGGCGAGGGGAATTCGAAGCTCAGCGACGGATCTTCCATCAGTGCGGCAATGGGCTGCATCTTGGCGAGCATTTTCGCACGGGCCTGGGCCTGCTTGGCGGTCGAGGCGCGGGCGCTGTTGCGCGCGACATAGTCCTGCAACCGCGCGCGCTGCGCATCCTGCGCCGCCTTGGCCGAAGCGAGCTGCGCGGACCGCTCGGCGCGCTGCTTCTCGAACGCGTCGTAACCGCCTGAATAGAGTGTGAGCTTGCCGCCCTGCAGGTGAAGGATATGGTCAACCACGTTGTTGAGCAGATCGCGCTCGTGGCTGATCACCAGCAGCGTCGCCGGATAGGACTTGAGGAAGTTCTCCAGCCACAGGGTCGCTTCGAGGTCGAGGTGGTTCGAAGGTTCGTCGAGCAGCAGCACGTCGGGCTCGGAAAACAGCAGCGCGCCCAGCGCCACGCGCATCTTCCACCCGCCCGAGAAACTGTCGAGCGGGCGGCGCTGCATCTCCTCGTCGAAGCCGAGGCCGACGAGGATCTTTGCCGCGCGGGCAGGGGCGCTATAGGCGTCGATGGCAAGCAGCCGCTCGTGCACCTCGCCCAGCCGGTCGACATCGGTGCAGGTCTCGGCCTCTGCGAGCAGGCCGGCGCGCTCGACATCGGCGGCGAGCACCGCCTCCTCGGGCGTGATCTCGCCGCTCGGCGCTTCCTGCGCGATGTAGCCGAGCCGCGAGCGCGACGGTTTGCCGATCTGGCCTTCGTCGGGATCGATCTCGCCGATCAGCGCCTTCATCAGCGTGGACTTGCCCGCGCCGTTGCGGCCGATCAGGCCGACCCGTGCGCCTTGCGGGATTGTCGCGCTGGCGCGCTCGAGAATGGGCCGGCCGCCAAGCCGGACGGTGATGCCGTCGATGGTAAGCATGGCGCGGCCCATAGCAGCCATCGGCGCGCGGCCCAATGGCCAGAATGCGTGAAGCAGGCTAAGGCCTGCGCATGGACATGAACGACCTGCTGCACCGCTATTTCGGCACCTTCGATCTGGCCGAGGTCGACCCGCGCTCGGTCGCCGCCGGGGTGGACCGGATGCTGGTCGATTTCGGGCTCGAGCAGGATCGGGGCAGACGCTTTGCCTTGTGGTCGATGCTCTTCATGCTGGGGGCTGCGCCCGATCTCGATGTCGCCTTCGAGGACGAGGCTGACCGGGACGCGGCGCGCAACCTTATGGACCTGATGGCTGCCTCGGGCGGGCAATGACGGAGGAGGGCACGCCTAGGCTGACGGCGCCTCGGTTCTGGCCCGGGTTTGCTTCCACCGCAGATATTTCCGGCCCGTTTTCGCTGATCGTTGCGCGGCGCAGATCGCGCTTTACGGACTGAAAATCGAACGGGCAGGCACGATGCAGCGGGCAACGGTTGTCCCGGATGACGAGGTCGCCCTGCCGCCATTGGTGGCTGCCGACCCAGAGGCATTCGCGGCCCGAAGCCGACTTCTGGATGATATCGCGGACCGCGCGATCCGCTTGGGCTTTGCCGTGCTGGTGATCCCAGATCAGGGGCATATCAGCGATGCCCCTGATCTGGGATCACCAGCACGGCGAACCTGCCATGGCATCTTCGACCAGTTCCACCAGTTCCCGATCAGGCGGCGTTGAAAGGTTCGCGCCTTCCAGTTCGGCGGCAAACAGCGGGTGGAGCCGTGTGATTGTCATGGTCACGTTTTCTCTCCCGATTGTCCGCTGCACCCTTGGCAACCACGACGCGAGGAATAGCGACTGATATGCATAGGAATGATCGACGCCGGTCATGTGGAGGGCGTCGTTCGCATGAGCCGGGTCGATGGCTGCGATTCGCGCAAGCGAATGGGAACCGGCGCGGTCGATTGGTAGGTTCCAGGCTGGGCGTGCCGCTGAGCAATGCCCGTATGGAGTTAGGAGCTTGGAAGATATCGTTTCCACGCAGTGGCTGGCCCGCCTCCTGATTACCTCTTAGCTTAGAACTCCGACCAGTCTTCTGTTGGCTCGACCACTTTCAGCGCAGCATTGCCATGGGTCATGGGAGCACTTGCCGCCTTGCTCGGGGCACTTTTGGTGATCGGCTCGATCTTACGGCTTGCAAGGGAAGTGCCGGTTTCGAACTTGCTCACCACCTTGGACAGCTCACTGGCTTCGTCCGCAAGCGAGCGGGCGGCTGCCGTCGATTCCTCTACCATGGCTGCGTTCTGCTGCGTCACACGGTCCATGTCGCCCACGGCGCCATTGACCTGCTGCAGGCTGGACGCCTGCGCCTGGGCCTGTGCACTGATCTCGCTGATCACGGTGTTGATCTCGCCGATTCCGGTGAGGATCTTGGACAGCAGGGTGCCGGTTTCCCCAACGAGCGACACGCCCGAGCTGACCTGTTCGCTGGATTCGGTGATAAGCGCGGAGATGTCCTTGGCGGCATCGGCACTACGCTGGGCGAGCGCACGTACTTCGGTTGCCACGACGGCAAATCCCTTGCCAGCATCGCCTGCACGCGCAGCCTCGACACCGGCATTGAGCGCGAGGAGATTGGTCTGGAACGCGATTCCGTCGATCACGCCGATAATCTGACTGATCTTTTCAGAGGACTGCTCGATTGCCGACATCGCCTCCACAGCGCGTTCGACAACGGCCCCGCCTTCGCTCGCCTCGCGATGAGCCCCTGCAATGGTCTGTTGGGCCTGGCTGGCGGCGACGGCGGTGCTGTTTACACCCTGGGTCACCTGATTCATTGCAGCCGAGGTTTCCTCGAGGCTCGCCGCCTGCTGCTCGTTGCGCTGCGACAGGTCATCCGATGCGGTATGAATCTCTTGCGCGCCGGTAAGCACCGAGTTGGCGCTCTGGCTAACGGTGCTGATGGCGGTGGCCAGCGAGTTGACTGCGCGATTGAAGTCGCGACGGAGCTCCTCGTAGGCGCCGGGGAAGTCCTGCTGAATTTGGCAGGTAAGCTTGTTGTCCGCGAGCGACTTCAGCGCGCTGCTCAGCGATTCGACGACGATCTTCTGTGCTTCCCGGCTCTTCTGCACTTCCACGGCATTGTCGCGGAACGTCGCCATCGCGTTGGTCATGCGGCCAACGCAATCGTTGTATTCAATGTAATGGATTGCGCTCTCCGTGTCCCCAGCGGCAAGCGCCTCCATACGAACCACGGTGTTGACGTAGGGCGTGCAAACCTTGCTCGAGGCGACTGTGATCGTCGCGAAGGTTAAGGCAAGCGAGACGCCGCCAATGGCAATGGCAACATATGTGGGCACGTATCCGGCTGCGAGGAGCAGAACGGCCATCAGGCTCAGCGCCGACAAGCAAGTAAATATTATTTGAAGCGTCTGGAACTTCGTCCGGATCGGCGCATCTTTTTCAAACCAATCGAGCATTTGACCCACCATTCTTCCATCTTGCCGCCAAATGTTCGCAAGAAGGGGTTGAAACTGTGAGGAGTTTTATAGCGCCAAATCGATGGTGAGCGGTGTAAGCGATCTAAGCGCAAACACTTATCTCTAGGGCGAGAGGATTGCCCTTGCCCGGGAAAAAACAAACATCTTGTCAAACTAACATAATCCGCAAGTATATGAAAATTAGGAATAAATGGCGTTAAACTAAGTTTGGCACTAAGTTTGATGGTTACCGTTCGAAAACCTGGGCCGCCTCCGAACTGCGCTCTCGATAGCTTTTGCACAGGCGAGATGCGCTTTTCCGGGCGCGAGGCGGGCAAGGCTTGCGCAAAGATTGGTTGACTGGGGATCCTTATAGCTGAGCAGCCCGGGGACGCCCTCGCGGGTCGTGTGGAATTGCATCATCTCGCGTATCGGGGGGTGGGAACGGCGTTTCCACAATGCGCAGGGGCAGGCGCTCGGCCATGTATCGTGCAAGCCTCTGGTGCATAATGCATAGCCGCACGGTGCCCGGCAGGAGAAAGGGCGCCTGAATGAAAGAGGGCGCACGTAGCTCTATCCGTCTTTCGATCCCGTGCCGGCTGAACCAGTCGTCTGCGAAGGTGTATTTTCGCGCTACATTCACGCCGATATGGCCTGCGTCGACGAAGGCCTGCGGATCGAGCGCTTCCTGCACCAGCGGATTGTCGGTCCAGCCGACCGTTACGTGCTTCTCTTCGAACACGGCTTCGCAGGGGGTGAACCGGCCCTGCCGCGCGTCAAGGGCTCGCAGCTCCAAAACCTTTTGCGCAATGTCTGGCTGGAGCGCCAAAGCGAAAGGGGGGGGCCAACCTCTTGCCAAGGGTATCGTCGTGAAAACTTTGGCGCAGCCACTTCAACGATGCGCTCATCGCCGACTGCGCGGTCTATGGCGTCGGCATCATCCAGCAGAGCAATGTCCTGCCTGCCATGAAGGCGCTCGACTAGCTAGACGATTACATGGATGCAGCGGTCGGCTTCGATTTCGTCGCCATCCATACGCCCGACCGTACGCAGGTGGCCAAGGTGCTGAGCTCGCGTCTGGTGGAGGCCGGGATTGGCCTCGTGCCGATCAGCTCGGACCTCATGCATATGTATGTGGCCACGCCCGAGCCCGGCAATCCGTGGTACGACAAGGACGAACTGGCGCAGGCCATGCGCGAGAAGCTGGTCAAGACCTCCCCGCAGATCCGCGAGCCTGCCGCGCTGACCGACGCCAAGTTGGCCGAGATTCAGGCTGGGTTCGATCGTCTCGCCACTGAGGGCTGACGCCTGGCGGGACGTCGCACGCACAAGCAGCCGGCGTTGAAGGAGTGGGCGTAAAGCTTGCTCGCAGGTCAGTTCCAAGCCGGCTTGCCGAAGTGCCTACTGGCCTTGCGCGTCCTCGCGTTTGGCGATCTTGTGCGCGTCCTCGTTAAGGCCGGACTTCCAATAGGACGAGATATAGAGACTGTCCGGCCCGAGCCCGCGCTCATCACGCAACAGACTGCGCAGAGCCTTCATACCGGAGAATTCACAGGCTGCCCAGGCATAGACATCGCCCTGCGGCCATGCGCGCGCGGCGAGCGCCTCAGCCAGCGCCTGCGGCTGGAGGCCAGGTTGTGGCGCGACCAGATAGTCGAGCGTCACGCCTGCGGGGCGGGGCAGGTCGATCCTGTCGCCTTCGCCCATGACTTCGATCACCGCATGGCCTTGCGCATCCGCAGGCAATGCGGCGAGGTTGACCGCGATCGCAGGCAGGGCCGTCATGTCGCCCGCGATTAGATAGGCGTCGCGCCCCTCGGGCAGAGGCTTGGCGGGGCCCGGGCCGCCCACTTCGATGGTTGCGCCGGGCTGCACCGACAGCGCCCATTCCGTCGCCGGACCGGCATGGCCGCTAGCTGTCTCGGCATGGAGCGCAAAGTCGATGTCGAGCGCGTCCTTGCGCTGGGCGCGGATCGTATAAGTGCGCACTGCAATCTTGCCATCGGGCAGGGGCAGGCGCAGTTTGACGTAAGCGCCTTGCTGCCCGAAAGGGAACCCGATGAGGCCAGCGCCGCCTAGCGTGATGCGGCGCATATTGGGGCTGACTTGCTTGGTTGAGAGGACGGTGAGGACTCGCGGCGCGGGCCGGTTCGTTGTAGTCATTCGCCATACTTAGAAGCCCCGGCGAGGCTTGCGCAACCCGCCATGTTTCGGGAAGTACCCCGATTCAATATGAGATATGTTGTAACATACCCTTATTGGTCCTATATGGGCGTGATGATGATGACATTCGGATCCGCAATCTTGTCAGCTTTAGCACGCGTGAGATTACCGCGACCGCTCAAGAACTCGATCGGAAACAGCGCAGATAGAGAAGGAGTGGTCTAGGTGCGTGCTGCAACCGCTCACTGGCTTGACGGACTAGCGATTTCGCTCTCGGCGGTTTGCGTAGTGCACTGCCTCGCGCTGCCCATGATTATCGCCATGCTGCCAGCGCTGTCCCAGTGGCTGCACTTACCTGAGGCGCTGCACCTGTGGCTGTTCGCCTGCGCGATCCCGGTCAGCATCACGGTGCTGGGCAAGGCCGCTCATCGCCATCTGGCTGCGCGTGGTACGCTGCTTCTCGGTGTCTCCGGGCTGGCCCTTATGGGGGGCGCCTTGCTGGCACGGACCGACGCTCTCGAGACCTTGACTACCTTGGGTGGAGCGGCGCTGTTGGCATCGGCGCACGTGCGAAACTGGCGGCGGCGAACCTGCAAGGCGGGCGCAGCCTGACGACGCGCGCCCACGTTACCGGCAACGGGCGCTAAACCTTGTCGTAGTGGAAGGGCGCGATCATCGGCTCGGGATAGCATTCGTATTCCATCGTCGGCGGCAAATCGGGCTGCAGACCAGCGATCGAGCGCAGCAGCGGGACGCCTTCCTTGTTCCAGCCGCGGTCGAACTCGACATAGATATTCATGTAGCCGTGAAGCAAGGCGATCTTCCATTCGCCATCGACGCGCTTGTATTCGTTCTCGTAGGTCGCCTCGCCCCAGCGCGCCTCGTTGCCGAGCGAGCCCACCATCATGAACGTGCGCCAGCGGCCCTTGGCGGTGCCGGCTTCGCTATCGACATGGATCACCGGCTGTAACTGCATGTGGTTGTAAAGCATGCCCTTGCCGTAGGGCGGCAGGTGGTGGAGATATTCGCGCACCCGCTCGCGGCCCACGAACACGCCGCGCCCGGCCAGTTCAAGCGTGCCATCCTCGGCGAACAGCTCGGCCGCCTTATCCCACAGGCCCTTGTCGACATAGTAACCGTAGGCCGCCTGCAGGTTCTGCACCGACTGGAAATCGCGTGCCTGCTGCACTTCGGTTTCCAGCTTGGCCTGCCGCTGCTTGAGGGCAGCGAGTTCGGCGAGCACTTCGCTCATTTGGTCGGACATGATCTCTCCTCTTATTCCTGGGCCAGGTCTTCGAACGACCGGGCCTCGATGAAGCTGCGAATATCGTTGAGTTGGGCGCGCGCTATCTTGTCAGCGAAGCTCGGCATCCCGTTGGGCGCAAGAGCGCCGTCTAGCACAACGGCGGCGAAGGCATCGCTCGGCACCACGCCAGACGCGCGCAGATCGGGATAGGCGCCCGCGCTCACCACGCCGGTGCCGTGGCAACGCAGGCAATAGCGTGCATAGAGCTGATTGCCGCGTGCAATAGAGTCCTCATCAGCAGGACGGGCGGATACGATGGCGCGGCGCGGGCCTTCGGGCGGGGTAAAGGGCGGCAGTCTCTGTTCGCCGTCCAGCGCAAAGACCAGCAACCTGTTTGGCCCGACCGACTTACCCGCCTGCAATGCCATCACCCCGCCGGTGAGCGGCCACCCGCCACCCCAGCCAGAAAGCACGGCAACGTACTGCACTCCGTCGATTACATAGCTGATGGGAGGGGCGCTCACGGCGGTCTGTGCATCGAACGACCACAGTTTTTCCCCACTCGCGGCATCGTAGGCGGCCAGTTCGCGCGCAATATTGCCGGCGAAGACCAGCCCGCCGCCGGTCGCGAGAAGGCCGCCATTGAACGGGGCAGCCTGGTCTACGCGCCAGGCTTCCTCCTGCTTCACCGGATCCCATGCGATCAGGTAGCCCTTCATTCCGGCATAGAGCACCTCGCGTTCCTCATCGGTCATCGCGCCGCCGCCATCCATGGCGACACCCGAGGTGTAGGCACCGATAACCTGCTCTTCGTCGGCAGCGGCATAGGGCATCCCGACATCCTGCGCGGGGATATAGACAAGGCCAGTATCGGGGCTGAAGGCCATCGGCGGCCAGTTGTGGCCTCCGCCCGAGCTGGGGAACTGGAACGAGGGCTCGCCGGTGCGATAATAGCGCGCCGAGGGGACTTCTATCGGGCGTCCCGTCTCGGGATCAAGTCCGCTGGCCCAGGTCACGTTGACGAAGGGTTCGCCCGAGATGAACTCCCCCGTCTCGCGGTCTAGCACATAGAAAAAGCCGTTTTTCGGAGCCTGCATCAGCACCTTGCGCTGATGTCCGTCGATTTCGAGATCGGCGAGGATAATGTTCTGGGTGGCGGTGTAGTCCCAGCTGTCGGCCGGGGTCGTCTGGAAGTGCCAGCGGTATTCGCCGGTCTTCGCATCGACCGCTACGATGGAGGAGAGGAACAGGTTGTCGCCCTTGCCGTCGGAGCGCATCTGGTGGTTCCACGGAGAGCCGTTGCCGACGCCGATATAGACGAGGCCCAGTTCGGGATCGTACTCGATGGCGTCCCAGGCGGTGCCGCCGCCGCCGTATTTCCACCATTCGCCGGCCCACGTCTTCGCGGCCATGTCCATGGCGCTGTCGCTGGCGGCATTATCGGGCATGCCGGGCTTGCCGGGCACGGTGTAGAAACGCCACGCCTGCTCGCCAGTGGCGGTGTCATAGGCGGTGACGAACCCGCGTGCACCGAACTCGGCGCCACCGTTGCCGATCAGCACCAGATCGCCCGCCACGCGCGGCGCGCCGGTGATCGTGTAGTTCACCGCCAGCGGATCGGACTGGTCGATGGTCTGCACCTCCCATTCTACCGCTCCGCTGTGCTTGTCGAGCGCGACAAGCCGCCCGTCGAGCGCGCCCACGAAGACTTTGCCATCATGAACCGCCACACCGCGCGAGACCGGGCCGCAGCACCCGCGCGCCGATGCCGCGCGCACCTGAGGATCGTATTCCCAAAGCAGCTCACCGCTGGTGGCATCGACTGCCTTTACCACATCGTAGGCGCTGACAAGGTACAGCACCTTGTCTACCATGATCGGCGTCGCCTCTTGCCCTCGGTCGGTGCCGAGGTCGTGGTAGAAGGCGAGGCCCAGTCGATCCACGTTGCCCGCATTGATTTGATCGATATCGGCAAACCGCTGGGCCGTTTCATCCAGCCCGTGCAGCGGCCATTCGGCATCGGCTGGCTGGCTGGCGCCGCAGCTTGCCAGCGCAAGACCGAGCACAAGACCACCAAGGGCTTTGCCGAGAGCTGATGTCATGCAAACTTCCTAGCCTGTACGGAACGACTTGCCACCCGCTTTGCCTGGCAGCGGTAGACGATAGCCCTGCAAACGCACCCGCTTGGGCAGGAGCGCGTTCGCAGGGACTGAGGATAGCGGTCGGGTCAGAACCGCTTGGTGGCACTTACCGACCATTCACGCGGTCGGCCGGGCTGGCCCATCGAGAAGCCGCTCTGAGCATTGTCGAAGGCTCCCACGAAGTAGTATTCGTCGGTGATGCTGGTCACCGCCAGTGACAGGTCGAGATCGCCTTCGCCGTTGGCCCAGGTCACGCGCCCGCTAGGGAGGGTGTAGCCAGCCACGCGCGCGTTGGGCGTATCGTGGTTCTTGCCGAAAAAGGTGGTGGCATAGCCGTTCATCTTCAGCACTTCGCCGATGGTGGCGGCGCTGTCGGGTATGACCGAGGTATAGCCCGGCTCGGCCACCGCGACATTGGCGATAGCGCCGAAGCCTACCGCGTGATGGTTGCGCCCCTTCAGCAGCGATGCGCGGGGTGGGCAAGTTGCGCGATAGCGGCCCGTCTTCGCCGCAGGAGTTGTCCGCCCTGCGGGTAGCGGCAGGGCACTATCTGCTCGATAACTGGCTTGGCCCCACCACCCGCGACTTGCTCGCGCGCGACGACATGCCCGAGATCCAGTTTACTCAGGCTGTGGATCGCGCCCACGTGCTAGCGCTGCTTCGCAATGGCGAGGTCGATTGCGGTTTCTGCACCGGCGATCCGGCCGGAAGCGACGAGTTTGTCACGCGGGTGCTGCGCCGTGCGACGGTCGGGCTCTATGCCGTATCCGCCCTGGCGGCCCGTTCGCAATATCCTGACTATCAGCTTGATCTGGTGCGGGCAGGTCCGGGATCGGGCTGCTGTTTGATGACGATACGAGCCAGTCGCTCGCCACGGGTGAACTGGTGCGCTTTCCCCTGAATTTCGCGCCCGGCGTGCGCTGCCTGGTGACGAGCCATGCGGACCCGCCCGATCCGAGGCTCGAGTCGACGATCGACGCGATTTGCCTTTCCCTGGCGAAGCCGATTGCCACCTGATATCTCGCCGCGCCGGGTCTTGGATTTGCGGGTTGGCGGGACATAGGGCTTGCGGCATGGCCGCAGTCTGGGCCAAGTGCACGGCTTCAGGCCTTGGGAGGGCTTTACAATAATGAGCGATGCCACAGGCGCGCGGCTGCAAGGAAAGATCACGCTGCGGCTGATCATTCCGATTGCCATCATCACCTTCGTCAACTCGATCGATAGGGTAAATATCAGTTATGCCGGCAGTGCGATGTCGGCCGATCTTGGCTTGTCGCCCGATCAGTTCGGTTGGGGCGTGAGCATGTTTTTCCTCGCCTACCTGCTGTTCCAGTACGCACACGTGCGCCTGCTGCGGACATGGGGGATCAAGCGCTGGATCTTCGTTTCGATGATGCTTTGGGCGGCCTCGGGGTTCTGGATGGCGCACATCACCAGCGCGGCCGAATTCTACGCTGCGCGCTTCCTGCTTGGGATGGCAGAAGCCGGTTTCGCGCCCGGCATGACCTGGCTCATCTCGCAATGGGCGCCGCCTGCCATGCGAGCGCGGATGCTCGGCGGGGCTCTGGTGGCGGTCCCGCTGTCGATGGTGCTGGGCGGGCCTCTATGCGGCTGGCTGCTGCAGATCGGCAATCCGCTTGATTTGCCCGCATGGCGCTACATGTTCCTGCTGCTGACCATTCCCAATGTGGTGCTGGCGGTGCTCGCGGCGCTCTATCTGGTTGACCGACCCGACAAGGCGCGCTGGCTCGACGCAGAAGAACGGGCCTGGCTCGCCGCCGAGTTCGTCCGCCAGGAAGGGGCCGATGATGCTCCGCCGCGCACTGTGCGCCAGATCGCGAGCGATCCGTGGTTGTGGCGCTGTTCGCTCACATGGCTGCTGGTTATGACAGGGTCCTATGCGTTGGTGTTCTGGTTGCCGCAGCTCGTGCGCCAACTCGATCTCGGTCAGAGCGAGTTCCTGATCGGTTCGCTCAGCGCGACCCCGCTCCTTGCGCTTGCGATCGGGCTGGTGGTCAACGGCCGCCGCTCTGACCGCAAGGGCGAGCGGCTGCTCCACACGGGCCTGCCTGCCGCCGCTGCAGGCGTGGCGATGATGTTCGCGGCCATGTTGCCGCCGGGCCTGCCGGTGCTGCTGTTGATGTGCGTGGCGGGGCTCGGCATCGGCGCAGCCCAGGGCGTGTTCTGGGCCATCCCAGGATCCGTGAAGCTTGGCGGTGACAAAGTGCCGGTGGGCGTGATCGCGCTGATCAGCATGTTCGGCACGGCGGGCGGGATCATCGGCCCCTGGCTGACCGGCGTGCTGGTGGCGAGCGAAGGCAATTTCTCGCTGGCTATAGCGCTGCTCGCTTCTCTGCTGGTGCTGGCACTGCCGGTGCTTACGCTGGGCGCGCGTCGCCAATTCCCGCGCGAAACCGATACACGTACCGGGACTTGACCTCGCCTTTTGCGTCTGGCTCGATCGCACAGTTCTCGTGAGCGTGGCCGAGCGGCGCGGCAATTCCGCCTTCTTCGACTATTACGGGGTAACCTGATCATGATCACGCTCGACACTGCCGACAGGCTCGCCATCCACGAGCGCCTTGCGGCCTGCGCCTGGGCGCTCGACACCGGCACGGTGGAGGACTTCGTCGCCTGCTTCTGCACCGAGGGCACGCTCGAATGGGACGCTTTCGAAGAGCCGCAGAGCTGGCAGGGCCACGCGGCGCTGCGCCACTTCGCCAGCTTCCTGCGTGACCTGCCGACTTCCGCCGGACGACAGCACCATATCTCGAACACTGTCATCACGCCGGGCGAGGACTGTGCTCTGGCCAAGTCCTATGTAACCGTCGCCTTGCGGCAGGGCGACGGGCCGCACCAGCTCTACGTCATGGGCTGGTACGAGGACGCGTTGAAGCACGAAAACGGCGACTGGCGGCTGTGGCGACGGGTGATCCGCGACTGGTCCGGCCCGGTGTTGGCGAGCTTTGCCGGGCAGAGCGGCGAGCGCGTCGCCCGCCCGATGCCCGCGCCGCTACTGCCGATGCGTTATCGGCCCGACGAGGGCTAGACCACCGCCTGTCCTTCGAGACGGGCGCTCAGCCTGCGGCTTCGTGCCCTCCTCAGGACGAACGGAGTTCCTTCCTAGAACACCGAAGTCGTCGCGCCGCCGTCGATCACGAGGCTTTGCCCGGTGATGTAATTGGCCTGCTGGCTGCAGAACACCGCCACCATGTCGCCCACGTCGTCGCAGTCGCCGAAGCGTTCGGCGGCGATCCGCCACTCGCGCGAAAACTCGGCCACCTCCTCCTCATAGGTGATGCCCTTGGCCGCCGCGCGCTCGGTGAACTGTTTTTCCACGAAGGCACTGTGGTGCATCCCCGGCAGCAGGTTGTTGATGATCACATTGTGCTTGGCCACCACCTTCGAGACGGCCACGCAATAGTTGGCAAGCGCGGCGCGGGTGCTGCCCGACAGTGCGCGGATCTCGCCTGGATACTTGGCGGCGACCGTGGCGATGTTCACCACCCGGCCCCAGCCGCGCTGCGCCATGCCGTCGACCGTTGCGCGCATGAAGGCGACCGGCGAGAGCAGCGAGATGTCGATCGCGTCGCGCCAGTCCTCTTCGGTGATCGCGCGATAGTCGGGCGTCATCGGCGGAGGCGAGCAGGTGCCCACGAGAATGTCTGGCTCGGGGCAGGCGGCGAGGATTTTCTCGCGGCCCGCCTCAGTGCTGTGATCGGCACAGATCGGATGAACCTTGCTGCCCGTTTCGGCCGCAATCTCTTCGCAGGCCTTTACCAACCGATCCTCGGTGCGGGCGGAGACGAAGCACTCCACCCCTTCGCGCGCAAGCGATAGCGCCGCGCTGCGTCCCATGCCGGCGCTGCCTCCGTTGACGATGGCCTTGCGCCCCCTGATTCCCAGATCCAAGCTGCTCTCCCCTATTGGTTGGTGCCGCATTGGCGCGGCTTTCGGACCGGAGCATAGGCCCGCGTAGCGCGCTGTCCATCCACCACCGCGCGCTGGATGACGGATCAGACGAGGCCGTCGCGCAACTTCTCAAGCAGGCTGATCAGCGTTTCCTTCTCATCGGGCGAGAGGATACCTTCGAACGGCGTCTCCAGCTTTTCGCTCGCCGCGCTCGCATTCCTTGCAAAGTCCTCGCCCGCCGCTGTCAGGCGCAGCTCGACCACCCGGCCATCACTTGCCGACCGGGTGCGCTCGACCAACTCCTTGTCGACAAGATCGCGCAGAAGCAGCGCAACTTTGGAAGCATCGAGGCTAAGCGCGCTGGCCAGCTGCATCGGCGAGATGCCTGGGTTGAGGCCGATCAGTATCGGAATAGAATAAGATCCGGGCGAGACGTGCTCCTCGCCCTTGTCCATCTCGGAGAGCAGGGCCTTTCGAGCCGTGCGCCAGGTCAGGTGCACCTGAAAGGCCAGGTGTTCGCGTGTCGGTCCGAATTCCATCGGAAGCTCCATTCTCATGCGACCCTCAGGCGGTGTAGAGGGTAATATGCTTTACAAAAATAATTATCCAAAATAAATACTCCCCTGAAGTCGGCGACAGAACGCTGGCCTTTTTTGGGAGAGAGGGGCGGGGTGCCCGCAAGCGATACCATGACTTTATCCTATGCTGACCATCCGGCCTTGCAGGGCGACTTCGAGCCTGCGCGCTACGACGCCAGCCTCTATGATTGCGAAGTTATTGGAGAAATCCCGGCTGCTCTGAACGGCACCTTCTACCGGGCCTGCGCGGAGTGGTTCTATCCGCCCAGATACCCCGACGATTCGCCCTTCGCCGCCGATGGCATGATCACCGCCTTCCGCATAGGCGATGGCTCGTGCGACTATGCTGCGCGCTTTATCGAGACACCGCGCTATCTCGCCAACAAGGCGGCGCGGCGGCAGCTGTTCGGCTACTATCGCAACCCGTTCACGCACGAACCACCGATGCAGGGACAGTATAACAAGGCGGATACGGTTTCGAACACCAATGTGATCTTCTTTGCGGGCCGCTTGCTGGCGCTGAAGGAAGATGCGCCGCCGATGGAGATCGACCCCGACACGCTGGAGACAAAGGGCTTTTTCGATTTCGGCGGCGATTACAAGGCGCCGACCTTTTCCGCCCATCCAAAGGTCGATGGCCGCACCGGGGAAATGATCACTTTCGGCTACGAGGCCGAGGGGCTCGCGACCAATGCCATCTGGATTTATACCATCGATGCGGGTGGCAAGGTGACGAGCGAGCGCAAGCTCTCGGCCCCTTACCTTTCGATGGTGCACGATATAGCCATCTCGCAGAACTACATTCTCATTCCGGTTTACGGCATGGTTTCCAGCATGGAGCGCTTGCGCGAGGGTAAGGTCCACTGGGGCTGGGACACCACGCTGCCGAGCCATATCGGCGTGCTGCCGCGCCATGGCGACGCTTCTGACATCCGCTGGTTCGATGGTCCGGCCATGGCCATGGTGCACACCTTCGCCGCCAGCGACGAAGGC
Source organism: Aurantiacibacter flavus (assembly GCF_039710615.1). NCBI lineage: Bacteria > Pseudomonadati > Pseudomonadota > Alphaproteobacteria > Sphingomonadales > Erythrobacteraceae > Aurantiacibacter > Aurantiacibacter flavus. Next base: position 102,514 of record NZ_JBDLBR010000001.1, read on the forward strand.
GGAGTGATTACGCTCGATGCGGCGGTGTCCGACGGGAACCCCTTTCCTTTCTTCCCCGATGTCCATGGCAAGCCGTTCGATCCGGCGGGCGCACGCACCACGATCCGGCGCTACGTGATCGATATGAATGCCAGCGGCGGGGGCTGGCGCGAGGAACGCATGTGGCAAGACAAGCCCGGCGCCTTGAGCCGGATCGACGAACGCTTCATGGGCCATCGCTTCCGGCATGGCCTGCTGTCGTTCTCCGACGAAACCAAGCCCTTTTCGGGCGACATGGGCAGCCGCCGCCCGACCAATTCGCTTGGCCGGTTCGACTTCGCGACAGGCGAGGTGGAGGCCATGTTTGCCGGGCCCGAGTTCGGCCTGCAGGAGATCGCCTTCGCCCCGCGCAGCCCCGATGCGCCCGAGGCCGATGGCTGGGTGATGGCGCTCGGCACCAACTACGAGACGATGAAGAGCGAACTGCTGATCGGCGATACCGCCAACCTTGCCGCCGGGCCGGTCGCGCGGGTGCGCTTGCCTTTCCGTGCGCCGCAGCAGGTTCATGGCAACTGGGTTCCGGCATGGAGCCGCGGCGCATGATCATGCTTGATCCAGCGCGGCTCGAACAGGCGCTCACCCGGTTCGAGGCCATTGTCGGCGCGCAATATGTGTGGCGCGAGGAGGAAGCGCGCCATGGTTACAAGGATGCGATGGCTCCGCGCGATCCGATGTCCTACGCGCCGCGCGGTGCGGTTGCCCCGACTTCGGTGGAAGAGGTGCAGGCCATCGTGCGCGTGGCGGGCGAGCTGGGCGTGGCGCTGTGGCCCACCAGCCGCGGCAAGAACTTCGGCTATGGTGGCGCGGCACCGCATCTCAGCGACGTGGTGATGCTCGATCTGGTGCGGATGAACCGCATTCTCGAGGTCAATGTCGAGATGGGTTATGCGGTGGTGGAGCCCGGCGTGGGGTTCGACGATCTCTACAACCATCTGGTCGACAACAATATTCCGCTGTGGATGTCGGCCCCGGCGCACACCTGGGGCAGCGTGCTGGGCAATGCGCTAGAACGCGGGGTGGGCTACACGCCCTATGGCGAGCATGCCTCCAAAGTGTGCGGGCTGGAGATCGTCACCGGCACCGGCGAGCTGCTGCGCACGGGGATGGGCGCGCTCGACGGTGCAAAAACCTGGCAGCTGTTTCCCTATGGCTTCGGCCCTTCTTGGGATGCGGCCCTGATGCAGTCGAACTTCGGCGTGGCGACCAAGATGGGCCTGTGGCTGATGCCAGAGCCCGAGCATACGCTGAACCTTGCCATGGCGTTTGATCGGCCCGAAGACCTGCCGCTGGGCGTCGAGGCGCTACGGCCGCTGAAGCTCGATGGAACGGTGCAGGCGAACCCGAGCTTCGGCAATATCATCCGCAACCTCGCCGTGCGAGCGCCGCGCAGCGAATACTATCAGGGCGAAGGGCCGATCCCGGCCGACGTGCTCGAACAGGCGCGTCTGAAGAGCGGGGTGGGGCACTGGAACTTTTCGATCCGCCTGTTCGGCGACAAGGCGGTGAACACGATCAATGCCGAGAAGGTGAAGCGGGCCTTTGCCCATCTGCCTTACGAATTCGATGTCTCCGAATGGCATCGCGGCGAGCCGCTCAAAGGCTCCGGCTCGCCCACGCCGACGCTGGGCGCGTTGGGCGTGGTCGACTGGCTCGGCGGGCCGGGCGGGCACCTGACCTTCTCGCCGGTCTCGCCCTTCACCGGGGCCGAGGCATGGGAGCAGTACACCACGATCCGCGCCATGTATGAGGAGGCGGGGTTCGACTACTACGGCGGCTTCACCGCCGGGCAGCGCTATCTCAACCACATCTCGATGATCGTGTTCAACCGCAATGACGAGGAGACGATGGCGCGGGCGAACCGGCTGTTCAGCGACCTGATCGACGTGGCCGCCGCGCGCGGCTGGGGCGAATATCGCACCCACACGCTCTATTACGATCAGATCGCTCGCAGCTATGATTACAACAACGGCGCGCTGCGGCGCTGGAACGAGACGGTGAAGGACGCGGTCGATCCGCACGGCATTCTCGCGCCGGGCAAGATGGGGATCTGGCCGCGCCGCTATCGCGAGGCGCAGGCATGAGCGCGCTGGCGATCCGGTCGCTTCCGGTGCTGGCGCTGGTTGGGGCGCTGTCGCTGGCCCATGCGGCCGAACCGGCCACGACGCCGCAGGGGCAGGAATTGTTCCGCGAGAGGTGCGGTGGGTGCCACCTCGAAGGCGGCTTCGGCACGCGGGTGTTGTCGCGCCGGGTGCCCGAGGGGCAGGCAGAACTGGAAAAGCGCACCATGCTGCCCGCCGCGCTTACCACGATGGTGGTTCGCCGGGGGCTCGGCTCGATGCCACAAATCCGCGAGGCCGAGCTCAGCGACGCCGAGCTTGCGGCGATTGCCGCCTATCTGGATAAACGCCCATGATTCGCAGCGACCGCCGCACGCTCATGAAAGGTGGCATGGCTCTCGTCGCGCTGGGGGGGATGCCTGCTGCCCTACGTGCGCAGGGCGCGAAGCCCGCGCTACTTATCTACGATCGGCGTTTTGCCACATCGCTGCAACTGGCGGAGGAATGGGCGGGGCAGGGCATCGCCATCCTCGATCCGCGCGAGCACGACCTCGGCCTCGCCTGGCAAGGGCAAATTCCGTCACTGCTCGCCAGCGGTGGAGCGATAGCAGGCGCCACGCTCTGGTCCGACCGCTTCATTTGCGAGACGTTCGCGCGTGGGCACGGGCGCACTCGCCTGCTGCATGACGTGCCAATGCCGGGGGCTGGTGGCGCCGATCTGCGCCATTGGGCCATCGCATGAGCGTGAACCGCCGCCTGTTCCTGACCGCCTTGGCCGGTCTTCCCACGCTCGCCGTGCTGAAGAGCGTGCCGGCAGCGGCCTGGACCACCATGCCGGGAGAGCCTGCTGTCGGCGACGTGTGGGGTCTGCGATACTTCGCCAGCGGCGCCACGCCTGCCGCCATGCCGCGCCGTGGCGCCCGCTCCGCCGTGCCCGCCTGGCACCCCGAGTTCTGTTGATCGCCTGCGAGGATCAAGTTCCATGCCCGTGCTTCCCCCCGGACTGACGCAGGAGAGCTTCGACGAGGCGCTCGACGAATTTCGCGCGGCCATCGGCGCGCAATGGGTCTTCACCTCCGACGCCGACCGAGCGAGCTACCTCGATCCGTTCGACATCGGCGACCAGCAGGACCACGCCAGTGCCGCCGCGCTTGCACCTGCCGACGTGGAGGGCTGCCAGAAGATCCTCGCCATCGCCAACCGCTTCAAGGTGCCGTTGTGGCCGGTCTCGATGGGCAAGAACTTCGCCTATGGCACAGCCGCGCCGGAAATGCGCGGATCGGTGATCCTTGACCTCAAGCGGATGAACCGCATCCTCGAGATCAACGAGGAGATGGGCACCGCCGTGGTCGAGCCGGGCGTCAGCTTCTTCGACTTCAAGGCCGAGCTGGACCGTCGCGGATCGCGGCTGTGGATGTCCGGCCCCGCGCACAGCTGGGGCAGTGTGATCGGCAACGCGCTGGAACACGGCGTCGGCTACACGCCCTATGGCCAGCATGCCGAACAGATCTGCGGGATGGAGGTGTTGCTCGCCGACGGCACGCTGGTGCGTACAGGCCTTGGCGCGCTGGAGGGTACGCGCGAGTGGCAGGCCTATCGCTGGCCCTTCGGCCCCGCGCTCGATGGCCTGTTCACCCAGTCGAACTTCGCCATCGTAACCAAGATGGGCCTGTGGCTGATGCCCGAGCCCGAAGGCATGGCGGGCGTTTCCATCCGCGTGCCGCGCAAGGACGATTTCCGTGCACTGGTCGACACCCTGCGGCCCCTGCGCATGACCGATACGATCAACGCGCCTTACACCATCGCCAACGGCTGGCGGCAGATCACTGGGGGCCGCGTGCGCGCGCAGGTATGGAATGGGCCGGGGGCGATCCCGCCGGAACGGATGGAGGAACTGCTCGAAGAACGCGGCAATGGCTGGTGGAGCGTCATCTTCAACCTGTTCGACAGTCCGGCGGGCCTTGATCTGCGGCTCGACAAGATCCGCCGCGCCTTTGCCGAGGGCCTGCCCGACGCCACCATCGAGGTGCGTCGCTGGCAACAGGGCGATCCGCAGGAGCCGTGGATGCGGCAGGAGGTTAGCCTTGCCCCGCTCGGCGCGGTTGATTGGGGCGGCAGTCCCGGCGGGCACAGCGATCTTGGTCCGATTGTCGCACCGCTGGGCGATCGGGCCGAACAGGTTTACGACATAATCGAGCGGCGGTTCCTCGAATATGGCAAGGACCCATGGGTCGGCATGTTCGGCATTTCGAGCCGCGCGCTGGTGTTCGTCGCCGACATGTATTTCACCCGCACCGATGCCGAGGACACGGCGCGCTGTCGCGCCCTGTTTCGCCAGCTGTGCGAGGATATGCAGGCCATCGGCGTGGGGCTCTATCGCACGCACCTGCGCTTTATGGACGATGCCGCCGCGATGCACGCATGGGGCGACCATGCGCTGCCGCGCCTCAACGACCGGATCAAGACCGCGCTCGATCCCAATGGCATTCTCGCTCCCGGCAAGCAGGGCATAGGGACTTGGGACAAGCAGCTGGGAGCGCAGCCATGAGGCGCTCGGCTCTCGCCATGGTGGTCGTGGTGGCAATGGCTCTGCCTGCGGTCGTTCATTCGTCGGAGCGCGAAGTGCGTAGCCCGCAAGACATCTTCGCGGACCGCTGCGCCTATTGTCACGAAGCGGGCGGCTGGGGCACGCGGGTGCTGGCAAGAAGAGTGCCCGAAGGACAGGCAGAGCTGCGCCAGCGCGACAATCTGCCGCCGGCGCTCACCATGTTGGTCGTGCGGCGCGGGATCGGGGCCATGCCACCATTTACACCCACCGAACTATCCGATGCCGAGTTGGAGGCCCTTGCCGAATGGCTCGCGAGCGGGACGCCGAGGCAGAGACCCTAGCCTTTGCCGTAGTTGCGCAGGGCGTCGAGCGCGGGAACCAAGTGGTTGCGATGCCGGGCCGGAACCGTTGCCAGCAGATCGGCTTCGAATTCGGTGATGACCTTACGCGCCTCATTCAGGCGGGTCTGGCCCTTGTCTGTCAGGATGATTGCACTGCGGCGGCCGTCGAGCGGTTCACGCCGGATCAGGCCCTGTTGTTCGAGCGGATCTAGCAGTTTTGGCATATTGGCCCGCTTGATACCGGCAACCTGGCCGATGTCGCTCGAGGTCAACTGATCGTCAGAGCCTGCCACGAACAGCACCGTCAGTTCCGATATGCGCAGGTCGAGCGGGGCCAGCCTTGTGGCGAACTCGGTCATCATCACGCTTGCCGCGCGACGCAGGAGGTAGCCGGGAAGTTCGGCAAGCGCGACATCGGCCTTTGGCTCGATCAAAGTGGACAGTCCTCTCCAGACGCCGCTTATACGGCCGCCTCATAGCTATTTCGCTAGCTAATTATTTTAGGGCACTATGTTGGCTGGCGAGGGAAAACACAAGTGCATCGCTCGCAACATGCCTGTGAGGCGGCATTGGGGTGCGGGCCAGCACGCTTCGGTCCGCGCCCCAAGCGCTTAGCGTTCCGCAATCCCTGCGCGCTGGTCGCGGGCAAGCGCTTGCGATTCCGAGCCCATGAACTGGCGGATCGCTTCCACTTCCTCGACCGACAGCTTCCCATCGAACTTGGGCATCCCGCGTGACAGGAACGCGCCATCGTGCACCACGGCGCGCCAGACCTGCGCATTGGCCACGACCGGCGAGCGGCGCAGATCGGTAATGATGTTGCTTTGCCGTCCGTTCACGCCGTGGCAGAACACGCAGTTGCGGCCATAGACCTGCGCGCCCAGCGCCACCTTGTCGGCTTCGAAAACCTCGTCCGGGTCGGTCGCCGGGCCAGCCAGCGGAGGCGGTGCAGGCAGCGTTGCCGTGCCGTTCAGCTTGAACACGACCATGCGGCCTGGCTGCTTCTCGCGCGGCGGGTTGGTCGAGCCGAGCAGCGGGTTGCCGCCGCCGCCGCCGCCGGTCGAGACGGCGACATATTGCTCACCGTCGACCATGTAGGTGATCGGCGCGGCCATCACGGCGTTGGGCGTGTCATGACGCCACAGCACTTCGCCGGTTCGCGCGTCGATGGCGAGCATCTCGCCAAGGATGTCGCCGCGGCCCTGGAATACCAGGTCGCTTGCGGTGACGAGCACGCCGCTGCCGCCCGAATCGGGAATCCAGCCGTTGGCATCCACCCGCCAGCTTTCCTGCCCGGTCAGCGGGTCAAAGGCCTGGAGGTAGGCATCGGGCTCGGGCATTTCCGAAGGATCGATCACCTCACCCTGATGCGGGCCACTGGTGGCGCTATAGGTGAAGTAGTTGCGAACCGTGGGGATATAGACGAGCCCGGTGCGCGGGCTGTAGGCCATCGGCTGCCAGTTGTGCGCCCCGCCGACATGCGGCGAATTGAGGAAGGGCCGGTCGACATAGCGCGCGCCCGGCACCTCGATCGGGCGCCAGAAGGTGGTGTCGATCCCCGTCGCCCAGCGGATATCCTCGGCATAGGGGCGGGCCGAGATCGGCTGGCCGCTCTCGCGGTCGATCACGTAGAAAAAGCCGTTCTTCGGCGCGTGGAGGATTACCTTGCGCGGCTCGCCGTCGATGGTGAGATCGGCCAGGATCATGTTCTGGACCGAGGTATAGTCCCAGCTGTCACCCGGCGTTTGCTGATAATGCCAGCGATATTCCCCGGTGTCGGGATCGAGCGCCAGTACCGAGGCGAGGAACAGGTTGTCGCCTTGCCCGTCGGACCGCAGATAATGGCTGTGCGGCGAACCGTTGCCGGTGCCGATCAACAGCTGGTCCAGTTCCTCGTCGTAGACGATGGAATCCCATGGCGCGCCGCCGCCGCCGGTGGTGTGCCACAGGTCGCCGAACCATGTCGGGCGGGCCATTTCCTCCAGCACCCGGTCGGACACTTCGCCATCGACCACACCCGGCGGGGGCGGGGTGAGGTAGAAGCGCCAGGCTTTCTCGCCGGTCGCCACGTCATAGGCGGTGACATAGCCGCGCACGCCCTTTTCCGCGCCGCCCTGGCCGATGATCACCTTGCCCTTGAACACGCGCGGGGCACCGGTGCTGGTGTAGTCCATCGCGTGGTTGGCGATGGTGTCGGCCACCCACAGCTCTTCGCCGCTGCGGGCGTCGAGCGCGACCATGCGCCCGTCGAAGGTGGTGATGAAGACGCGCCCGTCGCTCACCGCCACGCCGCGGTTGACCACGTCGCAGCAGCCCTTCGGCCCCGCCTCTCCCGGCACCTTGGGGTCGTACTTCCACAGCTCCGCGCCGGTCTTGGCATCAAGCGCATAGACCTTCGACCAGGCGGTCGAGATGTAGAGCACACCATCGACGACGATCGGCTCGCCTTCCTGCCCGCGCACGGTGTCGTATTCGAAGTACCAGGCAGGTTTGAGGTCGGCGACATTGCTCGCGTCGATCTGGGTGAGCTGCGAATAGTACTGTTCGTTGGAGCTGCCGCCGTGGGCCGCCCATTCCTGCGCTGCGGGCTGCGTGCCTTGCGAATAGGCGGCGGTCATCCCCACCAGCGCCACGGCCGCAGCGGCGGCTCCGAACCATTTCTGCATCGTCTTCCCTTCACACCGGCTGCGCGGGCCGCGCCGCCGTTACTGTCCCTGCCGCGGGTCGCTTTCCCCCAGTCCGGGGTAGAACAGCGACTTGTTGTGCATCGATTCGTTATAGACCGTGCGCTTGGTGAATTTCCATTCACCGTTCTCGCGACGAAGTTCGTCTTCGTAATGGCCCATGTACAGCAGTTCAACCTGTCCGTGCGTCGTGCGGTTGGTCATGGCGAACCAATAGGCAAAGCTGGTAGCGGTATCGCCGTTTACTTCGACCACGTGGTTGATGATCTGGTGGCGGGTGCGCGGGCGCTCGGTGGCGTCGGCGGGCAGCGTGCCCATGATGCCAGCACCGCCGAAGCGGCTCATCGCGGCCTCGATCTCGTCGCGGCCATGCTCGACGCCGCCGACCCAGTCGAGCACGCCATCCTCGGCCCAGGTCGCTATCACCGTGTCGATGTCGCCGGCATCGACCGCGACCATGTAATGGTTCGACAGGTTGACGATCTCGGCGCGATCTTCGGCATAGCTAGGCTGCGACTGGGCTATGGCCTGGGCCGGAAGGCTTGCCAGTGCGAGGGCACCGGCGGCCAGCAGGATATTGGGGCGCTTCATTAGTCCTCTCCTCTTGTGGTCTTATCTTGTTGTTTTTCGTGTCAAGTAAGCGGCAGCTCCTTGGCCGAGGCCCAGACACCGTGGACCTGACTGCTGAGCTTGAAGGGCAGGATGATCCGCGCGATGTCGCCTGCGGCGAGGTTCTCGGCATCGGCGATGATCATTTCCGAGCGGTCCTCGGCAAAGTTGCTGGCCACGCCGACGATGTAGCCTTGGCCTTCGCTACCACCTTCGCGCGGCACGAAGGTCACTTCCTGCAACGCATGAGTGTCACCGGCGAAGTACTTCTGCAGCTCGCCGGTGGCGAGATCGAACCGGCCGTAGCAGTTGACGGGCGGCCCACGGCCCGGCGGATCGGCGCGGGTGGTGTCGAACGGCAGGCTCGGATCGGCAAACGAGGTATAGAGATAGCGCGTCGGCAGGCTCAGCACGCGCGGATCGACCTTGCCTAGGTCGACGATGCTGGTGTCCCACAGGATCTCTTCGGTCCATGTGTCGTCGGGCGAGGACAGGTCGAGCGTGATCTTGCGCACGAAGGCCTGGGCCAGTTCCGGGCGGAAGGGCGATCCGTCGACATTGGGGAAGAAGGGGAAGAAATTGCCATCCCAGAATGGCGCATAGAGCACGATCTTGTCGCCCTCGTCATGCGCGTTGAAGGTGTGCATCATGCACCGCAGCGGCCCCTTGAACCAGCGCATGTCATCAGGCCCGCCGTCGCGCGGAAGCACGCCGATGTAGCTTTCCTTGCTCTGGTCCCAGCCCCAGTGGACCTTGCCTTCGCGCAACCGCTCCATCGAGGTGACATAGCCGCCGAACGGGAACAGCATATGCTTTTGCGTCAGCGCCATGTCATGCATCACGCTGACATAGGGCACCTTGGTGCGCACCTCGCTCTTCACCGCGCCATCGGCGCCGATGCGATAGACCCACAAGCTATCGCTGGCGAGCCCGTCGGCCTCGTAGCCATAGGCGATCATGTCGCCCGAGACCGGATCGAGCTTGGGGTGGGCGGAGAAGGTCTGGCTCTTGTAGCCGCCATCAAAGTCCCACGGGCCGACCGTTTCCAGCGTGTTGGGATCGATCAGGTGCGGGAGGCCGTCCTCCTTGGTGGCGAACAGCTTGCCGCCGTGGACCAGCGGCGCGGTGTTGGCGACGGTGCGGCGGTTGGGATTTTCGGGATCGCGCACCGAGGGATCGTCGGTGAAGGGATTGCGATAATAGCCATAGAGCTGGCGCTTGGCCGCGCGCTGGGCCTTGAACCGCTCGGTCTCCACCCAGCGGCCACGGAACGCGGCCTTGCCATCCTTGATGCGGAACATCGAGATGTAGCCATCGGCGTTGAGCGGGGCATCGTCGGGGAACAGCGGCGGATAATAGAATTCGCCGCCAACCCGATAAAAGGCGCCGTCCATGTCTTCGGGTATGGTGCCGACCACGAGGCAATCGTCGACCTCGGCATCGAAGCGCAGCGGCGTGTTGAAACCGCTCGGCGGAAGCTCGGCGGCCAGCGGGTTGAGCGGCCCGCCCGAGGGCTGCGAGGCCGAAGCTTCGGGCACCTGCGCGCTGGCGCTGCCGGAAAGACCGGCCCCAACGGTGGCGCCGATGGCGGTGCCCATAAAGTCGCGTCTTTTCATTGGTATGTCCTCTTAAATATCAGCGGTCCGGGCCCACGGTCCATGGCGAGCGCTGATAGTACGGAGCCTGATAAAAGGTCGCGATCACCGAAGCGATGCAGCCGTCCTTGACCTTGAACATTTCGAGGAAGGCCCAGCTTTGCGGCTCCTGGAATGTCGCGCGGACCTCGGTGCCGTCGGTCAGCAGGTATTCGTTGAGCACGCCCTTGTGGTCGATAAACCCGCGCGCCATCGCCACTTGCCGCTCCTCGTCGATTAGCACCACTTCGCGGCGCACACGGTTGTTGAAGAAATAACGGCCGCTCTCGAACCCGCCCTTGATGTCGGTGAATAACATTCCGTTCTCGCGCCGGATCGCTTCGGGGAGGAAGCAGGTGCCGCGGATTTCGCCGTCGTTCAGCTGCAGGGTGTCGAAATAGCCATTGGCATGGGCGGCCAGCTCATCGCGTGATGCGCGTTCGGCCACCGGCGTCGGTGCGTTGATGACAGGATCGACGGCGTTCTGGCGAATGTCGGCAATCGGCGTCGGAGGGCTGGAGAGGTTGCGCCGGGTGGAGATCACGTGCTCCACCTCGTCGATCTCGCGCTCTTCGTTCACGTGCAGGCGGATCGCCAGATAGCCTTCGATCTCGTCCTGCATGATGGTGGTGTAGATGCCGACATTGCCTGTTTCCGGGTCGCTCAGGACCACCGGCGGGCCGGGCTCGGCGGTCACCGTGTCCCAGGTGCCATCGGGGAAGGGCATCTCGACGTTGTTTTCGGTGTATCGCACTTCCTCGGCAAATGGCGCGGCATCGCGATCGTGTGCGCGGTAGGCGGCGCGGTATTCGCGCGCGATCTGTTCGAGGCATTGCGCGTCGCAAGCCACATCGGACTGGGCCGATAGCGGCGCAGCGGATACCGTAAGGACGGCGAGCGCCGCCAAAGCCGTTGGTTTCATTGCTTTCTCTCCCATTTAGCCTTCGCGATGCGGGGCCTTGTCGTTCTTTGATATTGGATCATTCTTCGATATTGGGGAGCATGCGGCTGTGCCGAAGCGCCGCTTATTATTCTCCCATGTGGCATTTATCAGTCCGCCAGTCGCTCTCTGCGGAGTCGTTACCGGCCGGGTTATTGTTTATCTATAATAAGTATCTTGTTCCTGATATCCGGTCAACCGCCCGCGCGGTGGACATCAGCGAATGTTATCGCAATATTCTACAAGGTAGAACATATATCAGGGGCAGACGTGAACGCCGAGGGATTCTGACGGAGGAACATCATGGCACAGGACGAGAGCGTGGCAGCGCAGAGAGAGGAGCTTGGCCTCGCTCGCCTCCAGACGACGATCGGGTTTCTCCTGCTCGGCGGCTGGCGCTTAGCCAACTCCTGTTTCAACCAGCATTTCAAACATATCGACATCACGCCAGCATCTTACGGGGTGCTGTTGCTGATCGAGGAGAACCCCGGGTGCAGCATCGGCAGTGTCGGGCGGGCGATGGGCATCGCTCCCAATTCGATTGCCCGGCTGGTCGATGGGCTGGTCGCGCGAGACCTTGTCGGCAAGCGCGTGAGCGAGGCTGATGCCCGGACGCGGCTGCTGGAGTTGACTGGGGAGGGCCGCGCGTTCCTCGATTTGCTTGAGCAGCACCACGCGGAATACGAAAGAGAGGTGATCGATGCCTTCGGTAAGGACCGCCACGATGCGCTCTGCGCGCTGCTTCGTCCCTTCGTCGGGGCGGGGCCGGTCGAGGAACTGGATCGCTTCTGACCCTGTATTTGCCGTGTCGCTTCCGCCGCGCCCTTGACTTGTCTCTGGACTCATTCGTTCGAATGAATTAACTGCTTTGTCCCATGCGGGAGAAGCTCCTCGATATTGCCATCGATCACTTCGGCCGACGCGGCTTCGAAGGCGCGGCCACGCGCGCCATTGCCGCCGATGCCGACACCGCCATGTCGCAGATCACCTATCACTTCGGCGGCAAGGAAGGGCTGTACCTTGCCTGTGCCGATCATATCGCCGCCAGGATTTCCGAGTGGCACGGGCCGCGAATTATGGAACTCGGCGATGTCCACGTGCTTGAAGCCGATGCGGCAGCCGATGCCATTTGCCATCTGATTGGCGGGTTCGGGCATATGATGCTCAATCCGGCCACCCGGGCATGGGCCAGCTTCATTGCGCGCGAGCAACAGGCGCCTACCGAGGCCTTCGAACGGCTGTTCAATGGCGCGATGAAGCCGATGATGGAAACCGGCCTTGCCTTGATCCGGCGGGCCCGGCCCGATCTGGACGAGCAAGAGGTTCGCGCCACGGGGATACTTATCTGGGGGCAGGCACTAGTCCTGCGCACCGCGCGCGAAACGCTCAAGCGGGTGATGCAGGTGGACGAAATCGATGCTGCCACCGCCACGCTGCTGATCGAACGTCTGATCGAACACACCCGCTGCCTTATTACCAATCTGCCGGAGAAGACACGATGAAACGTCTGCCTGTTGCCATCGTTGCCGTGCTTGTCGTGCTGGCCATTGCCGCCTTTGCCACCGGAGGCTTCGGCCTGTGGCGCGGGGGCGACAAGGGGCTGACGCTTTATGGCAACGTCGATATCCGCGAGGTCGACATGGCCTTCGAAGTCGGCGGGCGAATCGATGAAGTGGCCGTCGAGGAAGGCGACCGGGTCAAGGAGGGCGATCTGCTTGCCGCAGTCGATCCGGCGCGCAATCGAGACCGGCTCGCGCAGGCCGAGGCCCAGATCGCGCAGGCCGAAGCCCAGCTCGCCCGTCTGCGCAATGGCAATCGCCCGCAGGACATTGCGCAATCCCGCGCTCGTGTCGCTGCCGCCGAAGCCGCGCTAGCCAATGCCCGCGCTGCCTACACCCGGCGCGAGCCGCTGGTGGAATCGGGCGCGGTCAGCCGCAATGTCTGGGACCAGACCCGCGCCGAACTGCGCCGGGCCGAAGCCCAGCTCGCCGAAGCAAGCCAGGCCGCCTCGCTCGCCAGTGCCGGCGCGCGCAGCGAGGACATCGCCGCCGCCGAAGCGCAGGTGGAGGCCGCCCGCGCGCAGCGCGCCGCCATCGACACCGATCTTGGCGATACCAAGCTCGAAGCGCCGGTCGACGGCACCGTCGTGACCCGCGCGATCGAGCCGGGCAGCCTTGTGCAGCCTGGTACGACTGCCTTCACCATTGCCATCGACCGGCCTATGCGGGTGCGCGCCTATGTCGCCGAGCCCGATCTGTCGCGGATCCAGCCCGGAATGAAAGTGGTGGTGCGCGCCGATGGCAATTCCAAGGAATACCAGGGCACCATCGGCTATATCTCGCCGCGCGCCGAGTTCACGCCCAAGTCGGTCGAAACCGAAGACCTGCGCACCGACCTTGTCTACCAGCTGCGGATCGTCGTGAGCGATCCCGACGACGGTCTGCGCCAGGGCCAGCCGGTGAGTGTGAGCGTGCCGCAGGCGCGCGCCGCGGCGGAAGGTTGAGCATGGGCGACGCGGTCGCCATTGCCACAGGCGTGGTCAAGCGCTTCGAGGGGCTTGCCGCTCCCGCGCTCGACGGCGTTTCGATCACGATCCCCTCCGGCGGGGTGACCGGGCTCGTCGGCCCCGATGGCGCGGGCAAGACGACGCTTATCCGCATTCTCGCCGGGCTCATGGCCGCTGACGAGGGCGATATCGAAGTGCTGGGGCAGGCACCGGGCGAGGATCTGGCCGATCTCGGCTACATGCCGCAGCGTTTCGGCCTTTATGAAGACCTGTCGGTCGAACAGAACCTCACCCTCTATGCCGACATGCGCGCGCTGCCCGATGCCGAGCGCGAGGAAACCTTCGCACGCCTGCTTGCCTTCACCGACCTCGCGCGGTTCCGCGACCGTATGGCGGGCAAGCTATCGGGCGGGATGAAGCAGAAGCTCGGCCTCGCCTGCGCGCTGGTGAAGCGCCCGCGGCTGCTGCTGCTTGATGAACCCGGCGTGGGTGTCGATCCGATCAGCCGCCGCGAGCTGTGGGCCATGGTGCAGGAGTTGACCGCTGATGAGCACTATGGCGGCATGGGCGTGCTGTGGTCGACCGCCTATCTCGACGAGGCCGAGAAGTGCGACCGCGTTTACCTCCTCAACGAAGGCAAGTTGCTGTTCGACGGCGATCCGTCCGAGCTGACCGGCTCGGTCGCTGACCGGGTGGTGCGGCTGACCGGCTTCGAACAGCGCCGTCGCCGCCTGCTGACCGAGATGCTCGACCGCGAGGGCGTGATCGACGGCACCATTCAGGGCCGCTCGGTGCGCCTGCTGCTCGATCGCGCCGACCGGCTGGCGGGCGAAAGCGGCTTCGAGCTCGCGCCCGCCACCCCGCGCTTCGAGGACGGTTTTATCGAGCGCCTCGGCGGCGGCCCCAAGGGCACCAGCCAGCTTGCCGAAGCCTATCGCACCGTGGCCGGAGACGATGGGAAAGCGATCGTGGCCAAGGGGCTGACCAAGACTTTCGGCGACTTCACCGCCGCCAGCGATGTCAGCTTCGAAGTGCCCTATGGCACGATTTTCGGCCTGCTCGGCCCCAACGGCGCGGGCAAATCGACCACGTTCAAGATGCTGTGCGGCCTGCTCACACCCACCGATGGCGAGGGCGCTGTGGCCGGGCATGACTTGCGCACCTCGGGCGGCAAGGCGCGCGCGGCGCTTGGCTACATGGCGCAGAAGTTCTCGCTCTATGGCGACCTATCGGTGGCGCAGAATCTCGACTTCTTCGCCGGCGCCTATGGACTCACCCGCGCCGAAGCGAGAGACGCGATTGCGCGTGTGACAGACGTGTTCGAACTTGGCGACGTGCTCAAGACCAATGCGGGCACGCTGCCGCTCGGCTTCAAGCAGCGCCTCGCGCTTGCCGCTGCCGTGATGCACGAGCCGCCGGTGCTGTTCCTCGACGAGCCGACCAGCGGCGTCGATCCCGTAACGAGGCGCGAGTTCTGGACCCATATCAACGGCCTTGTCGAAAAAGGGGTGGCCGTGCTCGTCACCACGCACTTCATGGAAGAGGCCGAATACTGCGATGAGATCACTCTGATCTACCGCTCGCAACAGATCGCCAGCGGCACCCCCGACGACCTGAAGCGCCAGGCCGCCGAGATGGACGGGCTGGACGATCCGACCATGGAAGACACCTTCATTGCGATGATCGAGGCAAGCGATGCGACCCGCGAAGCCGGTGAGGCAGCCACATGAGTGGGCGGCGCCGGAGCGAGTGGCGGATCGACGGGCAGCGCCTGCGCGCCATGGTGGTGAAGGAGGGCGTGCAGATTCTGCGCGATCCTTCCACCATCCTGATCGCGATTGCTCTGCCGGTGCTGCTGCTGTTCCTGTTCGGCTATGCCATCAACCTCGACAATTCGCGCACCCGCATCGGCCTTGCGCTTCAGGACGATAGCGCCGCCGCGCTGTCGCTCGCCTCGGCCTATCGGCACAGCCCCTATTTCGATGTCGTCGTCGAGCGTACGGCGGCCCCCTTGCGCGAACAGCTGATCGCGGGCGAGATACGCGGGATCGTGGTGATCCCGCAGGATTTCGGCAGCGGCGCTGCGCGTGGGCAGCGGCCGCCGATCCAGATTATCGCTGATGGCTCGCAGCCCAATGCAGCCAATTTTACCAGCGCCTATGCGCGGGGCGTGGCGCAGACCTGGGCCGCGCAGGAAGCGCGCGCGGCTGGCCTGCGCGCACCGCCGCCCACCGAACTTTCGCTGCGCTTCTGGTACAACCCTTCGCTTGCCAGCCGCTATTTCCTTGTTCCTGGGGCCATCGCCATCGTGATCACGATGATCGGCACGCTGCTGACCAGCCTCGTGATCGCGCGCGAATGGGAGCGCGGCACGATGGAGGCGATGATGGCAACGCCGATGCGGATGAGCGAATTTCTCGCCAGCAAGATCGTGCCCTATTTCCTGCTCGCGCTGGCCTCGATGGCGATGTGTACCGTGCTTGCCACCACGGTGTTCGGTGTGCCGCTGCGCGGCTCGCTGTTCGCTCTGCTGGTACTGACCATGGCCTACCTGATGCCCGCGCTGGGGCAGGGCCTGTTCATCTCGGCGGCGACGAAGAACCAGTTCGTGGCCAGTCAGGTGGCGCTGCTGAGCGGGTTTTTGCCGACCTTCCTGCTTTCGGGCTTTCTGTTCGAGATCGCTTCGATGCCGAAATGGATTCAGGCGATCACCTATATCGTGCCCGCGCGCTATTTCATTCCCGCACTGCAAACGGTGTTTCTGGCCGGCGACATCTGGTCGCTGATCCTGCCAGCCATCGGCTATTTGCTGGTGTTCGGGGCGATCTTCTTCCTGCTGTGCTTCCGCGCCAGCCGCCGGAGCCTCGACAAATGAGCGCACTCAGAGCGATCACGATCAAGGAAATCTGGGCGCTGCTGCGCGACCCCAAGTCGCGCATCGTGCTGGTGATCCCGCCGCTGCTGCAGCTGGTGATCTTCACTTTCGCCTCCACGCTGGAGGTGAAGAACGTCGATGTCGGCGTGCTTGATCGTTCCACTGGCACGGCCAGTGTGGAGATCGTCAACCGGCTGGCGGGCAGCCCCAATATCGGCACGATCCGGCGGCTGCGCTCGCACGATGATCTGGCCGAGGCGATCGACCGGCAGGAAGTGATCGCCGCGCTGGTGATCGAGCCCGACTTCGACCGCGCCTTCGCCCGTGGCCAGGCGACGCGGGTGGGCGTGGTGCTCGACGGGCGACGCTCGAACGCGGCGCAGATCGTGGGCAGCTACCTGCAGCAGATCGTTACCGATGCAGGCGCCAGTGTTCGCGGAACCGAGCGCGCGCCGCCGGTGGCGGTGGCGATCAACTGGTTCAACCCGAACCTTGACTATATCTGGTTCAATCTGCCGAGCCTGATCGTGGTGATCGTCTCGGTGGCGGGGCTCTCCATCACCGCGCAGACCGTGGCGCGAGAGCGCGAGCTGGGCACCTTCGATCAGTTGATGGTTAGCCCGCTATCGGTGCGCCAGATTCTGATCGGCAAGATGGTTCCGCCGTTCATCGTCGGCTTCGTCAACGCGACCGTCTATCTGGTGGTGGCGCAGGTCGTGTTCGGGGTGCCGTTCACGGGTTCGGTGCTGCTGTTCTACCTTGGCCTCGTCACCTATCTGCTGGCGCTGATCGGTGTGGGCATGTTCGTCTCGGCATTGTCGATGACGCAGCAGCAGGCCTTCCTCGGCAGCTTCGTGGCGACGGTGCCGGTCATCCTGCTGTCGGGCTTTGCCAGCCCTATCGGCAACATGCCGCAGTGGTTGCAGATCATCACCTATGCCAATCCCGCGCGCTATTTCCTCGAAATTTCGCTCGGCCAGTTTCTGAAGGCGCAACCGGCTTCGGTGGTGCTGGGGGAGCTGTGGCCGCTTGTGCTGATTGCCGTTGCCACGCTGGCCGCCGCCGCCTGGCTGTTCCGCGCTCGGATGGAGTAACCCCATGACCCGCTTGCCCCCCCTTATCGCCCTCGCCCTGCTTGGCGGCTGCACCACCGTCGGGCCGGACTATGTCGCGCCCGAGACCGCCGGTGCCGAGCAGTGGCACGAGGCCGCCAACGAAGGCGCTGTTGATCCGGCATGGTGGCAGCAGTTCGGCGATCCGCAGCTTGCCGGCCTGATCGAGCGCGCGCTGGCGAGCTCGCCCACCGTGGCCGAGGCCGAGGCGCGGCTGGCGGAGGCGCGCGCCAATCGCGATGCAGTGCTTGGCGGGCGACTGCCGCAGGCGCAGGTGAGCGGTTCGGCCACCGAGAACCGGCTGAGCGAGAATGGCCAGCTCCCAGTGAGCAGCATTCCGGGGTTCGAGCCCGAATACAGTCTGTTCGATCTCGGCTTCGACGCCAGCTGGGAGGTCGACTTCTGGGGCCGCCGCACCCGCGAGGCTCAGGGCGCCGGGGCGCGAGTCGAGGCTGCCGAAGCGCGCCGCAACGATGCGCTGGTGATGCTGAGCGCCGAAATCGCGCGCAGCTACATGGACCTGCGGCTGGCCCAAAAGCAGGCCGCAGAGGCCACAGCAGCGGCGCAGGCGGCAGCCGACTTCGCCAAGCTGGCGAGCATGCGGTATCAGGCGGGGGAGGACAGCCAGCTTACCGCCGAACAGGCGCAGGCCCGCGCTTCCAGCGCCAGTGAAGCCATTGGTCGGTTGCGCGCGCAGGAAGCGGCCAGCACCTATCGGCTGGCAACGTTGGTCGGCGCGATGCCCGAAGAGATCGTGCCCGAACTGCGCGTGGCCGCTCCGCAACCAGAGGCACCCGAAACGATTCTTGTCGGCCTGCGCTCCGAGCTCCTGCGCCGCCGCCCCGACGTGCGCGCCGCCGAGCGTGATCTCGCCGCCGCCACTGCAGACATCGGCGTTGCCACCGCCGACCTGTTTCCGCGCTTTTCCTTGATGGGGGGGCTGGGGATGCAGGCGCGCTCAGCCGATGATCTGGTCGACTCCGATTCGCTGCGCTTCAGCATCGGCCCGAGCTTTTCCTGGCCGATCTTCTCGGGCGGCCGCATCCGCGCGCAGATCCGCGCCGCCGATGCCCGCGCCGAGGCGGCAGAGGCGCGCTACGATCAGGCGGTGATCACGGCGCTGGCCGACAGCGAGGCGGCGATCAATCGCTACCTCGAAGCCCAGCGTACCGAGGATGCGAGTGCCGAGGCGCTGGCCGCACAGCAGCGCGCCTTCGCGCTATCGCAAGCGCGGTTCGACAGCGGCGAGGACAACCGGCTGATGCTCGAAAGCGCGCGGCTCGATCTGATCGCTAGCGAACGCGCGCTCGCCAGTGCCAAGGCCGAAGCCACGCAGGCCGCCGTTGCCCTGTTCAAGGCGCTTGGCGGCGCTTGGCAGGCACCGCGCTAGAAGATCGCGTCGAGAACCACGAACACCAGTGCCGACAGAGCGCCAGCAGCGGGCAGGGTGATCACCCAGGCCGCGGCAATCGGCTTCATCAGTGCCCAGTTGGTCTGGCGGTTGACGATGCCGATGCCCAGCACCGCGCCGATCAGGATGTGCGTGCTCGACACGGGCAGGCCCATGATCGAGGCCAGCATCACCACCGCTGCTGCGGCCAGCTCGGCGGTGAAGCCCGAGGCTGGGTGCATCTTGGTAAGGTTGTGGCCGACCGTTGCGATCACTTCCTTGCCGATGAACCACAGGCCCACGACCAGCGCGATGCCGAAGGCGATCATGGCCGGCGCAGGCACCGCCGCCGAAGCGCCGATCTCGCCATGGCGCAGAACATCGAGAATGGCGGCGAAGGGGCCGATGGCATTGGCGATGTCGTTCGCGCCGTGGCTGAAGGCAAAGCCCGAGGCGGTGAACACCTGCAACCAGCTGAAGATGAGGAAGGTCGACCGGTCGAGCGAGGTGCCGCGCAGCGTGCGCGCGAAGATGAAGGTGGCCATCCACACCGCCGCTGCGATCATGCCGATCACAAGATAGGTGTTGAGCGTGGAGAGGCCCAGCTCCATGTTCTTCAGTCCCTTGAACAGGAGCATTGCCGAGATGATCGTGGCCCCACCGGCGGCCACCAGCGGCACCCAGTTCTGCAGCGCCTTGTGCGCGGCGAGCGAGGCCTTCTGCTCGCGCAGCTCGTGCAGGCGGCGGTAGTAATCGGTTTCGAGGTCTTCGGCGGTAAAGCCCTCTTCATCCAGTGCCTCGGAATCGCGCACCAGCATATGGGTGTATGACATCTTCTGGATGTCGCTCATGCGCTCGAACGCGGTCTTGTGTTCCTCGCGCAGCTGGCGCCGTTCCTTGTGCAGGCGGCGCAGCTCGTCGAGCATCCGCTCGTTATAGCGAAGGATGTGGCGCTTGATCAGCGTGAACAGGCTATAGGACACCAGCCCGCCCAGCACGGGCGAGAGCACCCATGACATGGCGATGGTGCCGATCTTGTCCCACTGCACCAGCGACAGCGCTGCCTCTCCCCCGCTCAGGATCACGCCCAGCGCAATCGAACTGCCGACGATGCCGCCCACGATCGAATGGGTGGTCGAGACCGGCCAGCCCCGCCTGCTGGCGAACAACAGCCACAGCGCCGCGGCCAGCAGCGCCGCCATCATGATAAATACGAAATGCATCGGATCGACATTGACGCCGCCGAGGTCGACAATCCCGCTGCGAATCGTGTCGGTCACTTCGCCGCCCGCGATCACCGCGCCGCTAACCTCGAAGATGGCTGCCACAGCCAGCGCCTGCTTGATCGTCAGCGTTCCCGCACCCACCGAGGTGCCGAACGAGTTAGCAACATCGTTGCCGCCGATATTGAAGGCCATGAACAGGCCGAACGCGGTCGCCAGCATGAACACGGCGACCTGGGTATGGTTGGTATAGTCGAGGCCCCAGAGCATGAACGCAACCGAGGCCAGCACGAACAAGGCCGCAAAGCCCATGTCGAACGTGGAGAAGCCCTTGCGCGGAGCATCTTCCGAAAGAGGATAGATCCCGTCGGGAATGGAGGTTTGCATGGTCTGGTTCATGTTTGGCCGTGGCTCTCGCTCTGCGGGTGATCGTCAAGCTCTGCCGGGCAACGCCAATTACGCATGATATCCAAGGCGCGACCCATGGTCAGGCGCCCCTTAGCCATGCTGACAAGCGTTTCCAGCAGTTTTTCCCCGCTCCGCAGATATGACGTAAATGCGACATACATTTGACTACTGACAACAATGCGGCAGACCAGTTGGGTTGTGCGCTCCAGCTGCGAGACTCGGGTTTGAACGGGGCGAGCCAATCCGTGGTTCGATCGAGTGTATTTTTTCGAGAACCTTCCTCCCCTTCGATCGTTAACCCCGCTACGCCCCTTTATCGGAAGGGCCTGGATGATCGCCGGGCCTTGTTGCGGCTGAAATGATTGAAGACTGGATGATCTGCGTCCCCAATTTCTCTTACGTACCTGGCGCACGACGCAAATCTCTTGTTTCGCTGGCACCCTTGCTGGCGGCTGCGCCGTGGCTGATGGGCACACCTGCCCATGCGCAGGACGGCGTGGTAGAAGCGCAAGAGCAGACGCTCGAACTGCCGGCACCGCCAGCCGATGCCGAGATGCCCGAGATCGAGACGATCATCACCGATGACGAGTTCGCCGATGAAGTTCCGTCGCTCGACGCGGCCGACGACGATGCCCTCTATGAAGAGCTCGAATCGATTGACGAATTCGAACGGCGAATCGCGACGCAGGACGTTGAAGGGCAGACGGACGACGAGGCACCACTGGGCGATCCGTCGCTGGCCGATGGCGACACCACCGAGGAGATCGCCGACGCTCCCGTGCGCGATGCCGAACTGGCCGCGCCGCTGCCGCCGATCGACAGCCTGCTGTCTGAGCCGTTCGAATATGCCGAGGCCGAGGCGCCCCGGGTGCAGGGCGACCTGCGCTACCGGGTTGCGCTGACAGGTATCGAAGAGGCTGAGGCTAAAAGCGAGACCGACATGAGCGGCCTCTTCAACGACCTGTCTGCGCTCGAAGATGGAGACGGCGAGGCCGCCAACATTGCCCAGCTGCGCGCGCGAATGGCTGAAGACGCCGAACTGGTGCGGCGCATCCTCGCCTCCGAAGGCTGGTACAGTGCCGATGTGCGTAGCCAGATCGACAGCGAAGGCGAGGGCGACGAGCAACAGAGCTTCATCGCCACCATCAATACTGTGCCGGGGCCGCGCTATGTCTTCAGCGACATCGTGATCGATGCCCCTCAGACACGGCCCGAAGGGCTGATCCGCCGCGAATTGTCGCTCGAACTGGGCGATCCGATCGTTGCCGCAGAAGTGCTTGCGGCTGAGGCGAAGGTGATCGTCGCGCTGCCCGAATGGGGCTACCCCTTTGCCGAACTGGGCCAACGCGATCTATTGCTTGACCGCGAAAGCGGTGAGGGCATTTACACCTTGCCGGTCGATCCCGGTCCGCTCTCGGTGTTCGGCGGAATCGAGACCAGCGGCGACCTCGTGTTCGATGAAGAGCATCTGGAACTGCTCGCCCGGTTCAAGCGCGGCGAGCTGTACGACAACCGTATGGTCGAGGATCTGCGGCAGGCGCTGGTCGCCACCAGCCTGTTCTCGACCGTTACCGTCACGCCCCAGCGCGGTGGCGAGCCCGCTCCCGACGGCGCGGAATATGCAACGCTGCTGGTTGAACAGAACGCCGGCCCGCCACGCACCATCGCGGGCAGCGCGGGCTATGGCACCGGGCAGGGCTTCCGCGTCGAGGGTAGCTGGACGCACCGCAACCTGTTCCCGCCCGAGGGCGCGCTGATCGTCAGCGGTGTGCTTGGCACGCAAGAGCAGGGTGCGAGCGCCACTTTCCGCCGCTCCAACGCGGGGCGGCGCGATCGCACCTTCGCGCTCACCGCTCAGGCGCGCCACACGAACTACGATGCCTACGAAGCCTACACCGGCCGGATCGGCGCGCTGTGGAGTTACAGTTCGACCTCGATCTGGCAGAAACCGTTCACCTATGCCTACGGCGGTCAGGTGCTGGTCTCGAACGAGCAGGACTTCGACCTTGTGACCCGGCAGCGGCTGCGCCGGACCTTCTATGTCGCCGGGCTGACCGGGCAGCTCGGCATCGACAGAAGCGACGACTTGCTCAACCCCACCAAGGGCTTCCGCGTCGCCGCGCTGGTCGAGCCGGAAGGTTCGCTTGAAGGAAACTTTTCCCCTTACGTGCGCGCGCAGCTCGACGGCTCGGCCTATTTCCCGGCCACCGACTCGCTGGTACTGGCCGGGCGGTTGCGGTTTGGCACGATCCAGGGCACCAGCCGCTACGAGGTGGCCCCCTCGCGGCGCTTCTACGCTGGCGGCGGCGGCTCTGTGCGCGGCTTCGGCTATCAGGATCTCGGCCCGACCGTGATGGAGCCCAATCCCGACTATCCCGCCCCTGCCGATATCGAGCCGGGCACCGATCCCGAAGACCTGCCCGACGAGTTCATCCCGCGCAACATCGGCGGGCGCAGCCTGTTCGAAGCCGCGGCCGAGCTGCGCTATCGCTTCGGCAACTTCGGCCTGGTGGCCTTTGTCGATGCGGGGCAGGCCTGGGAGGAAACCTCGCCCCAGTTCACCGATATTCGCTACGGCGTTGGCGTGGGCGGGCGTTATTACACCAATTTCGGCCCGCTGCGGTTCGACGTCGCCATGCCGATTGACCGGCGCACCGGCGAATCGAGCTTTGCTGTCTATGTCTCGATCGGGCAGGCATTCTGATGGCGGACGAGGCGGATATCCCCGAAGTCGAGGGCGAACCCGAAGTCGCGGAAGAGCGCGGCCGGCCCACCTGGCAGAAGGTGGCGCGCTGGGGCGCGCTGGTACTGGGTGCACTCGTGCTGCTGGTGGCGGCGGTGCTCATCGGGCTCGATACCAAGGCCGGGCGGCAGTTCGTGGCCGAGCAAGTTGCAGGCCTCTCGTTCGAGAACGGCATGGAGATCGGCATCGGCGAGATCGACGGCTCGCTCTATGGCAACATGGTGATCCGCGATCTGGAGATCCGCGATCCTCAGGGCGTGTTCCTTAGCTCGCCCGAAGTCTCGGTCGGCTGGCGGCCCTTTGCCTTCATCAACAACCATGTCGACGTGCGCGTGCTGTCGAGCCCGCTGATCACGCTCGAACGCTTGCCAGAGTTCGCCGAAACCCCGCCAAGCGATGCACCGCTCCTGCCCGATATCGATATCGATATCGGCGCGCTCAGAGTGGACCGGCTGGTGGTCGAGGCTCCGGTCAGCGGTGAACGGCGCGTGGTGCAGCTGAGGGGCAATGCGCATATTGCAGACGGCCGCGCGCAGGTGGCCCTCAATGGCGAAACGCTGGCGGTCGAGGGCGGCGCGGCGGGCGATCAGCTGGCCTTGGTGCTCGATGCTGTGCCCGAGGAAAACCGGCTCGAAATCGCGCTCGATGTCGATGCCCCGACGGGCGGCATGATCGCGGCGCTGGCTGGGCTCGACGAGGGGCTGACGCTCACGGCCAAGGGCGAGGGCAACTGGGATCAGTGGGACGGCCAGCTAACCGCCGACCGCGTTGATGGCCCGGTCGCCAGGCTCGATGTCAGCGCGCGCGATGGCCTTGTGCGGGTGCGCGGCCCGGCACAACTTGCCTGGTTCTTCGAAGGCGCGACCGCGCAATTGCTCTCGCCCGAGCTGAACCTCGATCTGGCCGCCCAGCTTGGCGAACGCAGCGCCGACGTCGAGGCGACCGTGGCGAGCGATGCCTTCCGCCTTAACGCGCAAGGGCTGGTGAATCTCGCCGACAACAGTTTCGACGGACTGGGTCTCGATTTCGTGCTGACCCGCCCCTCCGCCCTGGCCGAGA
Source organism: Aurantiacibacter flavus (assembly GCF_039710615.1). Classification (NCBI taxonomy): domain Bacteria; kingdom Pseudomonadati; phylum Pseudomonadota; class Alphaproteobacteria; order Sphingomonadales; family Erythrobacteraceae; genus Aurantiacibacter; species Aurantiacibacter flavus. The sequence goes on from NZ_JBDLBR010000001.1 coordinate 126,682, forward strand.
ATCTTTCGGGCCGCGGCGTGCGGGCCGAGCTTACGCTCGACGGCCCGTTTGCCACGCCGGACGTCGCCTATAGGCTGGCGGCAGACCGGCTCGTGCTTGATGACATGGGACTGGTAGGCCTTGCGGCGCAAGGCGAGGCGACCGTCAATTCCGAACAGATCATGATCCCCGTGCAGGCGAGCGCCAGCCGCATCACCGGGCTCGATACGGTAGCGGGCGGCACGCTCGAAAACGTGCGGCTGGCGGGGGATCTGGCCATTTCGGGATCGCGCATCCTGTCCGACAACATGCGCCTGCGCTCGGACCGGATCGATGCCGGGCTGATCCTCGTCGCCGACATGTCGACCGGGCTCTACACCGGCGCCATCGACGGGCGGATCGACAACTATCGCGTGGAAAGCGTCGGCCTGTTCGACATCCGCACCGATGCCGACCTCGAAACCGAAGCGGGCGGTGGCTTCGCCATGACCGGCCGCGTGAATATGCGCTCGACCCAGCTGTTCAACGAGGGCGTGCGCAGCTTCCTTGGCGGCAACGTCACCGCCGCCAGCGACGTGCGCTATGGCGCCGATGGCGTGGTGCGGCTTTCCGGGCTGAGCCTGCGCTCGCCCGATGTGCAAATCAGCGGCGGCTCGGGCACCTGGTCTTCCGACGGCAGTATCTCGCTCGATGCGAAGGGCACCACAACCGCCTATGGCGACGTCGGCGTTACCCTGACCGGCACCATCGCCAATCCCGACGCCGAGATCACGGCGAGCAATCCGGGCCTCGGCATCGGGCTTGCGAACCTGCGCGCGGGCGTCACCGGTGCGCCCGGCGGCTATCACCTCGATACCACGGGCGACACCGACTATGGCCCCCTGCGCGCCGATATAACGCTCAAGATGGGCAACCAGCTGGCGATCGAGGTCAACGATTCCGACCTCGGCGGGGTCGGTTTCTCCGGCGCCATCGCACAGAGCCGCGAAGGGCCGTTCATCGGCCGGCTCAATGCAGAGGGCAGGGGGCTGACCGGGATCGTCCGCCTAGACAGCGCCGAGGGTGTGCAGGAGGCCTTGTTCAACCTGCGCGCGAAAAACACGGTGCTCGATGGCCCGGCGCAGCTTGCCATCGGTTCGGCGAAGATCGACGGGCGCGTGGTGCTGCATGATCAGCCGCACGTGGTCGCCGCCTTCGACCTGACCCGCACCAGCTTCGGTGCGTTCGATATCAATGCCGCCAAGGGCGAGATCGACTATCGCGGTGGCAGCGGCAGTGCCAAGGTGCTGGCCGAAGGCACCAGCGGCGTGCCTTTCCGTATCGGCCTGAACGCGCAGATGACGCCCGAGTTGTGGCGCGCCGCGATCAAGGGCCGTGCACGCGGGGTCGAATTTTCCACCGCCAGCCCCGCTCGCATCGTAGTCGGCGAGGGCGAATACAAGCTGCTGCCGACGCAGATCGATTTCGGCAACGGCTCGGTGCGGCTCGCGGGTAGCTATGGCGACGGGATGAAGCTGCAAAGCCGTCTCGACCGGCTGGATCTGGCGGTGTTCAACGCCTTCGTGCCCGATCTGGGCGTGGCAGGCAGCGCCACCGGCTCGCTCGATTTCTCGCAAGGGTCGCCCGATGCCTTCCCCGATGCCGATGCGCGGCTCACCATCACCGGTTTCAGCCGTTCGACCGCAGCTACGGTCAGCCAGCCGGTCAACATCAGCTTCGTCGGCAAGCTCGAACCCGATGGCGGCGAGGCGCGCGCGATCATGCGCCGCCGGGGCAGCGTGATCGGGCGCATGGTGGCCTCTCTCAAGCCGCTTCCGCCGGGCAGTGGCAGCTGGACGACCCGCCTGCTCAATGCTCCGCTCGGCGGCGGTGTGCGCTACGATGGCCCGGCCGATACGCTGTTTTCCTTCGCGGGGCAGACCAACCAGACGCTCACCGGCGGCATCGGCCTTGCGGTCGATCTTGCGGGCAAGGTGGATCAGCCCGAAATGTCGGGTGTGATCCGCGCCAATTCGCTGGCCTACGAGAACCAGATCTATGGCACCCGGCTCACCGACATGACCGTCTCGGCGCGCTTCAATGGCGAGCGCTTGGAGCTGGAGCAGCTGGAGGCAAAGGCGGGCGATGGCACCCTTGATGCCACGGGCTATCTGAGCCTTGCCGCGCAGTCAGGCTATCCGATGGATGTCGCGGTGAACCTGCGCAATGCGCAGCTGGCGTCGAGCGGGAACATCGTCACCTCGGCGACGGGGAAACTCAAGCTGACCAAGGCTGAGGGTGATACCGCGCTGCTGTCCGGGCAACTGACGCTGCCTGAGACGCGCTACAAGATCGTGCGCCAGTCCGCCGCCGAGGTGCCTGTGCTGTCTGGCGTGCGCTTTGTGCCGCCGCGTGGGCCGCAGCGCGTGACCGGTGATGAACCCGCCGAACGTGGGCCCAGCCTGTTCAGCCTGCTCCGGCTCGATGTCGAACTCAATGCGCCGCGCCGGCTCTATGTGTCGGGCATGGGGCTCGAATCCGAATGGGGGGCTGACCTGCGGCTTACCGGCACCAGCGCCGCACCGCGCCTGGAGGGCAATGTCGAACTTCAGCGCGGGACGCTGGGCTTTGCCGGGCGCTCGTTCGAGCTGCAACGCGGCAATATCGCGTTCACTGGCGGCAGCGAGATCAACCCGACCATCGAAATTCGCGCCACCGAAACGATCGAGGGCGTGGCGGTGAACGTGAACATCGCGGGCCGTGCCTTCGATCCGCAGATCACCTTCACCTCGGTGCCCAGCCTGCCGCAGGACGAGGTTCTGGCGCGCGTGCTGTTCGGCAGCTCGATCGCCAACCTCTCGGCGCTCGAAGCGGTGCAGCTGGCGGCCTCGCTCAATTCGCTGCGTGGCAGCGGCGGCGGGCTTAACCCGCTCGGCACACTGCGCTCGGCGACCGGGATCGATCGGTTGCGCGTGCTCGGCGCCGATGACACGACCGGGCGCGGCACCGCGCTCGCCGCCGGACAGTATCTGACCGACGACATTTACATCGAGTTCATCACCGACGCTAAGGGCTTTACCGCCACTCAGCTCGAAGTGGCGCTGACCCGCACGCTCTCGGTGCTGAGCCAGGCCGGCGGTTCGGGCGAAACCAACGTCAACCTGCAGTACAGCCGCGACTATTGATGCGCGTCGTGCTCATCCTGATGCTTGTGTCGCTCTCTGCCTGCGAGCGGGAGCCGACGTTCGAGGAACGCTATTCGGAGACGGAGCAGGCTATTTCGGAGCGGGCTCAGTCAATCGAATCCGACCTTGATGACCCAGGTAAACCCGCGCCAACAGCGAGGCCTTAGTTGCCGACGTAAACGAACGGTGCCCAATAGGCGGGGTGCTGCAAGCGCGCGTCGCCGCTCTCGTCGATCAGCGCCAGCACTGCGCGGCGCAGGCCCTCGGCAGGCGCGACGCCCTTGCGATAAAAGCTCTCGACCGTGGGCACGGTGATTGCGCGCGCGACATCGTCGGCGACCTCCCAATGCGAGACCAGCAGGTTGCGTGCGCCGGCATAGAGGAAGGCGCTGGCCAGTCCTGAAAGCCCTGCCGCGCCGGGCCGATCCGGCCCGCCGGTGTTGCAGGCCGAGAGCACCACCCAGTCCGCATCCATATCGAGCGCGGCGATTTCGCTGGCGGTGAGCAGGCCATCGTCACCCTCGTTCCGGGTGAGCACCAGTGCTGGCTCGGCAAGCCCCGCCAGTTCTCCTTCGAGCAGGCCGTGGGTCGCAAAGGCGATCACGTCGGCGGGTTGGGCGATCTCCGCCAGCACGCGGGTCTCGCGCGCGTCTTCGCCGGTCAGCAGCACGGTTTCGGCAGTGTCGAGCGCACGCGACAGGGCGTTCAGTTCGGCCAATGCCTCGGGCAACGGCGGCAAGTCGGCCACGGTGGCACCGGGCGCGAGCATGCGCGAGGAGCGTAAGGTGGTCAGCGCCGTACCGCCAAGCACCGGCGCGCCAACGGCGACGATGCGGGCGGCATGGGGGCCGTCGGCGCTGGACGCGCGCGTCAGTGTGGAGAGCGAGGCGAGAGTCGAGAGACTGTGATTACGGATCACCCAGTCGGCCTCAGTCAGCGACGGGGCGACAGGCGCAAGCGCGGCGAAAGGAATGCGGGTCAGTGCACCACCGGCAGCGACCATGATGTGATCGGCCCCTTGGAGCAGCTGCCCGCTTTCGCCCTCGAACAACGCGGCGTAAAGCGCGGCACCGGGCGCAAAGTCGTAGGCCGGTTGGGCGGGGACCTCGCGGGCAGGGGCGGCGAGCACACCGCGCATCAGTGCCTCGCCTCCGGCCAGCGCACCGCGCATGTTGGCCACCAGGGAGGATACTTCGCGGCTGTCGAGCGGGGTCAGATGCATCGAGTGCGCGTCCTTTGTGGCCACCAGCACGGCCAGTCCGGTTGCCAGTGGCTGGGCCAGCAGCACGGCATCGCCTTCGCCAAGGCTCGCCTGGATGGCGGCTAGGGTGATCGGCTCGGCGCCGGTGAAGCTGGCGGTGTCGATAGCACGTCCCGCCTCGGCCAGTTCGCTGCGCGCGCTGGCGATTTGGGCGCGCATCTGCGCCATCGCTTCGGGGGCAACACCAAGGCTCATCGCCTCCAACTGCTGGTTTGCGAGGTTGCGCAGCGCTTCGGCCTTGTCCTGATAGCTGCGCACGGCCTGCGCATCGGCCGCGCCGAGCCCACGCCGGAAGGCCGCCATTTGCACTGAGCGGTCGGCCTTGGTGGCGAGGCCATATTGCGCGAAACGGAATGCAGCCTCGAAATCACCCGCATGCATCGCTGCGTCGAGCGCCCAGTCATTCGACTGATCGAGAATGGCGAGCTGCACCGCGTCGGGTTCGCCCGAGGCGGCAATGGCGTCGCGGTTGGCGATCAACTGGTCATGGGCTGCGGCCACCTCTTCAAGCCCGCCGAGCCCGGCGCGAATGCCATAAGCGCCAAGCATGATCTGACCGGTCAGATCCTCCCACAATGCGGTGGCATCGCCTGTGGCGCGGCCTTCTTGTGCGGCAAGCTGCGTCGCATAAGCCTCGTGCGGGCGACCGGCCTCGGCATAGAACTCAGCCAGCGTTTCCTGCCCGGCGATGCGACGATAGCTTGCCGGTTCCATCGTTTCGGCACGGAGCGCATCGGCGGCCTCTGCCACGATGATGGCCTCGTTGAGTTGTCCAACATCGCGCAACGCATGCGCGCGTACGTGCTGAGCATAGAGCGTCAGCTCGCCCTTCGGGCCATAGCCCTCCTCGATAAAGACCAGCGCCTCATCAACCGTGGCGAGCGCCTCTTGGGCTTCGCCCTTCTTGATCAGTGTTTGAGCAAGGCTCAGTCGCATGCTCGAGGCCATGGCCATGTCGGGTTCTGCGGCGCCCATGGCGAGCGCGATCGCGCGGCGCGAGAAGCGCTCTGCATCGTCGAGCAACCCGCGTTCGGCCGCGCGGATCGAAAGCGAATTGTAGCTGTTGGCCAGCACCGGGTGATTGGGAGGCAGTAGCGCTTCCAGTTTCGCGGTCAGCCGCTGCCCTTCGCTCAGCGCCCTGTCACTGTCGCCGAGCGCGGCCCAGTAGGTGGCGGTGTTGGCCAGATAGCTGAGGAGTTCGGGAGAGGGGTCTTCGAGCCGGTCGACCAGCGCCTCGACCTCACCCATATAGTCGATCGCCGAGCGCGGCTGGCCGTCCATATTGAGGATATATGCCGCATTGTTGAGGCTGGCGGCGAGGCCGGCGATAAACACCTGATTTTCCGGCTCACGGGCGATCAATTTGCGCCGCTGAGCCAGCACCTCTTCGCCGATGAACCGCGCGGCGGCAAGGTCGCCCATCCGCACCCGCGCCGCCAGAAGCGTGTTCATGATCGACAACCGGCTCGGCAGGTAGTCCTCGCCCGCCGCCTCGAGCATTGGCAGGAGCGCCTCGATCTGCGCTGCCCCTTCGGCGAAGTGGCCCACGTTGAGATCGGCCACGGCCAGTTCGTAGTCGATCAGGGCAAGCTCGGGATGACCTTCGGGGTAGAGCGTTGCGGCATAGGCGCGCGCCTCTTCGATGGCGGCGCGGAAGGCGGGCTCGTCGCTGTGCGGATCGATTTCGGCTGCGCTGTCGAGCAGGGCGTCGAGCTGGGCGCGCTCGGTCTCCTTCGGCTCGGCGTGCGCCCCATGCGCAGCGAGCAACAGGGCCAGCCCGGCCAGTGGCAGACAAAGACGCATACGTTTTCCCCCCGAGGCAAGCCGCCTCGGGGGAGAATTATCGCATGATGGGGCGGTGTAAAGCCTCCAGCGCAGTGTGTTCAGGGTACGGACATCCCGAACACGGCGGAGCCGTCGATCTGCTGATCGAACCCGGCGTTGCCGAAGGTGTAGACCACGCCGACATGGCTGGCACCGTCGCCGCTCAGGAAGCCTCGGATATCGGCGTTGCACGCGCCGCTGCCGCTGCACACCGGCCCGCTGCCCGTCACCGCGACATTGTCGAAGCTGCTCGCGCCGAAGGTCATCGCATACTGGCCCGATGTTTCGACCCCCATGCCGCCGTTCATCGGGTCGGCTACACCGCCAGGGGTGTTGATCGCATAGCTGTTGCCGCCAATGGCGACATCGAACTCGATCCCGACCTTGGGCGTAGCGCCAAAGGCCACTGCAAGCTCGCCGCTGAACGTGCCGGGAGCCATGGACCCGTCGCGGATCGTCGGAGCGGTTGAGCCAACCAGCGCATATTGCACCGTGCCCGAGGTGGGCAGATTGGTCGCCGGATCGCCCGCCACGATATGCCAGCCGCCATCGGCGGGCATCTCGATACCGTCCTGATCGTTGAAGTAGCGCCCACCCGTGGTGCCGCCGGCCCAGCGGGTCCAGCCGATCACATCGGCAACGCTGCCGCTGTCATTCTGGGTGTTGCTGCCGATAGTGGGGCGCTCGTTCTCGGCGGTCGAGCTATTGAGTTCCCATACATAGGCTAGCGGTGCGCCGGTCGTTGAGTCGTAGGTGACGCTTGAACTATTGCGACTGTCGATCCCGATTGTGGTCGCGCTGTAGAGCACGATCTGATCGCCTCCAGGAGTGACTTCTTCCACACCTCCTGTCGGCGTGGGAGTGACCACGCCTTCGGAATTGCGGCCGAATACCGCTGCACCCACGAGGTAATTGTTGGTCGGGTTGGCGAACAGCGTGCCGAGTTGGTAGGACATCGTAATTGTCTCACCCTCGTCTCCGGTAAAGCTGCCGTTGAGGCGCAATTCACACGATTGGCCAGAAGGGCAAGCCAGACCGCCATTGCCGCTGAAGAACTCGCTCATGGTGAAGCCAGTGGCACCGGCCAGATTCCGGCCGCTGGTGAGCACATTGGCAAGTCCGCCGGGCGTGGCGACGCTATAGGTGGTGTCTCCGGGCATCACGATGCTCGCATCGATTGCCCCTTTCAGTTGGCTGCCATACCCGACAGCGAACTGCCCGGAGAAGGTGCCGGGTGCGGTGACGCCGGTGGCGAAGGTCGGAGCCGTCGCCGCCTCGAGATCGTAGATCGCGTAGCCTTCCGTCGGGAAGACCACGTTTTCCGCACCTATTGAAACCGCATAGTGGAAACCCTGGTTCTCGCTGAAAGCGCGGTCGGTGCCGCGGATGGTCACGGAGCCATCGGAATAACGGCCCAGAACCCAGTCTGCCGTTCCGGCTACCTCGTAATGCGAAGCATCGATATTCTGCACATAATTGCTGTTGAAGCCAACGGTGCCGATGGTTTGCGGACGGTTCAGATTGTCGAGCACCAGCGGGCCGTTAGCGAGGAAAATTGCCCGAATATCGTCATTGGCATAGGCGCTGCGCAGATCGTAACTGCCATTCGCCGCGATCGTGACGCCCGGCCCGCTCGTGTCCGGACCGACCGCACCACCCGACTGTCCGCCGCCGCCGCCGCCGCCACTGCCCGCGCCTGCCTTTGTGAAGGCTGCAGCGCCCGTAACCGTGTCGCCATCGGTGCCGCCGATATTGTAGAGGAAGCCGAGGGCTGCCGCATCGTCGCCGTACACGCTGCCGGAGAGGCTGACCCCGCAATCGCCCTGTGGGCAAGCGGCCCCGCTGGAGGTGATGGCATAGAAGCCCGAGATGCGCGGCTCGGTGAAGTTGAGGACCTCGACCGGGCTGAGCGACGGGATCGTCACGCCGCCGGGCGTCGAGATGTCATAGCTGTCGTCGCCGATGGCGACCGAAGCGGTCAGGCCGAGCTTTGCCTCTGCGCCCCAGAGGACTGAGGCCTGCCCGGTGAAGGTGCCGGGGGCCATGTTGCCCGAGGCCGCTGTGGGAGCTGTGCCGCCAGCGAAATCGTACAGCACTGCGCCAGTGCTCGGCAGAGTTGCCGTCGGGATGCCGGCAAGAATGTGGAACCCGCCATTGGCGCTCACATCGAGGTCGCGCTCGTAGAACTCGCCGACCAGCGTGCCATCGGTGAAGCGCGCCCAGCGCACTGCGCCATGGGCGGCGCTGCCAGTATCGGCGAGCGTGGCCGAACCGGCATTGACCCGCTCGTTTTCATATTGAGCCATGTCATAACCGACGATCTGACCGGCCCCGTTCACATAGACGAGCGGATCAGAGGTGGATTCGCGCCCGAGTTTCGCGCCGAGATAGCCGACATCGACCGAGACATCCGGCCACAGCGTGCCCGCTTGCGGATCAACGCCATCGATCACCAGCGGGTCGCCCTTGGCGAAGCCGGCCGTGCCGAGCACTTCGGCCCCCGAGGGATCGCGGGCGATATAGGAGATCGCCAGTTCGGCGCCCTCGTCACCCGAAATATAGCCCCGGATTTCGCCCTTGCAGCCGCCCGCACCCTGGCAGGCAGCGCCGGTGCCGATCACCTCGATCAGGCCGCCGGTGGTTTGCCGCACTTCGCCGAAGAAGAAGCCCGGTGCCAGATCCTCGCGCAGGGCAATGCCGTTCTGCGCAGTCTGGGCGATGCCGCCGACCGTTTGCAGGGTGTAGCTGCGGTCGGAGAAATCGGTTTTCAGTTCCGCGCCGACGCGGGTGGTCGAACCAAAGCTGACCGCGGCCTTTGCCACGCTGAGTGAACCGACCTCGCCGCCGGTAAGTGTCGGGTTGGTGCCACCTGCAAAATCGTACTCGATAAGGCCTGTGGTGGGCATGTTGGTCACCATCGGGCCGGCGATTACGTGGATGCCATTGGCTCCCAGATCGAGTTCGGTGTTCGCCTGGGCATAGGCAGTGCCATTGACCCAGCGGCCCCATGATACGCCGCCAGCGCTGATGCGCCCGGCCTCGATCAGTTCTGCCTCACCGATGGCAGCGCGGGTGGTGCCATACTTGAAGTAGAGGGGGGAACCGGTGGTATCGTCATAGATGACGTCCGACCGGCTGCGGTCGATCTGCCCGTTGTACGGGGCGAGCTCGCCCTTGCTGCCGCGCAGGGCCATGAACTGGTTGCTCGCCAGTTGGCCCTCAGGAACGGGGAAGGTGAATGTCTGCGGCAGTTGGTCGAAGTCGTCGATGTTGCCGCCGTTCTGCAGGAAGGCGAGGTAGGCGTTGAGGAAGTCGGCCTGTCCCGCCAGCAGCGTGTCGAACAGCCCCGCCGACGACAGGGCTTCGAGATAGGCCTGAAACACCTTAGCCGACAGTCCTGCATATTCGCTGGGCACGCCGCCACTCTGGAGAAAGGCAACATAGGCCTCGACCGCAGCGACATAAGCGGCAATGGCATCTTCGCCGAGAATGTTTGCCGGCACGACGAACGCGTCGGGAAGGCCTCCACCGCGCAAATAGCTGAGATAGGCCGAGAGCAGGGTCTGCTGCGCCGCGCCGATCCGGCCGAGCTGCCCGGTAAGCTGGAGGTAGTCGATATAGCTGTTGAGCTGCGATAGGTCCGCGCCGGCAAAGTCGCTGGCCAAGCCGCCGTTGGCGAGCAAGGTCAGATATTGGGTAACGAGGCTGGCATAGGCGCTTTGGAATTCGCCGATCTGGCCATTGTTGGCGAGATACTGGAGGTAGGCATTGACCAGCGCGGGGCTGGCCCCCTCGAAGCTTGAGCCGCCGCCAAGGGCAGCGGCAAGCCGGTCGGAATAGGCGAGCAGCCGGTCGACATCGCCGCTTGGCAGGCGCACCAGCGCAGGGTTGGCAAGATAGGCCTCGACACCGCGTGCCGCCGCGACCACGTCGCCCGATGCGCCAACACCGGCGAGGCCTTCGCCAAGCGTAACCGCAAGGCCGTTCATGGCGGCCTGCGCGATGGTCTGGCGGGTGGTGGCGAAGGGTGATCCGCGGGCGCTGCCGTTGGGGCTGGGCTGGGCGGCATTGGCGACCACGCGCGAACTACTCCCGCCTACAGTCGCTGCCCAGTTCTGGCCCGGGCGGTAGGTGCGCGTGGCCGCGCCGGTCCTGACCTGCATCGTGCCGCCCATTACGTTGCCGGACAGCTGTCCGTTTCTCACCGCCAGCGAGCCCGATCCGGTCACGGTGGCCTCGGCTCCGCCCGGTAAGCGCAGCACCACCCCGGAGGCACCGGGCCCAGCCACGGTCACACCGCCATTAGCCAAGGTGATTGTCTCACCTTCAAGCGAGAATTCCGCCGGTCCGACAATCGAAACCACCGCGCCCGAGTCCATGCGGATCTGCGTGACCCCGCCTTCGGCGACGGTCTGACTGCTGGCGGTGTTCCCGCTGCTGGCAAACAGGATGTCGGCTGCCTGAGCGGGAGCCGAAGCGACGGCGAGCGTGGCTACGCCCAAAAGAAGTGCATTACGCATGTTCAAGTATCCCCTTAGAATTCCACACGAATGCCGAAGCTCGCGGTGAAGCGCTCGTAGTCATAGAGCGCGATGTTCGACCAGTTGCGGGTGTAGGTGACGCGCGGGCGGGCATAGACATTGCCCGTCATCCGGAATTTGAGGCCGATGTTGGCATCGACCTGCTCGTCCTCGCGTGAGGTGAGGAACAGCGGATCGTTGGCATCGTAGCCGCGAATCTGACCGCCGATCCCGCCGACCACGGCAAGCCGCTCACCCGCCGGAAGTTCGAAGGCGAGATTGGCGCGGCCATAGGTGTAGGAGAGGTGGTCGCCTGCTGATCGGCGGGTCTCCTCGCGGCCACCTGCTGCACTGAGCACGAAGTTGCGCGCGGCATAGGTGACACCCGCGCCATAGCGGTTGGAATCGCGCAAAGGATCGTTGTCGAAGTTCTGGCGGAAGAACTCGCCCGAGACGGACAATGCCCGCCCGCCTTCGAGCCGGTGAGTATATTGCCCGATCACCCCGAAGGCCTGGCGGAAGCTGTCGCCGCCGAGCCAGAACTGCTGCCCCTGCACCGACAGCGAGACCACATCGCGGTTGGCCAGCGTGTGCGCGATCCCGGCGGTGCCTGTGGCGGCGGTCTGGTCGAACCCGGCTTCGAGGTTCTCGCGGATATTGGCGAGCAGTGAGCCGAACAGGCGAGTCTGGCGCGAGACCCCGCTCACCGCCGAGATTCCGCCGAAAGCCTCCAGATAGGCAGCATCGGTAGCTTGTGCATTGGCACCAAGCTTGCCGGGGCCGAACCCCGCGAACAGCGGGATGACAATGGAATCGAGATCGGTCGCAGCGTTGACGTTGCTGTCGAAGCCTGCGGTCAGATCGAGGAATCCCGACACATTCGAACCGCCGCCGGCGATCTGGCGATCGTAGTTGCGCACGATCTGGTCGAACCGCTGCCGCACCGGATCGGGCAGCGAAGGGTCTTGCATCGCCGTGTCAAACTCGGCGCGGGCGGTGTCGATATCGCCTGCCAGCGCATAGGCACGGGCCAGTTCGGCGCGGGCCTGCGCATTGTCGGGCTGAAGCGCAAGCACGCGCTGGAGCGCGATGACCGCTTCGGCCGGATGGCCGCTGTCGGCGGCAGCAATGCCCAGAGCGAGATCGTAGTCTGCATCTCCCGCAAGCTCCGCCTGCAACGGCAACAGCAACGCGAAGGCCTCTTCCGAACGACCCGACTGATGGAGCGCAAGGGCATCGGCGACCGAATCGTCGACCTCCGCCAGCGCAGGCCCCGCCGCACAGACGAGGCCTGCGCAGGCCGTGGAAAACAGGATAGGTTTGAGCATGAAAATATGACCCCCGGTATCGTACGTAACCGGAGGGTCTTTGCGTCAGGCCTTGCGTTTATTCGTCTTACGAAACCTGACGATAGGTGCGCCGCGGCAGGACTAGCTCGGCCAGTGCCCCCTTTTCGCCATTGGCGAGGCTGAAGCTCCCACCGTGCTGGCGGGTGACCGCGCGCACGATGCGCAGGCCGATGCCGTGCCCACCCAACGTCGAGCGCTGAGGCTGGTCGCTCAGCGTTACGACCCCGGGGCCTTCATCGGCTACGCGGATCACGGCGGCATCCTCGCGGCAGGCCAGCGTCACCCGGATCGTTGCGCCCTCGGGCGAGACCTTGAGGGCGTTGTCGAGCAGGTTGGCTACCGCGCGCACCACCAGTGAGGCACTGCCCATTGTCCGGCATTCGCCGAGTTCGCGCACGATGCGGACATCGCGCTCTTCTTCGGCCACGGCCTCGTACAGTTCGATCGCGTCTTCGATGGCTTTGGCGACATCGAATGGCTGCACCGAAAACACCCCTTGCGTTTCAATCTCACGCAGTTCGAGCAGCGCGTTGAAGGCCTCCATCAAGCGCGCCAGTTCCTCGCTGGCGAGCCGCACCTCGGCGGCGGAGCGCGTATCGCCGAGCAGGTCTTCCAGCCGCGACAGCCGTGCCTGAACCCGCGCGAGCGGTGTGCGCAGGTCGTGTGCGAGGCCGTCGGCGGTATCGCGCAGGGCTTCGAGGCGGCGTTGCAGCTCATCGAGCATGGCGTTCATATGGGTGGCAAGCGTACCCAGCTCGTCATTGGTGGTGACCGGATGTCGGGCCGTGACTTCGCCTTCGCCCACCCTTTCGCACAGGGCGTTGAGCCGCGCGATCCGGCGGCTGATCGCGGCCCCGGTGATCCACGCCACAAGCCCTGTAATGGCTACGATCACCGCCACGATGGCCGCGCCCCAACGCCAGAAGGCCTGTGTCAGCGGTCCGATCGAGGCGACGCGGTAGGCAACCAGCACCTCGCTGTCGTCGCCCAGGCCACGGACGACACCGGCATAGGCCTCGCCGCCCTTGCGGAAGCGCACGTAGCCCGGCGCAAGTGGGTCGAGATCGCTCGGCCAGCCTGCTTCCTGCGCCGCAGCCCGATTCACGGCGATGTAGCGCGCCTGTCCGTTCTCGCGGGCTACGGCTCCGAGGTCTCCCAGTGCCGCGAGTGCCAGGCCGGCCATCTCGCGGTCCTCGCCAAGGCCGGGCAGCTTCTCTACCAGCTCGGCATATTCGCGCTCGGCATTCTCGGCGGCGCGCAGTTCGCGGGCAGTGGTGTCGATCCGCCACAGCACCAGCGTAACCAGTGCCACCGCCAGTGTGGTCGCCAGCGCCATGGTCAGCGCGGCGAGGATCGGTATGGGCACCTTGCGGGAGAGCGTGCGCTCCATCAGTCGTGGCTCAGCCTTGCTGGCTCAGGTCGCGCAGCATCAGCCCCTGGCTGCGCACCGAGAGGATCAGCGGCCGCAGCGCCTCGTCCAGATCGCCGCTGGCCGCCTCCAGCTTCTTGCGCAGGCGCGAGACGTGCACGTCGATGGTGTTGGCCGCGTTCGAGGGCATGAAGTTGTAGTCCGACCAGCAGCGGCTCCACAGCATCGAGCGGGTGACGGGCAGCCCGGTGCTCTCGCCCAGCACCTGCAGGATTGCCTGCTCGCGCGGGGTGAGGTCAAGCGGCTGGCCGAATAACTGTGCCGACATCGCGCGCGAATCGATCAGCAGCGGGCCGTTCTCGATCCGCTCGGCCTGTTCGGGCGTGGCCCAGCGCGCGCGTCGGCGGATCATCGCCGCAACGCGCGCGAGCAGCTCGGTATCGGAAACGGGCTTCACGATGTAGTCGTCGCCGCCCGCTGCGAGGCCTTCGACCTTCTGCCGCTCGGTGCCGAGCGCGGTGAGGAACAGCGCGGGGGCATCGGCCGAGGGGCCGCCGCTTTCGCGGATGCGTTCGAGCGCGGAGACCCCGTCGAGGCCGGGCACCTGCCGGTCGAGGATCAGGACATCGTAAGCCTTCTCGCGCGCCTGCGTGAGCGCGGCGGTGCCGCTGGAGACCACGTCCATATCGGCAAACCCGTGGCGCGAGAGCGCTGAGGCGAGACTGCCCGCCAGTTCGGCCTCGTCTTCGAGCACGAGCGCCGAACACCCGGCAAACAGGCTGCGCAGGCGTTCGTCGAGAGCATCGTCGCTGGTCATCGCCGGGTTTTGCCGTGACTGGCGGCGAATGGGAAGGCTCTTCAGGATACTTCAGGCCCGTGTGGCTGGTTTGTTAAGCGGCGCAAGGTTATGAAAGGCCCATGGATATTGCGCGCAGACCGAGGTTTCCGCTGGCAACGGCGATGCTTGCTACCGGGCTGGCTTTGGCGAGTGGCGGCTGTGCAGCGAGCGGCTCAGCCCCGATCGAGATGCTTGCAGAACCGGGCAGCTCAGAGGCGCGCGCCGAGCTGGCGCTGCGGCTGGCCAGCGAAGCACGTCGTGCGCACGATGCACGCGCGATGTTGGTGGCTGCGCGGATGATGCTGACGAGCGGCACGCGCCCTGCAAAAATCGAAGATGGCGCGATGGTGGCCGATATTGAGGGTGACCCGGTCGCCCATGGTTGGGCGCGCGAGGCCATCGCGCTGGCGGGCGACAATCCCACGCTGGTGGGCGAGGCAGAACGGGTGCTGGCAATGCGCCCGCGCGGGGTGTTGCGCAGCAGCCTTGGCGGTGGTCCCTTGCGCTACGTGCGGCGGGTTTCGGCCAATGAGAGCGTGCGTTTCGATATCAGCACCCAGCCACAGGTGCCCGCGCGTATCGCCGCGATTGGCGATGGCGATGCGCGGATCGGACTGGTGGTGAGTGCTGGCAATGCCCGCGTCTGTGACCAGCGTGCCCGCTCGACCCATTCGCTCTGCACCTGGCGGGCTGCCAGCGAGCGGCACGATGTCACGCTGATCAATGCGGGGCCGCTTGCCAGCGACGTGATGATCCTGTCGAACTAGTCACGCACGGCGAACTCGATGATCGCCGCGTGGTCTGCGGCGGCTCTGCCCTTGCGCCAGAACAGCAGCAGGCGGTCGGTCCCCGCCGGATAGGGCGCGCCGCTGGCCGGATCGTGGCTGACGAAGGTGAAGTCGAGATGAGTGGGCGAGCGGCCGTCGAGATAGAGCCCGCCGATGGGCGAGAGCAAGGTGCGTCCTCTCGCGCTGTCGATGTACCATGCATCGACAAAGCCCGGCTCGGGCGCGGCCAATGAGAGCATCACTGCATCGCAATGGCCGAGGTGCAGGCGCTGCGTCGGATCGCGTAGCCGAGGCGGGCTCGCCGCCTGCATATCGCACAGGGGTGCGGCAGCGGAATGGAGGTCGAGCGTCCAATCGGGCAGCGGCATGGCGCGCGCGCTGGCCACGAGATCGGGCAGGTTTCCCGCGAAGAAGAACGCGCTCTCGATCGCGCCGCCTGCCTCACTGGCAGGGCCGGGCAGGGCCGAGCTGGCCTGCTGGCGGCGCTGCTCGCGCACCAGCTCGACGAAGTCGGCGGGCGAGGACGCGAGGGCACGGGCAAGGCTGCGCGTGAACAGGCCGCCCTCGGGTGTGTCCCAGGCGGCATCGCCGGTCGGCCCGGCGGCGAGCGTCACCAGCCGCCCGCTACCTGCGGGCATGTCGTCCTCCACCCATGCGGCATCGCGACGCAGCGCCGAACGCATGGCTCGCGACGGCACGCCGAGCACCTCAGGCGAAAGATTGCGCACCGCCATGGCCTCCGCCCCGCGCATGGCTCCGCCTGAGGCGCAGCTGTCGATGGCGAGGAACACGTCGGCGCCGCGCTCGCGCATGGCGCGCACGGCGGCGGCGAGTTCGTCGTCGATGAGTGCGCCGGGGAGTGCGCCATCGCGCCATTCGGCTGCATCGGCCATCAGCAGTACCTCGTCCTCGCCGTCGTCCTCGTCGCGCGGGCCGGTGTCGGGAATGCGGCTGCCGTGGGCGGAGAAATAGAGCACGATGCGCTGGCCGGGCATGGCGCTTTCGGTGAGGTGGCGCAGTTCGCTGCGCACCCGCGCCAGCGTCGCCTTCGTCCCTTCAAGGACGACCACCTGCGCCTTCTCGCCCGCGAAGACATCGAAAGCGGCGCGCATCGCGTTCGCATCGGCGCGGGCTCCGGCGAGGGCATAGGGCGCGAGCGCCGGATCGGTGAATTCGGAAACGGCCACGATCAGCCCGTGCACCTCGTCCGCGCGCGCCGCAGCGGGTGTCAGGGCGGCCAGCGCGGCAAGCAAGCAGGGCGAGAGGCGCAAGAGCTGCATGGCGCCGAGCCTTAGCACGGCTTCGGCCTAAAGGCATGGCTCGCAAGCACAATGTCAGGCTTCGTCAGGCCTTGTTGCCCTGCCGCTCCACCGCCACACAAAGGCACCAGATCCCGACAATCATATTGCATTGCAACACCAAGCGGCGTCTAATCAAAGCTATGATCCGTGCAGCCCTCAATCACCTCACCCATTACCGCTACGCCCGGCCGATCCGGCTCGGACCGCAGGTGATACGCCTGCGCCCCGCGCCGCATACGCGGACTTCGGTTCCCAATTATGCGCTGACGATCAAGCCCGAGGGCCACTTCATCAACTGGCAGCAGGACCCGCACGGCAACTGGCAGGCGCGGGTGGTGTTTCCCGATCCGGTGAGCGAGTTCTCCATCGAGGTCGACCTGATCGCCGACATGAGCGTGATAAACCCGTTCGATTTCTTCGTCGAGGAATACGCCGAGAACTATCCCTTCGCCTACGACGACAAGCTGAAAACCGACCTCGCCGCCTATTTCGATTGCGAGCCGCAAGGCCCTCTGTTCGAGGAGATGGTGGCCGCCAACAAGGGCCATCAGGGCCGCACGATCGACTTCCTTGTCTCGCTTAACCAGCAGGTCGAGCAGCGGGTCAACTACGTGATCCGCATGGAGGCGGGCACGCAGGAGCCCGAGCAAACGCTCGAAGTGGGCAGCGGCTCGTGCCGTGACAGCGCGTGGCTGCTGGTGCAGCTGCTGCGGCGGCTCGGGTTCGCGGCGCGGTTCGTGTCGGGCTATTCGATCCAGCTCGTCGCCGATGTCGAGCCGGTCGAGGGGCCGAAGGGCGTGTCGCAGGACGTGGTCGACCTTCACGCCTGGGCCGAAGCCTATATCCCCGGCGCGGGCTGGGTGGCGATGGATGCGACCTCGGGCATGTTCGCGGGCGAGGGGCACATTCCGCTCTGCGCCACGCCGCACTATCGCTCTGCCGCGCCGATCGAGGGGCTGGCCGAGCCGACCGAGGTCGATTTCGATTTTCGTATGCGCGTCGACCGGGTGGCCGAGGCGGTGCGGATCACCAAGCCCTTCACCGACGACCGCTGGACCGCGCTGCTCGACCTCGGCGCGAAGGTGGACGAAGACCTGAATGCGCAGGACGTGCGCCTGACCCAGGGCGGCGAGCCGACCTTCGTGGCCGAAGACGGCGGCGAGGCGCCCGAATGGAACGGCGAGGCGGTCGGCCCGACCAAGGCGGGTTATGCCGACAAGCTCATTCGCAAACTCGGCGCGGCCTTTGCGCCCGGCGCTTTGCTGCATCACGGGCAGGGCAAGTGGTATCCGGGCGAGAGCCTGCCCCGGTGGGGCTATTCTCTCTATTGGCGCAAGGACGGGGTGCCGCTGTGGAACAACCCTGCGCTGATCGCGCGCGATCCCGAGGAGGGCAGGCAAGATGCGGTCGGCCCTGAGCAGGCCGAGCAGTTCCTCAATGCGACCGCCGAGAATTTCGGCGTCGGCGAGGGCTATGTCCACCCGGTCTATGAAGACCCGGAGAAGTGGATCGAGCGCGAGGGTGACCTGCCCGTCAATGTGACCGCGCTCGACCCGAAGATCGAGGATCCGGAAGAACGCCAGCGCATCGTCCAGACCTTCAGCCGCGGGCTGACCAAGCCGATCGGGTATGTGCTCCCGATCCAGCGCTGGCAGGCCAAGCAAGAAAAGGAGCCGGGCCGCTGGAAGAGCGAACAATGGCGCTTGCGGCGCGGGGCTCTTTTCGCGGTGCCGGGGGATTCGTCGCTTGGCTATCGCCTGCCGCTGGGATCGCTGCCGCACGTTCCGGAATCGGGCTATCCCTATATCCACCCGCGCGTCGAAACCGATGCGCAGGCCCCGCTTGCCGACTTCCGCGAACAACGCGCCGCGCGCGGTGCCGATCAGCGCGAGGCCGAGCAACGCCATGAGCGCGTCGAGCAGGCCTCGGGCAATGCGCGGCAGGAGGTAGTCGAGCAGGAGATCGTCGAAGGCGCGGTCCGCACCGCGCTGACGGTGGAGCCGCGTGGCAGCTACCTCTCGGTGTTCATCCCGCCGCTGGAGGCGATGGAGGACTTTCTCGAAATGGTCGCCGAGATCGAGGCGACCGCCGAGAAAATGGGTTTGCCGGTGCGGATCGAAGGCTATCCCCCGCCGCCCGATCCGCGCATCAGCGTCTTGAAAGTCACGCCCGATCCCGGCGTGATCGAGGTGAATGTCCACCCCACCGCCAGTTTCGAGGAACTGGTCGATGTCACCACCCGGCTTTATGACGCGGCGCGCGAATGCAAGCTGACGGCCGACAAGTTCATGGTCGATGGCCGCTCGGTCGGCACCGGCGGCGGCAACCATATGGTGCTGGGCGGGGCGAGCTTTACCGACAGCGCCTTTATCCGGCGGCCCGATCTGCTCAAGAGCTTTGTGCTGTATTGGCAGCGACACCCTTCGCTTTCGTACCTATTTTCAGGGCTGTTTATCGGCCCCACCAGCCAGGCCCCGCGCATCGACGAGGCGCGGCATGACAGCCTTTATGAGCTGGAGATCGCGCTGGCGCAGGTGCCCCCTCCGGGCGTGCCGCCAAAATTCCCCTGGGTGGTGGACCTGCTGTTCCGCAACATGCTGGTCGATGTGACGGGCAACACCCACCGCACC
Organism: Aurantiacibacter flavus; assembly: GCF_039710615.1. Classification (NCBI taxonomy): domain Bacteria; kingdom Pseudomonadati; phylum Pseudomonadota; class Alphaproteobacteria; order Sphingomonadales; family Erythrobacteraceae; genus Aurantiacibacter; species Aurantiacibacter flavus. Next base: position 145,705 of record NZ_JBDLBR010000001.1, read on the forward strand.
GAGATCTGCATCGATAAGCTCTATTCGCCCGATGGCCCGACCGGCAGGCTCGGCCTCGTCGAATTCCGCGGGTTCGAGATGCCGCCGGATGCGAAGATGAGCGTTGCCGCGCAACTGCTGCTGCGCGCGCTCACCGCGTGGTTCTGGCGCGAGCCGCAGGAGGGTGACCTCGTGCGCTGGGGCACGAGCCTGCACGACAAGTTCCTGCTCCCGCACTACTGCTGGCAGGATTTTCTCGGCGTACTCGATGACCTCAGGCAGGCAGGTTACGACTTCGATCCCGACTGGTTCGAGGCGCAGAACCAGTTTCGCTTTCCGGTCCACGGCACGGTCCATGCAGGCGGGGTGGAGCTGGAGATCAGCCATGCGCTCGAACCTTGGAACGTGCTCGGCGAGACCGGCGCGATTGGCGGCACGGTGCGCTATGTCGACAGCTCGACCGAGCGGCTGCAGGTCAAGGCGCGCGGGCTCACGCCGGGTCGCCACGTGATCGCCTGCAACGGGCGGCGCGTGCCCATGCAGGCCACCGGCACGCCGGGCGAGGCGGTGGCGGGCGTGCGCTACAAGGCCTGGGCTCCGGCGACATGCCTGCACCCGCTGCTGGAAGCCGACGCTCCGCTGACCTTCGATGTCTACGACACGTGGAACGGCCGTTCGCTGGGCGGTTGCATCTACCATGTCGCCCATCCGGGTGGGCGCAACTACGACGACCTGCCGATCAACGACTTCGAGGCCGAAGCGCGGCGCCGGGCGAGGTTTCAGGAGCACGGCCACACGCCGGGCCAGATGGATGCGCCGCGTTCGGAGAACCACGGCGAGTTTCCGCTCACGCTCGATCTGCGCAGGCCTGCCCGGTAATGGCGGGGAGCGGCCAATCCGCCGAACTGTTCGGCCCCGATCCCGAAAGCGATCCATTGGCTTACTATCGGGCAGGCGATCAATCGGCGGATGTGTTTTCCTCCGCCGGGCCGGAATTGGCGGAGTGTTGGAAGCAGTTCGTCGCAGGTCTGTCGCGGCAGGGCGGGGGCAAGCTGGCGAGCCTGCAACCCTATCTCGACCGCCACGTGGGCGACCTCGGGCTGGCGTTCCGCGTGGCTGGCGACGAGGGCGAACGGCCCTGGCCGCTCAACCCCCTGCCGATCTTTATTGGTGCAGGCGAATGGGCGGGGATCGAGCGCGGCCTGATCCAGCGTGCCGCCCTGCTAGAGGAGGTGCTCGCCGATATCTACGGCCCGCAGCGGCTGGTCGCCGACGGTCATCTGCCCGCCGCGGTGATCTCGGGCAGCGATCACTTCGCCCGCCGCACAGTGGGCGTGCGGCCACCGGGCGGGCACTATCTGCACGTGTTGGGCGTCGATCTGGCGCGTGGGCCGCAGGGTGAATGGCGCGTGCTGGCCGACCGTGTGCGTTTGCCGCACGGGATCGGCTATGCGCTCGAAAACCGGCTCGCCATCGCGCGGGCCACGGGAGGCCTGCTCGCCTCGCTTGGCACCCGCCGCCAGACCGCGTTTTTCGAGGCGCTGCGGCAGGGGTTGGCGGCGAGCTGCTATCGCTCCGATCCGCGCATCGCCTTACTCACGCCGGGGCGGTTCAACCAGTTTTATCCGGAGCAGGCGCTGCTGGCGCGGCATCTGGGCTTTTCGCTGGTCGAGGGGCGCGACCTTACCGTGCGCGATGAAAAGGTGTTCGTGCGCACCATTGCTGGGCTCAAGCGGGTGGACGGGCTCTGGCGCTGGATCACCACACGCGACATCGACCCGCTCAACTTCGATGCCCGCTCGCAGATCGGTGTGCCTGGTCTTGTCGATGCCGCAGCCGATGGCTTGGTCCTGGCCAACTGGCCGGGTGTGGGCGTGGTGGAGAGCCGCGCGATGCCTGCCTTCCTGCCGCAATTGGCGCAGGTGTTGCTCGGCGAGCCGCTGGCCTTGCCCAATGCCGCGACCTGGTGGCTCGGCGGCGAGCAGGAGCGGCGACATGTGCTCGACCATTTCGACGAGTTGATGATCGCACCTGCTTTCCGCAAGCCGCTGCCTGGCCTTCCCGAGGGGCAGCCTCGCGCCGGTGGTAGTCTTTCGCCCGACGATCGCGCGGCGGTGCTGCGCGCGATTGCGGCCCGGCCGCTTGATTTTTCGGCACAGGAGGTCGTCCGCTACTCCACGGCCCCGGCACTGATCGACGCCCGGATCGAGCCGCGCGCCTTTACTATCCGCGCCTTCCTCGCCCGCGACGGTAACGGCAACTGGACCGTTCTCCCCGGCGGCTTTGCCCGCATGTCGCAAGCCGACCATCAGCGCAGCTCGCTGATGGGGTTGGGCGACATCGCCACCGACCTGTGTGTGGTCGATCCGGCCACGCGGCACGAGGTCACGACCACCCCCGGCATGGCTGCGCCGTCGCTGCGCCGCGATCAGGGGCTTCTGCCAAGCCAGGCGGCGGACAACCTGTTCTGGCTCGGGCGCTATTGCGAGCGCGCGCATCAGGTGAGCCGGATCGTGCGTAACCTGGTCGAGCAGATCGCCATTGCCGGGGGCGGAGTGGACGCGGCCTCTGCCATCACCCGGCTGGCAAACCTCTTGCGCGATCTCGGTGCGGTCCCGCTTGAGAGCCGTAGCTGGCAACCTTCGCGGCTGGCAGGCGCGGCGCTTGCTTCGGCGGACATGCGCGGCTCGGCGCACTGTTCGCTGGAGGCTGTGCGTCAGCTTGCTTTGCTGCTGCGCGACCGGCTCAGCCGCGATGCCTGGCGCATTATCCAGCGCCCGATGCCCGCTGTGCCCGAGGGCGATATCGAAGCGATTTCCGGTGTTTGCGACCGTTTGGTGGAGCGGCTCTCGGCGCTTACCGGCCTGATGTCGGATACGCTGGTGCGCGGAGCGGCGGTGCAGTTCCTCGACATCGGACGCAGTCTCGAACGCTCGTCGATCATGGCGCAGGCGGCGGGCGCACTGGCGCTCGATGGCGCCAGCCACGAAGACTTGTCGGCGCTGGTCGATCTGGTCGACGGGCAGAACGTCTACCGCAGCCGCTATCTGGTGCTGCCCGCGCGTGCGCCGGTGCTTGATATGGTGCTGCTCGATCCCTCCCAGCCGCGCTCGATGGCGCATCAGATGCATCGCCTGATCGACCGCCTCAGCGCCCTGCCTAGCTTGCGTGAAGATGGCATGATCGAACAGCCCCTGCGCATAGCCCGCAGTATCAACGCGCGGCTCGAAGGGCTGGCCGCCGGTAGCATAGACCGAGCCATTGTGCAGGGCCTGCTGCGCGACCTTTTCGCGCTGTCGGATGCCATCGGCAACCGCTACTTCCTGCAGGATCACGGCCCACAAGCCAAGATCACCGCGAGCCTGCTCGGATGATCTACGAGGTGCACCACCGCACTACCATCCGTTACGAGGTTCCGGTTGCGCAGGCGCGTTTCAATATCCGTCTGCGGCCCTATGGCTGGCCGGGGCAGTCGCTCATCGCGCAGAAGCTGGAGTTCAGCCCCCAGCCCGACGAATGGCGCGACGAGGTCGGACCATATTGCATCAACCGCAGTGTGATCGCCTTTTCGGGCAAGCTTTCCGAACTGGCTATCGAGAGCCGCTTCACGGTGGACGTTGCCGCGCGTTCGTCTGTGGGCGAGGGCCCCATGCTCCGGCAGGTGCGGCAGGAGGCGCTTGACCGGCGCGATCTTTCGGTTCTCTCGCCCGCACCTTACCTGTTCGCTTCGCGCATTGCCGATGCCAACTCGGCCATCGGTGATTGGGCTGGCGAACTTCTTTCGTCAGACCAGCCCATCGTGGCGGCGGCGAGCTCAGTGATGGGGGCGATCCACCATGACTTCGCCTATCGTCCCGGAACGACCTCCAGCGCGACCCCGCCCGCCGAAGCCTTCGATCGGCGCGAGGGAGTGTGCCAGGACTTTGCCCATGTGATGATCGTGGCGCTGCGCAGTCAGGGCATCCCTGCGGCCTATGTCAGCGGCTACCTGCGCACTGTGCCGCCAGAGGGGCAGGAGCGGTTGGTTGGCGCCGATGCCATGCACGCCTGGGTCAAGGTATGGTGTGGGGCGGAGCTGGGCTGGCTCGGGTTCGATCCGACCAACGACTGCTTGGCGCTAAGCGAACATATCCTGATCGCGATGGGCCGCGACTATGCCGATGTCTCGCCGATCGACGGCACCTTTGTCGGTTCGGCCCCGCAGAACATGGCGACGGCAGTGGACGTGATTGCGCAGGATAACGCGGTCTAGCTCGCTGGAAACAGCGTGACCGGATCGCCTTGCGCCCATGGTTCGTGCTTCACCATGGCGCGGGTGAACAGATCGCTGTGTAGATGCCCAGCAAGCCAGCTCTGGACCTGCGGTAGATCCTGCGCGGAGAACCAGTCGCGGTCGGTGTGTGCGAACTGGCGCACGAATGGAAATGTGGCGGCGTCGACCATGCCCATCGTCTCGCCGCCAAGCTGCGGTTGTCGCGTGAGCCGGTCCTCCAGCGCTTGCAGCAGCGTCAGGCCTTCCGCGCGATGTTCCTCCGGGTCGCTGTCGTGGCGGTTGGGGTATTTGTAACGGTCGAGCGCGTGCTTGAACGGGCCGTCGTTGGCGGCGATCAGCGGGTCGTCTGCGCTCGCCAGCCAGCCCAAGGGGTCCGAGCGCCCCAGCGCCCAGCGCATGATATCGAGGCTCTCGTCGATTACCTTGCCATCCGCCGTGACGACCACCGGAACCGTCGCCTTGGGCGAGACCTCGCGCAGCGCATCGGGCTTGTCCGAGAGCTTGACTTCGCGCAGCACGCAGGTCGTGCCGCTCACCAGCAGCGCAAGCCTTGCTCGCATGGCGTAGGGGCAGCGGCGAAAGCTGTAGAGGGTGGGCAGCGCCTCAGGGGTCACGCTGCGCCCCGATATGCGCCTTGCCCCGTGCGGCGGCGAGCTTCTCCTGCCGGTGCCGCTCGCGCAGCCCCGCGCGCTGTTCCTCGGTGCGGCTGGCGTGGCAGTGCGGGCAGCTCACCCCGGCCTCATAGAGCGGTGAGGCCAACTCCTCCTCGCCCAGCGGCAGGCGGCACGAGTGGCACAGCGCATAGGTGCCCTGTTCGAGCCCATGGCGCAGGCTCACCCGCTGGTCGAACACGAAGCATTCGCCCTGCCACAGACTTTCGGCCTCGGGCACCTGTTCGAGATATTTGAGGATGCCGCCCTTGAGGTGATAGACCTCGTCGATCCCTTCGGACTTCAGGAAAGCGGTCGACTTCTCGCAGCGAATGCCGCCGGTGCAGAACATCGCCACGCGCTTCTTCCCGCCCGAAAGCAATTGCGCCTGCCGGGTGCGCCACCAGTCGGGAAACTCGGTGAACGAGGCGGTTTCGGGGTCGATGGCCCCGGCAAAGGTGCCGATGGCGACCTCGTAGTCGTTGCGGGTGTCGATCACCACGGTTTCCGGATCGCTGATGAGGGCATTCCACTCCTCCGGCTCGACATAGTGGCCGACCTTTTCGAGCGGATCGATGTCGGGCTCGCCCATGGTGACGATCTCGCGCTTCAATCGCACCTTCATCCGGAAGAACGGCATTTTTGGCGCGCGCGACAGCTTGACGTCGGTCTCGGCGCAGTCGGGCAGCGCTCGGATATGGGCGAGCACCTCGGCAATACCCTCATCGCTGCCAGCGATGGTGCCGTTGATCCCCTCGGCCGCGAGCAGCAGCGTGCCCTTGATCCCCCGCGCCTCGCACAGTGCCAGCAGCGGATCGCGCAGCGCCGTGTGATCCGCGAAGCGGGTAAAATTGTAAAGCGCGGCAACGCAGATCGGCAGGTCGGTTTCAGGCATGGTGCGCGCCCGTTATCACGGGCGGCGAGGGGGCTCAATCGGCTGGAGCGAGCGGAGCTCTCGCTGCGGCCGGCGCACTTTGTGACACGCTGGCGCATTGACATTGGCGCAATCGTTGTGTGTCGTAACGATCGTTAGGGAGAGAGGGACAAGATGACTAAGGATAACACGGGCGCGTCTCGGCAGGCAGGACTTGGTCGGCGCGATTTTCTGGGCGCTGGCGTGCTTGGCACCGGCGCTGCCTTAACGGGGCTGGGGGCGAGCGCTACTTCCGCGCAAGGCACCGGAAGGGCCGCGCCGCAGGTAGACTTTCCCGACGAACGCGGCACCTTTGGCGGCGGCGGCGCAGCGGCAGGCGCGGTCAACCGCACCGAGATGGACCTGCGCGATTGCGAGGTGGAGGGAGACTGGCCGACCGACCTCGACGGCGTGTTCTACCGCGTCGGCCCCGATCCGCAGTATCCCAAGCCCGAAGAGCACAAGTTCGACATTCCCTTCGATGGCGAGGGGCACGTCTCGATGTTCCGCATCAAGGGAGGTCATGTCGACTATCGAACCCGCTATGCGAAAAACGCGCGTTACAAGGCGCAGGCCGAGGCGCGCCAGTCGCTATTCGGAATGTACCGCAACCCCACCACCGACGATCCCAGCGTCCAGGGGCTGAACCGCGGCACGGCCAACACCCAGCTGTTCCTCCACCATGGCAAGCTGCTGGTGTTCAAGGAGGACAGCCCGCCGGTCTATATGGAACCGCTGACGCTCGAAACGCTCGACCCAGAATATACCTTCGGCGGAAAGCTCGAAAGCCAGACCCACACCGCGCACCCGAAGATCGATCCGTTGACGGGCGAATATATCGGCTTCGGCTACGAGGCGACCGGCTTCCTCTCGAAGGACGTCAACGTCTTCACTGCCGACAAGCGCGGGAACATCACCTGGTCGGTGACGGTCGAGGCCCCTTATGCGGGCATGATGCACGACTTCTGCGCCACGCAGGATTACATCGTGCTCTATCTCGTGAACATGATTGCCGACGAGAATCGCATCAGGGAAGGCGGGGTGCATTTCTCGTATGACAGCACGGCGCCGTGCTATTTCGGTGTCCTGCGCCGGGGCGGCGATGGCTCCGATATCAAGTGGTTCACAGGCCCCAATTACTTCTGCACCCACGTGATGGGCGGCTGGAACGATGGTACCAAGATCATCGTCGATATGGACGGGGGCGAGGGCAACCAGTTTCCCTTCTTCCCCTCGCTGCACGAACCGTTCGACCCGGTGAAGGCGCAGGGGTATCTGCGGCGTTTCACCGTCGACATGGCGGATCGCGGGAATGATCAATACGAAGCTACGACGATCTTCCCCGAGGTTTCGGGAATGCTGGCCCGGCAGGACGATCGCTACCACACGCTGCCCTATCGATACGGCTTTCTGAATGTAGTTGGACCCGAGAGCGGCTGGGCGGTGATCGACCATGCCACCAAGACCAGCAAGGTGCTCTCGGTGCCCGGCTACCGCCTGTCGGAAATGTGCTTTGTCCCTCGTCGCAAGGATGCGTCCGAAGGCGACGGCTATCTGATCGGGCTCGGATCGAGCATGGCCGAAGGCGGTCGGTCCGACTTGATCCTGTTCGACCTCGCAGATACCTCGGGGGGCCCACGCGCGCGGGTGCGCATGCCATACGAGTGCGTGGGGCAGGTGCATGGCTTCTGGGCCGATGCCAGCGACATTCCCGGCGCAGCCTGACGCGCTGCGAAAGCCCTCAATCGGAGAAATATCTATGTCCCTGAAGACCTTGCTCGCCAGCACCGTGCTGGCGCTGGCAACCGTGGCTGCCCCCGCGGCCGCGCAGGATCAGCCGACCTACAGCTCCAACTACGCCGCCGATCGGGCGGAAATCGAAGACCTGACGGCGCGCTATCTGTTCGCCATCGATTACCATGACTGGGACGCCTACGTGGCCACTTTCGCCGAAGATGGTGAACTGGAATTCGCCGCCGGCGTTTCCAAAGGCCGCGAGGCGATTCGCGAAACGGTGATCGACTTTGCCGCCGGCATCGGACGCTTCTACCACACCGAGGACGGCGAGCCGGCCAAGCTGCGCCATGTCATGTTGCAAAATGCGATCAGGGTCGAGGGCGACCGCGCCTGGGGGCGCATCCTCTGGGTCGAAATGGCCAACGACGGGCCGGGCGATTCCATGAAAATGGGCACCTATGGCCTTTACGAGGATGAGTACCGCAGGATCGAAGGCCGCTGGCTGATTCAGCGCCGCAACGTTCTGAACGAGTTCATCGACAGCCGCAACTCGGGTCCGGAAAATCCGGTAGCCGAGATGGATGCGGCGGCAGATGCCTACGCTGCGAGCGTCGCGGCGCTCCCGTGAGTTTTCCTACTGGAGATCCTCCACGGAAACCCACCCGCGCGTGCCATAGTTGTCTTCGGCCTCGATCCACAGGCCGTCGCGCTGACCTGTCGGGGTAAGCGCGGTTCCGGCGCGCAGAGAGCGCACTTCGGCTGCGGCGGCTGAGGCCGAGGCGCGCAGGGCGGTGTCGACAGCCACGTTCGCGGTCGCCGCTGCCGGAGCCTCTTCCGGCGTTGCACTGGCGGCAGGCGCTGCGGTGAGCGCGGCGCGCTGGGCGACCAGGCTGTTGAAGGCGATCACGAAGGCTTCGGTCAGCTTGCGGCCTTCGGAGCTATCGGCATAGCCGCTGGTCTCGGCGAGGCCCCGCGCGAAGGCGCCGCGTGACCCGCGAAAGCTGAGCGAGGTCGAGCGCACGGTCCCGGTTCCTGCCGCAAGCGGCTGGCCGCTGGCGGGGTTGACCACGGTTAGCCCGGCGGCGACAGTTGTGCGGCGTCCACCAAGGCCGCCGAGCATTCCCAGCGCCGCGCCGCCGAACGGCACCGAGCTGAGCAGTCCGGTAGCCGCGCCCGAGCGGACGAGCGCTTCGGTCGCGGCCGAACGAGCAAACTCGACACCCTGATCGACCTCCTCCTGCGTTCCGGCTACAGCCGTGACGAGGAATCGGGCAGGGTCGGCTCCGCCATTGTGTGGCGTGAAACAGCCGCTTTCGGTGGCGAGGCGGGTGAGCAATTGGCGCGGCGAGCCGAGGTCCCACTGCGACCAGCCCGCGTTAGGGCTGTCGATCAGCGCGATTGTACCAAGACTTGCCTCGCACGTGACCAGTTCGACCGGCTCGTCGGCCAGGGCCGGTGTGGCTCCGGCCATGACAATGGTAGCGGCGGCGGCAAGGCTCGCGATCTTAAGTCTGCTGTGCATATTCTATCCCCCGAGTTTGGCTGGGGCGATAATATGCCGGCCCAGCTCAAGGGCCGCCTGACGTTTCCTGACGATGCGATAAATGCTTGAAATACAAATAGAAAGGCCCGGCAAACTTGCCGGGCCTTCCATTACTCCCGCCCTGTGAGGGGGCTAGGCGGGAATGGGGGGAAGATTAGCGGTAAGCCACTTCCTGACCGTCATCGACGGCCTTGCTGACCAGGACGTTCACCGCAACACGGCGGTTCTGCGCCTTGCCGGTCGGGGTGGTGTTGTCCGCAGCCGGGTCGGCTTCGGCCATGCCGGTGGGGGTCAGCATCCGGTACGGCGCCCAGCCGCAGGCCTGCTGCAGGTAGTTCACCACGCCGCCAGCGCGACGCTCGCTCAGGGTCTGGTTATATTCCTGGCTGCCGTCGGTATCGGTGTAGCCGACCACCAGCAGCAGCGCGTTGTCGATCTGCTCGGCCTGCGTCGCGGTGGCGCAAAGCTCGTTCTGGGCCGAGGGGGTCAGGCGCCACTTGCCGCTGTCGAAATAGACGTTGGCGACGTGACGAACGTTGTACTGGTCGATGTTGGCGACCCGGCCGCGCAGGCCTTCGATTGCTTCCTCGTTGTTGCCGATAGCTTCTTCGTTCATCGCGAACCGGCGATCGGTCCCGCCGCGGATCATCTCGGCGGTCTCGTAGTCCGAGGTCTTGTACTTGATGCGGCTGGCAATAAGACCGCCGGCATAGTTCACCGTCTCGATGGTGAGAGGGAGGCCGGGAAGCAGGTCTGAGCTGGCCAGTTCGGTCCGTCCGAGACCCAGAAAACCGCCAGTGCCGGTAACGCGGGTCGCTTCGCTCAGCGACACTTCGGCTTCGGTGCTGTCATTGGCATTGACGATCAGACGGTTCGCCGTGCGGGCGGCGAGAATGCCCTCGATTTCCGGGCCGGCTTCGAGGCCGGAAAGATCGCTTGGGATCTGGCCGTAAACGTTGATTTCTGTGTCGGCAGCAGCGGTCGGCTGCTCTTGCGTGGAAGCAGGCAGTTCCTGAGCCGATGCGGCAGCGCCCAGAGGGGCGGCAACCATGGCAGTGGCAAGAAGAATGCCGGCAGTTCGTGAAGTCATCCTCATCATAATACTCCTTAAATCCATCCTATCCATGTCGCCACGGACGAAATAAGCCAGAAAGTCACAGGTCTAATGGCTAATTATATAACTATTTTGTCATCATTTAAGACAATCTCGCTCGTGGTAAGCAAGAGGTAAACGGGACGATGAGGGGACTGTTCCCCCGCACCTGACGCCTGGATGAACATTCAGAAAGATTCCAGCGATTCTCACGATGGCTTGTGACAATCCTGCGGCGAAACGTGGCGAAAATGTGATTTCGCTTGGCGCTATCGATGCTGGATCGGGCGCATCCCATAGGGCAGTTCGCTGGTGAAGGCCTCGATCCGGGTGATCTGTCCGCCTTCGAAACGTGCCAGCTCGATCACCTGATAGGTGAGTGGATAGCCGCTGCCATCGGTGGCGGGCCGATCCTCGAATTGGCGATAGACAGCAAGGCCGCGCGCTTCGTCCATCGCGAGAAGTTCGACGTCACGAACGCGCTCGATCCCGGCAAGGGCGGGGGTTCCGAACGGCGTAGGGCAAGTGCCCACATCCTGCCCGTTGACTAGCCAGCGGCAGTCGTCGGCGAAGATGTCTGGCGCGGCGTCCGCTTCCTCCAGCGCGCCGAAGAAAGCATGCATGTCTGCCGCCATGTCGGCGCGGGGGGTGCGTTGGCCTGCTGGTAGCGTAGCGAAGCGTGGCGCACCAACTGGCTCTGCATAGGGTGCGCCATATTCCTTGCGCCGCACGAGCACGTCGGCGCCGCCGATGGTATCGCCGTCGCTCATCATGGTGATCGCGGCCCAGGCGGGCTGGCCATGTTCCTCGATCCGTCCGATCCACACGGCCTTGCCGGTCTGGTCGTCGGCGACGATCAGCGGCGTGCTGTCGACCGCAGTGATTGTGCGCCAGATACTTTCGCCGATCCTGATGCCGACCGAGTTTTCGGCATAGCCGACCGGGTTGTCGCTCCAGTTGAGGCCCTGCCAGCGGTTGCCTGCCATGGCCGAGACGAGCGCCGAGGCATTGGCCGTGAGGCACTCGCTGTCGCATTCGGCGGGGCGGGGGGCGTAGAGCGGGAAGTCCGCCTCATCGCCCCAGAACGGGTTGTGCATGAAATAGGGCACATAGGTGAAGGTCGCCTCGATCCGCTGGATTTCGCCGTTGCGAATGCGGAAGGCTTCGAGCAGCGTGATCGAGTTCGGCCACTTGAGCGCAGTCTTCATCTCGCTGCCGTTGGTGAGCAGGTAGCGATCGAACTCGTTGGCGTGGTCGAAGAAGCCGGCGCCGACGACCACACCGCGCTGTACGTCGACCAGTGGCAGGTGGCGGCGGATGCGCTTGTTGATGCGGTAGATCCCCAGTTCGAACTGTTCGCGGCAGCCCGAGGCGATGGCTGCAGCGCTTTGCTGCTGGCCGGGGATCGGGGCGGTGGTGAGGATCCCGTTTTCGAGCCGCGCGCAGTCCTCGCTGAACGGCGCGAAGACCTGCCCGTCGTTCAGTTCGACCGTGTCGAAATAGGCGTCGGCGATGGCGAGCATCCGCTCGCGCGGGCGGCGCTCGGCTTCGGGCAGGATGTCGGCGAATTCGGCGAAGTGCTCCATGCCCTGCCAGTCGCCATAGGGGGCGGGCAGGCCCGACTTGCGATGGATGACCGCCTCGGCCTCGTCGATCAGGCCATCGCGCACGTGAATGCGCACGGCATAGAAGCTGGCAAAGCCGTTCTCGCGGATCGAACCGAACCAGGCTGCATGTCCGGTGCTCTCGTCGGCGACGAGCAGGCCGTTGTCGTCGACCTCATGGGTGGTGCGCCAGCTTCCTTCGCCAAGCGCGAGCGGCACGTTGTTCTCGGTGTAAAGCAGGTCGCCGCTGACGGGGAGGGCCGAGGCGTCACCCGCTGCGAGCGCGTCCATGAACTGCTGCATGGTGCCGGTGAGGCAGGCGTAGTCGCACTCGACGGTGCGCAGGGCGCTTTCTTCGCCGGGGGCCTGTGCGTGGGCGGCCATGGGCAGGGTGAGGGCGATGGCGGCTAGCAGCGTGAATTTCATGTCTTTCGTCTCCAATCCCACCCCCGCTCATCCTGAGCTTGTCGAAGGATTGTCCTTGTTCGAGCACGACGCAGGAAGAGAAGGACAGCCCTTCGACAAGCTCAGGGCGAGCGGATCTAGTTCTGTTTCCTAAGGATGCCCCGCATCGGCATAGTCCTCGTTCGCCCGCGCAATCAGGAAGGCGTGGATGTCGCTCGCATCCTGTTCGCTCAGCACGTCGTCGAAGCCGAGCATCCCCCGGTCGGCATAGATTCCGCGCAGCACGATATCGTTGAACTTTGCGCGCGTGTCGGCGGTCATCCAGCGCAGATCTTTCACGCCGCCAATGGCATTCTCGCCGTGGCAGCGGTTGCAGCTCTCGCCGTAAAGCGCGCGGCCTCGCGCGACTTCGGCCTCGGTCGCGGTCAGCCACGGCGGGCGCGGCAGCGCGACAGCAGGGGCAGGCGGTGGCAGCGTGACGCCCGAAGCGCCGAGCTTGAACACCAGCAGCTTCGCACTCGACGTGCTGAACGGGCCGAGGTTGTAGACCGGCGAGCCGCTCCACCCGGCGTTGATCGCGATATATTGCTCGCCGCCCGCCATATAGGTGATGGCCCCGGCAACGGGCACCTGATCGATGGCCATCTCCCACAGCTTGCGGCCATCATCGGCGGCATAGATCGCCAGCGTCTTGTCGATAGTGCCCTGCACCAGCAGGTTGCCTGCCGTCGCCAGCACGCCGCCCGAGCCGGGCACGCGATAAGGCACGCGCCATGCCTCGCTCTGCGTCACCGGGTTCCAGGCGAGGAGGTAGCCTTTCTCCGCTGCGGTGATCTGCTCCTGCAAACGGGCGCGTAGTTCGGGCATGTTTCCGCGGGCCTGCCCGGAATTGCTGCGATGGTGCACCCATTCGGGCTTTTCCTCGGCGCGGGCATAGATCGCGCCCTGTTCCTGCGCCGGGAAATAGACGAGCCCCGTTTGCGGGCTGTAGGCCATCGGGTGCCAGCTGTGCGCGGCGAGCCAGCTCGGGCTCATGATATGCGGGGTGGTGCCGTTATGCGCGCCGGGCATCAGCACGGGGCGGCCGGTGGCCATGTCGATCCGGCTCGCCCACGTGTTGACCGAGACATAGCTCTCGGCGCTCAGCAGTTCGCCGGTGACCCGGTCGAGCACGTAGAAGAAGCCGTTCTTGGGTGCCTGCATGATCACCTGCCGGGTGCGCCCGCCAATCTGCAAGTCGGCGGTCATCATCGGCTGGGTGCAGGTGAAGTCCCAGTCCTCCTCGGGCACCATCTGGTAGTGCCACTTGTACTCGCCCGTATCGGCATCGACCGCCACGATCGAGCATAGGAACAGGTTGTCGCCCTGGCCCTCGCTGCGGAAGTGCCACATATGCGGGCTGCCGTTGCCGGTGCCGATGTAGACGAGATTAAGCGCTGGATCGTAGATCATCGAATCCCACGCCGCGCCGCCGCCGCCGATCTCCCAGAACTCGCCGAACCAGGTGGGGCGGGCGATCTCCATCGCACTGTCGGAGGCTTCGCCATCCGGCCCATTGGCGGGGTTGCCGGGAACGATATAGAACTTCCACAGCCGTTCGCCGGTGTTCACATCGTAGGCGGCAACGAAGCCGCGCGTGCCATAGTCCGCGCCGCCGTTGCCGATCACCACCTTGCCGTCGAACACGCGCGGGGCGCCGGTGATCGAATAGGCTTCGGAACGGTCGAAGGTCTGGGTGGTCCACAATTCCTCGCCGGTCTTGGCATCGACTGCGTTCAGCCGGCCATCGAGCGCGGCGATGATGATCTTGCCTTCCCACGCCGCGATCCCGCGCGAGGTCGGTCCGCAGCAGGCAAGCCGCGCCCATTCCGCGCCGACCTCGGGATCATAGGTCCAGAGCTTCTGGCCGGTCGCCCCGTCATAGGCGGTGACGACGTTGTAGACATTGGCGTTGTAGAGCACGCCATCGATTGCCAGCGGGGTCGCCTGCACGCCGCGCATGGTTTCAAGATCGTCGAACCAGGCGAGGCCAAGCTGGCTCACATTGCCTTCATTGATCTGTGTGAGCGGGGAATAGCGCTGCTCGCCCCAGTCGCGCCCGTAGCTCATCCAGTTGCCAAGGTTGGCAGGGGCGTTGACGTTGCGCATGGCCGCGCCATCGACCGCAGCGACTTCGGAAGTGGTGGCGGGGCGCTCGGACATAGGTTGGCACGAGGCCAGCGCCATGGCCCAGAACGGTAGTCGCAGTATTTTGAGTCCCGCCTGTCGCAAGCTTCATTCTCCCCTTTGTTCGCGCATCCTTTGGTATGCTGCGTGCCGGGGCGCTGAGTGGCGGTGCCCCGGCACGAACTGTTATCAGAAGTTGCGGCGCACCGTCAGCGCGAACTCCTGCGGGCGGCCCGGCTGCCCGGTGACGTAGAAGCTGGAGAACTTGTTCAGGTAGTAATAGGTGTCGAACAGGTTCGTCGCTTCGAGCGAGACCGACCAGTCTTCGTCTTCGCTGCGGAAGGTCAGCCGTGCATTGGCGAGCGTGTAGTCATCGACATTCACGTTCGGGTCGCAGGTGAAGTTGCCGCAATAGCCCGGCGTATAGACCACGTCGAAACGCGGCGTGATCGAGCCGACGCCCGCGATGTCGAGCGTATATTGCACGCCCGCCGCCCACTTGAATTCGCCGATACCCGGCCGTTTCGCACCGACCACGATCGAGGTTGTGGGGTAGTTGATCGCGGTGAATTCGAAGTCGGTCAGGCTCATCGAGCCGTCGAACACGAGACCCCAGACCGGCTCGATGGTGGTTTCCAGCTCGAAGCCCTGTACGCGGGCATCGCCGATGTTGAGATACTGTCCGCACAGGCCCGGAATGCCACCCTGATCGACCGGAAGTTGCTCGCCATCGGCATCGAGGCAGACCTGCGGCACACCCTGATAGCCCTCGTAGTCCATGTAGAAGGCGGTGGCGTTGAGGCGCACCGCGCGGTCAAGCAGATCGGCCTTGAAGCCCGCTTCATAAGACTTGATCTTTTCGGCCCCGAACGGGCGGATCTGCTGGAAGCTGTAGGGGCGCGGGGCGACGCCGCCGCCCTTGAAGCCGGTGGCGAACTGCGCGAACAGCATCAGGCTTTCGCTCACCCGATAGCTGGCGGCAAGGCGATAGTCGGTGAGCGTTTCCTCATATTTGCCGACCTGTCCGGTCAGCGGGTTCTGCGGATTGCTCAGCGGCAGATATTCGCCGTCGCCATCGGGGTTGTAGCGGGCGTAGGTGTAGTCCTTCTGTTCATGGGTGACGCGCAGGCCGCCTTCTAGAGTTAGCTCGGGCGTGATGTCCCAGGCTACGTTGGCAAAGCCTGCATAGCTGGTGAGATCGGCCGTATCGTCGTTGATGAACGAGAAGCACGGCGTCGCCGCCGGGCAGAAGCCCGAGAATGGCGTATGGATGCGCCCTTCATAGCGGGTCGAGGCATCGTAGTAGAAGCCGCCGAGCGTGAAGTGGACGGTGTCGTCGACGAGGTTGCCGCTCAGGCGCAGTTCCTGGCTGAACTGGTGGTGATAGAAGCGGGTCGTATCCTGAATGAAGACGACCGGCGAATTGTCGTTGTCCGAACCGCTCAGGCTCTCGTATTCGCGATAGCCGGTGATCGAGAGCAAGGAGAGCTTATCGGAAAGCTCGTAGGAGATCGAGCCGGAGACGCCCCAGCCATCGACCTGCGAGGCGGACTCGGCGATGAACGGCCCTAGCGGATCTCCCGCAACATAGGCCGAAGGCGGCCCCGGCGGCGCGGCGATGGCCGAATACATCACGCCCGGATCGTAGAAGTTGGCGTAACTGGCAAAGCCATCGTTCAGCACCGCGCCCGCGCGGCGATACTGGCCATAAGGCACGAAGCGATCATCGTAGGCCACGCCCTGATAGGGGATCGACAGGCCCGAACGGTCGGTGGGATTGGCTGAGCCTGCATTGGCGCTCTCGGCACTGGCGATCAGCACCGAGGCCTGCGTTTCCGAGGTGTCGCGGGTGTAATCGCCCGACAGGTTGATTTCGAGTGGAACGCTGCTTGGGGCAAAGCGGAGTTGCCCGCGCATCGCATACATCTGCTGGTTTCCCAGTGTGCCGAGTTCGCAGTCGGCGCCGGAAGCAAGACGCGGGATCGCCCCCGAAACGACCTCGGGGTCGCTCGGGTTAAGGCAGGCATAGTCGTAGCGGGTGACATAGCCATCGCGGTTGCGGGTGACGCCGCTGATCCGCGCATAGAGGTCGCGCGCCACGGTGAAGTCGGCGCTGGCCTTCACGTCGCGGCGCTTGAAGCTGCCGATCGAGGCCTCGACATATCCACCTTCGCCATTGGGCTTGCGCGAGTAGAGCTTGATCGCGCCGCCCGCCGAATTCATGCCGGCGAGCGTGCCCTGCGGGCCGCGCAGCACCTCGATCCGCTCAAGGTCGGACAGGTCAAAGGCCGAGGCGGTGACGGTGCCGAAATAGATATCGTCGATATAGATACCCACGCCCGGTTCCACCGAGGGGCTCTGGTCGGCCTGACCCACGCCGCGGATAAAGGCGCGCATCGAATTGCCCGAACCCGAGGGGTTCTGTTGCAGGATCAGGCTGGGCGTCTGGTCGGAGATTTGCGGCAGGCTCGTCTGGCTGCGCGCTTCGAGCATGTCGGCGGTAACGGCGGTGATCGACAGCGGAACGTCCTGCAGCACCTGCTCGCGCATCTGCGCGGTGACGACGATGGTGGTGTCGCGGCTGCGCTCTGTCTCGGACTGGGCGAGGGCGGGGCTGCTGGCGAGCATCAGTGCCATGGTTCCAGCGGTGCTGGCGCGGAGCATGGATTTGGAAAGGCCGAAAGCGCCTGAAGTCATGGTTTCTCTCCCTAGCTGCCGCCTGTGTTCGCGGCTTCGCTGTTCATTAATCGCCACCGATGGGCGCAGGCTTCTGTCGCTTTGGCGCGGCCTGCTTGCTTGCCAGTCGGCTTTCCCAATCATAACGAATGGTAATGTTTGCGCCTTGACCTTTTTAGCCGTTACACTTGCCGCAAATGGAAGAGGGGAGAGAGCTTGGGGCAGTCGATTGACCTTGCCGACTATGACCGGCCTGCACGCCGCGATGCGTGGGACCATGCTTCCAATTCGCTGTTTCCGGGCTTGCGGGTGGAGCTTGCAGCCGACGAGGCGCTGCGCGGCTCGATTGCCAGTGTGGACCTGGGCCGCGCACATCTCTGCGCCATCGAGACCCCGCCCGCGCAGGCGCATCATGTGCCGACGAATCAGCATGCCGACACCTGGCAACACGTCTCGCTGATGGTGCAGCCCTGGGGCCGCACCACGCTGGTGAGCGCGTGCGGCGAGATCGCCATGGCGCCGGGCGACATGTGCATGGTCGACGAACGGGCGCGGTTTCGCATCGTGACGGAGGAGTTTTCGCGCCTCCTGTTCCTGCGCCTGCCGCGTGCCGCCGTGCTGGGGCGCTATCCGCACCTCAACCGCCTGTGCGGCAAGCTGTTGCCCGCCAGTGACAGTGGTACTCGCCTCTTGTCGGACAACCTCCAACGCATCAGCGAGGTCGCCGCCGAGCTGGGCGACTTGCAGCGCGCGGCGGTGGTCAGTTCCACGATACATATGCTGGGAGTGGCGCAGGCCTTTGCCGAACTGCCGGAAAGCGCCGAATGGCGGGTGCGTCGCGCGGCCGACTTCATCGAGATGAGCCTTTCGGTCACCGGGATCACCGCCAGCGACATTGCCGAGGAACAGGGAATCAGCCGCAGGCGGCTCGACCAGCTGATGAAGCAGGCACGCGGGGTCTCGATCTCGGGCTACCTGTGGCAGCGCCGGATGGAGCAGAGCGCGGCGGATCTTGCCGATCCTCACAAGGCCGCACTGTCGATCGCGCAGATCGCCTTTGCCAACGGTTACGAGGATGCGGCGCACTTCACGCGCGCTTTCCGCCGCTCTTTCGGCACTACGCCGGGGCGTTGGCGCGATCAGGCCGTGGCATCGAGTGTCGCGCACTGAGTCAAGGCGGGGTTCCAGATGAGGCCATGCGTTGGCCTACCATCGGCCCTCTGCGGTGCTAGTATGCTGAACAAGAGCCCGAAACGGGCCGATAATGGGAGAAAATCGTGAGCAGCCTTTCCTCAAGTCGCTGGTTCTGTCCTGTTCTCGCGCTGAGCCTGACCGGTGCCCTGGCGGCTTGCGCCGAGGCCCAGGAGCCCTCCGTGGCAGAACAGGAGCTGGTTTCTGAGATCACCATTGATGGCTTGGGTGTCTTTCCCGAAAGTATCGCCTCCGATGCGGCAGGCAATATCTATGTCGGCTCCAATCCGGGCGTTATCTACCGTGCGCAGGCAGGAAGCGACATTGCCGAGCCATGGCTGCAGCCCGACGACGAAAACAGCCCTATGTCGGCATTCGGCGTGCTGGCGGACGATGCACGCGGGCTACTGTGGGTCTGTTTCAACCCGTCGATGGGCACCGAGGACGGTGCGCCCGCGATCAAGGCCTTCGACCTCGCGAGCGGCGCGTTGGAGGCGAGCTATCCGCTCGCCACCGGCGAGGGGCCAGCGATGTGTAATGACATCACCATTGCGCCAGATGGCGCGGTGTTTGCCAGCGAGATGCTCGGCGGACAGATCATGAAGCTGGCGCCCGGCGGTGAAGCGTTCGAGGTGTGGGCCGTGGACCCCGAGTTCGCGACGCTCGATGGCATTTCCTTCGCGGCGGACGGAACGCTCTATGCGAATGCGATCCAGCGCAACACGCTGCTGCGCATCCACCGCGAAGAAGACGGCAGCTTCGCCCGTGCCGAGCAGGTGCAAACCTCGCGCGATATCGTGACGCCCGATGGTCTGCGTCCGCTGCCCGACGGGCGGATGCTGCAAACCGAGGGCGAGGCAGGGCTCGTCACTGTGATTACTTTCGATGCCGATGGATCGGCCATTGTCACGCCGATTGCCGATGGGGTGGACTATGCCTCCTCGGTCACGCCGGTTGGCGGGCGGGCGTACTATCCCGAAGGTAAGCTGCGCTTCCTGTTCGGCCCCGACGCGGGCAAGGATCCGGGTGCCTTCGTGATCCGCTCGGTAGCAATTCCGGAGGTGCAATGATGCGGATATTGTT
Organism: Aurantiacibacter flavus; assembly: GCF_039710615.1. NCBI lineage: Bacteria > Pseudomonadati > Pseudomonadota > Alphaproteobacteria > Sphingomonadales > Erythrobacteraceae > Aurantiacibacter > Aurantiacibacter flavus. The sequence goes on from NZ_JBDLBR010000001.1 coordinate 165,018, forward strand.
GGTCATGGCCGCCCTCGCGCTGCCTGCCTCAGCGCAGGCGCAAAGCGCCGCGCAGGCACGTGAGATCGCCGATCTCGATGCGCGTGTCACCGTGCTTGAAGGCACGCGCGAGGTGCGCAATCTGCAGCGCGCCGTCGGCTACTTCATCGATCGCGGACTTTGGCGGCAGGCCGCGCAACTGTTCGCTGATGATGGCACCATCGAGATCGGGCTCGACGGCGTCTATCGCGGGCCGGAGCGCATCGCGCAGTACCTGCGGCTGCTGCACGGCGGGCAGGAGGGCTTGATCTACGGCCAGCTCAACGAATGGGTGACTTTGCAACCGATGATTGCGGTCGCGCCCGATGGCATGAGCGCCAAGGCGCGCTGGCGCGATCTGGGCATGCTCGGGCAATACAAGAGCCACGCCGAATGGCGCGACGGCATCTATGAGAATACCTACGTGAAGGGCGCGGACGGCAAGTGGCGGATCGCTAGCCTGACGCTCCATGTGAACTTCGTCGCGCCCTACAAGGAGGGCTGGGCTCGGCTCGAAGAGGGCGAGGGACTGGTGCGCTCGCAGGCTTCGGTGGACTTCCCGCCCGATGCGCCTTCGAGCGTGGACTATACGGCTTTCCCGGCGGTTGATGTTCCCGCCTTTGCCATCCCCCATCCCGTGACCGGGCGGGAGGTACGGCCATGATCCGCCTCTCTATCGCTGCGCTGGCCCTGCTGGCCGTGGCTACGCCCGCCCAGGCCCAGACCGTGGGCCAGCGCATCGCCGACTATCGTGAGCGCGTCGAACGGCTCGAAGACCGCGATGCCATCGAGAACCTGCAGGCGGCCTATGGCTACTATTTCGACAAGGGCCTGTGGAGCGAGGTTGCCGAGCTCTTCGCGCGCGACGGCACCTTCGAATACGGGATGCGCGGCGTCTATCGCACCCCCGCCCGGATCGAGCGCGCGCTGCTGCTGTTCGGGCCGGAGGGGCTGGCACCGGGCTATCTCAACACCCACATGCAGTTGCAGGCGGTGATCACCGTGGCCAACGATGGCCGCACCGCCGCTGGCCGGTTTCAGGGCATGGTGATGCTGGCCGAGCCGGGGCACAACGGCGTCTGGGGCGTCGGCATCTATGAGAACACCTATGTGAAGGAGGGCGATACATGGAAGATCGCCAGCCTGCATTTCTACCCGACGGGCTTTACCGAATACGATCTCGGCTGGATGAAGTCGCAATTGCCGCTGGCAGGGCAATCGGCGCTTTTCCCGCCCGACGAGCCGCCGACCGAGCCCTATCGCGCGCTGCCGTCGAACTACATTCCGCCGTTCAGCTATCGCCACCCGGTGACGGGCGAAGAGATCACACTCACGCAGCCGGCCGACGATCTGGTGGGGAGGGAATGATGCACGTGGCCTCGAACAAAGAACCCGCTCGTCCTGAGCTTGTCGAAGGACTGCTTTCCTTCTTGTCGAACTTTCGCGAACTGAAGTGCGGGGCTTCGACAGGCTCAGCCCGAGCGGTATTGGTGGGATTGAGTCTCGCACTCTCAGCCCCCGCCGCCGCGCAAGACAATGTCGAGCAGCAGCTCGACCAACTCGACCGCCGCATAACTCGGCTCGAGGACATGAACGCGATCGAGACGCTCCAGCGCACCTACGGCTACTTCGTCGACAAGGGTCAGTGGACGCACCTTTCGAACCTCTTCGCCGAAGACGCGACACTCGAAATCGGCGGCAAGGGTATCTTCGTCGGGCGCGAGCGGGTGCTCGAATATATGCAGACCGCTTTCGGGCCGGACGGGGCGCCGATGGGTATCCTCGTCAACCACATGCAGTTCCAGCCGGTCACTCATATCAGCGAAGACGGGCGCGAGGGCTGGCTGCGCGGGCGCGCCTTCGTGATGGCGTCGAGCGGTTGGGGCCTGCCGCTTTATGAAGATGCGTTCGAGAAGGGTGAAGATGGCGTATGGCGGATCAGCCGCCTGACCGGCCCCTTCACGATGTACACCAACTGGGACGGCTGGGGCGAAAACGCGCTCAACAACACCTGGCCCGATAAGTTCGATCCGCCACCAGACCTGCCGCCCTCGGTGGTCTACCTGACCTATCCGGCCTATTACATCGTGCCGTTCCACTATCCGCATCCGGTGACGGGGGAGGTGTTCGAGGCGGGCGCTGGCGAGGCCGGAGCCTACCACCGTCCGCCCGGCACGCCCGAGCAGCAGCAGAGCCAGACCGTCGGCCGCACCGTCAACGGCAGCCAGCCGATCATGCCTCCCGGAGACTAGACCCTTGCGCATTTCCGCCATCGCGGCAGCCCTGCTGCTCGCCTCCTGCACATCGTCCACTGTCCCGCCGCAAGCCGCCGCTCCGGTGGCCGAGGCGGGTGAATGGACCAGCGACGGGCGCGACTATTCCGCGCAGCGCTATTCGCCGCTTACGCAGATCAATGCCGCGAACGTGAGCCAGCTGGGCCTTGCCTGGTATGACGATCTCGATACCTATCGCGGGGTCGAGGCGACGCCGCTCTATGCCGATGGCGTGCTTTACAACACGCTGCCGTGGAACATTACGATTGCCTACGACGCGCGCACCGGCGAGCGGCTGTGGACCTACGATCCCAAGGTGCCGCGCGAATATGGCCGCTACGCCTGTTGCGAGCCGGTCAGCCGGGGCCTCGCCATGGACGAGGGCAAGATCATCATCGCCACGCTCGACGGGCGGCTGATCGCGCTCGACAGGGCGAACGGCGAGCCGATCTGGACTTCGCGCGCCTTTCCCGAGCAGACAACCTATGCCTATTCGATCACCGGCGCGCCGAGGGTGTTCGACGGCAAGGTTGTGATCGGCCAGTCGGGCGGCGACATGGGGGTGCGCGGGTTCGCCGCCGCCTTCGACGCCGATACGGGCGAGCAGATCTGGAAGTTCTTCCTCACCCCCAACCCTGAGGACCGCCCCGACGGTGAGGCAAGCGATGGCGTCAACGCCATGATGCGCGCCACTTGGGCCGACGAAGGCATGTGGCGGCAGCTTGGCGGCGGGGCCAACCCGTGGGACAGCTTCGCCTACGATCCCGAGCTGAACCTCGTCTATGTCGGCACAGGCAATGCCGTGCCGCATGCGCGGTACTATCGTTCGAACGGAGAGGGCGACAATCTGTTCGTCTGTTCCATCGTAGCGCTAGATGCGGATACGGGCGAATATCGCTGGCACTACCAGATGAACCCGGGCGAAGAGTGGGACTGGACCTGCACCCAGTCGATGATTAGCGCCGACCTCGAAATCGACGGGCGCCAGCGCAAGGTCTTGATGCAGGCACCCAAGAACGGCTTTTTCTACGTGCTCGACCGCGAGACGGGCGAGTTCATCTCTGCCGAGGCGCACGTGTTCCAGAACTGGAATGCCGGGTTCGACGCCAATGGCCGCCCGATCACGCGCGAGAGCGTTCGCTACACCGGGATGCCCGCGCTGGTCGCACCGGGCCCGGGCGGGGCGCACAACTGGTTCCCGATGGCCTTTTCGCCGCGCACCGGCCTTGCCTATTTCCCCGCCTATCAGTCGGCCTTTCCCTTTGCCGTGATGCCGGACTGGACGCCGGCCCCGTTGCGCTCGAACTCGGGTTGGGGTGCGACAGGCGAAGAGGCCGTGCGGCGACAGGGCGAGCTGTTTGCCGAGGCCGCGCAATACGAGAAGGCCTGGCTCACCGCCTGGGACCCGGTGAAGCAGGAGGCGGCCTGGCAGGTCGAATTGCCGCGCCACGGCAATGGCGGGGTGTTCGTCACCGCGTCTGATCTCGTATTTGAAGGCACCACCCGTCAGACCTTCGCCGCCTTCGATGCCCGCACCGGGGAGGAGCTATGGAGTTATCCCACGCAGAGCGCGCCGGTGGCGGGTGGCATCACCTATATGCTCGACGGCGTGCAATATGTCGCGGTTAATGCCGGGTGGGGCGGTGGGGCGGCCCAGATCGAGCGCGGAGCCGGAACCGAACTGCCGCGCAGCGCGGCGCGGCTACTGGTATTCAAGCTTGGCGGAACGGCGCAATTGCCGCCGCTCCCGCCGCAGGCGAGCGCTCCGCCGGAACCGCCGCGCTTGCGCGCCGATGAGGCGACGATCGAGCGCGGGCGCGCCCTGTTCGCGCAGACCTGTGCGCTGTGTCACGGCCAGAACGCCATCGGCGGTGTCAAGGATCTGCGCCACATGGATCGTGCCACGCACGACAAGTTTTCCGATATCGTGCTTGGCGGGATCTATCTCGACAAGGGCATGGCCAGCTTCTCCGACATTCTGAGCGAGGACGATGTCGCGGCGATCCATGCCTATGTCATCGCCCGGGCCAACGAGGACTGGGGCCGCTAGGACCGTCCCGAAACGGCAACCCCGGTCGCACCGCGCTTGCAAGCACGCCGGCAATTCGTATCCTGCCGCTCCGACAGAGGGCGGACGGGGCCGGGCAAACTTGGCGATGCATCTCGAGGGGGAAATCTGGAACGAGGTCCAGCCGCAGCTTGAGCGGATCGCGGCCATGCGCCTGTCGGGCGAGAGCAATTGTTCGCTGGCGGCGAGCGATCTCGTCAACGAGGCGATGGTGCGCATTTTCAGCCAGGCCGAGATCGATGCATCGAGCCGCCCGCGCGTGCTCGGCTGGGTCAGCCATGTGATGCGGCAGGTGCTGATCGATCACGCGCGGCGCAAGGCGGCCGACAAGCGCGCGCATCAGAAGGTGACGCTGCTCACCAACATCCCCGAAACGCCCGAGGTCGATTTTCTCGAGCTGGACCTGCTGTTGCAGGAACTGGCCGAGATCGATCCCGAGCGTGCGCGGCTGGTGGAGATGCGTTTCTTCGGTGGGATGACGATCGAGGAAATCGCGCTCGCGCTCGATATCTCGCCCGCTACGGTGAAGCGCCGCTGGGCCGCCACCCGCGCCTGGCTCTATCACCGGATGCAGGTGGGCTAGGCGAACACGATGCGCACGCTGACCTCGGCCCAGCAGCGCGAAGTGCTCGAATTGTTCGAGGCCGCGCTGGCTTTGGCGGAGGAGGAGCGTGCCGCCTTTATCACCGCTCGGGCTAGCGCCCCTGAGGTGCGCGACGGGACGCTGGCGCTTCTCGCTCGCCATGCCGATAGCGAAAGCGCGCTGAAAACCGGGCTGCCCGGCGCGCTCGGCGCGATGGACAGCGCGGTCGACCCGCCCCAACGCCTCGGCGCCTATCGCATCGAGCGACGGATCGCGCGTGGCGGTATGGGCGAGGTTTTCCTCGGTGCGCGCGACGCGGGCGATTTCGAGCGGCGCGTGGCGATCAAGATCATCCGCCCAGGCATCCTTTCGCCCGACGTGATCGAGCGTTTCAACCGCGAGCGACAAATCCTGGCCACGCTCGAACACCGGCATATCGCCCGGCTCTACGATGGCGGCCACACCGACGAAGGCGCGCCCTATCTGGTGATGGAGTTCATCGAAGGGCGCTCGCTGTCGGACTGGCTGGAGGAGAGCACGCCCACCTTGCCCGAGCGGCTCGACCTGTTGCTGCAAATCTGCGATGCGGTGGAGTTTGCGCACCAGAACCTGATCGTCCACCGTGACCTCACGCCTTCGAATGTGCTGGTGACGCAGGAGGGCGAGGCCAAGCTGATCGACTTCGGGATTGCCCGCCCACAGGCCGATGGCGGCGACCCGGCGCAGCACTCGGCGCTCTCGGGTCTCAGCCTCACGCCCGGTTTCGCGGCACCCGAGCGGCAGCGGGGGGCTGCCGTCACCACGCTTTCGGACATTTATTCGCTGGGGCAGATCATGACGCTGATGCTCGCGCCGTTTGACGAGCCGGAGCTGCGGGCGATCGCGAAAAAGGCCAGCGCGCCAGCGCCCGAGGCGCGCTATGCTGGCGCTGCGCTGATGGCGCAGGATATGCGCCGCTGGCAGCAGGGCCGCGTGGTGCCCGCCTTCAGCACCGAGACATCCTATCGCCTGCGCAAGTATCTGAAGCGCAACGTGGTGTCGGTGTCGCTGGCGGGCGCGGCGGCGCTGGCGCTGGTGGTGGGCCTTGTGCTGGTGACCAGCGCCTGGCGCAGCGAGGCGCGCGCGCGGGCCGAGGCCGAGCAGCGCTTCGATGAGGTGCGTGCGCTGTCCAATTTCCTGCTGTTCGACCTTTACGACGAACTGGAGGATGTTCCCGGCGCGACCAAGGCTCTGAACGACATCGCCGACCGGGCGCGTCACTATCTCGACGTGCTTTCGGCCACCGAGGGCGCCGACGACGAGGTGCGGCTGGAGGCAGCGCTTGCTTACAAACGGCTGTCCGATGTGCTGGGAACGCCGCTCGCGGCAAATCTCGGACGGCGCGAGGAAGCGGGCGAAACGCTTGATCTCGCGATTGCGCAGCTGCGCGCCCTGCATGAACGCGCACCCGCCGATGAGCAGGTGATGCGCGGCCTTGCCGAGGCGCTCTATTCGAAGGCGGTCTATGCCTTCATCGCGCTTGACGACAACGCGATGGCGCGCACGAATGCGGCTGAGGCGGCGCGGCTGTTCTGGCAGCTCGCCGAGGAGCACGACCACGAGGAATATGGCCGTCTCGCCATCGATGCCGAGATCGAGGCGGCCATTCCGCTGGGCTGGATGGATCGCGGCGACGAGGGGGTGGCGCTGCTCAAGCAGACGCTTTCGAAGATGGAAGCCCATGTCGCGCGTTATGGCGATACGCCCGACAATCTAGGGATGCTCGCGCGGACTCTGTCGAACCTTGCCGAGACGGCGATGCGGGCGGTCGATGTAAAGGAGGATCCGCGGCCCGAAGACTACGCCGATGCGCTTGGATATGCCGACCGTTCGATCGCCGCCTATCGCCGCTATGTCGCCGCTTCCGACAAGCCAGATGGCCCGCGTCGTTCGATGGCGGTGAGCCTGTTCAAGCGTGCGCTCACGCTTTACGGGCTCGAACGCTGGGATGCGGCAATCCGCGATCTGGAAGAGGCCGAGGCGATTTTGTCTCAGCAGGCCGCGCTCGATCCCGAAGATAGCGGCCTTGCCCAGAGCCTTGCGGCCGTGCGCGAGCAACTGGCGATCACCCTCGCCTATGCCGGGCAGGGCAGCCGCGCGATGGCCCTTGCCACGCGCAGCACCGAGGCCAAGCGCCGTCTCTACCGCGAGGAAAGCAACAATCCGGGCCGCGCGCGGAACTATGCCAGCAACCTCCTGCTTGTCGGAGAGGTGGCCGAAGTCGTGGGGCAGGGCGCGCAGACCTGCGCCATCTACCGCGAGGCCAAGCAGGTTTATGCCCACGTTGACCGGCTCCAGCCGCTTTCGGACTATGACCGCGATGTCGTGCTTGCCGGGGTCGACGAGGCGCTCGAACGGGCCTGCTAGTTGATCGTGCGGACGTTGAGTGCAGTGGGCAATTCGTCCGAGCTTTTCTGCAGGTTGACCAGCTGTTGCACCAGCGAGATCGCCTGCATCGAGCGGGCCATGGTGTGGCGGTCTGGGCCGGTGGGATCGAGTTCGTCTTCGTCGATGTAGAACCGCTTGCCAGCGAACTGGGTGGCGACCAGCGCGCGGCCCGAGCCTTCGCGCACCGATATGAGCGGGCGGGTGGTCAGCTCTTCGGGCTCGCATAGGTCGGTGTAGCAATTGGAAATGCCATAGGGTCGTTCGCCCTCCTGCCGTCCAAGGCCGAGGCGCGCATATTCGCCGAGGAAGAAGATCACCCCCATGGTCGAGCGGAAGCGCGGGATCAGCACCGCATCGGCGGCGAGCGCAGGCACGTCCACCCCCGCGCAGCGCGAGTTTGCGCGCTGGACCATCACCACGCTCGCGCCGGGGCGCTCGTAGGTCAGGTTGCGCTCGCCATCGAGGGTGACGCCCTCGGTTCCGAGCAGCGCGATAAGATCTTTCAGATCGTCCGCCGCCGGGGAGGGTGCCAGGCGATCAAGCGAGGCAAGAACAATGGGCCGCGAGGGCGCGCTGCGCTCAAGATCGTAGGCGCACAGCACCTGTTCGAACGGACCGCCCGCCCTGCCGTCGTTGTCGATCGTGCCCACGCGTTTGCCTGCTGGGTCTTCCACGTCGATCCGTTCGACCGTCGCCGCCATCAGCTGCGCGTCACGCCAGCCTTCCTCGAGGAAATAGGCGATCAGATCCTGCTTGAGCGGAGCCTGTATCCCGCGCTGGAACTTCTCGCTTGCGAGCACGGCGGCCTGAAAGCTGGGATTGGTGGATACGCCCGTCGTCAGCAGGGCTTCCGATGGGTCGAGCACGTCACCCAGCCCGATGGTCAGCTCGCTCGACACCGACAGCGAGACATTGCCGTTCACGGTCGATAGCGCGGTGAAATGCAGCGGGAAGCGGTGGGCTGCGCGCACGATGTTGAGCAGCGTCGTCTCGTCGGTGCTGCGCGCCACCATGCGGTTGTGGTCGACCGCCACCCGCCCGAGCTGGGCCGGGGCCGCACAGGAGGCCAGCGCAAGGCAGGCCATCGCCGCCCCCACACCGGCGCCTGCCCGCCCGATCATGCGCCGATCCCTTCCACGCCAAAGTCGCGGCGGGCCGAGATGATCGTCACCACCATGCCGGCCAGAGCATCGACCAGCACCATCGCGGTGATGATCAGGAAGGTGCCGGTGGCGAAGTTGGCGAACATCAGGAATTCCATCAAGCACACCACAAACAACAGCATCGACAGGATGTGGTTCACGATGCTGAGGGAGGCGGTGTTGGTCGACTTGATTACCTCGACAAACAGGAACACCACCGAAAAGATAAGCATCAGCTCGCCCCAGGTGATGTTCAGTCGTACGCTGGAAAGCATTGGGACACTCAAGGCCACGGCATCGATCACGCGAGCGAGGCCGGGAGAACCGTCGGCGGCACTGGCCCCGGCAAACAGCGCCATCAGGTTATAGATCAGCACCGGCACGAGCAGGTAGGGAAAGGCATCGGACCACAGGCGCCAGCTGGAAAAACCGCGGCGGCGGCGCTTGCCCCCTGCCAGCATTTCGATATCGTTGGCGTTTACCGGCTGCATTGCAAATCCCCCCTTCGCGGCGGACGCAGGGCCCGCAGAAGTCGTCTCGCCAGATAAAGGCGCACGATCGTAGCCGATCGGCTCAGAAAAATTTTCGGACATTTGCTGAGCCGCTTTGCGCGCCTTTCCCGCCTTTGTGTCTGACGGCGCCTTTCGTGATCCGCGCGCCAAGGGGGACATCAAGCCATGCGGGAGGACCGACAGTGAGTTCGATGCAAGAGCAAGCGCAGGATGCCATGCGCAGCGCCGGAGCTGGTGCAGAGACGGCAGCGCGTGAAGCCGGGCGGCTCGCGCAGGATGCCATCGACCGGATTCCGCCCGATGCCTGGCCGATCATCGACCAGTCCATGCGTATCCTCACCGTGGTGACAATCGTGTGGCTGGTGCTGGCGCTGGTGGCCTGGTGGCGCAGGCGGGCCTACAATCTTACGGTGGCCGCCTCCGCGCGGCGCAACAAGAAGGCGCGGCCCGAATTCCTCAAGGTCGACAAGAAGGCGCGCGAGGCCGCTCTGGCGCGCGGTGAGGCCTATGAGGAGGCGCTGGAGGAACGCGAGGCCGAGGAGGCGCGCGCCGTGCTGCGCGCGGCGGCGGGGCCAGTCGGCTGGCTCGAGCATATCGCCCGGCTGGCGACACTGGCGATGTCGATCTTCACGCTGATCACCGGCTTCACCGGCGCGATCTTCAATGTGACGCGCGTGGGTGACTACCTCGAACAGGCCGGGACCGAGGGCAAGCTCGAATACCTGATCACCGAATATCCGCTCGGCTGCACCGTGGCCGTGCTCGTGATCGCCTACAACATCTGGCGCTATTTCGCTGAAAAGAAATGGAAGAAGGAGGACTGATCCAATGGAAAGCTTGCCCTTGAACCTGTCCGATCCGAACATGCTGGCCGAATTCGTTCCCCAGTCGCTGCTGAAAACCTTCTTTGAAAAGCGCTTCGCCAGCCCCGAGGATCTGGGCGCAATCCTGTTCCGCGATGGCGCGGTGATCGACGCCTTCACCGGCACCCAGTTCACCATCGGCGGGCTGTGGGAGAACATGAAGGGCGTAATCGGCGGTTCGCATCACTATGCGATCATGCTCGCCGACCTGAAGCCGTTCGACGCGGTGATCCCGGTGCGCGCGATCAGCCTCGATAATGTCGAGGTGGTGGGCGAGGCGACCCTGCGGCTTCAGCTCAATCCGGAGAAGATCACCAACATTCTCGGGCTGATGCGCGGCGTATCGCGACAAGAGCGCGATGCCGACAGCAAGCGGGGCGATGAAGGCGCGATCGGGCGCAAGGCTTTGCTGGTGTCCGATGTGATCGCGATGCTTGAGCCGCACCTGCGCGAGCGGGTGTTCGGCGAGGTGATCCGGCGTCACCGGGCCGAGGAACTGCGCGGCAGCTATGGCATGCAGGACCTGGTTCAGGCCGATGCGATGAAGGAGGTCGAGCGGCTGCTCGACGATGTCGGCGTGCTGATCCATGCCACCACGGTCAATTTCGCGATGAACGAGGCCGAGCGGCAGGCCTTCGAAAAAGCGAAGATCGAGCGCGATGAGGCCATGAAGGACTTTGCACTCAAGATACTCAAGGACCAGATTGCGCGCGAGGCGGATTCGACCACCTTCACCATCCAGTCGAACGTCGACATCGCCAAGGTCGAGCGCGCCGCCTCCGACGAGCTGCGCACCATGGTGCTCGATAGCGAGGTCGCCTTCGTTGACGCGCGCGAGATGCACCAGCGTCGGCAGGAGTTCGAGGCGCTCGACCACGAGGCCAAACTGCTGCTGGCAGAGCATGAGGCCAAGACCAAGCTGACGCTGGCCGAGTTGCAGGATGCGGTCACCAAGTCGCTGGCTGAGCACGAACTGGTCAAGGTCGGCCAGCAGCGCCGCTCGTGGGATATGCAGTTCGATCGCGAGCAGACCAGCGTGCAGAAAAAGTGGCAGCGCGAAGAGGAGGAAAAGGCCGAAGATCACCGCCGAAAGATAGCTGGGGCGCAGGGCAAGTTCGCGCGCGGAGAAGGGCTGGAGGATGCCGAGTTCGGCCTCAAGAAAACCAAGCTCGATACCCAAGCCTCTGGCATTTCTGCCGACGAGCAGGTCCGCCAGACGCGCGAATGGAACAAGGTCGCGGTCGATAACCTCAATGCCACCAACGCCGCCGAGATCGCCAAGGCGCGCGGGATGACCGAGGTCGAAGTGCTCAAGATGCAGGCCGAGAGCAAGGCCGAGATCGACAAGATGCTCGCCGCCGGCTCGATGAGCGCCGAGCAACTCGCGATCTACATGCCTGGGATCTCGCAGAGCGCGGCCGATGTCGCCATCGCCAAGGCCCAGGCCGAGGGGCAGAACGCGCAGCAGATGCTCGACATGATGCAGCGCATGACCGCCGAGAGCCGCGAGCACGAACACCTTATGGTCGAGACCGGGATGAAGGGCGGCACCGGCATGGCGGCGGGGCTCGGCGGCAGGCGCGGGTTCCCGCTCGATATGGACGGCGACGATAGCACGGTCGAATGCCCCAAGTGCAAGCGGACCAACCCGGCCAAGGCCGTCCATTGCTTCCAGTGCGGAACCCAGCTGCGCAATTGAGGGAGGCCGCCATGATCAGCCAGATCGATCAGCGCGCTCCGGCAAGGCAGGAGGACAGTTGCTGCCGCGCCTATGCGCTTGAAAACGCGGAGGCGACCTTCTGCATCATGTGCGGCAAGCCGCTGCTGCGGTGCATGGCCTTTTCCGAGTGCGGGGGGATTGTGGACGACAAGGGCCTGTGCCCGGTCTGCGTCCAGCCTCGGCTCTATCTGAACGAGCGCGCCACGATCACTGCGCCGCTGGGCGGCTCGGTCGCGGTGCCGCTCGAACTGGCGAACGTGTCGCAGGTCGACCGGCCGCTGTTCGTGAAGCGGCTGTGGAGCCGCGAGCGTGGCGACTGGCGGCCCGAGCGGCTCGGTTGGGAACGGCTCAATCCCGGCGATCGCCAGTCCGCCACCGTTACCGCCTGCGAGATCGAGAAACCCGGCACCCACGCCATCGAGATCATGTGGGAAGTGGCCACCCAGTGGAAGGCGCGCGAGGAGCACTTCGCCTTCTCCTCTACGCTGATCCTCACCGTGCCTGCCGCCAGCGCCGAGCAGAACATCACCAATATCCACATCACCGCCGAGAACCAGCAAGGCAACGTCAACCAGATCACCGTGCCCGAGCGCCGCTCCACCGGTGTGGTGGAGCAGGTGCCGCGTCTCGACATGCAGGTGGAGCGGCAGGATGCCTATGAGCGCCGTTCAGGGCTCCGCGGGATGGAGGGCGGTGCGATGGTGGGGCGCAATGTGCCCATTTTGCTCAAGGGCTTTGCCGAGGATCACCTGCTCGCCAACGAGCGCCCCATCGTTTCTTCGGATGCCACCCTGCGCTTCGGGCGCATGACCCTGCGCGGCGGCGGCGGGAACATCGATGTGCAGCTCGTGGCTCAGGGCGAGAATGGCGCGATGGACGCCGCCGCCACCGCCTATTTCTCGCGCCAGCACTTCGAGATCTTCATCGAGAACGAGCGCCTGATGCTGCGTGTCCTGTCCGAGAACGGCGCGCGCGTGGATGGCACCGCCTATGGGCTCGACAAGCTCGCGCCGCTGGCAGATGGCAGCACCATCGCGCCGATCGTGAAGGCGCCCGAGCTGCTGACAATCAGTGTCCGCTTCCGCTACGAAGGGAGCAATATCAGCGCGATAGAGCTGTCACGTGAACCGGCCTGGCAAGGGGGCGCAGCATGAGCCCTGCCGACGAGTACGAACCCGGCCTGCCGACCATGCCCTATGCCGGCCCGCGTCTTCCGGCCGGTGGCGAGGCGCTGGCACCGGGTACGAAGATTGGCGGGCAATACGAGATCGAGCGGGAGCTGGCACATTCGGCGACCGGCTATGTCTACCGCGCGAAGGAAGGGCTTGGTTCGCATTCGCGGCCCGTGGCGCTGAAGGTGTTCGCGCTGCCAGGCGATGGCGAGGGCCGGCTGGCCGAGCGCTTCCTCGCGCTGGGCATGGCCAACCAGCAGATCCGCCACCCCGGCCTCGTTGCGGTGCGCGGGCTAGGCAAGACCGAGCAGGGTGCGCCGTTCATGGCGATGGAGCTGGTCGAGGGCCGTGATCTGGGCGCGTTCATCTCCGATCATCTCGCGCGTGGGCAGGAGATCGCGCTCGCCAGCTTGGCGGCCATCGTGCGCGGCGTGGGTGAGGTGGTCGCCGCCGGGCACGCGCAGGGTATTGCCCACGGTGCGCTGCGCCCTGCGCGGATCATCCTCACCGACGAGACGCCCGGCGGCGAGCGGATCAAGCTGCTCGGCTTCGGCCTTTCCGCGCGCGAATTTCTGCAAGAAGGCGAGCTGGGGGCACGCCCTTATGACGCGCCCGAAACGCGCGCTGGCCCGGCACAGCTTTCGTCTGATGTCTTTGCGCTCAGCGTGTTGCTTTACGAGCTGCTGATGGGTGTCACTCCGCAAGCGCCCTACTGCCCGCCATCGCAAGGGCGCACCGATGTGCCAGCCACGCTCGACGCCCTCCTCGCAGCAGGGCTGTCGGCGCGTCCGCTGAGCCGACCCGCCGATGCGGCGGAGTTTCTCGCGCAGATGGAGGCGGCGCTTGCCGGGGAGGAAGGTGGGCGGAGCGACCCCATCGCCGATCCCGGCGATCCGCGTAACGAGCCACAGTCCGGTGATGGCCGCGTCACGGTGAAGAAAGGCGCGCTGTTCGTCCGCCCGCACCGCGACGCCAACGGCAAATGGTACATGCCCGACATGGTAGACGAGCAAGGCCGGGTCACCAAGTGGAGCAAGCTATGGGGCTATAACGGAGCCTGGTTCAAATGATCACCTGCCAGCACTGCGGGCACGAAAACCCACCCGGCGCCTCGTTCTGCGAGGCCTGCAACAAGCCCGTGGCCGAGGGTCTGGACCCGACGACCGTGGGCACTCGCGCCTATACCAAGAGTACCGGCGGGCACGACGATCTGCCGCTGGCGCTCGAACTGGCGGAAGGCACGCTGTTCGCCAATCGCTACACCATCGGGCCGATGCTTGGACGCGGGGGGATGGGCGTGGTCTATCGCGCGGTCGACACCCTCGCGCCGGGTGGGCGGGCGATTGCGCTCAAGCTGATCCGGCCCGACCGGCTGGCCGACAAGGACGCGCTCGACCAATTGATCCGCGAGGGCATGACCACGCAGGATATCCGCCATCCCGGCGTGGTTGCCGTGCATCATGTTGGCGTCGAGGAAGGGATGCCTTTCCTGGCGATGGAGCTGGTCGAAGGCTCGTCGCTGCGGCGCTGGTTGACCAGCCTGATCACCAGCCAGAGCGAACCGCCGCTGCCGGTGGTGGTGGCAATCATGCACAACCTGCTCGATGCGGTGGAAGCGGCGCATGCCATGGGTATCATCCATCGTGACCTCAAGCCCGAAAACGTGATCCTCACCCAGCGTCCGAGCGCCGAGGCCGCGCCATTGAAGGTGCTCGACTTCGGGATCGCCAGCGCCACCACACGCGACCTGCCGAGCACAGGCACGGGCATGGGCTCCTATGGCTATATGGCGCCAGAGCAAAGCAATACCGCCGTGCCCGCGCAGCCGACGGCGGACATCTATTCGCTCTCGGTGATGCTTTACGAGCTGCTGATGACGGCGGTGCCTGCGGGGGTGTGGCAGCCGGTGTCGGGCGGGCGGGGCGACGTGCCCGAGGCAATCGACAGGCTGATCCTCGACGGTATGGCCTCGCCTGCCCACAAGCGCCCCGCCAGCATTGCCGCGTTCCGCGAGCGGTTCGATGCGGCGCTGGGCGAGCTGGAGTCTTCACCCGGCGAGGAGGACGACGAGCAAGAGGATATCACGCTCCCACCTCCTCCGCAGCCGCCGCAAGATAAGCGCATCGACAAACGCGTGCTGATTGGCGGAGGGATCGGGGTGCTGGCGCTGGCCGCGGTCGCCATGTCGGAGATCGAAGACGGCCCTTATGAGCCGCCTGAACCGCCAGTTTACTCCGACTCGCCGTTACCACCACCTTCTCCTCCTCCGCAGCAACTCAGCCTGAGCGCCTACAGCGGTAGTTGGTATGGCGATGACGGGGGCGGGTTCGACGTCGCGGTGAACGACAACGGCCTGTTCTCCGGAAGTGGCCAATCGGCGGACGGAACGCCGCTGCAGATCAGCGGCAACCTCGCCAACGGCACCTACATGGTGGGTCCGCGTACCGGCAATCCGATGCTCGATGTGCAGCAATTCTCCGGCATCATCGGCCAGTTCACCCTGGGCGACTGCGACCTCGAATACACCACTTACTATCCGGACGGCAGCGTCAACGTCTCGGGCATCATGCATATCGGACACGCTCCCGGTGAGCGCACCTGTCCGGCGCGTTTCAGCCAATAGCGAGCCAGTGGAAAGGACCAGTTCATGAGCAACTACTCCGGCTACAGCCTCTCGGGCTGCCTCATCGACGAGACCTGGCAAGGCCCCCGGCTCGAAAGCACTGGCGGGTCCGATCCGCTGAGCCGCAGCGGTATGAGCGAAGAGGCGGGCACGCTGCCGCCCCTGGTGGACCTGCGCAGATGGTGCAGCCCGGTGGAGGACCAGCGCGGCACGCAAAGCTGTGTCGCCAACGCCGTTGTCGGCGCGCTCGAACTGCTGCAGCGCAAGGAGGGGCACTCGGATCAGGACCTGTCGCGCCTGTTCGTCTATTTCAATTCGCGCAAGCTGCACGATCTGGAGGAGCTCGACGCGGGCACCTATGTCCACACGGCGATGGCGGCGATCCTTGCGCACGGCATATGCGAAGAACGGATGTGGCCGTTCTCCGAACTCACCGTCAACGAAGCACCGACGCAGGCCTGCTATGACAACGCGCAGAACTATCGCGCGGTGCAATTTGCCGAGGTGCCGCAGGGCACGCCACTCACCCATGTGCTGGCCAGCGGCATTCCGGCCGTGATGGCGGTGCAACTGCCGCGCGAGGCCTATGATATTGCGCACCAGACCGGTACGATGGACCTGCCGCCGGGTGGGGGCAGCCCGCACACCCATGGCAATCACTCGATGCTGGTGGTGGGCTACGATCTCGATCAGAAGGCCTATATCGTGCGCAATTCGTGGGGAGAGCGCTGGGCCAGAGGGGGCTATTGCCTGATGCCCATGGCGCTGTTCCACCAGCGCAGCTTTGCCCGCCAGACCTGGGCCATCGGCAGCCTCGGCGCGGCACCCGGCCTGCGCCTGCTCGGTGTCTCGGTGGCAGAGGCCATGGGCGGAATGTCCCAGGCGGCGCAAAAGGCGACGGCTCCGCTGACGAGCGACCCCGGAGCGGCGCTGAGAGACGAATTTCAGGGCAATGTCGACCGGGCGCGCTCGACCTTCGCCAATCGGTTGCGCGACCGGTGAGCGCGCGGAGCAGGGCCCGCGCCAATCGCGCGCGTGCGCAGCTCACCGCCATGTTGCTGTTCGAGGAAGCCAGCGCGCTCGATAGCCGTGCGGCGCAGATCGGCCATGTTGCGGGCGCGGCGCTGCCGTTGGCGATCCGGCGCATGGCGCTGGCCATGCTCGCGTTCGAAGGTGATGCGCGTGGGGCCTTGGAAGATCCGCTACGCGCGCTGATTGCCGAGAGTCGCGAAGGATCGGGTTGAACTTTGCCTGTCGCGCCGCGATGGAACGAACATGACAGGAATCATTGCAAGGAAAGCGGCTCGGGCCGGGCATCTCTCACTGGCACGCGGAAGGGCGCTGAATGCGCTGACACAGGAGATGTGCGAGGCGCTCAGCATGACGCTGGCCGAATGGCGAAGGGACGACAGCGTGGAGGCGGTGATCCTCGACCACGCGGGCGATCGCGGCTTTTGCGCCGGGGGCGATGTCGCTGCGGTGCGCCGCTCGGTGGTGGAGGGGGACGGCACCGAGGGCCGCGCCTTCTTCCTCGCCGAATACCGCCTCAACCACCTGCTGTTCGCCTATCCCAAGCCGGTGGTGACCTTCATGGACGGGGTGACCATGGGCGGAGGCGTGGGCATATCGCTTCCTGCCGCCTTCCGCGTGGCGACCGAGAACACGCTGTTTGCCATGCCCGAAGGGGCCATCGGCCTGTTTCCCGATGCCGGAGCGGGCTACACCTTCGCGCGCCTGCCGAACCGGCTCGGCCAGTTCCTCGCGCTGACCGGGGCGCGGCTCGATGGGGCCGAATGCCTATGGGCCGGGCTTGCCACCCACTATCTGGACAGCGCGGCGCTCGATGAAGCCAAGACGCGCATCGCCGCGCAGCCCGAGCGGACCGAAGCCATCCTCAGCGAATTGTCCACCACGCCGCCTCCCGCCCGCCTTGCGGGCAATGCCGAAAACATCGCCCGGCACTTCGCCAGCGACCGGCTGGAGGATATCCTCGCTTCGCTCGCGGCCGACGATGGCAAATGGGCGGGCAAGGAGCTGGCGGCGGTGAGCGCGAAATGCCCGACGACCAGCAAGGTAGCGCTCCGGTTGCTCGCCGAGGGCGCGCGGCGCGAGGATTTTGCCGAGGAGATGGCGCGCGAATATGCGATCGTCTGCCGCATGATCGTGCGGCCCGACTTTGCCGAGGGCGTGCGCTCCGTGCTGGTCGACAAGGACAATGCGCCGCGTTGGAACCCGGCGCGGCCAGAGGACGTGAGCGAGGCCATGCTCGATGCGATTTTCGCGTCGCTGCCCGAAGCCGAGCGCTGGACCCCGGCCGTGAGCTGACGCCGCTGGCGATCACTGTAATCGGAAACGCCTGTGATGGCCCCCTTTGCCAGCGGCGAAGCAATCGCCATTTAGCGCTCAAAGGAGGATCATTCGCATGATCGAAGTTCGCAAATTCGCCGATCTCGGCAAGTCCAACCACGGCTGGCTCGACGCCAATTTCCATTTCTCGTTCGCCGACTATTTCCAGCAGGACCGCCTGCACTGGGGTGCGCTCAGGGTATGGAACGACGACAAGATCGCCGCCAAGAGCGGGTTCCCGCCGCACCCGCACGAGAACATGGAGATCATCACTTATGTCCTCGAAGGCGCGATTTCTCACCGCGACAGCCTCGGCAACGAAGGCCGCACGAGGGCTGGTGACATTCAGGTGATGAGCGCAGGCACCGGCATCACCCATGCCGAATACAATCTGGAGGACGAGCAGACTCACAGCTTCCAGATCTGGATTCTGCCCGACCGGCAAGGCCACGCGCCGAGCTGGGGCACCCGCGAGTTCCCGCGCGGCGAGCGAGCCGGGCGGTTCGAAGTGCTCGCCAGCGGGCGCGAAGGCGATGACGATGCACTGACGATCCACGCCAATGCCCGCGTCCTCGGCGCGACAGTGGCAGCTGGTGAAAGCGTCACCTACGAGCTCGGCGGTCGCAAGGGCTATCTGGTGCCAGCGCGCGGCAAGATCGAGATCGACGGGCAGGTGGCCGAAACCCGCGACGGGGTGGCGATTGCCGATGTCGACACGCTGACCGTCAAGGCGCTCGAAGACGCCGAAGTGGTGATGGTCGAAACGGCCTGAGACCGCGTAGCCCTCCCTCTAGCGCGGGGGAGGGCTACGCTCGGCCTTATTCGTGCCGCAGCGCCTCGATCGGGTCGAGCTGGCTCGCGCGGCGGGCGGGGAAATAGCCGAAGACGATCCCGATCAGCGCCGAGATAACGAAGCTCAGCACGTTGATGAAGGGATCGAACACGAACGGGAAGCCGAGCACGGCCGACAGGCTGACCGAAAACACAAATCCCAGCACGATCCCCACCAGCCCGCCGAAGCAGCACAGCACCACCGCCTCGGTGAGGAACTGCAAGCGCACCTCGCGCGCCAGGGCGCCGATGGCGAGGCGAATGCCGATCTCGCGGGTGCGCTCGGTCACCGAGACGAGCATGATGTTCATGATGCCGACGCCGCCGACTACGAGGCTGATCGCGGCGATGGCCGCTACCATAACGGTCATGGTGCCGACCGTACTGGAAACGGTTTCGTTGATCTCGGCGGTATCGACGATGTCGAAATCGTTGGCCTGGCCTTCGAGCAGCACGCGCCGCTCGCGCAGCAGGCTGACGAGCGCGTCGATCATCGCCTTGTTGTCGTAGCCGCTGTCGTAGGAGACGGCCATGTAGCCGATGTTGTCGTTACCGGCGAAGCGGCGCTGGACGTTGGTCAGCGGCATGAACACCGAGTTGTCGTCGTCCCCGCCGCCGCCGACGTTGCCACGGCTGGCGAACACGCCGATCACCTGGCAACTAACGTTGTCGAGCCGCATCCGTTCGCCCAGCGGGCTTGGCACAGCGCCGAACATCTCCTCGACCACGGTCGGGCCGACGATGCAGACGTTGGCGCCCGCGCTTTCTTCCTCGTCGGTGAACAGGCGGCCCTGATCGAGTGTGATGCCACGGGCATCCATGAAAGCGCGGCTGACGCCCTCGACCTTGGTATCCCAGTCCTGCCCATTATAGATCGCGGTCACGTTCTGCTCGACCTGCCCGGCCACCGATTTCACCCCGGCGATCTGTTCGCGCACGGCGTCGACGTCGCGCTCGTCGAACGGGCGGATCTGGCCGCGTTCGCCGGTGATCGGAAACACGAAGAACATGTTTGATCCGAGCGAGGAGATCTGCTCCTCGATGTCCGCCGTCACTCCGCGGCCCAGCGTCACCATGGTGATGACTGCCGAAACGCCGATGATGATGCCCAGCGTCGTCAGGAAGCTGCGCATCAGGTGGCGGCGGATTTCGCGGAAGGCGAGCATGAGCGAGGTGCCAAGCATCAGGCGTCTGCCCCCTGCTTCAAGGCATGCCGCTCGGACTGTTCGATCCGCTCCACCAGACCATCTTTGAAGTGGACCACGGTCTTGGCGTAGTCGGCCATTTCGGGCTCGTGAGTGACCATCAGCACGGTGATGCCCTGATCGTTCAACTCGGCCATGAACTTCATGATTTCGATCGAGCGTTCGGAATCGAGGTTGCCGGTGGGTTCGTCGGCCAGCAGCACTTCGGGATCGGTCACGAGCGCGCGGGCGATGGCGACGCGCTGCTGTTGTCCGCCCGAAAGCTCTGCCGGCGTGTGGTCGGCCCAGGGCAGCAGGCCCACCCGGTCGAGCGCCTTCAGCGCTGCCTCGTGCCGCTCGGCGCGGCCCATGCCGCGATAGACCAGCGGCAGCTCGACATTTTCCGCCGCCGTGGTCCGCGACAGCAGGTTGAAGCCCTGGAACACGAAGCCGAGATACCGCCGCCGCAGCAGCGAGCGCTGGTCCTTGCTCAGCGACTGAACCTCATGCCCGAGAAATTTGAACACTCCGCCGCTCGGTTGGTCGAGGCAGCCCAGGATGTTCATCGTGGTCGACTTGCCAGAGCCGGACGGCCCCATCACCGCGAGGAAATCGCCGCGCTCGACGACAAGATCCACGCCCTTCAGCGCCTGAAACGCCGCTGCACCCTCGCCAAAGGTCTTGGTGATGCCGCGAAGTTCGATGATCGGCGGTTCGGCCATGCTGCTTGTGCCTTACTCGCCCGCCGCCTTGAGCGCGGTGACGACCTTCATGTCCTCGGTCAGCTCGTCTGAGGTGACCACGGTGTAGCGCCCGTCGGACAGGCCGGTGGTGACGGCGACCGGGCGCAGCGTCCCATCGGCTTCGAGCACATAGACGTTCTGCCTGGAGCCAGCGCCGATGGTTGCGCGGGCTTCCTCGCGTTCCAGCCCGAAGTCGTCGCCGCCGATATCGATGCCGCCGCTTTCCTCTTGCGTGGGTGGCTTGAAACGCAGCGCGCCGTTGGGCACGGCCAGCTGGCGCGCAGTGGAGCTGGTGGCGATGTTGGCCGTGGCGGTCATGCCGGGGCGCAACAGGCCCTCGGGGTTGGCAACGGTGAGCCGCGCCTCATATTCGACCACGGCATTGGCCTGGGCCTGTCCTGCCTGCTCGCTGGTGGAGATATTGCCCGAGGCAAGGTCGATCCGCTCCACCTCGGCGGGGAACTGGCGGCCCGGATAGGCATCGACGGTGAAGGTCGCCTTCTGTCCCGCCTCGACCTGGCCGACATCGGCCTCATCGACCTTCACGCGCAGCTGCATCACCGAGAGGTCTTCGGCGAGGATGAACAGCGTTGGGGTATTGAAGCTGGCCGCCACGGTCTGCCCGGGCTCCACCTGTCGCACCAGCACTACGCCTGCGACGGGCGAGCGGATCACCGCGCGATCGCGCTGGGTCTGGGCACTGGAGAGCGAGGCCTGCGCCGATACCACATTGGCCTGCGCCGAGGTCAGCCCGGCCAGGCTGCGTTGCAACGCGCCCTCGGCCTGCTCCATCTCGACCTTCGAGGGCACACGCCCGTCAGACAGGCGATAGACTTCGCGAAGCCGATCAAGCTGCGCCTGATCCACCGCAAGCGTGGCGCGCGATTGCTCGACGGCAGCGCGGGCTGCGGCAAGCTGCGCGCGGGCCTGCGTGATCTGGTCGTCGATCACGTCGGTGTTGATATAGGCGAGCACCTGCCCCTGAGTGACCCGGTCGTTCACGTCGACCAGCACCCGGTCGATCCGGCCCGAAACTTCCGAGCCGACCTCGACCTGATTGGTGGGCCGCAGGTTGCCCGTTGCCGTTACCACCAGATCGAGCGACCGGGTAGTTACCTCCTCGGTCACATAGGGCGTCTCGTTCTCGCCCCCGCCGAACGCCAGCGCAGCAATAATACCGGCCACGATCAGCGCGCCGATCGCCCAAACGAGCTTGCGCTTGTACCACTTGGGCTTGCTCTCGGTGCCGAGAAAATCGTCGATGGTCTGGTCGCTCATGGGTCGGTCCTGTCGCTGGGGCCGGGTGAAGAGCCGCGTGAAGAGCCGCTCAAGGGAAAGTCAAAGGCATCGGCGCTCCACCCGCCGCCGAGCGCCTGCGTCAGCTGGACGAAAGCGCTGGCGCGGTCAGCCTCGGCGGTGACGAGCTGGTTGCGCGCGGAAAGCAGCGCGCTTTCGGCGGTTAGCAGGGTGCGGAAGTCGATCAGCCCGGCCTCGTACTGGCTGCGCGCAAGGATCGCCGAATTGTTGGCCGCATCGAGCCCCTCCTCGTTGATCGTCACACGCTCGTCGGCGGTGCGGCGAGCGACCGCGGCGCTTTCGACCTCTTCCAGCGCCGAGAGGATCGCGCCTTCCCACTGCGCCAGCGCGGCCTCGGCCCCGGCTTCGGCGCTATCCACTTGCGCAGCGGTGCGCCCGCCGTCGAACAGGAGCTGGCTGATGCTGCCAACCAGTCCGCCGGCCACCATGTCGAACAGGTTGCCGGCAGTCACCGGCCCGGTCCCGATCGAGCCGGTCAGCCGCACCAGCGGAAACAGTTGCGCCCGCGCCACGCCAATGCGCGCGCCTGCGGCATAAAGCGAGGCTTCGGCGGCGCGCAGATCGGGGCGGCGTTCGAGCAGTGCGGCGGGCGCGGCAAGCCCTGCCAGTGCTGGCGGGGTGGGGACGGGGGTACCAGTGTCGAACTCGGCCAGCACGCGGCCCGGTGGCTCTCCGATCAGCGTCGAGATGGCATTGGCGGTGGCGGCAAGGCTGGCCTCAAGCGAGGGAATGGTCGCCGCTGTCTGTGCTACCTGCGCTCGCGCCTGCTCGACATCGAGGCTGGAGACGAGCCCCGCCTGATTGCGCCAGCGCGCGATCTGGAGATTCTCGCGCTGGTTGCCCAGCGTGTCGCGCGCGATGGCGAGCTGTTCGGCCAGCGCGCGGGCGTTGATCGTCTGCAAGGCGACCTGCCCGACGATCAGGCGTTGGAGGTCCGCAAGGCCATAGCCCTGCGCTGCCAGATCGGCCCGCGCAGCGGCGACATTGCCCGACACCTGCCCGAACAGGTCAGCTTCCCACGCAGCATCGAGGCCAAGCGACAGCGGCACGCCGTCACGCGGCGCATCGCCGATATCGCGAGTGGCATTGCCGCTGGCATTCAGCGTCGGCAGATAGGCCGCGCGGGCCTGTACCAGCGCCGCGCGCGCCTGATCGAGCCGGGCGGCGCTAGCGGCGATGTCGCGGTTCTGCACGATGGCCTGCTCGACCAGTTCGCTCAGCAGCGGATCGTCAAGCTGGCGCCAGTAGGCGGCGGTGTCGGGCGATACGAGCGGCGCATCGGTTTCAGCCCAGTTCTCCGGAACCGCGACCCGCGGTGTGGGCGCCGCAAAGGGTTGCCCTGCGCAGGCAGAGGTCAATACAGCCAAGGCCAGCAGTGGCGCATGGCGATGCGCCCGATTCCATTCCCTCTTCACCGGCAATCCGTTGCTCACGTGTGAAACTATCTCCTTCCTCGCCTACCGTGGCGGTCTCGCCAATGCCACCCGCCAATTGTATCAAAATGCGCCAATTGAGAGAGTTGATGCGCACTTTTATCCGGCTATGTGGCAATAATGCTTCCCTGGCTGCGGATCCTGTTAACCATTCTTGGGCTTCTTGCGGTTGTTCCGGCCAGCCCGGCTGCGGCCCATCCCGCGCCGTTCAGCTATGTTGATCTGCGTCCGGGCAACGGCTCGCTCGAAGGTGCTGTCACCGTACACACAATCGACGTGCAGCATGACCTGCGAATGGACGAAGGCACGAGTCTGATCGACGATGGTGTGTTGGCTGGGCAATACAGATCGATAAGCCGCCTGTTGCTCTCTCGGCTGGACCTGCGCGACGAACACGGCTCGCGCCTCGTGCTCGAACCGGGCAGTCTCGAGGCTGTACAGGGCGAGGATGCCGTGCGGCTTCGGTTTCAGGCCGCCGGATCGTCCCCGGCAGCGCTGACGGTGGCTGCGCACCTGTTCGATTACGATCCGCTGCACCAGACTTTCGTCACCATCTACGAGGGCGATAATGTGGCCCAACAGATGATCTTTGCTGAGGGCTCCGCCCCGCAGACTTACTATGCCGGCACAGTGGCGGGGATCGGCGCGGTGCTCGCCACCTTCATCCCGGCAGGGGCGCATCATGTGCTAATCGGACCGGACCACGTGCTGTTCATCCTCGGCCTGATCCTGATGGGCGGATCGCTGCGGCGGTTGACGCTGATCGTCACCGCCTTCACGCTCGGCCATTCGATCACGCTGGCGCTGGCCGCGACGGGCACATTCGCGCCGCCCGCATGGCTGATCGAGCCCCTGATTGCGCTCTCGATCGTGGTGGTGGGGCTCGACAACCTGCTGCGCAACTCCGGCGACCGCGACCTGCGGGCGCTATTTGCGGGCCTGTTCGGCCTCGTTCATGGCTTCGGCTTTGCCTATGTCCTCGCTGAGTTCGGCCTGCCGCAGGCGCAGTTGGGCTGGACGCTGGCGGGGTTCAATGTTGGTGTCGAGCTTGGACAACTGGCGATTGTCGTGCCCGTTGCACTGGCGCTGGGCTGGTTGCGCGGGCGGGCACCGAATGTCGCAAATCGTATCGCCGTTGGGGGCTCGCTTGCGGTGATCGCGGCGGGGGTCTATTGGTTCGTTGACAGAGTCCGGAATCTTGCGGGCTGAGGGGAGAGAAGAACAATGAAGCGGATGGCGATCCTGGCAGGCGTAGTGGCAACGGGCCTCGCAACCGTGCTGACAACCGGCGCGGTGACGGCGCAGGGCCTTCCCGGCATCACCGGGATCGAGCAGGTTTCGGGCAACGTTTACAAGATTTTCGGCGCGGGCGGGAACACCACAGTGTTCGTGCGCGATAACGACGTGGTGCTGGTCGACACCAAGCTGCCCGGCAACGGCGAAGCGATCCTTGCCGAGGTCCGCAAGGTGACCGACAAGCCTGTGGGCATGATCATCAACACCCATTCGCACCCCGATCACACCGGCTCCAACGCCGAACTCGCGCCAAATGGCGACGTACAGGTGGTGGCGCAGGTCAACAGCGCGGAGCGGATGCGCGCCGGGGGCGGGCCGTTCCCACCGCTGCGCGTGGACAGCGACTTCGAGGCGCGCAAGACCATCGGCGAGGGCGACGACCGGATCGAGTTGTACTACTTCGGCGCGGGCCACACCGATGGCGACGCCTTCGTGGTGTTCCCCGCCGCGCGGACAATGGCGGCAGGCGATGTCTATGCCTGGCATATGAGCCCGCTGATCGACCCCGGCTCTGGGGGCTCGATTCTCGCGCTGCCGACCACGCTCGCGGGAGCGGTCTATGGCATCGATGGCGTCGACAAGGTCATTCAGGGCCACGGCGGGGTTTCGACATGGGATGAGTTCCACTCATTCATGAACTTCAACCGCGGTCTTGTCGCCACGGCCGAGCAGACCCTGCTGACCGGCGGGACGCCCGAGGATGCGCTGAAAGAGCTGGAAGCAACGCCGAGCTACGCGGTGTTCCTCGATCACAAGCTCAAGCCTGGCCTCGAATATGGCGGCACACCATGGTCGCGCGCGCTCATCAACCTGACGCTCGCCTTTCAGGAATTGCGCGGCGAGGAGCCGGAACTGATCATGGGCATGGAAGACCCGCACCAGCACTGATAGAGCGACGGGTATGGCAATACCCGAAGATCACGAGGCCTTGGCGGCAGCTGCTGTCGCCGGTACCGGCCTGTGTACCATCGTCAATATCGAAGGCAGTTTTTCGCGCCGCCTTGGCGCGCAGCTGGCGGTTCATGCTGATGGCAGCGTGACCGGGAGCCTTGCCGATGGCTGCCTCGAACGCGAGCTTGCCGCCGAGATCGCGCGCGGGGGGGAGCCGCGCGTGATCCGTTATGGCGCGGGCTCGCCGAAGATCGACTTCCGCCTGCCCTGCGGCGGCGGGCTCGATATCCTGATCGACCCCACGCCTGATCATGCCGCCTGCGCTGCCGCTTTGGCGAAGCTGGAGATGCGGCAGGAGGCGACCCTTGCTTTGCCCGGTCAAAACCTGCTTGCCGAGCGCCGCTATATCCCCGCGCTGCGGTTGGTGTTGTTGGGCGAGGGGCCGGAACTCGACGCTTTGGGGCGGCTCGGGGCCGCGGCGGGCATGGTGGTGGAAAGCCGCAGTCGCGAGGACAGCTCGCTCGCGCTTGGCCAGCGGCCCGAGCACATAACGCTCGACCGCTGGAGCGCGCTGGTGCTGCTGTTCCACGATCACGAGTGGGAAGAGGCTCTGCTTGACTGGGGGCTCACGAGCCCGGCCTTCTTTATCGGCGCGCAGGGTGGCAAGCCTGCCCGGATGGCGCGCAGCGAGCGGCTGGCCGCACTTGGCTATGCAGAGGAACAGGTCGCCCGCATCGCCAGCCCGCTTGGCCTGATCGGGCACAGCCGCGAGCCGTCGGCGCTGGCGCTCTCGGCCCTGGCGGGCGTGGCAGGCTTTTACGAACTGCGCCATCCACACCACAGCCAGCGATGAGCGTACCGCTTGTCGCGGTTCTGGCTGCGGGGGAGGCGCGGCGCTTTGGCGGGGGCAAGCTTGATGCCTTGTGCGCCGGGCAGCGGGTCGGCGCGCATGTTCTGGCTGCAGTGGCCGAGGCTGGCTTCGCGTCGGGTGTGATTGTCGTGCCTGTCTCTGATGTGCCGATGTTCGCGCAGGAAATCGGCTGGCCGCTGATCGAAAACCCGAATGCCGAGGCAGGGCTGGCCACGTCGGTCGCGCTGGCGGCGCAGACCGCGCTGGCGCAGAAGCACGATCTCCTGATCGTGCTGGCCGACATGCCGTTGGTCGCGCCCAGCCATCTGGCCGCGCTCGCTGCGACCGAAGGATTGGCAGCGAGTGACTACGGCACAGGCAAGCCGGGTGTTCCTGCCTTCGTGCCCCAAGAGTTGTTGGCAGAGATCACCAAGCTGGAAGGCGAGGGTGGGGCGGGGCGCTGGCTCGCCAGTCGCGCGGATTGCACGCTGATCGCGCCGCCGCCGAGCACGCTGGCAGATGTCGACCGGCCCGAGGATATTGGCCCTATCGAAGCTGCGCTCAGCGCCCGTCGCTAAACACCGGCTCGCCCGCGCGGGCGACCTTGATATGATCCATATAGCCTTCGCGCAGCCGATAGGTCACCTGCACGCGCACATCGACGTATTCACCCTTCGCCAACGCGCCAACGACGAAATCCGGCGCATCGGCCACGGCAGTGAAGCGGCTGGTGCAATCGACCACGATTGCCTCGTCGTTGACGGTGAGTTCGTGCACGGTGAGCGTCTCGACCACGCGCTCGAACATCGCCGTGTAGAAATTGGCAATCGCCTGCGCGCCTTCGAACCGCCCGACCGAGGGCAGCTCGAACACCACGTCTTCGCAATAGAACCGCGTGTAGCGCGCCGGATCGCCCGCTGAGAAGGCGGCGGCATAGGCATGGTAAGCGGCGATCTGGCTGGGATGCGCTCCTAGCGGCGGCAGCGTGGTGACCGCCCGTCCGGGAGGCCATGCCATGGTGATGAGCCGACGCACCTTCTGCGCCTCGTCGAGTTCGTAGCGGGCGAGGAATTTCACCGTCAGGCTGTCGCCGGGAAACATTTCGCCGAAGGGAAAGTCGGGGCGGTGCTTGGTCGCATGGAAATCCATGTCGATCTCGGCAAGCACGTTGTGCTCGTCTTGCAGATAGTGCTGCACGCGCGGGCATTCGCGCACGCCGTCATGCGCCTTGGCAAGGAACGCGCGCATCCCCGCATGGCCGACGAATTCGCCAGAGCCGGTGATCATCGCGCAGTCTTCGGCAAAGAAGCGCTCGACCAGCCCATCGTCGTCGCCGGTGAGGAACTGGGCGAGATAGGCCTCGTAGTCGAACCTCGCGCCAGTTGCCATTATTCCGCGCTCATCAGGTCGGCCAGTTGGCTTGTGCGCTCCTGCGTAAGCGATGTCTTGCAGGTGCTGACGATCAGCGGCTCCATCGAGCCGCCACGGAACAGGTAGCCCTCACTGGCGCAATGCTCGTCGCGGTACGTGAGCCAGGCGCGCTGCGCTGCAAGCAGGGTATCGAAGTATCCGGGGCGGTCATCATAGGTGCGATCTAGCTGGCGATCGCGCTCGCGCATCACCTCGGCGGTGCGGGACCACTGCGCGTTGAGCGCCTCATCCGCCTCGGCATAGTCGCGCGCGGCGCACTCGTTCATGTCCGCCTGCGTGATCGGCTCGGCGCAGATATCGGCGGGTTCGGCCGCAGCCGCGCCCGCCGCGAGCAGAAACACCAGTCCGATCAAAGCGCTGCCAGCGCCGTGTCGAGATCCGCGATGATATCGTCGATATGTTCGATGCCGACCGAGATCCGCACCACGTCCGGTCCGGCCCCGGCGGCGATCAGGTCGTCGCCTTCGAGCTGGCTGTGGGTGGTGCTGGCCGGGTGGATGATCAGGCTGCGGGTGTCGCCGATGTTGGCAAGGTGGCTGAACAGCTTGACCGAGGAGACCAGCTTCACACCCGCCTCATAGCCGCCCTTCACCCCGAAGGTGAACACCGCGCCGCCCTTGCCGCCGAGATAGCGCTGGGCGAGCGCGTTATAGGCACTGTCTTCCAGCCCGGCATAGGAGACCCAGTCGATCTTCTCATGCGCGGCGAGGTGCTTGGCGACGGCCAGAGCATTCTCGCAATGCCGCTCCATCCTCAGCGCCAGCGTCTCCATCCCGGTGAGCGCGAGGAAGGCGTTCATCGGCGCCATGGCCGGGCCAAGGTCGCGCAGGCCGAGCACGCGGCAGGCGATGATAAAGGCGATCGGGCCGACCGGCTCCAGCGCATCGACCAGCACCGCGCCGTGATAGGAGCCGTTGGGACGGGTCAGCGTGGCGAACTTGTCGCCGTGCGCCTTCCAGTCGAACTTGCCCGAATCGACGATCAACCCGCCGACCGAATTGCCGTGGCCGTTCAAAAACTTGGTAGCCGAGTGAACGATGATGTCTGCGCCATGTTCGATCGGGCGGCACAGCATCGGGGTGGCCATGGTGTTGTCGACCATCAACGGCACGCCCGCCTTGTGGGCGATGTCGGCAATGGCGGCGATGTCGCAGACCACGCCGCCCGGATTGGCGAGGCTCTCGATGAAGACGACGCGGGTGTTCTCGTCGCAGGCGGCTTCGACATTGGCCGGATCGTCGGCATCGACGAAGCGCGTTTCCCAGCCGAACTTGCGGAAGGCTTCGCCCAGCTGGTTCAGCGAGCCGCCATAAAGCTTCTTGGCCGCCACGATGTTGCAGCCCGGTTCCATCAGCGTGTGGAAGGCGACCAGTTGCGCGGCATGGCCCGAGGCCACACCCAGCGCGCCGACGCCGCCTTCGAGCCCGGCGATCTTCTTCTCCAGCGCATCGACCGTGGGGTTCATGATGCGGCTGTAGATGTTGCCGAATTCCTTGAGCGCGAACAGGTTTGCCGCATGCTCGGCATCGTTGAAGACGTAACTGGCCGTCTGATAGATCGGGGTGATCCGCGCATTGGTGGTGGGATCGGGTTCCTGGCCAGCGTGAATGGTCAGCGTTTCGAGCTTATGGTCGGTCAAGGTGCCTCTCCTTCGGCCCGGCTGGGCGGGCGGGTTGTGATTTGTCGCTGGGGTAGCTCAGGCGTCAGGCGCTGGCCAGATCGTCGTGCTGTGCAATGGCCCGCATCGGCTCGGGGCCTGCCATCGGCTTCAGGCCTAGCCGGCCAAGCATCGCCATGTCCTCGTCCTCACCCGCATTGGGCGCGGTGAGCAGTTTGTCGCCGGTGAAGATCGAGTTGGCCCCGGCAAGGAAGCACAGCGCCTGTGTCGCCTCGGACATTGACTCGCGCCCGGCCGAGAGGCGCACCATGCTAAGCGGCATGGCGATCCGCGCCACCGCCACGGTGCGGACGAACTCGATATCGTCGATCTTGCCGAGCGGGGTGTCGGCCAGCATATCGCCCAGCACCGTGCCTTTCACCGGCACCAGCGCGTTGATCGGCACGCTTTCGGGATGGCGTTCGAGCGTTGCCAAGGTGTGGACGAAGCCCACCCGGTCCGCGCGTGTCTCGCCCATGCCGACGATCCCGCCCGAGCACACGTTGATCCCCGCATCGCGCACCGTTTCCAGCGTATCGAGCCGGTCTTCATAGGAGCGGGTGGAGACCACGCGTTCGTAGTACTCCGGACCGCTGTCGACATTGTGGTTGTAGTAATCGAGCCCGGCGTCCTTCAACTGCGCGGCCTGTTCGGGGGTGAGCATCCCCAGCGTCATGCAGGTTTCCATCCCCATCGCACGCACGCCCGAGACGATCTCGACGATCTTGCCCATGTCGCGATCCTTGGGATTGCGCCAGGCCGCGCCCATGCAGAACCGCTGCGACCCGGCATCGCGCGCCTGCGCGGCTTTTTGCAACACCTCGCGCACGTCCATCAGCTTGGTCGCCTTCACGCCGCTCTCTGCCGAAGCGCTCTGGCTGCAATAGCCGCAATCCTCCGGGCAGCCGCCGGTCTTGATCGAGAGCAGGGTACACAGCTGCACCTCTTCGGGCCGGTGATGCGCGCGGTGAACCTCGGCCGCGCGGAACAGCAGTTCGGTGAAGGGCAAGTCGAACAGGCTGGCGATCTCGTCGCGGGTCCAGTCGGTGCGGATCGGGGCGGTGGTCAAACGTGTCTCCATGATTGCGGGTGGGCCATTGCGAGAGCGGCCCTGCATCATGAAAACCCGGTTAGCTTAGCCCGCAGGCGCTGGCCAGATCGCCGATCGAATTGATGACCAGATCGGGCGCCTTCTCCGGCGGCTGATCGTTCCACTCCTCTGCGCTGGTCGATCCGCTGGTGACTGCGATCCCGATTGCGCCACCTGCCACGGCCATCTGCATTTCCGCCGTCGCATCGTCGCCCACCACGCCCACATGCGCTGCGTCGATGCCGAGCTTGTCCGCGACAAAGCCCATGGCGTGCTCGCTCGGCTTGCCGGTCGGTTCGGGCTCGATCCCCGTGACACGCGCAATCGCGCCGTTGATCGCGCAGGAATATCCGAAGCTGCGGCCCTCCTTGGTGGCGAAGAAGGGGATGTCCGAAGCGGTGAGGAAGGTTGCGCCGCCCAGCACCGCGTCGCAAGCACGGTGAATGTGGTCCATCGTGCACTCGGGGTGCCAGGCTACGTAGACCCCGTCGCAGGAGAGGCCCTTGCCATCATCGGGGTTGAGGCACTTGACGCCGAGTTCGCTCAACGCGTCGATCACGCCCTGCGTGCCCAGGACCAGCACCCGTTCGAGTTCACGCTCCTTGATCACCTCGGCGGCGACCGAATTCGGCGTAAACAGCTTTTCATCCGGCACCGGCAGGCCGACATCGCGCAGGCGCGGGGCCTGCTTGCGGGCGGGATAGGCGCTGCCGTTGGTCAGCGCGATCCAGGGTATGCCGAGCGTGTCGAGTTCACCCAGCGCGTGAGCGGCACCGGGGATCGGGTCGTAGGAGCCAAGCTGGCGGTTCGACAGGATCAGCGTACCGTCGAGATCGAACATGAAGCCCTTGGGCTTACGGGGGAGTGTCATCAATAGTCCTTGAATGAGGATCAGGCAGAGAGCCGAATTTTCAGATCGTCCTTCTCGAACGCAAAGTCGGCGATATCGTTTCGCGCCATCACATCGCGTAGCAGCCGCATCACCGGTGCTGTGTCGGGATCGTAGTGGCGCGGGGCGGGGCCGGCCTTGCGCATGGCCTCGATCTGGCCATCGGGCATCGTGGCGCGGAGCAGGAACTCCTCGTCCGAGAGCCTTTCGCCGATCCGGCTGCGCAGGGTCTTGAGGTCGGCCATGCCGGTCTCGGCTTCGAGCTGCTTCGTGCGTGGGTGGGCCATGATGCGGTCCATCACTTGCGGGTCGACCGGCTGCGTGGGCCGCCCGAACTTGCCGATGGCAAAGCGGATCACCTCGTCGGGGATGATGCTCCAACGCTCCTTGCCCGTCACGTTGAGCATGGCCTGCGTTTGCAGCATCTGCGCAAAGGGCGTCATCACGATCACCCAGCCCAGTTCCTCGCGCACGCGGCCCATTTCCTCGATCACCGCCGCTTCGAGATGGGCGGCGTTCTGGTCGGCCAAGTGACGGCGCATGGTGCCGACCATGCCGCCGGGCAGGTTGTGGCGGAAATAGGCGGCGTCGAACGGTTGCGGTGAGCCAGTGGCGTAGCCTTCGGCCTCGGCCAGCCGGGTGAAATAGCTGGCGACCTCTTCCACTGCCTCGTCGTCGACATCGACCGTGTGGCCGAGGGTGCGCAGGTTGCGGATCATCCGGCCGATGGGCGGGTTGCTGGTGCCGTCAGCCGCACCACCGCTCGCGCATTGCACCGCCGCGATGCCGAGGTCCGCTGCTTCGAGGCAGGCCGGTTCGGCTAGGCCAATGGTGCAGTGGTTGTGCAGTTCGAGCGGTTTGTCGCCGATCTCGGCGAGGATGGCGGGGATCAGCGTGGCCGCGCGCTTGGGGGTTAGCAGGCCGCCCGGATCCTTGATGTAGAGCGCGTCGATGTCGGGGCTTTGCGCCATCACCCGCGCGGCCTCGGCATAGTGCGCATCGTCGTGAATCGGGCTGATCGTATAGACCAGCGCGCCGACCACCTGATCGCCGCCCGCGCGCTTCACCATCTTTGCGACTTCGACGTTGCTGGCCGCATCGTTCATCGGGTCGGCCAGCGCGAAGCGGCGGATGCCGTTGGTGGCGAGGGTACGGAAGGCCAGTTCCATGAATTCCGGCGTGGCGGTTTCCCACGAGATGAAGCGGAAGCCGGTGGAGAGGAACTGGAGCGGCGTGGTGCGGCAGATGCGCGCCATTTCGCGGATACGCTCCCAGGGGTCTTCCTGCTTGTAGCGCACGGCGACGCCCATATGGGTGGAGGTGGTGAAGTCGATCGCGCGGTATCCGGCGCGCTCCATTGCGGGGGCGATGGTGAGCGTCTTCGCGGTGTCGACCCCTGTTGCGCCCCACAGGCACTGGTTGCCATCGCGCAGGGAGGTTTCGACGATTTCTATGTTGGCCATTTCGTATCCCCTAGCCGTCACCCCGGACTTGATCCGGGGGTGGGCTTCTTCTTTCCGCGCCTTGACTAGCCCGACCCCGGATCAAGTCCGGGGTGACGAAGGTGGGTTGGGTCACTGGTCCACCTTCACCCGGAACAGCGCCTGCCCCTCGGCCACCGCGCTGCCGTTCTCGGCCAGCACTGCCGTCACCACCCCCTCAACCCCGGCGGCGACCGAGTTCATCAGCTTCATCACCTCGATGATCGCCACCACCGTGTCCTCGCTCACCCGGTCGCCAACTTTTACGAAGTCGGGTTCGCCGGGGCGCGGGGCGGAGTAGAAGTTGCCGATCAGCGGCGCGGGGATTTCGACTTCATCCGCACCTGCAGCAGCGGGCGGGGGCGAGGAAGGCACCACCTCGGGGGGCGAGGGCTTGTCCGGCTTCTCACCGGCCTCCTCCTCGCGCCAACCACCTGAACCATCGCGGCTGATCCGCAGGCGAAAATCGCCCTGGGTCAGGTCGAGCGTGGTGAAGTGCGACGCATCGAGCAATCGTGCGATTTCAACGATATCCTTGCCGGTCAGGCTCACTTCTTAGCCCCCGCCGTGAACAGGCCCATCACATGGGCCATAGGGTCGGCCTCCTTGGCGACCACGGGCGCGGGATTGGCATCCTTCTGCGCCCAGACCGTCTCGGGCCGCGATTGCAGCAGCAGCACCTGGCCATCCTGATCGAGCGCCCACTCGATATCCTGCGGCTTGCCATAGTGCTTTTCCACTTTGCGCCCGATGGCGCGCAGGGCCTGAAGATCATCGTCGGTGAGGCAGGGGGCATTGCGGATATCAGCAGCATTCTCCATCTCGACGATCCCGCCTTCAGGGGCCGGAACCTGCCTTGCATGCTTGTCCGAAATATCGCGCTGGCTGATCTCGCCGGTGATCTTGCCCAGCACCCATTTGTCGGGCGTTACCTCCCCCGAGACGACCGAGGAACCGAGCCCCCACGCGCCCTCGATGGTTATCACCGACTTGTCGCCGCTGGTGGGCGAGCGGGTGAACATCACGCCCGCGCATTTCGCCTCGACCATCCGCTGCACCACCACCGCCATGGCCACACCCGCCTCAGGCAGGCCCTGCTTGCGGCGGTAGGTCATGCTTTCCACCGAGTAGAGGCTGGCCCAGCACTCGCGCACTTTTTCGATCATTGAAGCGTCATCGAGCACCCACAGGAAGGTGTCCTGCAAGCCGGCGAAGCTGGCGTCGTCGGCGTCCTCTGTCGTGGCCGAAGAGCGCACTGCAACAGGGCGCTGGTCGGGGCACAATTGATTCAATGCGGCCTTGAGCGCTCCTTCGACTTCGTTTGTCATCGGATCGCCGATTACCCGTGCGCGCAATTGCTCGGAAAGCTTCGTGGCAGCTTCCAGATCGTTCGGATCGAGCGCCTCGACCAGCGGGCGGATCGGCTCCTTCGCCTCCAGCGCTGAGAGAAACTGTTCGAAGGCGGCGGTCGTCACCACGAAGCCATCGGGCACTGCGATCCCGGCCCGCACAAGTTCACCTAGCGAGCCGCCCTTTCCGCCCACCGTGGGCCGGTCGGTGATCCCGACTTCGGAAAACCAGGCGACGGGTTTCATGCCCATCACGCGTCCTCCAGAATCGAGACCGTGCCCTTGCCGCCGTCGACCCGGATGCGTGCGCCGTCCTTGATCTTCACCGTCGCCAGCCCGGTGCCGACCACGGCGGGCAGGTTATACTCGCGTGCCACGATTGCCATGTGGCTCATCGAGCCGCCAATGTCGGACACTGCCGCGCTGATCTTCTGGAACAGCGGGCTCCAGGTGGGGTTCGTCACCTGACACACCAGAATGTCGCCCTGCTGGATGCGGCCGATCTCGCTGACGGACTTCACCACCCGCGCCGTGCCCTCGACCACGCCCGAGCAGGCGGCAAAGCCCTTCAGCTCGTTGGGGTTCTCGGTCCCATCATCCAACCAGCTGTCGAGGTTCTCGCGGGTGATGCCCCACAGCATGTTGATCGCCGGATCGTCGATTGCCTCAGGCACATTGCCCAGAGCGGGCGGGGTGGGGTGCTTGCCCCATTCGGCAATCGCCGCCTTCCGCTCCGCAATGATCGCAGGCCAGTAGGCCGGGCCGCGCGGCCCAGCACCTACGCCCCAGGCCAGCATCAGATCGATGATCGCGCTTTCCAGCTCGTATTGGGTGAGATTGAAAACATCCTCCTCCACGCCGTCGGGCCCGAAGAAGCCGTGCGCCAGCAGCAGCCGACCGAACTCGCGGATCTTGTTGAAGAACAGGTTCGTATACCAGTGCTCGCAATAGAACTTGTGCCCCTCGACATAGGGGAACACGCGGTGCGCCAGCTCGATCAGCTGGTCGTAGGTGGCGCGATCCTCATCCGTATCGAGTAGCTCGCGATAGTCGGCGACAAGCTGTCCGCGCTCCTCGATCAGCTGCGCGGTGGGGCGCTCGATGTTCTCGCCCGCCTTCACCTTGGCGATATAGCCCGGCAGCGCCGCGAAGGGCAGCGACAGGTCGTCGTTCCAGCTGCGGTGATAGTGGTAGAAACCATCGCCCGAAGAGACGTTGAACCAAGGGTTGCGGCTCTCTTCGAGGTCGGCCAGCCACTCCTTGCCCTTCTCGGAAACCTTGTCGAGATCGGCCAGCACCTGCTCGATATTCACATCGTCGGTGAAATGGTGGTCGACCCCCAGCTCCACCGCACGGCGGGCGAGGCGTTTTACCTCCTCGTCGGGGCGGAAAATCTCGGCTTCCATCCCGGCCACCATCCGCGAGATCGCCTGATCGGAAATCTCGGGGAAGGCCTTTTTGCAGAACCCGAAGAAGGTCATGTAAGCGCCATAACCGAGCAGCAGGAACTCGAAGTGGTGGTGCCACATCCGGTGATAGCCTTCGATCTGCTGCTGGTAGATTTTCAGCAGGTCATGGCTGGCGGGAACGGCATCGCCTTCGGTAATCGTTTCGAGCGGCTCGTAATCGGGAAGCGAGGGGCTGGGCAGCGCCTGCGCCTCCGCGATCAGCGCCTTCATCTTTACCTTCCACTGGTCGTAAAGGCTTTCCCAGTTCTCGTAATAGTGCCCGGCGCGCTGCTGGAACTCGGCCACGCGTTCGGCGATCTCGTCGGGGTCGGTGACGACCACGCCGCCGATATAGACCCGCCCGTTGATGATGCGGTGATCGACGCCCTTGGCGGTCGGCAGGCAGTGAACCCGCGTGTTGAAGGCCCCCATGGCGACATAGGCCGCCTCGGCGGTGATCATGTCGAAATGGTGCATGGGTTCTGGAAAGTGCATCGAGTTGTAGAACCAGAACTTCTGGTCATCCTCGGGCACGAACTGAGTGTAATAGGGATAGGCAGCCTGCGCGGCTTCGGTCCCTTCGATAACCTTGATGCTGCTCGGCAGCGCGAAGCTCTTGTCGGACATTGCTGGCATCCTCTCGTCTGACGCCCGCGGCCCCGTTGGCGGGGTCTCGACTGAGCGTGGACAGAGGAGCAGGCTAACCCGGATCGTTAGCCGGGCGAAGGATTCGTGCGCATGGCCACTAGGACATTCGCGCAGCCCTATTGTCTTGCTGGCCTTAGGTGGGCGGTGGGCCGAAGCGGAAGCTGGAGGCGGCGATGGCGCCCATGAAGGCGTCCTCGTGGTAGGATAGCGCAGCAGTCTCTTCCTCGGCCGCGCCCAGCGCCACGTGCAGGGGCATCAGGTGATCCTCGCGCGGGTGGACGGCGCGCGCGGCAGGGGCGTGCTCCCATTCGAGCAGGCGCTTGACCCGGTTCTCGCCGTTCATGCCGATCAGGCTTTCCTGCAACCAGCCATCGAAGGCCTTCGACACATCGCGCCCCACAGGGCCAAGTGCGCGCAGGTTATGGAACGAGAGGCCGGAGCCGATGATCACCACGCCCTCCTCGCGCAATGGGGCAAGCAGGCGGCCCGCTTCCACATGGGCAGCGGGATCGTAGTCGGCGCGGATCGACATCTGCACGATCGGCATCTGCGCCTCGGGCCAGATTGCCTGCATCAGGCTGAAGGTGCCATGGTCGAAGCCGCGCGTGGCATCGGTGGCGCTGGCCACGCCGCCATCGGCCAGAAGCGCGGCGGCCTGTTCGGCGAGTGAGGGCAGGCCGGGGGCCGGATAGGTGATCTCGTAAGTATGCGGGGGGAAGTTGTAATAGTCGTAGATCATGCCCGGCTGCGCGCCGCTGGAGAAGGTGAAGACCGGCTCCTCCCAGTGCGCGGTGACGACCAGCACGGCACGCGGGCGCTCTTTCAGCTCGTTCCGCAGCGCCTTCAGCGAAGCATCGAGCACATCGTAGGCGTTGCCCGTTTCCATCCACGGCCACGGCCCGCCGCCATGGCTGAGATAGTAGGTGGGCAGGGCGGCGACGGTCTGGGCGCTAGGCATGTTGGGAAAATGGGCGCAGCACCACGACATACAAGAGCCTCAGCTTTGCGGGGCCAGTCCGCCGCGCCACTGGCTCGGGGTGATCCCGAAGCGCTTGCGGAACAGGCGGGTGAAATAGCCCGGATCGAGAAAGCCCGTGCGATAGGCCAGTTCGGAAATCGGCACAGCGGCAAGGCGCGGGTCGGTCAGCATGGCGCTGGCATGTTCGAGCCGGGTGGCGTTCAGTTCGGCGACGAAGCTGGTACCGCGCGCGGCGAGCAGCGATTGCAGATAGCGCTTGGAAATGCCCTCCTCGGCGGCCACCTTCTCGGGCGAGAGATCGGCATCGGCATAGCTCGTCTCGATCCGGCGCAAGATGCGCGTTGCGAGCTGGTTGCGGTGGCTGCCCGCGCCGGATGGTGAGGCCTCGGCCTCGTGCGCTGCCGTGGCGAGCGCGAGCAGGCTCCCGAATTGCTCGGCGATCAGCGGGCGGGGGAGCGGGGCATTATCCAGCCCGGTGTCGAGGATCGTCTCGATCAGTGCGCCGAGCGGAGCGCCCCAGCCCGAATGCGCGTCGTAGGGCTGGGCCAGCAGGCCGGCGGGATCGGGCAGGTGCCGTTCGAGCCAGACCTGCGGCATCATCAGGTCGATGCACTCGTGCTCGGTCGCCATTTCCATCTGATAGTAGCGGGTGTTGTCGAGCAGCACGAACTGGCCCGGCTCAACGTCGAACCGGCGCCCACCCATCCGCGTCTGCATCGTGCCCTCACGCGAGTAGACGAGCTGGATCGAGGGCGCGGCGCGCATCGCCAGTCGGTCGGCACCTACGTGGGTCACGCGCTGGGCCGGGGCGTAGAGATGCAGCAGCCGCAATTGCCCGATCCCGTGGCTGATCCAGCGTGCGGCGAAGGCCTTGGGGTCGAACACCTCGACCTCGATCGGGGCGATGGTGCTGGCGGCCCAGTCGCTCCATGCGCTGATCGCCTCGCGCCGGGCCAGCCCGGTCGAGCTCCAGCTTTCATCGGGCGAGGGCGGGGCCTTGGCCATGGAGCGAGGCTAGGCCGCTGGCCTGATGTCGGCAAGCGCGCAGCAATGGGGGTTGTTCCGGTCAAACCCGGCGCTAGTCTCGCGCGCAAATTGGGAGAAAGAGCTATGGGAAAGAAGTGCCGCCTGATCGCCTGCGAGGAAGCCTGGTCGATCCCCGAAGTCGCCGCCGAGTTGAAGAAGGTCGCCAACAGCCCCACGCAGAGCGCGGACAAGCTGCTGGTGAAGGGCATTTACGACGCCGAGGCCGATACCTCCGGCTATGGCAAAATGGATTTCCTCGGCGGGCTGCTTGATGTGGAAGAGCAGCGCCTGCCGCAGATGGACGAGCATGGCGTCGATATGCACCTGCTCACGCTGACCGCGCCGGGTGTGCAGATGTTCGATGCAGACACCGCCACCGACCTTGCCGCTTTGGCGAACGACAAGATGGCCGAGATCTGCGCCAAGTATCCCAAGCGCTTTGCCGGGCTCGGCAGCTTTGCCCCGCAGAGCCCCAAGCGCGCGGCGAAAGAGGTCGAGCGGGTGATGGGCGAACTGAAGCTCAACGGGCTGGTGGTGAACGGCCACACCAACGGCGACTATTTCGACGACTATCGCTTCTGGCCGATCTTCGAGGCCGCCGAGGCCACCAACGCCACGATCTACATCCACCCGCGCGGGCCATCGGATACGCTCAAGGGCCCGCTGATGGACTACGCCATGGACTCGGCCATGTGGGCCTATGGGGTCGAGGTTGCGACCAATATGCTGCGGATGATGGCGGGCGGAGTGTTCGACCGCTTTCCGAACCTGAAGATCTGCGTCGGCCACATGGGCGAAATGGTGCCGTTCTTCATCTGGCGGATCAATTTCATGCACTCGCGCGCGCAAAAGGTGGGGCGTGCGCCGAAGACCGAGCGCAGCATGGAGGAATATTTCAAGGACAACTTCGTCTTCACCACCAGCGGCGTCGAAGACCCGCTGGCGCTGCGCTATGCGATCGACCGGATGGGGGTGGAGAACGTGATCTGGGCTATCGACTATCCCTACCAGCCGATGAAACCGGCGGTGGACTTCATCGAGAACTTCGCCTGCTCGGACGAGGAAATGCACGCGCTGTGCCATGGCAATGCCGAGCGGGTGTTCCATATAGCCCCGGAATAATGAGGAACTACAATGGCTAGCGCGCCGCTTGAAGGCATCAAGGTCGTCGAACTGGCGCGCATTCTGGCGGGGCCCTGGGCCGGGCAGGTGCTGGCCGACCTCGGGGCAGAGGTGATCAAGGTCGAAAGTCCGGCGGGCGACGACACCCGCCGCTGGGGCCCGCCCTTTATCGAGAATGCCGACGGCTCGCAGGATGCGGCCTATTTCCACGCCTGCAATCGCGGCAAGACCAGCATGGTCGCTGACTTCCGCGACGAGGGCGATCTCGCTCGTGTTAAGCACCTGATCGCCGGGGCCGACGTGGTGATCGAAAACTTCAAGACCGGCGGCCTCGCGCAGTTCGGGCTCGACTACGCCAGCCTTGTCGAGAGCAATCCGGGGCTTGTCTATTGCTCGATCACCGGGTTCGGCCAGACCGGGCCTTACGCCGGCTTCGCGGGCTACGACTTCATCGTGCAGGGCATGAGTGGGATGATGGACCTCACCGGACAGCCCGACGGTCCGCCGACCAAGATCGGCGTGGCCTATGCCGATATCCTCACCGGGCTTTACAGCGTGATCGGCATTCAGGCCGCGCTCCATATGCGGCAGCGGACCGGGCGCGGGCAGGCGGTCGACATGAGCCTGCTCGACGTGATGACCGGCACGCTCGCCAATCAGGCGATGAACTACCTCGCCAGCGGCATCGCGCCGCACCGGATGGGCAACGCGCATCCCAATATCGTGCCCTACGAGGCCTTTCCCTGCGCCGATGGCTGGCTGATCATCGCCGTGGGCAACGACGGGCAATTCGCGCGGCTGGCGGGCGTGCTGGGGCTGGAGGTCGAGCCGGGCTGGGCGACCAATGCCGCACGCGTCGCCGACCGGTCGCGAGTGTCATCCGCAGTGGCCGCGAAGACCGCGCAGTGGAAGCGCGATGCGCTGCTCGCGCGGCTCGAAGCCGAGGGCGTGCCGGTGGGGCCGATCAACGACGTGGCGCAGGCGCTGGCCGATCCGCAGGTTGAGGCGCGCGGAATGGTGCTCGACATGGCGCGCGATGGCGCTGACCCGGTCAAGGGCCTGCGCACCCCGATCACCTTCTCCGATGCCGAACTTGCGCTCAATACCGCCTCTCCCATGCTGCCGAAGAAGGACTGATGATGCCTGCCCATCCCAATATTCTCGGTGCTGATCCCCGCCCGCTGTTCTTCCCGGTCGCGGACGGCGCTGAACGGATCGCTCCGCCCGAACCGAGGCTCGGACAATCGGTGCGGCTGGCCGCGCGGTCGCTGTCGGTGATGCAGAAGGAAGGGCTCGCCACCTCCAGCGCCAGCGGGAAGGTCTGGCGGCTGGTATCGGATGAAGGTGACTATCTCGACGGCTTCGACGAGGCTTCCTGCCCGCTGTCGTTCCTCACCGTGGGCATGGTGGCGAGCACGATGACT
Organism: Aurantiacibacter flavus; assembly: GCF_039710615.1. Taxonomy (NCBI): domain Bacteria; kingdom Pseudomonadati; phylum Pseudomonadota; class Alphaproteobacteria; order Sphingomonadales; family Erythrobacteraceae; genus Aurantiacibacter; species Aurantiacibacter flavus. The sequence goes on from NZ_JBDLBR010000001.1 coordinate 205,854, forward strand.
GAGCTGCTGGCGCTGGTCTGCGATGCAGCCGCCGCCTCGCCGCTGAGCGGGCTGATGCGCGGCGAGAAGGAGAGCCTGTTCACGCTCACGCTCAACGGCGAGACCCTCGCGCCGGACAAGGCGCTTCCCGTCCCCGGCGGGGCGCTGGGCGATCCGGGCGAAGTGATCGAGGGGGCCGCGCCCGCCGAGAGTAACTGGGAGGGGCAGGTCGTGAAGGGCGCCAAAAGCCCGCTGACCGAGGAAGCGACCTCCTCGCAAGGTTCGTCACTCGCCGAGGAGCAGGACCGCGTGCTGCACATTCGCGGCATCTGCACCCTGCGCGAAGACGGGGTGAAGCAGATCGAGCAGCAGCTGTTCAACCCGCACGGCTCGATCTTCACCTTCCTGTGCGACGAGGAGGGCCGCGCCGCCGATGCGCTGAGCTACATGGCCGCCGGGATCGGCTTCTGTTTCATGACCCAGCTCGGCCGCTACGCCAAGATCGCGAAGAAGGACCTGAGCGAATACCGCGTGGTGCAGGACATCCACTTCTCGCCCGGCGGCGCGAGTGGCGGCACCGGCCAGGCGGGCCGCGCCGATCCGGTGGAAACGCATGTATTCCTCACCAGCAACGAGGATGCCGACTTCGCCCGCGCCGCGCTCGACATGGGCGAGCAGACCTGTTTCCTGCACGCCTTTTGCCGCACCGACCTCAAGACGCGGGTAAAGATCGGCCGCCTTTAGGCGAGCGCCGTATCGGCGATCACCCACAGGCCGATCGCGAGGAACAGCAGCGCCGCGAGCATCCGCACCAGCTTGAGCGACACCCGCTCGACAAGAGCATTGCCCAGCCACACGGCCGGCGCATTGGCGAGCATCATGCCGAGCGTCGTGCCCGCCGTCACCAGCAGCACGTTCTGGAACTGTGCGCCGAGCGCAATGGTGGCGATCTGCGTCTTGTCGCCGATCTCGACGAGAAAGAAGGCCACCAGCGTGGTGAGAAACGCCCCGTGCCGCGAGGGCTTGGGGGCATCTTCATCGTCGAACTTGTCGGGCACCAGCGTCCACAGCGCCATGGCGACAAAGCCCGCGCCCACGGCGTAGCGGAACCATTCACCTTCGAGCAGGCTCGCCACCGACATGCCGACCAGCGCGGCCAGCGCATGGTTGGCGAGCGTTGCGAACAGGATGCCGAGCACGATCGGCCAGGGCTGGCGGAACCTTGCCGCGAGCACGATGGCGAGCAGCATGGTTTTATCACCGATCTCGGCCAGCGCGACAACGGCGGTGGAGGTTAGGAAGGCTTCCATGAAACAGGTACTCCGGGCCGGGCGTTCGAGACAGCAACGGCACCACGCCTTCCGCCCGGCCGGACGAAAGCAGGTGCCATTGGTCTTGCCCGGACGGATTGTGGTCCGTCCCCCATGCGCCATGATCTCCCGACCAAGTATGTTGACGCATGGATTGGCGCCCGAAGGCGCGCGGGGGCTACTCCCCAGATGACGGCTGGGCGGTTAGGGCAATCCTCCCGCCGGATCAAGTCCGGGGTGACGCTGAGTGGGCTAACTCTTGGCCTCGTAAACCACATGCCCAACCGCCGTGTTCGACGCAGGCACGCGGTAGAAGCGCTTCTTCTCTTCCACGCCATAGCCCAGCGCCGCGCGCATGATCAGCCACATGATCAGCTCGATGCCCTCGGTGCCCGTTTCGCGCAGGTATTCGAGGCGGGTGATGTACTTCAGCTCTTCCGGCTCGTGCGCGAGCAGGTCGATGAAGCGGCGGTCGAATTCCTCGTTGATGAGGCCAGCGCGGGTGCCGTGGAGCTGGTGGCTCATGCCGCCGGTGCCCCACACCTGCACATTGAGATCTTCGGGGAAGGTCTTCACCGCATTGCGGATCGCTTCGCCGATCTTCCAGCAGCGCTCGCCCGAGGGAGTCGGGAACTGCGACACGTTGACCACGAACGGGATAACCTTGCACGGCCATTCCTCGACATCGCCGAACACCAGGCTCAGCGGAACGGTGCAGCCGTGGTCGACGTCCATCTCGTTGATGAGGGTAATGTCGAACTCGTCGATCACCAGCTGTTCGGCGATGTGTGCGGCCAGCTCGATGTGGTTCTTCACCACCGGCACGGGGCGGCGGCCCCAGCCTTCGTCCGCACTCTGGAATTCATCGGCGAAGCCCATCGCGAAGGTCGGCACGATGTCCATCATCAGCGAGGAGGCGTGATCGTTATAGACCAGGATCACCACGTCGGGCGTGTTGTCCTTGATCCACTCCTTCACGAAGTCGTAGCCTTCGAAGACCGGTGCCCAGTAAGGGTCCTTGGTCTTGCCCAGATCGAACGCGGCGCCGATGGCGGGAACGTGGCTGGTGGCGATGCCGGCAGAAATACGGGCCATGTCAGTTCTTGTCCCTGATCGAACGGATGCCATGCGGGCTGCGGCCGCCTTCGAGCATCATCTGGGTATATTCCTCGACGCCCATGCCCGAGGTGGTGGAGACCGCCTTCAATGCCGAAAGGCCGTCGGTCGAGGCAAGCTTGACGAGGAAATACATGTTCCCGCCCAGCTCGATCAGCTTCGTCAGGTCGCGGTCAAGCACGGCCTGCTTCTGCTCCTCGGTCATCTTGAACTTGTCGAGATAGGCGCGTTCGTCGGCCTTGAATTCTTCACGGTTCCTCGCCTTCATCAGGCTCATGCAGAACTTGTGGAGATAGTAGGCCTCGCGCGAGCGCAGGGCGGTGAAGACCTTCGTGCCCGGAATGTCTTCCAGGTCGGCGAGCGGGTAAAGGCGGGTGCGTGGCATGCCGCGCCCCTAGCAGAGGTCGCAGTGCAGCAAAAGACGGCCTTTGCGCGAAAAGCGCCAAGGCTGGGCGTTACCGGTTCTTGTAGCCGCGATACCAGTCTTCAGCCTGTTCCCGCGCCTCTTCATCGTGGGTCTTGTAGGCGCGGTGGTCGAACTTCTCGCGCGTGGCGAGCAGCACCGGCTCCGGAAGAGGCTCGTCGAAGGCCATTCCTGCCTGGTCTTTGTCCGCCCATACGATCATGCCAAATGCTTCGTAGTCGAGCCATTCGAGCACCCCGTCATTGCCTTTCTGGACATCGTCTGGGACGACCAGCTTGGCCCCGCTCTGGGAAATATCGCACAGGGTAACCTTGTGGGTGCCGGTGAGCGTGATCAGGCGCCCCGGCACCGACAGGCGTAGCCGACTATCGCGCCGGCGACCGATGTTAAGAGGTGTTTCGGCTCCCATAGCCTCGCCAGAATGACAGATCGGCGCTTCCAGTCTGTTCTCAACCACCTAAGGGTTTGCCCTAGTTTGTGCGATTCCTTAACCATAGCCGCCAAGGCCGCCCCTGGCGGCTGGGCCTTGGCTTTTCGGGCTTTGCGGGCTGGAATCAGTCCTTTGCGTGCGGCGAGTTGGCGAGCAAATCGTCAACCACACCCGGATCGGCGAGGGTGGAAATATCCCCAAGGTTGCCGGTGTCGTTCTCGGCGATCTTTCTGAGGATGCGGCGCATGATCTTGCCCGAACGCGTTTTCGGCAGGCCCGGCGCGAATTGCACCACATCCGGCGTGGCAATCGGGCCGATTTCCTTGCGGACCCATTGCACCAGTTCCTTGCGCAGCTCTTCGCTATTGTCGGTGGTGGCGGTGGTGGTGACGAAGGCATAGATACCCTGTCCCTTGACGTCGTGCGGCATGCCAACCACTGCGGCTTCGGCCACGCAAGGGTGCTCGACCAGCGCGCTTTCGACCTCGGCGGTGCCCATCCGGTGGCCGCTCACGTTGATCACGTCGTCGATGCGGCCGGTGATCCAGTAGTAGCCATCCTCGTCGCGGCGGGCGCCGTCGCCGGTGAAGTACTTGCCCGGATACTGAGTGAAGTAAGTCTGGATGAAGCGGTCGTGATCGCCATAGACCGTGCGCATCTGGCCGGGCCATGAGTCGAGGATTACCAGCGCGCCTTCAGTGGCGCCTTCAACGATGTGTCCGTCGGTGGGATCAACCAGCGCGGGCTGCACACCGAATAGCGGAAAGGCCGCCGCGCCGGGCTTGAGCGAATGGGCTCCGGGCAGGGGCGCGATCATGTGGCCGCCAGTCTCGGTCTGCCACCAGGTGTCGGCAATGGGGCAGCGGCCATCGCCGACGACATTATAATACCAGTCCCAGGCTTCGGGGTTGATAGGCTCGCCGACCGAACCGAGAATTCGCAGGCTCTTGCGGCTGGTCTTTTTCACCCATTCGTCGCCTTCGCGCATCAGTGCGCGCAGCGCGGTGGGGGCAGTGTAGAACTGCTCGACCTTGTACTTGTCGACCACCTGCCAGAAGCGGCTGAAATCGGGATAGTTGGGCACGCCCTCGAACATCAGCGTCGTGGCGCCGTTGGCCAGCGGGCCGTAAACGACATAGGAATGGCCGGTGACCCAGCCGATGTCGGCGGCGCACCAGTATACCTCGCCGGGACGGTAATCGAACACGTATTCGTGCGTCATGCTCGCCCACAAGGCATAGCCGCCGGTTGTGTGCAGCACGCCCTTGGGCTGGCCGGTGCTGCCCGAGGTGTAGAGGATGAACAGCGGATCTTCCGCGTTCATCTCCGCAGGCGGGCACTCGGCATTGTGCGGCTCGATGGCGTCGTGCCAGTCGACATCGCGGCCCTCGACCATCGGCACATCGGCGCCGGTGTGGCGCAGCATGATCACGGTGCGTACGTTGGCCTTCTCGCAGGCGGCATCGACATTGGCCTTCAGCGGAACCTTCTTGCCGCCGCGCAGGCCTTCGTCGGCGGTGAGCACGATCTGGCTGTCGCAATCGTTGATCCGCTGCGCCAGCGCATCGGGGCTGAAGCCTGCAAACACGATCGAATGGACCGCCCCGATCCGCGCGCAGGCGAGCATGGCGACGGCCGCCTCGGGCACCATCGGCAGGTAGATCGTGACCCGATCACCCTTCTTCACACCATCGGCTTTCAGCGTATTGGCGAAGCGGCAGACGTCCTTGTAGAGCTGATCGTAGGTGATGATGCGGTTGGGCGTATCGGGATGGTCTGGCTCCCAGATGATCGCCACATCCTGCCCGCGCTTTTCCAAATGCCGGTCAAGGCAGTTGGTGGCGAGATTGAGCGTGCCGTCCTCGAACCATTTGATACGGAAATCGTCACGGTCGAACGAGGTGTTCTTGATCTTGGTGGGCTGCTGCATCCAGTCGAGCCGCTGTGCCTCGCCAAGCCAGAAGCTGTCCGGATCGTCGATGCTGGCGCGATATTTCAGCGCATAGGTCTCGGCGTCGATCTTGGCTTTGGCGGCCCATTCGGGGCTGACCGGATGGATGGCGTGCTCGTGCATTCCTGGCTCCCAACTCTTGTTAGAGGGAAACTAGGGTTTGGAGGGCCTCAACGCCAGAGTGCATTCAGGGCAGGGAGCAAATGTTCGCGATGGCGCGCGGGAATGCGGGCCAGAAGCTCGTCCTCGAAGGCATGGATAATGCCAAGCGCTGCTTCCATTCGGGCGCGACCCGCCGCGGTCAGCAGGAGGGCCTGAGATTTGCCGTCGAGCGGCTGGCGTTCGATCAGGCGTTCATCCTCCAGCTTCTTGAGCAGAGGGACCATGTTGGCGCGCTGGATATCGAGTTGGCGGCCAAGCGCGCTGGCGGTGATGTCGGCATTCTCCGCGATCAGGATCAGCACCGAGGCATCGACCTGCCGCAGGCCCAGCGTGGCGAGCCGCGCGCCGAGTTCGGTGGCGGTCGCATGGGCGGCACGGCGCAGCGAATAACCGGGGAGCTGGGGCAAGGGATCGCGCATGACAAAGCTTTAGCGATTGCTGTTGCTCATAGCAATCCAGATAGCTATGGCCCATAACAATACCGCTGCTGCGAGTCGTGGTGGCGGCCTAAGAGGAGGAAGATTTATGGCTGGTCCGTCGAAACCCGATCCGCGTCCGCAGGAAGAAACCGTCAAGGTCGATATCGTCGACGGTGTCGCCTGGGTCGCGTTCAACCGCCCCGACAAGCGCAACTGCATGAGCCCCAAGCTCAACAAGCAGATGCTGAAGGTTCTCGAAGAGCTGGAGTTCCGCGACGACGTGCAGGTGCTGGTCCTCACCGGCGAAGGCACTGCCTGGTCGGCCGGCATGGACCTGCTCGAATACTTCCGCGAGGCCGAGCTGCAGGGCCTGCACAAGACCCGCGAGCATCAGCGCCAGGCCTATGGCTGGTGGGAACGCCTGCGCTGGTATGAAAAGCCGACCGTGGCCATGATCAACGGCTGGTGCTTCGGCGGTGCCTATGGCCCGCTGTTCGGCTGTGACCTCGCCTTCTGCTCGGACGACGCGCAGTTCGGCCTCAGCGAAATCAACTGGGCGATCCTGCCCGGCGGCGGCGCCTCGAAGGTTGCGGCCGAGCTGATGAACTTCCGCGATGCCATGTATCACGCGATGATGGGTGAGAACCTCACCGGTCCGCAGGCTGCGGCCAAGGGCATGGTCAATGAATCGCTGCCCGCCGACAAGCTGAAGGATCGCGTGCAGGAAGTGTGCGACGTTCTGAAGAAGAAGGACAGCCAGGCGCTGCGTGCCACCAAGTGGGCGATGCGCCGCGTGCGCGAGATGACCTATGACAACGCCGAGGACTACCTGATCCGCGCGCAGGAAGCGCTGAACGATTTCGGCGGATGGGAAACCCGCAAGGAAGCGACCAAGCAGTTCCTTGACGAGAAGACCTTCAAGCCCGGCCTTGGCGCCTTCGACAAGGACAAGCTGAAAGGCTGATCCTGATCCTCCCCTCCCCGCCGGGGAGGGGATTGAGGGGAGAGGGTTGCAACCTTGCAAGCCTTGATACACCCCGACCCAAACCCTCCCCCGCGCGGGGGAGGGCTTTTCGTGCAACGACACGCCGGAGAGATTTCCCGATGACCACCACCCGCCGTTTCACCAACGAACAGATCGACCGTCTGCTGCGCCCGAAGTCGGTCGCCGTCATCGGTGCGTCGGACCGCCACGGCGCGCTCGGCTGCACGCTGCTTAACAACCTCGTGCAATACAAGTTTGCTGGCGACATCTACCCGGTGAACCCCAAGCGCGACGAGCTGCAGGGCCTCAAGGTCTATCACTCGGTGAACGAGCTGCCGCACGGCGTCGATTGCGCGGTGCTGGCGATCCCGCGTCCCTTCGTGCTCGATACCGTGCGCGACCTCGCGAAGAACGGCTGCGGCGCGGTGGTAATCTATGCCGCGGGCTTCTCCGAGGCAGGCGAGGAAGGCGCGAAGGATCAGGCCGAGCTGGCGCGCATCGCGGAAGAAGCGGGCATGATCGTCGAAGGGCCGAACTGCCTTGGCTGCACCAACTATGTCGAAGGCATTCCGCTCACCTTCGTCGAAACCAACATGAAGCAGCCCGGACCCGGCCAGCGCTCGGTCGGCATTGCCAGCCAGTCGGGCGCGCTGGCGGCGGTGCTCGCCACCACGCTGCACCCGCGCGGCTGCTATGTCTCGACCTCGGTCAGCACCGGCAACGAAGCGGCCTCGGGCGTCGAGGACTATGTCGAATGGCTGATCGACGATCCGGCCACCAACGTCATCGCCATGTATGTCGAGACCTTCCGCCGCCCCGCCGCTTTCGTCGCTGCCGCGCGCCGTGCGCGCGAGGCGGGCAAGCCGATCGTGCTGCTGCATCCGGGCAAAAGCTCCAAGGCGCAGGAAAGCGCGGCCACCCACACCGGCGCGATGGCGGGCGACTATGCGCTGATGAAGGCCAAACTCACCCGCGAAGGCGTGATCTTCGCCGATACGCTGGAAGAGCTGGCCGATATCGCCACCATTGCCGTCACCTGCCCGAGCCTGCCGGGTGCCAACATGGCAGTGCTGGGTGAAAGCGGCGCGCTGCGCGGCCTCGCCTTTGACCTCGCCGAAGATGTCGGGCTCGATCTGGTTGACCTCAACGACGAGAACAGCCCGAAGATCCGCGCGGTGCTGCCCGATTTCGTGCCGGTTTCGAACCCCACCGACATCACCGCCATCGGCCTCAGCGAGCCCGAGATCTACACCAACCTGCTGGTCGAATTGCTCGAAGACGACCGCATCGGTTCGGTGGTCGCCTCGATCATCCAGTCCGATCCGATCACCTCGGAGATCAAGTTCCCGCCGATCCAGAAGGCCATCGAAACCAGCTCGGGCAGCAAGCCGCTGGTTTTCGCGGGCGTGGACGAAGGCGCGAACGTGCCTCAGGACTATATCGACGGCCTCGCTGCCGCCGGCATTCCCTACTTCCCTTCGACCGAACGCGCCTACCGCGCCATCGCGCGGCTGGCCGATCTTGCCAAGCGCGATCTGGCCGACCGTTCGGGCGATCCGATCACTCTGCCGGCGCTAACCGACGAGCATGGCGTGATCCCCGAGTACAAGGCGAAGAAGCTGCTCGCCGATGCGGTGAGCTTCCCGGTCAGCCAGTTCGCTCCCACGGCCGAAGAAGCTGCGACGGCTGCCGAGGCCATCGGCTTCCCGGTGGTGATGAAGGCGCAGGCCGCTGCACTCGGCCACAAGTCCGATGCGGGCGGGGTGATCCTCAACCTCAAGACTGCCGACGAGGTGAAGGCTGCGTTCGACAAAATGTATGCTAACGTCGCGGCCTACAACGCCAGCATCAAGCTCGACGGCGTGCTGGTCGAGAAGATGGGCAAGATGGGCGTCGAAATGATCGTGGGCGCCAAATCCGATCCCGAGTGGGGTCCGGTGGTGCTGGCGGGCTTCGGCGGCGTGACTGCCGAAATTCTCAAGGATGTGAAGCTGTTCACCACCGATCTGGGCGTCGAGCAGGTCAAGGAAGGGCTGCTCAAGCTGAAGCAGGCCCCGCTGCTGATCGGCTGGCGCGGCAGCCCCGCGCTTGATGTGGATGCGCTGGCGGCGCTGATCGTCAAGGTAGGCCAGGTGATGACGGGCAACCCGTCGATCCGCGAGATCGACCTTAACCCGGTTATCATCCACCCGGCTGGCGAGGGTGTGGTTGCGCTCGACGCGCTGATGCTGGTGGACTGAGGCTAGGCCCGTTCCGTTCGTGGTGAGGAGGAGGCGAGGCTGTAGGCCGAGCATCCGTCTCGAACCACCCGCACTGGCCCTTCGAGACGGGCGCTCAGCCTGCGGCTTCGTGCCCTCCTCAGGACGAACGGAATGTCCTGTTTCTAGCGGCTCGCCACCCGCGAATAGTCGATCCGGATGCGCACCCAGGAACCGACCTGATACTCGCCGTCGACGCGCGGCGGGCGCACCAGAAATTGCCACGAGGCGGCCAGCACCGAACGGGCAATGTTCGAGCCTTGCGGGCTCTCGCCGACGATCTGGCAGTCCTCCACCCGCCACTGAGGCGCGGTCTTGCAAGCGATCAGGCCCCAACCGGGCGGACGCGCGGTAGAGAGATAACCCGACAGTTCGCTCGGATAGGGCTCGCGATACCACTGCGCGGCGTACAGCGGCGAACCATCGGGCGCGCGGCCGACAATCTCGCTGTCGGGTGAGCCGCGCGGCGCGCCACCGGGCGGGCCGATATTGCCGCCGTCATCGCGGATCACCGCGCGGATGCTTGAGCTTGGCCTGGGGCTGGGCTGCGGTTCGGGCGCGGCGCTTGGTTGCGGTGTGGGCGGGGGCGCGGGAATGGTGTTCTCGCGCGGGATAACGATGGTCGGCGGGGTCAACGGTGTAGGGGTGGGCGCTTGCTCGACCGGCACGGTGGGCGGCGTCGGCTGATCGGTGTCGGCGCTTTCGGTCTGCTCTTCAGGTTCGGTATTCTCGCTCTGCGGCGCGCTTGCGTCGAAGGTGGAAATGATCGAACTTTGGCTAGCGGGCTGGGTGATGCCCATGCCAAGGCTCAGCAGCACAAGCAGCAGCAGCAGCTCGATGGCGACGGTAACGATCAGCGCGATGGCGCGATGCGAGAGGTTCTCAGGCAACCGTGTCCGTAGCCGCGTGGCCAGCGGTCCGGCAATCGGCATGTCACGCGGCGAGGGTATGGTTCGCAATCCTGTTCAGCCAGCCCCACCTGGCGGTGGCGCTAACCGTCTTATCCTGAACGGCTGCTGTCCTTCGCATCTCTGCCGGTCAGGAACAAGGCTTCCCTTCGTATTCGCGCCGATCGAGCGCATAGTCGGCTGCCGCTCCAGCGCAGGACCGGAAAACAGAAACCGGGGCCGCCGACTTCAATGTCGGGCCAGCCGCCTGCGCCCTTCGTAGATTGCCGCTTCGGGGCGTCCCTCGCCGTTGAGGTCGCCGCGCTGTGCCACCGCACCCCAACTATAGGCGATGGAGCCCGGATCTTCGCATTTTTCCCAGCCACGCGGTGAGGGAGAAGCCGACGGCGCGAAACAGGTCTTCGCCCGATGCTCCTGTCGCGCTTTCAGGGCTTTCTCCGGGGGATGCTTCGGAGGCAGAACAGGGTCAAAAGCGGCAAGGTCAGCGGAGCAATCACAAGAGAGCCAATTCGCATGAGAACGCCACCTTTGGTGAAGCATTCGCACCATATCTTAGATGTGGGCAGCGATGAAGGCGTCTTGGTCCGTCGCAACAAAAAAGGCCCGACAGGATCGCTCCTGCCGGGCCTTCTTGTGTCTGGGCCTAGGGCCGGTTGGGCTTAGTTGCCCGAGCCGGGACCGTAGGTGACTTCGACGCGACGGTTCTGCAGCTCGCGGACACCGTCGGCAGTCGGCACGCGGTTCTGCGTTTCGCCGAAGGCTTCGGTGCTGATGCGAGCGGCGGGGATGCCGCGGCCGGTCAGGTACTGCTGGACCGAAGCGTTACGACGCTCCGACAGGCCCATGTTGTAAGTGGCCGAGCCCGAACGGTCGGTGTGACCGGCAAGCATGATGCGGGCGGTGCCGCAATCGCCATAGGCCGTAACCGCCGAGTTCAGAACGCTGGCAGCCTCAGCCGTGATGTCCGACTTATCCCAGTCGAAGAACACGATGTAGGGGCCGGTGTTACACGGACGCGCAACCGGAGCCGGCGGCGGCGGGGGAGGCGGCGGCGGCGGGGGAGGCGGCGGCGGGGGAGGCGGCGGCGGCGGGGGCGGGGGCGGCGGAGCCTCGGCACCCATCAGGAAGCGCACGCCAACCACACCAAGGTGCTGTTCGGTGTGAACGTTCAGCGTATCCATCGGGAAAGCGGTCGGCACGATGTTCGCAGCGTCCTCGAAGGTGCGGCGATACTTGTACTCGGCGAACAGCTCAGCGCTGTCCGAGAGCTTGCTCGAGACACCGGCGATGCCCTGCCAAGCCAGCGCAACGTCCGAATCGTCGGCGATCAAGTCGCCACCGGCGAGGTAGTCGACGTCGACGACCATGAGGCCGAGACCACCACCGATGTAGGGGCTGAAGCCGCCACCGGCGTTGAAGTCATACAGCGCGTTCAGGAACAGGCCGTAGGTTTCGATGTCGCTGCCCGAGTCCTCGTTGAGGTAGGGACCAACAGCGCGACCTTCGAGCGAAGCCGAACGGGTCAGTACCGAAGCATCCAAAGTACGGATCGGCTGACCGGCGACTGTGGCGCCAAAGTGGTCATCGACGGTGGTCGAGTTGTAGTCGCCAGCGAGCTCGAGACGGAAACCGTTATCGAAACGGTGGCCGATCTGAACACCGGCGCCCCAACCGATGTCGCCATCGGTGTTAAAGGCAATCTCGTTGCCAGCAGGAATGCCGGGGAAGTTCGGCGTCGCCGCGATGTCGGCAGTGGTCAGACCGTCGTTCTCGGTGTCGGTGGTGTTCACACCAGCGCTCACACCAACGTAGGTCTCGCCGGCGTGTGCAACGCCGGGGATCGCGAGCGCCATGACGGACGCTGTGATTAGCAACCTTTGCATATGAATCCTCACTTGTTCGACAGAGCCACATGCCCTGTAACAAAACCCGAATGCCCAGATTTGCGTATAGTTCCACCAAATTGATACTTGTTGGGCCAGTCTTTTATAGGTGCGACATATATGCCACACTCATGTTTCAGGTCTCAGAATGCAGCGATACCGGTGATTGCGCGACCCAGGATCAGCGCATGTATATCGTGAGTACCCTCGTAGGTATTGACCGTTTCCAGATTCAAGGCGTGTCTAAGAACTTGATATTCTTCTGAAATTCCGTTTCCGCCATGCATGTCGCGCGCGGCGCGGGCGATGTCGAGCGCCTTGCCGACATTGTTGCGTTTCACCAGGCTGATCATCTCGGGCGCGAAGGCATCGTTTTCCATCAAACGCCCCACCCGCAGGCTCGCCTGAAGCCCCAGCGCAATTTCGCTGACCATGTCGGCGAGTTTTTTCTGGAACAACTGTGTCGCTGCAAGCGGGCGGCCGAACTGTTTGCGTTCAAGCCCGTAATTACGTGCTGCTGCATAGCAGAATTCCGCTGCACCCATCGCGCCCCAAGAAATGCCATAGCGCGCGCGATTGAGGCAGCCGAACGGGCCTTTCATGCCTTCGACATCGGGCAGCAGGGCGGAGGCGGGCACCCGCACCTCGTCCATCATGATCATGCCGGTGGTGCTGGCGCGCAAGGAAAGCTTGCCCTTGATCTTGGGCGCATCCAGCCCGGCCATGCCTTTTTCGAGCACGAAGCCACGGATCTTGCCGCCGTGTTCCTCGCTCTTGGCCCAGACCACAAAGACATCGGCAAAGGGCGCGTTGGAAATCCAGGTCTTGCTGCCCGACAGCACATAGTCGTCGCCGTCCTTCCTGGCGACGGTGCGCATACCGGCGGGGTCGGAGCCGGCGTCGGGCTCGGTCAGGCCAAAGCAGCCGATCAGTTCGCCCGAGGCGAGGCCGGGGAGATATTGCGCGCGCTGTTCGTCCGAGCCATAGGCGTGGATCGGGTACATCACGAGGCTAGATTGCACGCTGGCCATCGAGCGATAGCCCGAATCCACCCGCTCGATTTCGCGCGCGACGAGGCCGTAGGCGACATAGCCCGCACCCGCACCGCCGAACTCTTCTGGGATCGTTACGCCAAGCAGACCTGCCGCGCCCATCTGCGGGAACAGTTCCTTGGCGTCGGCCTCGGAGGCAAAGTCCTCGATCACGCGCGGTTGTAGAACGCCTTGCGCAAAGCCGTGCGCGGCTTCGCGGATCATCCGTTCCTCGTCGCTGAGCTGCGTATCGAGGTTGAACGGGTCCGCCCAATCGAACTGTGCCATTGCCGCCATCAAACTAGTCTCCGTGGAAACCATGTTACCGAAGATGCGCGCTCTGGCCAACCCTCCCCGTAGCCTGGCTTAGCCCTTGCCGAAGCGGCTCTCATAGGCAGCGGTATCGCCGCTTTCGAGCAGCCGCGCCTGTTCGACCCATGCGTCGCGACGGATGCGACCGGAAAAGCGGCCGAGCTGCGCATCGATGCGGTCGATATCGGTGTCGTCCCAGGCGGCAATCTGCGCCACGCTGGTCACGCCCAGATCGGCAAGCTGCGCCACCAGCTTGGGGCCAACGCCCTTGAGCCGGGCGACGTCGCTGTCAGCGCCGGGGGCTGGGCTTTCGGCGGCTGCGCTCGTGGAGGCTGGGCTTGCGGCAGCTGGCGGCGCCGTGGGGGCTGGGGTCGGACCAGCTTCGGCATCGGCCGTGGCGGGGGCCGCAGCCACATTCTGGGAATTGGCCGCGCCCGACATCGGGCCGGGGGAGGCGGCGCTGGCGGCAGGCGGCGCGTCGATCAGTGCCTGATTTCGTTGCGCCGGGGCAGGCTCTTCGCCGGTTTCGACCCGTTCCACCGTGGTGCGGCGGCTCGCCAGCACCAGCCAGCCGATGATCAGCACCAGCACGGCAACCCCGATTGCCACCAGCATCCAGTTGGCTGCGATCCATTCGCTCATGACTTCAGCTCCTCTTGTTGCTGTTCGGCCTCGTGGGCCAGCTTGCGGCTGAACAGGATGCGGTCTTCCGGTCCGAAGCCGCGAGTCCAGATCACCCAGCCGTATACGCCGAGTATGGCGGGGATGCCGAGCGCCAGTTCCAGCCATTCGGGCAGCATGATCACCAGTTGCCCCACGATCACGGCAGCGCACACCGCCCAGATTAGCGCCCAGCGCCAATTGTTGATCGGCTCGCGCAGAATGCGTGACAGCATGAAGGCCTTGGTCAGCGAGGCCACGCCCAGCGTCAGCATGAGCGCCCCGGCAGCGGCGGCGGCGCGATAGTAATTCGCACGATCAGGGTCGGCGAGGGCCATGCTGTCGATTGCCTGCATGGCCAGCACCGTGACCAGCGCTTGCAAGGCAATGGTGCCGATCGACACCCACAGATTGCGCACCCGCGCCACGTAGATCAAAGCGGCTTCCGAGACCACCGCTGTTGCGGCCACCACCTCGGCGGCAAGCAGGAAGGCGAGCGCGCCCGTGCCGCCCACAAAGTTCGGGCCGACCAGCCCCATGATCGCTTCGCCGGGAATGCCGAGCGCAAGCGCGATGCCCGCCTGCGCGGCAACGATCCAGAAGCCGACCTGGCACACCTGCCGGGCAATCGCGGCATAGTCGCGCTCGCGCAGCTTGCGGGTGATGACAGGGCCGAGGATCGGCTCGAAGCTGGTCTTCAGCTTCTGCGGCAGGCTCGCCACCTGCTGCGCGACATAATAGATGCCGACGGCAGCGGGCGCGGCGAACAGGCCGAGGATGAAGATATCGACCCGGCGCGTGCCCCATTCGATCGCGTCAGCCAGCGCCAGCGGCAACGCGCGCCAGGTGAAGCGCAGCATCAGCTTGGGGCGCGGGTGCCAGTTGTGCGGCAGGCCATAGGTGCGCAGGAACGGGATCAGCGCCACGGCAAGGCCAGCATATATGGAGGCGAGGTAGGCCATCGACAGGCCCGATGTCTTGACCCCCGGCACGAACCACAGCACGCCCGCAAGGATCGAGATCGTCCACGGCTCCACCACCGCGCGCGCGCGCACCGTGGTCGCGATGTCATACTTGTAGGCCTGCGCCGCGAGCACGATCTCGGTCAGCGCATAGCCGGGGATGGCCAGCACGATCAGCCGATCGAGCGCGGTATATTCGCCCGAGGGAAAGAGCGGCGCGGGCACGAAATAGAAGCCGAGTGCCGCCACACTGGAGAGGATCAGCGCGATCAGGATTCCGTCGAACACGAGGTTCGCGCGGTTCTCCTCGCTCTCGGCCAGCCGCTGCGCGAGGCCGCGTTTCTCGCCCATCGAGCAGATGAGCGCGACCAGCTCCACCACCACCAGCGCCGAGGCAAAGCGCCCGAGCGCGTCGGCGCCGTAGAGTCGTCCGGCGATGAACAGGAACGGCAGACGGGCGGCCAGCCGCAAGAGGAAGCCGAAGAAATTGGTCCGCCCACCCTTGGCAAGCGCGGCCATATCGTCGCTGCGCGGTTCGGTCGCAGGAGAGGTGGTCAAGCGTGCGCTCCCTCGGCGCGCAGCGGGCGGGCGAGCAGTTCGCGCACGATTGCCTGCGCTTCGGCCCCTTCGAGCAGCCGCGCGACCGCATCGACAATCGGCATGGCGACGCCCTTTTGCGCGGCGAGGTCGCGCAGCACGGGCGCGGTGTGCGCGCCTTCGGCGACGGTGCGGCGGTCGGCCATCAGGCCCGCCGGGTCAGCGCCTTCGCCCAGCGCCATGCCCAGCGAAAAGTTGCGGCTGGAGGTCGACGAGCAGGTCAGCACCAGATCGCCGAGCCCGCACAGGCCGTTAAGCGTCTCGGGCCGCGCGCCTAGTGCCTCGCCGAAGCGCAGCATCTCGGCAAAGCCGCGGGTGATGATCGCGGCGCGGGCATTCTGCCCCAGCCGCAAGCCGTCGACCACGCCGCAGGCGATGGCGAGCACGTTCTTCACCGCGCCGCCTATCTCGGCACCCACCAGATCGTCCGAATAATAAGGCCGGAACGTATCGCGCGCGACGGCTGGGGCGAGCCGCTGCCATTGTTCCTCGCCGCCACCGCAGGCCAAGGTCACGGCGGTGGGCAGACCGGCGGCGACTTCGTGCGCGAAGGTGGGGCCGGAGAGGACCGCGATCTCGCTCTCGGGTGCGGCCTTGTGCGCGACCTCGTGCATCATCGCCCCCGTGCCCTGTTCGATGCCCTTCGAGCACAGGATCAGGTCACGCGGCAGGGCCGGCATCTGCGCCATGACGCTGGCGAGATGCTGCGCCGGGGTCACCAGCAGGACAATGTCGCAGGCCGACAGCTCAGCCATGTTGCCCGTCGCCCGGACCGATTCTGCAAGCTGGGCCGAGGGCAGGTAGGGCCCGTTGACGCGGGTGGTGTTGATCTCGTCGGCAAGGCCCTCTTCGCGCGCCCACAGCAGCACTGGCTCGCCGCTGCTGGCGAGCATCTGCGCGAGCGCGGTGCCCCAAGCGCCTGCGCCGATCACGCCGATGGTTCGGGTCATGCCTTTACTCCTGCGCCGCGTGCGGGTTCGGCTTCTGGATCAAGCGGCCAGCGCGGTCGTGCCACGAAATCGAGCGGATCGCCCGCATGGCCGAGCGCAAGGTGCTCCAGCCCAGCCCAGGCGATCATCGCCGCATTGTCGGTACACAGAGCCATAGGCGGCGCAATGAAGGGCAGGCCGCGTTGGTGTGCAAGCGATTCGAGCGCCGAGCGCACCACCGCGTTCGCCGCGACCCCGCCAGCGACCACCAGCGCGGTGACCTCTGGCATTTGCGCGAGGGCGCGGGTGAGCCGGTCGCGGATGCAGTCGACCGCTGCCTGCTGGAAGCTCGCAGCGATGTCGGCATCGGCATAGGCGCCGCTCTCGTGCGCGCGCAGAACGGCGCTCTTCAGCCCCGCGAAGGAGAAGTGCGGCTCCGGCTTGCCCATCAAGGGCCGGGGCAGGGGAACCGCCTGCGGATCGCCCGCCAGCGCGAGCCGCTCGAGCGCGGGGCCGCCCGGATAGCCAAGCCCGAGCACCTTGGCGCTCTTGTCGAAGGCTTCGCCCAGCGCGTCGTCAATCGTGGTGGCGAGGCGGCGGTATTGGCCCGGGCCGGACACTTCGAGGATCTGGCAATGCCCGCCCGACACCAGCAGCAGTGCATAGGGAAAGCGCAAGGAGGCATCGGCAAGGCGCGGCGACAGCGCATGGCCTTCGAGATGGTTGATTGCGATCAGCGGCTTGTCGCTCGCCATGGCCAGCGCCTTGGCCGAGACGAGCCCCACCATTACCCCGCCAATCAGGCCCGGCCCTGCGGTGGCGGCGATAGCGTCACAATCCGAGAGGCTTACCTTCGCTTCTTGCAGCACCTTCTCGATCAGCGGGGCGATCCGCTCGGCATGGGCACGCGCGGCGATCTCGGGCACCACGCCGCCATAGGGCGCGTGCTCTGCCTCCTGGCTGGCGATGGCCTGCGCGAGGATCACACGCTCGCTCGTGACCAGCGCGGCGGCGGTCTCGTCGCACGAACTCTCTATTCCGAGGACAACTTTGGCGGACTTGGCACTCATGGGCGGGTTCCACTGGACGCATTCACGCATTAGGGCAAGTCGGGCTTATGACCGAGACATTCAACAACGCCCCCATCCTGCGCCTGGGCACGCGCAATTCCCCGCTCGCCATGGCGCAGGCGCACGAAACCCGCGCCCGCCTGTGCGCTGCGCATGGGTGGGACGAAAGCATGATCGAACTGGTCCCCGTGGTGGCGAGCGGCGACAAGGTCCTCGACCGTCCGCTGGCCGAGATCGGGGGTAAGGCGCTGTGGACCAAGGAGCTGGACCAGTGGCTCTTCGAGGGCCGGATTGACGCCTCGATCCACTCTTTGAAGGATGTCGAGACCGTGCGGCCTGCCGAACTGGTGATCGCCGCCGTGCTCCCGCGCGCAGACAAGCGTGACCGTTTGGTGGGTGCAAAATCGCTGGCGGATCTTCCGGCAGGCGCGGTGATCGGCACCAGCGCGCCGCGCAGGGCCGCGCAGGCGCTCTCGCTGCGGCCAGATTGCACTGTGGTGACCTTTCGCGGCAATGTCGCCACCCGGCTCGGCAAGTTGCAGGCCGGCGAAGCCGATGTGACCTTCCTTGCCGCCGCCGGTTTGCTGCGGCTGGGGCAGGACGAGGTGGGGACGCCGCTTGATCCCGCCGCTTGGCTGCCCGCCCCGGCGCAAGGGGCGATTGCGCTCGAATGCCGGGCCGATGATGCGCAGACATGCAAGCTGATCGCCGCCATCGATCACGCGCCCAGCCGCGCCGAGGTGATGGCCGAGCGCGCCTTGCTCACCGGCTTGGGCGGCACCTGCCATTCGCCCATCGCCGTGCTCTGCGAGAGCCACGGCGACACCCTCACGATGCGCGTCATGCTGTTCAGCCCCGATGGTTCGGAGAAGATCGAGGACAGCGCGCAGTTCGCCGCCGGTGACCTCGAGGCCCCCGCACGGCTGGCCCGCGAGCTGCTCGCCAAGGCCTCGCCCGCGATTGCGGCGGTGTTCGACGGGGCCTCGTGAGCCTGATCGTCATCCGCCCCGAGCCCGGCGCCACCAGCACGGCGGCGGCGGCGCGCGAGCGCGGGCTTGATGTGGATGTCTTCCCTCTATCCGAGGCACGGCGGGTCGAATGGATCACGCCAGACCCCGAGGACTTCGACGCGCTGCTGATCGGTAGCGCCAATGTGTTCCGCCTTGGCGGTGCCTGGATGGAGACCTTTCGCAAGCTGCCGGTCCATGCTGTCGGCCAGACCACCGCCGAAGCCGCGCGCGCGGCAGGCTTTCGGGTGGACTTTGTGGGCGAGGGCGGCTTGCAGTCGATCCTCGATGCGCAGGCGGGCCAGGCAATGCGCTATCTTCGCCTGGGAGGGGCCGAGCGTGTGGCCGTCGAACCCGCTCCCGGCACGGTAATCGAAGCACGGACGGTCTATGAAATCGTGCACCTCCCCATGCCGCAAGCGCTGGCCGATATCTTGCGGAAAGGCGCAGCGCTCGTCCTGCTTCATTCGGCGGGCGCCGCGCGTCATTTTTCCGCCGAGTGCGAGCGCCTTGGCATTGCGCGCAGCGGCATAGGTCTTGCCTGCCTCGGCCCGCGCATTGCAGAGGCGGCGGGCGAGGGCTGGGCCAGCATCGCCAGCGCTCCACAGCCGGGCGACGCGGCATTGTTGGCCTTGGCCGCCAAATTGGTTTAACAGCTCGGCAAGACGAAATTCGGGGGCAAAGCAGCCGATTGCGAGGAAGGCTGCGCAAAGGAACCTATGGACTCAGTTTCCCATCAACAGGCCGATCAGGCGCAGCCGCGCGGAATCGGCCTGCGAACGCTCGTTATCGTTGTCCTGCTGGCCTTGCTGGCGGGCGCGGGCGCTGCCTACTATTTCCTGCGCGACGATGAGGTGGCCACCGAAGCCTCGCCCATTTTTTCGCTACGGCGCGAGGAAACCTCAGCACCCGCCACGCCTGAACCCAGCGCCAGCGCGAATGAAGAGGTCAATGTCGCCCAGGCGCGCCAAGCGGTCGAACGGGTCGAGCGGGTGGTCGAACAGCAGGGCGGGCTCGATGCGCGGGTGGCCGCGATGGAGCAGCGGCTGACCCGGCTCGATCTGCAATCGCAGGCGGCGGCGGGCAATGCCGCGCGGGCCGAAGGGCTGCTGATTGCCTTTGCCGCGCGCCGCGCGCTCGAACGCGGGGCGCCGCTCGGCTATCTCGAAGACCAGCTGCGGCTGCGCTTCGGCGACGCCCAGCCCAATGCGGTCGACACCGTGATCGAGGCCGGACGCAATCCGGTCACGCTCGACAGCCTTCTGGCTCGGCTCGATGCGCTATCGGAGACCATCACTGACAGTCCGAGCGACGAGGGGTTTGCCGACTGGCTGGGCCGCGAGATGTCAGAACTGTTCGTGGTCCGGCGCGAAGGCACCCCTTCGCCGACCTCCGAGCGGCGACTCGAACGGGCGCGGCTGTTTTTGCAAAGCGGGCGGGCCAATGCGGCGCTGGCCGAAGTGCGCAACCTGCCCAATGCGCAGAGCGCAAGCCGCTGGATTCGCGATGCCGAGCGTTACGCCAAGGCGCAGCAGGCGATTGAGCTACTAGAAACGACGGCGGTGCTCGACCGGCAGAACCTGCGCGACGGTTCGGGCACCCGGGTCACCGAAACGGCCGCGAACTAGGCTTTCAGCAGCTCGGGCAAGTCGCCGCTCATCCCGCGCGCCTCATCCATGAAGAAGCGCTTGAGCGGAGGCGTGCGCTGCACGGCGGCCATGCCGATCCGGCGAGCGAGGCTGGGCAGCTTGCCCGGAATGCCGAACAGCCGGGTGAGCGAATCGCAGGCAAAGGCGACCGAGAAAGAATCGAGCGCGCGCCACTTCTCGTAGCGCGCCAGCATCTGCGCCTCGCCCGGTTCGAGCCCGAGCCGCATGCCCTCGACAAGCACCTCGACCAGCGCGCCGACGTCGCGCAGGCCGAGGTTCAGGCCTTGGCCGGCAATCGGGTGAATGCCGTGTGCGGCGTCGCCCACCAGCGCCAGCCGCTCGCCAATGATGCGCGCGGTGTGCTGGAAGCCGAGCGGGTAGGACGAACGCGGCCCATCGGCCTCAATGGCGCCATAGACGCCGTGCATCTTGCCCAGCACCTCGCCGAGGAACGCCTTCTCGGGCAAGGCCAGCAGGCCATCGGCGTCCTTCTCGTTCACGCTCCAGACCATGGCGCTGCGGTGGCGGCCCTGTTCGTCGTCGGGCAGGGGCAGGAGCGCGAAGGGGCCGGCGGGGTAGAAGATTTCCCAGGCCACGCCCTCGTGCGGCTTTTCATGAAACAGCCCGGCAATGATCGCGCGGTGATGATAGTTCCAGTGCGCAAGGTTCAGCCCCGCCTCCTCGCGCGTGGGCGAGCGGCGGCCCTCGGCGGCGACCATTAGGCTCGCCTCAAGCACGGTGCCGTCGCCCAGCGTGGCGGAAACGCCATGCGCCCCGCGCTCGCGCTTCGTCACCTGGACCGGCGCGTGCCAGGCTATCAGGCTTTCCTCGCGCGCGGCCTGGAACAAGGCGAGGCGCAGGTCACGATTGCGATACATCAGGCCGAGCGAGCCATCTTCGGGTGCGGGTTCGAAATCGATCCGGCCCGGCTTCATCCCGTCGGTGACGGCGATGTTGGTGATCGCGCAGCCCAAGGGCTTAAGCGCGCCCGCAAGGCCGATGTTCGTGAACAGGTTCCAGCTCGCGGTGGAAATCGCCGAGGCGCGGCCGTCGAAGCCCTCCGCCGTCAGCTCGGCCGGGTCTGCCCGGTCGACCACGTGGCTGGAAATGCCCTTCTTCGCCGCAGCGAGGGCCAGCGTCATGCCAACGAGGCCGCCGCCGAGAATGAGTAGATCGCGCTTGTCCGCCATAGTGTCGTGCTCCTAAAGGTGCGCGCGTGATGCGTGCAAGTGAAATGGACCTTCGGCGGTGGATGGCAAGCCTGTTCTGGCTGCTGCTGGCCTGTTTTGCTGCGTTGCCCGCCGGAGCGCAAGAGAACAACATTGCGCTCGCCGCCTATGCCGACAAGGCGCCCGACCCGGGCGGCGAGGTCGACGTGGCGCTGGTCTTTACGCCTGCGCCGGGCTGGCATGGCTACTGGTCGAATCCGGGCGATGCGGGCGTCGGCCTGCAAATCGACTGGACCCTGCCCGAGGGCTGGCAGGCGGGCGAGCCCGAGTTCCCCGTGCCCGAGACCTTGGTGATCTCCGGCCTGATGAACCATGTCTACGAAAGCCCGCATGCGGTGATCGTGCCGCTGCGGGTGCCAGCCGGTGCCGATCTGGCGGAGGGGCCGGTGGTGAGCGCGAAGCTGGACTGGCTCGCCTGCACCGACCGCATCTGCGTGCCCGAGCATGGCGATATCCTGCTCGACTTTTCCGGCACAGCCGCGCTCGCACCCGAAGCCCGGTTTGAGCAATGGCGCGCCGAGCTGCCGCCGCTGATCGACCGGCACGCGATTTACGAAGTGGCGGGCGACGAACTGCGGCTCGCGATCCCGCTGCCCGCCGCGATGGAGCTGGGCGAGCCGCATGTGTTCATAGAGCAGCGGCAGATCGCTGCTGGCCAGTCGATCGCCTATGCCGCGCCGCAGACCTTTCGCCGCGCGGGCGACTTGTTGGTGGCGCAGGTGCCGCTCAAGGGAAGTGCTGCGGGCGATGCGGAGGCAGGGACGCTCGAAGGCATCCTGTCGTTCGGCAACGGCGGGCGCGGGGTGCGGTTCGTGGCCGAACCCGGCGCGGTGACGGGCCTCGATGCACCGGTGATCGCGGGTGCCGCGCGCGAGGTGCCTTCGCTGGTCTTCCTGATCGGTGCGGCGCTTTTGGGCGGGCTGATCCTCAACCTGATGCCCTGCGTGTTCCCGATCCTCAGCCTCAAGGCGCTGACGCTGGCCCGCGCGGGCGGCGACGAGCGTGCGGCTCGGTCCGAGGCGCTGGCCTATAGCGCCGGGGTGGTGTTCGCCTGCCTTGCGCTCGGCGGACTGATGCTCGCCTTGCGCGCGGGCAGCACGCAGGTGGGTTGGGCGTTCCAGTTGCAGGAGCCGGGCGTGGTCGTGGCGCTGCTGGTGCTGGCCGCGCTGTTGACCGCCAACTTCGCCGGACTGTTCGAGCTGCCGGGGCTGCCGATCCGGGGCGGCGGCAAGCCTGCTTCTGCTTTCGGCACGGGCCTGCTGGCGGCCTTCGTCGCGACACCGTGCACCGGGCCATTCATGGCGGCGGCGATGGGCGCGGCGCTGCTGCTGCCGGTGCCGCAGGCGCTGGGGCTGTTCGCCGCGTTGGGGCTGGGGCTGGCGCTGCCGTTCCTGCTGCTGGGTTTCGTGCCTTCGCTGCGGCGGATGCTGCCGAAGCCCGGTGCGTGGATGGAGCGTTTTCGCAAGCTGATGGCGATTCCGATGGGGCTGACCGCGCTGGCGCTGGTCTGGCTGAGCGTGCGGATCGGGGGTAAGCCGTTTGCCTTGCTCGCGCTGCTGCTGGTGGCGGGGCTGCTGATGGGGCTACTGGTGACGGGCCTGCTGCAACGCCGGGGTAAGCTCGCCTGGCCTGCCTTCGGCCTGATCGCTGCGCCGTTTCTGGTGTTCGCCGCCTTCGCGCTGCCCGCCGCCTACGACCCGGCCAGCGCTGGTGCGGAAGAGAGCATCCACGACCCGGTCGCTTTCGACGAGCTGGTGCTGATGGACACGGTGCAGTCGCAGGGCAAGCCGGTGTTTCTGTGGTTCACCGCCGACTGGTGCCTCACCTGCAAGGTCAACGAGCGCGTGGCGATCGAGCGTGACGAGGTCCGCAAGGCCTTTGAGGGGGGCGGGGTGGTGGCCATGCGCGGCGACTGGACGCAGGCCGATCCGGAGATCACCGCCTTTCTGGAGCAGCAGGGTGCGGCGGGGGTGCCGCTGTATCTGTGGTACGTTCCGAACCAGCAGCCCGAGAAGCTGCCGCAGGTGCTGACGCCCGAAATGCTGATCGAGCGGGCGAAGGCTCGATAGCTGCCGCTGAGCGCGGGTGCTTCGAGACAAGCCCTCAGCCTGCGGCTTCGGTCTTTCCTCAGCACGAACGGGAGGGTTGGCTAGTGGAGCGTTCCGGCTTTAAGACTTGTGCGTCGGTGGCCTTCCCGCGCGACCCCCAATCCGTTCGCCCTGAGGAGCCTGAAGCCGCAGGCTGAGGGCTTGTCTCGAAGGGCCAACGCGCCGCGCCTGAGTGCGCCGAGAACGAACGGGGGTCAGGCTTGCGGTTTGCCCGAGTCCTCACCGGGCGCGGGTTTCTCGACCGGCGCGCCGACTGTCTCACCACCCGCACGACACCATTCGACGAACTCGCCGGGAATACGGCTCGGCTGCATGGCGATGGCGCCCTTGCCGGGCAGGGTGGCGCGCATGTCGCCGGGGCCGATAAACAGGTCGAGCCCTTCGTCTGACGCGGGCAGGCTCGCTTCCCAGCGCCATTCGTTGTCTGTCACCACAGGCTCTGCGGGCAGGCGGCTCACGTGGCCATTGCCCATCACCGCGAACAATGCGCTTTGCCCCGGCATGGCGGGGGCATGACGGATGATCGCCATGGTGATCGGCTCGGCATCGAGGCGGCAATCGAGTGTGACCAGCGGCGGCTGGCCGGGGTTGGCGAAATGGATCGCATGGCCGCTTTCGGCGACGGTCCAGGTGGCGAACTGCGTTTCGGGCGATTCCAATACCAGCTCGCGCGGCGCCGCGGCGACGGCCTCGGCGAGGTCGGTGCCCTTGGTGTCGGTCGCGCCATTGGCCTCACTGCACGCAGCGAGAGGGAGGGCGAGGAGGAGGATCAGAAGGAGGCGCATATCAGGCAGCACGCGGGACAATGCGATCGAGCTCCCCGTTGAGGGCGCGCTTTGCCTCCCGCAGTTCACAGTCTGACTGCAAGCCAAGGAAGAAGCCTTCCGACATACGGAAATAGCGCGCCAGCCTGAGGTCAAGTTCGCCGTCAACCCGCTCGGTTCCTTCGATAATGGCGTGCAGGCGCGCCGGATCGACCGCGATGGCCTGGGCCAAGGCGGGGCAATCGAGGTCGAGCGGTTCCATGAATTCCGACGCCAGCAACTCGCCTGCGTGCGGAATGTGGAGCCAGTCGGCATTAGTGGTAGTCGACAATTTCGACACCGTGGGCTTCTCCATCTTTCCAGACGAAGCATATACGCCATTGCATGTTAATTGAAATGGAATGCTGCCCGGCCCGGTCATCTTTGAGGGCATGCAGGCGGTTGGATGGCGGGTTTTTGAGGTCGTCGAATGTTTTTGCACGGTTGAGCAGCGCGAGCTTGGCTAGAGCGCGCTGCTGGATGTCATCGGGCAACTTGCGGCTCCGCCGACCGGACCAGACGCGCTCGGTTTCCTTGTCGGCGAATGAGATGATCATGGCTGCCTCGTTTTTGCGTGCAGCCAATCATTGAGTGCATAAATTCTTTCGCCGCAACCTACCGGGGTGGATTATCCCCACAGAAAAAATAATAATATATTAATTTCAGTTATTTAAGAAAACCCTTGCTTGCGCTCATTTCCTTGTCGAAGTCCCGCATCACTTCCCCCACTTCTTCTTCTGCACCTTCCCATAGCGCGTCTTGCGCGTTCCCGGACGGCCCTCATTCGAACGCCCCACCATCGGCGCTTTCTTCTGATCGTCGGGCAAGCCCAGCTCGTCTGCCTCGAGCCGCCGGATTTCGTCGCGCAACCGCCCAGCCTCCTCGAACTCGAGGTTCGCTGCCGCGTCGCGCATCTTCTTTTCCAGCTCCTCGATATAGGCGCGCAGGTTGTGGCCCACGAGGTTATTGCGACCGTCCTCGGCCTCGATATCGACCGTCACTCCGTCCTTCGCCGCCGTATGCGCGACGATGTCGGCGATCTCGCGCTTGATCGTCTGCGGGGTGATCCCGTGCTCCTCGTTGTATTCGCGCTGCTTCTCGCGGCGGCGGTCGGTTTCCGCCATTGCGCGCGCCATCGAGCCGGTCACGCGGTCGGCATAGAGGATCACCTTGCCATCGACATTGCGCGCGGCGCGGCCGATGGTCTGGATCAGGCTCGTCTCGCTGCGCAGGAAACCCTCCTTGTCCGCATCGAGAATGCACACCAGACCGCACTCAGGGATATCAAGCCCTTCGCGCAGCAAGTTGATGCCGATCAGCACATCATAGACGCCCATGCGCAGGTCGCGGATCAGCTCGATCCGTTCGAGCGTCTCGACGTCCGAGTGCATGTAGCGCACGCGCACGCCCTGTTCGTGCATGAACTCGGTAAGGTCTTCGGCCATGCGCTTGGTCAGCGTGGTGACCAGCGTGCGGTAGCCCTTCGCCGCCACCGCCTTGGCCTCGGCGATGCAGTCCTGCACCTGATCCTCGGTCGGGCGGATTTCCACCGGCGGGTCGATCAGGCCGGTGGGGCGGATCACCTGTTCGGCGAACACACCGCCGGTCGCTTCCATCTCCCAGTTGCCGGGAGTGGCCGAGACGGCGACCGTCTGCGGGCGCATCGCGTCCCACTCGTTGAAGCGCAAGGGGCGGTTGTCGATGCAGCTCGGCAGGCGGAAGCCATATTCGGCCAGCGTCAGCTTGCGGCGGTGGTCGCCGCGCGCCATCGCGCCGACCTGCGGGATCGTCTGGTGGCTTTCGTCGACGAACAGCAGCGCGTTCTCGGGCAGGTATTCAAACAACGTCGGCGGCGGCTCACCCGGCAGGCGGCCGGTGAGGAAGCGGCTGTAGTTCTCGATCCCGGCGCATGAACCGGTTGCCGCGATCATCTCGAGATCGAAGTTGGTGCGCTGCTCAAGCCGCTGGGCTTCGAGCAATTTGCCCTCGGCGTTCAGCTCTTCCAGCCGGTGCGCCAGCTCGAACTTGATGGCCTCTGCGGCCTGCTTCATGGTCGGGCCGGGTGTCACATAGTGACTGTTGGCATAGACGCGCACCTTGTCGAGCGCCGCGCCCTTCTTGCCGGTGAGCGGGTCGAACTCCGCAATCTCTTCGATCTCGTCGCCGAAGAAGCTGATGCGCCAGGCAGTGTCTTCGAGGTGGCTGGGGTGCAATTCGAGATTGTCGCCCCGCACGCGAAAATTGCCGCGCGCGAAGGCGGCGTCGTTACGCTTGTATTGCAGGGCCACCAGCTTACGGATCAGCTCGCGCTGGTCGACGCTGTCGCCTTGCTTCAAGTCGAAGATCATGGCCGAATAGGTTTCGACCGAGCCGATGCCGTAAAGGCATGACACCGAAGCCACGATCAGCACATCGTCGCGTTCGAGCAGTGAGCGGGTGGCCGAGTGGCGCATCCGGTCGATCGCCTCGTTCACCGAGCTTTCCTTCTCGATGTAGGTATCCGAGCGCGGGACATAGGCCTCAGGCTGGTAGTAGTCGTAGTAGGAGACGAAGTACTCGACCGCGTTGTCGGGAAAGAAGCTCTTGAACTCGCCATAGAGCTGCGCGGCGAGGATCTTGTTCGGCGCCAGCACCAGGGCAGGGCGCTGCAAGGTCTCGATCACCTTGGCCATGGTGAAGGTTTTTCCCGAGCCGGTAACGCCGAGCAGCACTTGCGTCTGTTCGCCGTCCTCGGCGGCGGCCACCAGATCGGCAATCGCGGTCGGCTGATCGCCGGCGGGCTCGTAGTCAGACACCAGCTTGAAGGGCTTGCCGCCCGCCATCTTCTCGGGCCGGGCAGGCCTGTGGGGCACGAATGCGCCGGAGGTGTCGGGCTCTTCCAGCCCTCTGCGGATTACCAGTTCTGCCATCGCGCCGATATGGGACGTGCGCGGGTCTCGCGCAACGCTATCGAAAGAGCCGATTGGCAGTGCGGCAAGCGGCTGTTAGGCTCGCGGCGACTAGGGACCGTTTCGACGGGCCTGCCTTGTTGCGTCTTTGCGAAGGAACCCGCCAAATGAAAGCTCGCCTGATACTGCCTGCCGCCGCCGCGCTCGCGCTCACTGCCTGCGGCAGCTCGAACGACGAGGAGTTGCAGGACGAGGCGCTGTCGATGGATGACGTTGCCGGCTCAGGCGACCTCACGCTCGCCGCAGGGCAATACAGCTCGACGGTCGAACTGATTGAGTTCGACCTGCCCGGCCTGCCCGACGATATCAAGCAGTTCGCCGAACGACAGTTCGCCGAAGAGGGCGCAAACGAAACACTCTCGTGCGTCACCGAAGATGCCACGCCCGAGGAGTGGATCAGCGAGATGAACGAAAGCGATTGCACGATCTCCGATCTCGCGAAGAGCGGCAACAGCTTCACCGCCACGATGCAGTGTAACGATCCGCAAGGCATGAACGGCAAGGTCATGCTCAACGGGACCATGGAGGGCGACGAGGTGCAGATGGAAGCGCGGTTCGAGCAGGCGATTCCCGAAATGGGCGCAGCGAAAATGCATATGCGGGTGACCGGTACGCGCGTGGGCGATTGCAGCTGAGGCGGGATACTTTCTGCAACCCGCGCGTTTCTTTTTCCACTTGCAGAAAGGACACAAAGCGGGGGTGCATGTTTGAATTGCTGCCACGATCGCGGTTCCATCCGGCCAGGTTCGATCTGGGTCGGCTGCGCGACGTCGTGGTGGCTTCCTTCGATGCTGTCCGCAGGCGGCTGGCCCTGCTCACCGCGCCGCAGCCCAAGGGCGCGCATACTCCGCCGCTCAGGCTGCTACCCGGCGAGATTGCCTATTACGCCCGCTGGTTGGCAGGCAAGGCGTTCTATCCTTGCACCTTGCCGGAGAGCGACAGCCCCAAGGTGGTAATACTGCTTCCCGGCTTCGGGGCGGACGCGCGCCGGATGGCCCGCATGGCGCACGAGCTTGAACAGGCCGGGCACAAGGTGAAGCGCTGGAAGCTGGGCTATAACCTGGGCCCGAGCGAGGAGCGTTTCCGTCAGCTGTCCGACCGCATCGTCGAGGTGCATGAACGCTACGGCACGCCGGTTTATCTCGTTGGCTGGAGCCTGGGTGGGGTGTTCGCCCGCGAGATGGCCAAGCTGCATCCCGAACGCGTGGCCAAGGTCATCACCTTGGGCTCGCCGTTCAGCCACACGCCTTGGTCGAACCACCTCTGGCGGACCTATCAGGCTGTGACCGGCTACCCGGTCAACGATCCGCCGATTGCCTGCGATGTCCGGGCCAAGCCACCGGTCGAAACGGTGGCCTTGTGGAGCCCGTGCGATGCGGTGATCTCGCCGCGTGCGGCGCGCGGCCTGCCGGGCGAGCGCGACCGCGCGGTGTCGGTCCGCTGCACCCATCTGGGCTTTGCCGATTCAAACGAGGCGATTCTCGCCGTGGGGCGCGAACTTGCCTGAAGCAGAGAGTAAAAAAACTGTCGCGAGGGCACTTGGCGCGGGGCAAAGTTCCTGCCATGCTGCATCGCACAAAGGAGTTGCATGACCAGCGAAACCGGCTTTGACGAGATGCACGCACCCGACGGATCGGTGCGCCCGGCCTATGCCGGATATCAGGAGTGGCTCTCGCAGCAGGATGAACGCTGGATCCACTCGAAGAGCTTCGAGGCCGAGACGTTCTTCCGCAAAACCGGGATCACTTTCAACGTCTATGGCGAGGACGACGCCGAGGAACGGCTGATCCCCTTCGACATGGTGCCGCGCATAATCACCGGCGGCGAATGGCGGCGGCTATCGCGCGGGATCGAGCAGCGGGTGCGAGCGCTCAACGCCTTCATGCACGATCTCTACCATCGGCAGGAGATCATCCGCGCAGGGCGCTTGCCCGAGCGCCTGTTCCGCAACAACGATGCCTGGCTGCCGCAGATGGTCGGCTTCACCCCGCCGGGCGGGGTCTACACCCATATCGTCGGCATCGACCTGGTGCGGACGGGGCCCAACGATTTCATGGTGCTCGAAGACAATGCGCGCACGCCATCGGGCGTCTCGTACATGCTCGAAAACCGCGAGACGATGATGGCGATGTTCCCCGAGCTGTTCAGCCATGTCCCGGTGCGTCCGGTCTCGGACTATCCGTCGCGGCTGGCCGCCAGCCTTGCCGCCTGCGCGCCGCACGGGGCGGGGCCGAAACCCTCGATCGCGGTGCTCACCCCGGGCATCTACAATTCTGCCTATTTCGAGCACGCCTTCCTTGCCGACCAGATGGGCGCCGAACTGGTAGAGGGCAGCGACCTGCGCGTGGTCGATGGCAAGGTGCAGATGCGCACCACGGCGGGCTATCAGCCGGTCGACGTGATCTATCGCCGGGTCGACGACGATTTCCTCGACCCGCTGACCTTTAACCCGGATTCGGTGCTCGGCGTGCCGGGGATCATGGACGTCTATCGCGCCGGCAACGTGACGATCGCCAATGCGCCGGGCACGGGCGTGGCCGACGACAAGGCGATCTATTCGTTCATGCCCGAGATCGTCGAGTTCTACACTGGCGAGAAGCCGCTGCTGCCCAATGTCGAAACATGGCGCTGCGCCGATCCCGATGCGCTTTCCTATGTGCTCGACAATCTGGCTGAGCTGGTGGTCAAGGAAGTCCACGGCTCGGGCGGTTATGGTATGCTGATCGGCCCGACCTCCTCGAAGAAGGAGATCGCCGCCTTCCGCAAGAAGCTTGAAGCCAAGCCCGAGAATTACATCGCCCAGCCGACGCTGTCGCTGTCGACCTGTCCGATCCTCACGCGCAAGGGGCTGGCGCCGCGCCATGTCGACCTGCGCCCCTTCGTGCTGTGCTCGCCTTCGGGGGTCGACATCACGCCGGGCGGGCTGACCCGCGTGGCGCTGAAGAAGGGGTCGCTGGTGGTCAATTCGAGCCAGGGCGGCGGCACCAAGGACAGCTGGGTGCTGGACGACTGATGGCGAACAGAACGCATATCCTCGGCCGGACGGCCAACGCCACCTTCTGGATGTATCGCTATCTGGAGCGGGCGGAGAACACCGCGCGCCTGCTCGCGGCGGGCCAGCGCATGGCGCTCACCCGCGGGGCCGAGATGGCGAGCCAGGAATGGGCCTCGGTGCTCACCACGCTGGGCCTGAAGGACTCCTATCTCGCGCAGTATGACGAATATACCGGCTCGCACGTCTGCGATTTCGTGCTGCGGTCGAAGAACAATCCGGAAAGCGTGCTCTCGATGATGGAGCGGGCCCGGCTGAATGCGCGCATGTGCCGCTCGGCGATCACGGCAGAGGTCTGGGAATCGGTCAACGAGGGCTGGATGAGCCTGCGCGAGTTGCTTTCCAAGCAGGTGCGCTCGGCCAATCTGCACGAGGTGCTGATGGCGATCCGGCGCGAGAGTGCTGTCGTGCGCGGGGCCACCCACGGCTCGATGCTGCGCAACGAGATCTACAGCTTCGCCCGCGCCGGCACATTTCTCGAGCGGGCCGACAACACCGCGCGTATCCTCGACGTGAAGTACTACCTGCTGCTGCCGTCGCTGTCCTATGTCGGCACGCCGCTCGATGCGGGGCAGTGGGATAATGTGCTGCGCTCGCTTTCCGCCGAACGCGCCTATCGCTGGCTCAACGCGGGGCGCAGCGACATTCGCTCGATCGCGGATTTCCTGATCCTCGACGACCGGTTCCCGCGCAGTCTGATATTCTGCTATCATTCGATGCGCGAAAACCTGTTTCATCTCGCGCAGTTCCACGGCCGCGAGGGCAAGGCGCACGAGGCCATGCGCGACGCCGACATGAAGCTCAGCGAAATCACCGTGGAGACGATCTTCGAACAGGGCCTGCACGAGTTCCTGCTCGGTTTCATCGCCGATAACAACAAGCTCGCGGGCGCTATTGCGGAGGATTACCGCTTCATCGCCTGAGCCAGCGGAGCAAGCTACCATGCGACTAACGATCCGCCACACCACCCGTTACCGGTTCGCCCACGAGGTGGGCTATGCGATACAGCGCCTGCGGCTGACGCCGAAGGAAACGCAGGGGCAGAAGATCATCGACTGGCAGATGGTTTACGAGAACGCGCATGAGGAACTGGTCTACGACGATCAGAACCACAACCACGTGACACTGATCACGGTTGAGGAAGGCGCGCGCGAGGTCGTCGTCGGTTGTAGCGGCACCGTGGAGACGCAGGACCATGCTGGCGTGGTCGGGCATCATGCCGGGCACCTGCCACTGTGGTCGTTTCTCTCCTATACCGACCTGACGCGGCCCGGCCCGAAAATCCGTCAGCTCATCGCCAAGGTGGAGCGCAGCGAGGAGGGTATGGTCGATACCTTGCACAATCTTTCCGCCACCATTCTCGAAGCGGTCGAGTATCTGCCGGGCGAGACCAATTCGGGCACCACTGCCGAAGCCGCCGCCGCTGCGGGCAAGGGCGTGTGCCAGGACCACGCGCATATCTTCATCGCTGCCGCGCGCGCGATCGACATTCCGGCGCGCTATGTCAGCGGCTACCTTATGATGGATGACCGCATCGAGCAGGAGGCGACTCACGCCTGGGCCGAGGCATGGGTGCCTTCGCTCGGCTGGGTCGGGTTCGACGTATCGAACGGCATCAGCCCCGATCCGCGCTATGTCCGTGTCGCCACCGGACGCGACTATCGCGATGCCGCGCCGGTCACAGGGATCAGCTTCGACACCGTCACCGAGGACTTCCATGTCGAACTCGCGGTTGAACAGCGCAGCGTGGAGCAATAGAGGCGTGGGGACGAGGAACGCGGCCTGACCCGTAAATGGGCTGGCCGCCATAGGAAGATCGATCAATGACATATTGTGTTGGCATGGTGCTCGATAAGGGCCTGGTCCTGATGAGCGACACGCGCACCAACTCGGGCGTCGACAACATTTCGGTGTTTCGCAAGATGCAAAGCTGGTCGGTGCCGGGCGAGCGGATCATCTCGATCATGACCGCGGGCAATCTGGCCACGACCCAGGCGGTGATCTCGCAGCTGGAGGAACGCTCGAAAGCGCCGGAGGATCGGTCGAACAGCCTGCTCGAACTGCCCACCATGTTTCAGGTCGCGATTGAACTGGGCAATCTGCTGCGCGAAACGATTGGCGATACGCAGAAGCAGAACGGCGCGAACGGCGGAAGCCGGTTCACCGCCTCGCTCATCCTCGCGGGCCAGATCAAGGGCATGGAGCCGCGCCTGTTCATGATCTACCCCGAGGGCAATTTCATCGAAGCCAGCATCGACACCCCGTTCTTCCAGATCGGCGAGACCAAGTACGGCCGCCCGATCCTGCTGCGCGCCTACGAGCGCACGATGAGCTTCGAGGATGCGGTGAAGCTGCTGATGGTGAGCATGGACTCCACCCTCAAGGCGAACCTTTCGGTTGGCCTTCCGCTCGATCTGATGGTGATCGAGCGCGACGTGTTCGAGCCGCGGCACGAACGCCGTATCGAGGCGGGCGATCCCTACTTCGAGGAAATATCCTCGAGCTGGGGCGACGCGTTGAAAAGTGCGTTTCAGTCGCTGCCCGACTACGCGATGGATACGCCAAGCAAAATCCCTTGAATCAAGTCCTGATAGCCCTCGCCAAAGTGCTTAAGGGTTTGATGTAGGGAAGACCCACTAGTTAGCTCCACTTTGGGGGTAAATTAACCTTGATATGCCGCAGATTTTGGGGCGATGGCCGGCTCTATACTACTGATTCCGTAGCAATACGCAGTGCCTAGGGGAGTCCATAGGGGCTAGGTCTAGGGTCATGGAACACAGGATCACACTTCACATCGTTGGCGGGACAAGCCGCACACGGGCGGAACAGGCGCGGCTGGCCTTTTCGCAAGGGCACCACGCGGAGGTCTATTCGGACCTTCATGAGCTGTTCGACCGTCCGCCACGAACCGGGGCGATCATCGCCTGCGACGATGTGATGGCGGAAGGTGCTGCGGCGCTGCTTGAGAAGCTTGGTGAGCAAGGTATCTGGTTGCCGGTCGTCGCTGCCACCTCGAACCCCGGAGTGGAGCAGGTGGTCGAGGCGATTCAAGCGGGCACGATCGACTATCTGGAACTGCCGCTGACCTCGGCGGAGCTGGTGCGGCTGATCGCCCATCTCGAATCAGACGCAGGTCGCCATGCCGAGGCACGGCGTCGGCTGATCGACGCCCGCAGCCGGATCAAGAACCTATCCAGACGTGAACGAGAAGTGCTTGATTGGCTTTCCGAAGGCTGTTCGAACAAGGCGATTGCGCGCGAGTTGGAGATCAGCCCACGCACCGTCGAGATTCACCGCGCCAACATGATGGACAAGCTGGGCGCAGGCCATGCCGCGGAGGCGGTGCGGATGCGTCTCGATGCGGCATTGGACGTGCGGCAAAGCCATTCCGCAGGTGCAGATGAGGAAGGCGAGGGTAACGCTTTCGAGGGGGCGATCGGTATCCACCCTGAAAAGCGCTCTGCTCTTGGTCGCAGGCGTGGGGGCGCACGTGCCTAGAACAGGCCTAGCGACAGAAGCTTTTGCCTTCGGCCACGCCTTCGAGATGGAAATGGTTGCGGTGCGCGGAATTGTAATCCGGTCCTAGCACCGTTCCGAACCGGCGGCAGGCCGAACTCTGAACCACGCGCAGAAACTCGCGCTCGGCGGCGGAACCGCCGTTCCAGTCATCGAGCACCGACACGCGCCGCCCATCGGCCAGCACGAAGCCCGAAATGTCGATGGCCGAGGCCGTCGCATGGGCGCTGCGCCGCGAGGTTCCCGCCACGTTGCGGCAATTATAGCTGCCGTAGGTCTCGATCCGCACCAGCTTCGCACCGAGGATCTGGCGCGCAGCCCGGTCGACGCCGAAGCGCGCCCAGCCGGCGAAGGCCTGGCTGACCGGGCAGGTCACCGCGCCAAGGTTGCTGAGCGCAAGTTCGCCATCGTCGCTGCTCAGGGCGATCAGTTGCACCGTTCCGAGATTGGTGCAGCCGTTGCCGTCGTAACGGTCGGGAAGGGGGGAAAACCGTGCGCCGCTGCCACCCAGGTCGGCCATGCAGGCGCGGTCGGCAGAGCGCATGGGCGCGGCAATGGCGCGCGAGTCGGCGCTGCGTGGAGCGCTCGCCTGTCTGCCTGAGCGTTCCGGCACCAGCGAGCAGCCCGCCAGTGCGGAGGCCAGAATCAGCAGGGCAGCCAAGCTTCGCATAGGGCGCAATGTGCCGCAGACATGCTTAAGAGAACCTTGCCAGGATCAGAAAACTGCTCCTTTGGTCATCCGTAACCGGGCCATGGGCGGGCACAGGCCAGCGATCTGCGATTGACATTGGGCAGCGTGTCTTTAGGTGCGGCTCCGGGCCACGCGGTCCCAACGCCGCGCGAGCTCTCTGAAAGGAGAGAATACATGACTGTACAACCTACGCTCAAGCCTGAGCGCCCCTTCTTTTCATCCGGACCCACCTGCAAGCCACCCGGCTGGTCTGTCGACAAGCTCGACACCCGCTCGCTTGGTCGCTCGCACCGCGGCAAATACGCCAAGGGCCGGTTGAAATATGCCATCGACCTCACCCGTGAGCTGCTCGGCATTCCCGACGACTATCTGGTCGGCATCATGCCTGGCTCGGACACCGGCGCGCTGGAATGCGCGATGTGGACGATGCTCGGCGCGCGCCCGGCCACGATTGCGGCGTGGGAAAGCTTCGGCAACGTGTGGATTCAGGATGCAGCCAAGCAGCTCAAGCTGAAGGACCTGCAGATCCTCGACGCCGGTTACGGCGAAATTCCCGATCTGACGCAAGTCCCGCAGGACAACGACGTGGTGTTCACCTGGAACGGCACGACCTCGGGCGCGAAGATTCCGAACACCGACTGGCTCGCTCCGGGCCGCGAAGGTCTGGCCATCAACGATGCCACCAGCGCCGTCTTCGCGATGGAGATGGACTGGGCGAAGCTCGATGTGACAACTTACTCGTGGCAGAAGGTGCTGGGCGGTGAAGCGCAGCACGGCATGATGATCCTGTCGCCCAAGGCGGTGGAGCGGATCAACAGCTACGACCCCGAGTGGCCGTTGCCCAAGCTGTTCCGCATCAAGAAGAAGGGCGCCATCGACAAGGCGATCTTCGAAGGCGCAACGATCAACACCCCCTCGATGCTGGCGACCGAAGACTATATCGCCGCGCTTGAGTGGGTGAAGGAAATCGGCGGCCGTGAGGCGATGTTTGCCCGTGCCGACGCCAATGCCAAGATCGTCAAGGACTGGATCGAGGCGACCCCGTGGCTGCGCAACATGGTTGCCGACCCGGCGCAGCAGACCAACACCGGCGTGTGCATGGTCTTCCAGGGCGAGTGGATCGACAGCCTGTCCGATGAGGACAAGGCCGCGGTTCCCGGCAAGATCGCCAAGAAGCTCGAAGAGCTTGAGGTCGGCTTCGACTTCAACGGCTATCGCGATGCCCCTCCGGGCCTCAGGATCTGGTGTGGTGGTTCGCTTGAAAGCGAAGATATCGCGCGCCTGCTGCCGTGGATCGAGTGGGCTTACGAAGAGCTCAAGGCCGGCAACCTGTAAGAGGTTGGCAACAGGAGGTAACGCCATGGCGCGTCCACCCCTTCCGCCCTTCACCGCCGAAACCGCCGCGCAAAAAGCGCGGATGGCCGAGGACGCATGGAACGGGCGCGACCCTGCAAAGGTCGCGCTTGCCTATACGCCCGACAGCCGCTGGCGGAACCGCTCGGAATTCCTGTCCGGCCGCGATGCGATCGTCGCCTTCCTCACTGCCAAGTGGGAACGCGAGCTTGAGTATCGGCTGATCAAGGAAGTCTGGGCCTTTGAAGGCAACCGCATCGCCGCCCGTTTTGCCTATGAGTGGCACAACGCGACGGGTGACTGGTTCCGCTCCTACGGGAACGAGAACTGGCAGTTCGATGCCGAGGGGCTGATGGCCGTGCGCCTTGCCAGCATCAACGACGTGCCGATTTCGGAAGGCGAACGCCTGTTCCACTGGCCCCAGGGCCCGCGTCCGGCGGACCATCCCGGCCTTTCCGACCTCGGTCTTTAATCCCGATTGCGGCGCTGCCATGCGTCGTGCACCCGATATTTCCTGCGACAGGAGCACTATTGTGACCAAGCCCAAAGTCCTCATTTCCGACAAGATGGATCCCAACGCCGCCAAGATCTTCGAAGAGCGCGGCTGCGACGTCGATGTCATCACCGGCAAGACGCCCGAAGAGCTGAAGGCCATGATCGGTCAGTACGATGGCCTCGCGATCCGCAGCTCGACCAAGGTTACGCCTGAAATTCTCGCCGCCGCGACCAATCTCAAGGTGATCGGCCGCGCCGGTATCGGTGTCGACAACGTCGATATCCCGGCGGCAAGCGCGCAGGGCGTGGTGGTGATGAACACCCCGTTCGGCAATTCGATCACCACCGCCGAACACGCCGTCGCGCTGATGTTCGCCGTGGCCCGCCAGATCCCGGCTGCCAACGAGCGCACGCAAAAGGGCGAATGGCCGAAGAACGACTTCATGGGCGTCGAGCTGACCGGCAAGACGCTCGGCCTGATCGGAGCGGGCAACATCGGCTCGATCGTCGCCAGCCGCGCGCTGGGCCTGAAGATGAAGGTCGTCGCCTACGATCCGTTCCTGACGCCCGAGCGCGCCATCGAGATGGGCGTTGAGAAGGCCGACCTCGGCACCCTGCTCGAAAAGGCGGACTTCATCACGCTGCACACCCCGCTGACCGACGAGACCCGCAACATCCTCAGCCGCGAGCGGCTCGAGCAGTGCAAGAAGGGCGTGCGGATTGTGAACTGCGCGCGCGGCGGCCTGGTCGACGAAGCGGCGCTGAAGGACCTGCTCGACAGCGGCCACATTGCCGGTGCCGCGCTCGACGTGTTCGCCAAGGAACCCGCCAAGGAGCACCCGCTGTTCGGCACTCCGAACTTCATCTGCACCCCGCACCTCGGCGCCTCGACCACCGAAGCGCAGGTCAACGTGGCTCTGCAGGTGGCCGAACAGATGGCCGACTATCTCGTCAACGGCGGTGTCACCAACGCGCTCAACATGCCTTCGCTCAGCGCCGAGGAAGCGCCGAAGCTGCGCCCCTACATGGCGCTGGCCGAGAAGCTGGGTTCGTTGGTGAGCCAGCTCGCCCACGGCAACCTCACCGAAATCAGCATCGAGCGTTCGGGCGCTGCGGCCGACCTCAACGGCAAGCCGATCGAAGGCGCGGTGCTGGCGGGCTTCATGCGCCACTATTCGGACACGGTGAACATGGTCAACGCACCCTATCTCGCGAAAGAGCGCGGGTTGCAGGTACGTTCGGTCCGCTATGAGGGTGAGGGCGTTTACAGCACGCTGCTGCGCGTGACCGTGGCGACCAGTGCGGGCCCGCGTTCGGTGGCCGGCACGCTGTTCGCCGACAAGGGCGCGCGTCTGGTGGAGATATTCGGCATTGGCATCGAGGCCGATCTCGAAGGCCACATGCTCTATGTCGTCAACGAGGATGCGCCCGGCTTCATCGGCCGTGTCGGCTCGCTGATGGGTGAGCATGGCATCAACATCGGCACCTTCCACCTTGGTCGCCGCGAGACCGGCGGCGAAGCGGTCGTTCTGCTGAGCGTCGACGCGCCGATCCCGGCTGAGGTGATCGCTGCGGCGGAGAAACTGCAGGGCGTGAAGCTGGTGAAGGCGCTCAACTTCTAAGCCACACAGGTGCAACTGTCATCCCGGCCTAGTTTTCCTTCCGCCGGGATGACATTGTGGCTAGGGGGCCTTGCATGACCGACCGCACCACCGACCTCCTGCCCGAAGGCCTCGAAGACCGCCTGATCCAGAGCGCCTCTGCGGCCACGCGCATCGAGCGGGCCATTCTCGATACCCTCACCGCGCACGGATATGACCGCGTGCGCCCGCCGCTGATCGAGTTCGAACGCTCGCTCGCCGCGCGGATGGACGGGGTGAGCCGGAACCACATGTTCCGCTTTGTCGATCCCAAGAGCCTGCGCACGCTGGCCCTGCGCGGCGATATTACGGTGCAGGTCGGGCGCATCGCCGCCACCTCGCTCGTGAAAGCGCCGCGTCCGCTGCGGCTCGGCTATGCCGGGCAGGTGGTGAAGATCGCCGGAACCGCGCTCGAACCGCGCCGCGAGAACCTGCAACTGGGCGCCGAGCTGATCGGCACCGATTCGGTTTCCGCCGCCAGCGAGATCGTCGAACTGGCGATTGCCGCGCTCGAAGCTGCCGGGGCCACCGGTATCTCGGTCGATTTCACCATGCCCGACCTGATCGATGTGCTCGCCGATGGCCCGCTGCGGCTGGCCGACCGCGAGGCGGTGCGGCGCGAGCTGGACATGAAGGATGCAGGCGCGCTCACCGAAGCGGGCGGCGAGGCCTATCTGCCGCTGCTGTTCGCCACCGGCGCGCTGCCCGAGGCGCTGGCCGGGCTCGATGCGCTGAACAAGGGCGGCGTGCTCGACAGCCGGATCGAGGCGATCTCGCAGATCGCATCGCGGGTCGAGGGACGTGCACGCCTCACGCTCGACCCGACCGAGCGTCATGGCTTCGAGTATCAAAGCTGGTTCGGCTTCACGCTCTACGCGCAAGGCGTGCGCGGCGAGCTGGGGCGGGGCGGCACCTACCGCATCGGCGGCAGCGGCGAAGTGGCGACCGGGTTCTCGCTTTACCCCGAAGAGTTGGTCGATGCGGTGAAGGCGGACGAAGGCATCGGAGAGAAGGTGTTCCTGCCGCTCGGCCATGACGAGGCGGTTGCCGCTAAGCTGCGCGCCAAGGGTAAGCGGACCGTGGCTGCGTTGTCAGAGCAGGATGATCCCGCCAGACTTGGTTGTTCGCACCGGCTTGTAGGTAGCGAAGCCAAGCCGCTTTAATTGCCGAAGATTTCCTGTAACCAGTTGCGGGCGACTTCAGTTGGCCCGTAACCTGCGCGCCCGAACCAGCGGCTCAGCCGCATATGCGCGAGCGGGCTGGTGCCCGGGAATGCGTGACGCTCCACGCGCCCGCCGGAGCTGCTGAGTGCCTGTTCCAGCAGCCGCGCTTGCCTGCCCGTAAAGCCATTGGTTGTGTGCAGGATCAGGAAAGGAGGGACGCGCTCACCGCTCGCTTCGAACTGCGCGACCGGAGAGAGCGCGGCAAGGTCGGCACCGGCAAAGGCCGGATCGATAAAGCGCTTCCTGAGTTGGCCCGATCCCGTGCTCGGTTCGCCCGGATCATAGGCCGCGCCGTCGAGGGCGATCACGCCAGCCAGATCGCCCGGCGCAAGGCCATGCGCGCCGAGCAAGTTCGGATCGCTCGCCACCAGAGTGGCCAGGTGCGCCCCGGAGGAATGGCCCATCAGCACGATCTTGCGGCGGTCGGTGCCCAGGTCGTCGGCCTGCGCGAACAGCAAGGCGAGCCCCGCCGCCATGTCCTCGGCCATCGTCCGAACGGGTACCTCAGGCACCATGCGGAAGTTGAGCGCGGCGAAGTGCCAGCGCTCCTCATGCGCAAAAGGCACCTTCGCATCCTTCAGCCGCCGGGTCTTGTCGCCGAACTGCCAGGCCCCGCCATGGACGAACGCCAGCAGCGGGCGTTTGTCCGCCCCCGCTGAGTGTAGGTCCAGCGCCTGCAACGGATGCTCGCCGTAGGCCAGCGTGGCGGTCGGCTGGCGAAAGCGCGGGCCCGAGCGGTCTTCCGCCCTGCGGCCGTATCCCAGCAGGGCATTGGCGATGGTGCGCAAGCTCGGCATGGTGCGGGGGCTGCCCTTTGGTAGTGCCGGTGGCAAGGCCAATCTGAACGCAGTGCGCTTTCCTACAGGGCGACGAGCGGCTAACCTCTCATGGTTGCGCGCGCGGCGATCCGCGCCGTAAATTGGCGTTTTGTGTCAAGTTCAGGAAATGAGATCAAGAATTTGATAAAACTGTATATTACATCTCGATCCCGCAATTGCACGGTGTCAACTTCGACAAGTTCGCGCGCTGGTGTTGACTTGGCCGGAGGCCCGGCTACAGACGCCACCGCATTCGGGGAGCCGCTCCCCACTGGTCCAATCCGTTCGCCGAGTCCTGTCGAAGGGCGTCCCGGATTTCCTTGGCAGGGTGGAGGACTCTATCCATGCCTAACGTAACCGTGATTGGCGCCCAGTGGGGCGACGAAGGCAAAGGCAAGATTGTCGACTGGCTGGCTACGCGCGCCGATGTGGTGGTGCGCTTTCAGGGCGGCCACAATGCCGGCCACACGCTGGTGGTGGGCGATAAGACCTATAAACTCTCGCTGCTGCCATCGGGCATCGTCACCGGAACGCTGAGCCTGGTCGGCAACGGCGTGGTACTCGATCCGTGGGCGCTGAAGAGCGAGATCGAGCGGCTTGAAGCCCAAGGCGTCGCGATCACGCCCGACAACTTCGGCATTGCCGACAATTGTCCGCTGATCCTGCCGGTCCACGGCGAGCTCGACGTGATGCGCGAGGCCGCTGCGGGCAAGGGCAAGATCGGCACCACCGGGCGCGGCATTGGCCCTGCCTATGAAGACAAGGTCGGCCGCCGCGCGATCCGCGTGTGTGACCTCTCGCACCTCGACGAACTCGAGCCGCAGCTCGATCGCCTGTGTGCGCACCATGATGCATTGCGCGCAGGGTTCGGCGAACCGCCGATCGACCGGTCCGCTCTGCTTGCCAAGCTGCGCGAAATCGCTCCGTTCGTGCTTCAGTATGCGCAGCCGGTGTGGAAGCGGCTTAACGAGGTGAAGAAGGCCGGGGCCAAGATCCTGTTCGAGGGCGCGCAGGGCGTGCTGCTCGATGTCGATCACGGCACCTATCCTTTCGTGACCAGCTCGAACACCGTTTCGGGCACGGTGGCGAGCGGCTCGGGCATGGGGCCCGGCGCGGCGGGCTTCGTCCTCGGGATCGTCAAGGCCTACACCACCCGCGTGGGCTCCGGCCCGTTCCCGACGGAGCTGGAAGACGAGACCGGCCAGCGGCTGGGCGAACGCGGGCACGAGTTCGGCACCGTCACCGCGCGCAAGCGTCGGTGCGGCTGGTTCGACGCGGCGCTGGTGAAGCAGACCTGCGCTATCTCGGGCGTGACCGGCATTGCGCTGACGAAGATCGACGTGCTCGACGGGTTCGAGACGATCAAGATCTGCACCGGCTACACGCTCGATGGCGAACCGATCGACTACCTGCCCGCCAATGCGCAGGATCAGGCGCGGTTGGAGCCGGTCTATGAAGAGATCGACGGCTGGGAAGGGACCACGGTGGGCGCGCGCAGTTGGGCCGATCTTCCGGCGCAGGCGATCAAATATATCCGCCGGATCGAAGAGCTGATTGAGTGCCCGGTGGCCAGCGTTTCGACCAGCCCCGAGCGTGAAGATACGATCCTGGTGCGCGATCCCTTCGCCGACTGACTCCTGGCCTCGGGGTTTATGCTTAACGAATTCTTGACAAGGCCCTGATTTGTTCTCATTGTGTTCGCATTCACCGCTGGGGAGTGCGAAGAGATGGGTCAAGCCGCCTTAATCGATTTCACCTATGAAATGGCCGCTGACAGCGCCGGTATGAAGCTGGCGCTGTCGGTGTTTTCGGATCGGGCGGAAATTCGCGATGATCTGCGCGAGGATGCGGAGATCGCGGGGTTTGCCTTGCGCCAATGCGGCCCTCTGGCGGAGCTGCTCGATGCCGATCCGCGGCCCTTGGGTGAACTGGTGTTCCTCGACTGCCCCGATCTCGACGGGGCAGGCTATGCTGCGCTCAGTCAGCTCGATGAGCGGGCAGGGCGAACGGGGGCGCGGCTGATTGTGTCGACCACGGTCGATGCGCTCGATGCGGTTTACGGTTGTTGCGCGACGAGCCATCCGCAGATCCTCGTCAATCCGCGCCGGGCGGACCGGGTGATTGCGCTGGGCCGGATGCTGGCCGATCTATCGGGTCTGCGCGTGCGCGAATTGTCGGAGGAGGATCGGCTTACCCTGCTGCGCATTACCGAGCAGGTCAGCCACATTGCCGAACGAATTGATATGCTGACGCCGGATTCGACGGCAAAGCCTTCTGGCGAAAGCGTTTTCCGTTTCGGATCTGCGGCGCCTTCGCGGCGGCGCAATGGCGAAGGGCCGGTGCGCGCGACACGCCCGCCGCTCCCCGATCCGCGTCTTGTGCGCCGGATCATCCAGCAGCGCCAGCTGCGCGGGCGGTTCTTCGATGGCGACCTCTTCTCCGATCCGGCCTGGGACATGCTGCTCGATCTGACCGCCGCAAGGGCTGAGCATTTGCGGGTGTCGGTGACTTCGCTGTGCATTGCCTCGAGCGTTCCGCCGACCACGGCGCTCAGATGGATTTCGCAGATGACCGAAGCTGGACTGCTCGAACGGTTCGAGGACGATACCGACCGTCGCCGCGCCTTCATCCAGCTGACCGAGAAGTCGTCCGATGCGATGGCGCGCTATTTCCACGAACTAGGCCAGGCGGCCGCGCAGATGGTGTGAGGGGATGGGCTCGTGTGCCCTGCGCTTCGCTCGGGAGTTTTGACGCGCATTCATCCTCTGGATGGATCCACCTAGTCAAAACTGGTGGGCGGTGACGGGCTCGAACCGCCGACCCTCTCGGTGTAAACGAGATGCTCTACCAACTGAGCTAACCGCCCCTGAGGCCATAAGCCCCATAGAGCAGCGGCGCTTAGCGGAAGGTTTATGTTCTGAAAAGAGGTTCCCTGCGGGATTGGCGACGTACTGGCGAAATGCAGGGGGCTTCGCTAGGCATCGCGGCGATGCAACCACTGTCGATCGCCATTGCCGGGTGCGGCATTTCAGGTCTTGCCTCGGCGCTGTTGCTGTCGCGGGCAGGCCACCGGGTATGTCTGTACGAACGCTTCGCGGCGCCGCAGCCGGTGGGTTCCGGATTGATGATCCAGCCGACTGGCATGGCAGTCCTGGCCGAACTGGGACTCGCCGAGAGCATGACGGCGAAGGGCGCGCCGGTAACTGGCTTGCTGGGGCTGAACCGGGAGGGCGAACCGGTCCTCGAAGCTGCCTATTCGGATTTGCCGCGAGCGAGCGTGTTCGGTCTTGGCATCCACCGGGCGGACTTGTTTGGCATCTTGTACGAAGCAGTGCTCGCCGAACGCATTCCGATTGAGACAGGCTTTGCCGTCAGCCAGTTTGCCGAAGAGGCAGGCGGGGCAGTGCTGATAGACGAGCAAGGCCGCCGCTCTGCGAGCCGCGATCTGGTTGTCGATGCGCTCGGTCTGCGCTCACCGCTGGTGCCGCCTGTCAATGCGCTGCTGCCTTTTGGCGCGCTTTGGGCGAACGTCGAACTGCCGAAAGGCGCGCCTTTCTGCGGCGACCTGCTCGAACAGCGCTACGAGCGGGCTTTGCGAATGGTCGGCGTCTTGCCAGTCGGCGTCGGGCGGGCGGCCTTCTTTTGGTCGCTAACGGCAGACGAATATGCAGCATGGCAAGCGGGCGGCATGGCGCGCTGGTGGGATGAGGTGGAGCAACTGTGGCCGCAATGCTGTGCCTTTCGCCAACAATTGCGCGAGGCCGACCAGCTTGTGTTCGCGCGCTACGCCCATCGCACCTCGCGCCAGTCGCCCAGCGAGCGCCTGGTTCACCTTGGCGACGCCTGGCATGCGGCGAGCCCGCAGCTGGGGCAGGGCGCGAACATGGCCTTGCTCGATGCCTATGCCTTGGTGCTCGCCCTGAAGGCGCAGGATCTCGCTGCCAGCAAGGCCCGCTTCCTTGCGCTCAGGCAGTGGCACGTTCGGCTCTATCAGGCCCTCACCTGGGCCTTCACCCCGCCATTCCAGTCTGCTGCCGCATGGCCTGCGATCTTGCGCGACCTGCTGCTGGCCCCCGCCTCCCGCGTAGGGCCGGGTCCGCGAATGAAGGCGCATCTGGTGGCGGGGCTGGCGGGCGATCCGCTCACCCGGCTCGGCCTTGCGATGCCCGACTACTTGGTGCTCGCCGCTTCCAGCACCGCCTCGCGTGCCTCAGCGGTCGACCAATCATAGGCACCGATCACTCGCCACACCTCCTTGCCCTCGGCATCGTACAGGATGGTCAGCGGCAGCACTGCGCCGCCGCCATAGGCGAAG
Organism: Aurantiacibacter flavus; assembly: GCF_039710615.1. NCBI lineage: Bacteria > Pseudomonadati > Pseudomonadota > Alphaproteobacteria > Sphingomonadales > Erythrobacteraceae > Aurantiacibacter > Aurantiacibacter flavus. The sequence goes on from NZ_JBDLBR010000001.1 coordinate 250,087, forward strand.
GCGAGCGCGTTGTCGGGGTCCATCCACGGTTCAAGCGCGGCGAAATCGTGGTCGGCGAAGAACGGCTTGACGGCTTCGGCCCCGCGCAGGTCTTCGCTCACTGTTATAACCCGCACCGTGTCCCCCAGCTCGTCTGCCATGTCGTCGAGCAACGGCATCTCGATCACGCAGGGCGCGCACCATGTCGCCCACAGGTTGAGCAGGAAAGGCTGCCCGTCCGTCTCGGCCAGGGCCAGTTCGGTGCCGTCGGGCTGGCGCACGGTCACCACGGGCACCTCATCACCCGCCAGCGAGCGGTCGAGCGTTCCGGTAAGCGTGGTGTCAGTCGCTTCGGTGCTCGCAGCTTGCGTGTCTGGCTCTGCGCCGGTATCGCACCCGGCCAGCAGCGCCGCGAGGCAGGCCACCAGCAATTCCGGGGATTTTCGCAGTTTGACCAAGGATAGTTCCTCCAACGCCATGTGGGGCGGACGGTTTGCCGAAGGCCCTTCGGCAATCATGCGTGAAATCAATGCCTCGATTCCGTTCGACAAGGCCCTTTGGCGACAGGATATCGCCGCAAGCAAGGCTCATGTCACCATGCTTGGTGCACGGGACATCGTTTCTGGTGCCGATGCCGAGACTATTCTGGCCGGGCTCGACAAGGTCGCGGAAGAATATGAGGCCAGTGGCGTCCCCGAAAACTGGGACCTTGAAGATATCCACATGACCACCGAGAGCCGCCTTGCCGAACTGATCGGCCCGGTGGCTGGCCGCCTGCACACTGCGCGCAGCCGCAACGATCAGGTGGCGACCGACTTCCGCCTCTGGGTGCGCGACGCCATCGACGAGACGCTCGCCGGGCTCGATGCCCTGCGCCGCGCGCTGGTCGAACAGGCGGGCAACCATGCCGACTCGATCATGCCCGGTTTCACCCACCTGCAGACCGCGCAGCCGGTCACGCTCGGCCACCACCTCATGGCCTATTACGAGATGGCGAGCCGCGACGTATCGCGCTTCGAGGATGCGCGCGCCCGGCTCAACCGCTCGCCGCTCGGCAGCGCCGCGCTGGCAGGCACCGGCTTCCCGATTGACCGCGATATGACCGCCCAGGCGCTCGGCTTCGATAGCCCGACCGACAACAGCCTCGATGCCGTGTCCGACCGCGACTTTGCGCTCGACTACCTCTCCGCCGCCACCCAGTGCAGCCTGCACCTGTCGCGGCTGGCGGAGGAGTTCGTGATCTGGGCGAGCCAGCCCTTCGGCTTCGTGCGCATGGCGGATAGTCTTTCTACCGGCTCCTCGATCATGCCGCAGAAGAAAAACCCCGACGCCGCCGAGCTGGTGCGCGGCCATGCCGGCCGGATCATGGGTTGTTTCACGTCGCTGATGGTGACGATGAAGGGCCTGCCGCTCGCCTATTCGAAGGACATGCAAGACGACAAGCCGCCGGTGTTCGAGGCGCACGGGCTGCTGGGCCTTTCCATCGCGGCGATGGTCGGCATGATTGCTGACAGCACCTTCAAGACCGAGCGGATGCGGCAGGCGGCGGAACTCGGCTATGCCACGGCGACCGACCTTGCCGACTGGCTGGTGCGCGAAGCAGACATTCCTTTCCGCGAGGCGCATCACATCACCGGCGCGGCGGTAAAGCTGGCCGAAAGCAAGGGCTGCGCGCTCGACGAGCTGTCGCTCGACGAATTGCAGGCCATCGATGGCCGGGTGGACGAGCGCGTCTACAAGGCGCTCTCGGTCGAGGCATCGGTGGCCGCGCGCTGCTCGCACGGTGGCACTGCGCCTGCCGAAGTCCGAAAACGCGTGGCCGAGGCGCGATTGGCACTGGGGATGGGCGCGTGAGGCGCGCCGCACTCCTGATTGCCGGCTCGCTTGCGCTTGTCGCCTGCGGCCAGCGCAACGAGCTTGAGCCCGCGCCCGGCCGTGCCTTGCCGCCCGCGCCCTATGGCGTGAGCGAGCCGCTCACCTCCAGTCAGTTGCTGGCAGTGGACCCACAGGCTGTGCCCGAGCGCAGCGTGGAACTGCGCAGCGAATCCGAAGAACGGGAGGACGATCCGTTCGACCTCCCACCCGAAGGGTAAGAAACATTGGATCATTTTCAGCTTCGTAACGGCGAGATGTTCGCCGAGGACGTTCCGCTCGCCCGCATCGCGGACGAGGTCGGCACGCCCGTCTATGTCTATTCGCGCGCCACGTTCGAGCGCCATGCCCGCGTCTTCCGCGAGGGGCTCGCCGGGCTCGAGCGCAAGCCGCATATCGCCTTCGCCGTGAAGTCGAACCCGAACCTTGCCGTGCTGAGCCTGCTCGGGCGCGAAGGTTATGGAGCGGACGTGGTTTCAGGCGGAGAGATGGCGCGTGCCATCGCGGCGGGCATTCCGGCAGCCGACATCGTGTTTTCTGGCGTGGGCAAGACCGCGCGCGAACTGGCCAAGGGGCTCGACGAACAGATCGGCCAGTTCAACATCGAGAGCGAGGAAGAGGGCGTCGAACTGGCGCAGATCGCGGCGGAGAAGGGCGTGACAGCTCCCTGCGCGCTGCGTGTGAACCCCGATATCGATGCGGGCACCCACGAGAAGATCTCGACCGGCAAGAAGGACAACAAGTTCGGCGTGCCGATTGACCGCGCGGGCGAGATCTACGCGCGCCTTGCGGCCTTGCCGGGGCTGGAGATGCGCGGGCTTGCCGTCCACATCGGCAGCCAGTTGTCCGAACTGGCTCCGCTCGAAGCGGCCTTCCTGCGGCTCGGCGAACTGCTCGGTGAGATTCGGGCGGCGGGTGACACCGTCACCCATATGGACCTCGGCGGCGGGCTTGGTGTGCCTTACAAGAAGGGCGAGGCCTACCCGAGCCCGGCAGACTATGGCGCGATGGTGGCCCGTGTCACCAAGGGCTGGGACGCGACGCTCATGTTCGAGCCGGGCCGTGTGATTGCGGGCAATGCCGGGGTGCTGCTCACCCGCGTGATCCGCGTGAAGCGCAATGCTAACCGCGATCCGTTCGTGATCGTCGATGCGGCGATGAACGATCTGGCGCGGCCCTCGCTTTACGGTGCCTGGCACGATTTCGACGCCGTGCGACCCAGCGGCGCGCGGATGGTGGCGAACATCGTCGGCCCGATCTGCGAGACCGGCGACACCTTCGCCACCGGGCGCGAGATCGAAGCGGTCGGACCGGGCGATCTTGCCGTGTTCCGCACCGCCGGAGCCTATGGCGCGACCATGGCGAGTTCCTACAACTCGCGCGGGTTCGTGGCCGAGGTGATGGTCGACGGCGAGGAATTCGCCGTTGTTGCCGACCGCATCCTGCCCGAAGCGATCACCGCTGCCGAGCGCGTGCCCGACTTCCTGAAGCGCTAGGGCTGCCGATGCGCTCGCTCCCGCTCTTCCACCGTATTTCCGGTCAGCCGGTGATCGTGCTGGGCGAGGGCGAGGCTGCGGTGCCCAAGGCGCGTCTCGTGGAACGTGCGGGTGGCAGGGTGATTTCCGATCTCCAGCGGGGAATCGACGAGGGCGCGCGGCTGGCCTTTGTCGCCCACGAGGATGAGGCGCGGTGCGAGGCCGATGCCCTGCGGCTGCGCGGCGCCGGGCTGCTGGTCAACGTGGTCGACAAGCCCGACTGGTGCGACTTCACCACACCGAGCCTGCTGGAGCGCGATCCGGTGCTGATTGCGGTCGGCACTTCGGGCGCGTCGGCGGGGCTGGCCAAGCACCTGCGCTTGCGGCTCGAGGCTCTGTTGCCGCCGTCGCTCGGAAAGCTGGCGCAAGGGCTGGCCGAGGCGCGCGGTGCCTTGCGCAAGGTCTTTCCCGAGTCTGCCGAGCGCCGCCGTGCGCTCGACGCGGCGCTGGGCGAGGGTGGAGTGCTTGATCCCCTCGATTCGGGCAGTGCGGAGCGGCTTGGGGAATGGCTGGCCGCTGGTGGCGAGGCTGCCGCGCCCGCAGTGCATGAATTTACGGTTGTGAGCGACGATCCCGATGACCTCACGCTGCGTCAGGCGCGTCTGCTCGGGATGGCCGATGCGGTGATCGCCGATCCGAAGGTTAGTGAAGAAGTGTTGGTTCGCGCACGCGCCGATGCGGTCCGGTTTGCCTTGCCCTACGATGGCGAGATGCCTGCGGGGCTCGTAGTGATTGTGCGCCGAGCTTAGAACATTCCGCCCGCCAGCCGGTCGATAGCTGCTTGCAGGATGATCGCGGCGGCGTGGCTGTCGATGCGCTCGGCGCGCTTGGCGCGGCTGAAATCCTGGTCGATCATCGCCCGCTCGGCGCTGGTGGTGGACCAGCGCTCGTCCCACAGCAGCACCGGCAGCCCGAGCCCCTGCTCGGACATCTGCGCCAGATTGCGCGCAAAAGCACGGCTGGCCTGCACGCGTGGCCCCGCGCTGCCATCCATGTTGAGCGGCAGGCCGATCACCACGCCCACCACCGAGCGGGCGGCGCACAGGTCGGCCAGCGCAGCGCGGTCACGGCCGAACTTGCCCTTCGGCAGGGTCTTTCCCGCCGTTGCGAAGGTCCAGCGCGCGTCGCACAGCGCGGTGCCGATGGTCTTGGTGCCGAGGTCGAGCCCGAGCAGCACCCCGCCATCGCCCAGCGCCTCGCGGAAGGCGGGAGCCTCTTCGGTTACGAGCGCGCTTGCTGCCATGCTTGCACCCGACGCACGACGTCGGCCTTGAGGTTCGCCCAGAACAACGGGATGTCGTAGACGTGGTAGTTGTTGCCGGGCAGCACGTACTGCCCCATGTCGACGGGCTCGCCGATCAGCAGCAGACCGTTGGCATCGCACCGCGCGCCCACGGCAGCGGATACCAGCTCGCCATCGGAAAGGTCGGAATTGGGCACCAGTGTGCCGATGTTGGCGCTGGCTGCCGCATCTCCGCCCGCGCTTCCGGTGAGCGGGTTCACGCAGAGGATCGGGCTGCCCACGCGGCTTTGCCCGTCGAGCCCCGGGGTGGTTTCGTAGCGGGTGAGCAGCAGGCCAGGCTCGGCCGGTTCGGCAAAGCTCACCCAGTCGCTGATGCAGGCAGGCTGATCGGGGCTGGCGCAGGCGGGCAGGCCAAGCAGTGGCAGATCGTGTTCCAGCGAAATCGGCCAGCCGATCGGATAGGCGGCAGCGATTCGCTCCTGCAACGGCGTCCCGATAACGCGGTCGGTCAGTAGGCGAGTAATGTGCAGGCCGCCCTGGCTGTGTCCGGCGAGGATGATTGGCACGTCGGGGGCGATGCTTTCGAGGAAGAAGTCGAAGGCCTGGCTGAGGTCGGCGTAAGCCGCATCGAGCGCTTGCTGTGCCTCGGGGGCGTCGGTGAGGAAGGCGCCGAAGGTGGCCTGGCGATAGCGCGGAGCCCAGATCTCGCTGGCGTCGTTGAAGGCGCTGGCCATTCCGCGCACCATCAGCCGGGCGCGCCGCTGCGATTCCTCGTGGTCTAGCGGGGCATTCCAGTGCGCGCGATCGAGATAGCTGGTGGGGTGGATGAAGAACACGGCGAAGGCCGGGGTGGTGTCACCCGCCGCTTGCACCGGAGCCGCAGCGGGACTGGGCGTCTCGGGACGTTCCTCCGGCTCTGTCTCCGATTCGCCATCGGTCGCGGCGGCCTCGCCGGGTTGCCAGCGCGCGGGGTCATCCTCAATCGCGAGGCCGGGGCGGCTGAACCACATCGCGGGATCGTGGTAGGCGATTTGCTCAAGCGGTGCCTGAGCCTCGAACTCGCTATCCGGGACCAACGCGATCTTGGTGACATCGTCGGCGTAGATGCGCAGGCCAAACAGAACTGCGGCCACAAAGACGATGCCGAATACGATAAAATAGAGGAACTTACGCAGGGTCGCTCTCCCCGGAGACAGCAGCTTCGTCGCGTGCGTTCTGCTCGCTGCGCCGTTCGAGCGCGACCTTGATCATGGCCAGCAGCGGGTCGGCCAGGAACAGGCCGAGGATGCCGAACAGGATGCCCATGATCAGCTGCATTCCCAACACCAGCGCCGGAGCCAGATCGACCGTTTTCTTGGCGATCATCGGGATCACGATGTACCCGTCGATATTCTGCACCAGGAAATAGACGACGATGGTGTAAATCCCCATCTCGGTGCCGCCCGAGAAGCCCACCAACACCATCAGCACGCCTGAGACCACCGCGCCGATGTTGGGAATGAAGGCGAGCAAGCCTGTTAGGATGGCAAGCAGGGCAGGCATGGGGATCGCGTCGCCCGTTACCACGCCGTAAAGCATCAGCATGAAATAGGTGAAGATACCTTCGACCACCATTCCCACGATGCGGCCAAACATCAGCCGCCGCATGGTATAGCCCATGCGCTCGGCGGTGAGATAGAAATCCTCGCGCCGGGTGCGGGGCAGCATCCAGGCCACCCCGCGTTCGTAAAGGCGCGGCTCGATAGCGACATAGACGCCGATGATGAGGATGAGGACCACGGTCGTCAGTCCGCCCAGCAACCCGCCCAGCGCGCGGGTGACGGTGCCGACGCCGTCCATTGCTTGGCCTGCCATGCCCTTCAGGTCGTCGAGTGCAATCTCGAAGCCCTGGCCCCTGGCCCAGAGAAACAGCTCGCGCGCTTGCTGTTCGACGATCTCGGGCAGTTCGGCTGCCTCGCGCGAAATTTGCGAGCCGGCATACATCGATAGCCAGACGAGAAACCCGGTTCCGCCCGCCAGCACGATGGTGACGCGCCACGGGCGGGCGATGGGCAGCCACCGTCCGAGCAGGCGGGCCCCACCGTCGATCATAGAGGCAAAGACCATGGCACCGAAAATCACCAACAGGCTTTGCGAGATATAGATCGCGAGGATCACAAGGCCGACGATGATGGTCCAGACGAGCGCCCGGGCGGCCTCGAACCGGAGTTCCGGGCTGGTGATACTCGCCGGGCTTGCTCCCATTTCCCGATCGTCGTTGTCGCGCTGGGCCATGGTCTAGTCCCCGTCCTTCTGCGGGCGCAGGCTGGTCCATGCGCGGTCGGGCCGCAGGGCGGAGAACCAGCTCAGAGGATTGTAGCTGGCGCTGCCGTCAAGCGAGAAGGTGATGAATTCGGCGCGCCCGCCGACATTGGCCAGCGGCACCGGCCCGCCGAGCCCGCTTGCAAAGATCGGCGCGCGGCTGTCGGCAGAATGGTCGCGGTTGTCGCCCATCAGAAACACGTGGCCATCGGGCACGGTGATCACTTGCATATTGTCTAGGGTCTGGTTCTCGTGGTCGATGATCAGATAGCTGGCCCCGTTGGGAAGCGTCTCGCGGTAGGTTGGCGGCTCGTAGACCGTGGTGCCATCCTCCAGCTGCACGCGAAAGGGGGCGAAGGCGGCCATGCAGTCCCTGCCATCGCACTGTCCGTCCTCGTCGGCAGGCAGGCGCACCGGCGGCTCGACCGCCTGCGGCACCGGTTTGCCGTTCAGGATGATCTGCCCGTTGACCACGGCGATCCGGTCGCCGGGAAGGGCGACCACGCGCTTGATATAGTCTTCGGCATGGGTCGGCGGAACGGCGATGACGATATCGCCATATTCGGGCGTGCCGGGCGCAATGCGCCAGTCGGCGCGGGGCAGCAGGTGGAAGCTCGCCGAGACCCAGCTCCAGCCATAGGGCCACTTGCTCACCACCAGCCGGTCACCCACCAGCAGGTTGGGCATCATCGAGCCCGAGGGGATGTAGAACGGCTTGGCGACGAAGGTGTGAAAGGCCAGCACCGCCAGCAGCATCAAGGCAAGACCGCGAATCTCGGCCAGCCAGTCGACTTTCTCTTTCTCGCCGGTCTTGTCGGATGAGGAGGAGGTGGTGGCGTCGCTCATGCGGGAAAGGCCTCAAGTATCACGAAGGCTTGCGCCCATGGATGATCGTCGGTCAGGGTCAAGTGTATCTTCACAAGGTGTCCATCCGGGGTCAGCTGTGCAAGCCGTGCCGCCGCCCCTCCGGTCAGATCAAGGGTGGGGGCACCCGAGGGGGCATTCACCACCCCGATATCCTTCATGAACACGCCAGCACTGAACCCGGTCCCGACAGCCTTAGAAAAAGCTTCCTTGGCGGCGAATCGCTTGGCGTAGGTTCCGGCCTGCGTGTGGGGTCGACGGGCGGCCTTGGCATTCTCGATATCGGTGAAGACGCGATTGATGAAGCGTTCACCGAAGCGGTCGAGCGAGTTCTGGATGCGCTCGATGTTGCACAGGTCGGAGCCGAGGCCGATAATCACGACGCGATACTTTCGTCGCCCCGGACTTGATCCGGGTTCGGGCTGTTCTCGTGGTGGGGGGTGTGGCTCACCGCGCGTCGTCCATCAGTTCGCGCATCCGAAGCACCGCCGCTTCGAGCCCACAGAAGATTGCCTCTCCGATAAGATAGTGCCCGATGTTCAGCTCGGCGAGCTGGGGAATCGCGGCGACCGGCTGCACGTTATCGTAAGTTAGGCCATGGCCGGCGTGCGGCTCGATGCCGTTCTTCGCGGCGAGGGCAGCCATGTCACTGAGGCGTTTCAATTCGCGTGCAACCTTCTCGATATCCCCGTCGAGCCCGGCATGGGCATATTCGCCCGTATGGAACTCGACCACCGGTGCGCCAAGGCGCAAGGCGGCCTCGATCTGGCGCTCGCTGGCCTCGACGAACAGCGAGACGCGGATGCCTGCGTCAAGCAAGCGCCCGACAATTGGCGCCAGCTGGTTGTGCAGCCCCGCCGCATCGAGCCCGCCTTCGGTGGTGCGCTCCTCCCGCTTTTCGGGGACGATGCAGGCGGCGTGCGGCTTGTGGGCGAGGGCTATGGCGAGCATCTCGTCGGTCGCCGCCATCTCGAAATTGAGCGGCAGGTCGGTCGCGTCCTGAATGCGGCGAATGTCTTCGTCGCGAATATGCCGGCGATCTTCGCGCAGGTGCGCGGTGATGCCGTCGCCGCCGACTCGGGCCACGATCTCGGCCGCGCGGACCGGGTCGGGATGGTCGCCGCCGCGCGCGTTGCGGATGGTCGCGACATGATCGATGTTCACGCCAAGCCGCAGCTTGCCCGGATTGAGGACGTTCGACTCGGCCATGGTCAGGCGCGGCTCCCCGGCTTGGTGACGGGGATTTCGGCCAGTTCGTCGGGCAGCTCGTCCTCCGCGTAGGTCGGGAAGTTCAGCGCCACGAGCGGGAAGAACGGCACGCCCAGGTCGGCCTCGCCATTGGAGCGGTCGACCAGCGCAACCTCGGCCACCACCTTGCCGCCCTCTTCTCCCACCGCGGCAATCGCCTCGCGGCTGGACAGGCCTGTGGTCACCACGTCCTCCACCATCAGCACCTTTGCGCCCTTTTCTAGCGCGAATCCGCGCCTCAGGTGGAACTTGCCCTCGGGCCGCTCGAGGAACATCGCGTCTTTCTGCAAGGCGCGGCCCATTTCGTGCCCTATTATGATGCCACCCATTGCGGGCGAGACCACGGCATCGATGCTGGCGCGCAGATCGCGCGGGATCTGCTGGGCAAGGGCGATGGCAAGGCGTGCCGCGCGGTCGGGGTTCATCAGCACGCGCGCGCATTGCAGATAGTGTGCCGAGTGGCGGCCCGACGAGAGGCGAAAATGCCCCTCCAGCAAGGCGCCGCTGGCGCGGAACTCGGCGAGGACCTCGTCTTGTGTCATGATGGGGGACGTTTCCTGTTATTTGTGCGAACGATTTGCAACTGGACCGGTGTTTCCACCGGGGCCTGAAAAATTCCCTAGAAGCGCTTGAGGCATGGGGCAAGCGGGCGTATAGGCGCGCCTTACAGGCCCCATTGAGGGGCAAGAAGGCCTGTGCGCAGGGGCTTGGATTCAGGGTTCGCGCGCTACAAAAGAATGGAAAGCTTCGACGCAATGACTTTCGGCGACATCGCCCGCAAGCCGCTCACCTTCCTGACCATGCTGGTCGCGGCCGTCTCTTTCACTGCTTCTCCGCAAACTGTCTTTGCGCAGGATCAAGCCGTCACCGCGCCGATCGAGGCTCCGGTCGATGCCGCTCCTGCTGACACGGCTGCGCCTGCTGCCGAGGCGGCGCCCGCTTTCGAGCACTACGGGCCGGATATGATCAAGGGTCAGCCGACTCCCGGCGGTCTCGGCTTCCAGGATCAGTACACCGCGAACGGCAACTATGCCTTGTGGATGCACGATGCGATCCTGCTGCCGATCACCGTGGTGATCAGCCTGTTCGTTCTGGCGCTGCTGTTGTGGGTGATCGCGCGATACAATCGCCGTTCGAACACGGTGCCTTCGAAGACCAGCCACAACACGCTGATCGAGATCGTCTGGACCGTTATTCCGGTGTTGATTCTCGTCGTCATCGCGGTGCCGTCGATCACGCTGATCTCGCGCCAGTACAAAAGTCCGCCGGAAGACGCGATTACGATCAAGGCCAATGGCTACCAGTGGTACTGGGGCTATGAATATGTCGACAACGGCGGCTTCGAGGTGATCTCGAACATGCTGAGCGACGAAGATGCGCTCTCTGCTGGTGAGCCGCATCAGCTCGCGGTGGACAACCGTATGGTGGTGCCGGTGGGCGTGCCGATCCGGTTGCAGACCTTCGGCGCCGACGTGATCCACTCGTTCGGTATCCCGTCGCTGTGGTTCAAGATCGACGCCGTGCCGGGCCGCATCAACGAGCGCGTGCTGACGATCCAGGAGCCGGGCATCTATTACGGCCAGTGCATGGAGTTGTGCGGTGCACGTCACGGTTACATGCCCATCGCCATCGAAGCGCGCCCGCTTGAAGAGTTCAATGCCTGGGTGCTCAGCCAGCCGGGTGGCACCACGCCGGAGCTTGAGGCCGCCGCTGCTGCGGAGGCTGCTGCCGCCGAGGCAGAAGCTGTCGCAGGCGAGGGCGATGCCAATGCCAACGAGGCACCGGCTGTCGGCACCGAAGCTGTCGCGCCCGACGCTATCGCGCCGACCATCTAATTATAACGAAACGAATAGCAAGCTAGGGTAGCATCGAAATGGCCACCACCGCAGACACCTTTCAGGCCCATGGCGAAGAGCATCATCACGATGCCGATCACAAGCCGGGCTTTTTCGCGCGTTGGTTCATGTCGACCAACCACAAGGATATCGGCACCCTTTACCTGATCTTCTCGATCATCGCGGGTATCATCGGCGGCGGCATTTCGGGCATCATGCGCGCCGAGCTGGCCGAGCCGGGCCTGCAGGTTCTGGGGACCGTGGTGAACATGCTCGGTGGCGATGGCGCCAGCTTCGACCAGCAAGGCCACATGTGGAACGTGCTGATCACCGCGCACGGCCTGATCATGGTGTTCTTCATGGTCATGCCCGCCATGATCGGCGGCTTCGGAAACTGGTTCGTGCCGATCATGATCGGCGCGCCCGACATGGCCTTCCCGCGCATGAACAATATCTCGTTCTGGCTGACCGTGGCGGGCTTCTGTTCGTTGCTGTTCTCGCTGTTCGTGCCCGGCGGTACCGGTATGGGCGCTGGCACGGGCTGGACGGTCTATGCCCCGCTTTCGACAAGCGGTTCGGTCGGCCCGGCGGTCGACTTCGCGATCTTCTCGCTGCACCTTGCCGGTGCCGGTTCGATCCTGGGTGCCACCAACTTCATCACCACCATCTTCAACATGCGCGCGCCGGGCATGACCTTGCACAAGATGCCGCTGTTCGTGTGGTCGGTGCTGGTTACCGCCTTCCTGCTGCTGCTCGCACTGCCGGTTCTGGCTGCGGCGATCACCATGCTGATCACCGACCGTAACTTCGGCACCACCTTCTTCGATCCGGCCGGTGGCGGCGACCCGATCCTGTACCAGCACCTGTTCTGGTTCTTCGGTCACCCCGAGGTCTACATCATGATCCTGCCCGGTTTCGGCATGATCTCGCAGATTATCGCGACCTTCAGCCGCAAGCCGGTGTTCGGTTACCTCGGCATGGCCTATGCCATGGTCGCGATCGGCGTGGTCGGCTTCATCGTGTGGGCGCACCACATGTATACGGTCGGCCTCGACGTGAACACGAAGATGTACTTCACCGCCGCAACCATGGTCATCGCGGTGCCGACCGGCATCAAGATATTCTCGTGGATCGCGACGATGTGGGGCGGTTCGATCCAGTTCAAGTCGCCGATGGTCTGGGCGATGGGCTTCATCTTCCTGTTCACCGTCGGCGGTGTGACCGGCGTCGTGCTCGCCAACGGCGGCATCGACGACAACCTCCACGACACCTACTACGTGGTGGCGCACTTCCATTATGTGCTGTCGCTGGGTGCGGTGACCTCGATGTTCGCAGGGTTCTACTACTGGTTCCCGAAGATGAGCGGCAAGATGCACTCGGAGTTCCTGTCGCACCTCCAGTTCTGGATCTTCTTCGTCGGCGTGAACATGATCTTCTTCCCGATGCACTTCCTCGGGCTGCAGGGCATGGCGCGCCGCTATCCGGATTTCACCGCGGCCTATGCCGAGTGGAACTACGTGGCCAGCATCGGCTATGCCATCACACTGGTGTCGGTTGGGGTGTTCTTCCTGAACATCATCTACGCCTTCGTGGCCGGCAAGAAGGCTCCCGGCAACTACTGGGGCGAGGGCGCCACGACGCTCGAGTGGAGCCTGTCGAGCCCGCCGCCGTTCCACCAGTTCGAAACGCTGCCGGTGATCGAGGATCATCACAGCGCGGACGACCATATCTCGACGAAGCCCGCGACTGCCTGAGCCGCGCCTTCTGATTGACGACAAACAGAAGGGGCGCGCCGGCAACGGGGCGCCCCTTCGCAAAGGACCAGATGTGAACACGACAACCGCCACCTTTGCTCCCACGCTTCCGGCCGACTGGCGCGATTTCCTCGCGCTGACCAAGCCGCGGGTGATGAGCCTCGTGGTGTTCACCGGGCTGTGCGGCTTGCTGGCCGCGCCGGGCTATCTTCATCCGGTGCTCGCCTTCACCGCGATCCTGTGCATCGCCATGGGAGCGGGCGGGGCGGCCGTGCTCAACCAGTGGTGGGAAGCCGATATCGATGCGCTGATGAAGCGCACTGCAAACCGGCCGCTTCCCGGCGGGCGGATGCGGCGCGAGGATGCGCGCGACTTCGGCCTGTTCCTGTGTTTCACCTCGGTGATCGTGATGGGGCTGGCGATCCATCCGCTGGCGGCAGGCGTTCTGGCGCTGTCGATCGTCTACTATTCGGTCATCTATACCATGTGGCTGAAGCCGCGCACGCCGCAGAACATCGTGATCGGTGGCGGTGCCGGGGCTTTCCCGCCGCTGATTGGCTGGATCGCGGTGACCGGTGAAATCACGCTGATGCCGGTGCTGCTGTTCGCAATCATCTTCACCTGGACACCGCCGCACTTCTGGGCGCTCGCGCTGTTTGTGAAGACCGACTATGCCAAGGCCGGTATTCCGATGATGCCGGTGGTGGCGGGCGAACGCTCGACCCGGCAGCAGATCCTTGCCTATTCGGTGATCCTGCTAGCCGTCGCGCTTGCCCCCTGGGCGATTGGCGGAGTCGGCGCGATCTATGGTGCGGCGGCGCTTGCCTTGTCGGCGGCCTTTCTGGTGCTGTCGGCGCGGGTGGCCTTCCGCCAGTCGCAGCCGGGCGACACCATGAAGCCGGAAAAGCAGCTGTTTGCCTTTTCGGTGTTGTACCTGTTCGCGCTGTTCGCCGCCTTGGTGGCTGATCGGATGGTGCTGGCATGACGCCCGAGGAAGAAAAAGAGTTCGTCCGCCGCCGCAAGGCGCGCAACGTGGTGATTGCCCTGGGGTTGTTCGGCTTCGTAGTGTTGTTCTACTTCATCACCATTGTCCGGATCGGAGGTAACTGATGTCGCAGACAGCAACCCTCGACGCGCGCAATCGGCGCACCATGCTGTTCGCATTCCTGGCGGCGCTGGGGATGCTTGGGCTTGGCTATGCTTCGGTGCCGCTTTACCGCCTGTTCTGCCAGGTGACGGGCTTTGCGGGAACCACTCAGCGCGCGAGCGAGGCCGACGCCGATCTGGCCGAGCGTTTTGCCGCAAGTGCGGGCGCGACGACCTATTCAATCCGCTTCGACGCCAACACCGAGCGCGACATGCCGTGGGACTTCCGGCCGCTTCAGCGCACTGACACGGTGACCATCGGGCAGCGCGACATGGCGATTTTCGTCGCCCGCAACAATTCATCGGAGCCGATTACGGGCACCGCCACCTTCAACGTCGAGCCCGAGCAGGCCGGCGCCTATTTCAACAAGATCCAGTGCTTCTGCTTCACCGAGCAGGTGCTCCAGCCGGGGCAGGAAGTGCGTATGCCGGTGCTCTACTTCGTGGACCCGAAGGCGCTGGATGATCCGAATATGGACGAGGTGGAACAGATCACCTTGTCCTATACCTTCCACCGCGCTGCCGACCAGTCGGCAACAAGCGAGGGGGAAGGCGAGAGTTAGGCTCTGGACCGCGCCGAAAGCGCGTTCTAAGGGCAAGTGCAAATCTGCCGATCAGGGAAGACAGACAATGGCCGGTGCCAAGAACCACGACTATCATATCCTTCCGCCTGACATCTGGCCGTTTGCCGGCGCGATGTCCGGGCTGGTGTTCACCAGCGGCATGGTCATGTTCATGCACTCCGACTATTTCACGAACTGGCATCTGGTGCTCGGCCTCGGCGTTGCAGGCCTGATTGCCACATTCTTCGGCTGGTTCTCGAAGATCGTGAACGAAGCGCAGGCGGGCGATCATACTCCCGTGGTGCAGTTGCACATGCGCTATGGCATGATCCTGTTCATCGCCTCGGAGGTGATGTTCTTCGTCGGTTGGTTCTGGTCGTGGTTCGATTTCGCGCTGTTCCCCTCGGCCATGGCCGAGGTGGTCGACGGCGTGTGGCCGCCGGCCGGTATCGAAGCGGTTATGAACCCGTTCGACCTGCCGCTGCTCAACACGCTGATCCTGCTCTGCTCGGGCACCACCGTCACCTGGGCGCACCATTGCCTGATCCATGGTGACCGCGACGGTCTGAAGAAGGGCCTGTGGCTGACCATCGCGCTCGGCGTGCTGTTCTCGGCCGTGCAGGTTTACGAATATGGCCACGCGCCGTTCGGCTTCGGCGGCAACACCTACAGCTCGGCCTTCTACATGGCGACGGGCTTCCACGGCTTCCACGTGCTGGTCGGCACGATCTTCCTGATCGTCTGCCTGGCGCGGACCTACAAGGGCCACTTCACCCCGCAGCAGCACTTCGGCTTCGAAGCTGCCGCCTGGTACTGGCACTTCGTCGACGTGGTCTGGCTGTTCCTCTTCATCACCGTCTACGTGTGGGGCGGCTTGGGTGCCGAATATCACTAAGGCCTGTTCGTGAGCGACGCCCACGATAGTACGAAGGGGCAGCCCACTATCGGTGAGGCTGCCCTTTTCGGTTTGTGTCCGCGCTGCGGCGCGAAGAGCCTGTTTGCAGGTCTCACCCGCTTCGCCGACAAGTGCCCCTCCTGCGGGCTCGACTTCTCGCGCTTCAATGTCGGTGACGGGCCGGCGGCCTTCCTGACCATGATCGTTGGTGCCCTGGTGGTGATCGGCGCGCTGTGGCTGCAGCTCTCGTTCGAGCCGCCCTGGTGGCTGCACGTGATCCTGTGGGTGCCGCTGACGACCGGCGGGGTGATCCTCGGGCTGCGGCTGTGCAAGTCATGGCTACTGGCGAGCGAGTTTTCGCGCCGGGCCGAAGAGCATCGTCACGAGTACAAGGGCGACGAATGATTTTCGGCATCCGCCGCTGGCCAATCGTTCCCACGCTGGTGGTGCTGCTGGCTGCAGCCATCATGGTGAAGCTGGGCTTTTGGCAGCTGGACCGGCTAGGGCAGAAGGAAGCGATGATCGCCGAGTTTTCGCGCAATGCGCAAAGCTCCTCGGTGGCGGAGCTGTCTTCGCTCGATGGCGCGGACGATCTTGTCTATCGTCGGGTGCGGTTCTCCTGCGCTACGCCTTCAGGCTGGACAGCGGTAGCCGGGCGCAGCGCCGATAATGCGGCGGGCTATGTCCATCGCTATGTCTGTCGCGCGGGCGAGCCGGCGCTGCTGGCCGACATCGGATGGTCGCGAGGCCCACGCGAGCCGACTTTCGCTGGCGGAGAGATCTCGGGCGTCCTGGTGCGGCTTGGCGAAGACTACAAGGTGGTTGCAAGCGATGGCCTTGCCGGGCTCCAGCCGATTGCGCGGCCCGATCCCAACGACATGCCGAACAATCACCTTGCCTATGCGGTGCAGTGGTTCTTCTTCGCACTCACTGCGCTGGTGATCTACGTATTGGCGCTGCGCCGCCGGCAGCGCGAGGCCTAGCCTACTTGTAGAAGCCGTGACGCAGGTTGATGCCGTGCTCGATCCAGGCCTTCATGGCCGCGAGCATTCCGGTCCAGCCTTCGCAATTCAGGAAAGCGCTGCGCAGCCCGCCTGGCGTGTCGCGCCATCCTTCCTCGACAATTTCAACCAGAGTCCGCCCGTCGTCGAGCGGCTTGAACAGCATGGTGACGGTGGTCTTGTAGTCTGCTTCTGCCAGCTTCGCACCGATTTCGCCGGTCTCGCCTTCGCTCGCGCTCCATTCGATCACGATCTTCTCATTGGGCAGAACCTCGACGACTTCGACCGGGACAGCTCCGGGAAAATCGTGGAAGTCCCACAAGACCGTGGAGCCCGCCTCCATCCGTCCCCTGGCCCCGCCAGTTGTGAAGTACTCCGATAGCTTGGCCGGATCGGCCACGGCCTCGAACACCTCTTCCACCGGCTTTGCGATCCGACCCGAGATACGAAAATTGACCTGCATGGACGCTCTCCTTGATTCGCTCTCAATTATGTTATAAAAACATCACATGTCAAACGATGAAGAACTCGACCGTGTGTTCAAGGCGCTCGCCAACGCCAACCGGCGGGCGATCTGCGATCAACTGAAGCTGCGTCCGCTCACCACCGGGCAGCTTTGTACCTGCTTGCCCGAGCTCGATCGCACCACGGTGATGATGCACCTGCGCGTGCTTGAGCAAGCAGGGCTGGTGGTTCCCGTGAGGAAGGGGCGCGAGCGGTTCAACCATCTTGACGCCATGCCCATTGCCGCAATTCACGAACGCTGGATCGGCCCCCACGCCGCGCGCGCGGCTAGCCGGCTGCTTGACCTCAAGAGCAAGCTCGAGACGGAAGAGCAGTCCGTCATGAGCGGCAAGGCATAGCTTGCGGGCGGCGCTCCTCGCCGCTAACCGCTTTTCCCGATGAAATACGTCTCCACCCGCGGCAATGCGCCGTCGCTCGATTTCGAGGGCGTGACCCTCGCTGGCCTCGCGTCTGATGGCGGGCTTTACGTGCCCGAGGCATGGCCGCGCTTCAGCGAGGCCGAGATCGCCGCCATGGCGGGCCTCTCCTACGTAGAGCTGGCGGTGAAGGTGATGTTGCCCTTCGTCACGCCCAGCCTCACCGAGGATGATCTGCGCGACCTTTGCACGCGCGCCTATGGCCGGTTCGCGCACCAGGCGGTGACGCCGCTCGTCCAGTTCGACCAGCAGCACTGGCTGCTCGAACTGTTTCACGGTCCGACGCTTGCCTTCAAGGACGTGGCGCTGCAGCTTCTCGGCCGCCTGTTCGAGCACTTCCTTGCCAAGCGCGAGGATCACCTCACCATCGTCGGCGCGACCAGCGGTGACACCGGCTCTGCCGCCATCGACGCGGTGGCCGGGCGCGAACGGGTCGATATCTTCATGCTGCATCCCGATGGCCGGGTGAGCGACGTGCAGCGCCGCCAGATGACCACGGTGCGCGCGCCCAACGTCCACAATATCGCAATCGACGGCAGCTTCGACGATGCGCAGGCGATGGTAAAGCGCATGTTCGTCGACAGCCACATGACCGGGCGTTTTCGTATCAGCGCGGTGAACTCGATCAACTGGGCACGGCTGATGGCGCAGGTGGTCTACTATTTCGCCGCCGCGCTCCAGCTGGGCGCGCCGCAGCGCAAGGTCGCCTTCTCGGTGCCGACGGGCAATTTCGGTGACGTGTTCGCCGGCTATGTTGCGGCGCAGATGGGGCTGCCGGTCGAGCGGCTGATCGTCGCCACCAACGTGAACGACATCCTCCATCGCGCGCTCTCCAGCGGCGACTATTCTGCCGGCACCGTCACCCCCACTGCTGCGCCGAGCATGGACATTCAGGTGTCGTCGAATTTCGAGCGGCTGCTGTTCGATGTTGGCGGGCGCGACGGCAAGGCACTGGCTGAGCAGATGGCGGGCTTCGAGAGCACCAAGGCGATGCAGCTCACCAATGCCCAGCGCCAAGGTGCCGCCGCGCTGTTCACCAGCGCCCGCGCCGATGCCGACGACATGGGACAGGCGATGGCCTGGGCGCACGAGAAGTGCGGGCAGGTGATCGATCCGCACACCGCGATCGGTCTCCACGCGGCGCGTACGGCGGGCATTGCGGCGGAGATCCCCGTTGTCACGCTGGCGACGGCGCACCCGGCCAAGTTCCGCGATGCGGTCGAGCGGGCGACCGGAACCCGGCCATCGTTGCCGGGCCGGATGGGCGACCTGTTCGAGCGGGCCGAGCAATACGACCGCCTGCCAGGTGACTACGATGCCGTGCGCGATTTCATCGAGGCGCACGCGACGCCGTCGGCCTGATGGCTGACCTGGCCGCAGATCCGCTGGTGATGGCGGGCGTGGGCTGGGCCGACTACGGCCTTGTCGACTCGGGCTATGGCCGCAAGCTCGAACGCTATGGCGACTATCGCTTCATACGCCCCGAGCCGCAGGCCATGTGGGCGCCGAGGCTTGCCGAGTGGGACGCCCACGGCGAATTTGTCCCCGGATCGGACGAGGACGGTGGCGGCCGCTGGCAATTCGCCCAACAGGTGCCGGAGGAGGGCTGGCCGCTCGGTTGGGAAGAGGTCCGCTTTACCGCCCAGTGTACGCCTTTCCGCCATCTCGGTTTCTTCCCAGACATGGCCCCGGTGTGGAGCTGGATGCGCTCGATGCTGGCAGGCAAGCCCGATGCGAGCGCGCTCAACCTGTTCGGCTACACCGGTGTGGGCAGCCTGGCGTTGAGCGAGTGCGGCCAGGTCACCCACGTCGATGCGAGCAAGAAGTCGGTCGCCCAGGCGCGTGAGAATGCGGCCCTGTCGGGGATGGACAATCGCCCCGTGCGCTGGCTGATCGACGATTGCGCCAAGTTCGTCGCCCGCGAAGTGCGCCGCGAGAATCGCTATGACGGGATCATCCTCGATCCGCCCAAGTTCGGGCGCGGTCCGAAGAACGAAACTTGGCGTTTGGAGGAGGGCCTGCCCGGCCTGATCGGCGATTGCCGCCAGCTTCTCGATTCCGAAAGCCGCTTCCTGTTCCTGACCGTCTATGCCGTGCGGATGAGTTCGCTCGCGCTTGCGGGCCTCTTGGCTGAGGCCTTTGCTGATCTTCCGGGAAGGATCGAATATGGCGAATTGGCGGTGCGCGAGGACGGACCTGATGGCCGACTGCTGCCCACCGCCATTTTCGCCCGCTGGGCGAACGATTAAGCCGCCGAGAGGTCTTTCAGGAAATCGCGGACGCGCCTGGCGTTGAAGCCGAGATCGCTCACGCCCACTCGGCTGACCGAGCGCATATCGACGCGGGTCGAGCCGTCCATCACCGGGGTCACGCGCACAACCACATCGTCGCGGAATCGCAGGTAGCCGGCATAGGCGGTCGCTTCGAGCTGTTCTTCGACCGGCTGCGTCTCGGCGACCGTCCACCCGCGCTGCTCCATCAGCACCCGCGCGGCGGCGAGCACTTCGGACGGGCTGCGGTCGATCAGGATCGGCTCGATGTTGGAATAGGCCTCTGTGTGGAAGGCGCGCCATTCCTCTTGCGAGAATGGCCCGGTGCTGACCGGCGCGACATCGAGCGCGACGAACTGCGGCATGTTGTTGAGGTCGGTGCTCACGTCGTGGATCGGCGGCGCCTTGCCGGCCGGCATCACCACCTGCGTGTACATCACCAGCACCAGCCCCGCGCTCAGCACGAGCGCGAGGCCCGCCTTCCAGCGTTTGCCGCCACCACCCTTGACGACGAAACCGATAATCATCGCCAGCAGCGCCACGATGGCGATCACGCCTGCCGGCCACATCATCATCATGAAAGCGCGGAAGCCGGAGAGCTTGTCGATGAGGTCATAACGCGCGAGGGTCAGCCCGCCGAGTGCGATGAGGACAGCCAGCAGCGCGCCCCCCAGTGCGAAAGCGCCAAGGCCGCGCGCGATCTTGGCGCCCGTTGAAGGGGCGCTCGTCGGCGTGTCGGTCTCGTATGCGGTTGTCTCGTTCATCGCTGTGGTCCCCTCGATTGGCCGGTGTATGAGAAGGCTCATACCCGCTCGCCTGCGTCAAAGCTACAAACACCGGGGAGCTTGCCAAGGTTCCGCACTGGTGCCATGCGCGCGCCATGGCAGACAGCCTTACTCTCGAACTGGCCGACTTCGAACACGATGTCCACACGGGCATCTACTCGGAGGAGACAGGCCGCCCGCAGCCGCTGCGCTTTACCGTGCAGGTGCGTTTCCGGTGCCCGCCCGAACGCTTTGTCCCCGAAACGCCGCTGAGCGCGAGCAAGAACTACATGGATCTGAAGTTCGCCTGCTCCGAAGCGCTGGGCGACACGCATTACCAGTTGATCGAGGCCGTGGCCGATCACGTGTGCGAAACGCTGTTCCTGCAGGACGAGCGCGTGGAGGCGGTGACGGTCAAGATCGTGAAGCTGGCGCTTAGCGAGGCGGATGAGAAGATCGGCATCACGCTCCACCGCGACCGGCGATGACCGCAGGGCCGAGCGGACCGGCGATTGTTGCGGCACGTGATTTGCCTGCAAGCGCGCTCGATGCGGCGGCGCAGTTTCATGCCAGCCTCGTCCCGCTGGTGCGTGAGCAGGCGCAGGAGCACCCGCTCGTCGTCATCGACTTCGCCGCTGCCGATCATTCCAACGCAAGCTGGCGGCAGGCGGTGGTGGGGCAGCTGGCGCGCGAGCTTGCCCCGGTGCGGGTGAATGCCATCGCCAGCCAGACCGAGGCGCAGGAGGCACGGGCGCGGGCGCTCGAATATCTGGCCCGCGCACCCGGCGTGACAGGGCAAGTGCTCTGCTTGGATGGCAATCGCTGAAAAAATGGCTAAGTAGGGCGCAATGTCCTGCAGCCAGCCCTTGGTCGACGCCTTCCAGCGCCGCATCTCTTATCTTCGCCTGTCGGTGACGGACCGGTGCGACCTGCGTTGCACCTATTGCATGCCCGAAGCGATGCAGTTTCTGCCCAAGAAGGACGTGCTGAGCCTTGAAGAGCTGCACAAACTCTCGCTGGGGATGATCGAGCGCGGGATTACCAAGATCCGCCTTACCGGAGGGGAGCCGCTGGTGCGCCGCGACGTGATCGAGCTGATTCGCGCGCTCGGTCGTAAGATCGGCGACGGGCTCGACGAGCTGACCCTGACTACCAATGGCACCCGGCTTGAAGAGTTCGCCGAGGATCTGTTCGCCGCCGGTATTCGCCGCATCAACGTCAGCCTCGATACGATGGACAGCGCGCTGTTCGAGCAGCTTTCGCGGCGCGACAGGCTGGTGAAGGTGCTGCGCGGGATCGCGGCGGCGCAGGCGGCGGGGCTTAAGGTCAAGCTCAACACCGTGGCGCTGAAGGGCCTGAACGAGGAGGAAATTCCCTTCCTCGTCGAATGGTCGCACGCGCGCGGGGCTGACATGACGCTGATCGAGATCATGCCGTTGGGCGAGATCGAGGGTGAGCGCTCAGATCACTACCTGCCGCTGCCCGCCGTGCGTGACCGGCTCGAGCAACGCTGGACGCTGACCGACATTCCCGATTCGACCGGCGGCCCGGCGCGCTATGTACGGGTGGAGGAGACCGGCGGCAGGCTCGGTTTCATCACCCCGTTGACGAACAATTTCTGCGCCTCGTGCAACCGCATCCGCATCACCGCCACCGGCCAGCTCTATGCCTGCCTCGGAGGGGCCGAGATGGTCGACCTGCGCGCGGCCCTGCGTTCGGACACACCCGATGCGCGACTGGCCGAAGCGCTGGACGAGGCCATGCGCATAAAGCCGGAGAAGCACCATTTCCGTATCGAACAGGGAAGCGGTCCGGCGCAGCCGCGCCATATGTCAGTGACGGGCGGTTGATGGCGGTAAAACTCGTTTTCCTCGGCAAGCTGGCCGACCTTGCGGGCGCACCCGAGCGCGATGTCGCCGGTCCGCTCGACTGGGACGGGCTGCTCGCCGAGCTTGGTCCGCAGCTCGCCGCGCAGGTGCAGAGCGACAAGGTCAAGCTTGCGCTCGACGGCGCGCTAGTTAGCGACAAGGCGACGCTCGCCGCGCCCGACGGCAGCGAGATTGCGTTGCTCCCGCCCGTTTCAGGCGGCTGACATGGCGATCCACGTCCATCTGGTTGATCAGCCGTTCAACCCCGGGGCCTTGCTCGGCCCGTTCACCAATGCCCATCCGGGCTATGGCGGCCTTGCGAGCTTCATCGGAGCCGTGCGCGCCGACGATGATGTGCGCGCGCTCGAGCTCCTGCACTACGAGAAGATGACCGGTCCGGGCATGGAAGCACTTGCCGAGGAGGCCGTGCATCGCTTCGAGTTGCTGGGCTTGCTGGTGATGCACCGCCATGGCGTAATGGAGCCGGGCGAGCCGATCGTGATGGTCGCGGCCTGTGCGCGGCACCGGCGCGGGGCCATCGGTGCGGTCGACTATTGCATGGATCACCTGAAATCCGACAGCTGGTTTTGGAAGCGCGAGCAGCGCGCCGATGGCTGGCACTGGATCGAACCGCGCGACGAAGATCATTCCGATCTCGCCCGCTGGAGCAAATGATCCGTTCGATTTGACCGCGATCAAGGATGGCCTCCAGCGATAGCGCCAAACCGGTTCCTGTAACGAAGGAGCCGAACAGATGGCTAAAGCAGGCGGATCGATGGCAGGATTGGCCACCACTGCAGCCGCAGATTCTATCGGCACCCACACTGTCATGCCAGAACGCGTGAGCGGTCTGGTTTCACGAGTTCAGGACTACTTTCTCCCGGTCCTGATCATTCTCTGGGCGCTGGGTTCGGCGGCGATAGCTGCTCTGGCTTAGGGGCATTGCCATCAGCAGCTGCCATATGGGCACAGTCTTCAGAGTTGCGCGGGGTCACGAGGGCGGCCCCGCGCATTTTTCTTTGCCCTATTCGCTAGGAGGCCAGCTGGGCAGATAGTTCGGACAGGACCGCGTCTTCCGCTGCCACCATGTCGGCAGCCTCGCTGCGTGCTTCGCCAATGGTTTCGGTCGATTCGCCTGACGTGCTGGCAGCGATGAACAGCCGGTCGAGATCGGCCAGCGCCACCATTGCGCGGCTGCGTTGCGTACTCAGACCCGCCAGCGCCACTTCGGCCAGAGCCCAGGCGTCGCTGCCCGCAGTGGCACCGCGAGCCGCGGCCACGCGCGAACGCACGGCACTCTCGCTCGCGAGGAAGGCGGCATGGGCCGTGCGGACGGATTCGACCAGCTCTCGGGCCTGCGACAACACCGGTTCGGTGGGGTTGGGGGGCGGGGCAGGAGTCGTCTGCGGCGGCGTCATCACCATGCCGACCCGTTCGATCTCGCGCTGGGCGAGCGATGGGTATTCGCCCGCGGGCGTGGCGCAGGCCGCAAGAGCAAGCGGCGCGGCCGCAACGAACAGCATGGCGATTCTGGCTATCATGGAGTTATCGCACTAGCCTGAGGTGAGACACCTTTCCAGCCCGGCAATTTTTGGCCTTCATGGTGTTCTCGGCATTGACTCGATGCGGGCCATCGCCTAACGGCAGCGCTCTTGTGGTGCCCGAGGGGCGCCCTTTTTTGTTGTTTGCGCGGGGATGGGTCACACAGGCTCGATTCTGGCAAGGACGACACCAGATGAAACGGATTATAGCACCATGTTCGCAGTAGTGCGCACGGGCGGCAAGCAGTATCGCGTCGCCGAAGGAGACAAGATCGCGGTCGAGAAGCTGGCGGGTGACGCCGGCGACAAGGTCGTTTTGGACGATATCCTGCTCGCCGGTGAGGGCGAGAGCCTGGCCGATGCTGGCAAGGTCACGGTTTCGGCCGAGATCATTGCCCAGGCCAAGAGCGAGAAGGTGGTCGTTTTCAAGAAGCGTCGCCGTCACAACTATCGTCGCAAGAACGGCCACCGCCAGCAGATGACCTTGCTGCGCATCGTCGGTGTGGGCGAGGGCAAGTCGGCGGCGAAGAAGGCTGCTGCCAAGAAGGCCGATGCTCCGGTGAAAGACACGTCCGAAGAGAAGGCCGCGCCGAAGGCTCGCAAGGCCGCGCCCGCCAAGGACGCCGCGCCTGCCGCCAAGGCCGACAAGGAATAAAGCCCGGCACGCCCGGCTCAGGATTACGGAGAAGACACAATGGCACATAAGAAAGCTGGCGGCTCGTCGCGCAACGGTCGCGATTCAGAAAGCAAGCGTCTTGGCGTCAAGAAGTTCGGCGGGCAGCAGGTGCTCGGCGGCAACATTCTCGTGCGTCAGCGCGGCACCCGTTTCTACCCGGGCGCGAACGTCGGCATCGGCCGCGATCACACCCTGTTTGCCACTGCTGAAGGCGTCGTGCGCTTTCACGACGGCAAGCTCGGCCGCAAGTATGTGTCGGTCGATGCCATGGCAGAAGCTGCCGAATAACGGATGGTGATAGCGGGCCATCCACCGGGATGGCCCCAGTCGGGCGGCGAATAGCCCGGCACTGGAAGGAGATGGGGCCGCCCCGTCTCCTTTTTTGCGTTTCTCCTTCCGCCCGCCAGCCCACCGGAGGTCCGGGGCTGCGGGCTGGTCGAGGAGAAATGTGATGTTCATACGCAGCGAGCGGCTGATGCTGCGGCCGATATTTCCTGAAGACTGGCGTGAGCTTTTCGCCGGTATTGCCGACGAAAGCGTCGTCAGGATGCTCGCACGCGTGCCATGGCCCTATACCGCCGACGATGCGCGCCGCTTCTGCAACCAGCCGCGCGGAGTTGACGAGATGCTGTTTGCCATCACCCTGCCGGGGGAAGATGGCGCGCCGTTGATCGGCACGATCGGGCTCGCGCCCTCAGAGCCCGAAACCGCCTATGAACTGGGATACTGGATAGCCCCTAGTCGCCAGCGCGAGGGTTATGGCAGCGAGGCGGTGGGTGCAGTGCTTGCTACGGCGCGCGCCTTGGGCTTGCGCGAAGCCCGCGCCGGACACTTCGTCGATAATCCTGCCTCGGGTAAGGTGTTGCGAAGGTGGGGCTTTCTGCCTGATGGGCAGCTCGAACAGACTGCCTGTGCAGGGCGCGGAGGGCGGCGGGTGCCAGCGCTGCGCTATCGGTTGTCACTCGCCGACTGACCCCATCTTTGCTTGATGATGTCGCTTACAAAATTGTCAGCATATACTTATGCTTACTTTCCACTTTGAATACGATGGTCGATCGGATACTGAAGATATCCAGTAGCTCGGAATTGCAGAACGAAATTCTGGATCGTCTTAAGACGGGGCTTTGGTGTCGCAGGAGTAGGAGTGAGTTTGAGCCGTCAGCGCTTGAGTGCTCAGGAAAGTCGCGCGGTCGCTTTGGAAGCGGCACGCACCTTGCTCCTCGAACAAGGCCCTCATGCAGTGACGTTGAAGGCGGTGGCGGCGCGGGTGAACCGTAGCCATGCCAATCTGCTTCACCACTTCGGCTCTGCCACCGGGCTACAGCAGGCCCTGGCCAATTACCTTGCCACCACGATCTGCGATGAGATGGCTGAGTCGAAGCGATTGATGCTGGCCAGCGACTTCGATCCGCGGACGATGGTTGATTTCATTTTCGATACGTTCGGATCGGGCGGGGCGGGTGCTCTCGCTGCCTGGATGCTTTGTACCGGTCACAAGCGTGCGCTCGATCCGATTATCGAAGCCGTGCATGATTTTATCGATGAGTGCTTGCCAGCGGATATGGCCTCCGCCGGAGTGACCAAGCGCCGTGAGCTGACCTACTCGTTGGTGCTGATGGCGCTGGGCGAGGCGCTGATGGGAGAAGAACTGGCCGGTTCATTGGCGGTCGGTCACGGTGCGGCGCAGCGCCATGGGGAAGAGCTGCTCGCCGTTGCCCGCGAGCGGCTGGCCCACTCCTACACGCCAGAGCCCAACGGCAGCCAGGCGGGCACGAGATCTTCCGGTATCCCTTCGACCCGTAGGTGATCGATGGCATAGCCGGCGTCGGGATGTTCGGCTTTTCTGCGTTTCTCGTCAGACCGGTCCAGCGGAACGACGACAAGCCGCCGGTTGACCTTCTGCCGCCAGTTCATCCGCGCGGTGTTCTCCTGCCCGACGTAGCATCCCTTGGTAAAGCTCACGCCGCCCAGTTCCATCGCATTGGTTTCGAGCCAGAGAATATCACCCAGTTCCGCGCGACCCTCGGGCACGCCGCAGGCCAGGCGATGGGCTAACCAGTCTGCATCGCTGGAGGTCATTTCCTTGGCTGGCGAAGGGCCGAGCCCGCGCCAACCCAGCATCGGGAGGCGCGGATCGGATGTTGTGGCGAACCCATCAGCCGCATTGGCAGACCACCAGACCGCCAGCGCCGGATCGCGCGTGATGGCGATCTTGCGGCGCAAGCGATAGAGCGACAGGCGTTTCACCAGTTCGTCGGCATGGTCGGCTTCGCAGTCGAGCAAGAGATCGTCTCCGTCGCGCCAGACGAGGAAGTCGAACATGGTCTTTCCCTGCGCCGAAAGCAGCGCGGCATAGACGGGCAGATCCCCGCTCACGTCGTTGGTGACGAGGCCTTGCAGGAATTTGGCAACATCCTCTTCGCTGTCTTGCGGGGAGAGGCGGATTACGGCGCGCTGGGCGAGGGGCAGGGCAGTCATGTCTCTAAGGTGGGAGCAAGCCTGCGTGCGTGCAAGCGGGAGGGCTGTTCGTTCGGCGCGCCCTGTGGCAGAGCGCGCGCATGACCGACACGATCACGATCCCCCGTCCCGACGATTGGCACCTGCACCTGCGCGATGGCGCGGTGATGGAGGGCGTGCTGCCCTATACCGCGCGCCAGTTCGGCCGGGCGATAATCATGCCCAACCTGGTGCCTCCGGTGACCACGATCGATGCCGCCGCCGCCTATCGCGACCGGATCGTGGCGGCCCTGCCCGAGGGGGCTGCCTTCACGCCGCTGATGACCGCCTATCTCACCGACGATACCGACCCCGCCGATATCCGCGCCGGGTTCGAGGCGGGCGTGTTTACCGCGGCCAAGCTCTATCCCGCCGGGGCGACCACCAATTCGGCCTCGGGCGTGACCGACGTTGCCAATGTCCGCAAGGTGCTCGAAACCATGGCCGAGATCGGGATGGTGTTCTGCGTCCATGGCGAAGTTACCCATGCCGATATCGACATTTTCGACCGCGAGGCCGTGTTCATCGAACGAGCGCTCGCGCCGTTGGTGCGCGACCTGCCCGAGCTGAAGGTGGTGTTCGAACATATCACCACCGAAGAGGCGGCGGACTTTGTTGCTGAATCCGGCCCCAACGTGGCCGCGACGATCACGCCGCAGCACCTCCATATCAACCGCAACGCCATGCTGGTGGGCGGGATCAGGCCGCATGCCTATTGCCTGCCGGTCGCCAAGCGCGAGCATCACCGGCTGAGCCTGCGCCGGCTCGCCACCTCGGGCAACGAACGGGTCTTCCTCGGCACCGACAGCGCGCCCCATGCGCGCGAGGCGAAGGAAAACGCCTGCGGCTGCGCGGGCATCTTCAATGCGCCCTATGCTCTCGAAAGCTATGCCACCGTGTTCGACGAGGAAGACGCGCTCGACGCATTCGAGGCCTTCGCCAGCCGCAACGGCCCGGCTTTCTATGGTCTGCCGGTGAGCGAGGAGACGGTCACGCTGGTGCGCGAAGAGCAGCAGGTGCCGGCCACGCTCGAACTGGCGGGCACGCATTACGTGCCGTTCCATGCAGGCGAGACGCTGGGCTGGAAGCTCGCCGGTTAGACAGGACGCACGGCGGGGCGGCGCGTCGAGCGGACCAGATCCCAGATGAACAACGCCGCCGCCGCCCAGATCGCGACGAAGCAGGCAAGCTGCGCGGGGTGCAGCTCCTCGCCGAACACCAGCAGCCCGAGCAGGAATACGATGGTGGGCGAGACGAACTGGAGGAAGCCCATCACGGTGTAGGGCATGGCCCGCGCGGCGGTGGCAAACAGCAGCAGCGGCACGGCTGTCATCGGGCCGCCCATCACGATGCCGAAGGTCTCCAGCATGTCGCGGCCCAGGGCTAGCCCAGGCCCTGCCTTTGCGCTCCAGACGAGAAAGCCGATCGCAATCGGCGCCAGCACCATCGATTCGACCACGAGCCCCACCACCGGCCCGGCCGCCACGGTCTTGCGCAGCAGGCCATAGGTACCGAAGCTGAGAGCGAGCGTGACGCTCACCCACAACGTCGTCAGCGCGCCTGCGGCCAGCGCCGCCACCCCGATCCCCGCGAGCGCCACCGCCGCCCACTGTCGCCGGGTCAGCCTTTCGCCGAGAAAGATCAGCCCCAGCAGCATCATCGTCAGCGGCAGGATGTAGTAGCCAAGGCTGGCGGCATAGACATGGTCTGTCTGGATCGCCCAGACATAGAGGCACCAGTTCACCGCAATCAGCCCTGCGCTTGCCGCAAGCGTGAGCATGGTGCGCCGGTTGCGCAGCACGGCGGAAAGCTCGCCCAGGTTGCTGCGAACAGCGATGATCGCAAGACACAGCGGCAGGGTGAACAGAGTGCGCCAGGCGACATATTCAAACACCGGCACCTCGTGCACCAGCATGAGGTATATCGGCATCGAGCCCCAGATCGCATGGGCGCCGAGGGCGAAGACGAGGGCGCGTTTGCTGCTGAGGGTCGCTTGGGTCATTGCTCCAGGGCGGTAGGCTCAAGCCTTGCTGGCGGCAAGCTGGCCGGGCTGTTGCCGCCGGTTCAGCTACCTTCCATTAGATAGGTTTCGAATCAAGATGGAATTTATCTCGATTGCTGATGGCGCGCCGCTTGTTCCCCTGTCTCGCGGTGCGGTAGCGTACCTTCCTGGTCGTCTAGAGGAAGGTCTCGCCGGGGCGCTCGCGGCTCAGGACTGCCCGCGGGCGCCCTGATAGGGGCCTTTGCTCAGACTTCGCGAAAACCCACGCCCACGCTCGCGCGCGGCTGCTCCATCTCGGTACTGGTGACCGGGTAGGCGCAATAGTCGGCGGCATAGAATGCGGCCGGGCGGTGATTACCCGAAAAACCGATCCCGCCGAAGGGCGCAGCCGACGATGCACCATTGGTGGGCCGGTTCCAGTTCACGATTCCGGCGCGGATATTGGCCCAGAAGCGGTTGTACTGCGCTGGATCGCCACCCACCAGCGAGGCCGAAAGGCCGAACCGGGTATTGTTCGCCTCGGCAATGGCCGCGTCGAAATCGTCGACCCGCACCACCTGCAACAGCGGTCCGAACAGTTCGACATCGGGCCGCTCGGCCATGCCGGTCACATCAACCAGCGCCGGGGTCACGAAAGGCAGCCCCTCACGCGGGCGGCGCATATGGGCAATGGCCTTGCCGCCGTTCGAGATCAGATAGAGAAAGCTCTCGGTCAGCTGGTCGGCGGTGCGCATATCGATCACCGGGCCCATGAACGGCTGTGGATCGTCGAACGGCGCGCCGATCACGATGCGCTCGGTCAGAGCCTTTACCGCGCCGATCACATCGTCGTACATATCGTTCTTCACGATCAGGCGGCGCGCGGCGGTGCAGCGCTGGCCGGCGGTGGTGAAAGCGCTTTGCACGATCAGCGCGGCAACGTCGTCGATTTTGGGTGTGTCCCACACGACGAGCGGATTATTGCCGCCCATCTCGAGCGCGACGATCTTGCCCGGATCGGTCGCCAGCTTGCGGTTGATCGCGATGCCGACTTGCGCCGAGCCGGTGAACAGAACGCCGTCGACATCGGGATGCGCGACCAACGCCTTGCCTTCATCCGGTCCGCCGATCAGCAGCTGGACCAGATCCTGCGGCACGCCCGCGCGCACGAAGAACGACAGCAGTTTTTCGCCCACGGCAGGCGTCTTCTCGCTCGGCTTGAGGATCACCGCGTTGCCCGCGATCAGCGCGGGGATGATGTGGCCGTTCGGCAGGTGCGCAGGGAAATTGTAGGGGCCGAGCACGGCCATCACTCCGTGCGGCTTATGGCGCAGCGCAGCCGAGCCTTGCAGCGCGCTGTCGAGCTTGCGCTGGCCCGTGCGCTCGGCATAGGCGCGGACCGAGATTTCGACCTTCGCCATAACCGCCTCGACCTCGGTGCGCGCTTCCCACAAAGGCTTGCCGGTTTCGCGTGCGATCAGCTCGGCGAACTCCTCCTGCTCCTTGCGGACCTCGTTGGCGAAGCGGCGTATCCGCTCGATCCGGGTGGCGAGCGGCTGCGAGGCCCAGGCCGGCCAGGCGCTGCGTGCTCGGGCGACCAGTTCGTCGACATTGCCATGTGGTGCGCGCCAAAGCTCGGCCCCGGTGGCCGGTTCATACGAGATCAGATGCGACACGTCGGACAAAGTTATGCTTCCTTCGGACTTCGTTTCATGTGTTCCTTAAGGCCTCATTCGGCAACAGGCAAAGTCACAAAGACTTAGACGATAAATGCCCGATAGGTGCGGGCGCATCGCCCAAGGCATCCCCCAACGCGCGCACCCGCTCCACCTTGTCTGCTAGCGGTTCCCAGTCATCGTTCTGCGCGATGGCGTCCCAGATGCTCTCGACCTCTTCGATCAGCATCGATTCGGGCTCCTCGCTGTCCCAGTAATCCGATGCGCCGGGCAGGGCGGGGCGTTCGGCCAGAGCTTCGGCCAGCTCGCCCTCGGCATTGCGCCCGCCGCGATGGCGGTGGAAGAAGGCGTCCGGCCCGATCTGCCCTTCGCGCATTGTCACTTCGGCTGCTCCCACCAGCGCGCGGTCGGCCTCTTCGCCGTCTCTTGCAACGCCAAGCCGCCAGCAGAAGCGCCGCATCATCGCCGCTTCGTACAGCGGACCGAAGCGATTGAGCGCTGCCAGCAGCGCATCGCTATCCGCCAGCGGGCGCAGCGCGATGGCGAGCTGGGCGAGGTTCCAGCGGATCGCCTCGGGCTGGCGGCCAAAGGCATAAAGCCCCTGATGGTCGAAATAGGCGGCGGTGAACTGCGGCTCCCACTTGGGCAGGAAGCGCCATGGGCCATAGTCGAAGCTCTCGCCGGTGAGGTTCATATTGTCGGTGTTGAGCACGCCGTGGACGAAGCCCGCCACCATATAGCTGGCGGCAAGATCGGCGAGGCGCTCGGCGGCCTGATGAGCGAGGATCACCGCCGGATTATCGCGGTCGGGCGCGTCTTCCGGGGGGAGGTGGCCGGGAAATTGCGCGAGGCAATAGTCGACCAGCTTTGCCAGATGCTCGTGCTCCTCCAGCACCAGCAGCCGCTGGAAGCTGCCGATGCGGATGTGCGAGTGCGACAATCGCACCATCACGGCAGACCGGGTGGGGCTGGGCTCGTCGTTGCGCCACAGCTTCTCGCCGGTTTCGACCACCGAGAAGGTCTTGCTGGTGTTGACGCCCAGCGCTTCGAGCATCTCGGTGGCGAGAATCTCGCGCACCGCGCCCTTCAGCGTCAGGCGTCCGTCGCCCGAGCGGCTCCACGGGGTCTGCCCACTGCCCTTGGTGCCGAGGTCGAGCAGGCGGCCCGCCCCATCGCGCAGCTGCGCGAACAGGAACCCGCGTCCATCGCCAATCTCGGGATTGTAGGTGCGGAACTGGTGGCCGTGATAGCGCAGCGCGAGCGGCTGGGGCAAGTTGTCGGGTAGCGGCTCGAAATGTCCGAAATGGGCGATCCATTGCTCGTCGGAGAGGCTATCGAGCCCCACGGTGCCCTCGTGCCGGTGGTTGCGGAAGCGCAGGGTCGCGGAGGGGAACTCTGCTGCCTCGACCGGGTCGGCGAGGAAGTCGGCCACTCCGTCTATCTGCGGGTCGGGGCGATAGGGGGCTGCTGCAGGGGCTTGACGCATATGCGCATAAGTGGCCATCGCAGCGCCGTGGCGCAACCGGCCCACGCAAGACAAAGGGTGGCAGCGCGGACCATGACGACGAGCGACTATGCGGATCTTTATTGGGAAAGCGGTGAGGGCCTGAAGCTGCACGCCCGCGACTATGCCGGGCCCGAGGACCGCCCCGCGATCCTGTGCCTGCCGGGCCTCACCCGCAATGCGCGCGATTTCGAGCCGGTGGCCGAGGCTTTCGCCGGTGACTGGCGCGTGCTTGCGCTCGACTTTCGCGGGCGGGGAGAGAGTGACTATGCCAAGGAATCGGACAGTTATGTCCCGCTCACCTATGTCGCCGATGTGCTGGCGCTGGTCGACGAGCTGAAGCTGGAGAAGGTAGTCGCCATCGGCACTTCGCTCGGCGGGATCGTGACAACGCTGATCGCGCTGCAACGGCCAGAACTCTTCGCAGGCGCGGTGATCAACGATATCGGCCCGGTGATCGAGACCGATGGTCTGGAGCGCATCCGCGACTATGTCGGTCAGGGCCGCAGCTTTCCGACCTGGATGCACGCCGCCCGCTCGCTGCGGGAGGCCTCGCTGCATATCTATCCGGACTATGCCATCGAAGACTGGCTGACCTTGGCGAAGCGGATGATGTGCGTGGGCAACAATGGCCGCATCGCCTACGACTACGACATGAAAATCGCCGAACCATTTTCCGATCCCTCGGCTACCGAAGCAGTCGACCTGTGGCCCGCCTTCGAGGCGCTTGGCGGAAGGCCGGGGTTGGTGCTGCGCGGCGCGCTGTCCGACCTGCTCTCGCCTGCGACCTTCGCCGCCATGGGCGAGCGATTGCCTGGGTTCGACTGCGTGACCGTGCCGCGCGTGGGCCATGCCCCGACGCTGGCCGAGCCTGAGGCGCAGACCGCCATCGCGCGGCTGCTCGATCGGGTGCTGGCGGCATGAGCAAGGTCCCGCGCATATTGCACCTGCACTCGACCTTCGATGCCGGCGGCAAGGAGGTGCGCTGCGTGCGCCTCATCAACCATTGGGGCAAGGCGGCGGAGCATGCTATCGTTTCGGGCGACCCAGAGCGGCGCGGGGCGGCCTCGCTGCTCGGCAAGGCGGCGAAGGTGAGTTGGCCGAAGTTCCCCTCGCTCACCGGCAAGCCGACGCCCGGTCGGTTCAAGAAGATCGCTGAGGCCATGGCGGGCTATGATCTTATCTGCACCTACAACTGGGGCGCTATCGACGCGGCGATGGCGCACACGCTGTTTGCCGACATGTTCAAGCTGCCCCCGCTGGTCCACCACGAGGACGGCTTCAACGAAGACGAAGCGGGCGGGCTCAAGTGGCGGCGCAACTTCTATCGCCGCATCGCGCTGGGGCGCACGGCGGCGCTGGTGGTGCCCTCGCACACGCTGGAGGCGATTGCGCTCGACGTATGGCAGCAACCGCGCGGCCGCGTGCAGAGGATCGCCAACGGCATCGACACCCGCGCCTTTGCCGCGCCGCCCAAACGTGACGTGCTGCCCCCGCTGGTCAAGCACAAGGATGAGTTCTGGATCGGGACGCTGGCAGGCCTGCGCAAGGTCAAGCAGCTCGATATGCTGATCCGCGCCATGACCTACGTGCCGCCCGAATGGCAGCTGGTGATCGCGGGCGAGGGGCCTGAGCGCGAGAGCTTGCTGGCGCTTGCCGAAAGCCTGGGGGTGGAAGACCGCGTGCATCTGCCCGGCTTCGTCGCCGAGCCGCAGAAGCTGGTCGGCCTGTTCGATATCTTCGCGCTGTCTTCGCAGTCTGAGCAGCAGCCGATTTCGCTGATCGAGGCGATGGCGGCAGGCCTCCCTGCGGTGGCACCGCGCGTGGGCGATATTGCCTCCATGGTCGCTTCGGACAATGGCCCGTTGCTGTTCGATGTGGGCGATCAGGAAACGCTGACGAAGACGCTCGACAGCCTCGCTCGCGATCCTGCCGCCCGCAAGCGGATCGGACAGGCCAACCGTGACAAGGCGCGCACCGAGTTTGACGAACTGCGCATGATTGAGCGCTACCGGGCGCTCTACTGGGGCTTGATGGACCGCAATGCCTTTCCGCGCTCTGACGCCGCCGAGGATTAAGCCTTAATCGGCGGTTCACCCATACCGGGCCAGCTGGGCACAGCGCCGACACAGTTATTGCCAGTTCCCGGCTGCCCCCCTAAAGAGCGCGGCTTATCCGCTTGAAGCAGGACAGATCGAAAGACCCGTGGCCAGCACTCCGACCGATACACCCAGTTCGCCGAACAACCGCAAAAGCGCGAGCGACGATGTCTTCATGCGCGAAGTGGATGAGGCCGTCCGTCAGGACGAAGTAGCCAACTTCGCCAAGAAATTCGGCCTGCCAATCGGCATCGCCGTGGCGCTGGGGCTGGCTGCCTTCGGTGGTTGGCTGGTTTTGTCGGGCCAGCAGGAAAGCAAACTGGAGGAAAGCTCCGAACAGCTGATTACCGCGCTTGACGAGCTGGAAGCCAACAACCCCGATGCCGCCAACGAAAAGCTCGCGGCGATTGCCGCCGGCGACAGCGAAGGCGCTGCCGGCATGGCGCGACTGTTGCAAGCGGGAATTGCGCTGGGCCAGAACAAGACCGAGGAAGCAGTCGGGCTCTATGGCCAGGTAGCCAACGATTCCGCGCTGCCACAAGAAATTCGCGATCTTGCCAAGGTGCGCATGGTTGCGGCCAACTTCGATAACATGGAGCCGCAGGCAGTTATCGACCAGCTTGGCCCGCTCGCCACGGCGGAAAGCCCGTGGTTCGGCAGTGCCGGTGAACTGGTGGCCTTTGCCTACCTCGCGCAGGACAAGCCCGATCAGGCGGGGCCGCTGCTCGTGGCGATCGCCAAGGACGAGAACGTGCCGGAAAGCCTGCGCTCGCGTACGCGGCAGCTCGCCGGCCTGCTCGGCAACGACGCAATCGACGATGTCGATGCGATGATGGAAGAACTCGGCGCGGCAGAACCGCAGCAGGCTGGAGGCGCGCAATGACCCGTAACGTCGGACTTTTGGCTGCTCCCGTGCTCGCGCTGGCGCTGGCCGGTTGCGGAATGTTCAGCGGCAAGGAAGATCCGCGCACTCCCACCCACGGTGAGCGTACCCCGATCCTCTCGCGCATTGCGACCACGATCGAGGCCGATCCGGCTCTTGCCTCCACCTCGGTGATCGTGCCGCCCGCGCGCGTCAACGACAGCTGGCCGCAGGCGGGCGGCAATGCCGCCAAGGTGCCCGGCCACGTCGCGCTGGCGGCGAACCCCGCTCGTGCGTGGACCGCCAGCATTGCCGGAAGCACCAAGACGCGCCGCCTCGCCGCTGCGCCGGTGGTGGCAGACGGAATGCTTTTCGCCGTCGATAGTTCGGCCGTGATCCACGCCTTCGATGCGCAGACCGGCGCGAAGCGTTGGGAACACCAGATTGTCGTTTCGGGCGACCTTGAAGATGCGACCTTCGGCGGCGGCGCAGCCTATGACAACGGCCGGATCTACGCCACCAACGGCGTTGGCGATGTCGTTGCGCTCAACGCGGCTGACGGCACCGAGATCTGGCGCGTGAAGCCCTCGGGCCCGCTGCGCGGCGCGCCGACCGTGGCGTTCAACTCCGTCTTCGTGATGACGCAGGACAACCAGATCTTTGCCCTCGCAAGTGCCGATGGTGCCGTGGAATGGCAGGATTCGGCGGCGACCGGGCAGGCAGGCGTGTTCGGAGTGGCGGCTCCGGCAGCTGGGCAGGGCACGGTCGTTGCGGGCTATTCGTCGGGCGAGCTGATCGCCTATCGTTATGAGAATGGCCGCAACCTGTGGTCCGACGCTCTGGCGCGCACCTCAATCTCGACGCAGGTCGGCACGCTGACCGACGTCGATGCCGATCCCATTATCGACGGGGGCAGGGTCTATGCGCTCGGGCAGGGCGGCCGCATGGCGGCCTACGAGCTGACCACTGGCCAGCGCATCTGGGAACTGACGCTGGCGGGGATTTCCACCCCTAGCGTGGTCGGCGAATGGGTCTTCACCCTGACCGACGATTCGCGCCTGTTTGCAATCCAGCGCAGTTCGGGCCGTATCCGCTGGATGAACCAGCTCGACCGCTGGCGCAAACCGAAGGACCGTGAAGGCCCGATCTTCTGGACCGGCCCGGTGCTTGCCAGCAACAAGCTATGGATTGCCAGCTCGCAGGGCGAAGTGCGCACGGTCGATGTAATGAGCGGCGAAGACACGCTGTTCACCGATTTGAAGGAAAGCGTGTCGCTGCCGCCGGTGGTGGCCAACCAGACGCTCTATATCCTCGACGACAGTGGCCGGATCACCGCCTTCCGCTAGGCCGGGATGGCGTGACCCGGGCGTATTTATTGGGCCGTTAACCCTCGTTCTCCTATGGCGGCGGCATGAGCACAGTCGCCAAGTCGCCCGCCCGTCGGCCTGTCAGTGATGTTTCCACCGGCGTCGGGCTGGTCGGCCTCTTCACGCTGACCGTTTGTATCCTGATTGCGCGGGCCTGGCCCACTATCGGGCCGATCGTGGGCATTGGCGCGGACCGCGGCCCTTTGTCGGGGCCCAACGCTGCGCTGCTGGCCATGGTGTTGACCGGCCTTGCCATGGCGACATGGTCGGTTGTGGTGGATAAGGTCCACCGTCGCCCCTCCACCGGCATCGACTGGGCCAACAAGCGCCCGCTCGAAGAGACCATCGACATCTCCGTCACCAAGCTGGCGGGCCTCTGGGCGACCTGGGCGGTGATCGGCTTCGTCTACTATCTCGGTCGCTGGTACTGGGAGGGGCAATACGTCTTTGCCATGGAGGTGATCGGCTTTGCCATCGTCCCGATGTTTGTGCTCTCGGTGCCCTATGTGCTGATGCTCGACCGGGTGATGGTCAATCCGCGTGACCATGCCTGGCACTTCGGCGCCATGCTGATTGGGCGCGAAAAGTTCGATATGCGCGAGGTGAAGAAGCACTGGCGCGCCTGGGCGATCAAGGGCTTCTTCTCGGCCTTCATGATCTCGATCCTGCCGTTCGGCTTTGCCCATGTGGTTGAGGCGAATATCGGTGAGGCCGTGCGCGATCCGGTTCGTCTGGGCCTGTTGATGTTCGAGTTTCTGTTCGTGGTCGATGTGCAGATCGGCACCGTGGGCTATTTGCTGACGATGCGCCCGCTCGATGCGCACATCCGTTCGGGCAATCCGTTTCTCGCAGGCTGGCTGGCGGCGCTGATGTGCTATCCGCCATTCGTCTACGGCCTGATGGGCGCTGGCGGGGCGATCCAGTATGAATACAACACGTCGGGCTGGGGCCATTGGCTCGCTGGGCATACGGCGCTGCTGTGGGTCTGGGCGTTCTGGCTGGCCTTCCTCACGGCGGTCTATGCCTGGGCGACGGTTGCTTTCGGCATTCGCTTTTCGAACCTCACCTATCGCGGCGTGCTCACCCATGGGCCTTATCGCTTCACGCGCCACCCGGCCTATCTTTCGAAGAATGCGTTCTGGTGGTGCTCGGTGATGCCGTTCCTGGTGACGAGCAATTCGTTGGTCGATGCGGTGCGCAACACCGTATTTCTCGGGCTGGTAAGCGGGATCTACTACTGGCGCGCGAAGACCGAAGAGGCGCATCTGCTGGGCGAAGATCCCAAGTATCGCGAATACCATGCATGGATGAGCGAACACGGCCTGATTACAGCGCCACTTACGCGGCTGCTCCGGCGGCTTAATCCCGCACGGCGTGTGGCCGAGTAAAGCCACAAAGCAATCCGCTCGCCCTGAGCTTGTCGAAGGGCTGCATTTACTTCGGGTCTCGGGCCAAGGTCCGAAACAAGGACAATCCTTCGACAAGCTCAGGATGAGCGGGTCTTTTGCGGAAACTAAGCGTTGCCCACCACAAAGCAGGCCAAGGCCAGCAGCAGCCCCGCAAACCGGTTCGAGCGAAAACGCACCAGCGGATTGGCCCCATCGCTCGGGTCCAGACTAAGCGCCTGCCAGCCCAGATGCGCCGCCACCGGCACCAGCGCGAGCAGGGCCACCCAGTCGGGCCGCAGCAGCCAGAAGGCAAGGCCCCACAGCGCCACCGCGCCAGCATAGAACCCGATCACTCCGGCCTTGACCCTGCTCCCCAAGGTCAGCGCGGAGCTTCGGATGCCGACCAGCGCATCGTCCTCGCGGTCTTGCAGGGCGTAGATCGTGTCGTAGCCGATGCACCACAGCATGGCCCCGGCGTAGAGTGCAGCCAGAACTTCCAGCCCGTCGCTGCGCAGCGCCACCCAGCCAGTTGGTGCGCCCCATGTGAACACCAGCCCCAGCCACGCCTGCGGCCAGCCGGTGATCCGCTTCATGAACGGATAGGCCGCCACCAATGCGAGGCTGCCCAGCGCCACCAGCTGCGCTTGCCAGCGCAGTTGCAGCAGCACCACCAGCCCGACCGCAGCCAGCACCAGCAACCAGACCCATGCCGCACGTTTGCTCACCCGGCCAGAGGCCACGGGGCGGCTTGCAGTGCGCGCTACCTGCCGATCAAGGTCGGCATCGACGATATCGTTGTAAACGCAACCCGCCCCGCGCATCGCGATCGCGCCGAGCAGCGTCCACAGCAGCAGCGGCCATTGCATCGACCATGGGGCGCCGGTGAGCAGCAGCCCCCAGGCGCAGGGCCAGTAGAGCAGCCACCATCCGATCGGGCGGTCAAACCTTGCCAGCAGCGCATAGTCGCGCGCGGCGGCGGGTAGCAGTGCGACGAGGCCGCGATGCTCGCTGTCGGGGGTGAGGGGATCGCCAGTCGCGGTGTCATCGGCCATGGCGCTGGCGCTACACCCTTCCTATAGGGTGAGACAATGGCCGATCAGCATTCCCCCAAAACCCCCGCCTGGCCGCCCAAAAGCGCGCCGCGCCTGTTCGTCACGCAAGAGCTGGGCGAGGGCGCGCAGGTGACCATCGAGGGGGCGCAGGCGCACTACCTCGGGCGGGTAATGCGTGTGAGCGTGGGCGACGCGGTGATCCTGTGTGACGATGTGACCGGCGAATGGGCCACGCGGGTCGAGTCTGCGGGCAAGCGCGAGGTTGTGCTTGTGGCCGAACAGATGCTGCGCCCGCGCGAACAGGTGCCCGATTTCTGGCTTTGCCCCGCGCTGCTCAAGAAAGACCGCTTCGACACAGTGCTCGAAAAGG
The DNA here is from genome assembly GCF_039710615.1 of Aurantiacibacter flavus. NCBI lineage: Bacteria > Pseudomonadati > Pseudomonadota > Alphaproteobacteria > Sphingomonadales > Erythrobacteraceae > Aurantiacibacter > Aurantiacibacter flavus. The sequence continues at coordinate 289,178 of NZ_JBDLBR010000001.1, forward strand.
CCAGCGAACTGGGCGCCGCGAAGGTGCAACCGGTAATCATGCGCCGCTGCGTTGCCGACAAGCTCAACCCCGAGCGTGCCCGCACGATCCTTGTCGAAGCCGCCGAGCAATGCGCGCGCACCGCGCTGCCCGAGCTTGCCGCGCCGGTGAAGCTCGATGCGCTGCTGCGCGATTGGCCCGCCGAGCGCACGCTGTTCTTCGCCGATGAAATGGGCGGCCCCCCCGCCGCTGAGGCCTTCCAAAAACACCAAGGCCCTGCTGCCTTGCTGATCGGGCCGGAGGGCGGATTTGACGAGGCCGAGCGCGCGGCGGTCCTTGCTCTGCCACAAACTCGCCCCATCTCGCTCGGGCCGCGCATCCTGCGGGGCGAGACTGCCGCGATCGCGGCCAGCGCCCTGTTCATGGGGCTTGCGGGGGATTGGACATAATGGGTCGGATCGAATTGAGCGCTGGCACGGCGCGACTTTTGCGCTAGGGGCCGGATCATGAGCACGCGAAAGGCCTCTGAAGGAGAAGAGCCGCGGATCGAAAGCCGCGCTCAGTTGATTGCGCCGATGCAGGCAGGCGAGAAGCCCGCCGCGCGCTGGCGGATCGGGACCGAGCACGAAAAGCTCGTTTATCGTCGCAGCGACAAGGCCGCGCCGAGCTATCACGAGCCGGGCGGTATCCGCGATATCCTCCTCGCGATGCAGGAATTCGGCTGGGAGCCGGTGATCGAGGAAGGCCCCGACGGCACCCCCGACGTGATCGCGATGTCGGGCTCCGACGGTACGATCAGCCTCGAACCGGCGGGCCAGCTTGAATTATCGGGTGCGCCGCTGGAAAGCCTGCACCAGACCTGCGCCGAAACCGGGCGCCATCTCGACCAGTGCCGCGCGGTGGGCGAGAAGTTCGGGGTCGGCTTCCTCGGCCTCGGCATGTGGCCCGACAAGACGCGGGACGAACTGCCGATCATGCCCAAGCAGCGCTACGAGATCATGAAGCGGCACATGCCGCGTGTGGGCAATCTCGGGCTCGACATGATGCTGCGGACCTGCACCATCCAGGTGAACCTCGACTATTCGAGCGAGGCCGACATGGCACAGAAGTTCCGCACGGGCCTCGCTTTGCAGCCGGTCGCCACGGCACTGTTCGCCAATTCGCCCTTCACCGAGGGCAAGCCCAACGGCTTCCTTTCCTACCGCAGCCACATCTGGACCGACACCGACCCCCAGCGCACCGGCATGCTGCCCTTCGTGTTCGACGAGGGCTTTGGCTACGAACGCTATGTCGACTACATGCTCGACGTGCCGATGTACTTCGTCTTCCGCGAAGGCCGCTATATCGATGCGGCGGGCCAGTCGTTCCGCGACTTCCTCAAGGGCGAGCTGCCCGCGCTGCCGGGCGAACTGCCGACCGAGTCCGACTGGGAAGACCACCTCAGCACGGCCTTCCCCGAAGTGCGCCTGAAGAGCTTTCTCGAAATGCGCGGTGCCGATGGCGGGCCGTGGAACCGCATCTGCGCGCTGCCCGCCCTTTGGGTCGGCCTGCTCTACGATCAGACTGCGCTTGATGCGGCGTGGGATCTGGTCAAGCACTGGACCATGGAAGAGCGCGAGTCGCTGCGTGACACGGTTCCGGCGCAAGGGCTTGCGGCCCCGGTGCCGGGCGGGCGCACACTGCGCGAGCTGTCACGCGAGGTGCTCGATATTGCCCACGCCGGGCTGGTCGCGCGTGGGCGCAGCAACTCGATGGGTGACAACGAAAGCGGCTTCCTCGATCCGCTGCGCGAGATCGTTGAGCGCGGCAAGGTTCCGGCCGAGGTGCTGCTGGAGAAGTTCGCGGGCGAATGGGGTGGCGACCTCAACCGGCTCTACGAAGCCAAGAGCTTCTGATAGCGACCACAAAAAAGGCGGTGGATAACCCGAATCAAAGCCGTGGATAATGCGAGTCGCTCAGTTGACTGAATCGCATTATCAGGCCGTCCCATTGTGGGATTCAGGCTCTGATTTTGAAGAAAAAACGTTCTTATTCAATTGGGTGTATGGTTACGAATCGGGTCTTGCTGTGAGTCGCGCTTGAAGTTAACTTTAGCTACGTAACGATTCGACAAGAGGTCTCGTAAGTGGCGACTGCAGCACAAGACGTAACACCGGCCTTGCGGCTGGATCGGCATGTCACCAAGAACGACATAATCTCGATCGGCCAACTGGCCGCCCGCACCGGTGTTGCCGTTTCCGCTTTGCGATTTTACGAGGACAAGGGCCTCATCCGTTCGATCCGCACCAATGGCAACCAGCGACGCTTCCTGCGCTCGGACATCCGCCGCGTCAGCTTCGTGCTGATTGCCCAGAAGCTGGGCCTCTCGCTTACCGAGATCGAGGAGCAACTCGCCGCTTTGCCACAGGGGCGCACTCCTTCGGTGCTCGACTGGCGGCAGCTCTCGCAGCGGATGCGCGCGGCTATCGATGAAAAGATCACGCTCCTCACCCGCACGCGAGCCAAGCTTGACGATTGCATCGGCTGTGGCTGCATGAGCCTCGACAAGTGCCAGCTCTACAACAAGGACGACCGCATGGGCATGACGGGCACCGGCCCGCGCATGGTGCTCGACTAGGTCTGCTCGCTTGAGCAAGCTCGACAAGGATGACTACAAGCACGCGGTCAAGCAAATGAGCCGCGAGCTGGTCGATCTCGCCCGCTGGGTGGCAGATAGCGGCGCACGGATCGTGGTGGTTTTTGAAGGTCGGGACAGCGCGGGCAAAGGCGGAGTGATTGCCGCCATTCGCCGTCATCTCAACCCGCGCCATGTCCGCACCGTGGCGCTGGGCAAGCCCACCGAGCGCGAGGCCGGGCAGTGGTATTTCCAGCGCTATGTCGAGCATCTGCCGACCAAGGGCGAAATCGTGCTGTTCGACCGCTCGTGGTACAACCGCGCGGGTGTCGAACAGGTGATGGGCTTTGCCGACAAGGGCGAGGTGGATGCCTTTCTCCATGCCACGCCGACCTTCGAGAAGCTGCTCACCGACGATGGCATCATCCTCATCAAATACTGGCTTACGACTGATCAGGCCAAGCAGGAGGAACGCTTTGCCGAGCGGCGCGACGATCCGCTCAAGGGCTGGAAGCTCTCGCCGATCGACGTCGCCAGCCGCGCGCAATACGACGCTTATACCGAGGCGCGTGAGGCCATGTTGCGCGCCACGCACACGCAGAATGCGCCCTGGACGCTGGTGGACTTCAACGACCAGAAACAGGGCCGCCTTACGCTAATCCGCAATCTGATCGACCGCATCCCCGAATCCAAGGTTCCGCGCCCGGTGATCGACCTGCCACCGCTCGAAGGGGAGCCAAGCGAGGAAAGCTACGCGGTGATCGACCCATTGCCCGATTGGGTGCCACCCGAAGCCAAGTAGTTCTGCGTAGATGTCTCCCAAGCAAGTTTCTCCTCTCATCGCCTATGCAGTGGCGCGCAATGTAGGAGGAAATGCAGGGTGATTAAGCATTTGCAGGCTGCACTTGTGGCCAGTTCGATGGTCGTGTCCTCGCCGGCCCTGGCGTCCGAATGGACCTATGAGGGCGAACACGGCGCCGAGCACTGGGGCGATCTGGACCCGGCCTTTGCCACCTGCGCGCGCGGCAAGATGCAGTCGCCAGTCGACCTTGGCGAGGCCAACACCATCGGGGCAGTGAGCGTGTCGGCCAGTTATCACGCTGCACCGCTTGCGATCCTCAACAATGGGCACACCGTTCAGGCAAACGTGCCGGGCGGTTCGACCATGCAGAGCGGCACCAAGACATTCCGCCTGATGCAGGTGCATTTCCATGCCCTGTCCGAACACACTCTGAACCGCCGCCATTTCCCGCTTGAGGCGCACTTCGTCCACGCCAGCGACACCGGAGAACTGGCCGTGCTTGGCGTGCTCTTTACCTGGGGCGCGGTCAATGCCGAGTTGCAGAAGCTGATCGACGCGGCTCCTCGTGCGGAGAGCGGGCCGGTCGAGCAGGCCGATGTGGTGTTCGACCCCGCAAAGCTGCTCCCGCAGGGCGAGCCCGGAATCTCCGTCTATCGCTATATGGGTTCGTTGACGACGCCGCCATGCACCGAAGGGGTGAACTGGCACGTAGCGGTGAAGCCGGTCGAGGCGAGCGAGGCGCAGATGGCGCAGTTGCGCGCGATCATGCACGACAATGCGCGCCCGGTGCAGCCGCTCAATGGCCGCCTGCTGGTAGCATCGCGTTAGGCTCTGGCCAAAGGGCGCGAAGCGGGGCTAGGGCGGGGCGATGATCCCGCTCGAACACCTCGATACCGCGCAAGTGCCCGGCGGCGCCGAACTGCGCCTGATGCGCCGTGGCGCCGATTTCATGATCCAGCTCGACCGCAACGAGCTGATGAACAGCCGCATGTCCGGCTCCGAGGAAGCGCTGGCGACCGTCACCGCCGAGCGGCTCAAGGGGCGTCCAAACCAGCAATGGCTGATCGGCGGCTACGGTATGGGCTTTACGCTGCGCGCGGCTTTGAAGGCCCTGGGCAAGGATGCGCGGGTGGCCGTCGCCGAGCTTGTGCCCGAGATTATCGCCTGGGCGAAAGGCCCGATGGCCGAGCTGACTGCTGGCTGTCTCGATGACCCGCGCGTGATGCTGCACATGGCCGACGTAGCCGAGGCCATAGCGGGCATTCGCCCGAACAGCTGCGACGCAATTCTGCTCGATGTCGACAATGGACCGGACGGGCTGGTGCGCGACGACAACGGTCGGCTTTATTCGCGCGAAGGCTTGCAGATCGCGAAGCGCGCGTTGAAGCCGGGCGGGGTGCTGGCGATCTGGTCCGCCGCGCCCGATCCGGCCTTCACCGCACGGCTGCGGCGGGCAAGGTTCGAAGTGGACGAACAGGTCGTGCGGGCAAGGAGCAACGGCAAGGGGCCGCGGCATGTGATCTGGTTTGCGACGAAGTAGGGACTTTAGTTTGCAGGTCGCACGGCATGCCAACCGTGGATCATAAAGGCTTGGAAGAATGGGATTGGCAGGGATAAGCCCGCTTCCTTCCACAAAGCCGAAGTATCTTGGGGTGACACCACGCCGAGCACCTCGCGCAGCATGGCCTCCAGTTTTGTCAGAGACTCTTCGGTCGCTCCCATTTGCCGTTGGACCTGTTTCCAGTCTTCCAGCATCGATGGGAACTCAGGAGCATCGAAATCGGCGCTGATTTCGGCACTGACAAAGGCGGCCTCGCGTTTAAGACGATCGTAGATTGCGCGGTAGAAGGCGGGGCGCGCCTTGCGCTCGATAAAGTGGGCGACCAGCAAGCTGAGCACGACATCGAACTCATCTTCGGCCACATCGTCCACATAACCGTGAACGAGCTTGCATCGCCCGATCACGCCAGCGCCTGCCAAACGAGCCTTAGCGACCTCGAGCATCTCAGTGGAGGGGTCTACGCCGACAAATTGCCAACCCGGCCTGAGCTGCGCGAGAGACAACACCTCGGCACCTATGCCCACACCCACGCACAAAATCCGTGCCTGTTCGGGCACTCGCGTCAGGGCGAGATGCATCAGGAAATGCAGGCAGTCGGATATTGGCCTTAGGCCGCTATTACGCTGGTCGTAGCCCTCGGCCATTTGCTGTGTGAAGAAGTTGGAAGGCAGCGAAGTAGTCTTTTTGGTCATTGTGATAATGTAACATCGATGATGCGGGAGGTCGATGATGATCTTCGCGGCCTTGTTGAAACCTCTATGGGGCTATTCCGCCGCCAACCGTTCCGCCTCGCCCAGATCGACGCTGACCAGTCGCGATACCCCGCGCTCCACCATGGTTACGCCGAACAGGCGGTGCATGCGGCTCATTGTTACCGCATTGTGAGTCACGATCAGGTAGCGGGTGGCGGTTTCTCTCGTCATCGAATCGAGCAGGTCGCAGAAGCGGTCGATGTTGGCGTCGTCCAATGGTGCATCGACCTCGTCGAGCACGCAGATCGGTGCTGGATTGGTTAGGAATAGCCCGAAAATAAGTGCCGTTGCGGTTAGGGCCTGCTCGCCGCCCGAAAGCAGGCTCAACGATTGGAGCCGCTTGCCCGGCGGCTGGGCATAGATTTCTAGTCCCGCCTCCAGCACATCATCCGAATCGATCAGCGCGAGGTGCGCTTTGCCGCCTTCGAACAGCCGGGTGAACAGCCGCTGGAAGTGCTCGTTGACCTCCTCGAATGCAGCGCGCAGGCGCTCGCGGCCCTCGCGGTTGAGGTTGCCGATCGAAGCGCGCAGGCGGTACACCGCTTCGGCCAGTTCAGCCTGCTCCTTGGCACTGGTGCCGTGTTCGGCCTCGATCCGCTCCAGTTCGTCAGCGGCGACGAGGTTGACCGGTCCGATCCGCTCGCGGCTTGCCACCAGCCTCTCCATCTCCTCGGTTTCCTGCGAGGCATTGCGGGCCGCCGCAGTGTCGAACCCGAACTTTCCGGGCAGCAGCGGCGGCGGGCACTGGAAGCGCTCGCCCGACTGGCGCGCCATTTCCTCGCGGCGGCTTTCCTCGTTTTCCGCCCGCGCGGCAGCCCCGGCGCGCTGTTCACGCGCGGCGGCGAGCGCTTCGGTCGCTTCGCGTAAGCGGGCGTCGGCGGCACGGGCCTGCTGGTCAGCGGCGACCACGGCTTCTTCGGCCTTGGCGAGCTCGGCACCGAGCCGCTCGCGCACCGCTTCACCGCTTTCGATCTCGCGCATCAGCCCTGCGGGCTTGGCCGCGACGATCGCGCGCTCCTCGGCGATTTCCTCGAACCGCGCTTCCATTCCGGCGAGCCGCTGCGCCGCATCGCCCGCGCGCACTTGCCAGCTCTTCATGTCCGCGCGCTGCGACGAGACCCGCTCGCGTCCCACGGCGAGCGCCTGATCGTGCGCGGCCAGCGCGGCCAGCGCGGCCTGCTGCGCGTCGCGTGCAGCCTCGTTCTTGGTTCGCGCGGTTTCGAGCGCCGCGCGGCCCTCTGCCGGATCGGGCAATTGGTTGAGCCGCTCCTCCGCCGATGCCACCTCGCTTTTGGCTTGCGCTGCGCGATCAGCCAGTTCGTCACTCGCTTCGGCCAATTCGGCGCGCCGGATGGCGAGCCGCTCGCGCCGCGCCTCGGCCTGATCCTGCGCGCGCAGGGCCGAGCGCTCGGCTTCGGCGGCCTCATTGACCGTGCGTTCCATCGCAACCAGTTCGCGCTGGAGCGCTGCGAGTGCCTGCTGCGTCTCGGCCTGCGCGGCTTCAGCACGTTCCGCCGCTTCGCGCAGCGAGGGGACTTTCGCATCGAGTTCGGTAAAGCGGTTGTCTGCTTCCAGCCGTGCGGCCTCGGCAGCCCCTTCGCCGCGCGCGACAAAGCCATCCCACCGGCGCAATGCCCCGTCGCGGGTGACCAGCCATTCGCCGGGGTTGAGGCTGCGCCCGTCGTCGCTCACGGCAAAGTGCACCAGCGCGAGCCGGGCGGCGAGCTGCTCGGGAACTTCGCCAAGGTGATGGACGATCGACTCGGCCACCGGGGTAGGGGGCGGGGAGCCACCCCAGAACCGGCCTTCGACCTTGCCCTCGGGTGCGCCGAGCGGGGCCTTGGCGTCGCGCCCCAGCACGGCGGCCAGCGCGCGTTCGTACCCCGGCTTTGCCGATACCCGATCCAGCGCGGCAGGCAGCCCCTTTCGGCCCGCCTGCTGCTTCGCGCGCGCCTCGCGGTCGCGCTTCAGCGCCTGCCATTCACGCTCCACGCCGGCCAGTTCGGCTCGCGCCGACGACAGCGCGGATGCCGCCTCATCGCGCGCTTTCGCCAGATCGTCCTTGCGCGCTTGTGCGGCAGTGAGCGCCTCGCGCCGCTGCTCTAGCGCCTTGCCTGCCTCCTCGGCGTGCGCCTTCGCTGCGGCCAGCTCTGCCTCCGGATCGCTCTCCCCGGCGAGCGCGGCGCGTTGCTGTTCTAGCCGCGCGACCTCTGCCTGCAACCGCTCGGTCCGCCCGCGCGCCTGCGCCAGTTCGGCCTCCGCCACGCGCCATTCGGCCTCGACCCCGGCGTTGTCGGCGGTCGCCTTGGCCAGCGCGAGTTCGGCGGCGCGCCCGGCGCTTTCGGTCCGCTCGACATCGCGTGCGAACGCAGGGCGGCGCTCTTCATCGGCCGCGAGCGCCTTCTCGCCCGCCGCCAGCTCGGCCTCGAGACGCTTCAATGCCTCGGCAGCGTCGCGCGTCATGCGGTCGGCGTCAAAGCGGTCTTCCTCCAGCCGCTGGTGCTGGCGGTCGAGATCCTTGAGCCGCTGCTCTGCGGCTTCGAGCTGGGTCGATAGCGCGGCCATGCGGTGCCCGTGGGCGCTGGCATCGTCGCGGCGGTCGGCCAATTCGTCGCGCAGTTCGACCAGCCTTTCGGCCAGTTCGCGCTGGTGCTTCTCCGCTTCGGCTGTCGCGGCCTGCGTCTCGCGCACTCGGTCGTCGGCGGCGCTTGCTTCTTTGCGAGCGGCCTCGGCAGCGGAAGCGGCATCGCGCCAGCGGGCATAGAGCAACCGCGCCTCGGCCACGCGGATCTGGTCGCTCAGCTCGCGATAGCGTTCGGCCTGACGGGCCTGTCGGCGTAGGCTGGCAATCTGGCTATCGAGCCCGGCCATGAGATCTGTCAGGCGTTCGAGGTTCTTCTCCGTTGCGCGAAGCTTGTTCTCGGCATCGCGCCGCCGCACGTGGAGGCCCGCGATCCCCGCCGCTTCCTCTAGCATCATGCGCCGTTCGGCTGGCTTGGCCGCGATTACCTGTGCGATCTTGCCTTGTGAGACGAGCGCGGGCGAATGCGCTCCGGTGGCGGCATCGGCGAAGACCAGCGCCACGTCTTTCGCGCGAACGTCGCGCCCGTTCACGCGGTAGGCGCTACCCGCGCCGCGCTCGATCCGGCGGGTGACGACCAGCTCCTCGCCCGCATCGTCACGGGCATCGAGCACCACTTCGGCAAAGTCGCGCGGCGGGCGCGCTTCGGTGCCGGCGAAGATAACGTCTTCCATCCCGCCCGAGCGCATGGATTTGGGCGAATTCTCGCCCATCACCCAGCGGATCGCTTCAAGCAGGTTGGATTTGCCGCAGCCGTTGGGGCCGACGACACCCGTCAGCCCCGGCTCTACGCGCAGTTCGGCAGGCTCGACGAAGCTCTTGAAACCGCTCAGCCTGAGCTTGCGGATTTCCATGCCCGCCGCGCCTGCGCCCCCGCGCTTACTGGTCGCGGGCGCCGGCGCGTTGCAGCGCAGGCTCCACGCTCACCCAGTTGCGGTCTTGCAGCTCCTGCCCGTTGAGGAAGAAGGTCGGGGTGGAATTGACGTTATCTTCGGTGGCGGCCGCCTGCGTGCTTTCGGCCAGCGCCTCGATCGCGGCGGAATCGGCCATGCAGGCCTGTGTCTGTTCGGTGCTGATCCCGCGCGCGGCGAAGAAATCGGTCACGCCGCTGGCCTGGGCCATGGCAACGTAGCGCTGCTCGTCAGGCAGGTTCATCGCCTGTTCGAGTGCGGCCTGGTTGTTCTGGAAGCCCGCCAGCACACCATCGAGATTTGCCCACACCTGATCGGCTAGCGGCACGGCAGCTTCCTTCGGCGCGCATTCGAGCATGCGCGTGAGCAGCAGGTCGGCAATGCCGTGGATCAGCACTGAGCGGAATTCGTAGCTGACGCGACCGCTTTCGATATATTTCTCGTGCAGCTGGGCCGAGCCGTCGACCGAGAAGGCGGCGCAGGCCGGGCAGGTGAGCGAACCATATTCGACCAGCTTGATCGGCGCTTCGGGGTTGCCGACCTGCCAGCCACCCTTGTCGGTGCGGGCAACGGTCTGGTTCCAGCTGGCACCATCGGGTGCCTCGACAGCCGCGACAGGCTCACCTTCGAGCGCGCTGGCATCGGTCGCCTCATCGCCGCAGGAGGCAAGCGCCAGGGCGAGGGGCAGCGCCAGCGCGGCGCGGAGAAATAGGCTCGGTTTGGTCATCGAATTGGGTTCCCGTTTCGGATGCAAGAAAGGAGGCTAATGCCCGAGGGCGGACTGTCAAACCGCTAGTCTGCGCAGATTAGCGCGGCAACGCGGTTTTTGCACAGGGTTGTCCACTGCTGGGCGTGGTTGTTACTCGGCAACGAGCTTGGGCTTGAGCGCCGCCCATGAATAGACGCCGTCAAGCAGCGTGCCGTTGACCGCGAAGCTGGGCGTGCCGGTGTATGGGTACTCGGTCTGATTTGCCACCGAATTGTTCACGATGGTCTCCGCGCGGGCCTCATTGATGAGGCAGGCGTCAAGCTCGCCCTTGGTGTAGCCGCGCGCTTCCATCAGCTCGTAAAAGCCAAGGTCGCTGGCAATCGCCTTCAGCCGCTCGCCGATGGTGGCGTTCTGCCAGCGCTCCTGCTGCTCAGGCGTGATCTCGCGGGCCTTGCCGAGCCATTCGCTCTGCGTGGCAAAGAAGGCCTCGTGATTGCCGAGGAATCGGTCGGTCGGTCCACAGGTCGTAAGCAGGGTGGCCGACAGATCGAGGATGTTGCGGATGGCCGAGCGCACTTCGACCGAGGTGCCCCCGTCGTCTATATAGTCGGCCTTCAGCTCGGCCTCGGACTGCTGTTCGAAATTCCGGCAGGCGGGGCAGCTATAGCTGACAAAGGTGATGAGCTTGACCGGTGCCTCGGGATTGCCGACCAGATAGCCGCGCTCGGTTGGGGTGACCTCGGCGGTCCAGTCCTGCGCTGCGGCGGGAGCGCTCGCCACCATGGCGCTCGCCACGATCATGGGCGCAATCAGAGCATGTTTCATCACTTTGTCTCGTCCTCTTCCGATCCGAAGCTGCGTGCCAGCGATTCGAGCACGGTGCGCAATTCAGGGTCGCCGATATCGCGCAGGCTGTCGCCCAATTCCATCGGAATCGGCTTGAGCGATGGCGGCCCTCCGCGCGCGGCCTGAGCAGAAGGCGGCTGAACCTTGCCTTGCCGCATCTTCACCCGCGCCACCGCACGATAACCAAAGAAGCGGTTCACCCGTTCGATGATTTCGGGGATCACATGCTGGATCAGCGGCGCATGGCCGGGTGCGACCACGAGGTTGAGCATCCCCTCGGCCTTTTCTCCGGGCGGGAACCGGATGCTCTCGGGCGCGCAGACCTTGGCGTGATGTTCGCCCACGATCTCGTGCCAGCGCGTCACCACCGAGCTTTGTACGAAGCCGAAACGGCGGAAGGCGGCGCGGCCGATCTGCGGCACGAGGTCCGAAACCTGGCGCGGCGGGCCGCCACGCGGGCGGTGATACGCGCGCGGGGGGTGCTTCTTGCCGCCCTTGCCAGGTGTTTTGCCCGAGATTTTGCCGGGTTTGGGAGGATCGTCGCGTTCCATGATTGCGCCGGTCATGCCATAGCATGGCCATGTGCGATAGGGCTGCCGACCTCCTTCTCGACTGGTATGACCGCCACGCCCGCGATCTGCCGTGGCGCGCGCGGCCCGGCGCGCCTTTGCCCGATCCCTATCACGTGTGGCTGTCCGAAGTGATGTTGCAGCAGACCACCGTTGCCGCCGTGATCCCCTATTTCGAGAAGTTCACCACACGCTGGCCAGATGTGGCCGCACTTGCCGCCGCGCCCGAGGACGAGGTGATGGCGGCCTGGGCCGGGCTGGGCTACTATTCGCGGGCGCGCAATCTGGTGAAGGCGGCGCGTGAAGTGTCGCGCGCGGGCGGTTTCCCCACCACCGAGGCCGAGCTGCTCAAGCTGCCGGGGCTGGGCGACTATACCGCCGCCGCCGTCGCCGCGATTGCCTTCGAGCGCCGCGCGCTGGTGGTCGACGCCAATGTCGAGCGGGTGATCGCCCGGCTGTTCGCGATCGAGGAACCTTTGCCCGGCGGGAAGAAAGCGATACGGGCGGCGCTCGATACGATTACGCCAGAGCGGCGCGCGGGCGACTTTGCGCAAGCCATGATGGACCTCGGCAGTTCGCTATGCCGGGCGCGCGAGGCGCAGTGTCTGCTGTGCCCGTGGCAGGCGATCTGCGCTGGGCGCGAGGCGGGCGATCCCACGCGACTGCCTGTGAAGGCGCCGAAGAAGGCCAAGCCAACGCGTACGGGCACGGCTTTCTGGGTTGAGCGCGACGAGGCGGTGTGGCTGGTCAAGCGTCCCGGCAAGGGGATGCTCGGCGGAATGCGCGCGCTGCCCGACGACGGCTGGTCGGCACGCGGAGATGGTTCGGGCGTGGCGCCTGTGGCAGGCGCCTGGCGAGCGGGCGGTATGGTGCGCCACAGCTTTACGCACTTCCATCTCGAACTGGGCCTCGCGGTCCATGCGGACACCGATCCCGCCCCTGACGGAGAAGGGGAATGGTGGCCGCTCGACCGCCTTGATGATGCAGGTTTGCCGACGCTGTTCGCGAAGGCGGCCGCTTTGGCGCTGGCCGAACGCTAGATCACGCCGCCGCCCAGCATCAGCCGGACGACCGCTACGCCGAAAATGATCAGGCAGAAGTTGCGCCCGCCATTGGTGCTCGACAGCGCACCGAAGGCGATGCCGACCACCACCAGCGGCAGAGCCACCCAGTTGCCCCAGCCGAGCAGCGGGATCTGGGAGGGAATGACGATGACCAGCGAAACGAGGCCGATCAGGATCGAAATCAGGTTGAACATGTGTCTTAGATAGCTAACACACTGCTATGGTGCAAGCCCTGCGGTCTTCGCGCTTGCCGCCTGCGTTGGCTCGGCTTACCCATCGCGCAGAACTCGCCTGTAAGAGGAGCCGTGCCATGGTCCGGGCAGCCGCAGAATTCGATATTTCCCGCCGTTCGCTGCTGCGTGGAGGTGCCATGCTGGGTGCAGGCGCGCTCGCTGGCGGCGTTCCCTTCACGCAGGCCGCCTTGGCGCAGGGCACCAGTGGGCAATGGCCGCGTGTGGCCCGGCTGGTGAGCGATTTCGTGGCCCGCGGCTGGTCTCCCAACGCGGTTGTAGCGCTCGGTTGGGGGCAGAACCCGCCGGAGTATCTGGGGCAGGGCGACACCACGTTCACCAGCGGTATCCGCGCCGATGCCGACAGTCTTTTCCGCATCTACTCGATGACCAAGCCGATCACCGGCATGGCCGCGATGATGCTGATCGAGGAAGGCCTGCTGTCGCTTGACCAGCCGGTGGCCGACATCCTGCCCGCCTTTGCGGAGATGAAGGTGCAGAAGGTTTACGACGGGCCGATCACCGAGGACAATCTCGAGCCCGCCGTGCGCCCGATCACCATTCGCCACCTGCTCACGCATACGGCGGGGCTCGGCTATTCGATTGTGCAGCAGGGGCCGCTCGCGCAGGCCTATGCCGAGAATGGGCTCAACCCGGCGCAGGTTTCGCGGCTGGAGGTGCCGGGCGGGCTCAACTCGCCGCCTGCGCCGAGCCTCGAAGTGTTTGCCGACCGGCTCGCCACGATGCCGCTAGTCTATCAGCCGGGCACGCACTGGTCCTATTCAGTGGCCCTCGACCTGATGGGCCGGGTGATCGAAGTCGCCAGCGGGCTAAGCTTCGATGCTTTCTTGCAGGAGCGCATCTTCGACCCTTGCGACATGTCGAGCACATGGTTCCGCGTGCCGGAAAGCGAAAAGGCGCGGCTGACCGCGAACTACTTCCTGCTGGATGGCCAGCCGCTGCCGATCGACCTGCCCGCCAATTCGGTCTATCTCGATCAACCGGCTTTCCCCTTCGGCGGGGCCGGGCTGGTATCTTCGCCACGCGATTATGATCGATTCCTGATGATGCTGGCGGGCTTCGGGCATATCGAGGGTCGCCGGGTGATGAGCGAGCCTGCCGTACGGCTCGGCACCAGCAACCTGTTTCCCGACACGCTGGCGCCCGACGGTGGCTTTACCAGCGGCGGTCGCACCTTCGGGTTCGGCGCTGGTGGGCTGGTCGGTATGGACGAGGCAGCGGGCCTGTTCGGCTGGTTCGGCGCGGCGGGCACGGCCGGGCTCGTCAATATGAAGACGGGATTGCGGCAGACGTTCATGACCCAGTACATGCCTGCCGACATGGAAATGCAGAACGCCTTCCCCCAGGCCGTGGCGGCGGATGCGGTGGCCATGGAGCGATGAGCCTCGCCTTTTGCGAGCATGGCCTGAACCGCGACGACCACGCCCGCGCCAATCCGGAGCGGCTTGCCGACCTACGCGCGTCGCCGCTGGCGCGCTTGCTGGCGATGGAAGGCTTGAGCCCCGTACTTGGCGCCGACAACGGGCTGACATGGGGGGAACTGGGTGAAGTTGCCGAAGTAGTCTTCCTTGGGCTTGATGGCGACGCGCCTCTGTTCGCCGCCGTGCCCGAGGCAGGCGACACCCGGCCTGCCTACCAGCAACGTCCAGCCTGGGATGCGCTGTCGCTGCTGCCTGCCAGGGATCTGGCCATTTACGGCGGCGCGCGCAGTCTGGTCGACTGGCACGCGCGGCACCGCTTCTGCGCCAATTGCGGCGCGCCGACGCAGATCGCCAAGGGCGGCTGGCAGCGCAATTGTACCTCTTGCTCCGCCCAGCACTTCCCGCGCACCGATCCGGTGGCGATCATGCTGGTGGAGCACGATGGCGACCTGCTGCTGGGGCGTGGGCTGAATTTTCCCGAGCGGCGCTATTCGGCGTTGGCGGGCTTTGTCGAGCCGGGCGAGGGCGTCGAACAAGCGGTGGCGCGTGAGGTGCTGGAAGAGGTTGGCGTTTCTGTTACCCAGGTAAGCTATGTCGCCAGTCAACCCTGGCCGTTCCCGAGCCAGTTGATGCTCGGCTGCCACGGCATGGCGCGCGGGCGCGAGCTCACGATCGACGAAACCGAGATCGCCGAAGCGCGCTGGTTTACCCGCGCCGAGGTGGCCACGGCGATGGACCGGGGCGTGCCCGACGAGGACAGGCCTTTCCTTCCCCCGCCGCCAACGGCTATTGCCCGGCACCTTCTTAACTGGTGGCTGGAGCGAGGCTGATGGCAGACGAGATCGAGGTGGATGTGTGGTCTGACGTTGTGTGCCCGTGGTGCGCCATCGGCACCGCGCAGTTTCTGAGCGCGGTGGAGAGCCTCAAGGGCGAGGTCGATGTGACGATCCGCTTTATGCCCTTCGAGCTAAACCCGGACATGGCCCCTGAAGGTCACAACCAGATAGATCTGCTCGCCAAGGCCTACAACAAGAGCCCGGCCGATGTGTTGCAAATGCGCCGCCACGTCGAACAGGCGGGGCAAGAGGCGGGCTTTCCCATGAGCTGGCAGGGCGATGGCGAAGAGCCGGTGCTGATGGTCTGGAACAGCCATGATGCACATAAGCTGCTGCGCTGGGCGCTGACCGTAGCCGAACCGGCCCGACAGGTGGCACTGAAGCAGGCGCTGTTCCGGGCCTATTTCCAGTTGCGCCAGAATATCTCTGATCGCGCGGTGCTGCTCGATATTGCTGAGGCGCAGGGTTTCGACCGGGCCGCTGCTGCCGAGGCGCTGGACGACCCGGCACTGTCAGAGGCGGTGCGGATGGAAGAGCAGCGTGCGGCGCAAAATCAGATCACCTCGGTTCCGACCATGGTGGTGGCGGGCAAGTATATCCTTCAAGGCGCAGCACCGCCCGAGCAATACCGCCAGGCGCTGGTAAAAATTGCCAGCATGGAGGCGATGGCCTGAGCAGCGCCGCTACAGGCGAGGTGTCGCTTAGCTCTCGTTGCGTTCCTGCTGGATTTCGTGACGGGTCTTCGGACCCTTCTTCGCATCTTCGCTCGGGTTGTCCTGCCCGGTGGCCGGCTCGCGGTTATCGGGATCGGTCGCGCGGGCCAGTTCGTCGCGCGTGCCCACACGGCGGTTGACCTCGCCGCCGCTGCGGCTGCCCTGCGAAGGCGTGTCGCCTTCCTGCATGGCGTCGATAAGGTCGTTGTCGGGGTGAAGCGATTGCCGCTTGGTCATGAACTTTCTCCTTTCCCTATCAATGGATGGGGGAGGGGAGATGTTCCGTAATCAAACCAGACCCAGCTTGCTCAATTCGCTGACCAGCTTGCCGGGTAACACATCACCTGTAACCTCGCCCTCGACAAGATCCTTCGGCGCATCCTCGTCAGCGAGATAGCGCCAGCCCTGATGCGCGCGCTTGGCCTTGGGATGGACCATGTGGAGCCGGTTTTCGAGCACGATGTCCCAATGCCCGTCGGGCCGCTCCTCGAAGCCGAGAATGGCCGCGCGGGCGACCATCGCATGGTCGTAAATCCAGAAGAGCGAGCCGCCCTGCATTTCCTCGTGCCGTTTGGGCAGATAGCGGGTGCGCAGGCGCCGCTCGGGGGATGAGCCGTCGAACCAGTCCTGCAACTCGCGCAGCGACGAGGCACGATAGGCGATTTTGGTCATGTGCAGCGGCATGGGGGGGAGATAGGCAATGGTTGGCGAGGATGCGAGAGGCTTGGTCCTTCGAGATGGGCATTCAGCCTCTGGCTTCACGCCCTCCTCAGTACGAACGGGTTTGCCAGGATAGTCCGTTCGTCCTGAGGAGCCGAAGCCGCAGGCAGAGGCGTCTCGAAGGACCAGCAGTCCCTCAGCCTGCCAGGCCCGCCGCCACGGCCAGCCCAAGGAAGGCGAAGAACCCCATCGAATCGGTGATCATCGTTACGAATACACTCGAGGCCACCGCCGGATCCTGATTAAGCCGTTCGAACATCACCGGCACCAGCACACCCGCCAGCCCCGCGGTGACGATGTTGATGATCACCGACGCGCAGATCACCGCGCCGAGTTGCGGCGTGAAGATCAGCGCGGTCGCGATCCCGATCAGCGCCGCCACGGTCGCACCGTTCAGTAACGCCACCCGCGTTTCGCGCCACAGGATACGCGCGGTGTTCGATTGGGTCAGCTGGTTGGTGGCAATGGCGCGCACGGTAACCGCCATCGTCTGCGTGCCCGCATTGCCGCCGATCGAGGCGACGATCGGCATCAGCACGGCCAGCGCCACCAGCCTCTCGATAGCAGCACCGAAAGCGGCGATGATAAGGCTGGCGATCAGCGCAGTGCCAAGGTTCGCGATCAGCCAGCGCACGCGCGCGGAATAGGCATCGCGGATCGGCTCGTTGATGTCGCCTTCGCCCGCACCGCTCATCAGAAGCGCGTCTTCGCCAGCCTCTTCCTGAATGATGTGGACCACGTCGTCGACCGTCATCTGGCCGACCAGTCGCCCGCCTTCATCCACCACCGCGGCGGAGATAAGCGCATACTTCTGGAACCTTAGCGCGACCTCTTCCTGGTCCATATCAACCGGGATCAGCGTCTGGTCGCGCTTCATCACATCGGTCAGCGGGATGTGGCGGGGGGTGCGCAAAATCCACGAGAGCTGGCAGGTGCCCAAAGGCCGCATCCGGTGATCGACCACGAACACTTCCCAGAACTCGGTCGGCAAGTCCTCGTTGTCGCGCATGTAGTCGATCAGGTCGCCAACCGTCAGGTGCTCGGGCACGGCGACCAGCTCGCGCTGCATCAGACGGCCTGCGGTCTCACCCTCGTAGGCCAGCGCGCTTTCGATAGCGGCGCGGCCTTCCGGGGCCATCTCGGCGAGAATGGCTTGCTGATCGGCGTCGTTGAGGTCTTCGATCAGCTGCACCGCATCGTCGGTGTCGAGCTGATCGGCGATATTGGCGACGGCGGCGGCGGTCAGTGCCTCGACCATGTCGTCGCGGACGTAGTCGTTGAGTTCGGCCACCACTTCGACCGTCATCAGGTCGGTAATGGCGCTGGCGAGCGCGCGGCGCTCTTCGGGCGCAAGCAGTTCGAGCAGGTCGGCGATGTCGGCCGGGTGCAGCGGCTCGACCAGTTCGTAGGCAGCGGATTCGTCCTCTGCCGCCAACGCGTCGCGAACATCGCGCACGAACTCGGGCTTCAGGCGGTTGTCCTCGTCGAACTGCTCGCCTTCTTCGCGCGCGGGCGCGGTGTCTTCGGGGTCGAGGAGTTCGGAATCGGCCATCGCGGCCGGTCTATTGCAGCGCAGCGCAAAAGCAAGCACGCCTTCGCGCTAATGCGGAGCGCTTGGGCAGACTCCGGGTGACATTGCGAGCAGCGACCCTATATCGGCGGCCAAGTTCCACGAGGAGATATCTGCATGTCCGAAGAAACGCTCACCTTCACGCTCGATTGCGGCGATGGCAAAGGCGGCGACGTCAAGATCAAGCTGCGCAGCGACCTTGCGCCCAACCACGTTGCCCGCATCACCGAGCTGGCCAAGGAAGGCTTCTACGATGGCGTGGTGTTCCACCGCGTGATCCCGAACTTCATGGCGCAGGGCGGCGATCCGACCGGCACCGGCATGTCGGGCTCCGACAAGCCCAACCTTGAGCAGGAATTCTCCGACGCTCCGCACAAGCGCGGCGTGTGCTCGATGGCGCGGACCAACGACCCGAATTCGGCCAACTCGCAGTTCTTTATCTGCAACGACGATGCCCGGTTCCTTGATCGCCAATACACTGTCTGGGGCGAAGTGATCGAAGGCATGGAGCATGTCGACGTGCTGCCTGTGGGCGAACCGCCGCGCGAGCCCGGAGTGATCGTGAAGGCGACCGTCGCCTGATCGGACCGCTACAAGCGGCATGACCAAAAAAGGGGCGCCTCGCGGGGCGCCCCTTTGTTTTTGTGCTGAGTGCCTTTCGCTCAGTCCGTTTCCGCATCAGGGGCAACATTGCGGCTCTCGATCAGCCACGTGTCGCCCTGCTTCACGACTTCGTCACGGCCCCAGCCTTGCGCCAGCATCTCAGGGCGCGGGCCGCCCGGCGAGCCGCGCGAAACCGTCTGCCAGTAGTAGTTTACCACCGCGCGGGTGGGGCTGACGAAGTCGATGGTCTGGTTGCTCATCACGTGGTGGAGTGGCGGCACGGCCTCGCCCTTGGCGGCGCGTTCGGCCCGTCCGGCCTCCATCGATGTCACCATCTCGTGTAGCGCCTCGCGGCCCGTGGTCTCGCCAAAGGCACCGTTCGGGGTGAACACCTCCACATAGGCGTCGGCATCCCAGGTATCGATCGCGCGGACATAGTTCCACATCAGCTCCTCGATCGCGCTGCGGTCAGCGAGCTGCTGCGCGGCGGCCTCGGGCGTGAGCGTGGCCGCTTGCGGGGGCGCGGTGGTGGGCAGGGTAGCCGGGTCCCAGTGCTCATCCGCCTTGCCGTCGACGAAACGCCAGGTGTCGAACCAGGTGGTGGTGTAGGTCTGCGAGGGATCGTCGGCATAGGGCACGATCCGGCGCGTGAGGATCGTCACATAGTCACCCTCGGCCTGCACCGCGACCACGCCGTTCGGATCTTCGGGCGAAAGAGCAGGGCACGGGTCGAGCGCCTGGCTCTTGGCCACTTCGGTGAAATAGTAAATTACATTATCCAGTCCCGATGCCGCGACCGGATTGTGCTGGATATAGGCATCGGTCAGCCATTCGCCCGCACGGCTCCACTCATTGCATTTGAGGAGGTTGCGCTGGATGTGCAGCGCGGCCTGCTTATTGCGGTGAAGCAGCGGATCGTCGCTGGTGAACAGGCTTTCGGGATCGGGGTGCGGCACCACCGGATCGGACAGCGCGCGCATTTGCGCCTGCGCGGCAAACGGCATGGCGGCAAGGCCCAGGGTTGCTGCCAGCAGCACGGTCTTCAGTTTCATGGTCTCTCCCCTTTTGAATGGTGAAGGCGATCCTGCCCGATTTCGTTACGTTTCGAAAGGGTGTTGCGACCGACTAAAGCCCGGCGCCGACGAGCCAGTCGTGAAACAGCCGGACCGGGCGCAGCGCCAGATCTGCCGGGCGGCATAGGAAACAGTAGGAATAGGGGCTGGGCACCTGAATGTCGTAAAGTTTGGCAAGCCGGGGATCGTTGTTCCGGGCAAGGTGATCGTCATGCATCACCGCGATGCCCAAGCCTTGTGCGGCGGCCTCAAGGATGAGCTGGCCCGAATCATAATGATCGACCGCCATCGGCTGCAGGTTCTCCATCCCGATGGCGGTCTTCCACGCATCGAAGCTGAGGTGCATGTCGGTGTGGACCAGGAAGGTCTGCTCGCTCAGCACTTTCTCGTCGGGGACAGGGCCGATCTGCTCCACCAGCTCGCGACTGGCAATGGCGTGGATCGTGTTCTGATCGAGCTTGACCGAATGGAACGACGGGTCCGGCTCGCTGACCAGGCCGATCACGGCGTCGAGCGTATCGCCCACGCGGCTGAGCTGGTTGGGGCTGGTGTCGATATCGAGGTGCAGGCGCGGGTGCAGGCGGCGCAGTTCGGGCAGACGCGGGAACAGCCGCTGGGTGCCGAACAGCGGCGTCACGCCCAGCCGCAGCCGCATAAGTTGCAGGTTTTCCGACTGCGCCTCCACCGCTGTTGCCAGCGCTTCGAGGTGAGGGGAGACTTTGTCGTAGAACTGGCGGCCCTCTTCGGTCAGCCGCATAGCCTGACCTTGGCGGCTGAACATCTTGCGCCCGGTGAAATCCTCCAGACTGGCGATGCGGCGTGAAAGCGCCGAGGGGCTCAGTCCAAGCTCGGTCGCCGCTGCACGTGCGGAGCCAAGCCGCACAGTCCGAACGAACGCCTCAAGGGCGCGCAATGGGGGAAGGCGACGCATAGGGCCTTTCTTAATCGCTCACTCTCTCCCAGGTCGACCCCATATCGCACCTGCAGCATTTTGCCTATAGTGTTGCGCAAAACTTGACAGTCGGAGTCTATTCGTCCGCGCTGTTCTCGGTTTCCGGACCCGGGGCGTGCAGTCGCAGGCGTGTTACATGGGTCTCGTCACCCTCTGTCACCTCTATGCGCCAGCCGGTGGGGTGTTCGAGTACGGTGCCCGGTTGCGGCACCTGTTCGGCCAGGATGAAGGCGAGGCCGCCAAGCGTATCCACAGATTCCTCGATTTCGGCGAGGCGCCGGTCGCCCACCAGTTCGGCCACGTCGTCCAGCTCGGCGCGGGCATCGCAATCCCACAGGCCGTCTTCCAGCCTCACCACCTGCTCGACCCGTTCGTCGTCGTGCTCGTCCTCGATCTCACCGATGATTTCCTCGACCAGGTCTTCGATGGTGATGATCCCATCGGTGCCCGAGAACTCGTCCAGCACGATGGCGAGATGGGTGCGCCGCGCGCGCATGTCGGCCAGCACGTCGAGCGCGCCGCGCGACTGCGGGACATAGAGCGGCTCGCGCATCATGCTTGTCCAGTCGGCAGGCGGGGGCGCGCCGCTGGCGAGATAGGAGAACACGTCCTTGATGTGCATCATGCCGATGACATCGTCGAGCTTCTCGCGGTAAACGGGCATCCGCGAGACGCCATGTTCGGCGAACTGCGCGACCATGTCGTTCCAGCTCGCTTCGGCGGGAACGGCGATGATCTCGGAGCGGGGGATGGCGACATCGTCGGCGTCGTGCTCGGAAAAGTGCAGCAGGTTCCTGAGCATGACCAGCTCGACCGCTGAAAGATCGCCTTTGCCGGCCACGTTCTCGCCACGGCCGTTCTCGTCCTCGTGATCGTCGATGGCCTCTTCGATCTGGGCCCTGAGGCTGGTGTCGGTGCCATTGTCGAACAGGGAGCGCAGCGCCCCCCACAGGCCGCCGCTGCTACTACTGTCCTCGTCTCCCGCAGGAGACTTTTCGCTTTGTCCGGGTTCGGGCATAGCCCTGTCGTTATGTCCCTGTGTCATTGATGATCGCCTGCATATGGGTCTGCAATGGCCAGTAGTGCAAGCGCCTTGACTTCAAGCGCCTCCATTTCCTCGGCATCGGCGTCGGATATTTCGTGATCGTGGCCTGCAAGATGGAGCAGGCCGTGGATAATCAGGTGCGCTGCGTGGTCTGCGAGCGCAATGCCCTTTTCCGCCGCCTCGCGCGCGCAGACGCCATGGGCGAGAGCCAGATCGCCCAGCATCTCGGGCGGGCCATCGGGGCTGAGATGGACGAGATCCTCGCGTTCGAGCATCGGGAACGATAGCACGTTGGTCGGCTTGTCGCGCTTGCGCCACTCCCGGTTGAGCTCGTGGACTTCCTCGTCCGAGGTGAAGATGAGGCTTGCGACAAGGCGCGGGTTGGCAAGTTCCGGCGCGACTTCGCAAGCCGCCTCGGCCGAGCGCTCGGCAAGCGCCTCCCATTGGCCCTCCGGCCAGCCTTCGGTGTCGATTTCGAGGTCCAAGTAATAAAACTCCGCTCGTCCTGAGCCTGTCGAAGGACTGCTATTTCGTCACGCCCGCCTAAGAGAAAGAACAACCCTTCGACAAACTTAGGATGAGCGTGGGTGGGGATTGGGCGGCAATCAGGCGTCAGGTCCCTCGTAGGCTTCGACAATCCGCCCCACAATCGGGTGTCTAACCACGTCGGCCGCGCCAAAGCGGATTACGCCAATCCCCTCGACACCTTCCAGCCGCTCGACTGCGTCGGCAAGGCCGCTCATGCGATCACCGCCGGGGATATCGACCTGGCGCGGGTCGCCACAGATCACCATCCGGCTGTTCTGGCCGAAGCGGGTGAGAAACATCTTCATCTGCTCGCGCGTGGTGTTCTGCGCCTCGTCGAGAATAACGAAGGCATCGGCCAGAGTGCGCCCGCGCATGAAGGCGATGGGCGCGATCTCGATTTCGCCGGAGGCGATCCTTCGCTCGACCTGTTCGGGAGGCATGCAGTCGAACAGTGCATCATACAGCGGGCGCAGATAGGGATCGACCTTGTCCTTCATGTCGCCGGGCAGGAAGCCGAGTTTCTCGCCCGCCTCAACAGCGGGGCGGCTCAGGATTAGCCGTTGCACAGAGCCCGTGATAAGTTGCGAAACCGCCTGCGCCACGGCGAGATAGGTCTTGCCGGTGCCTGCCGGGCCGAGCGCGAAGATGATGTCGCGGCTGGCGAGCTGGCGCATATAGTCGCCCTGCATCGCGCTGCGCGGGGTGATCGTCTTCTTGCGCGTGCGGATCATGATCGGCGGGGCCTTGGCATCGCCGGTGATAATGCCTTCGAGCGTGGGCTCGTTGCTCATCGCGATCAGCGCTTCGATGGCACCTGCGTCCATCTCTTCGCCTTGTAAAAGTTTCTCATGCATTTTCAAAAGGACGTCACGGGCTCTTGCCACTTCGTCTTCGGCCCCTTCGATCACCACACGGTCGCCTCTGGCGGCGATGAACACGCCCAGCCGGTTCTCGATATGAACGAGGTTGGCATCGAACTCGCCGAACAACATGCCGAGCGCGGCCTGTTCGTCGAAAATCACCTCGATGCGGGCGCGGCGCGACGCGTCGCGGCGGTCTTCGGGGTGGGCGATCGCGGCAGCGCGTCCGGCACTGGTGCCACGGTGAGCTTTGCGGGCCATCGAGTCCTTTCTTCTCTGGTTCTTATGAGAATAGGCAGAGTCCGGGCGCAGACAAGCGCGCCGCCTGTGGAAGGCGGTGGAAAGTCATGGAAATGCCTTGAGTGGTGCAGGTCAGCCGAAGGTTCTGTCCATCCGAGGCCGGTCGTGGTCCAGCAGCCAATCCCGGAAAAGATCGTAGCTGGATTGCAGGGTCGCCCGGGAGGTAGCCACCACATCCATACCCCGATCATCATAGGGAAAGACGATGATCTCGCGTTGCCAATCTATCAGGTAAGGCGACGCGGGGAGTGGGCTAACAAGCATTGAACAGTCGCCGCCAAGGGCTGAAAGTAGGCACGCGCTGACCGAGGGTGGTGGAGAGAGCGCAATCAGGCTCCTCTGAAACTCGCCGTCTATGCGAATCTCGCCCAGCACGCGTATCTGATCTGAACCGCAACCATAGATTCGGAGCAGATCTGGTTCGAATCCGTCAAGACTATTGGCAATGTCATCGCCATAGCTGGCAAATACCACCTACCACTCATCGTCAGCGGTCGGGAGATTGTCCAGAATTGTACGAGCGCGGCTGCACGCCTGCAAGATGCGTGTCGGCCAGTCGCCACCCTGCGCAAGTTCGAAACGGAGGGAATAGTCGAAATTGTTGAACAGCGCCTCTGGCAGGCAATTGCCAAAGGTGGCTTCCAGGCGGGCAAGAAAATCGCTCAAGCAGGGACTTTCGTCACCAATTGCCCCGCCAGTGAATTCGGCCCAGCCTGCACCAGCTCGACCTCGACCAGATCGCCCATCGCGCAGTCGCCTTCGAAGAAGACCGATTGCAGCCACGGCGACTTGCCGAGCCATTGGCCGGGGTGCTTGCCCTTGCGCTCGATCAGCACTGTGCAGGTCTTGCCGACGGAGGCCTCGTTGAAGGCAAGCTGGTGCCGATTAAGCGCAGCCTGCAAACGCTGGAGCCGCTCGTCCATCACTTGCGGGGCAATCTGGCCGTCCATGCTCGCGGCGGGGGTGCCGGGGCGGGGCGAATACTTGAAGCTGAAGGCAGCGGCGTATTTGACCTCGTCGACCAGTGCGAGCGTCTCTTCGAACTCGGCCTCGGTCTCGCCGGGGAAGCCGACGATGAAGTCGCCCGAGAGCGCAATATCGGGCCGCACCGCGCGGAACCGGTCGAGCAGCTTGAGATAGCTTTCCGCCGTGTGACTGCGGTTCATCGCTTTCAGCACCCGGTCCGAGCCGGACTGCACTGGCAGATGCAGGTAAGGCATGAGCTTTTCGACCTCGCCATGGGCGGCGATCAGGCCCTCGGTCATGTCGTTGGGGTGGCTGGTGGTGTAGCGAATGCGGTGCAGGTCGGGCAGCGCGGCCAGCGCGCGGATCAGCCCGTCGAGCCCGATGGCGCGGCCCTTGTCGTTCTCACCGCTCCACGCATTGACGTTCTGGCCGAGCAGCGTAAGCTCGCGCGCGCCCGCTTCGACCAGCTTCTCTGCCTCGCGCAGCAAGTCGCTGTACGGGCGGGAAATTTCCGCGCCGCGCGTATAGGGCACCACGCAATAGGTGCAGAACTTGTCGCAGCCTTCCTGCACCGTGAGGAAGGCCGTGGCGGCCACCTTGCGACGGGCGGGAAGGGCCGCGAACTTGGCGTCCTCGGGCATGTCGGTGTCGGTGCCGCGACGGCCCGCAGCGGCATCCTTCACCATATCGCCCAGCCGGTGATAGGCCTGCGGGCCGACTACCATGCCGACCGCCGGAGCGCGCGCCATGATCTCCTCGCCCTCGGCCTGCGCGACGCAGCCCGCGACCGCGATCATTGGTTTCTTGCCCGCCTCTTCGCCGGATTTCACGAGACGACCGATGTCCGAATAGACCTTCTCGGTGGCCTTCTCGCGGATGTGGCAGGTGTTGAGCACGACGAGGTCGGCGTCCTCGCCTTCGGGCGCGGGCGTGATGCCCTGCGCTTCGAGCAGTTCGCCCATGCGCTCGCCATCGTAGACGTTCATCTGGCAGCCGAAGCTTTTGACCCGGTAGGTCTTTGGTGTGGTGGTCGGTTTCATGAGAAGGCGGCCGATACAGGAAAAACGCTGGCGGTGAAAGTCAGGTCGGCGGGTCGTCGGGCGTCTCTTTTTTCTTGTAGCGTACCGGCGCCACATCGTGGGCAAAGTGGCGCGGTGGCTTGCCGAGCGCGCGGGCCAGCTCGGCCTCGATCATTTCGCGCGCCTTGGCCGCGATCAGCTTTCGTCCGCCCTTGCCATGGTCTTCGGGCGCGAAGGGTTCAAGGAAGTGCAGTTCCACCCGGAACGAGCCGGGGCGCGACAACAGGCGCAAGGCATTGTTCAGGCCCGATTCGTCCCCGATCCAGCCGATCTCTTCGCCCACCGCGGCGTAGTCTATAAAGACCGGCTGCACGAAGACCCCCGGCGGCGGCGGTTCGAGCATCTTGAGCATCGAGGTCTTGAACGGGAGGAGCGACTGGCCGTCGGTAGTGGTGCCCTCGGGAAAGATAGTCACCGACCAGTTGTCCATCAGCGCCTCGCGCACGGCGTTGATCTGGTCGGCCACATCCATCCGCGCCTCGCGCTGGACATAGACGGTGCGGTTCAGCCCCGCGAGCCAGCCCACCACCGGGGTCTTGTGTAACTCGGCCTTGGCGACAAAGGCAGTGCCGCTCGCGCCCGCCAGCGCGAGAATGTCGATCCACGAGACATGGTTGGCCAAGAACACCACGTCGCGCCGCAGCGCCGTGCCGCGCCGCTTCACCCGCGCGCCGCAAATTCGCGCCGCGAGATAGAGGAACAGCTTGGGAAAGGGCGAGCCATAGGCGGTGATCCGCCACAGATAATGCAACGGCACGCAGACCAGCAATGCCAGCAACAGCGCAAGCGCCCGCAGCCCGATGCGCGCCCAGCCTAGCGGCGAAATATGCGGCCTCGCGCCGGCGGCGATGGCGGCGCGATCGGGCTTCATGCGCGCGCCGTCGCTCAGGTCTTCTCGTCGCGGTCGATCCGCACGCCGTAAAGCTCCATGCGGTGATCGACGAGGCGATAGCCCAGCTTCTCGGCGATCTGCTTCTGCAGCGCTTCCAGCTCGGGATCGACGAATTCGACGACCTTGCCCGTCTCGACGTCGATCAGGTGATCGTGATGCGCCTCGGGCACGGGTTCATAGCGTGAGCGGCCATCGCCGAAGTCGTGCCGGTCGAGGATGCCCGCCTCTTCGAACAGGCGCACGGTGCGATAGACCGTGGCGATCGAAATCTTGGGATCGATGGCAGAGGCGCGCGCGTGCAGCGCCTCGACGTCGGGATGGTCCGAGCTTTCCGACAGCACCTTCGCGATAACGCGGCGCTGGTCGGTGATGCGAAGGCCGCGCTCGGCGCAGAGGGCTTCGAGATCGATGGTCTGGGGCACGAGGGCGACCTCTTTCAGTCAGGCAGAAATGCACACGCCCCGGACCATAGGGGGCCGGGGCGCGGTGCTCAAGTATGTGCCGGATTTTCTTCCAGCGACAGTCAAACGCGGCTCACGTTGTCGCTTTGCGACGGCCCCGGCGCTGGCCAGGCTTGCGACCAAGTCCGATCTTCTTGGCCAGTTCGCGGCGCGTCTCGGCGTAGTTCGGAGCAACCATCGGATAGTCCGCGGGCAGGTTCCAACGTTCGCGATACTCTTCCGGGGTCATGTTGTAGGCGGTTTTCAGGTGCCGCTTGAGCATCTTCATCTTCTTGCCGTCTTCCAGGCAGATCAGATAGTCGGGCTTGATCGAAGCGCGGATTGAAACGGCCGGTTCGGGCTTCGCTTCTTCGACAGTTTCATGACCAAGCTTGGCAAGTGCGCCATAGACGCTTTCGATCAGAACCGGAACATCGCTCACTTCGACCGAATTGTTGGCGACATGCGCCGTAACGATATCGGCGGCAAGTGTAATGAGCATTTCGCGGTTTTCGTTAGTATTTGTATCCATATATTCCTCAAATCTGCGACCGATGCTGTGCCTAATTATTTTACATTTCGGCAAAGGCAAGGGCTATGTCGCAACAAAAAGGAAATGGCAAGAGCGGCGGAATGTTCCCGCCCGTTTTAGAAAACGTTTACTTTAATGCCGAGCGTTATAGGCGTTTGGCGAAAGTTACCGCGTCGATCGGACCATCGGCGGCACCGCGATAATAGCCAGGACGACGTCCGATCTGTTCGAAACCGAACTCGCGATAAAGAAATTCGGCGGGATTGCCGTCACGCATTTCGAGAAACAGGTACGCCGATCCGCGCGCGCGCGCGTCAAGCATCGCCTGTACGAGTAAACGACGACCGACGCCTCTGCGGCGATGCTGCGGCGATACTGCGAGCAACAGCAGTTCTTCTTCATCCGCCGCGTGCCTTAACAAGGCAAAGCCGGCAGCATCGCCCGGTTCGCGCAAGGGACTGGCGGGCTCGGCCCCGACGACCACGCAATGGGTGTTTGGCAGCATCAGCGCATCGCCAACCTGCCGACGGTTCCACGCCTCGCCATAGGCCGGGTCGAAGGCCTGTTCCATCACGTGCATGATGGCGTCGAGCGATTCGTCTATCATGCTCTGGCCTGGGGCAAGCGAGCATCGGGCGCGCGACCATAAACTGGAGCGAGCTTCGGGGTGAGCTGAATTTCCGCAAGCAGACGTGCACAACGCGCATCAGGCAGGAGGTCGAGCGCACTGCGGCCATCGCCGAGTTGGTCGGCCAGAGCGCCCGCACGGTTGCCAGCGAGAGTAGCATGGCGGCAGGCGAGCGCAGCCTCTGCTGGCGAGAGGGAGCGCACATTGTCCTCAGCCTCGCCACCACCGGCGAAGTTCTGCAAGAACCACTCGCCATGGCCGCCATTCATGCACACGGTGACGGCCTTACCACGATGCTTCGCGCGCGCCATTGCTGCGATCAGCGTAAGCGTCGGATAGCCGAGCACCTCGGCACCCCAGGCCAGGCCCAGCGCGCGCGCGGCGGCAAGGCCGATGCGCACACCGGTAAAGCTGCCGGGACCAAGCGATACGACGATGCGCTGGGCTCGGCCCTTGTCGGGAAGCTGCGCGATCATTGGCACGAGACGCTCGGCATGCCCACGCCCGATCGCCTCGAAGCGGCCATCGACCAGTTCGCCATCATCAAACAGGGCGACCGAACAGGCCTCGGTCGCGCATTCTATAGCCAGAGTAGTCACCCGCTCTTCTTACGGATTACAGCAGGCGATTGAAGTCCTCGAATGAAGGGCGGGGCGCTCTAGGGAACACTTTTTCAGGATCGCCATAGCCTACCGAGCAGATGAAGTTGCTCTTCCAGGCGGGTTCGTCGGCAAAGAAGTCGGCATCGACGGCCTCGTTGTCGAACCCCGACATCGGCCCGCAGTCGAGACCCAGCGCGCGGGCGGCCATGATGAAATAGCCGCCCTGCAAAGTGCCGTTGCGGAAGGCTGAGGTCTTGCGCGCTGCGCGCTTTTCCTCGCCCGCGAAGGCAGCTTTTGGGTTGTCCATATGCGGGGCGAAGCGCGGCAGGTGCTCGTGAAATTCTTCGTCCATGGCGATGATCGCGCAGACCGGGGCCTGCTTGATCTTCTCGACGTTGCCTTCAAAAGCATGGCCGGCGAGCCTCGCCTTGGCTTCGTCCGATTTGCACCACACGATCCGGGCCGGGAGCTGGTTCATCGAGGTCGGCCCCATCTTCATGAGGTCCCAGATCGCAGCCAGCTGGCTGTCGGTCACCTCGCGGCCATCGAACCATTGATAGGTGCGCGCCTCGCGGAATAGCTGATCCAGCGCGGCATCAGGCAGCGGCTCGTGCATCAGGCGGCCCTCACTTCGGTCACTTCGGGCACGTAGTGCTTGAGCAGCCCCTCGATCCCGTGCTTGAGCGTGGCGGTCGAGCTGGGGCAGCCCGAGCAGGCACCCTGCATCTGGAGGTAGACGACCCCGCTGCGGAAGCCGCGATAGCGAATATCGCCGCCGTCGCCCGCCACGGCCGGGCGCACGCGGGTCTCGATCAGTTCCTTGATTTGCGCGACCACCTCTTCGGTGCCTTCATCGTCGCCCAGCATCTCGGCCTCGTCCTCGGCGGGTACGGAAAATCCGCTGGCATCGCCGCCGGTGAACAACGGGGCCTGGCTCACGAAGTGGTCGAGCAGCACGGCCACGACCTGCGGCTTCAGCGCCGACCAGTCGGCACCCGGAGCTGCGGTGACGGATACGAAGTCCGAGCCGAAGAACACGCCTGTCACATCGCCCGAATCGAACAGCGCAGCGGCCAGCGGCGAGGCTTCGGCATCTTCGGGGCTGGCGAAGTCGCGCGTTCCAGAGGGCATCACCGCGCGTCCGGGCAGGAACTTGAGCGTGGCGGGGTTGGGCGTGGTTTCGGTCTCGATGAACATGGGGCTGGATGTAGGAGCAGGGCAGGGCGACGACAAGGGATGGTACCGGGCTTGCTGCGGGGCGCCATGCGTGCGTTCACTGTCCCTTCATCGGATTGTCGTTTAGGACCCCGGCATGAGCTTACTTTCGCGCAGTGTCCGCGCTCTCGCCCCGTTCGCCTTACTTGCTCCGCTGCTCGCTCCGACGGCGGCGCAAGCTCAGGTTGCGGCCACCTGCACGATCCAGGCGATCCCCGGCGAGGACGCGCCCAAGTATGCGCGGCCCGACGATCCGTGGATTTTCCGCAGTACCGACATACCCGTCGACGACGAATGGCTGATGGGCGAACTGCCGAACGGCGTGCGCTATGCCGTGCGCGAAAACGGCGTGCCGCCCTGCCAGGCGAGCTTCCGCGTCGCCATCGATGCCGGTTCGCTGAACGAAGAGGACAGCGAACGCGGCTTTGCCCACCTGCTCGAACACATGACCTTCCGCCAGTCGCGCGACTTCGGGCCGGGCGAGGCTATCCCCTACTTCCAGCGTCTCGGCGCAAGCCTCGGGGCCGATACCAATGCCTCGACCGGCCCGACGCAGACGGTCTACAAGCTCGACCTGCCCAATGCCGACCGCGCCAAGCTTTCGGACAGCGTGCGGCTGTTTGCCGGCATGATCGAGGCACCCACGCTCAGCAGCGAGAATCTCGTCGCCGACTTGCCCATCGTGCTCGCCGAAATGCGCGATGGCGCGGGCGCAAACCGCCGCATCGGCGAGGCTACGCAGAACACGTTCTTTGCCGGACAGCGCCTGTCTCAGCGCAACCCGATCGGAACTCTCGAAACTTTGCAGGGCGCAACGCAGGAAAGTGTGCGCGCGTTTCATCAGCGCTGGTATCGCCCAGAAAACGCGGTGGTGGTGCTGGTGGCCGATGCCGATCCGCAAGTGCTCGCCGCGCTGATCGAGCGTGAGTTCAGCGACTGGAAGGTGCCCGGCAAGCCCGCACCAGCGCCCGACTTCGGCGATCCGGTCGCACCCGCCAATGCCCTGCCAGGGGCCGACGGCGTGCCGGTGGGTGAAGCTGCGGTGATCGTCGAGCCTGGGCAGGCCCGCGCGGTCAACTATGCGATCATGCGGCCCTGGGTGCAGGTGACCGACAACATCGAATACAATCGCGGCGTGCTGCTCAAGCAACTGGCGGCGGGCATCGTCAACCGGCGGCTGGAGAACCGCGCGCGGGCGGGCGGACACTTCCTCTATGCACAGGTCTCGCGGCAGAAGGTCGCGCGCTCGGTCGATGGCACCTATGTCTCGCTGGCCCCGCTCGATGAGGACTGGAAGGCCGCGCTCGCCGACGTGCGCAGCGTGATCGCTGACGCGCTGGCCGAACCGCCGAGCCAGGCGGAGATCGACCGCGTGGTCGCCGATTTCGACATTTCGTTCGTCAACGGCGTCGAGCAGGCGCGCATTCAGGCGGGCAGCCAGCTGGCCGATACGCTGGTGGGCGCGGTGGAGATTCGCGAGGCGGTCGCTTCGCCGCAGACCTTCCTTGATGTGTTCCGCTCGATGAAGGACCGCTTCACGCCCGACCGGTTGCTTGAGGCCACGCGCGGCCTGTTCGAAGGCGACGTGGTGCGCGCGGTCATGCTCACCCCGCAGGCGGGGGAGGCCACCGCCGAGCAGCTGCGCGAGGCGCTCGCCGCGCCGGTTGAGGCAAGCAGCGTGGCGCGCGACGACGGTTCGACCATCGACTTTGCCGACCTGCCCGCCATCGGCGAACCGGCCCCGCCGGTGCAGCGCGCCGAGCTTGGCGTGTTCGACACCGAGGCGCTGGCTTTTGAAAACGGCGTACGCGCAATGTTGTTCTCGCGCGACAACGAGCCGGGCCGGGTGACCGTGCGCGTGCGGTTTGGCGCGGGCTGGCGCGGCTTCAATGAGGATGAGGCGGCCTATGCCCAGCTTGGCCAGATGGCGCTGATCAATTCGGGCATCGGCCCGCTCGGCCAGAACGATCTCGACAAGCTGGCTTCGGGCCGCAAGCTCGGCTTCCAGTTCCGGATCGAGGATGGCACCTTCGTGTTCGAGGGGGCGACGCGGCAGGAAGACCTTGCCGACCAGCTCTATCTTTTCGCCGCCAAGCTCGCCATGCCGAGCTGGGACGAGGCGCCGCTGGCGCGCGCCAAGGCCAGCATGCGGCTCGCCTACGACAGCTATGCTGCCGATCCCTCGGGCGTGCTTAACCGCGATCTCGACTGGCTGCTGCGCAACCTCGACCCGCGCTTTGCCACGGCCGACGCGGACGA
This sequence comes from Aurantiacibacter flavus, assembly GCF_039710615.1. Classification (NCBI taxonomy): domain Bacteria; kingdom Pseudomonadati; phylum Pseudomonadota; class Alphaproteobacteria; order Sphingomonadales; family Erythrobacteraceae; genus Aurantiacibacter; species Aurantiacibacter flavus. Next base: position 321,051 of record NZ_JBDLBR010000001.1, read on the forward strand.
AATCGCGGCAGTGACGCCCGAGCAGTTCCGCGCCGTGTGGGAGCGCCTGCTCGCCCAAGGCCCGGTCGAGGTCGACGTGTTCGGCGATATCGACCGCGAGGCGACCGTCGCCGCGCTATCACGCACCTTCGGCGCCTTGGCACCGCGTCCGGCGCTGCCGGCCGAGGTAGCCAGCCGTCCGGTCAGCTTCCCCGAAGCCAATGCCGAGCCGCTGGTGCTCACCCACGACGGCGACGCCGATCAGGCGGCGGCGGTGATCGCATGGCCCACCGGCGGTGGCTCTGCGGGCCTGCCCGAGAGCCGCAAGCTCGACCTGCTCGGTCGGATCTACTCGATCCGCCTGCTCGACAACCTGCGCGAGCGGATGGGCGCGGCCTATTCGCCGATCGTCAACTCGACCTGGCCCAAGGACATGGACACCGGCGGCATGATCTTCGCGCTGGTGCAGATCGAGCCCTCGCAGGTCCCGGGCTTCTTCGAGGAGGCGCAGGCCATCGCCCGCGATCTTGCCACCAACGGCCCGACCGCCGACGAACTGGAGCGCGTGGTCGAGCCGGTGAAGCAATATATCAGCCGCGCGCAGACCGGGCACACCTTCTGGCTCAACCAGCTTGAAGGGGCGACCTTCGATCCGCAGCGGCTGTTGGCACTTAACACGCTGTGGAGCGACTATGCCGAGGCGACGCCCGAGGAAATTCAGGCGCTGGCGGAGCGGTATCTGGTCACCCATGGCGGGTTTAAGGTGACGGTCATGCCTGCCACCAGCGCCGCGCCTGCGGGCCGCTGAGGGCAGGCACGAACGAGCGGGCCGCTTACAGTCATCGTATATTTGCGGCGTCAGCGGCCCGTCGTATCGCATGTAACCTTTGCCACCGGGCTCTTGCGGGCCTATGGCAGAGGCTTCCTCGCACAATTTGTTTGAATTGTTAGCGCATGCCGGGCGCGAGGACGGCATTGGCAGGAAAGACACGTGGCACACAACTGGACCCCCGAGAGCTGGCGCGGTGACCGCTTCACAGCGAAGCATATCCCGCATTACGAGGATCAGGCGGCGCTGGCCGCTGCCGAGCAGACTCTGGCCGGATATCCCCCGCTCGTCTTTGCGGGCGAAGCGCGCGCGCTGAAGGCCGAGCTGGGCAAGGCGGCGGCGGGCGAAGCCTTCCTGCTGCAAGGCGGCGACTGTGCCGAGAGCTTTGCCGAATTCAGCCCGAACAACATTCGCGACACCTTCCGCGTGATCCTGCAGATGGCGGCGGTGCTGACCTTCGCCAGCAAGATGCCGGTGGTGAAGGTGGGCCGCATGGCCGGGCAGTTCGCCAAGCCGCGCAGCGCGCCGACCGAAACGCAGGGCGATGTGACCGCACCGAGCTACTTCGGCGACATCATCAACGGGATCGACTTCGGCGTGGAAAGCCGCGCCAACGATCCCGAGCGCATGATCCGCGCCTACAGCCAGTCGGCGGCGACGCTGAACCTGCTGCGCGCCTTCGCGGGCGGCGGCTATGCCAACCTGCGTCAGGTGCACCGCTGGACGCTCGACTTCATGGGCCGCAGCCCCTGGGCCGACCAGTACCAGTCGATTGCCGACCGCATCGGCGAAGCGCTCGACTTCATGGAAGCTTGCGGCATCGACACCGAGAACGAGCCCGCGCTCAAGGCGGCGAGCTTCTACACCAGCCACGAGGCACTGTTGCTCCCTTACGAGCAGGCGCTGACCCGGCAGGATTCGCTGACCGGCGAGTGGTTCGACTGTTCGGCGCACATGCTGTGGATCGGCGACCGCACCCGCTTCATCGATTCGGCGCATGTCGAATTCCTGCGCGGCGTGAACAATCCCATCGGCGTGAAGTGCGGGCCGAGCCTTGAGCCCGATGCGCTGCTGGCCATGCTCGACACGTTGAACCCAGGCCGTGAAGCCGGGCGCATCACGCTGATCAGCCGCTTCGGCCACGAGAAGGTGGAAGCAGGACTTCCCCCGCTGGTCCGCGCCGTCGCGCGCGAGGGCCATCCGGTGGTGTGGAGCTGCGACCCGATGCACGGCAATGTCGTGAAGTCCGATTCGGGCTACAAGACGCGTCCGTTCGAGCGCATCCTCTCCGAGGTGAAGGGCTTCTTTGCCGTCCACCGCGCTGAGGGCACGCACGCTGGCGGCATTCACGTCGAGATGACCGGGCAGGACGTCACCGAATGCACCGGCGGCGCCGTGGCGATCACCGACGAGGGCCTGGCTGATCGTTATCACACACACTGCGACCCGCGCCTCAACGCCGCGCAGTCGCTGGAGCTGGCCTTTACCTTGGCCGAAATGCTCAACCTCGAGCTGACCGAGCGCCAGCGCGACGCGGCCTGACATAGAGCCGTAAACATAGACACTTAGAAGGGCTGGCGAGGAAACTCGCCGGCCCTTTTTTGTTAACTTTTGCGGAACAAATGCGGCACTGGTGGTTTTCTCCCGGTGGAAACTTTCGGCCAGCCGGGCCGTGGGGGCCATCACAGCGACACCACGAGGAGAGGGTCTTGGCCGCAGCCACCCCCCGTCCCCTTTTTGCACCCGACAGCACGCTGGCAGAGCGTTATCGCGCCACCCGCGCGCTCACCGAAGCTGTGCTTGCCCCGCTGAGCGAGGCCGATGCCACGATCCAGTCGATGCCCGATGCCTCGCCCGCCAAGTGGCATGCTGCCCATGTCACATGGTTTTGGGAGACCTTCCTCCTGCGCGACCATCTGGCCGGTTATGAACTGTTCGACGCGTCCTGGCCGTTCCTGTTCAACTCCTATTACGAGGCCGAGGGCGAGCGTCTGCTGCGCAAGCGGCGCGGAATGCTGTCGCGCCCCACGCTGGCGCAGATCTGCGAATGGCGCGCCGATGTCGATGCGACGATGGAGGACCTGCTCGACCGGCCCGAATATGCGGACCTTATCGAGCTGGGTCTCGCGCACGAGCAGCAGCACATCGAACTGTTGCTGACCGACATCAAGCACGCGCTGTTCTCCAATCCGCTTGGACCGGCCATGTGGGGCCTTCGAGATGGAGGCAGCTCCGTTCGTTCTCTGGAAGAATCGAACCCGCAGGCTGAGAGCCCGTCTCGAAGGACCGATGACTGGCTCACCCATCCCGGCGGCATTGCCCGTGTCGGGCATCAGGAGGAGGGCTTCGCTTTCGACAACGAAGGGCCGGATCACCGAGTGATGCTCGAACCGTTCGCGCTGTCGCGGCGGTTGGTAACCAATGGCGAATGGCAGGCCTTTATCGACGATGGCGGTTACCGCACCGCCTCGCTGTGGCTGTCGGACGGCTGGGCCTGGGTGCAGCGCAAGGGCATTGCCGCGCCGCTTTACTGGCGCGATGATGAGCATTTCACACATAGCGGCTGGCAGCAGCGCAATCCCGACGCACCCGTTGCCCATATCTCTTATTATGAGGCCGACGCTTTTGCGAGCTGGGCAGGCGCGCGTCTGCCGACCGAGTTCGAATGGGAAGCTATCGCGCGCGGGCAGGACACCAGCGGCGGCAATCGCGGCACCTTTTCCGCCAGCGCGGGCAACCAGCTCGATGAGGCGGCGCCCCCGCTGCCGCAGGGGACAGGAGAGCTGTTCGGCGATGTCTGGCAGTTCACCCGTTCGGGCTATCTGCCCTATCCGCGCTTCCAGCCTGCCGAGGGCGCAGTGGGGGAGTACAACGGCAAATTCATGGCCGGCCAATGGGTGCTCAAGGGCGCGAGCTGCGCCACCGTGCGCGGCCACTCGCGCGCATCCTACCGCAATTTCTTCTACCCGCAGCAACGCTGGCAATTCACCGGCCTGCGCCTTGCCAAGGACGAATGGGCAAAGGACCAATAATGGCTACGCAGACCGATATAAGACTGGTCGATCTCGACGATCATGGCATCGACCGCGCTTTCCGTGCAGATGTGCTCGAAGGCTTGGGCTCCTCTCGCAAGGCGATACCGGCGCGCTGGTTCTATGATGACGAAGGCTCGCGCCTGTTCGAGGACATCACCCGCCTGCCCGAATACTATCCCACCCGCGCCGAGACCGAAATCCTGCGCGAGCGCGCGACCGACTTCGCAGGCCTGATCGGGCCGGGGCGCGCGGTGGTCGAGTTCGGTTCGGGTTCCTCGGTCAAGACTCCTCTGCTGCTCGATGCGATCGATCCGGGCGCCTATGTGCCCATCGACATTGCCGGGGATTTCCTGCGCGAATCCTCGGCGGCGCTGGCAGCGAAGTTTCCCGGACTGCCCGTCCACCCGGTGGAGGCCGATTTCACCTCCACGGTGAACCTCCCGCCTGACTTGCAGGGCATGGCCAAGCTTGGCTTCTTCCCCGGCTCGACCATCGGCAACATGGTCCCGCGCGCTGCGGTGGACCTGCTGCGCACGATGCGCCGGACGCTGGGCGGCGATGCGCTGCTGCTGATCGGTGTCGACCTTATCAAGGATATCGACGTGCTGACTGCGGCCTATGATGATGCCGCCGGTGTTACTGCCGCCTTCAACCGTAACCTGCTCAAACGCATCAATCGCGAGTTGGACGGTGACATTACCATCGCCGCTTTCGCCCACCGGGCGCGCTGGAACGATACCTATGCCCGGATCGAGATGCACCTCGAAGCGCGTGCCGAGATTGCGTTCACAGTCGCTGGCCGTTCGTTCACCATGCGGGCGGGCGAGACGATCCATACCGAGAACAGCCACAAGTTCGATCTGCGCAGCGCCAACACCCTCCTGCTGGCCGGACACTGGACCCCGGTGGAACGCTGGACCGACAGCGAGGATCGCTTTTCGTTGATCCTTGCCCGAGCCAGCGTGCCGCGCAAGGCGCCGTGATTGCGCAGACAAATCGCCCGACAGTCGTAATTCATTAAGTCGGCGCTATATCTGTATCCTATGGACTGGTCCGCCCTCTCCGAGCAGATCGCGCTGTCGGTGCGCGAGTTGCCTCGCTCCGGCCTGCTGATGGCGGCCGTGGGTGCGATGGTGCTGGGGATTGCCGGGTCGCTGGTGAGGCGGGGGCTGCCTGCCTTTGCACGTCTTTTGCGCACGATCAGCACGCTGACGCTGATGGGTGTGCTGGTGCTTGTCGTAGTGCAACTCTCGCGGCTCGATCCACGCTTCTCGATGGCAGTGCCGGAGATCGGTCTGCCCGAGCAGGTGGTGGAAGGTAATGAGACCCGGGTTCCGCTGGCACCGGACGGGCATTATTGGCTGCGCGCGCAGATCAACGGACACGAAGCGTCCTTTCTCGTCGATACAGGGGCAACGCTCACCGCAATCTCACAGGATACCGCTGAGCGGGCGGGACTCTCACCGCGCGATGGTGCCTTGCCGATCCGAATGCAGACCGCCAATGGCGCGGTTGCGGCGCATATTACCTCGATCGCCGAATTGCGCTTCGGTAATGTCGCGGCGCGCGGTCTCGATGCGATCATTGCGCCGGGGCTGGGCGAGACCAACGTGATCGGGATGAACCTGCTTTCGCGTCTGGCCTCGGTGCGAATTGAAGAGGGAGAACTGGTGTTGGTGCCCAACAATCCGCAGGTTCCGGTGGAATAGCGCGTTGACGTAGCGCTGTGTGCCGGTAACTCTCCCGAGAGAGAAAAGGGAGAGATCATGGCCAGCATAGCAGAGGGCGCTCGATTCGATGTCGCGGCCTTTATCGACAACCGTTCGGTCGGCGCGCGTGAAGTACTCGTCCTTGCCATCGTTTCCGCCCTGCTGCTGCTGGACGGGTTCGACATGTATTTTCTCGGCAAGATCCTGCCGCGTATCGCGGAGGGGCTGGGCGGAACCTCGGTCGACATGGCGCCGGTGGTCACCTTCCAGCAAATCGGCATGTTTGTTGGCGCGCTGATCATGCCGCCGCTGGCCGACCGGATCGGGCGCAAGCCGGTGCTGTTGCTGTGCCTGCTGGGCTTTGGTGGCCTTTCGCTAGGGGCTGCCTATTCCAACGGCTTTACCATGCTGACCTGGCTGCGTGGCATTTCCGGGGTGTTCTTTTCCGCTATGTTGCCAGTGGGCCTCGCGCTTCTGTCCGAGACTACGCCGAAACATCGGCGGGCGCTGTTCCTTTCGATTGCCCTGGTATGCTTCTCGGGTGGGAACATCATGAGCGGCGTGATGACGGCCTGGTGGCTCGACGAGCTCGGTTGGGAAGGCTTCTTCATCCTGGGCGGGGTATTGCCTCTGGCGGCAATGGCGCTGTTGCTGCTTGTGCCGGAAAGCCTCTCGTATCGGGTTAACCGCAATCCGACCGATCCTCGCATTGCGGCAATGATCCGGCGGATGGATTCGCAGGCCGAGGTGCCCGAGGGCGCGTATTTCTACATCGGCACGCAGAAGGAAGTGTCGCCACTGGGCCCGCTGGCCATGTTCGGCAAACGCTATTTGCCGCAGACGGTGCTGCTGTTCGCGATGTGCTTCTTCTCGATGGGCAATATCGCGCTTCTGGCGAACTATCTGCCGACCTTGCTCTATGAATACAAGGGTTTGGCGCTCGAGACCTTCGCCTTCTACATGATCATCGGCTACATCGGCGGTGCCTGCGGTACGCTGGTGATGGGCTGGCTGATGGACCGGGTGAATCCGTTCGTTCTGATCGCCAGCTACTTTATTGTCGACGCGGTGATGATCTTCAGCATCGGCCGCCTGGCGCCCGAGGTAGCGATTGTTTTTGTCACTGCGCTGGTGGTGTGGACCTTCTGCCAGACCGGCGGACAGACCGGGATCAACAACCTGGCGACGCTGGCCTATCCGCCGGAGATGCGATCTTCGGGGATCGGCTGGGCCGGGGCGATGGGGCGTGTCGGCGGGATCGTCTTCCCGTTCCTGGGCGGTCTGGCGCTGGCCGAGGCGCTGCCGCTGGATACGATCATGACGATCACCGCCGTGCCGGCGCTGATGATCGCGCTGCTGGTCTTCATCCTTGGGCGCGCCAACGGAGGCCAGATCGACGCGCGGGCGCGGGCCGCCTGACGGGCGACTAAAGCACCTGCACCAGCTCGATCTGGTGCCCTTGCGGCGAGGCCAGCATCGCGACCATCACCCCGCCAACATCGGTGGGTGGCATCAGCGTGCTGGCCCCTTCGTTGAGCGCATGGGCGTAGCTGGCTTCGATATCGGGGCAGACCAGCCCGAGTGGACCATGGCCGGGCCCGACGCTCACGTCGCCTGCGGGCTTGCTCTGGACCAGCATCAGCTGTGGTGCGCCGTCTTCGTCGGGGATGGCCATGATGTCCTCGGCGAATTCGGGCAGGTCGTAGCCGCCCACGCGTTCGAAGCCGAAAGCGCGCTGCCAGAAGGCGCGCGCCTCGGCGAGATCGGCGACATTGAGCTTGAAGAAGGCGAGGCGGGCTGTTGGTGTGGCCATGGTCGTTTGCTCCTGTGATCGGGCCGCAGGATTGCAAAGGCACAACGCCTTGGCAAACGCCGCGTACCTGACGATCACAGCGTTTCGAGAAAGGCCACGATTGCCTGGCGCTCTTCCGATGATAGCTCGCGCGCCTTGAGCAAGGGGTCTGCTGGCTGTGGCGGCGTGGCCTCAGTGGTGGTGCTCTGCCTGGTCCGATCCCGCCCGCCACCGTGGGCATAGAGATTGACCAGCCCGCGCAGGCTGGGGAAAAGCCCGTTGTGCATATAGGGGCCGGTGCGGCTCAGGCCGCGCAGCTCCTCGTCCGACAGCACCTCGATGCCGCGGCTAAACACGCGGTCGGACTTGCTTGTTGGCAGCACGATAGCACACTGGAACGTGGCGAGCGCGATCGCCACATCGTCCATCGTGATCCGGTCCTTGCCATAGGTGCTGGCGAAGGCCACGCGGTAAGCGGGGATGGCGTTGAGCCGTTCCTCGATCACGCTTGCCTCGGCGGCCATCTCGACCGGGTTGGCGATGGGCATATGCGCCTGTTCCTCCAGCGATCCGGCGCGGCCATCCCAGAACAGCTCTTCCATATAGGCGGCGGTGAACGGACTCGGCGCGTTGCGGTTGCCGGTCTGGCGGTCGTGTCCGAACGAGACCGGCAAGCCATCACCCCAGCCAAGCCACCGGTTGTGGCAGCTTTCGCAGGCGATCTGGCCTGAGGCCGAGAGGCGTGGATCCTTGAACAGCCGCTCGGCAAGAGCGACCCGTTCGGCGGCGATCCCCTGGGGCCGCGCCGGACGTTCGAGCGGGCCGAACTCTGTGAACTGAGCGGCCTCTTCCAGCTCTGGTGCTGGCCAGGTTGCGGGAGGGCCAGCGTAGGCCTCGCGCAGCCAGCCGTTGTTGTTTGTCTCGTCGTCGCCTGCACCCACAGCGCCGAGAAACACAGCGGCGGCTGCGAGCAGGATGGTGGGGGGCGGCTTTCATGGCGACGCCTCAGTAGCTGAACTTCAGACCGAACCAGACCTGACGGCCATATTGCCAGGGGTAGGTGGTGCTGACGTGCTCCTTCGATGCAATACGGTTGAGCACGTTAGTCACACGCATATCGGCAGTGACCGTGCCATAGCTGGTACGCACCAGATCAAGCTCGGCATTGAGGTTCAGGTCGAAGTTGTCGCGATAGCTTACGTCGGCGAACAGATCGTAGCTCTTGCCGTCGATGGTATCGCTGGTCGTCGTGTCCTCGATGCGCGTGAAGCCGTTGCGATAGCGGAGATTGACGTTGGTCCGCATCCGCCCTTCATACCACTGGGCGGTCCAGGTGGCATTTAGGATCAGCGGCGAGGCCCTCATTGCGGTTGAACTGCACCGTTGGCAGGATATTGAGCAACTGGTTCACGTCACCCGAAGCAGGGATGCGGGCCTCGATTTCCTCGCGTTCGATGGTCGAGGTGCCGCTGTCGTTGCCGGTGCCGATCCCATAGGCATCGTCAACGCGTTCGCCCTCGGGCACGGCCTCGGGCAGCATTTCGACATCCTACGCCGCAGCCACGGAGGGGAAGGCCAGCGCGCAGTTCAGCGCCAGCAGGGAACTATCGGTGATACGCATGGTGGACCCTCACTCGCATTGTCATTGGTGTTGGCAGTGCCGCTGCCGTCACATAAATAACAATGCAAGGCGCTCGCATTGCGTTCGAGACCAGGTGGAGCGTGCCAGTCGGTGCTCAGCACATCGTGAAAGGGGCGTGCATTGTCTACGAGATCGGGATGGTGGCCTTCCTCGGCGACGGCGACGCCTTGCGCGCCCACGCCTGCGGAGCGAACCACGGGTACAGCGGGAGTCGAAGCTTCCCCGGAAGCCGTGGCTTCCTGCGCCAATTGAGCGGCTGGCCCCGGTAAGCGAAGTGTCGGCCTTGGCCGGGGTTGGGTCGTGATGGGTAACAGCATCTCTTCAGCTGCCGGTGCAGGGTGGCTTTGTGGTTCTGGCCGGGGCAGTGTTGGCGATGTGGGTGCGGCAGGCTCGGGATTGGCCACGGAGAACGTTGTGAGCGCCTCTGGCCTTTCGCCTGACACGCCATCCTTGCCATGGATCGCCAGCAACGAGGCGAGCAGCGTTGCGCTCAGCCCGATGGCAAGAAGCACGCCCCCTCTGCTCGGCAGGCCCCGGAGCGCCCTCATAGCGTTTCGTAGGAGGCGCTTTGGCATGAGGGGAACAATGCTCCGGCTCCCATTCATGGTCCGGGACGCGCATCGGTATTCCAGTCTGCGCAAACATGACCCACGCCTGTCAGGTGATCTGAGTATAAAATACTATTGCGATTAATGTTCAAAAAGATCCGAGCGCGGGACAATTGCCTCCCGGATGACGAGCGGCTCGCTTGCGCTTAGCTGCTCACAACCAGATAGACGATCATAACCAGCCCCGTACCGATCAGCGCGAGGTTGAGCCATCGCCAGCGCCCGGTGCCCTGCCACATCCCGACAAAGGCTGCCCTCGGGCGTAGCGCAACGCTGCGCTCGCGCGTTATGCGCAGCGAATAGATCGCCGCGCCTGACACGGCGAGGGCTGTCATCAGCAGGCCGAAGGTGAACCAGATCGCCTTGGTCCAGTAGCCTCCGAAAGTGCCGAAATGCAGCGGGTCGGCCATCTCGCTGATGCGTTGATGAAGCGACAGGTCACGCCCGTCGGTGATCAGCTTGACCCGATTATCCCGCACGTCCACCCAGACGGCGTTGGCGCGGGGGCGGACCAGCATTGCCTCGTTCTGTCCCTGTAATTGCAGCAATGGGGTATCGGCATCGGGCAGCATCGCTGCCTCGACGCGCAGGCACGGTTGGGCGGAAAGGCCAGCGGCAAAAGCCGCGGTGAGACCGGTCTCGGCTAGCGGCGCGCCCGCCGTACCATCCTCGAACTGTGTCTGCGGCGGTGCATCGAGCCCGAGGCTCTCGGTCAGATACCAGAGCCCGGTGACCGAAATCAGCGCCACGAACCACAGCGACCAGACCCCCGCCAGCCGGTGAAAGTCGCCCCACCAGGTCCGGGCATCGCGGCGGCGCAGCGGCTTGGCAAAGCCGCGCCACCAGCGCTTGTAGACTACGAAGCTCGACACCAGGCTCACCAGCAAGAGGATCGCCAGCGAGGAGACGATGGGCACGCCGATCTTCGTTGGCAGGTTGAGATGACGGTGTAGGTTGCGCAACACGCGCGCGGCACCCGCCCAAGGCCCGGTGCCCTGAATGGCGCCGGTGGAGGGGTGGGCATAGAGAAACCCCGGATGCCCATCATCGAACTCGACCGTTACCCTTGCGGCAAAGGCTGCGGCGGGCGGAGCCTCGATGATCGATACCGCGCTGACGCCGGGATGGGCGGCGGCGTTCTCGGCGATCTGCGACCAGGCCACCGGCCCCTCTACGCTTGATGGGGTGACCCGGAAGGCAGGCTGGGCGAGCCAGTCGATTTCCTGGCTCACCACCGCCAGCGTCCCAGTGAACAGGACGAAGGCCATGAACAAGCTGAGTTTCAGACCCACCCACTGGTGCACCTGCCACCAAAGGCGTGCGGCCTTGGGCGCGGGTTTCGCGCGTATGCGAGGCTCGCCCGCACTGGCCCGCGCCGTTGCCATCAGAACGCGTAACCCACCTCGAGGAACACCGAGCGCGGCTCGCCGGGGAAGTGGCCGGTGCGGTCGATGAAGCCCGAAGCGGCATAGGTGGTGTCGAACAGGTTATCGACCCGCAGCATGGCGCGGTAAGGTCCGGTCTCGTAAATCAGCGAGGCGTCAAAGATCATATAAGGATCGACCCGCTGGCCGCTGATGCTCACGCGGTCGGAGACGTAGTCGCCGCCGAGCGCGGCGGCCAGGCCGAGCGCTGGGAACTGGTAACGGGTCCAGAAGCCGAGCGTGTGTTCCGGCGCATTGGCAAAGCGGTCGCCAATGTTGTTGCTGAATCCGCCGCCGCCGTTGTCTCCGGTGATCCGCGTGTCGTTGTAGGCGTAGGCAAGCGTCATCACCCAGTCGGGTGTGATGTCGGTCGCGAGATCGAATTCGATTCCCTTGCTGGTAATCTCGCCGATCGCGAGCAGGTCGTCCACTCCGTCATTGCCCACATCTCCCTGCGGGTCGGCCTGCAGGATATTGGTGCGCCGGATCCGATAGGCCGACAGCGAAGACTGAATGCGCCCGCCGAACAACGCCGTCTTCACCCCGCCTTCGAAGATGTCACCGGTGGTGGGTGCGAAGGGGCCGCCAGCAAGCGGGGTCTGATCCGAGGCGTCCTGCGGCTCGAAGCTGGTGGCATACTGGCCGAACAGGCTCACCTCATCGGTCACGCGATAGACCGCACCTGTGCGATAGGTGGTCTCGCTGTCTTCGTAGACGGTGCCATCGGCATCGTCGCGGAAACTGTCGCGGCGGATACCTCCCACCAGGATCAGGTCTCCGATGGTGAGTTCGTTGAGCAGGTAGAATCCAGTGCGCCGCGAATCGGTGAGGGTGATCCTGTAGGCTCCCTGATCGTAGGTCGCCGGATCGGACTGGCCGTAGACCGGATTGAACAGACTTAGCGGGCTGGGCAGGCCAGGGGTTACCTCATCACGTCCGCGCAGCGATCGGCCCTGGAAGTACTCGTCGCCCGTGAAATGGTCGAAGCCCACCAGCACGCGGTTGTCGATCAAGGGCGAGAAGGTGTGCGACCACACCGCGTTGCCACCAAAGGACCACGATTCCTCGCTGCGCCGCTGATCGCGGAATTCGCGGATGGTGGCGTCGATCACCCCGTCGCCATCGGAATCGAACAGACCGCGCGGCTCGTGGTAGTTCTGCACCTCGGTCGCCTTGTTGTAGCGTGCCGTCGCATCGAAAGTGAGGCCGGCGACCGGCTCGGCCTCGATCCGCGCCTGCACCACGTCGGATTCGAGGTTGAGAAAGTCGGACGGTTCGTTGTGATTCCATTCGCGGTCGGTGAGGAATTCGCCGTCGTCGTCCACCGGCACCCCTCGCAGGCGATTGGCGTCCAGTTCCTGATCGTAGTGTGTAGCCTGAAGGATCAGCCTCACCGGGCCAGGATCATAAGCCACGCCACCGTCGGCAATCAGCGTGCGCGACCCGGCGTTATAGCGGAAGGTGCCGCGATCTTCGTAAAACACGCCGCCACGAGCGGCGAAGTCGCCACCGAGCGGCGCATTGATTTCGGCCGAACCACCATAACGATCCTCGTTGCCGACAATCGCGCGGACGTTCCCGCTGAAACCTGACATATCGGGGCGCTTGGTCACATAGTTGAACAGGCCACCCGGCGCACCGGGGCCGTAGAGCATCCCGGTCGGGCCCTTGAGAAATTCGACGCGCTCGACGTTGAACAGCTGTGGCACGGCAAAGCCTGCGTAGGGATCACCACGCAAGCCATCGTAGAAGATTTCCTCTTGGCGGAAGCCGCGCGCCGTAACCCCGGCATAGCTGAAGAAGCTCACGCCAGATATGTTGCGATAGAGGTCCTGAGCATCGCGCGCGCCCTGATCCTCGATCAACTCGCGGGTGATGGAGGTGACCGAAAGTGTGGATTCAAGCGGATCGGTGGGCAGCTTGCCGCTTGTGGTTTCCTCGACCCGATAGAGCTGCTGAGCGCGGCCGGTGACGATGATGGTGTCGCCTTTTGCCGATTCGGCTTCACCTTGCTGTTGTGCGAGTGCGGGTGTGGCGGTGAGTGCGGATGCGAGCAACAGAACGCGCGCAAATGAGTGGTGAGGACGATTCAACGAAAAAGCTCCCTGTCTTGATGAGGGGGCTCTGCCACTATTGCGACGCATACGCAATTACAGATGAACTCGCGGAGATTCGAATTGTTGGATGAAGGGGTGTGTTTCAGACGCTGGAACTGATTCTGTTGGGGTTGCGCTCGTCCAGGTTCGTCATGCCGAACGATGTGTCCTGTCCCCCGTGGCTGCGCAGCAAGTTCATTCTGGCATGACTAAAGAGGGTTCGCGACGGGGCCAGGATGGCCTTGTGGAATGTCCATCAAGGCCCGTTCTGCTTCCATACGGTCATTTCGCCACGGCAAGGCGCCTTCATAACTGCCATCGACCACCTGACCAGACGTGACCGAATTGGTTATGGCTCTGGCAGTCTTGGCAAGAGTCTTTTCTGGACCTCGCTCGAATATCTCCACCTTTTCCACCTCACCGCCAAGACCATCTATTTGCTATTTGGCCTTCGTCGGGCACCTGACTTAGCAAATGAAGGAGACCGGAGCCGACACCCGCGCCAACCGTATCGGCACTGTCCTTCGCGAAGTCGGCTGGGGAGTGCTCGAAGGTTCTTTGATCTCCCGTGAAGACATCATCGCGCCCGGCCGCATCTTCGCTGGGGCGAGCGCGAAATTGCGCTCTCCGCCGATTGTGTCCTGACTTGCTAGGGGCACCACATAGCGGTGGTCGAGGCTGAACGCGCCGGGCTTGCCCGCACGGCTTGGGTCGGACAGGCGAAAGACCATGTCCGCCGTCTTGAAACCCGCTTGGCCCGCTCGACCAAGGGGCTCGGCTGGTATGGCATAGACATGAACACCGGGAGGAAGGTGATCACGACCTTCCTTTCCCCTCACCAGGTGAACTGTGGCATCGCTGCTTCCCGCAAGGCAATGACTGTCGCGAGCGGTTCGGTACGGTGCCGTTCGAGACCAGCGGCTGCAAGTGGCAGCCGCGCTATCACCAGCACAACGCCATCGCCGCCGTGCTCGAAGCGGTTGCCAAGGGCGATAAGCGCAGCTTGTATGGTTTCAAGGGTGAGGGGCCTCTCAGGCGGCCAGCAATTCGTCTGCCGGTCCGAAGAATTCATAGTGGATTCGGCTCGCCGCTACACCAGCCTGCGAGAGCGTTGCAACCGCGTGACGCAGAAAGGCGCGGGGGCCGCAGATGTAGTAGTCGGCCTCGGCAATGGGCGTGTTGGCCACCAGCCATTCGTCAGTGATGATTCCAGCGATGTCATAGTCGCGGCCTGCCACTTCGTCGCCCAGCGGCTGCTGATGAAAGTCGGTGACGCTGACCGAACCGGCGCTCGCCGCCAGTGTCCGGACATGATCGCACATGGCGTGGGTGGTGCGGTCATGCGTGCCGTGGACATAGTGGATTGGCGTGGTGCCTCCCTTCGCCACGAGCGCCTCGAGCATCGCGACCATTGGCGTTAGCCCCACTCCGCCTGACAGCAGCACCACCGGCCGCTCGCTCGCATCATCAAGGAAAAACTCGCCTGCAGGAGCTGCAACCTTGAGCCTGGTGCCAACGCCGGCAGTATCGTGCAGCCAACCCGAGGCCAAACCTTGCGGTTCGCGCTTGACCGAGATGCGATAGCTCTCGCCATTGGGCGCGGCCGAAATCGAATAGTTGCGCTTCACTGGCGCATGGCCGGGAATATCGAACGAGAAGGTCAGATACTGGCCCGGCTTGTGCGCCATTACGGGGAGCCCATCGGCGGGACGTAGGGTGAACGAGGTTATGACCGCGCTTTCCGGCACGACTTCAACCACTTCGAACTCGCGCCAGCCGCTCCAGCCGCCTTCGGCGGTGCGCTGGTCGGTGTAAAGCCGATCTTCACGCGCGATCAGAATATTGGCGAGGAACCAGTAAGCTTCGCCCCAGGCCGCGAGAATATCGTCGGTCGCCGCATCGCCCAGCACCGCCTTGATCGCGCCGAGCAGTGCGTCGGCGACATAAGGGTAGTGCTCTGGCAGGATCTGCAAACCGACATGCTTTTGCGCAATCCGCTCTACCGCGGGGGCGAGTGCGGCGAGGTTCTCGATATTGCTCGCATAGGCCAGAATGGCCCCGGTCAACGCGCGCGGCTGCGATCCTGCGTCGCCGTGGTGCGACTGGTTGAACAGGGCGGCGATATCGGGATTCTGGAACAGGCGCGCATACATTTCGTGCACGATGGCGAGGCCATGGGCTTCGAGGGCGGGAACCGTGGCCTTGACGAGCGCGATCGTCTGCGCGCTGAGGGGCTGCGACATGGAATTCTCCTGCGAGAAAAACTGGTTTGGGAAGGGGGGCGGTGATCAGAAACCCGGCGGAGGCTGATCCCAGAAATCGACCTGCATTTTCATCGCCCCCACGGGCGTGACGAAATGCGGTTGTTGCGGCTCGATCAGTCCCGGCTGGGCGGGGGTAAGGATCACCTCGCTGGTCGGATCGAGGTAGGTGAGCCGGAGCTCTCCCTCGATCACCTGGATCACTCCCCAAACGCCCGCCTTGGTATCGTGGCGGGCGCGCAGGGCAGCAGGTAGGCTATCCTGATCGAACACAGGGGTGGAGCGATATGGGCCTGGTTCTGACATGGTCAGGCTGCCAGCCGGATATCGTCGGCGTGTTCGGGATAGGGGGCGACGCTCAAGGGTGAAGCCTCGCCTGCCAGTTCGTCGGCAAAGCCGTGGTTGACGTCGCGGTGATGCGCCTCGTCGGCGCGGACCACCAGCACCACGTCGCGCAAGGTGGCCGTATCGGGCAGCTTCCAGTAGCGGCGGGCGATCATGGGGGCGGGCACATCGGGGCTGCGACCTTCATCGATTTCCTTGAGGTAGAGGGTGTAGCTGATCACCGCTTCCTCCTCGAAATAGCCGACCACGCGGTGCGCGGTGCGTGCGCTCACCAGATAGAGGCCGAAGAAGGCGAGATAGAACACCCATTGCACCAGCAGGATCACCAGCCGCTCGAACAGGGATGGCTGGGCGATCTCGATGAAGGTCATCAAGTGCATCCGTTCGTTCTCCGCCTCTTCCATCAAGGTGCGGATCCAGCCGTTGTCACCCTTCATCCGGCGCAGGCACCTGAGGTGGGTGAGGGTGGCCCCGACCATTCCGGGCACGGCGGCGACGGTTTCTAGCACGATGGCACGATGGCCATAGCGCTTGGCGAAGAAGGTATCTGCGCAGAAGCGCAAGACCTTGGTGAAGCCGAGCGCGACCCGGTCACGCATATCGCGCGGGGCGTGATGGACTGTGAGGTCGACCAGCGGAATATCGGTCATGGCAGAAAGCTCCTTTTCAAGCATGGTCCGTCGCGGTTGCTGTCGGGCGGGCGGGCCGGGGGGAAGGTTTGGGGGCTGGCCGGGCATCCAGCCGGAAGAACATCGCGAGCTTGAGGCTTTCGGCGATACGCGTGGCCTTGGCCTGTAGGGCAGCTGCGTCGTCAGGAGCCATGAGTTCGTTCGTGGTGTCAGCCCACAGGGCGAGCCATCGCTCGAACAGGGCAGGGGTGATGCGCTCGCGGTGCTTCATGTGCGCTGGCACGGGCTGGCCCTTGTAGCGCCCGCTGGTGAGCATGATCGAGGACCAGAAAGCGGTCAGCTTCTCGAGATGCTCGGGCCAATCGCTAATGGCGTCGTTGAAGATCGGACCGAGTTCGGCGTCGGCACGGATACGGGCGTAAAACGCGTCAACCAGACGGGCGAGGCCGGGTTCATCGATGTTGAGAGCTGGCATGGCTGCGACTCCAAATCATGTATTATGGATGCATCTATACGGGCATGAAGAAACATGCAATAAGAATACATGATTATTTTCGCGGAGTTTCGATGCGACTGACGCGCTACACCGATTATGCCATGCGGGTGCTGCTATTCCTCGGGCGTCAGCCTGGCGAACTGGCCTCGATTGCAGCCATCGCGCGCGCCTATGGGATTTCGCAGAATCACCTGATGAAGGTGGTCAACGATCTCGTGAACGCAGGCTATCTGGAAAGCGTGCGCGGCCGCAACGGCGGTATTCGCCTTGCTCGCCCACCGCAGCAAATCAACGTGGGCGCGCTAGTTCGCCATACTGAGGACGATTTCGATCTGGTCGGCTGCGGCGCCTGTGTAATCGCTCCGGCCTGCGGTCTCACCAGCGTGCTCGACGAGGCGCTGCTTGCATTCCTCAAGGTGCTCGATGGCTACTCACTGGCCGATGTGCTGGCGCGCAAGGGCGATTTCTCGCACTTACTGGCGCCTGTGGACGCTGTGCAGCAAACTCGGCGCTAAGGCTTCACTCGCGATTCTATTGCCACAGATCGATTGGTTTCCCCCTGTGTGACTGTTGCCGAGCTTTGAGCTGTGCTTGGAAGCGGCCCGGCACCGACCGCCTCGCCGATCAGTAGCAACGCAGGACCATCGCCCAGAGCGGTGCGGGCAGCGATGGTGAGCAGGTCCAGTCGGGTGCGGAACAGCCGTTCGGTAGGGAGGCTTGCGTTTTCTACCATCGCCACTGGAGTGTCTCCAGCGAGACCGGCGGCCATCAACCCGCTCGACACCGCCGCCGCAGCCTGCTTGCCCATGTAAACCGCGATGCTGGCCTGCGGATCGGCCAGTGCCTTCCAATCGAGGTCTGGCGAAGCCCCCTTGCGCAGGTGGGCGGTGACGAAGGTGACCCGCCGCGCCAGCCCGCGCAGCGTGAGTGAGGTGCCCAGGCTTGCTACCGCAGCACTGGCCGCCGTTACGCCGGGGCAAATATGCACCGGCACTCCCGCAGCGCGGCAGGCCACCAATTCTTCTTGCGAGCGCCCGAAAATGGAAGGATCGCCGCCCTTGAGCCGCACAACCCGCTCGCCCGCAAGTGCAGCTTCGACCAGCAGGGCATCAATGGTGCGTTGATCCTTGCTGTGCCGACCCGCGCGTTTGCCCACGCTCACGAGACGTGTTCCCGGCGGAACCAGATCCAGCACGCCGGGTCCAACCAACGCATCGTAGAAAACTACACTGGCGCTACAGATCAGCTTTTCCGCCTTGCGGGTGAGCAGATCAGGATCACCGGGGCCTGCGCCCACCAGCCACACTTCGCCTTGAGCAATCATTCGGCTGCCTCCTTCATGGCATCGAGGTCCGCTTCGAGAAGCCGCGCGATCTGCGGGCGGCAGGAGCCGCAATTGGTGCCCGCGCAGGTGGCCGCCCCCACGGCGGCAACGGTATTCGCCCCGGCGCAGATGGCGGCGCGCACGGCGGTCTCCCCGACATCGTGACACACGCAGACGAGCGGTCCCGCATCGGGCTGCGAGCCAGCGGAGCGGCCCGCCAGCAGCTCGGGCAGCGAGGCCTCGCCGGTGGCGAACTGGCGCACCACCCATTCGCGCGCGGGCAACCGGCCCCTACGCGTCACATAGGCCAGCGCGAGCAGGCTTCCGGCGGCATCGCTCACCGCCAGCCGTTGCATCCCGCGCGCGGGATCGGCCACTTCGCTGACCGTTCCGGCGGGCAGCAAGGCGGCAAGGTCAGCCGCGCCCATGCCCTCGATCTCGGTCAGCCAGCCGCCGACAATGCGCGAGCGGACCCAATAGGCGGCCTGCGGCTGAACGGGCTGGCGCGAGAGCACGAAGGCGCGCCAGTCGCTTGCGACGGGGGCGAGGGCGGCGGGCACGTTCTTGAAAGCAGGCTGGCCGGAGTGCGGATCGGTGTCGGCCACAACCAGCGCGCCGGTGCGCCCCGATGCGGCCATGGCATCGGTCCAGTGCATCGGCACAAACACTTGGCCTTCAGCCTGGCCATCGCTGATAGCGACGCGGTAGGTTGCCGTGCCTGCCGCGGTCGTCACCTGCCCCAGGCCGCCATCGACCAGCCCGGCCTTTTCAGCATCGCCGGGAGAGACTTCGAGCAGCGGCTCGCGCCGGTGCGCCGACAGGCGAGGGGAGAGCCCGGTGCGGGTCATCGTGTGCCATTGGTCGCGATAACGCCCGGTGTTGAGGCTCAGACCATTTCTCGCCAGCCCGGGCGGGCTGATCGGCACCAGCCGCGCCTTGCCCGAGGGCGTGGGGAAGTGCTCGCGCAAAGGGTGCACGCCGCCCCAGCGGAACGGCTCCAGCGCATCGTATTGCGCGTCGGTGATATCCGCCTTGTCGGTCAGATCGAGCACCTTGCCTCGTGCGGCGGCCAGCGAGGTCATCGCCGCATATTCGCGGAACACCGCAGCGGGGCTGGTATAGGCAAAGGCGGACCCGTGCCCCAGCCTTGCGGCCACATCGGCCATGATGCGCCAGTCGGCACGTGCCTCGCCGGGGGCGGGAAAGATCGGGCGCTGGCGGCTCACCGTGCGCTCCGAATTGGTGACGGTGCCGTCCTTCTCACCCCAGGCCAGCGCGGGCAGGCGAACATTGGCGAAGCGCGCGGTGTCGGTATCGGCGATGACATCGGAAACCACCACATTGGGGCAGCGCGCCAGCGCCTCGCGCACGAAGGCGGCATCGGGCATCGAGACAGCCGGATTGGTGGCCATTACCCAGAGGAACTTGATCCGCCCCTCGTGCACCGCGCGGAACATCTCGACTGCTTTCAGGCCGGGCCCCCCACACAAGTTGGGAGCTTGCCAGAAAGCGGAGACCGCCGCGCGTTCCTCGTCCGCAAAGCCGAGATGGCAGGCGAGCATATTGGCCAGCCCGCCCACTTCACGACCGCCCATCGCATTGGGTTGCCCGGTCATCGAGAACGGTCCGGCTCCGGGCAGGCCGATGCGGCCGGTGGCCAGATGCAGGTTGATGATCGCGTTGCCCTTGTCGGTCCCGCTGGCCGACTGGTTGACCCCCATGCTGAACAGCGTGACCATGCGCGGGCTGGCAGCCACGAGATCGGCGAGCCTGCTAAATATGGCCGGCTCGATCCCGTGCGCAGCGGCATCGAGGCCCGCAAGATAGGCTTCGGGCACCTCGCAATGATCGGCCAGATAGGCTTCATCGACCGCCCCGCGTGCGGCCATTTCGGCTAGCAGAGCTGTGAACAAGGCAACATCGCCATCCGGTTTGATCGGAACGTGCAGATCGGCCCGCTCGGCGGTTTCGGTGCGGCGGGGGTCGATCACCACCAGCTTGCAGCCATTGCGCTCGCGTGCGGCTTCGATACGTTGCCAGATCACCGGGTGGCACCAGGCGGTGTTGCTGCCAACCAGCACGATCAGCTCGGCCTCGTCGAGATCGTCATAGGTGCATGGCACCAGGTCTTCGCCAAAGGCCCGGTTGTGCGCGGCGACAGCGCTGGCCATGCACAGGCGGCTGTTGGTGTCGATGTTGCCGCTGCCGATGAAGCCCTTCATCAGCTTGTTGGCGAGGTAGTAGTCCTCGGTGAGAAGCTGGCCCGACACGTAAAAGGCCACGCTGTCCGGCCCGTGCTCGGCAATGCAATTGGCCATCCGCGCGGAGACATCGTCCAGCGCGATATCCCAGATCACACGGGTTTCGCCGATCATGGGATAGATTAGGCGGCCTTCGAGCCCTGTCGTCTCGCCAAGGTGAGTGCCCTTGGAGCACAGCTTGCCGCGGTTGGCCGGGTGGTCCGGATCGCCCGCAATGGCGACCTCGCGCCCTTCGGCGCGCCGGGCAAGCACCCCGCAACCGACCCCGCAATAGGGGCAGGTGGTGCGCACCTGTTTCAAGCCGCGACCCCGCTTTGCGCTACTGGTCCGACCACCGCCTCGCGCAGCAGGAACATGCGCCCTGCGTCCACCTTCATGGGTATGGTCGGTGTGCAACCCTTGTCATCGCCCTGTGCCTCGCCGGTGCGCAGCGATATGCGCCAATTGTGCAAGGGACACGACACGGTGTCCCCATGCACGATCCCTTCGCTCAGCGGTCCGGCCTTGTGCGGACACTTGTTGACGAGCGCATAGAATTCGCCGCGCATGGTATGGAACACCGCGATTTCCTCTCCTCCCGCCACCGGCAGGGTGCGCGCGCTGCCGGGCTGAATCTGGGTGGTCGGGCCGATATCGAGCCACTTGCCGGTAAGCATCAGGCGTTCTCCAGTTGCAGGGGGCGAACTTGCGCAAGGTGCGCGTGCAGGTCGCTCCGTTCGCCAGCCACGCGGGCGGCCCATGGGTCGTCCTGCGAGAATTTCTGCGAATAGCGGAAGCGGCGCGCGAGCTTGCCGACCGCCTCGGGATCGTCGAGCAATTGCGCGCGCACCCAGTCCACGCCCTTGCGCTCGACCCAGGGGGCGGTGCGTTCGAGATAGTGCGCATCCTCGCGGTAAAGCTGGATGAAGGCGGCGCACATTTCCATCGCCTCCTCTTCGGTGGCGACCTTGGTGAGCAGATCGGTGGCGCGCACGTGGATGCCGCCATTGCCACCAATGTGCAGCTCGTAGCCCGAATCCACGCAGACCACGCCGAAGTCCTTGATTGTCGCCTCGGCACAGTTGCGCGGGCAGCCCGAGACGGCGATCTTGAACTTGTGCGGCATCCAGCTGCCCCAGGTCATCCGCTCGATCTTCACGCCGAGCCCGGTTGAATCCTGCGTTCCGAAGCGGCACCATTCCGAGCCGACGCAGGTCTTCACCGTGCGCAGCGACTTGCCATAGGCATGGCCCGATACCATCCCGGCGGCATTGAGATCGGCCCAGACAGCGGGCAGGTCCTCTTTCTTGATGCCGAAGATGTCGAGCCGCTGGCCGCCTGTAACCTTGACCATCGGTGCGTCGTATTTCTCCACCACGTCGGCAATCGCGCGCAGTTCGCGCGGGTTGGTGAGGCCGCCCCACATGCGCGGCACCACCGAATAGGTGCCGTCCTTCTGGATATTGGCGTGGAGCCGCTCGTTGACGAAACGGCTCTTCTGGTCGTCCTCGTATTCGCCGGGCCAGGCGCACAGCAGATAGTAGTTGAGGGCAGGGCGGCAGCTGGAACAGCCTTCGGGCGTGGTCCAGTGCAACTCCTGCATCACCTGCGGCATGGCGCGCAGGCCTTTCTCCACGATATTGCGGCGCACGTCGTCGTGGGTAAAGCTGGTGCACTTGCACATGGGCTTGGGGCCGCTTTCCACCTCAGCGCCCAGCGTGACCGCCAGCAGCCCTTCGACCAGCCCGGTGCAGCTGCCGCAGCTGGCCGAAGCCTTGCAGGTGCTGCGCACGGCATCGAGGCTGTGCGCCCCAGCGTTTATGCAGCCGACGACCTGGCCCTTGGATACGCCGTTGCAGCCGCAGATCTCTGCGTCGTCCGGAAGGGCGGCAACGGCGGCATTAGGGTCCGCAAGGGCGCCCCCGCCCTGGGCAAAGGCTTGCCCGAAAATCAGCGCTTCGCGGATGGGGGAGACATCCTCACCCTTCTTCAGAAGATCGAAATACCACGAGCCATCGGCGGTATCGCCATAGAGCACCGCGCCAACCACCTTGTTGTCGCGCAGCACCACCCGCTTGTAGACCCCGCGCGCCGCATCGCGCAGCACGATGTCCTCGGCCCCTTCGCCGCCGGAGAAGTCTCCGGCGGAAAACAGATCGATGCCCGAAACCTTGAGTTTGGTCGATGTGACCGAGCCTTCATAGCCCTGCGGCGCATCGGTAAGATAGGCTGCGAGGCTCCGGCACATATCCCACAGCGGCGCGACAAGGCCGTAGCACGCGCCGCGATGCTGCACGCATTCGCCCACCGCCAGCACGGCTGGATCGCTGGTTACCATGTGATCGTCGACCATAATCCCGCGCTCGACCGCCAGCCCGGCGGATTTGGCGAGCGCGGTGGCGGGGCGGATGCCCACGGCCATCACCACGATATCGGCCTTGATCCGGGTGCCATCTTCAAGCTCCACGCCGGCCACGCGGCCATCGGCTTCAAGAATGGCCTTGGTGTTGGCGCCGGTGAGAATGGTCTGTCCGCGCCGCTCCAGCTCCTGTCGCAGTAGCCAGCCCGCGGCTTCGTCGAGCTGACGCTCCATCAGAGTGGGCATCAGGTGGACCACGCTCACACTCATGCCGCGCAAGGAAAGACCGTGAGCCGCCTCCAGCCCGAGCAGGCCGCCGCCGATGACCACGGCATGACCACCGCCTTCCGCCGCAGCGACCATCTTGTCGACATCGTCGAGATCGCGGAACGTCACCACGCCGGGCAGGTCGTGCCCGGGGACGGGGATGATGAAGGGGTCCGAGCCAGTGGCCAGCAGGAGCCTGTCGTAAGGCTCCACCCGCCCGGATGCCGAGGTGACGGTGCGGGCGGCGGTGTCGATCGCGGTGACAGGATCGCCGCTAACCAGTGTGATGGCATTATCGGCATACCATTCGGGGCCGTTGATCACGATCTCGTCGAAGGTCTTTTCGCCCGCCAGCACGGGGGAGAGCATGATCCGGTTGTAGTTCACGCGCGGCTCTGCGCCGAAGATGGTGATGGCATAGCGCTCGGGGTCGCGGGCGAGCACTTCCTCCACCGCGCGGCACCCGGCCATTCCGTTACCGATCACGACCAGCCGCTCTTTCAAAGCGCCCGCCGCTGCGAAGCCTGTATTCGCATTCACTGTCTTACCGCTCCTTCCCGCCTGTTGGCGGATCGAATGCGCACGCGAAAAAGCCGCCTGATCGTGCCCTGCGAAGGGAACAATCGGCGGCTTCGTTGCCACGCTGATGAAAATGCGGGGATCGCTTTGCACTGGCCCAACGCTGGACCTGCGATTCCCGTCTTGAGCTAAGAGAGTACCCCAGCTTTATGCTGGCGGGCAAGCGATTATTGCAACGCAACATCTCTTGCCCGGCCAGCCTGTGCGATCAGAAGCCCCATTCGGCCTGCAACCACACCTTCTGCACATCGTTGCCGAACTGGTCGGCGTTGTAATCGGCGAACTTGGCGAGCAGGTTCACCGCCCCGAGCCGGAAACCGAGCGAGGCATCCCACTCGCTGCCATAGTCGAGATTGCCAAAGGCGCTGTCGAACTGGTGATAGGCCACCTGCGCGCTCACGGCGCCGAGGGCAGGCAGGGTGACGCTTTTCTTCAGCGACACCTGATAGTCGACCACGCCATTGGCCGGGGTGGTCAGGAACAGGTCGGCCCAGCCCTGAAAGGCGTGGGCGGTGGCGAGCGGGGTCTGGAATGCCGCGCGCCCGCCATCGCTCCCCAGCTCCTCGTAGCTGGCCAGCAAGGTGAAGCCGGCCACGGTGCCGCTTGCCTCTGCGAGGATATAGTCGGCCTGATAGTCGACCGGGTTGATGCCGGTGTCGGTCTGGCTGGCATAGGACCCTGTGAGCTTTGCGGAAACGCCGGGGCCGAACGTGTGGTTGTAACTGGCAATAAGGCCGTATGTCTCGCTCGCCATGGCCGCGCGGCTGTCATAGTCGATGACATAGGCGAAGGCTGTGGCATCGAGGCTGGTGGTGTCGATCCCGGCGTTGAGCAGGATCAGATCGCCGTCGAAAAACTCGTTCGGGCTATCCACCCCGAATATCGTGCGTTGTGAGATCGCATAGGTGGCATCGGCGGAAAAGACGCCGCTCTTAAACTGTCCGCGCACGGCATCGAAGGTCTGCTCGTTCTGCCGCCAGCCGACGCTGCCGACGAAGCGCTGATTGCCCAGATTGATCCGCTGACGGCCCACGGTGAGCCCGTTTCCATCCTTCAGGTAGGAGACTTGCAAGCGGTTCAGTTCGAGGTTCTCAGGATCGGCCACGACCGGGTAGGGCTCCACCCCGTTGAAGGCGAGCGTATCGTTATAGCGATCCGACAGCGCCGCCGTGCCCTCTCCCTCGACCAGCGCCTTGAAATCGCCAAGGGCAAGCTCTGCGCCCAGCCGTGCGCGGAAAGTCAGCGCCTCGGCATCGTCGGGCAGGTTGGCCTGATCGACCACTTCGTAACGCAGCCGCGTGGAGAGCTGGAGATCGAGCGTAGCATCCTCGCCGAGCGGGATCGGGTCGCCCACCTTGGCGAAGGCGGGGGCAGCGATCAGCGTTAGGCTGGTAGCGGCAAACAGCTTGGCAATCAGAGGACGGGTAACAAACATGGGGTTCTCCTCCCGAAATTCAGGATCAGGCGAACCCCGTTGCCCGCCACCTGCCGGACCGTGCCGGCGCACCTTGTGCTTTCAGCCAGCAGCGCGTGGCCCCCTTGCCACGCGCCGCTTCTCTTCCCTCGTTCGTCCGGTTGCTCAGGCCGCCTTGGCGCCCGGTCCGTGATCGTATTCGGCGAGGAAGTGCAGCACCTCCTGCCGGTAGTGGTAGAACTTCGGATCATCGAGCAGCGCCTTGCGATCACGCGGGCGCGGCAGATCGACCTTCAGGATTTTGCCGATGGTGGCGTTCGGACCGTTGGTCATCATCACCACCCGGTCGGCGAGCAGGATCGCTTCGTCGACATCGTGCGTGACCATGATCGCGGTCACCTCGGTGCGGTTCCAGGTATCGACCAGCACGTCCTGCAAGTCCCAGCGGGTCAGGCTGTCGAGCATTCCGAATGGTTCGTCGAGCAACAGCAGCCGCGGACTCAAGGCAAAGGCGCGCGCGATGCCGACCCTCTGGCGCATCCCGTTGGACATCTCGGCGGCCATCTTTTCCTTGGCATCGCCAAGGCCGACCCGGTCGAGATAGTAGTCGACGATATCGCGGCGCTCGCCCTTGCCGGCATGGGGATAGACCCGCTCAACCCCAAGCGCGACGTTCTGCCGCGCGGTCAGCCAGGGCATCAGGCTGGGCGCCTGGAACACCACCGCCTTGTCGGGCCCGGCGGCGCTGATCTCGCGATTATCCAGCACAATGCCGCCGCCGCTGATATCGTTGAGTCCAGCCGCCATGGTCAGCACGGTGCTCTTGCCGCAGCCCGAATGCCCGATGAGCGAGATGAATTCGCCCCGGTTCATGATCAGGTTGAAGTTGTCGACCACCTTGAGCGGCCCCTTCGGCGTGGGGTAGATCTTGTCGAGCTTGTAGAATTCCAGATAGCGCTTTTCGACCGCGCTTTGCGCCGCATCGCGATAGGCCTGCGGCGGCTCTTCGGCGCTTGGCTTGACGAGGTCGAGCGGGATCACGTTGGGCAGCGCGACGGCGCTTTCGCCCACGGTGCCGCTTTCGGCATTGAGCTGGCCGAGATAGGAGACGATCTCACGCCGCAGCGCCTGAAAGGCCGGATCGTCGTTCACTGCTTCGCGGTCACGCGGACGCGGCACATCGACGGTCCAGATGTGGCCGATGCGGGCAGAGGGGGCCGGGGTGAGCACGGCCACCCGGTCCGCCAACAGCAGCGCCTCGTCGGCATCGTTGGTGACCAGCACGATGGTGCGCCCCTCTTCCTTGCGGATACGCTCGATTTCGTCCTGCAACTTGGCGCGGGTCAGCGCATCGAGCGCCGAGAGTGGTTCGTCGAGCAGGAGGATTTCGGGCTCCATGGCGAGAGCACGGGCCACGGCCACGCGCTGGCGCATGCCGCCCGAAAGCTGCGCGGGTTTGCGGTCCATGGCATGGCCCAATCCGACCAGTTCGACCTTCTGCTTCACCAGCGCGGCGCGCTCGGCGGCGCTGCGGTCCTTGTGCACCGCGTCCACCGCAAGGGCCACGTTTTGCGCAACGGTCAGCCAGGGAAACAGGCTGTAGGACTGAAACACGACGCCGCGATCCTTGCCGGTGCCGCTGATCGGCGTGCCGTGTTGCAGGATCTGCCCGCCCTCGGGCTCGATCAGCCCGGCGATAGTATTGATAAGCGTGGTCTTGCCCGCGCCGGAGAAGCCGAGGATGGCGATGAACTCGCCTTCCGCCACCTCCAGATCGATGCCGCCGAGAACGTTGGTGACGCTGCCGGTCTTGCCGGCATAGGACTTCGTGACGCCGCTGAGCGAGAGGATTGCGTTGTTCATGATCACACCCCCCTGTTCCGCGAGACGAGGGCTTCGAGCGCCATCATCAGCCGGTCGAGGCCAAAGCCGATGAAGCCGATCACCACCACCGCAAACATGATCCGCGCCAGCGACTGGCTGGAGCCGTTCTGGAACTCGTCCCACACGAACTTGCCGAGGCCGGGGTTCTGGCTGAGCATTTCCGCCGCGATCAGCACCATCCAGCCCACGCCCAGCGAAAGCCGCATGCCGGTGAAGATGTAGGGCAAGCTGGAGGGCAGCACGAGCTTGGTGAGCTTGGCAAACCAGCCGAGCTTGAGCACGCGGCCCACGTTAAGCAGATCCTTGTCGATGCTGGCCGTGCCCACCGCGGTGTTGATCAGGGTCGGCCACAGCGAGCAGAGCATTACCACCAGCGCCGAAATGATGAAGCTCTTGGCCAGCATCGGGTCGGCGCTCGTCACCACGGCGCTGATTACCATGGTCACGATCGGAAGCCAGGCCAGCGGGCTGACCGGCTTCATGATCTGCACGAGCGGATTGATCGCCGCGTTCACCACGGGTGAAAGACCGCAAACCAGCCCGATGGGCACGGCCGCCAGTGTCGCCAGCAAGAACCCGAGCGCCACGGTCTTGAGGCTGGTGACAATCTGGTCGAGGAAGGTGGGTGGGCCGGAATAGGTAAAGTCCGTGACCCCGGCGGCATTGCCTGCCGCTACGGCCGCAGCATTGCGCGTCTCCTGATCGGCGTAGAACTGCGCTTCCAGTTCGTTTGCCGCCTGCCACTCGTCGAACAGCGCCACGCCTTGCTCGGCCACGGCGATCGGGCCGGGCAGGGCGCCGAGCGAGGTCTGCACCGTGGGCGCTAGCGCCGCCCACAGCGCGAGAAAGATCGCAATACCCGCCAGTGGTGCGAGCAGGTTGCGGCTCCATTCCCCAACCTTGGCGATCAGCGGATTGGTGCGCGGCTCGCGCGGGTCCGAAGCGGGATGGGCGGGCTCAGCTGCGCTGGCAGCCGGTGCAGTGCTGGCTTCCGGCTGGTCTGCGGCATTGGGGGCAAAGGCAGTGGCCATTTCGGGAGTTTCCTTCTTGATCTGCTGGCTTGGCGCGGTGCTCACGTGCCGCTCACGCCCGAGGCGGTGACTTGCTGGCCTTCCTTCAGGCCAATCGAGAAGCTGGCGATGTAGGCATTGGGCTTGCGCCCGTCGTAGGTGAGGCCATCGATGAATTCGGCGGTCGGCTCGCGGAAGCCATCGGTCTGCGGCACGGCGTCTGCCGGGATCGCCTGCGCAGCCACCAGCTTGTTGGCGGCGGCTAGGTAGAGGTCGGGGCGGTAGACCTTCTTGGCCGTGTCGACATACCAGCTATCGGGGTGATCTTCGGCAATCTGGCCCCAGCGGCGCATCTGGGTGAGATACCAGATGGCGTCCGAATAATAGGGATAGCCGGCGAAGTCGTTGAAGAAGATGTTGAAGCCGGGCGCGGGTCGGGTATCGCCGGGCTCGAAGGTGAACTGGCCGGTCATGCTGGCGGCCAGCACTGCGGGATCGGCGCCGACATAGTTAGGACGGCTGAGAATCTCGACCGCCTCTTCGCGGTTCGCCCCGTTATCGGCATCGAGCCACTGCTGCGCCTTGATGATCGCACGGATCAGGGCCGCCGTGGTCGCCGGGTAGCTGGCGGCGAAATCCTCGCGCAGGCCGAGCACCTTTTCCGGGTTGTTGTGCCAGATCTGGTCGTCGGTCACGACCGGCACGCCAATGCCGCGCGCCACGGCCTGCTGGTTCCAGGGCTCGCCCACGCAATAGCCATCGATCGTACCCGCTTCCATCGTGGCGGGCATCTGCGGCGGCGGGGTGACCGACAGATTGACGTCCGCCCCCATAGTGCCGCCCACGTCGCCCGGTGTATAGAAACCAGGATTGATGCCGCCTGCCGCCAGCCAGTAGCGCAGCTCGTAATTGTGGGTGGAGACGGGGAAGACCATGCCCATGTTGAAGGGCTTGCCCTGCGCCTGGAAGCTATCCACCACCGGCTTCAGCGCGGCGGCGGAAATCGGATGCCTGGGCTTGCCGCCTTCCATTGGCAGGTCATCCTTGATCATATCCCACACCCGGTTCGAAAGGGTGATGGCATTGCCGTTGAGATCGAGGCTGAGCGGTGCGATTAGCTCGGCCTTGGTGCCATAGCCGAGCGTGGCGGCCAGCGGTTGGCCGGCGAGCATGTGTGCGGCATCGAGCTGCCCGCCGATCACCCCGTCGAGCAGCACCTTCCAGTTGGCCTGCGGTTCCAGCGCAACATTGAGCCCTTCCTCGACGAAGTATCCCTTTTCCAGCGCGATCGCGAGCGGGGCCATATCGGTCAGCTTGATGAAGCCGAGCTTGAGGTTGGGCTTTTCCGGCGGGCCATCGGCGTTGGCGGGCGCCGCGACCGCGCCTTCTTCGCTGCTGCCGCAACCGGTCAGCATCATCGCGGCAGCAAAGCCTGCCAGGGTGCCCATGGCGGTGCGACGGTTCAATTGCCCCTTGGTGATGTCGGTCATGCACTTCGTCTCCAGCCGGACGCGCAACGCAAAAAAGCCGCCACGATTTGACCCCACAGCAGGACCAGATCGGGCGGCGACGTTGCCACGCAATGTTTCGAGTGATCGAGGCCTTCAGTGCGTGCCCAGCCTTGGGCAGCGGCGCTTCGTTCGCTTTCAGGGATAAGCGATTCGGACCTCGTTCGTAAAGCGTATTTTGCAGTGCAGCGAAAAAATCTGCTCAATCCAGCGCGGCGAGATAGCCCGGAATGTCCACCGGATCGAAGGTGCGGCCGTCGAAAAAACGGTTTTCCGACAATGTGATGGAGCCTTGCTGCGCGCCCACTTGCGTGAGCTGGCTTACGCTGCCTTCGACCTTGGAATTGGCACCGGGCAAGTCGTCGCCGGTATCCTTTAGGGCATTGCGGTAAACGTCCGGGCGGAAGACGGCTGCGGCCTGGCGCGATGCTTCTTCTGAATATTCGAGCTGATCCCAGCGCACCATTTGCGAATATAGCCACGCCGCCTGGCTGACCCAGGGGAAGTTGGCCGCCTCGCTGTGTTGGAACATGAAATCATGGAAGGGCACGGGTTCGCCTCCGTGCACGAGCACCGGTCGATCGGATATTGCGCGCAGGATCAGCCGCTCGTCACCGCCGACATAGTGAGGCCTGGCAAGGATCGTTGCATTGGTCTCCCAGTTGGCGGGATCGACGAAGTGGCGCCCTGCGCGGCGCATGGCGCGGATCAGGGCTTCGGTCTCCTCGCGCCGTTCCTCCAGCCGGTCGGCCCGCATGGCGAGCACCTTTTCCACCCCGCGCCGCCAGACCTGCGCTGTCGCCAGCACGATGGTGCCTACGTCGCGCTCCACACACAAGCTGTTCCACGGCTCGCCCACGCAGGCGCCGTCGATCTCGCCACCGGCCATGGCATCGGCCACAAACGGCGGCGCCACGGTGACTATCTCGACCTCCTCATCCGGCCGGATACCGCAGGCCGCGAGCCAATAGCGCAGCTTGTAATTGTGGCTGGAATAGCGATGGACGACCCCAAGCCGCAGCCGCTTGCCCGCCGCCAACGCAGCCTGCACCTCGACTTGCATCGCTTTGCCCACAGCCTGCGGATCGCCAAAGGTGCCGGGCTCGCAGACGCGTGCAGCCAGATCCTTGCGCAATGTAATGCCATTTCCGTTGAGCCCAAGCACGAAGGGAGCGGCCATCGCGCGCGCCGGGCGGCCGACCCCCAGCGTGGTGGCTATAGCCAGCGGCGCCAGCATGTGAGCCGCATCCGAATGGCCATAGAGCAGCCGGTCAAGCACGGTGGCCCAGCTGACATCGCGCAGGAACGTGAGGTTGAGCCCTTCTTCCTCGGCAAAGCCGTGTTCGTGAGCGAGTATCGGCAGGCAGGCATCGACCAGCGGCAGGAAACCGATGACAAGATCGCGCGTGGACATGGTTCAGCTTCCTCCCAGGAGGTCGTGCGCGGTGACGACGGCTTCTGCAATATC
The DNA here is from genome assembly GCF_039710615.1 of Aurantiacibacter flavus. Taxonomy (NCBI): domain Bacteria; kingdom Pseudomonadati; phylum Pseudomonadota; class Alphaproteobacteria; order Sphingomonadales; family Erythrobacteraceae; genus Aurantiacibacter; species Aurantiacibacter flavus. The sequence goes on from NZ_JBDLBR010000001.1 coordinate 351,949, forward strand.
GATGATGCGGCGGCTCGAGCTCATCGCCTTGCGGCGCAACTCGGCATAGGCTTCGGGCTCTGTGATCCGTTTGGAGTCCATCAGGATGCGCTTGGCCCGGTCGATAGTCTCGCGCTCGGCCAGCTTGCCCTTGGCCTCGGCGAGGTCGGCCTGGAGCCGGGCAAAGGCGTTGAAGCGCTTGACCGCCAAATCGAGCAAGGGCCGGATACGCCCGGCGGCAAGACCATCGACCACATAAGCAGAAACGCCTGCATCGATGGAGGCGGCGATGGCATCGTCGTCGCTCTCGTCCACGAACATGGCGATGGGCCGGGCGAGTGCCCGGCTGACAGCGAAGTATTCCTCCAGCACATCGCGCGACGGGTTGCCGAGGTCTATGAGCACGATGTCAGGCGCGATCTGCTCGATCTGGGCGAGCAATCCCTCGCGCCCGGAAATCACGTGAATATCGCCTTCGATGCCGGCCAGCCCTTCCTCGATAATCGAGGCGCGTGCGCGGTTTTCGTCGATGATGGCGATCTTCATGCGCGCCATATTGCACCGCACCATGAATTGCTCAAGCGTGTTGGCAGGGTGAAGGGCTTTGTCAGTGCGCTGTGCCAACTGTTGCGACCGCCGGAAGTTGCTCGGCAGCGCAGATCATTGCCTTTGTCGCTTGTGATTCACTGGCGCCATCACTCGATGGCGGTGTGCTCACGGGCATAGTGGATAACGCTACGAAGGATGGCGCGGGCGGTGCACTTGGCGCATACTACGGAACCAAGTCCGCCGCTGGACCGATTGTCGGCTCCACATATGAGCTGGGCGGCACCTCCTACGATAGTGTTCATATCGTCATGGCGCTGGCTCCTTCGGGAGAGGGCTCGCCTGTCATTAGACAAGGCCCGCGCACGTTGGGCTTTCTTTGAGTGATGCCGCATTGGTGACGCAACCAGAGTGCTTCCATCTGGTCTCGCGCTCAGTCGTCGCAAACAGTCGGAACTCCGACTAATCTCGTTTTAGGCAGTGCGGCTCCGAACTTGCTTCACCCTCGAATCGCATCGGGTGCTTTGCGAAACGCCCTCCTCCATGCTCTTTTTCTTCAATCCGCTGCTATCACTGTAGAGTACGACACGGTTTCGTCCCCCGTCTTTTGCAACGTAGAGAGCCTGATCGGCATCTCGGACGAAGTTTGCCCGGTGAAGGTCGGCAGGCCGTCCAATACGGGCTCCGAAGCTGGCTGTGACCTTGATTTTGTCTCCTGAGCCGTCAAGGAGTTCCATACCTGCAATCTCTTCGCGCAAACGTTCCGATATACCGATGGCATTAGCGCTCTCACACCCCATCAAAGTGGCGATGAATTCTTCGCCGCCATACCGCCCGGAAAAGCCCTTCTTCCGGTCGATCGCGGCCTTCAGCAAACCGCCGATCTTTGCCAGGCATTCATCGCCAATCTGATGACCATAGGTGTCATTGAAGGCCTTGAAGTGATCGACATCAATCAGAAGAACAGCCAGAGGTTCGCCTGACGCCGCGGCAGCCTCGAACGCTGCTACAAATCTCTTCTCAAAGCCACGCCGATTAAGAAGGCCTGTCAGCGGATCGAGTTGAGAGAGGTCTTCGAGTTCCTTGTTCGCTGCGAGTAGCTCGATCTGGGCCTGACGGCTCTTGAGAGAGAGAATGAAGTTTTCGTCTCTTTGACGGTCGCTTCGCCGCTTGATCAAGAGGGGGAATATACTGCCCAATAAGATGAAGAACAGTAGGTTGAAAGTGCGAATGCTCGCGATGTCGGCAAAGGCTAAGGGTGCCGCGATAGCCACAAATCCTGCGCCTGCTAGCCAGCAAGTCGGACCAAGGCGGGGAGGAAATAGCACGATCGAAACCGTGAGAACCAAGCATGCCGCCAGGAGATATCTTTCGTAGAAATCGCCCCCTGCCTCCACTCCGATCAGTGACACTGCGCCAGCAAAGGCAACAGTCGGGCCGATAGCTCCAACCAATCGAAGGAGTCTGTGTTTTGAGCCGAGGAGCCAAAAACCTATAATGTATATCGGCAGAACTACGCCGAGCCGCAGTGCAACACCAAAAGGAAAGGCGCTCGTCTGTGCGTCCAGCGCAAGACAGGCGAGGCATATAGCCAGACCATGAGCGTGCAGGAACTTTAGTTCATGCGTTATTCGTGGGGTGTTCAACTCCAACCACAGTCTTTGCAATTCATGGGGCCAGCTGCGGTAAGGCGCATCATCTTCGAGCGCCTTAACTTGCTCCAATCCAGCTTGCAGATCAGTGGTATGGGCGATCGCCATCTGCTAAATCTATGCAAAATAGCTTAATAAATGGTTCAATTGGAGTGGGCTCTTCGAGCCTTCACCCTCATCCGATCGAACCAGCACCGATGGTTCCTCGGGGCGATGTGCATCGCATAATAACGAGCGACGAGGCAAATGGCGGTCCAGAAGTAACTGTATCGTGCCCCGCCCGGCTGCTTTGTCCGTGCAGCTGCATAAATGGGGGATTGCAGGATCGCTACGGTGCCTTCGGTCTTCACCTGATGCCCACGAGATGCTCGATCACCGCATCGAGTAACTGCTCGCGTTCGCGCGCCGTCATCCCGAGGAGCTCGCGCCGGGCATAGCGAACCTCGCGCGATTGGCTGGCGCGATTGGCTGACGGGGCGATCACCTAGGCCAATCTGGTTGACCGCGGCGACCGTCGCAACGCGCTCGGCAAAGCCGATCCACGCCTCGTGGTCGTTCTGGCCCGTGTTCAGCACGCCGGAGCCGCCGATCTTGCGGAACATGCGTCGGTCGCGAATTCTGCTTCGCTTGCGGCTATTGCCGCCGCCGGCGTCGTCTTCCTCTGGCGAGGCCCGTACCAAAACTTCGCCGACTGCCTCACCTGCTCTTTCTGGATCGCCCGCAGAAAAGGGGGGCTTACCGTTGGAAGCAGTGGGTCAGGCAATAGAATGCAGAAAGTCGATCTGCGATCTGACAGAGCAAAAAGGGTAAGTCTGCTCACTTACTTCCATCGCGATAAGAGGCCGTTTGAGAATGGGTTGATGCGGCGGCTCTGGCGTGACGGGAAAGGTGAAAATAGCGGTTGCATAGATATCTCAGTTGACGCACCAGATGAAAAGGGCGGTAAGCTGTTGTTGAATAAAAGCGTAATGCTGTGGGTTTAGTGGTGATTGGGCGGAGTACTATGAGCCTTACAGTCGGCGATTTGTTAGCTAAAGTTCCAGAAGGGCAATCACGGAATTTTGTTGTCGAATCCGAAGGTGAAGTCGAGTACCACTTTCTGGAAGTTGCGTATAACTGGGAATATGGAGGCGGCATTTCGTGGAACAACCGCCCGTCGTTAATGGAGAAGCCTCGGCTGAGTTTTCGCGGGGTTCCAGGGATTGGGCTCGAAAATCTTGTCGAGCCAGACCTGACTTATGACGGCCCCGCGGCTGAATTGGTTGACTTTCACAACAGCGGTTCTGCGGCTTTCATCATCTCGGATCGCCTCCTGGACGTGTTCGAATTCGTCGATCCGGGTTCGATAGAGATAAGGAAAGTGACGATTCAAGCAAAGGATGGGCGGGTGCCATTCAGCATGGTCATGCCGCTCCGCGTGCTTGAAGCAATCGATGCTGGTCGTTGCGAGGTCAACATCGTTGCTAAGCAGTTGGGGCCTCAATGGATTCGCCGGATTAGCTTTCCCAAGGGGGTGGTAATCCGGAAGGATATCGACGCAGCGATACACAACTTTGCTGAGCTCGATATGTCGTTATGGCTGTGGTCGAGGGAGCTTTTTGAAAAGGCTAAATCCGCGGGTGTAAAAGGCGTTGTCTTGCGAACGCCTGGCGTTGCGGCGTCCCGGCAGATCGACCAGATTTGATTAAAAAGACGTTTAAGAGTCCGTTTGAGAATGGTCATGGATGGACAATTCTTCGGAGCATGAGGCTTCCGAGAGCGACATGGATCATGGCCTCCGAGACATCGACCCGCTGCTCGTAATCGCGAACGAGCCGTTTCCAGCGCGTTATCCAACCGAAGGTGCGCTCCACGACCCACCGCCTTGGCAGCACCTTGAGGCCCGGCTCCTTGTCAGAGCGGCGGATGATCTCGAGGACGAAGTCCTGACAGGTCGCGGCGTCCATTAGGCTCAGGACTCGTTGATCACAGCCAGAAGAGCACGGTGGCTGCGAGAGCGAGGGCGGAGAAGAAGGCGGTTGGGCAGCGGTCGTAGCGAGTTGCCACACGGCGCCAGTCTTTGAGGCGTCCGAACATGATCTCGATGCGGTTTCGGCGTTTGTATCGGCGCTTGTCGTATTTGACGGGAAAAGAACGGGATTTCCGGCCCGGAATGCAAGGCGTTATGCCCTTTTGCTCGAGCGCATCCCTGAACCATTCGGCGCCATCTGCTCGTCTGTCAGCCAATACAGGTCGCTCATGCTCAGTCTCCTCGCGGAGCCTGGAGCCGAAGGCGTGCAGAGCACAATCACGTCGCCCTCAGCCAATCAATGGATCCTGAGCCTAGGCAGCAAGGCTTTGCAGAAACTGCAGTGATTGCCTCATAGCTTCTAGCCGAGGCTTGGTGAAAGGCGGCTCCTGCTCCACGAAGTAGTGACCTACGCCTGCGGCCTCTGCTGCGAGCAGCACACTGGCCCAGTCGATGATACCCTGGCCCACTTCTATGGGATTGGGAGCGAGATAGTAGCTTGGTGTGAAGCCCTCTGCCACGTCTTTCACGTGGAGCGAGATTACCCGATCACGCAGCTTGTTCAGTTCTTCGAGCGGGTCAAGTCCGGCCTGCGTGACCCATCCCACATCGAGTTGCACCTTTACTAGGTCAGCATCGGTTTCGCTCATCAGTACGTCCCAGCCCGTGCTTTCACCGACCGGCGCGAATTCGAGGTTGTGGTTGTGGTAGCCCAGTACCAAGCCGCGTTCCTTCACTGCCGCACCCTGAAGGTTTAACATTTCGGCCATGGCCTGCCAGTGCTCGACACCAACCGACGAGAAGGCGCGGTTCATGGCTTCGCCAAAGCCTTCGCCTTCGCGCATGGCAAAGCCTTCCGGCACAACGGGAACGGGAATTACGATCTCGCGAACACCCAGTTCCTCTGCTGCGTCGATGACCGGTGTGGGATCGTCGCCAAGCACGAAAGTTGCGCCCGGCGTTAGGGGAACCGCATGCACGTGCAGGCTTGCGATCGGCATGCCGGCAGCGTCCGCCAGCGCACGGACTTCTGTGGCGCTGCGATCATAGAGGTTGGGCAACTCGACTTCGCCGAAACCCAGTTCTTTAAGTATGGCGAAGGTTTCCCCCAGGTCTTCGCCGGCTTCGGGGCCCAGCGCGTAGGTCTGCAAGCCGATCGGCTTGCCAATGCGTTTGAAGAAGGGAGTAGCCACAGGTTCTGTCGCACCTGCGCAGCCGCTCAGAAATGCGCTCGCTCCCACTGCACCCATGGTGCCGAGCAGTGTTCTGCGATCCATCCTCAACCGATCCAAGATGCCTCTCCTTTCGCCTAATTGTTAGCGCTGTCAATTTTGGTGTGTTATACGCTAGACGTCGTTGCGGGAAGTATCAAAGCGCAACAAAACAATGAAAATGTGGAGGGGAGTTCAATGCTTGACATGACTGCGATCGATCGCAGGGCACTGATTGTGCGTGCATTGGCGCTTGTCGGAGCGGGCGCGGCCGCAAGTGCCTGGCAGACGCTTGAGGCTGCGGCACCGGCAGTGGCGGCGAGCGGAGAAGCGCTTTCCTCTACCGAGCGCACAACCTTGGCAGCAGCAGTTGGACGGATCATCCCTGAGACCGACACACCCGGCGCAATTCAGGTCGGTGTGCCGGAACGGTTCGAGGGCATGCTTGAGACCTGGGCCTCTACAGAAACCAGAGCCGATTTTCGCCGCGTGCTGGCAGACATTGATGGTTTGTCCGGTGATGGCCGCCATTTCGCGGCCCTGCCTGAGCGAGAGCAGCATGATTTGCTGGCGGCACACGACGCCCGGGCGATGCAGCCCGACATTGACCCAGCCTATAGGCGTTTCAAGGACCTTGTGGTCACGCTCTATTTCATGTCGCAGAAGGCGCTCTCTTCGGAGCTCCCCTACACACATGTTCCAGGCCGGTGGGAGCCTTCCGTCCCCGTCACATCAGACACGCGCGCACAGGCGCAACTGAGCTATTTCTTCTAATTCGGGGTGGCAGAGACAATGTTTGACGTAATCGTCATCGGCTCGGGCATGAGCGGCGGGATCGCCGCCAAGGAATTGACCGAGCGCGGCCTGAAAACGCTGGTGCTGGAACGCGGAAATGAGGTGGTCCACCGCCGCGACTATAACGACTTCGTGCAGCCATGGGACTTTCCCAATGCCGGCCAGATCAACGAAGAGGAAAAGGCCCGCGACTACGCCGTGCAGCGTGAATGTTATGCGGTGAACAGCCTTACCAAGGACTTCTTCGTCAAGGATTCTGATCACCCTTATACCACGCCGGAAGGGAAGGATTTCAGCTGGATCCGCGGCTACCACACCGGCGGTCGTTCAATCATGTGGGGGCGTCAGACCTACCGCCTGTCTCCCATGGATTTCGAAGCCAATGCCCGCGACGGTCACGGCGTGGACTGGCCGATCCGCTATGAAGACCTTGCGCCATGGTATTCGCATATCGAGGACTTCATCGGCGTGTCCGGCTCTATCGAGGGGCTGGAGCAGTTGCCCGATGGTGAGTTCTTGCCACCATGGGCGCTGAACGATGCCGAGCTGATGTTTAAGGCCGCGGTGGAAAGCACCTTTGGCGACGGGCGTAAGGTGATCCCGGCGCGCGTTGCGCACCTTACCGAAGCGCGCGAAAAGGATCGCGCGTTGGGCCGCACGCAATGCCAGGCGCGGACCATTTGCGAGCGAGGTTGCAGCTTCGGCGCGATGCATTCCAGCCTCACCACATCGCTGCCTGCTGCACAGGCGACAGGCAACCTCACCATCGTTCATGATGCCATCGTGGACTCAATAGAATACGACCCGGTGACGGACCGGGTTACTGGCGTGAAAGTTATCGACCGCAACACCAAAGCGCGCACGACCTATGAGGCGAAGGTGATCTTCAGCTGCGCTTCCACCATTGGAACGGCGTCAATCCTGCTCAACTCCATGTCAGAAGTCTTCCCCACGGGGTTGGCCAATTCGTCCGACCAGGTGGGCCGGAACATCATGGATCACCTCTATTCGCTGAACACCGTCGGTCTGCTCCCCCATGCCCCGGATACCTATTACTTTGGGCGGCGTCCGGGGGGGCTTTATATTCCCCGCTTCCGGAATCTCCCGGGGCAGGAAAGCGAGGAGTTTATTCGCGGCTATGGCTACCAAGGGCAGGCGAGACGCGGGGGCGGCATCGAGGAGGCAACCGGACAGATCGGCATCGGGGCAGAGCTGAAAGGCAAGCCCGCTCAGATTGGCCCATGGAGCATAAGTCTTGTCGGGTTTGGCGAAGTGCTACCGCGCGAAAGCAACCGGGTTACGCTGAGTCCGAACGAGAGCGACCAATGGGGAATTCCGCTGCCGCATATCGACTGTGAATTCGGTGACAACGAGTACAACATGATCGACCGCATCATGGACGATGCCAAGGCTATGATCGAGGCAGCGGGCGGCGTGGTTACATATCAGGACCGCGTGCCGGGTAAGTTCGGGCTGGGTATCCACGAAATGGGCACGGCCCGCATGGGCCGTAATCCGGGCACTTCGGTGCTGAACAAGTGGAACCAGGCGCACGATGTACCCAACCTGTTCATCACCGATGGCTCAGCCATGACATCGAGCGGGTGCCAGAACCCGTCACTGACTTATATGGCACTCAGCGCGCGGGCAGCCAATACGGCGGCTGGCATGCTGGCCGAAGGCGTGTTGTAGGCGTCGGCAAAAAGAGTGGAGAACGCCGTGACACGCAGGTTGAGAATGGCAATGATCGGTGGCGGACCTGGTGCGTTCATTGGGCCCGTGCATCGCCTTGCCGCCGAGCTGGATCGCGAAATCGAACTGGTGGCGGGGGTTTTTTCCTCCGACGCCAGGCGCAGCAAGGCGGCAGCAGATGTCTACCTTATCGACCCTGAGCGCGCTTACGGTTCGCTGGACGAGATGTTTACTGCGGAAAAGGCGCGGGGCGACGGCATCGACTTCGTTTCAATCGTCACCCCCAATCACAACCATCTGCTATCGGCCAAGGCCGCTTTGGCGGCGGGACTTCCGGTCATTTGCGACAAACCCGTGACTGCCAGCCTTTCCGAGGCGCGTGAACTTGCTGGCGTGCTTGCTGACACTGGGCTGACTTTCTGCCTGACGCACACATACACCGGATATCCGCTGGTGCGCGAGATGAAGGCGCGTATCGCGGCGGGCGAACTGGGCGAAATTCGCAAGGTGGTCGTCGAATATCCGCAAGGCTGGCTGTCGCACCCCGCCGAGGGGAAGCAGGCTGAATGGCGGGTGGACCCCTCGCGCGCCGGGGCTGGGGGCTGCATCGGCGATATCGGCACGCACGCCTTTAGCCTTGCCGAATTTGCCACCGGGTTGAAGATCACACGCCTGCTGGCAGATCTCGGCGCGGTGGTGCCGGGGCGCAAGCTGGACGATGACGTGTCGGTGCTGCTGCGGTTCGAGAACGGTGCGCGCGGCGTGCTGCTGGCCAGCCAGATCGAATTGGGCGAACTGAACGGCCTGCGCATCCGCGTCTATGGCGACAAGGCAGGCATCCGCTGGCGGCAGGAATATCCCAATCAGCTCGAACTGCTGCACGGCGATGGGCGGCAGGAAATTATCAATGCGGGCACGGATGTCCTGGGACCATGGGCCGCCAGCCGTTCGCGCACGCCGGGCGGACATCCCGAAGGCTATCTGGAAGCCTTCGCCAACATTTATCGCGATTTCGCGGCCCTGCTGCGCGGTGACCATGCGCCGCTGCTTCCCGGTATCGAGGACGGTCTGCGCGGCATGGCCTTCATCGAAACCGCAGTGAGTGCCAGCGCGCAAAAGGCTGGCTGGGTCGACTTGGAGGTTTGACAGACATGAAGACGATCAAGGGACCCGCCATTTTCCTCGCCCAATTTGCCGGCGACGAGGCACCGTTCAACTCGCTCGATTCCATCTGCCAATGGGTCGCCGGGTTCGGCTACAAAGGCGTGCAGATTCCCAGCTGGGACGGGCGGCTGTTTGATCTCGATAAGGCTGCCGAGAGTCAGGACTACTGTGACGAAGTGAGAGGTACAGTTGCTGCGCATGGCATCGAGATCACCGAGCTTTCCACGCACCTGCAAGGCCAGTTGGTGGCGGTTCATCCGGCCTATGATGTGATGTTCGATGGCTTTGCTGCGGAGCATGTGCGCGGCAATCCCACGGCGCGGCAGGCATGGGCGACCGAGCAAGTGAAGAAGGCTGCCACTGCGAGCCGCCGCCTCGGCCTCGATCGCCATGCAACCTTTTCGGGCGCACTGGCATGGCCCTACGTCTACCCTTGGCCGCAGCGTCCAGCAGGGATGGTGGAAGATGCCTTTGACGAGCTAGCTCGCCGCTGGCGCCCAATCCTCGATCATTTTGAAGAGGAAGGCGTCGATGCCGCCTACGAAATCCATCCGGGCGAAGACCTGCATGATGGCGTGAGCTTCGAGATGTTTCTGGAACGGTTGGATAACCACCCCCGCGCCAACATCCTCTATGATCCCAGTCATTTCGTGCTGCAGGCGCTCGATTATCTCGACTACATCGACATCTACAAGGAACGTATCAAGTGCTTCCACGTGAAGGATGCCGAGTTTAATCCGACGGGGCGGCAGGGCGTCTATGGCGGCTACCAGAATTGGGTGGACCGGGCTGGGCGGTTCCGCTCGCTGGGCGACGGGCAAGTCGATTTCCGCGCGATCTTCTCCAAGATGGCGGCCAACGATTTCGATGGTTGGGCGGTTCTGGAATGGGAATGCTGCCTGAAACATCCGGAACAGGGAGCTGCCGAAGGCGCACCTTTTATCAGCGATCACATAATCCGCGTGACCGAGCGCGCCTTTGATGACTTTGCCGCGGGAGGGGCCGACCGGGAGCTGAATCGGCGGATCATGGGCATCGACTAATCCTGGTCAAGAAAACCCACATACGAAAACGGGACGCAGTTGCGTCCCGTTTTTTTGAAGCGATGGCAGGGCGATCAGGCGCGGTTGCGGCGGCTGCGCTCGAACGCCCATAGGGCACCGAAGATCACGAACAGGATCACCGGCACCACGGCAATCGCTTTAAAGCTTTGTTCCGCAGCATATGCCAAAGCCTCGTGCAGTTCGGGACCACCCTGTTGCAGTGCGGCGAAGGCTGCCTCCCCACCGGCGGCTTCCAGCTTGGCGCGATCATAGATCGCTCCGATCTGCGGCAGTACGAAGTACATCGCCAGCGCCCCGGCAAAGCCGACAAGGCCGATGCCCCATGCGCCGGTTTCCGGATAGCGGCGGTTGGCCGCGGCGAGCATGGTCGGCCACATGAAGCACACGCCGAAGGCCCATGCCGTGGCTGCGACCAGCGCCGTTGCGGGCGAGTTGGCGATGCTGAGCAGGTAAAGGCCGATGGCGGCGGGAATGGTGCACATCAGCAACATTCCGATATCGGAGAAGCGGCGTTCTAGCGGGCCGGCAAAGTGGCGCATCACAAACATGATCGCCGAGACATAGACGAGCACGAGGATACCCGGCATGCCTACGGTTTCGGTCAGCGCCACGTCGACCCAGCTGCCAGGAGCAAGCTCCGCAGAAGTTGTGAGGAACATGATCGCGGGAAAGATCCAGAAGCCCGGACGCCTGAACGGAGCGAGCATCATTTCGCCGAAGGACACCCCCTGCGCGGTGCTTTCCGTAACCGGGAATTCCTGCGTCAGAGCCCACGCCCCGCAGACCACGGCCGGCACCATGATCATGCCGACCATGAACTGCCAGCTGACGGCGTCGGTTTCATAGAGGAAGACCGAGGATAGGCCGCCCACGATAATCCCGGCAGGCCACCAGGCGTGCAGGATGTTGAGGCGTCCGGTCTTGTCTTCCGGGTAGATCGCGGCGGTCACGGGGTTCACGGTTGCTTCCATCGTGCCCCAGGCAAGGCCGCAACCGACCATGCCGAGGTTGAGGATAAGGTAAGTGGTTGCACCGTCACCGCTGCCAAGGGCGGGGGAGAGGATGATTAGCAGCGGGCCGACGATGAAGCAGAGCGAGGAGAAGATGACGGTCTTTTTCGCCCCCAGCACGTCCAGCAGCGGGCTGATTACCAGCAGGCTGAGCGCGAAGCCGAGGAAGGCATAGCCCAGCGATGCGGCAATCATCTCACCTGAAGAAAGCGGCATGTAGGGGTCTAGCAGCGCTTCCTTGATCGCGCCGGAAACGCCGGTGCGGATAGAGAAGCTGAGCGCTGCGGTGAACAGCAGCAGCACACAAATCCAGAAAATTGCGCGGGCATTGGCCGGCACGGTTGATTGTTGGTCCACTGAATTGTCCTCCACTGCCCATGGGCTCGGCTTGTCTTCCCGATCCCCGGGGGAAACCTGTTGAAGTGCCGCTTGTGCCGCGTAACCGTAATTTGCGGAACTGGCGTCCAGAGGGCTTGGTGGGAGCTTCAATGCCACGCCTGCTCCATAACCTGGATTGCTCACTTGCCGCGTGTCAGGAAGGTATCCTGGCTTGCAAGTGCTGCCATCTACAAAGGCCCGCCCCTTTTTGGGGGGCGGGCCAGTGAGGAGCTACCTAGAACTCAATGCCGGCGCGGACACCGAAGGTCCGAGGGTCGGCGAATGCTGCCGTTCCGTCGAAACCTGCGTTGCCGTAGCCAGCGCTCGTCAGGACGATTTCATCTTCGATGTTGTCGATGAAAGCAGCCAGGTGCCATGAGCCGCTCGGAGCATTGTAGCGGATCGAAGCGTCAGTCCTGGTATAGCTCGGCTGGCGATAGTCGATGAGGTTGCCGATATCGGTCAGCGCGTAGCTTGAGCTGAAACGCGTACCTGCATCGAACACCAGGCTACCGCCATTGCCTAGTTCGAGGGCGTAGTTGATGCCCAGGTTACCAGTCCATTCGGGGCTGCGCGCCAGAGGGCGGCCAGAGAAGTCCAGCGTGATCGTGTCGGAGCCCGCAACGCGGCTCGGTGAATAGTTGCTATAGCGTGCATCGAGGTAATTGATTCCGAACCGGAGCAGCAGGCCATCAGCAGCGTCCAAGGTGCCTTCAATTTCGATACCGTCGATCTTGGCGCCTGCTGCGTTGGTAGTCAGTTGGCAGTTGCCGCAGCCGCCGAAGTCGCCAATCTGCGACAGCTGCAGGCCGCTGTAATCATAATGGAAGCCGGTCACGTTTAGCTGCAGCGCGTCGAAGCGGAACTTGGCACCTGCTTCATATGCGGTAATCGTTTCCGGCTGATAGAATAGCTCGTCTTCAGTATAGACGCACTGCGGCGGTGCATTCGGGCCGGTGAGGCAGCCGTCGTTGAAGCCACCTGCCTTGTAGCCGCTGGAAACCGAGGCAAAGAGCAGACCAACGGGGCTGTCGTAATCGATGCCGAAACGCCAGGTTACCTTGTCAAAGGTGCGGGCAGCATCATTGACTTGCAACACCACGCGGTTGCCTGGAATCATCGCTGCCGGATCGGTGTCGAACACGGTCGCGCCGACGCGCGACTTTTCATCGTTAGAATAGCGCACGCCAGCGGTGAAGCGCAGGTCAGGCATTACCTCATAGGTGGCCTGGCCGAACGCCGACTGGTTGATCGCGATGGTCGGGTCCTGCGGGAAGCCGAACTGGGTCGCAATAGGCGGGAAGCCAAGCGACTGCGGGTCAAGGATGAAGAAGGCGATGCCGGACTTTTCCTTGAAGTAGTAGGCGCCAACCTGAGCGGAAAGTGGACCTTCCCCACCGAAGGCAAGGCGTGCCTCGTGCGAAGTCTGCCAGTAATCGCCCGCAAAAGTGGCGCGGTTCATGCCACCGATGATTGTCGAACGGGTGTCACGGGTGCTCTCCCGGTAAGAACCTAGATAGGTGAAGGTCGCCGGACCGAAATTCCAGTTCAGCTCGGCGGAGAGCCCAAGCTCGGTGTTGTGATTATAAGGATCCCACTGCTGCACAGTGCTAGTCTTCCGCTGTTCGTCGGAATCGCTGTCAACATAGACAGGCTTGTTGGGTAGCGTGGCGTTGCCAGCTGGATCGACAGGAGCTGCACCGGTGAAAAAATTGCTGGTCGGCACGGTATTGATGCGCGATCCTTTCAGGTCGGCGTAGTCGCCGATGACCAGCAGGCTTAACTCCGAGGTCGGTTCCCACAGAGCAGACAGTCGGCCTGCCACGTTTTCCTTGTAAGGATCGTAATCGAAACCGTCGCCAGAGAAGTTGCGAACATAGCTGTCGCGACGATCGATGTTGCCCGCCATGCGGAAAGCCAAGGTTTCGCTTGCCGGCACGTTGATGACGGCGGTGGCGAACACGTCGTTGTAGTTGCCGTATTCAAAGTTGAGCGAACCGCCCAACTCAAAGCGCGGGCGGGCGGTGATCAGGTTCACCACACCGGCGGTAGAGTTGCGGCCGTAGAGTGTTCCTTGTGGACCGCGCAGTACTTCGACACGTTCGATGTCGAAAAAGCTGACTTCCTGCGCCTGCGGACGGGCTATGTACACACCGTTTACGTTGAATGCCGCCGAGGGGTCACCTTTTTCGGTGCCGTCGGTCGAGGTTACGCCGCGGATGGTGATCTGCAGGCCATTGCCGCGCACGATGGAGAGGTTGGGAACCAGCTCGTCCAGTTGGGTGGGGTTGGTAATGCCGGCGTTGGCCAAGCCATCGCCGCTCACGGCCGTCAGCGCGATCGGGGTTCGCGATGCCAGTGATTCAATCCGATTTGCAGTCACCACGATGTCGCGGTCGTTGATTTCGGGCTGCTCGTCGGTATTTCCCTGCGCAATCGCAGCCGAAGACTGGAAGGCGAGCACAGCCGCTGCACTCGCCAAAAAGGCGTATTTCATAAATCCCTCCCGTAGCTCCGGCATTCTTTGACTTGCGCCGGTTCTTAAACTGGTCACAGCTTGAGGGTTATAGTCAGCGCTGTCAAGACAGCGCTGACAAAAGGGTGCTGAAGGGACTTTGCGAAGCGTGCTACTCATCCTAGAGTGGCGAGCATGCCACATGTAAACCAAGCCCGCGCGACCATGGCCGACGTTGCCCGCCTAGCTAACGTGTCCGAAAAAAGCGTTTCGCGGGTCGTCAATCAGGAATCCCATGTTTCGGCAAAGCTCAGGGAAAAGGTTGAGGCTGCGATCGCCGAGTTGGGCTATGTGCCAGACCTTGCCGCCCGTTCTCTGGCTGGCTCGCGTTCCTTCACGGTGAGTCTGCTCTTCGATACGCGTGGTCCTAACTACGCGATCAAGTTGATTGAGGGCGCCTATGAGGCCTGCAAGCGACACGGGTATCATCTGCGGATCGAGAACCTCGATTCGTTCGCGGGCGAAGATGGGTGGCTGGATCGGCTTGGCGAAATCCTAAGCCACAGTCGGCTGGATGGTTTGATTGTGACGCCGCCTTTCTCGGACAGCGCCGTTATTATGGATTACTTGGAAGACAGGCAGATTCGTTTTGCCCGGATTGCCCCATTCAAGGAGCGCGGTCGCGGATCATGCGTGTTCATGGACGATGCCGCCGCTGCTGCCCAGGTTGCCGATTTTCTGGTGGCCAATGGGCATCGCAAGATTGGGCTGGTTAACGGCGCGCTGAAGCACGGAGCGGCTATCGCCCGTCGAGAAGGCTTCCTGAATCGGATTGCGCAGATCGCCCCGGAAGCTGAAATCTCGGAAGCAGATGGAGACTTCCTGTTTGAAAGCGGAATTCGGGCCGGAAGGGCATTGCTGGATACGAGCAATGCGCCGACCGCAATATTCGCTGCCAACGATGATTCAGCTGCCGGGGTGATGACTGCATGTGCCCAGCTTGGCATTCGTGTGCCGGATGATGTTTCTATTTGCGGGTTCGACGATAGCTGGTCGGCCACGGCTGTATGGCCCTATCTAACAACGATTTACCAGCCAATTTCGGAGCTTGCGCATGAAGCCACAGAGCTCCTGATTGCAGGGAATGGCGCTGCTGTGATGAATGACCAGGTCCTGCTTGCCCACCGTTTGATCGAACGAGCTTCGGTGAAAAACTTGGCGCGATAAAATCTCGGCCACGGCCCGGGCGATATGAGGAGAGCAAATGTGTTGAAACAGGCGATCGGAGTTCTTGGGGTGATTGCGGCGGGATTTGCGGCCCCCGTTGCGGCGCAAGTTGTCTCGCTGGATGTTGGGCAGGTTGAAGGTGAAACCGTTAACGGCATCTCCTCGTGGAAAGGCATTCCCTTCGCGCAACCCCCAGTGGGCGACCTGCGCTGGCGTGCGCCGCAGCCTGTGGTGGCATGGAAGGGCGTTCGCCAGGCCACAGACTATGCCAATGACTGCATGCAGATACCCTTCGCTGCCGATGCCGCCCCACTCGGTACGCCTCCGGCGGAAGATTGCCTGTATCTCAATGTGTGGCGCCCGGAAGGCACCACAGCGGAAGATCGCCTTCCGGTGATGTTCTGGATTTATGGCGGTGGCTTCGTGAACGGCGGTTCTTCACCTGACGTCTATGACGGATCGGAACTGGCGCGGCAGGGCGTGGTGCTGGTTAGCTTCAACTATCGTCTTGGTCGCTTTGGCTTCTTCGCTCATCCGTCTTTGACCGAGGCGAACGAGGACAACGGCCTGCTCGGTAACTATGGCTACATGGACCAGATTGCCGCGCTGCGCTGGGTGCAACGTAACGTTGCGGCGTTTGGTGGCGATCCCAACAATGTCACCATCTTTGGCGAAAGCGCTGGCGGCGGCTCGGTTAATATGATGATGAGCAGCCCCATGGCGCGCGGCCTGTTCGACAAAGCCATCGTGATGTCAGGCGGCGGTCGTTCGGGACTGCGCTCCACCACGCCGGTGCATTCCAACGATGGACCCGATGGGGAAGAAGCCGGCCTCGGCTTTGCCGAATGGGCAGGCGTCGAGGGAGAAGGCGCAGAGGCTCTGATCGCGCTTCGAGCACTTCCTGCAGACGTGCTGACCACTGGTGTTGGTCTCGGGCAAGAAAGCGTTGCTCCGTACTCCGGCCCTCTGCTGGATGGTATGGTGGTGCTCGATCCCATCGACCAGGTCTATGCCCAGGGCAACGCTGCTCCGGTGCCCTTCATGGCAGGCGCAAACACGGCTGATATTGGCTTCGGCCCACCTGCCCAAAGCGACATCTTCGCGGAGCATTTCGGCGCGCTGGCCGATCAGGCGCGCGAGGCTTACAGCGACATTGTAGACCTGCCTCCAGCCATGCAGCAGTCCGCCATCTACGGTGACGAGATGATGATCGAACCGGCGCGCTACATGGTGCAATCGATGACCCGAGCGGGCCAGCCTGCCTGGCATTACCGCGCCGGCTACGTGCCTCAGGTGATGCGTAAAGAATGGCCGGGCCTGCCGCACGCGACCGAAATCCCGTTCTTCTTCCGCACCATCGATGCGCGCTATCCGGGACAGACCACGCCGCAGGACCATGCCGTCTCGGCAGCGATGAGCGCCGCCTTTGTTAATTTCGCCAAGACCGGCGATCCCAACGGTCCGGGTGCCCCTGAATGGCCGGTGTATGACGACGCGCTCCGACCGGTGATGTTGTTCGGCATGGATGGCAATCATGGCGGTGAGGACCCATGGCGCGCTCGACTCGACGTTGCTGAAGCTTTGGCCCAACGGCAGGGTAAGTAACCCTGCTAGTGAGTTTGCTGCCCACCCATATTCAAAGTGTGTGCAGCGGCTCGGCAAGCCGCCGATCAATGAATACAAATAGATAGTCTGATTTTCGGAAAACTGACTTGCCATGGGGATTGCCAAGGTTGGGGCAATGTAGGGCTGCAAGAACTCGGCCGTGTGGGTGGCCCTCCGTTGGCGAGGGGTTTTCGAAGCTCTGCAGTTTGCTGGTTGAGGCGGCCATGTGTTCGGCCTTTCGATGCGGCATTGTTGGGCGCTGCTGGCCATGATGCCTATCGCGCGAACCGGGTCCCGACCTAAAGCACGCGCTCGAAGCGCCACGGCCCAAAATGGTTTTTCCCGATCCGGCGGTTTCAACCGGCTTGGTACATCAACTCCTTTTTGCCCTTTCCAACTTCGTCGACGCGGTTACCCGCGCCTAAACGCTTACGCCGCCATCGGCAGCGGTTCGCGATGGCGTTCACCCCTGGTCATCAGCGCCCACACCATCCGCGCGTTCTTGTTCGCCAGCGCCACCGCGGCAACTTTGGCGGGACGGCGGGCGAGAGGCTGAACCAGCCAAGGGCGCTTCGTGCCGTGCCGCTCGGCATAGCGGATCACCGCCATAGCGCCGACGACGAGCATCTGTCTGAGGTAGCGGTTGCCGGCGCGGGTAATGCTGCCGAGCCGTTCCTTGCCTCCCGATGAGTTCTGCTTGGGCACGAGCCCGATCCAGGCAGCGAGATCGCGACCGGTTTTGACCACAGTGGGATCGGCGACCGATGCGACGAACGCGCTCGCGAGAAGCGGCCCCACGCCGGGGATCTCCATCAGTCGGCGACCGAGCTCAGTCCGCCGTGCACTGGCCAGCACGCGCCGGTCGTTCTCGAGGATCTGCCGCTTCACGACATCGAGCTGCGCTGCCAGCATCTGCAGGCAAAGGCGTTCATCCTCCGGGATGCGATCGTCATCGGCATCCGCGACGACCTCGAGCAGCCGGTCTGCGCCGAGCCGACCGACAGGAGCGACCACGCCGAACTCAGAGATATGCGCGCGGATTGCGTTCGAGATCTGCGTGCGTTGGCGGTTCAGCATCAGCCTAACCCGGTGCAACATCATCCAGCTCTGCTGCTCCGGGCTCTTGACCGCGACGAAGCGCATCGTCGGCCGGGTCACTGCTTCGCAGATCGCCTCGGCATCGGCCGCGTCGTTCTTCCCGCGCTTGACGTAGGGCTTCACATACTATGCCGGCATCAGCTTCACGTCGTGGCCGAGCACAGTCAGCTCGCGCGCCCAGTAATGCGAATTGTTGCATGCCTCGATGCCGACGAGACACGGTGGCAGCTTCGCGAAGAATGGCAGCATCCTTGCTCGCGTCAGTCGGCGGCGGATCAGAACCTCGCCATCCGCTCTGACGTGAGCCTCTGATTTTCCTCCAAGTTGGATTAGAGTCCGGCCCTGATGGAAGGACGGACGAGATGAAGCGAGCGAGGTTTTCAGAAGAGCAGATCATTGGTGTGCTGAAGGAAGCGGAGGCGGGTGCGAAGACCGCCGATCTGGCCCGTCGGCACGGTGTATCTGAAGCGACGATCTACAACTGGAAGTCGAAGTATGGCGGTATGGAGGTTTCCGATGTCCGCCGGCTGACCCGAAGGGCGGCGAAGCCAACGAACTTCTGGCAAGAAAGTTCTGACGCCCGCCGCGAAGCGGGAATGGCCGGGTGCGCCTCGCGAGGATCGACGCGCCGGAAATGCGCACACCGGAAGGTCCATTTGCGCGGTGCTCCGTCGACGAAGAACAGCTCCTGGCGCAGGTCGAGCTTGCGGATGAAGAAATCTCCCAGCACCTCGCCGGTGCCCGCGACGAGCACATAGGCATCGCCCTTGTCGGCCATGTCACGGATGGTGGCGAGCGAGGAATAGGAACCGATGTTCTCGCCCGGCCAGAGCGCGCCGGTGAGCTCGATCGTTTCCGCGCCGGGGCCGATGAACTGGGCAGCGGGGCGCGCGGCGAACCGCTCGGACTGGGCGTGGCGCCATTCGCACGCGTGCTGAAGCGCGGTGAAGGGCAGGGTGCCAATTTCGAAGGCGAACATGTCCAGCGCCATAAGCATGGTCAGAAATCCCGGAACGAGGAGCGGCGGGCGGCGGCGGCGCGGCGCTCCAGCTCGGTGGCGACGGCTTGGGCGATGTCCTGCGGGCTTTGCCCGGTGGCCGCGTGGATCGTGATCGGTGCGTTCACGGTGACAGGGCCGCCTCCCGTTCCGCCACTGCCGCCCGCCATGGCGAGCGAGGCGCTGGCGAGGCTTGCCCCTGCCACCCCGCGCGCCATTGATCGCGCCGCGCGCACCGGCGCGCCGCTGGTGCCATCGATGCCGCGCGCCAGCCCTTCGTTTAGATAGCCGCCCATGCCAATCATCAGACGCGAGGGGCTCCTGATGCCGAAGTAATCCTTGAAGGCTTTGACGCCGAGGCGCGCTACGTTGAGCAGGCGCTCGGCCAGTGCCAGCGGGTTGATGGCGCTCAGCAGGCCGGTCATCATCATTGCGCCGATGTTTTTCAGCCAGTCGGGCAGGCCCGAGATCTTCTCTTTGACCCAGGATACCCCGGTCTGGAACGCGGCCGAAATCGTGTCCCAATGCTTGTAGATCATGTAGCCCGCGAAGGCGACGGCGGCGACAATTGCCGCAATGATCAGCACAATCGGGTTGGCCAGCATCATCGCCCCGGCGCGCAAGAAGCCCTTGCCCAGGAACAGGGCCGCGGTCCGCATCATCCCGAAAGTGCGCACCAGCATCGGCCCATTGGTCCCGACCAGACGGAAGATGGTGGAGAACGGGCCAAGCGCGAGCCCCAACATCACCTTCAGCGCCCCGAGACCGGTCACCAGGCCCGCCGCCGCTGTCCAGGACATCAGCAGGCCCTTGGCGAGGCCGGGATGCTCTCCCGCCCATTCGCGCACGCTATTCGCTAACCAGACGATCTTTTCGGACGCGGCCGAGATCGTCGGCAGCAGCATTGTTCCCAAGGTGACATTCACGGCCTTGAGCGCGTTGACGGCAAGCCCGGTCGCGCCTTCGGTGGTGGCGATGCGGGTAAGGTATTCCTTCTGCATCGAGCCTGCGTATTGCGCCTCGTCGCCCACCAGCGCGAAGTTCTTTTCCAGCTGTTCGAGGTTGGTGAGCAGGGGCGCGATCGCGGCCACGCTCTCCGATCCGAACAGCTGGGTGAGGGTGGCCGCGCGCTGAGCCTCGGGGAGCTTTTGCAGCCGCCCCAGCAAATCGGTGATCGCGCCGCCGGCATCGTTCTGCATCGCCTCGGCGACGCCCTCCGCATCGAGCCCCAGCGCGGCAAAGGCCTTTTGCTGGGCCTTGGTTGCCGCGGTGCCCTTGGTCATCGCCAGCATCATGTTCTTGATGCCGGTCGCCGAGACTTCCTCCTCGACGCCAACCGCATTCATCACCTGGCCGATGGCGGCAATCTGCGGTGCGGCAAGGCCCGCCACATCGCCGAGCGCACCGATGCGGGTGGTGATCCCCGCAATTGCGCCCACGTTGCCGCCGTAGGTGTTGGTCAGTGCGTTGATCTGGTCGGCGAGCGAACGGACATCGTCCTGGCCCATGCCGAAGGCGGTGCGCCACTTGGCCATCATCGCGCCGGCATCTTCGGCCGTGCTGTCGAAGGCGATCCCCATCTGGGCTGCATCGTCGGCGAAGGTGAGCAGTTCCTTGCGGGCGACACCGGCGCGCCCGGCAGCGGCGACAATCTGGGCAAGGCCTTCGCTCGACATCGGGATCTTCGTCGAAAGGTCGAGGATGTCCTCGCTCATCTGCTTGAACTGCTGCGGCGTTTCGAAATTCACGACCTTGCGCACATCGGCCATGGCGCTTTCGAAGGTCATCGCCTGCTTCGCCGCCAGCACGGCGGGCGCGGCCATCGCGACGCCGGTCATGATATTGCCAGTGCCCGAATTGCGCAGATCCTCGCCGCGCTGGCGCATGGCATCGGCGCGCGCGTTGATTTCCAGCAGCCGGGTCTGCCGCTCCATGCGGTCGTTGGTGCGTTCGATCTGGCGTGCCAGATCACGCTCGCGGTTCATCAGCGCCGTGACATTGCCGGTCGCACGCGAGGTCTCTGCCCGCACGTCGCGCAATTCCTTCTCGAGCTGGCGCGCCTCGCGCTTCATCGCTGCCAGCTTTTCGCTGCCGCTCTGGCCCAAGCCGACGATGTTCTTCAGCGAGCCTGACAGCCGATCCGAACTGGCGAAGGAGACGAGGAGGCGGAGATTCTGGCTGCTCATCGGTCCTTCGCCTTGTTCATCTGGGTCCAGCGATCCACGGCCAGCGCATGCCAGTGGATCAGGTCGTCAATTTCCAGCGCCAGCAGCTCGCCCAGCGGCCAGTGGAATACCGCCGCAATGTCGGCGATCAGGCTCGCAACATCTTCTTCATCTGGGTCCGATCCGCTGGCGTCAGAAAAAAATCGATGATCGCTCCCGAGCACGCGGCCAGATCCTCAGGTTCGAGCGCATCGGCTTCGGGCTGGGTGATCGGCGGCATTGCGATGCGCGGCAGCAGGTCGAGCGTGGCCGTGGCGCGCGCGTTCATCAGCTCCTGAATGGAAAGCCCGCGCAGCTCGCCCGCCTTGGGCTTGCGCAGCACGATTTCGGTGATCTTCGTTTCGCCGCGCACAATCGGTTCGGCCAGCGTGATTGGATCGGAGAGCTTGGCCTTCGGTGCGGCGGCCTGCGCGGCTTCAGGAGCGGACGTGTCGGTCATCGATGTTCCTTCGAGATTGAGCGGATCGGTTCTCCGCCCCGGCGCGTCCGCTCGATGCACGCCGGGGCGAAGCTGGAATGCGTGGAGATCAGATGCCGAGCGCCGCGCGCTGGGCGGCAAGGCGATCGATGCCGTTCACGATGAAGACGAGGTTCATCTCGTCCTTCTCGATCAGCACCCGGCCATCGACGATCAGCTTGTAGTAGCTGCAGATCGTCTTGATGGTCTGCTCGGTGTCATCGCCGGGCTTGCCGGTGCCGGGATCGATCTCCTGATGGCGGCCACGAACCACGATCTCGACCGACTTGTATTGGCCGCTCGCATCGTCCTGGTAGGCACCGATCCAGCGCAGCAGCAGGGCGTCATGGGTGGTGGCGCCAAACTGGCCGAAGATCTGCTCGATCAGGCCGCCCGCCTTCCATTCGAACTCGATAGTCTCGCCGCCCATGTCGATCTGGACCTCGGCATCCATGCCGCCGCCGCGATAGCCTTCGAACTTGCGTGCCAGCTTCGGGATCGAAACCTCGGGGCAAAGGCCGAGATAGCTCACGCCATCGTTGGAAAGGGTCATGTTCTTGAGCTTGGAAGGCAGGGCCATCGGGACTTACTCCAAAGTGAGGGAAGGGCGCGGGCGGCCCGGTCAGGCGGCGAGCAGCTGGGCGTAGAAGCTGTCGGTGATCCGCTGGTTGAGCGTGATCGCCTCGGCGGGTGCGCAGGGCGTGAAGCTGTAATCGAACACCAGCTTGCCCGCGGCGATGTCAGCGGCCGGGTTGTCGCTGTCGCGGAAGATCGCCTCGGCCCCGATGATCCGGCCCTGCGCCACCAGCGCGCGGAACTTGGCGTTGATGGTTTCGAGGATATCGCGGATCAGGCCCTTGGTGATCGGCTTGTCGATTGCCCAGACCAGCCCTTCCGCGATCGTGTCCTGCAGCACCTGCGCGGTGCGCACTGCGGTCTCGAAGGCGAACAGCGGTTCGTCGCTGCAGGTGCGGTTGCCCCAGAAGCGAAAACCGTCGAGCCGGGCGAGGGTGGTGACCTCGGCATCGTTGAGGATCCCGGCATCGGTGGTCTCGCTGGCAAGGATCGAGAAGCTGATGCCGCGATCGATGCCTGTCACACCGCCGATGGCCACATTGCTGAGCGACTTGTGCCAGCCCGCCTCGCTATCGATCTTGGCGCGCAGGCCCATGGCGCGGGCCACCGAGCTGCCAGCGAAGTCGCTGAACTCGGGCCAGATCAGCATCAGCTCGCGCGCGGCGAAGTTCTGGCGATAGGCAGTAGCTTCGACGACAGTATCGCCGATGGCGGTGGCATAGGCGAAGGCGCGCAGCTCCTCGGCCAGGGTGGCGAGTTCGGTGGTGACGGCCTGGCTGTGATAGCCGGGCACGCCGATGATGCGCGGGCGCAAGCCCACCAGCGATTCCGCATCGAGCAGTGCCTGCAGCCCGGTGCGCGTGCCATCGGCGGTGACGGTGCCGATCACGTTGGCCTCGGTCGCGTCTGCGTCCGCGCCTTCCTCCACCCGCACCACGATCACCGGCGGGCTTGCCTGATCGGCAATGGCCGTGAGTACGTTTGCCAGCGTGCCATCGGTTCCTGCCTTACCGATCGCGCTGCTCACATCGGTGAGCAGCACCGGTGTATCGAGTGGGAACACTGCCGCGTCGGCATCGCTGGCGATGGCGACCAGGCCGATCACCGAGGTGGCGACATCGGCGATCGGGCGCGCGCCCGCGCTGATCTCGTTGACCGTGATTCCATGATAGTAGGGCATGCCTTGGGCCTTTCTGGTGAAGTCGGGAATTAGAGCGGGATCGAAAGCTGCAGCCGCTGATTGGCTGGAACGTCGGTGCGCCGCCCGGTTAGCGAAGCGGTGATCCGGCCTGCGCCATCTACGGCGAGTGCCACCTTCTCGAGCTGCAGGCGCGGCTCCCACCGGCGCAGCGCCCCGGCGATGGCAGCGATGAACAGCAGGCGCGTGGCAGCGTTGAGCGGGGCGTCGACCAGCTCGAACAGGCGCGAGCCATAGTCGCGCAGCATCAGGCGGGTGCCGATCGGGGTGGTGAGGATGTCGGCGATCGATTGGGCGATATGGGCCTCGCCGGTCAGCGCGGCGCCAGTCTGTCTGCTCATGCCGGTCATTGCGGCTTCCCGCTCAGCGCCGAGCCAGCGGCGACGCCGCTGTGCTTGTGATCCTTCAGGCTGATGCCAGTGCTGATCACATCAGTTTCTGCGGTCAGCTTGCCGGTCAGGCTCGCATCGCCATCAATCGAGACATCGCCTGTGATCGCGACGTTGCCCTTGATCGCCACGTCACCCGGCGCGGTGATTGCGATGCCGTCTTCGGTGAGCGTGATCACCAGCCCGGCCGCGCCGTGGATCTGGTGCGAGGCATCGCTTGCGGGGGCCGGGGCGGCCGAGGAATAGAGCCCGCGCACGATCACGCCTGCGGCGATGTCGGCCTCGGGGCACAGCAATAGCACCTGCTCGCCAGCGGAGGGTGGAGACCAGGAGCGGAAAGCGCCAGCCCATTCGAGCCAGGGCAGGGGCGGGGAAGTCAGGTCACCGGCGCGGAAGACAGCCGTTGCCGAAGCAAGATCGATGCTATCGATCGTGCCCAGGCGGATCAGGTCGCCGATGCGGCCATGGATGTCGCTTTCTTCCATGGCCACAGCATCGCGCTACCGAGGCAGGGCAGCCACGGCGGGCGCTTGTAGTGTGGGCCATAACAAACGGCGGCGGTGGCCGCGGGGCCAAGCTCTTGAACTTCCGCTGATAGCGGCTTTGCGCCCCAATCCCGGTCATTGAAGCGTGGCCCACGATTGCCTTAAAGCGGACCTCGGATCAGCAGGTTCAAGGTGGCCAAGATTTCGGACGATCCTGAACCGCAGTTTGCCGGAGCACGGATCGGGATAGCAGACCTTCCAAACTGTGAAACGACGTCTCTACCTCGCGTCAGCATCCTGATCGTTCGGGCGCGTCCTCCCATTCGATAGGGCAAGGCGCTCATTTCAAATAGAGCCGCCTAACCGTAAGCCTCAAAACGCACCATCCCGATCGCCATAACTACGCTACGCAGGTAGCGGCGCGGCGGACGCCACTGAATCCCGTTCGACCAGATAGGTATTGACCAATCTTGTGACCGGTTCCTTTGGCAGCCCCTCAATCAACATCCTTACCGCTTTGGAAGCCATCTCCGCGATCGGTTGGTGGATAGTCGTCAGATGGGGCCATATCGTCATCGCGATGATCCCGTCATCAAAGCCGCACACCGAGAGATCCTCCGGCACTCGGTAACCCATCTGCTGCGCAGCGTTCATCACGCCCGCCGCCATGTCGTCATTAGCGGCAAAGACCGCCTGAGGCGGCTCGCAGCCCTTCAGCAAGCGCTTCCCCGCCATCATTCCACTGTAGAAGGTGAAGTCGCCCCAATCCTCGCGAACCGTGGCGTTAGGGGCGAGCGACTGGATTGCCTTGAGAAAGCCGTCGCGCCGATAGACCGCTTGGCCATGCGCGACGGGCCCGTTGACCAGCGCTATCCTCTTGTGTCCCAGCCGGTGGAACAGGCGAGCGACCTCGCCCGCAGCTTCGAAATCGTCAGTCTCAACCGCGCTTGTTCGGCCGGGCTCCAGAACAGGCGCGATCCTTACGTAGGCCTTCTGCTCGCGCTCAAGGAAATCCAGCAGGCGTGAATCGTCGCACAGCGGGGGTGATAGCACGAAACCGTCGCAACGGCCCTTTTGCAGGATGCCGGAGAGCTGCCGGATGAGCCCTTCATCCGAACAATCCGAATGCATTTCGTAGAGTCGCAGGTGATAGCCTGCATCGCTGCAGGCTTCGTACGCTCCGGATTGAATCTTCATATTGTAGTTGGACGAGGGATTGTCGAACAAGATAGCGATGGTGAAGGACCGCACCCCGGCCAGCGACCGCGCCGCCACATCGGGCACGTAACCCAACGCGTTAACGGCTTCTGTCACTTTCGCACGCAGCTCTTCGGAGACCCCCGCCTCGCCATTCACGACCCTTGAAACGCTCTTGAGGGAGACACCGGCGCGCTTGGCAACGACCTCCATCGTGACACGGGAACCCACACCCTCACGCATGCAACACACCTCGCCAAAATCGATGCCCTTCGGCCGGAGCAGAGGCGGGTCTATCGCCCGATAGATTAGGAGAAGTCAACGAACGCGTACGCAGGTTGCGCGCGCCCCGGGGCCGCCGACATCTCGCGCCAACGGTCTTCTGGCAACTAGCCGAGAACCGCGATCACGGCATAGAAGAGCGCAGGGAGCATCAAGGCCAAGGCTACCGGTGCGCCAGTAAGCGGCGGAATCATCGCGCCGCTCAATAAAGCGCGTTGAGCCTTCCGACGGATTCCTCGCCCAAGTTCACGTAGCGGCCGCTAAAGCAAGCCACTCCAGACTATCCCCAGCTCTTCAAGGCGCCGTCGGTATCAGTTATCCACTTCACTTCCGATCCGCAAAAAGCGGGCGGCGTTGTTGTAGAGGATATCCCGCTTCTGCTGCGGAGATAGGTATTCCGCGTTCTGAATGATACTGATCGAGTGGGCCATCAATCCCGGCCAAGCGACCTGGTCCGTTCCGAACATGACCCGGTCGCCGAAACCAGCATCCACGATCCGTTCGATGTAGCGGTTCACCTCCTCGATCGGATAGCTCCAGATGAGGCCGGCAATGTCGACATGGACATAGGCATTCGCCTGCAACAGGGCGAGCAGATTGTCGATCATGGGGTAGCCCGCATGCATTATCTGCACCCGCAGGTTCGGATGACGTGCGAGCAGATCCTCCAGCAGCAGCGGATCACCCAGGGATGCGCGGAAGGTCGGCATGAGCACATTGGCCCGACCTGACCCGCCGGTGCCCATATGAATGGCAACGGGGATGTCGAGCCGTTCGGCCAGCGCGAAGTACTCATCCACACTAGGATCGCTTGGCGAAAGGCCCTGATATTGCAAGCCGATCTCGCCCATCACCTTGAAGCCGCCATCGGTGAACAAATCTTCCAGCCGGCGCAGTTCGGCCGCCTTGTCGGTGTCGGGCTCCGAGGTGAAGGTGGTGCCCGCGATCATGCGATCCGGAGCGGCCTGCTGGTAGGCACGCACGCTTTCAGGATCGCCGAACACCACGGCCGTGACGTTGAGCCGTTCCATTTCGGCCACCAGCGTGGATAGATATTCTCCAGGTGGTGCCGGATAGAGCCGCGGCGAGCAATCTTCCTGCGACCATCCGAAGAAGCCGCCTGGGGCATCCCTCGGGTCGAGCGCGAGAAATTGCTGCGGGTTGGGGCAGATCGGATCGCCCAACGAACTGCTCTCGAGAGTCGCATGGAAGTGCACGTCGATGATCGGCGGCGGTGCTTCAGGGCGCGACTCCTCCTGCGCGGCCAGTGGCGCAGCCATGCAGGCGGCAGCGGCAAGGGCCGCACAGGGGTACTTCATCAGCGCTCTCCTCGTTGCGCAACCATCAGAACGTAGCCGACAGGCGAACGCCGTACTGGCGCGGTGGCGCGTAATCCGCCGTGCCGATGCTCGAATCGCCCGTCTGCGCATTGGAATTGGATACGGTTTTCACCGCCTCATCCTCCAGGTTGCGCACATAGACCTGCAATCGCCACGCCTCCGGTGCGACATATGTCAACGACAGGTCGGTCTTGGTGAAGGAATCCTGATAATTGCTGGCAAAGCCGTGGAACTCCAGATCCTTGCCACTCTCGAAGCGGGTCTGCACCTGCGCCTCGATCGCGGCGCCATTGCTCAGGTCGAAGCTGTGGGTGTAGCCAGTGGTGAACGACCATTCCGGCGTCCGGGCGAGCGCGCAGCCGCTGAAGTCGGCCCGGCGTGGCGCGGGCTGGCTGTAATCGGCGGTGTAGCAGCGCTGCACGTTGGCATTGCCCGGATTGTTGACGAACGGATCGCCCTGCTCGAGCACGAAATCGTCGTAGCGGGCGTGCAGCCATGATCCTACGAAGCTGAAACCGCCATTCTCCACCACGCGAAGATGCGTTTCCAGTTCCACGCCGTAAATGGTGGCGGTGCCAGCGTTGCGAGTGACCTGCGCCGCTTCCCCGGCAATAGTCTCAACGGCGGATACCTGCAGGTCGGAGTAATCGTTGTAGAAGGCCGACAGGTTGAAGACGAGGTCGCCGTCCAGGAATGTGTTCTTCGATCCGATCTCGTACGCGACGATCTCTTCGGGGTCATACGTGTTGGGCGCTGGCCCGTCGAAATAGCCACCCGCCTTGTAGGCTGTCGCCACCTGGGCATAGACCAGCGAGTCCGGGCCGATGTCGTATTCCAGGCCGACCTTCCAGTCGGTCGATGTCCAGTCCGCATCGGCGCGGTTGACCGCAGTCTGTCTTATGACCTCGCCCTCCGGCGTGGTGAAGAATGTGCCACCCCGGTTCGACTTTTCGTCTTCGGTGTAGCGCAGACCCGCCGTCAACCGCAGCGCGTCGGTCAATTCGTAGGTCGCCTGACCGAAGAGCGCAAAGCTGTTGGCCTTGATAGGGTTCTGGACGAAGGTCAGGAACGTACCGTTTGCGAGACCGATATTGACGTCATCGATGTTCTTCTCATCGAACAGGTAGGCTCCCACGACCCAGTCCAGCCTGGCCAGGTCGCCAGCCAGGCGCAATTCGTGCGACGAACTCTTCTGCCGGTTGTTGATGTAGTTCGGGCGGTTGTTGCCGGGCGTCAAATTCTCCGACGTGATGTCGAGCTGCAGTTCGCGGTAGCCGCCAAGATAGGTCAGCGTGGCGAAATCGAAATCGTAATTCAGCTCCAGGCTGCCACCAAAGATGCGATTGTTGCGCGAAACGTTGAGCTTGGCGGTGGATTCGTAGGGATCTCCCGTAGGCAGCGGATAGGCGTTGAGCGCAGTGCCCGCGCCGCCGAGATGGGTGAAGTCACCGCGCGCGGTGATGCGCAGCCGCTCGGTCGGTTCGAACAACACCTGCAGCCGGGCAGACACGTCATCCTGATCGTTGCGGTCGTTCCCGGTGACCCCCGGTGCCTCGGCGGTACGCAAATAGCCATCATGGCGCACGGTCTGGAACGCGGCGCGCACGGCGATCGTGTCGCTAACCGGCGCGTTCACCATGCCCGACGTGACCAGCGTGTTGTAATTGCCATATTCCACCGCAGCCGCGCCCTCGAAGGTGAAACGCGGCTGGTTGGTGATGATGTTGATGGCGCCGGCCGTTGCGTTGCGGCCATAAAGCGTACCCTGGGGGCCGCGCACCACCTCGACCCGCGCGAGATCGTAGAATTGCGCGTTCAGCGAATTGGCGCGGGCGAGATAGACGCCATCAATATGTACGGCCACTGCAGCATCGCCATTGGCATTGGTGTTGGTGCTGCCGATGCCGCGCATGAACACCTGCGGCGTGCCGCCATTATTGGTGATCGACAGGCTGGGCGCCAGATCGGACAGGTTGGTAATGTCGCGAACGCCTTCCTCTTCCAGCGCGTCGCCACCAAGCGCGGTGATCGCCAGCGGAACGTCCTGCACGACCTCGGCACGGCGCTGCGCCGTCACGATGATGGCGTCTCCTGCGTCGCCTTCGGGCGCTGAAGAATCAGGCGCTGCCTGCTGGGCGAGTGCTCCGTTGGGCGCTACCAACGCTCCCAGCGCGCAACCCATCGCCAAAACCAAAGATCTACGCATTATTTGCTTCCCGTTTCTGTCATCTGCCTTGCGAATTGCCGCAAGCTTCGAGTTAAATCGCGGGCCCGTTAGCGAGCGCGGAAGTGCTTGTCTAGACAGCGCTGTCTTAAGGAAGCGAGATTATCGCGAAGTGAGGTATTCTGGCACAGGCGCGTTCATGTTCAGACGCAATCGTGCGTTCGGTGAGCGCATCCTGCTAGCCGACCTTGACGCTCACGGGACGGGCGAGCCGACGCTCCTTATCCTCGCCAGAGAGCGTAAGGGAGCCACCGCTTTCGGTGAAAGCGTTGTTCAGTTGGCATTGACGCCCATGAACAAGTAAGCACGTGGCCGTGCTTAATGGCAGCGCTGCCGGCCTCACCAACAGCTTGAATCGCGCCGCCTCCGTAACTGGGGTGAGCGCTTGCAGGGCAGCTCACTGACGCTGATAATAATTGTAACAATGGCAAGCGGACGTACATTATCACGACCAAGCGGATCACCTCGGGTCATGCAGCGGCTGCGAGCAAGCCGGCAACATGTACTCGATGCTCGGCACGGCCAAGACCATGAACCCGCAGGACCGGCTGACCGCCGTTTCGGGTCCATCGGAAGCGGGCACCCGATCAACGGGATCGAGCAAAAGCGGAACGATCGCTATCGGCCCAGCTTTAGTCCCTCAGATTCGGCCGCCGTATTCCCCTCAGGTGGCTCGGCGAAGAGCCCGAGGGCGATTTTGTGCTCGACGCCGCGCGCTACGTCATCGACCCTCGCCGCAGTCGCCGTCTTGTCGTAAGCGCCCTTTTCGGTGAGGCAGGCATTGACCGGGCGCCGATCTCATCGAGCAGCTCGCCGATCCGGTCGCTCGCGGCCCGGATGGCATCGATCTGCTCTAACCTAATTCTCAACGCCCAGCACACTCGCGCACGACGCCTATGGGAAGTGGAGCGGTGAGGAGTTCAACAAGGGCCGGGCCAAGGACCAGCGCGCGAAGATCGATATCTCGCACGGCGCGCTGAGAGCTGGCGCGCTCGGCGATGATGGCATCTGGCGCCAGATCGTCACGAACTACGATGCCGAAGCGGGCGGTTGCGACCTGTTCGACATCGAGGAGCTGCAGCGCGAATATTCGGTCGAGCGGTTCGAGAACCTGTTCCTGTGCGACTTCATCGACGACAGCCAGTCGAGCTTCCCGCTCTCGCTGGTGAAGCCCTGCATGATCGATGCGTGGGAGGTGTGGAAGGACTTCCACCCCTATGCCCTGCGCCCGTTCGGCGATGGCGAGGTGTGGATCGGCTACGATCCACCCGCAGCTCACCAAGAGCCAGCGCCAGCTCACCTATGTCGCGCGTCGCAGCGCTGAAACCGGCCACGGCGATCTCGCCTGGGCGCTGCTGCACGCGCTGTTTTGTGAACCGATGGACGACACCGATGGCAGCGGCGTCCGCAAATCCAGCGTGGAGGTTAACCGATGACGGACTTGAGCCAGGATGCGAGGGAGGGGGCTTCGAAGCCGTGGGTGACCGCCTTCGCGCTGGACGATGTCGCCTCGGTAATGGATCGGCGCGAGCTGCTTGGATACGTGGAGTGCTGGTGGAACGGGCGCTGGTACGAACCGCCGGTCAATCCGCGCCAGCTGTCGCAGCTGCTTCAGGCGAGCGCGCACCACGGCAGTGCCATTGCCACCGCTTGCTTCGACAGCGGCACGATGAAGTCGAACGCCGGGTTCGCCTTGCGCTCGGCCAGAAGCTTCATCTTCGCGGCGGGGATGCGCCAGAGCGGGTTCTCGCCGTCGAGATCCTCGAACTCTGTCTTCTCGGCCAGGCGAAGGACACCCGGCCGCACGGCTGTCAGCGCCAAGAGGCGAGAGGCCAGCTTGGTAGTCGCCAGCGCTCGCGAGCCAGTGCGGGCATCGATCGCCGCGATCACCCCACGCGCTTCCTAGATCGAAAGGACCGCTGAGCGACGCCCGCCACCTGCGGGTGACAGGGCCTTGCGTATGATCGCTGCCGGGTCGGTTTCGGCCAGACCGGAGGCAATCGCCCAGACAAGGACTTCCGAGACATGGCCGCGCACTTCGTGCGCCATGGTGTTCGCCCCGCGCGCCTCGATCCGCCGGATGGCTTCGAGCACCATCGGCGGCGTGATGTCCTTGATCGGCAGCGATCCGAACTGCGGGAAGATGTTAGCCTCGAGTCGCGACAGTATGTGTTTGGCATAGCGAGGCGTGAGCTTCGCCTTTTTGCCGGCATGCCAGCTGCAGGCGATCTCTTTGAAGCTCTCGCCGATCCGCGCCTTGCGCTTGGCTTCGCGCTTCACCGCTCCCGGATCCGTGCCGGCGTTCATCTGCATTCGCGCGGCGTCGCGCGCTTCGCGTGCCGCCTTCATCGAGAGTAAGGGATAGGGGCCAAGCGTCAGTTTCTTTTCGCGGCCGCCCACGCGATATTTCCACCGCCAAATCTTGGAGCCCGACGGCGTCACGGCTAGTTAGAGGCCGAGTCCATCGAATAGTCGACGCTCTTTGACGTCTGGCTTCGCAGTTTGACAGGCTCGCT
This sequence comes from Aurantiacibacter flavus, assembly GCF_039710615.1. NCBI lineage: Bacteria > Pseudomonadati > Pseudomonadota > Alphaproteobacteria > Sphingomonadales > Erythrobacteraceae > Aurantiacibacter > Aurantiacibacter flavus. Next base: position 383,719 of record NZ_JBDLBR010000001.1, read on the forward strand.
CGGTCAGACAGTTTGCAGTCACAAAAGGCCCCCAGGAAGGCCCCCGCGACGAGTGCGCTTTCCTGTTGCGCAATGTGGCCTTGCGAGACGAATCCTAGGGATTTCTGCGCTTTTGAGAAAGGGGGGCGGGGCTTCGCGAGACTGCGTGAAACCGGATTTGGCTGGGGCGGCAGGATTCGAACCTGCGAATGGCGGCACCAAAAGCCGCTGCCTTACCACTTGGCGACGCCCCAGCAGCGCTCGCGGAAGGGGTGCCATATAGCGGCCCCTTCCGCGCACGCAAGTCACAGGTCAGACGTCGGCGCGTTTGCGTACCGGTTCGAACAGGCTGCGATCTTCCACCTTGTCGAAATCCGCTGCCGAATGGCGCTCGGGCATCGCCTGCGTGTTGACCAGTCGCCCGCGGATCACACCGGGGCGTGCGTCGATCGCCTTCACCCAACGGCCGACGTTTTCGAACTCGTGCAGCTGGAGGAACTTGTCCGCCCCGTTATAGGCGCCGTGGTAGAGGTTGCCGAGCCAGGTGTAGGCGGCGATATCGGCAATCGAGTATTCGGAACCGGCGAGATATTCGGTCTCGCCCAGCTGGTTGTCGGCCACCGAGAAGAGGCGCTTGGTTTCCATCGCATAGCGGTCGATTGGATATTTGTAGCGCTCGGGCGCATAGACGTAGAAGTGGCCGAAACCGCCGCCGATGAAGGGCGCGCTGCCCATCTGCCACATCAGCCAGTTGAAAACCTCGGTCCGCCCACGGCCCGCAGCGGGCAGCAGGAAGTCATACTTCTCGGCCAGGTGGACGAGGATCGAGCCGCTCTCGAACACGCGCACCGGTTCCACGCCCGTGCGATCCACCAGGGCGGGGATCTTCGAATTGGGGTTGATGTCGACAAAGCCCGAACCGAACTGGTCGCCCTCGAAAATCTTGATCATCCAGGCGTCGTATTCGGCTTCTGGATGGCCCGCTTCGAGCAGCTCCTCGAACATGATCGTGGCCTTCACCCCGTTGGGCGTGCCGAGCGAATAGAGTTGGAACGGATGTTTGCCGACCGGCAGCTCCTTTTCCTCGCGCGCGCCGGCGGTGGGGCGGTTGATGCCTGAAAACTTGCCGCCGTTTTCGGCGTCGGTGGTCCATACTTCGGGCGGGGTATAGGTATCGGACATCGGCTGGTCTCCCACAGGGTCAGGTATTGTCCGGGTAGATGGTCTGCCGCTGCGTCTGCTGCAAGCAAAGCATTTCTTGGCGCAGCTGCGGGTTGGGCTTTCAGCGGCGGGAACCGGCGAGCCAGCAAGAGGGTTTGAGCCTTTATCATGGCCACCAAGCCTTCCCGCCTCATCCATGTCGATGACACTATGCCCGGCATCACGCGCCGCCGTGCGGGCCGGGGCTGGGCCTATTACGACCCCCTTGGCGCGCTGATCGCCGACCGGACAGAGCGCGGACGGCTCAACGCCATTGCCTTGCCGCCAGCCTATAACTCGGCGTGGTTCTGCCCTATGCCCAACGGCCATCTGCTCGCAACCGGCATGGATGCGCGCGGACGCAAGCAATATCGCTATCACCCCGACTTTCGCAGCTGGCGCGAGGCCGAGAAGTTCGGTGCCTGCCACGCGTTCGGCCTTGCATTGCCGAAACTGCGCAAGCGGGTTGAGGAAGATCTCACGCAGCGGGGCTTTGGCCGCGAGCGCGCGATTGCCAGCGTGGTGCGGCTGCTTGATCTTGGCGCATTACGGATCGGCAATGCGGCCTATGCCCGCACCAACAAGAGCTTCGGCGCGACCACGCTCGAACGCCGCCATGCCGAGGTGCGCGGGGCCCGGATCAAGCTCGCCTTTCGCGGCAAGTCGGGCAAGGATCGCGAGGTGGTCTTGAGTGACCGCGCGCTGGCGATCTTCGTGCGCCGCTTGCACGATCTGCCAGGCCAGCGGCTGTTCCAGTGGCGCGATCCCGATGGCACCTGCCATGAGGTGACTTCGGCCTGCGTGAACGCCTATCTGCGCGAGACCATGGGGGAGGGCTTCACCGCCAAGCACTTCCGTACCTTCCATGCGAGCGTGAAAGGTTTGGCGCTGCTTGCCCATGCCAAGGAGGTGCTGCCGATCAAGGCCGTGATTGGCGAAGTGGCCGAGCATCTCGGCAACACGCCAGCCGTCACCCGCAAGAGCTATATCCATCCCGCCGTGATCGACCTTGTCGAGCGGCAGGAGGAATGGCGCGCAACGCTGGAGATGCCGCGCACCACGCGCTGGCTGACGCGTGAGGAACGGGCGCTGATCGCTCTGCTCGAGGGTGCCCCGGCGGCGGAGGAATTGCTCGCGCGGGCGGCCTGACCCCTCACTGACCCTTGCCGCACAGGGCCACATGCGGCATTGCAATCGTAACGGGAGTTACGATGACCAGAGAGACAGACATTATCGTTGTTGGCGGCGGCTCTGCGGGCCTGCCGCTGGCGGTGCGACTGGCCGAAGCGGGCAAACGCGTCACGCTGATCGAGGCGGGCAGCGGCAAGTTCGATGTGCGCTCGAAGGTGCCGGCGCTGATGAGCGGGATCGTCCACACGCCGAACTTCGACTGGATGTACAAGGCCGAACCCGACCCGAGCGTGGGCGGCAGGCCCGATGTCTGGCCGGCGGGCAAGCGGCTCGGCGGCGGCAGCGCGATCAACGGGATGATGTTCATCCGCGGCGCGGCCTGGGATTACGACCATTGGGCCGAACTGGGCGCCAAGGGCTGGGACTATGAGAGTGTTCTGCCGTTCTTCAAGCGGCTCGAAGATAACGAGCGCGGCAAGGACCCATGGCGCGGCACTGGCGGCCCGATCAGTGTATCGGAGGTGCGCTCGCGCTATCCGGTCACCGACAGATGGATCGCGGCGGTCGAGGAGGCGGGCTATCCGCGGTCGAGCGACCTGAACGGCGAACAGAGCGAAGGCGTCGACTATATCCAGCTATCGCAGCGCAACGGCTTGCGCTCGCCGACCACGGGTTATCTGAAGAACCGGCCCAGGACGCTCGATGTCCGCACCGAGGCGCAGGTGCTGCGCGTGAACTTCACCGGCAAGCGCGCCACCGGCGTGACGATCCGCTGCATGGGCGAAGAGCAAGTGCTCGAAGCGCGCGAGGGCGTGGTGCTTTCGGCAGGCGCGCTCAACACGCCGCGCCTGCTGATGCTGTCGGGCGTGGGGCCGGGCGCGCATCTCGCTGACCATGGCATCGACGTGATCGCCGACCGACCGGGGGTAGGGCAGAACCTGCAGGAACACCCTGCGGTTCACCTCGTCAACGAGGTTTCCGCCCATACGCTGAACAACGATGCGCGCGGTGTTGGCGGGGCGAAATCTGTGCTCGGGTTCCTTGCAAAGCGCAGCGGTGCGCTCACCACCGGGATCGGCCATGCGCAAGCCTTCGTGAAAACGCGCGAAGAGCTGTCCGCGCCGAACATCCAGCTCGCCTTCTCGGCCTTTGCCTTCGACATCACGCCCGACGGTAACCTCGCCTTGCGCGAGGGCAGTGCGGTCACCACGCTGGTGGGCCTGATGCGTCCGGCTTCGCGTGGGAGCATTACGCTCGCCGCCAACGACGCCGATGCGCCGCCAGTGATCACGCACCAGCTGCTCGGCAATGATGACGACCGTGCGCAGCTGGTCGAGGGGCTGGAAGTCGCGCGCAAGGTGATGGATCAGGCTGCCATCGCGGGGCTCGTCACCAGCGAAGTGAGGCCGGGGCCGGACTTTGCCGATGCGGCGGGCCTGTCGGCCTATCTCGGCCTTGCGACGATCCCGATGTATCACCCGGTCGGCACCGCGAAGATGGGCGCCGTGGACGATCCGCAGGCCGTGGTCGGGCCGGATTGCTCGGTGATCGGGGTCGAGGGGCTGTTCGTGGCCGATGCCTCGATCATGCCGACAATCCCGCAGGGCAACACCAATGCCACCTCGATCATGATCGGTGAACGCGCCAGCGACCTGATCCTGCGCGCGCTCGCCTAGGGCGGGAAAAGCCCTTCCCCTCGGGGAAGGGTTGGGATGGGGGGCCCACGCCAGCCAGCGTCGAGCCCCCACCCCCAGCCCCTCCCCAAGGGGAGGGGAGCAAGGTGGATCAGGATAATGTCATCAGAGTCCAGGTCACCGCACGGCCCCACGGGCGACGCGAAAAAGTCATCGAGTGCAATAAAGGTGTCATCATAGTCGGCTTGAGCAACGGCCATGCGATGCGGGCGAATCGTCCCGTGCCAATTGGATCTGTTCTATGCGCTTTTGTCTCTGCCTCTTTGCTGCCGTTCTTGCCGCCGCTCCCACTGCCGCCTTTGCCGGCGAGCTGTCGGGCAGCGTGATCGACGCGCGCGGCCTGCCGGTGGCAGGCGTGGCGGTGTCGCTTGGCGATAGTGAGCGCACGACGCAGACCGATTCTGAGGGCCGCTATGCCTTCGCTGATGTCGCGGCGGGCGAGGCGAGCATTGCCGTTCGTAAGGCAAATGGCGACGTGCAGCGCGCCTTTGCCGATGTCGCTGCCGAGGGTGTGACCCGGCGCGACGTGTTCCTCGTTTCGGCTGGCGCTCTGTCGGCCATCCTCGCTCCGGTTCAGCCCCAAGCCGATGTCGACCTTGGCGAAACGCTGCGTCTGGCCGATCAGATGGTCGATGCGGTGCGCGGCGAGCGGGCCGACTGGCGCTGGAACGACCGCGAAGCCTGAGCCTTTCCCGCACGCCGTGAGCGCGATGGACTCGCGCCGCCAAGCGTCCTAGGCAGGCAACAAGTTTCAATTGTTGCCACATGGATGCCTGCCTTATGCGTCGTCTCGCCAAGTCGTTCCTGCCGCTCACCTTAGCTCTCGCCGCCTGTTCCTCCGGGGGGGAGCCGGTCGACGCTGGTGGGTACTCGATGCTGGCGAGCCGCGATTCGATCGCCACGGTCGAGATGGACGTCGATACCTCCTACCTGACCGAGGAGGAGCGGCAGGTCGTCAACAAGCTCATCGAAGCGAGCGCGTTGATGAGCGAAATCTATCTGCGCCAGCGTGGGGCTGACCTGCCTGCTTTACGCGCCGAGATCGAAGCTTCAGGCGACGCAGATACGCTCGAGATGTTTGACCGCAATTTCGGCCCGTGGGACTCGGTGGCGGACAACAAACCCTTCTATGGCGATGCCGAGTGGCCCGAAGGAGCGGGCTTCTATCCCGCAGACCTCACCCGCGAGGAGTTCGACGCCTATCTGGAAGCGCACCCCGACCAGAAGGACGAACTGCTCAGTCCTTACACAGTGGTGAAGCGCGAGGGTGATGGCTTTATCGCCGTTCCCTATTCGGTCGAATATGCCGAGTGGCTGAAGCCCGCCGCCCAACTGCTGCGCGAGGCGGCCGCGATCACCACCAATCCCAGCTTGAAGAAGTTCCTCAGCCTTCGCGCCGACAGCTTTGAATCGGATGACTATTTCGAAAGCGAAATGGCCTGGATGGACCTTGAGGACACCCCCATCGAAGTCGCCATCGGGCCTTACGAGGTCTACACCGACCGGCTCTACGGCACCAAGACCGCGTTCGAAAGCTTCGTGACTTTGCGCAATCCAGAAGAGAGCGCCGCGCTACGCCGCTATGTCGGCTATCTGCGCGATATGGAGGGCAACCTCCCGATTGCCGACGAGTACAAGAACTTCACCCGCGGGTTCGAAAGCCCGATCTCCGTCGCCGATCAGGTGCAGGGCGGGGGCGACAACGTGCCCGGCGTGCAGACCATCGCCTTCAACCTCCCCAACGACGAGCGCGTGCGCGAGGCCAAGGGTGCGAAGAAGGTGATCCTTGCCAATGTGCTCGGCGCAAAGTTCGACCGGATTCTCGATCCCATCGCCGATGTGGTGCTGTCGGGCGAGCAGGCCGCGCTCGTCAGCCGCAAGTACATGACGCTGTTCACGCTGTTCCACGAGCTGAGCCACTCGCTCGGACCGGGCTCGATCACGGTCGATGGCCGCGAGACCACTGTCAACGCCGAGCTGAAAGAGCAGTATTCGGCGCTGGAGGAAAGCAAGGCCGACGTCATGGGCATGTACAACCTGCTGTACATGATGGAGCTTGGCGAGCTGCCCGAGGCGGAGAAGGAGGAGCTTCTCGCGACCTACTTCGCCGGGCTGTTCCGTTCGATGCGGTTCGGCATCGAAGAGGCCCACGGCAAGGGCGCGGCGGCGCAATATGGCTACCTGCTTGAGCAAGGCGCCTTCGCCTGGGACGAGGACGCAGGCCACTATACCATCGACATGCCGAAGCTCGAAACCGGGCTGCGCGACCTGTTGGCCGAAGAGCTGATGCTTCAGGCCAAGGGCGATTACGAGGGCACCAAGGCCTTCTTCGCCAAATATGCCCACCTCGACGAACACGCCGAACGCGTGATCGCGGGGATGGACGAGATCCCGGTCGATATCCGCCCGATTTACCCGCGCTCGATCTGAGCGGGATGACGTAGCATCGACTCGCAAAGCCCTTCCCCTTGAGGAAGGGTTGGGATGAGGGTTCCGCGCCAGCCATCCCCCAGCCCCTCCCCAGGGGGAGGGGAGCAAGGTAGATCAGGCGCGGGAGAGCTGTTCCTGACGGCGCGCGATCAGCGGGTCGTTGAGGAAGGTGCCGGTCGGGAACAGCGCGAAAACGAAGGTGCGCAGCCACTCGGCAATGGTGAACCCCTTGCCGGGCAGGCACACCGCCATGGCCGCAAGATAGGCGAGCCAGGCCACACCATGCGCCATGCCGAAAGGCCGGATCAGCGCATCGTAGCCGAGCCCGTATTTCAGTGGCATGGCGACAAGGAACAGCAGGATCGTGGTGATCCCTTCGATGAACGCAACCATGCGGAAGGCTTGCAGCATCTTCATGGCAGTCAATCCAGCTTCATGACCCAGCCGTGCGGATCGGGGGCCTGGCCGCGCTGGATATCGACCAGCCGCTGCTTGAGCCGTCCGGTCAGCTGGCCGGGCCCGCCGGTGCCGATGGTGAAGTTGTGTTCGCGCCCGGCCACGGTGCCGACGGGGGTGACGACGGCAGCGGTGCCGCAGGCGAAGGTCTCGACGAGATGGCCCGAGGCCGCATCGGCCTGCCACTGGTCGATCGAATAGCGTTCCTCACGCACGGCCAGCCCCTCTTCGCGGGCGAGCGTGATCAGGCTGTCGCGGGTGATGCCGGGAAGGATCGTGCCCGATAGCGGCGGAGTGATCATCGAGCCGTCGTCGAACACGAAAAACAGGTTCATGCCGCCCAGTTCCTCGATCCACTTGTGCTCGGCGGCGTCGAGGAACACGGTCTGGTCGTGGTGGAGTGCGAAGGCCTCCTTGGTGGGGACGAGGCTGGCGGCATAGTTGCCGCCGCACTTGGCCGCGCCCGTTCCGCCCGGCGCGGCGCGGGTATAGTCCGACACCCAGACGGAGACCGCCGGAGCGCCCGACTTGAAATAGTTGCCCGCCGGCGAGCAGATCACGAGGAACTTGTAGTTCTTGGCCGGACGCACGCCGAGGAAGTGCTCGGTGGCAAACATGAAAGGCCGGATATAGAGCGAGCCGCCGTCGACCGGAGGGAACCAGTCCTTGTCGGCCTCGACCGCGAGGCGCACGGCCTCCACGAAGGTTTCTTCGGGCAGCTCGGGCATGGCGAGCCGGTGCGCCGAGGCGTTGAACCGGCGCGCGTTCTCTTCAGGGCGGAACAGCGCCATGCTGCCGTCGTCGAGGCGATAGGCCTTGAGGCCCTCGAAGATCTCTTGCGCATAGTGCAGCACGCTTGAGGCCGGGTGCAGCGGGATCGCCTCCAGCGGGCCGACCTTGGCGTTGTGCCAGCCGTGAACCTCGTCCCAGTCGATCGAGACCATGTGATCGGTAAACACCGTGCCGAACCCCGGCTCGGCGATGCGCGCTTCGCGCAGATCGGCGGGCGTGGGGGCCGGGTGGGCCAGGGTCTCGAAGGCAATCGGGTTTTCGGCGAGGGTCGCCATGCTATGTGGTCCTTGCTGTGGAAGGGTTGCTAATGACAGAAAATTACGTCGATGCAAGGCAAGAGGAAATTTTCCGTCAAAATCGCTTATGTCAGCGCATTGTCTAGCCTGTTGTCGGAGGAATTTGAAGGGTGCTGTGGGTTGCGGGTTTTGCTGCCCAAAATGAGAAGGGCTGCTTCGACCTCAGCCGAAACAGCCCTTCGCATGGTCAGCGGCCGGAAGTGCCGCCTACAAAGCCTCTACCGTGGTGTTTAAACCCGATAGTGCCCTGTGCGGAAACTCGCCGACCTCCCTGCTGAACCATGAGACATCGGATCACCTCCTTTCGCGCTATTAAGCCAACACCCAAAACCGTTTCACCGGGGGCGAAGACCGCGATAACCGCTGGCCTTGAGTCCTTTGTGAATCGTGCTGCAACGCAAGACAAGCCTTGAATTTATCTTTTTCACAGTCAGAATAATGCGCCTGTCCAAAGGCCGCTTATTTGACGGTTTTGTGATAGTGGCTGGTCTGTCCGTAGCCAGCTTGCGTCTGGATAGATCCGCGCTCCCGAATAGACAGTGCTGCGACGGCCCAAAGGGCCGCAAGGGCGACCGCCGGCCGCAGTCCGCCAGGGCGGAGGTAACAGCGCCGAGGACGCAGCCCCGTACGGGGGCTGCGTATAAACTACCGCCGACACTCTTCCACCACCCGCGTGACCTCGGGCCAGGCGGGCAGGTAGTATGCGGGGCCACCGCTCACCAGCGCGGCGAAGCGGCCCTTCGAAAAGGCCATCGCGTCAAGCAGCGGATCGCGCGCCGAGACTACGTAGCGGGCATAGCTCGGACCGCCCGGCAGGCTTGCCGGTTCGAGCGTGCGATCCATGCTCTCGGTGCGGAGCAGCAGCGCTCCGCCGCTCGCCCTCGGCACGTGGAGCAGCACCTGCCCCGTCGCCTTCACGCATTCCAGCCCGAACAGCGGATTGGCCGGATCACTGCCGAACTGCGCCAAAGCGCCGGTCGAAATCAGCCGGAATGACCAGTCGCCCGGTGTCTGCGGCGCGTCCATCCAGTTGTCGTAGGCCGGGGTGACAGCCTGCGTCGGCGCAGCGGTGGGCTGCGGCTGCGGCGCGGGAGCCGGAGGTGGGGGCGGAGCCGGGGCAGGCGCTGCTACCGGCTCTGGCGTGCTGGTGGTGCAGCCGCCAAGGCTGAGGCCGAGAGCCGCAAGCGCGGCCAGCCCCGCGCCGCCCAGTGCAAGGCGGCGGGCGGTCTTGCCAGCAAGGGAGCGGGTCGGTCTTTCGGTCATGCAGCGCTTCTCCGGACGCAGGATTATTATCGTCCGCGCGCAGCTTGGCTCTTGGCAAGCGCGCGCGGTGCCTCCTATCGCTGCCCGCATGGCCGAGCGCAAGACATCTCGCATGAGGATCGATCAGTTGCTGGTGGAGCGGGGGCTGGCCGAAAGCCGCACCCGCGCCGCCGCGCTGGTCATGGCCGGGCTGGTGTTCCGGGTGGACGACAAGGGCGGCGATAGCCGGATCGACAAGCCAGGCCAGCAAGTGCCCGTCGACACCGCGATCAGCGTGAAGGGCAAGGATCACCCGTGGGTGGGGCGCGGGGGAATCAAGCTCGACCACGCGATCAAGCATTTCGGGCTCGACCCGAGCGGCGCGGTGGCGATGGACATCGGATCCTCGACAGGCGGCTTTACGCAGGTGCTGCTGCATCACGGGGCCGAGCATGTGTTCGCGGTCGATGTCGGCACCAACCAGCTCGACTGGAAGCTGCGGCAGGACGCGCGCATCACCCTGCTCGAACAGACCAACGCGCGCGAGCTGACCGCTGCGCAGATCGATCGGCCGTGCAGCTGGGTGGTCTGCGATGCGAGCTTTATCGGCCTTGCCAAGGTGCTGGAGGTGCCTTTGGCGCTGGCGGCGCCGCAATGTCGGCTGGTGGCGCTCATCAAGCCGCAGTTCGAGGTCGCGCGCAGCGAGGTCGGCAAAGGCGGGATCGTGCGCGATGCGGCACTGCACGATCGGGTCTGCCGCGAGGTCTGCGACTGGCTCGAAGGCACCGGCTGGACGATCGAAGGCCTCGCGCCGAGCCCGATCACCGGCACCGAGGGCAATGTCGAATTTCTCGTCAATGCGTACCGGGATGGCACGAAAGGCTCCGATTCCGACTAAACTGGCTCAAACGGCGGGTTGCGGGCGGCTGATACACGCGGCACAACCCTACACGGACTATCCGTCCGAATCGCAAACGGGGGAACGATGAATCGTCTTGCCAGCCCGGCACAGTTGCGCGCCAGTCTCATGCGCTGGTCACTGTTTCTTGTCCCAGCGGTTTTGCTGCTGGGATTCATGTCGGGCCAGTTGGCGGGAAGCGGCGATGGAAACCCGTGGTTCACGCAGCTCACCAAGCCCGGCATCTATCCGCCACCGGCCGCTTTCGGCATCGTCTGGTCGATCCTTTATGCGCTGATGGGGCTGGCCGCTGCCGGTGTGTGCTCCGCCTTCGGATCGCGCTTCCGGAACGGGGCGATCATCGCCTTCGTGGTGCAGCTGTGCCTCAACCTGCTGTGGTCGCCGATGTTCTTCCTGTGGCACAATATTGCCGGGGCGCTGGTGGTGATCGTGCTGCTCGATGTGGCCGTGGTGGTGACGATCTACCTGTTCCTCAAGGTGCGGCGCTGGGCGGGGCTGCTGCTCTTGCCCTATCTGGCGTGGATCCTGTTTGCCACGGTGCTGAACCTCCAGTTCCTGCAGCTGAACCCCAACGCGGGAGAGCTCGACCAGGGCAGCGCGGTGCAGCGGATCGAAATGTAGCCACGCAGCATCTTGCGAAAAGCGCGCGCAGCGATCATTTAGTGGCCATGCAGAGTCAGAACCCGATCATCGCCGACTTCGTCAAACTCGCCAATTCCGCTGCGGGCACGCTCGCGGGGATGAGCCGCGAGGCGCGTGACAATGCGCGCGAAAAGATGAAGGAATCGCTCGGTGGGCTCGATTTCGTCAGCCGCGAGGAGTTCGACGCGGTGAAGGACATGGCTGCAAAGGCACGCGAAGAAAACGAGGCGCTGGCTGCGCGGATCGCGGCGCTTGAGGCTAAGCTTTTGTAGTCGTTGGGGAAGTTATCAGGCTGCGCCATGCGGCCTCTTCTAGGTTGCAGAGTCAGTCTCTTTATCTCTCGGCGGCTAGAAAAATTAGTTCATCACTTATCTTTGTCCTTTCCTTTCAGCCATATCACTCACCGGCATTTTCCCCGATCAAAACTAGCCGTACTGCCGGGGCAGCTGAATATTGCCCCTCACAGATGAAAGAGCTAAAATTCGCATCAAGCCCTTCTTCGGCCCAGTCTGGGTCCGAATAGGATACCCCAGCCAGCGCTACTGAAAGGCACTCCCCCCTCGGGGGCATTATGGTGGTCGTCAGTTCCAGCGCATTGCCAAGCAAGTCGTGCAGCCCCCAAGGATTAGGCTCACCTTGCCCGACCTTGAAGGCAACGAGATACGGATCCACATAGCGCGCCTCACGCTGGCCAGGCCAAGGAAGCCTAACAACGCGATCGTCGATAGTGTTGGCCAACATTTCATGACCAGCGCCGGGGTCATTGCCCCACGGGTATCGCCAATCTGACCGACCTGCCGACGCGAACCAGCGCCATTCCTGCTTGGTCGGGATAACCGCCGGAACTCCGATACGGTCGCTCAGCCAGTCAAGGTAACAATGCACGTCGACAGGGTCGAGGATCGTGATCGGCCAATCAATCCGAAACCACTCGAGATGGGGATTGATCTCGTCAGGCCTACTGCGGAAAAATGGTGGCCGACTGGGGTTCTGGACTGTGCAAGCCCCATCATCGACTGCGGCAAGATACTCGTTCCAGGTCAACTCGTATTTCGCCACGGCTACGATTGCCCGAAGACTGTCCGGCGGCGCAGGCACGGCGACGAATTCAGGGCACCCTTCACATGCTGGAGCCGCAACGGCAGCAGGCGTCTCTCGCGCTTCCGAACCACTGTCTTTTGCAGCCGCCGAGCCAAAAACAACCGACATTATGCCGCTCGCGACAGCAAAGCAGCGAATCATCCCGTTTTGAATCGAACCTGAAACTGACATGAGTGAGCGCTCGTGTAGCATGCGGCTATTTCTACTGCACATCAATCTTCGACCTGCGAGCTTGTGATGCGGTCAAGCCTAGCGCGCGCCGGGTCAATTCAGCATTTTTCGGGGAGTTTTCCGATGAGTTGAACGAGGCACCCACGTACTTACGGACAAGTGTTTCGCGTACCAGCACGCCGCCACCCGCTCAGGCTGAGCCTGTCGAAGCCCACGGGCCCGCCTCTTGCGCGTAGGGAGCGCAGGACTAACACCACCCGCCATGAAACTGCGCGCCTCCGCTATCCTCGTTGCCGCCCGTGCCCATGGTGAGACTGCCGTGATTGCGCGGCTGCTGACCGAGGAGCACGGCCTTGTCGCGGCCTATGTCGCGGGCGGGCGTGGGCGGCAGTTGCGGCCCGTCGTGCTGCCGGGAAACCTCGTCGCGGCCGAGATTTCTGCGCGGTCGGAAAGCCAGCTGCCTTTTGCCCGGCTCGAACTGCTTGCCAGCCGGGGGCCGTGGCTGGCGGAGCCGCTGGCCGCTGCCGCCATTGCCTGGGCCACCGCGCTCACCGCCTGCGCCTTGCCCGAGCGCCATCCGTACCCTTCGCTCCATGCCGCGCTGGAGGCCCTGCTTGACGCCATCTGCCATGCCCCCTCGGCGCGCGGCTGGGCTTCGGCGCTCGTCGGCTACGAAGCCTTGCTAATGCGCGAGCTGGGCTATGGCGGGCGGGTCGCGCGGCCCGAGGGCGACATGGGCGCGGTGCTGGCGGCGATGGACGCGCTCGGCGAACCGATCGGGCACTACCTGCTTGCGGGCACGCGCGGCGATGTTATGGCCGCGCGCTCACGCCTCAGAGACTTGCTGGAAAGAATACAATGATGATCGCTTGCTTGCCCGGTGACGGTATTGGCCCCGAAATCATGGCCCAGGCGCTGCGCGTTCTGGCCGCGCTCGACCTCGGCATCGAGACCGCCATCGCCGATGTCGGCGGCACGGCCTACAAGAAGCACGGCCACCCGCTCCCGCCCGAAACGCTCGACCTTGCGCGCACCAGCGATGCGGTGCTGTTCGGCGCGGTGGGCGATCCCGATTGCGACAACCTCGAACGCCACCTGCGGCCCGAGCAGGCGATCCTCGGCCTGCGTTCCGCGCTCGGCCTGTTTGCCAACCTGCGCCCGGCCACGATGTTCAAGGGCCTTGAACACATGAGCGCGCTCAAGCCCGAAGTGGCCTCCGCCATCGACCTGCTGATCGTGCGCGAGCTGAACGGCGACGTTTACTTCGGCGAGAAGGCCCAGCGCGTGCTCGAAGACGGGCGGCGTCAGGGCTTCGACTTCATGTCCTATGCCGAGGATGAGGTGCGCCGCATCGCCCATGTCGCCTTCCGCGCCGCGCAGGGTCGGAAAGGCCGCCTGTGCAGTGTCGACAAGGCCAATGTGCTCGAAACCAGCCAGCTCTGGCGCGACGTGGTGATCGAGGTCGCCGCCGAATATCCCGATGTCGAACTGAGCCACATGTACGTCGACAACGCCGCGATGCAGCTGGTGCGCAACCCCGGCCAGTTCGACGTCATCGTGACCGGCAACCTGTTCGGCGATATCCTGTCCGATCAGGCGAGCATGTGCGTCGGTTCGATTGGCCTGCTGGCAAGCGCTGCGCTTGGCGAGCGGCAGACCGGGAAGGGCACCTTCGGCCTGTACGAGCCGATTCACGGCAGCGCGCCCGATATCGCTGGGCAAGGCAAGGCCAATCCGATGGCGATGATCTTGTCGCTGGCGATGCTGCTGCGCCATTCGCTCGGGTTGGAAGAGCAGGCCGCGCGGGTCGAAAAGGCGGTGTCGCGGGCGTTGGCCGACGGCATCACCGGGGCAGACCTTGGCGGCTCTGCGGGCACCTCCGAAGTGGGCGACGCTGTGCTCGAGCGGCTCTAAGGTAATATTACTGAGGAACCGGACCCGTGCTTCGCCCGTTTCTGAGTCATAATCGCCGCTGACACTTGCGGCTACCAAACTCAGGAGCGGACCATGGAGTTTATTTTCGGTATCGTCGTGCTTTTGCTCGACATCTGGGCCATCGTGAACATTGTTGCGAGCCCGTCCTCAACCCTCAGCAAGGTGCTGTGGACCATCGGTATCATCGTGCTGCCGATCCTTGGCTTCCTCGCCTGGTTTCTGTTCGGCCCGAAGTCGGGTTCGCGCGCAATCGCGTAAGCCTGACAGCCTGATCTGAATAAAAAGGCCGGCATCGCCACGTGCGATGTCGGCCTTTTTCTCGAGCTAGCGCCAGCCGTCGAACCAGGCCCACAGCAGGAACGCCTGGTCGTCTTGGAGCGGCGCGCCGGTCAGCACCGGATACCAGTACGCAAAGGCGGACAGCGCGCCGATCGTGATTACCCCGGCAACCAGCCGATCGCCGCGTTGCCACAGACGCTCGACCGCCAGGGCCAGCGCCGCGGAAAGAAAGATCGAAGGCAGGAAATAGTGGAAGTAGAACTGTATCGGCTTGGGCGCGATCACCCATAGCGCCATGCTGATGAGATATAGCACCGCCACGCCGAGGCACTCGCGCCGCTTGTCCTTGATTCCAGCCCACAGGCACCATGCCAGCGCGGGCAAGCCTGCGATCATCGTTATCGGGTTGCCGATCAGCATCACGCCGCGCTGCGCCCCGTCGATCACCTCGTAGAGATACCAGATTGCGCGGATGTTCGGGATCCACTGCCACCAGACGCTTTGATAAGGGTGGGGCTTAACTATCTGTTGTTGCAACTCAATCATATGCCGGTGTAAAGCAATGATCCCCTGGCCGGCTTCGCCCGGGCTGGTGAAAGCGGCATAGGGCAGGAAGCTTGCCCAGTAGACTGCGAGCGGCAGCACCCCGAGCCACAGCGCCGCCTCCCACAGTGCCATGCCGCGGATCGGGGGATATCGTGTGGCTGTAACCACCTGCCAGCCTGCCGCATGCATTCTGATGGCGAGGAAGGCCAGCCCCGGCAGCACGGCCAACGGCACCGCGTTCCACTTGGCTGCCATCGCCGCGCCCATCGCTACGCCCCCGATCGCGAGGCGCCAGCGCGCGGTTTCGTTCTGCCGCCATGCGCCGACCACCATCCATGTCGCCAGCATCAGGAACGAGACCATGAACACATCGAGCATGGCGATGCGCGACTGGACGAACAGTAGGAAGTTGGTGCCAACGAACAGTCCGGTGAGGACGCTGGCCGTACCCGCGCGGCCGGTCAGCCACATCGCGCGCATCGATGCGAACAGCGCCAACGTGCCGAACAACGCCGCCAGCGCCCGCCAGCCGAACGGGCTATCGCCGAACAGCCAGATCGACAGCGCGATCATCTCCTTGCCGAGCGGCGGGTGTTCGAGGTTGACCGCGTTTGACAGCTCGAGAAAGCGACGGCCCGCTGGGACGTAGTGGACCTCGTCGAAATAAGGCGCCGAGGGAATCTTTATGCGGATCAGCACCAGTACGAGGAACGCGAGGGCGATCAGGCCATGCCACAAGATCGGATCGCTGGCGCGGTGAGGTGGGGCAAACAGCGGTCTCATCGCTTCGCCGAATAAGTCGGCGTGAGGCCAAGGGCAATTGGCAAATCCGCTGCAGGTCCGTAAACGGCGGCGCATCATGAAAAAGACCACCGGAATAGATCGCAGCCAGACCAGTTCCTGGCGCCCCGCCACCCGCGCCGTGCGTTCGGGCACCTGGCGCTCCGACCACGGCGAGACGAGCGAGGCGCTCTATCTCAACAGCGGTTATTCATACGACAGCGCGCAGGAAGTGGCCGACCGCTTTGCCGGCGAAGCCGAGGGCATGGTCTATTCGCGCTTCCAGAACCCCACCATCGCGATGCTCGAAGAGCGGATCGCCGCGATGGAAGGGGCCGAGGCCTGCAAGGTGCAGGCTTCGGGCATGGCGGCGATGACCACCGCCCTGCTGTGCCAGCTTTCGGCGGGCGATCACGTGGTCGCAGCCAAGGCGGCGTTTGGTTCGTGCCGGTGGATCCTGTCGAACGTGCTGGCCCGTTTCGGGATCACCCACACGATTGTCGACGGGCGCGACAACGCCGCCTGGGAAGCCGCGATCCAGCCCAATACCAAGGTGTTCTTCTTCGAGACCCCGGCCAACCCCACGCTCGATGTGGTTGACCTCACGTTCGTCTGCGGGCTGGCGAAGGCGCATGGGATCATGACGCTGGTCGACAATGCCTTTGCCACCAGCGCGCTTCAGCGTCCGCTCGAATTCGGGGCGGACCTGGTCGCCTATTCGGCTACCAAGCTGATGGACGGGCAGGGCCGGGTGCTGGCGGGCGCGGTTTGTGGCTCGAACGAGTTCATCCACGAGGTGCTCTCGCCGTTCCAGCGCAACACCGGCCCGGTCTGCTCGTCGTTCAACGCTTGGGTGGTGCTCAAGGGGCTGGAGACGCTGTCGCTGCGCGCCTTCAAGCAGAGCGAGAACGCGCTGGAGGTGGCGAAGTTCGTCGAGGAGCGCGGGGTCAAGGTGCTCTATCCCGGCTTGCCGAGTTTTGGCCAGCACGAGCTGGCGGCGCGGCAGATGGATGCCTTCGGGCCGATCTTCAGTTTCGTGGTCGAAGGCGGGCGCGAGAAAGCCTTTGCCGTGCTCGATGCGATGCAGCTGGTCGATATCTCGAACAACATTGGAGATTCCAAGTCTCTCGCCTGCCACCCGGCCAGTTCCACGCATCACTCCATGGGGCCGGAGGGCCGGGCAGATATGGGCGTCGACGAAGGCATGATACGGATCAACATCGGCCTTGAGGACCCGCGCGACCTGATCGAGGATCTGGGCCAGGCCTTCGATACTGCGGGAATCTGATCGTCCGCATATACAAATTTGTGGTGCTGCCTTGGCGAAACACGCATATGCTGTGCGTGTTTGCCGCGCAGAGTGCCTGATAAAGTGCCCACAAATTCTGACTTTTATGCCTGCCTCGTTGATTCCTGCAGTGATGCCATCGTGGCCAAGGCTATCGATGGCACGATCGTCGGCTGGAATGCCGCGGCCGAGCGATTGTTCGGCTATTCGGCGGCGGAAATGGTCGGGAATACGACCCGCGGATTGCTGCCCGAAGACCGTCAGCACGAGGAAGACGACATCCTCGCGCGCATCCGTGAGGGCGAAGTGGTTGGGCAGTTCCTTACCAAGCGGTGGCACAAGGACGGCACGCTGCTGGACATTTCCGCCACCGTTTCGCCTGTGCGCGATGCCGATGGCAACATCGTGGGGGCGAGCAAGATCGCCCGCAATGCCGGGCCGTACCTGGAGAACCAGCGCCGCATTCGCGAGGCCGACCTGCGCTTCCGGATGATGGCCGATAACATCAGCCAGCTCGCCTGGATGGCGAACCCCGATGGTAACATCTTCTGGTACAACAAACGCTGGTACGACTACACCGGGACCGACTTCGAAACCATGCAGGGATTCGGCTGGCGCACGGTCCATCATCCCGACCATGTCGACCGCGTGATCGCCCGCTATCATGAGAGCTTTGCCACGAAGGAGCGCTGGGAGGACACGTTCCCGCTTCGCGGCAAGGACGGCAATTATCGCTGGTATCTGTCGCGTGCGCTGCCCGTGTGCGACGACAATGGCGAGGTGCAATACTGGTTCGGCACCAACACCGACATCACCGAACAGCGCGAGCAGGCCGAGCAAATTCGCGTGCTGCTGATGGAAGTGAACCACCGTTCGAAGAACATGCTGGCAATCGTCCAGGCGCTCGCCCGCCGCACCGCGCCCGACGACGCCGGGTTCGTTGCGCGGTTCGAGGATCGGGTGCGCTCGCTGGCGGTCAACCAGGATATTCTCGTGCGGCGCGAATGGCGCGACGTCCCGGTGCTCGAGCTGGTGCAGCAGCAGTTGCGCTTTGTCGAGGCGGCGCCGGGCGGGCTAATGATCGAGGGGCCGACGATCCTGCTGAAACCGCGCGCGGCCGAGGTGATCGGTATGGCATTACACGAACTGGCGACCAATTCGATCAAACACGGTGCGCTGTCGCTGGATGGAGGAAAGGTCACGATCGGCTGGGACAAGCGCGAAGCGGCTGGCTCCGATGCCGAGGGGTTCACGATGTTCTGGCATGAAGAGGGCGGGCCGCTCGTGGCTACTCCGCAACGTACCGGCTTTGGCACCAGCCTGATCAGCGATATACCGCGGCGTTCGCTTTCAGCTACGGTGATGCTGGAATATCCGCGCGAGGGCGTGCGCTGGGAGCTTTCGTGCGGGCCAGAGATTATCGCCGGGCAGGGCTGAGCCGCCGCGCGCGGGGGCAGCGGCTGCGAAGCCCTTGCTCCCTGCCGCAAAGCCGTTAGGCTGCGGCCGCGATGACCGATGATGCACTCCATTCGCTGTTCCAGCAGGTAGCCACGACCCACGGGGTGACCGTGCGCGTGGCGGTCAGCTTCATGCCTGAGCAATCGCGGGTCGAGGCCGGGCGCTGGTTCTGGGTCTACCATATCCGGATGGAGAACCACCGCGAGGAAACGATCCAGCTGCGCACGCGCCATTGGCGCATTTCGGATGCGGACGGGATGATCAACGTGGTCGATGGCGAAGGGGTGGTCGGCGAAACGCCGATCCTCGCCCCGGGGCAGACGCATGACTATGTATCGGGTTGCGAACTGAGCACGCGCCATGGCGCGATGGAGGGGCACTATGCTTTCACCCATGCCGATGGCTCGCTGTTCGAGGTGGCCATTCCCCACTTCGTACTCGAAGCTCCCGCAGAGCGTGCGCACTAGAGGGCTTGCCGGACCCCGCGGCTAGGCATAAGTCGCAGGCCCAAGACCATGAAACGCACGCACCTGCCCCTGAACGCCCTGCGCGTATTCGATGCCGCCGCGCGGCACCTCAGCTTCACCCGCGCCGCTGACGAGCTGGCGGTGACGCCCGCCGCCGTCGGCCAGCAGATCCGCGCGCTGGAAGACGTGCTCGGCGTGGTGCTGTTCCGCCGCACCAGCAAGGGCCTCGAACTGACCGAGGAGGCGCAGTCGGGCCTGGAACCTTTGCGCGAAGGCTTCCTGCGGTTCGAGGAAAGCGTCGAGGCGATGCAGGCGGGGCAGGGCTCGTCCACCTTTGCCATTGCCGCCCCGCGCGAGTTCTTCGCCCAGTGGCTGGCACCCCGGCTGGCCTCGTTCCGCGTGATCAATCCCGATATCCGTTTCGCGCTCGCAAGCGATGAACATGCAGATTTCACCGAGGCCAACCTCGATCTCGCCGTGCGGCTGGTCGAAGGGCCGGCCGAGCTGGAAGGTATCCAGCTTGCTCCGGGTGAACGCGTGGCGGTGTCGGCGCCCGATGCACAGGACGGCTGGATCAGCTGGCCGGGCTTCGAACCGGCAGACGATGCGCGCGTGGTGCTGCAGGCAGGCAATGCGGGCCAGGCGCTGTCGGCGGCGTTGGCTGGTATGGGCTCGGCGCTGATGCCGCTGCCGCTGGTGGCCGAGGCGCTGGCGAACGGCGCGTTGCTGGCACAGGGCGAGGCGCAGGCCTGTCGCCGCGCGTTCTGGTTGGTCGCGCCGCGCCCGCAGTGGCGCCAGAAGAAAGTGCGCGCGCTGGTCGAGCATCTTACCAGCTGAACCTGCGCCAGCGCGCGGGCTTTGATTGCCAGCAAGATGCCGCGAGCTTAAGGCGGCCCTGAAATTTGCCGAATGATGGAGACAATACGATGCGTGCAGGACTGGTAATGGCGGCGCTGCTCGCCAGCGCGGCGATGGCAATTCCGGCGGCCGCGCAGGAGGTGCGCAATCTCGATCAGGAACAGAGCGATGCGCGCGTTTTCAGCAGCGCTCACAATGGCGATCCGGTACTTTTCGAAGTGTCGCTGCCGGCCGGAGAGGCGATGCGCGTCGATGTGATCTCGACCAGCGAGATGGACCCTGTGCTGCGCATCTACAATTCTACCACGGGCGACCTGATCGTGGAGAACGACGATGGCGGCGATGGTCTTAACTCACGCGCCGTGGTCACCGCCAGCGAGGACATGCACCTGCGCATCGAGGTCAACGCCTTCTCGGCCGAAGAGGCCGCGGAAGAGGTCGTGGAGGCGGTTGTCGGCGACGAGATCGTCGAGTCGGGTGATGGCGGCTTCGTTTCCCCGCGGACCTTCGATCTCAAGCTCACCGCGCTCAGTTACGATCCGCAAGCCACGCGCCAGGTGAACTGGAATGACGAGGAAAAGGGTCAGATCTTCGGCGGAGAAGAGCACCTGTTCACCGTCACTGGCGAAGAAGGCCTGCTGCTCGAAGTGGCGATGGTGGCCGATACCGACATCGGCAACGAGCTCGATCCCTTTCTCGCCCTGCGCGACGCCAGCGGCCAGACCGTGGCCGAGAACGACGATGGCGGAAATGATCTCAACGCACTGCTGCGCTACGTCATGACGAGCGATGAGACCTACACCATCGTCGCCACGGGCCTTGGTGAGAGCGTCGGTGGCTATACCCTGCGCGTTGGGCCGCGGCGCGAGCCGGTTGTTCAGGCGCCGTTGCAGGTGGTGGCCATTGGCGACAGGGCGACCGGACGCGTGGGGGCAGGCTACGAGAACGGCGACCTCGATCCGGCCTCGATCCTCTATCAGCTCTCCGATAGCGCACTGGCCGCGATCCGTGGCGGCGCTGGTCAAGTCACCGTGCGGATGATGGCGGCAGAGAGCGACGATCCCGATTTCGCCAATCCGCTTGATCCCTATCTGGAGCTGGGCTTCGACACGCCGCTCGGTTTCGCCGTGGTGCAGACCGACGACGATGGCGCGGGCGATCTCAACGCGATGATCCCGGTCGATCTTTCGACCATTGCGGATAGCGCTGAGCTGCTCGATGCCTTGCGGATCAAGGTAAGCGGGTTTGGCGATTCGGCGGGCGACTTTGTACTCACCGTTACCGAAGGGCTCGATCCGATTGAGGCGCATTACGAGGACTATCTCGAAAGTGCAGTCGGCGCGAGCCACATCCCGTTGGCTGTCGAGGACTGAGGCGCAACGCACGGCCCGGGCGTCGTGCTTGGGCCCACCGCCAGAGGCGTTGTTCACCCGGCTGCCTGCGTGCGGCGGTTCGGCGCGCCCGGCGGCCCGCTGCCGCATCGGGAAGCTCGTCGGCGGCGGCCGCGCGAGGCTGGCGCCCGTTATGCGGAAGGCCTTCGAACTGCAACTGGTCGATCTCTGATCGTAGCATCGGAACGCATTTGGTCGATGCGCCACAGTCGCCTGCTAGCCCGGGATCGGGTTTGGAGGGGCGCAGTTCATTCTGTACATATCTTAAAATATGTACAGAATGGCATTGATAATCTGTGTAATTAAAATATAACAATTACTAACAGTAATGTTAATAACTGGAGCTCGGGCGCGGGGCCTTTCGTGATCGGGATGAGGGTGGGACTATGCCGGATGACGATGCCGGGCATGAGGCTGGGGAATTCGCGCGGGGCATGTATGCCCTGTCGGGTGATCTGGACGAACTGATCGATGATGCCCGTCGGCGTGTCGACAGGCTCGGTCGGCAGTCCAGCCAGTTGCTTGACCTGCTTCTCGATGGATACGGGCGTGAGGATATCGTTGCCGTAATGGGCATTGCGCCCGCGCAGTTCGACGAAGCGCGCGCAACGATGCTTGCCGAACTCGACGCCAGTTCGATTACAGATGCGATCCGGATTGGTATCTGTGCGGCCTATCGCCGGCCACGGGATAGCTCAGAATCTCCTGATTGAGGGCATAGTCCATCATCAGGCAGTCCACGATCGCGGCGAGCACGGCTTGGCCTAAGGTTGCGCCAATAGCCACACCTACTGCCTCTCGCGCGGCCAGGCGCACCCTGGCGTTTGCGCCCTTCTCGCTGCTCTGGATTTCCAGTTCCGGGTTTGTGCCGAGCAGCAGCATTGCAGCGCAGTCGAATTGGCGGGCCTCCAGCAGGGCCTCCATGCAAGCCCCGCAAGTTCGATCGAGCCCTTTGATCCGCAGCGGTTCAGGCGCAAGCAAACACAAGTGGAATGCCAGTCGCAGGTTCCGCCCAAGGGCGGCCTTGTCGAGCCCGTCGTCCTTCAGCGACGTGGCGACCGTCTCCAACTTGGAGATCCATATCTCCGGTAATAAAGGCTCCAGACCCTCGACATCACAGCTGTCCATCCGCCGCCCCCCTTGGTTCCATCTGTCCTCCTCAGGCCGCCAGAGAGACTCTGGCTGCAGAACTCAGATCGTGGACCCACAACGCCCCACGAATTGGATCTATTCTGTCACGAAAACAAAGTCTTCGTTAGCATGGCTCGCGAGACGCGCGATTCGCTAAGGCGATCGTCCCGAGGTTGCAAGATATTTCGCAATGTCAGGAAGAAACTATTCGTCTTTAGTATCATCCTGTGCAGCTGGAGGCTCACCGCGGCCGGGGCGAGGGCCGGTGCCGGGGTCGTGGTCGAAGGGCTGGGCGAAGCGGCTGCGGTCGTCGTTCTCGGCGGTAACGGCCTCTTCCTCACCCGCCGCGATGCGGGCCTGTTGCGCGCGACTCGCGCTGATGTAGTCGCGCGGCATGTAATTGCCCTCGTGGCAGGCATATTCGAAGAACTGATAATCCTCGTCGCGGCTCCACGAGATGCGGGTGGTCCAGGGCTGGGTGTAGACCTCGGGATCGGAATAGGTCAGCTCGTGGACGATCTCGTCCGGCCCGACCATGGTCAGCCGTTCGACCGTCATCGCCTGATCGCTCATCGGCACGGTGTTGAAGGCGGGCACGTCGAGCGTGCCGGTAAACTGCGTCGCCATGTTGAGCGGGCTGGCCGAGCGGGCATAGCTATCGTGCGTGGCGCTGTCGCCCGAGACGATGTTGGTGGTTTCGATCACCAGCGTCTTTCCGTCCCACCAGCCGCGCGAATTGCCCATCCACGCCTCGACCGGCTCGTCCAACTTGGCCGCCTGTGCCGCTTCCTTGCTGTCGTAAATCTTCACCACCCGCGTGCCGAGCATCTCCAGCACGATGGTCATCACACCGGGGCTCTGGAAGATGCGGATGCCGTTGTTGTAGCGGAACGGGTACATCGAGGCCGGAAAGCCCCGCGAAACGCACCGGTCCCAGCTGTCGAAGTCGCTCACCCAGTCATAGGCCTGACCGGGCACCCAGCCCGAGCGGCCCTGCTTGAACAGCTCCATCGCCTGCGGGGTGAGGGCGGGCAATTGGCCATCGGCGGGGCTGACGAGCATCGCGGTGCGCTTGCCGAAGCTGGTCGACTGGAACCACGCCTCCAGCCCCTCGGTCCCGGCGGTGCCAATGCCGGTCTCGGTCGCCTCGGCGAAGTTGCCATCGTTCCCGCGCGCGGCGGCGAGGCGGCGTTCGAACTCCTCGTCGGTGACCCACTGGCGCATTCCATAGGCGGCGGGGCGCTGGAACAGGATGTGGCCGGTGTTGATATTCTCAATCGGCCAGGTGCCGGTGAAATCGTAGTCGCCCCAGGATGTCTTCGCGGGCTCGTAGTCGGTGGGAACGGGCGGCAGTTCGGTGAGGTCCGCAGGCCGCTCCTGCGCCACGACGGGGGCGGCGAGGGCCAGACTCAGCGCAGGCGCCGAAGCGGCACACAGGACGGCGGCAAGGCGACGGATCATGCAATACTCTCCTCAGAGGTTTGCCTTACAGCAAATTGATTTTGTCCATTTCTAGTAGCGTTTGTCCGGTACGGCAATGTTTGTTTCGTCTCAGCCTCCGCGTTTGCACCGGCGCGCTTGGCTACCACCCTACCACCCCCGCATCCCGACGGACTTGCTCGCTCTCCATACCAGCCTCGGCCTCCCTGGCGCGCTGCACATCGAGCTCGGCGCGGATGCGGGCTGTCAGATCAGGAATGGCTGGATTGCGCCAGCCGACACTGATTTCGAACATCGATATCCGATTGCCGGGAGCCGCCTGAAGCTGGTCTTCCTAACCCGCCGTTTTATGGTCTTGCAGCAGCTGAGCGATCTCGACCCTATCCCTGCCGTTTCTCTTCGCCTTGAGAAGCACCGCATCGGCGGTGGGCACGAGCACACCGACATGGCAGTGTTCAGGTGCGGTTGCGACACCGACCGAGACGGTTATCGTCCCCAGATCCTTGCCTATATGGGTTGTCTGTAGCGCTGCGATTTTGGCGCGAATTTCTTCGGCACGTCGGGCGGCCGCGTCAACGTTGACCTCCGGAAGCAACAACAGGAACTCCTCGCCGCCATAGCGGAAAGCTCTTTCTGTTTCGCGCACCGAGCTTTTCAGCACGCCGCCCACTTCCTGCAAGACAAGATCGCCAGCTTCATGTCCATGTTTGTCGTTGAAGCGTTTGAAATGGTCGATATCGATCATCAGGCAACTGAGCGATTTGCCTTCCCGAGCCAGTCGAGCGGCCTGCGTTGTCAGAGTCTCGTCAAGGCGGTGGCGGTTGGCCAGCCCGGTCAGGGCATCGACCATCGCCATCTCGCGTAAAGCATCGCTCAGGCGCAAGTTCGCGAGGGCAAGGGCGATATTCTCGACAAGCATGTTGAGATAGACTTCGCTGATCGTGCTCTTTTCGGTCTCGTCGTCGCGCGCCTCAAGATAGAGCAGGCCCAGCCTTTCGCCTTGCGCCGTGATCGGCAGACATAGGGTATCGGGAGCTTTCGACCCTTCCAGGCGAAGGTGATGGCACGGAACATCGACGTTCCCATTGGCGGGGCGGTGCGGCAATCCGCGGCGCAAAGCCCAGCACGCCGAGGGTGGAAACTCCGAAGCCGAATGGCGCGGGCCGAGCCAGTCGCACGATGCAACCATCGCGTTGCGTTGGTCTTCAAGCAGATAAAGGCGGCCCGCATGACCGGGCGTAATGGAGGGAATAAAGCTCTTAACCACATATAGCAGGTCGTCCAGCGTATCGCAGCTTTGCATGCGCTGGGTCATGGATAGAAGCCGGTTCTGTGTTGCGAGGTCGACATCGCGTTCGGCTTCCAGCCGCTGCCGCTCCAGGCCGTTTTCGCGGAATATCCGGACGGCCTTGGCCATATCACCGATCTCGTCGATCTGGTCGATGTCGGGGAGTTCAGTCGTATAGTCCTGCTCGGCCAACCGCCCAACAATGTCGCTCAGCTTGACCACCGGCCGCAGAACGCGCTGTTTGAAGATGAAATAGAGTACGCAGAGAAACAGGATGCCCGTGATCGCAATCACGATTTCGGACACGGTCTTCCAAAGCCTGGCGACCTCGGTGGCGGCCTGCACCGTGCGTTCGGTGCGACGGTCCAGCAAGTCCTGGAAGCGGACAATCAGCGCCTGCACCTGGTCGAGTTGGCGTTCATATTCCGCGCCGAACAGAATTTGCCGTGCGACCGTCTCGTTTCCCGCTTCAAAGGCATCTATCGCAAGAATTTGTTCGTCATGCAGCGTGTCCGCCTGACGAACCGCATTTTCCAGAAGCGCAAGCTCGTTTGCGCTCGCACCTGCGTCATCAATGTGGTCGATACGCTGTTCGACCGTCGCGAGGCCTTCCAGATCGTGGCCGTAAACGACCTTATACGTCGGGTCGCCGGTATTCAGATATTGCCTTGCATGGTCACTCAAGGCGTAAACTTCGGAGCCGAGCCGCGAGGTGGCCTTATCGAGGCGATAGCGCTGCTCGACCGCGTCGCGCTCGCGCTCCTGCGCGCTGGCTGCCAGCAACATTGTTCCGCCGGATGCCAGGGTGAGCGCAACTGTTGCGCCATATGCCCAGTTGGTGATTGTCGACAGTCTCATGCATGGACCGTCGCAGAAAACCACCACCAATTCGTATACATCCTCAGACTGCTCCACCTATCGGACCAGTGGTTGGCCACGCGCGATCAGCGGACATTCGCCCCGCCTGATTGCCTCTCGGCCTGCGCACAGTGCCGGGTCTGCAATTCACCCGTGAATTCTCGCCGTGCGAGCGCGTTGC
This sequence comes from Aurantiacibacter flavus, assembly GCF_039710615.1. Lineage (NCBI taxonomy): Bacteria > Pseudomonadati > Pseudomonadota > Alphaproteobacteria > Sphingomonadales > Erythrobacteraceae > Aurantiacibacter > Aurantiacibacter flavus. Next base: position 409,672 of record NZ_JBDLBR010000001.1, read on the forward strand.
GGGCCGGATCGACCGGGTATTCACTGGTCCGGGCCGCATGATCCGGAGTGGAGGTGTTCATCCGGCTCGACGTGCTCGCCATCGCTGTGCCGGGCGTTGCGCAGCGCATCGACCTCGGCGCTGATCAGGTCGACCAGCGCGCCGCGGTTGCGCTCGGCCTGCTGCATGAGGTCGGTCAGCACCTCGGCGCGGATGCGTTCGTAGACCGCGTTGCCGGGGCGCAGGTGCTGCGAGTATTTCTCCGGACGCCGGTTCTTCAGGAAGAACATCACGAGGTTCTCGTTATGCTTCGCGCCGTGGACGACGATGTCGCCATTGGCGAGCACATGCTCGTAGGGCACGCCCTTGATCGCGCGCTCCATGGCGGCGGCCTCGATCCGGTCGACCCCGCGATCGACCGCGGCTTCCCACGCGGCGGCAAAGCCCTCGGCACCCGGCTGCTGGCGCAGCTTGTACAGCGCCTCCAGCGAAACCCCGATATGCATGGCCGCGCGGGCGACGATCCCGGTGGCGGCGAGCATGGCGATGAAGTCGCGCTGTTTGTCGGGCGTGATCGAGTTCCGGCGCGGCTGCTTGTGAAGATAGGGCGCAAAGTCGAGCAGCGGATCGTCCGCGGCGGGCAGCGGGCCGGAGGCGGTCATATAGCTGGTGCCCTGCCGCGCCGTCGCGCGCTGGTGGCCTTTGGGCGCGGGGGTGTCAGGGCTGAGCGGTTGCGGGCGCGCGGGCTTTTTGGGTGAGTCGGGCATCTGCCAGTCTGGAGCAGATTTGGGGGTGTGTAGGAAAGGGGTTTGCTCTTCCACCAATTTCGAGGTGTCTCAGGTTGACTGGAACGGATGGGGAACTTACGCCGAGGTGAAGTAGGAGGCCGTGATGCAGTCGATTGAGTTTTGTGCTGGTGCCGGGGGGCAGGCGCTCGGGTTGGAACGAGCTGGATTCGACCATGCTGCACTCGTTGAGATCGATGAGGATTGCTGCAAGACACTCAGGCTCAATCGACCGCAATGGGATGTTCGATGTGTCGATATGAATGACTTCGACGGAAGGCCGTTTGCGGGAGTTGAACTGTTTGCCGGAGGCTTGCCTTGCCCTCCGTTTTCGGTGGCGGGCAAGCAGTTAGGTCAGAAGGATGAACGAAATCTATTTCCCGCAGCACTTCGCCTTATCGACGAGATTAATCCCAAGGCGGTAATGATAGAGAACGTCAAAGGTTTTCTATCGCCAGTTTTTGAAGAGTACCGGCTCAAGCTTAAGTCGGACTTTAAGAAGTTGGGATATAAGATCGATTGGCGGTTGTTGAATGCGTCAGACTTCGGAGTTCCTCAACTGCGGCCACGCGTAGTGATCGTCGCTATGAAGAAGGAGTTCGTTGATGGATTTGAATGGCCGGAAGTGCAGCCGCAAAATCCGCCGACAGTGGGGGAGGCGCTGCGGGAAATGATGGGCGCAGGCGGCTGGTTGGGGGCAGATCTATGGGCCGTGCGCGCGAATGACATTGCGCCAACCATCGTTGGTGGATCCAAGAAGCATGGCGGCCCGGATTTAGGGCCCACCAGGGCACGTAATGCTTGGGCGGCCTTGGGTGTGGAGGGGCGCAGTCTGGCAAATGAGGTTCCGGCCCCAGACTTTAATGGTATGCCAAGGTTGACCGTTCCGATGGTGGCAAAGTTGCAAGGCTTTCCCCCGGAATGGCAGTTTTCTGGTCGTAAGACGGCTGCTTACAGGCAGGTTGGAAACGCCTTTCCTCCGCCGGTTGCTTGCTCTGTGGCGCGAAACGTCAAGGCGGCGTTGTCGACCGCGCGGTATTTTTCGGTCAAGGCGGTTGCGTGACATCAGATGAAAGCTCTGGTTACGCGCCATTAGCGCCTGAGCACATTGACTTCGAAGACTTGCGGCGCCTCGAAGGTGATCTGTTTCAGGCGGTTGGCGGGCGCTTGGTGTTCGACGAGAAGCTGCGCTCGTTTTTCCGTTCCGCCATCGATGAGGTCATCGACACTGCCCGCACCGGTCGTTTTTTCCTGTCTGACTTGGAGAAAACTGAAAAGACCTACCTTGGCACGAAATTCGAAATCCTGCTGAGAGACTGGTTGGACGTTCCGAAGGGTGTTGTCCTTGATTTACATATCGGCGGGCAAGAAGTCGATGTGAAGTCAACCACTGGCGGAGGGTCCGGCTGGATGATCCCGCCTGAGGCGATAGATCAGCTTTGCATTCTGCTGAGGGTAAATGAGGTCGATTCGACCTGTGCCGTTGGCTTGGTAAGGGCTAGGCCTGCGTATCTTAGGTCTGGGCAAAATCGTGATGCCAAGACTTCGTTTTCCGCTGCGGGCCGTGTCAATATCTGGTGGTTGGTACAGGGCTTTGCATATTCACCGAATTTTTGGACGCTGATCTCTGAGCAAACGCGTGAATATATCATGGCTCCTAGTGGCGGAACTAACCGCTTAGTGCGCCTTTTTACGGCTTGTCCTGGGATTCCGGTGTCTCGCGTGTTGATTGCAAGCGTCGCAAAGCAGGATGATTTCATGAAGCGCCTTCGCCGGAACGGCGGAGCGCGTGACAAGCTTTTTGAGGCCGGCATCGTCGTTCTCTATTCGGAAGCGCACCGTGAGCTTATGCATGAACTGGGTTTGACGTTTGGGGCGCGTGAATTTGTCTCTTACAAAATAGAGAATGAGAGCGATCGAGCCAAATTGCAGATGCATGGGGTGATCGACTAAGGCTTCTCCCCTTGACCGACACCCCACAACTCGCTAATGGCCCGCCCTTCGCAGGTCCGTCCGCAAGGTCGGCTTTGCAATCATAGAGCTGAACATTGTCGGCCCCGTCCCAGCGCGAACGCAAAGGGGCAGTCGGCAAAGTAACCCGGTTATCTGGCTGTGCCAGCACTCCGGGTGGAGCGTTTCAGGCTCGCGCGATACTTGCTCGCTTGTCCCTCGCGGCAGGCAGCTTCGCACGATCCCGATACATTCCATCCGGAACGCTGTTTCAACCCGGTGACCAATTAGGGTCCGGGTCTTTTTCCATGCTTGCTCAGAATTGGGCGGGCGAGGGCAGGGGCCGGGGTCCGCAACCCGCACGAAGGATATCAATGCCTACGATCAACCAGCTGGTCCGCAAGGGCCGCCATCCCATCGTCAAGAAGTCGAAGTCGGCGGCGATGGATTCGAACCCGCAGAAGCGCGGCGTTTGCACCCGCGTTTACACCACCACTCCGAAGAAGCCGAACTCGGCTCTGCGCAAGGTGGCCAAGATCCGTCTCACCAACAAGCGTGAGATCATCGCCTACATTCCGGGCGAGGGCCACAACCTGCAGGAGCACTCGGTGGTGCTGATCCGCGGCGGCCGTGTGCGCGACCTTCCCGGTGTGCGCTACCACGTGCTGCGCGGCGTTCTCGACACGCAGGGCGTGAAGGACCGCAGGCAGAGCCGTTCGAAGTACGGCGCCAAGCGGCCCAAGTAACAGGTTTTTCCCACGTCGCCCCGGACCCGGTCCGGGGCAGGGCTTTCTTCTGTCGTGCGCGCGGCGCTCGTGAAGGGAAAGCCCGGGCCCGGATCAAGTCCGGGCAGGCGAACTAGATTTTGGAGACTGAGAAATGTCACGTCGTCGTCGTCCCGAAAAGCGGGAAATCCTGCCTGATCCCAAGTTCGGAGATCAGGTCCTGTCGAAGTTCATGAACAACCTCATGCTCGACGGTAAGAAGGCCGTTGCCGAAGGTATCGTCTACACCGCGCTCGACACCGTCGAGGCCCGCGCCAAGAGCGATCCGGTGCAGGTGTTCCACGATGCGCTCGAGAACGTGAAGCCGCAGGTCGAGGTGCGTTCGCGCCGCGTCGGTGGTGCTACCTATCAGGTGCCGGTCGAGGTTCGCCCCGAGCGTGCCCAGGCGCTGGCGATCCGCTGGCTGATCTCGGCTGCGCGCGGTCGTGCCGAAACGACGATGTCGGCCCGCCTCTCGGGCGAGCTGATGGACGCCGCCAACAACCGCGGCAACGCGGTGAAGAAGCGCGAAGACACGCACCGTATGGCTGATGCCAACCGTGCCTTCTCGCACTATCGCTGGTAAGATGCTGATCCGGCCCGCCGCCATGCCTTTGTGGATGGCGGGCCGTCAGGTCTTCAAGCTGACACATTAATAGCCATATGGGGCGCGCTTCGGACGTCTGAAGTCCCCCAACGCTCAAGGAATTCATTATGGCCCGCGAATATCCGCTGGAACGCTATCGCAACATCGGGATCATGGCGCACATCGACGCCGGGAAGACCACGACGACCGAGCGGATCCTGTACTACACCGGCAAGTCCTACAAGATCGGCGAAGTCCACGACGGCGCCGCCACCATGGACTGGATGGAGCAGGAGCAGGAACGCGGGATCACGATCACCTCGGCTGCCACCACCACCTTCTGGGCCGCCGAAGACGGCAAGGGCCCGAAGCACCGCATCAACATCATCGACACCCCCGGCCACGTCGACTTCACGATTGAAGTCGAACGTTCGCTGCGCGTCCTCGACGGCGCGGTCGCCGTGTTCGACGGTGTTGCCGGTGTCGAACCGCAGTCAGAAACCGTCTGGCGTCAGGCCGATAAGTACCGCGTGCCGCGGATGTGCTTCATCAATAAATTGGACCGCACCGGCGCCGATTTCTACTACTGCGTGAACTCGATCGTCGAACGTCTGGGCGCTACCCCGCTGGTGCTCTATCTCCCGATCGGCGCCGAGAGCGACCTCAAGGGCGTTGTCGACCTCGTCAATAACCGCGGCATCGTCTGGGAAGACGACGGCCTCGGTGCGACCTTCAACTACGTCGATATCCCGGCTGACCTGGCCGACAAGGCTGCCGAATACCGCGAGAAGCTGATCGAGACTGCTGTCGAGCAGGACGATGACGTGATGGAAGCTTACCTCGAGGGCAACGAGCCCGACGCGGCGACCCTCAAGAAGCTGATCCGCAAGGGCACCATGGACCAGGCCTTCGTGCCCGTGCTGTGTGGCTCGGCGTTCAAGAACAAGGGCGTTCAGCCGCTGCTCGACGCCGTGGTCGACTACATGCCGTCGCCGCTCGACGTTCCCGCCATTAAGGGCGTTCTGCTCGATGGTGAAACCGAGGAAACCCGCCCGTCGTCGGACGATGCGCCGTTCTCCGCGCTCGCCTTCAAGATCATGAACGATCCGTTCGTCGGGTCGCTCACCTTCACCCGCATCTACTCTGGGCAGCTGTCCAAGGGTTCGGTGCTGAACTCGGTGAAGGACAAGAAGGAAAAGATCGGCCGCATGCTGCTGATGCACTCCAACAACCGCGAGGACATCGAAGAAGCATTCGCCGGCGACATCGTCGCTATCGCGGGTCTCAAGGAGACTACCACCGGTGACACGCTGTGCGATCCGTCCAAGCCGATCATCCTTGAGCGGATGGAATTCCCCGAGCCCGTGATCGAGCTGTCGGTGGAGCCGAAGACCAAGGCCGACCAGGAAAAGATGGGCGTTGCGCTCAACCGCCTGGCTGCCGAGGATCCCTCGTTCCGCGTCAGCACCGACCACGAATCTGGCCAGACGATCATTAAGGGCATGGGCGAGCTTCACCTCGACATTCTTGTCGATCGCATGAAGCGCGAGTTCAAGGTCGAAGCCAACGTCGGTGCGCCGCAGGTGGCCTACCGCGAATCGCTCGCCCGCAAGGTCGACGTGGACTACACCCACAAGAAGCAGTCGGGTGGTTCGGGCCAGTTCGGCCGTGCCAAGGTGACGGTTGAGCCGGGTGAACGCGGCCAGGGCGTCATCTTCAATGACGAGGTCAAGGGCGGTAACATTCCGAAGGAATATATCCCCGCGCTTGAAAAGGGCATGCGCGAGCAGGCTGACAGCGGTCACCTGGTCGGCTTCCCGATCATCGACTTCACCATCACCCTGACCGACGGTGCCTACCACGACGTCGACTCGAGCGCGATCGCGTTCGAAATCTGCGGCCGTGGCGCCATGCGCGAAGTGGCCGAGAAGTCCGGCATCAAGCTGCTTGAGCCGGTCATGAAGGTGGAAGTGGTTACGCCCGAGGAATATCTCGGTGACGTGATCGGCGATCTGAACTCGCGTCGTGGCCAGATCCAGGGTACCGACAGCCGCGGCAACGCACAGTCGGTCGAGGCTCACGTACCGCTGGCGAACATGTTCGGCTACGTCAACGAACTGCGCTCGTTCACCCAGGGCCGTGCCCAGTACTCGATGCAGTTCTCGCACTATGACGAGGTTCCGGCGAACGTCGCGGCCGAAGTCAAGGAGAAGCTTGCCTAAGGCAGGCTCAACGTCTAGTGGCGGGCGCCTGATTCAGCAGGTGCCCGCCTGATCTTGAAGAAAATCAGATTCGAACAAGAAGGTTATTGGAAAAATGGCGAAGGAAAAATTCGAGCGGAACAAGCCGCACTGCAACATCGGCACCATCGGTCACGTCGACCACGGCAAGACCACGCTGACTGCTGCAATCACCAAGGTTCAGGGTTCGGCTGTCGATTTCGCAAACATCGACAAGGCTCCTGAAGAGCGCGAGCGCGGCATCACTATCTCGACCGCCCACGTGGAATACGAGACCGACGCCCGCCACTATGCGCACGTCGACTGCCCGGGCCACGCTGACTATGTGAAGAACATGATCACCGGTGCCGCCCAGATGGACGGCGCGATCCTGGTGGTGAACGCTGCCGATGGCCCGATGCCGCAGACCCGTGAGCACATCCTGCTTGCCCGTCAGGTCGGTGTGCCGGCGCTGGTCGTGTACCTGAACAAGGTCGATCAGGTCGACGACGAGGAAATCCTCGAGCTGGTCGAGCTGGAAGTGCGCGAGCTGCTTTCGAGCTACGATTTCGACGGCGACAACATTCCGATCATCAAGGGCTCGGCTCTGGCCGCTCTCGAAGGTCGCGATCCGGAGATCGGCGAGAACTCGATCAAGGAACTGATGGCCGCGGTTGACGAGTACATCCCGCAGCCGGAGCGTCCGGTCGACAAGAACTTCCTGATGCCGATCGAAGACGTGTTCTCGATCTCGGGTCGTGGCACCGTGGTCACCGGCCGTGTGGAATCGGGCGTTGTGAACGTTGGCGACGAAGTCGAAATCGTCGGCATCAAGGACACCACCAAGACCACCGTGACCGGCGTGGAAATGTTCCGCAAGCTGCTTGATCGCGGCGAAGCTGGCGACAACATCGGCGCCCTGATCCGCGGCGTGGCGCGTGAAGCTGTCGAGCGTGGCCAGGTCCTGGCCAAGCCCGGCTCGGTCACCCCGCACACCGACTTCGAAGCCGAGGTCTATGTGCTGTCGAAGGACGAAGGCGGCCGTCACACTCCGTTCTTCGCCAACTACCGTCCGCAGTTCTACTTCCGCACCACCGACGTAACCGGTGAAGTGGTTCTGCCGGAAGGCACCGAGATGGTCATGCCCGGCGACAACGTGTCGATCGGCGTGAAGCTCATCGCCCCGATCGCCATGGACGAAGGTCTGCGTTTCGCTATCCGCGAAGGCGGCCGCACCGTCGGCTCGGGCGTGGTCTCGAAGATCACCAAGTAAGCCTGCTGCGCCCATCAGGGCGCCAGGTTCAAAGGCGGCCCGGCTCACTTTCCGTGAGTCGGGCCTCTTTTTATGTGAGCTGAATTTTCCCGTCCTGTCGCAAAAGTGAAAGGGAAGGGGGCAATTGCCCGACTTTCGGGTTGTCAGTGCGGGCCAAGCCCCGTATAGGCGCGACCACAGAGAGAGATTCGTCACTCTCGCAACGAATTCATGCAAGAGGCCGCCCTGTCCGGTGAGACCGGAAAGCGGGGCGGGCTTTTGTTTTTTGTGGGAAGTATCCCCGTCGCAAGATAGGGCGCTTTCTTGGCTCTTTCGCATCGGTAGTTGGAATTATGGACGCTCAGAACATCCGCATTCGTCTCAAGGCCTTTGATCACCGTGTGCTCGATCAGGCGACTGGCGAAATCGCTGATACCGCACGCCGCACCGGCGCGCTGATCCGAGGCCCGATTCCTCTCCCGACGCGCATCGAGAAGTTCACCGTGAACCGCGGCCCGCACATCGACAAGAAGTCGCGTGAGCAGTTCGAGGTGCGCACCTACAAGCGGCTGCTGGACATTGTGCAGCCGAACGCCCAGACGGTCGACGCGCTGATGAAGCTCGATCTGGCTGCTGGCGTGAACGTCGAGATCAAGCTCGCTTAAGCGGGAAACGCCCCGGCATCAGGCCGGGTGCTCCGGTTCCGACAAGGGACCGTGAAGACAGAGCCCGGTGAAACGCCATCGGGACACAAGGGATACCACCGGAGGGTTGCTCCACCGGGTTTGCGTCCCCCGTCTTAGTCCTCCCTGTTGCGGGGAGGGCGCTTCAGCCCGGACGGGGCTCGCTTCTTACAACAGGGCTGGGCACGCACCTGGGGATGGTCCTCTTGTGCCTCTGTAAGGAGTTTTGGTCATGCGCACTGGCGTGATCGCGAAGAAAGTCGGGATGACCCGCCTCTTCCAGGAGGACGGTCGGCACGTGCCGGTCACCGTTCTCTCGCTGGAAGAGTGCCAGGTTACCGCCCACCGCACAGCCGATCGCGACGGCTATTTCTCTGTTCAGGTCGGCGCAGGCCGGGCCAAGCAGAAAAACGTCAACAAGCCGCAACGCGAAGCGTTTGCCAAGGCCGAAGTCGGTCTCAAGCAAAAGGTTGCAGAATTCCGCGTCGAGAATGAGGAAGGCCTCCTTCCCGTCGGCGCTTTCATCACCGCCGATCACTTCATTGCTGGTCAGCTGGTTGATGTCACCGGCCACACCGTCGGTAAGGGCTTTGCCGGCGCCATGAAGCGCTGGGGCTTCGGTGGTCTGCGCGCTACCCATGGCGTCTCGATCTCACACCGTTCGCACGGTTCGACTGGTAACCGCCAGGATCCCGGCAAGGTGTTCAAGGGCAAGAAGATGGCCGGCCACATGGGCGACCGTCAGCGCACCCAGCAGAACCTCGAAGTGGTTCGCACCGACGCCGAGCGTGGCCTCATCTTCGTCAAGGGCTCGGTCCCTGGTTCGAAGAATGGCTGGCTGATGGTCAAGGACGCGGTCAAGGTCGCGCTGCCTGAAGGCGCGCCGTTCCCCGGCGCGATGCGTCGCAACGCCGCAGAGACTGCTTCGGAAGATGCCAAGCCTGGCATGGTCGAGGCTGCTGCAGAGCATGAAGTGAACCCCGATGTCACTGTCGAGCAGCAGGCAAAGCTGGCTCAGCAGCAGGACGCGGGCGTTGGCACCGAGGCTGGCACGCCGCCGGCCGACGCCAATTCCAAGAACGAGGAAGGCTAACGCCATGAAGGTGAAGGTCCAGAAAATTGACGGCGCAGCAGCCGGCGACGTGGAGCTGAACGAGGCCGTTTTCGGCGTCGCGCCGCGTGCCGACATCCTGCACCGGGTTGTCACCTGGCAACTTGAGAATCGCCGTGGCACTGCCCGCCCGACGCGTGAGCGTTCGGATGTGGCTCGCACCGGCAAGAAGTGGGGCAAGCAAAAAGGTTCGGGTGGCGCTCGCCACGGCGACCGCGGCGCTCCGATCTTCATCGGCGGCGGCAAGGCCCACGGTGCGCGCAAGCGCGAGTTCGAGCAGTCGCTCAACAAGAAGATCCGTGCGCTCGGCCTGAAGATGGCGCTTTCGAGCAAGGCGGCCGGTGGCCTCGTGGTCGTCGACAGTCTTGAGCTGAAGGACGCCAAGACCAAGGCGCTCGCCGGTATCTTCGGCAAGAATGGCTGGAACGGCAAGGTGCTCGTGATCGACGGTGAAGCCGTCGACGAGGGCTTCCGCAAGGCCGCCGGCAACCTGCCGGGCGTGGACGTGCTCCCGGCTGCGGGCGCCAATGTCTACGACATTCTCAACCACGACACGCTGGTCCTGACCAAGGACGCTGTCGCCAAGCTGGAGGCGCGTTTCAATGGCTAAGCAGCAGATCGACGCGCGTCACTACGACGTCATCCTGTCGCCGCACATCACCGAGAAGGCTACGCTTCTCTCGGAGAACAACGCGGTTGTGTTCAAGGTCGCCGGTTTCGCCACCAAGCCCCAGATCAAGGAGGCCGTCGAGGCTCTGTTTGATCGCAAGGTCAAGTCGGTCAACACGATCGTGAGCAAGGGCAAGACGAAGCGGTGGAAGGGCAAGCCCTACACCCGCACCGACTTCAAGAAGGCGATCGTGACTCTCGCAGAGGGTCAGGACCCGATCGACATCACCGAAGGTGTGAGCTGATCCCATGGCACTGAAGAACTATAACCCGACTAGCCCGGCCCGCCGCGCGCTTGTCCTCGTCGACAAGACCGGCCTGCACAAGGGCAAGCCCGTCAAGGCGCTGACCGAAGGTAAGCGCAAGACCGGTGGCCGTAACAACAAGGGCCATGTGACCAGCCGCGGCATCGCCGGTGGTCACAAGCAGAAGTATCGTTTCATCGACTTCAAGCGTCGCAAGTGGGGCGTTGAAGGCACCGTGGAGCGGATCGAATACGATCCCAACCGCACCGCTTTCATCGCGCTCATCAAGTACGCCGATGACGAGCTGGCCTATATCATCGCGCCCAACCGCGTGGCCGTTGGCGACAAGATCATCGCCGACGAGAAGACCGACACCAAGCCGGGCAACGCCATGTTGCTGGGTCAGATGCCGGTCGGCACGATCTGCCACAACGTCGAGATGAAGCCGGGCAAGGGCGGTCAGATCGCCCGTTCGGCCGGCACCTATGTGCAGCTCGTCGGTCGCGACCGCGGCATGGTCATCGTTCGCCTGAACTCGGGCGAGCAGCGCTACCTGCGTGCCGATTGCATGGGCACGGTCGGTTCGGTGTCGAACCCCGACAACCAGAACCAGAACCTCGGCAAGGCCGGGCGTGTCCGTCACATGGGCCGCCGTCCGCTGACCCGTGGTGTCGCCAAGAACCCGGTCGATCACCCGCACGGTGGTGGTGAAGGCCGGACCTCGGGCGGTCGTCACCCGGTTACTCCGTGGGGCAAGCCGACCAAGGGCGCGCGTACCCGCAACAACAAGCAGACGGACAAGATGATCATCCGTTCGCGTCACGCCAAGAAGAAGAGGTAAGCGAAGATGGCACGTTCCGTCTGGAAAGGTCCGTTCGTCGATCTTCACCTGCTGAAGAAGGCGCAGGAAGCTCAGGAAGCCAGCAGCACCAAGCCGATCAAGACCTGGTCGCGCCGCTCGACTGTGCTTCCCGATTTCGTCGGCCTGACGTTCAACGTCTACAATGGCCACAAGTTCATCCCGGTGTCCGTTTCGGAAGAAATGGTCGGCCACAAGCTCGGTGAGTTCGCGCCCACGCGCACCTTCCCGGGCCACGCTGCCGACAAGAAGGGTAAGCGCTGATGAGCAAGCAGAAAGCCCCCCGTCGCGTAGCCGACAATGAGGCTCTGGCGGTCGGCACCACGATCCGTGGTTCGGCCCAGAAGCTGAACCTTGTCGCGGCGCTGATCCGTGGCCGCAAGGTCGAGGAGGCGATGAACATCCTCACCTTCTCGAAGCGTGCCATGGCCCGCGACGCGCAGAAGGTGCTGGCCTCGGCCATCGCCAATGCCGAGAACAACCACGATCTTGACGTCGACTCGCTGGTCGTCGCCGAGGCGAGCGTTGGCAAGTCGGTGACCATGAAGCGTTTCGCAACCCGTGGCCGCGGCAAGTCGACCCGGATTCTCAAGCCGTTCAGCCGGCTGCGGATCGTCGTGCGCGAACAAGAGGAGGCCTGATCATGGGTCATAAGAGCAATCCGATCGGCCTTCGTCTGCAGATCAACCGTACCTGGGACAGCCGCTGGTACGCCGAGGGCGGCGACTATGCGCGTCTGCTCAAGGAAGACATCGAGATCCGCAAGTACATCATGGGCAAGTTGCCGCAGGCGGCGATTTCCAAGGTGGTGATCGAGCGCCCGGCCAAGCTGTGCCGTGTGTCGATCTATGCCGCACGTCCGGGTGTGATTATCGGCAAGAAGGGCGCGGACATCGAAAAGCTGCGCGCCGAGCTGGCCAAGATGACGACGAGCGAAGTGAAGCTTAACATCGTCGAGATCCGCAAGCCGGAAGTCGATGCCAAGCTCGTCGCCCAGGGCATCGCCGATCAGCTGATCCGCCGTGTCGCTTTCCGTCGCGCGATGAAGCGTGCGATGCAGTCGGCCATGCGTCTGGGTGCCGAAGGCATCAAGATCATGTGCTCGGGCCGTCTCGGCGGCGCCGAAATCGCCCGCGTCGAACAGTATCGCGAAGGCCGCGTTCCGCTGCACACGCTGCGTGCCAACATCGACTATGCCGAAGCCGAGGCGCTGACCGCCTATGGCATCATCGGCATCAAGGTGTGGGTCTTCAAGGGTGAGATCATGGGCCATGATCCGACCTCGACTGACCGACTGATGATGGAATCGCAGACGTCCGGCGTCCGCCCGGCTCGCTGAGGTAGAAGATCATGCTGCAACCGAAGAAAACCAAGTTCCGCAAGGCCTTCAAGGGCAAGATCCATGGTCTCGCCAAGGGTGGCTCGGCGCTGAACTTCGGCTCCTATGGCCTGAAGGCGATGGAGCCGGAACGTATCACCGCACGCCAGATTGAAGCTGCGCGTCGTGCGATCACCCGCCACATTCGCCGTCAGGGCCGTCTGTGGATCCGCGTGTTCCCCGATGTGCCGGTGTCGAAGAAGCCTGCCGAAGTGCGTCAGGGTAAGGGCAAGGGTTCGGTCGAATACTGGGCCGCTCGCGTGAAGCCGGGCCGCATCCTGTTCGAACTCGATGGCGTTCCCGGCCCGCTGGCCGCTGAAGCGTTCGAACGTGCCGCGATGAAGCTGCCGATCAAGACCAAGGTCGTTGCCCGTCTCGGCGACACCTCGCATCTGGGAGGCGAATAATGGCCAAGATGGAAGACCTTCGCACCAAGACTGACGATCAGCTGGGTGAACAGCTGACCTCGCTCAAGCGCGAACAGCTCAACCTGCGGTTCCAGGCTGCGACCAACCAGCTCGAGCGTTCGGCTCGCGTGAAAGAGGTCCGCCGCGAAATCGCTCAGATCATGACCCTGCAGACCGAACGCGCCAAGAGCGCGGCGGCGCAGGGCTGAGGAGACAGACTATGCCCAAGCGTATCCTGATCGGGACCGTCAGCTCCGACAAGACCGACAAGACCGTGACCGTGCTGGTCGAACGCCGCGTGAAGCACCCGCTTTACGGCAAGATCATCAAGCGGTCGAAAAAGTACCACGCCCACGACGAAGCCAACGAGTACAAGGTTGGCGACAAGGTCCGCATCGAGGAGACCAAGCCGATCTCCAAGACCAAGACCTGGGCGGTGAAAGATCGGATCGTTGCATCAAAGGGTGTTGCGATCGAGGCCGATCTCGATGTAGAGGCCGCCGGCAACTAAGCCGACAAGCCGATTTAGTTTCCCTTCCTCGCAACCCTGCGGGGAAGGGTAAGGCGTTTAGGAACTGCCGGGCCCCAGTCGTATTGGGTGTCCCGGCAAGCCAATGAGAAGGAACCGGATCAATGATCCAGATGCAGTCCAATCTCGACGTCGCGGACAACTCCGGCGCCAAGCGCGTCCAGTGCATTAAGGTGCTGGGTGGCTCGAAGCGTCGTACCGCGAGCGTCGGTGACGTGATCGTCGTTTCCGTCAAGGAAGCGCAGCCGCGTGCCCGCGTCAAGAAGGGCGACGTTCACCGTGCGGTGATCGTGCGCACCAAGAAGGATGTCCGCCGCGTCGACGGCACCGTCATCCGTTTCGACAGCAATGCTGCGGTGCTCGTCAACAAGAACGAGGAGCCGATCGGCACTCGTATCTTTGGCCCGGTGGTGCGCGAACTGCGCGGCAAGGGCTTCATGAAGATCATCTCGCTCGCTCCGGAGGTGCTGTGATGGCTGCTGCAAAGATCAAGAAGGGCGACCAGGTCGTCGTGCTTGCGGGCAAGGACAAGGGTCAGACCGGTACGGTCGCCAAGGTCATTCCCGGTGAAGGCAAGGTCGTGGTCGAGGGCGTCAACGTGATGACCCGCCACCGCAAGCCGAACCAGGCCAATCCGCAGGGCGGCATCGACCGCGTTGCCGCGCCGATGGCGATTTCGAATGTCGCCGTTGCCGATCCCAAGGACGGCAAGCCCACCCGTGTCCGCTTCGAAACGAAGGATGGCAAGAAGGTGCGCGTCGCCGTCAAGTCCGGGGAGACGATCGATGGGTGATTACACGCCGCGTCTGAAGACCAAGTACAACGAGGAAATCGCCAAGGCGATGACCGAGAAGTTCGGTTACAAGAACCACATGGAAATCCCGCGTCTGGAAAAGATCACGCTCAACATGGGCGTGGGCGAAGCCAGCCAGGACAAGAAGAAGGTTCAGGTTGCCGCCGAGGAAATGGAACTGATCGCCGGCCAGAAGCCCGTGATCACCAAGGCCAAGAAGTCGATCGCCCAGTTCAAGCTGCGCGACGGCATGCCAATCGGCTGCAAGGTCAACCTGCGCCGGGACCGGATGTACGAATTCCTCGATCGTCTGGTGACGATCGCGATGCCGCGCATCCGAGATTTCCGTGGCCTCAACCCGAAGTCGTTCGATGGCAATGGCAACTACGCCATGGGCATCAAGGAGCAGATCATCTTCCCCGAGATCAGCTACGACCAGATCGACAAGGTGCGTGGCATGGACATCATCGTCACCACCACCGCCAAGACCGACGAGGAAGCGCGCGAGCTGCTGCGCCTGTTCGGTTTCCCGTTCCCGGCCGAGCAGTCGGCTGATGAAGAAAAGGCGGCGGCGTAAGCCGTCGCCCCGCAAGCTGAGAAAAGAGAGAGCTTAAGTCCAATGGCGAAACTGAGTTCCATCAACAAGAACGAGAAGCGTAAGAAGCTCGTTCAGAAGTATGCCGCGAAGTATGCGAAGCTGAAGGCGATTGCCGACGATGATTCGCTCGACGAGACCGAGCGCCTGATGGCCCGCCTCAAGATGGCCGAGCTGCCGCGCAACGCGAACCCGACCCGGGTGCGCAACCGCTGCAACACCACCGGCCGCCCGCGCGGCTACTACCGCAAGTTCGGCCTGTGCCGCATCGAGCTGCGCGATCTTGCCAACAAGGGCATGATCCCCGGCGTCACCAAGTCGAGCTGGTAAGGACCTAGAGAGATGGCATTGACCGATCCCTTGGGTGATATGCTCACCCGTATCCGCAACGGCCAGCGTGCGAAGAAGGACTCCGTCCTGTCGCCGGCGTCGAAGCTGCGTGCCAACGTGCTCGAGGTGCTTCAGCGCGAGGGCTATATCCGTGGCTACAGCGAAGATACCAGTGGTGCCCACAAGGCGCTGCGCATCGAGCTGAAGTATTTCGAGGGCGAACCTGCGATCAAGCACGTTGCCCGTGTCTCCAAGCCGGGCCGCCGCGTCTACTCGGGTTCGAAGGAACTGCCGAGCATTCGCAACGGCCTCGGCATCACCATCGTCTCGACGCCTCGCGGTGTGCTTTCGGATGCCGAAGCCCGCACGCAGAACGTCGGCGGCGAAGTGCTGGCGGAGGTGTTCTGATGAGCCGCATCGGCAAAAGGTCGGTGGCGATCCCGAGCGGGGTGACGGCCACTATCGAAAATGGTTCGCTGATCGTGAATGGCCCCAAGGGCACCCTCTCGATGAGCACTTCGGACCTCATCACCTACACGATCGAAGACGGCGAGATTTCGGTCAAGCCGGCCAACAACAGCAAGCCTGCGCGTTCCCACTGGGGCATGCAGCGCACGCTGGTGTCGAACCTGGTGGAAGGCGTCACCGACGGCTTCTCCAAGGTTCTCGAAATCGCTGGTGTCGGTTACCGCGCGAACATGCAGGGCAAGACCCTGAAGCTGCAGCTCGGTTTCTCACATGACGTCGATCTCGATGTGCCGGAAGGCATTGAGGTGAAGACCCCCGATCAGACCACGGTCGAGATCTCGGGTATCGACAAGCAGAAGGTCGGCCAGTTCGCTGCCGAAATTCGCGAATGGCGCAAGCCTGAGCCCTACAAGGGCAAGGGTGTGAAGTATCGCGGTGAGTATATCTTCCGCAAGGAAGGGAAGAAGAAGTAAGATGGCAAAGCTATCCCTTTTCGAACGTCGTCGTCGCCGTGTCCGCACGGCCCTGCGCGCCCGCGCCGGCGGCAAGCCGCGTTTGTCCGTGCATCGCACCGGCAAGCACATCTACGCCCAGATCATCGACGATGCCGATGGTCGCACCGTTGCCGCTGCTTCCACGCTTGGTGGCAAGGCTTCGGGTGCCAATGTCGCTGCTGCCGAACAGGTCGGCAAGGACATTGCCGCTGCCGCCAAGAAGGCTGGCGTGACCACTGTCGTGTTCGATCGCGGCGGGTTCCTGTTCCATGGCCGCGTCAAGGCGCTGGCCGATGCCGCTCGTGAAGGCGGGCTGGAGTTCTGATGATGGCTGATGAAAACAACAACGCGGAAACTCCCGTGGTAGACAACGCCGGCTCGACCCCGACGCCGACCACCGCCCCGAGCGAAGCAGCCGACAACCAGTCGTCGGCTGCTGCAACCGACGGCAACGAGCGTGGCGCTCGTGGTGGCCGTGGCGGTCGCGGAGGTGATCGTGGCGGTCGCGGTGGACGTGACGGCGGCCGTGATGGCCGTGGCCGTGGTCGCGGTCGTGATGACCGTCGCGGCGGTGACGACGATGGTGAGGAGCTGATCGAAAAGCTCGTCCACATCAACCGCGTCGCCAAGGTGGTGAAGGGCGGTAAGCGCTTTGGTTTCGCCGCGCTGGTCGTGGTGGGTGACGGCAAGGGCCGCGTGGGCTTCGGCCACGGCAAGGCTCGCGAAGTGCCGGAAGCTATCAACAAGGCGACCGCTGCTGCCAAGAAGAAGATGATCCGCGTGCCGCTTAAGGAAGGTCGCACGCTGCACCATGACGGCAAGGGCCATTTCGGCGCTGGCAAGGTCAACGTGCGTTCCGCGCCTCCGGGCACCGGCATCATCGCGGGTGGTCCGATGCGCGCCGTGTTCGAAAGCCTTGGTGTGGCCGACGTGGTCACCAAGTCGATCGGCACCTCGAACCCCTACAACATGATCCGCGCCACCTTCGACGCGCTCACCAACCAGTCTTCCCCGAAGTCGGTTGCTATGCGTCGTGGCAAGAAGGTCGCCGACCTTCTTGGTCGGGGCGGTCAGGTCAGTGAAGCTGAGGCGGAAGCCGAAGCTGCTGCTATCGCGGAGTAAGTCTGATGGCGACTATCAAAATCAAGCAGATCGGTTCGCCGATCCGTCGTCCGGAAAGCCAGCGCAAGATCCTGATCGGCCTCGGGCTGAACAAGATGCACAAGGTGGTGGAACGCGAGGACACCCCGGAAGTGCGCGGTGCGATCCGCAAGCTGCCGCACATGGTTCAGGTGATCGAGGATTAATCGATCACATGATACACGAGTAAATGCGAGGGCGCAGACCATCGAGTCAGCGCCCTCGTTTCATTTTTGGCAAGGGGATACTGCGAAGTCTGGCCCGCGCTAGCTGGAAACGATGTTCTTGAGCTTTCGTCGGGCCCTACCGGCGAAGCGGCGCAGGACGCTCTTCGGCGGAGCAGCGTTGGCTACCGGAAAGGGAATGTCGGGGACGGGCCTGTCGACAAAGCTGCACAGCTTTTCCCAACCGTCCCCTGCGGCCCAGTTGACAACCAACAGGTCATCAGGGCGATCAGCGAAGTATGCGCGCACATCGCGATTGTGCCGGTTGTAGCGTTCCAGCAGCATTTCGTCGGTCACATCGGGAAAAGGTAGGCCGTAAAGGCGTCGTCGCCAGCGGGTGGTTTGCTCGCCCTGGTCGGAGCGTTCCAGCTGCCTGCGGTAGCTGATAAGCCAGGATTGCGGGTCGCGCGTGGTCAGAATGAAACGCGTGCCGGGAAAACGTTGATCGAACTCGCGATACAGCAGCAGCCAGGGCCAGTCTTCAAAGGTTTCGTGCCTGGCGGCGCATTCCCAGATCGGCTCCTGGCCGGGTTGATCGAGCGCATCGGTAAAGCTCAGTTCCTGCGTCTTGTGCCGAAACCCGAGATGCCGCAGAGCACTTGCGAGACTTGTTGTTCCTGTTTTTGCCCACCCAACACCAAGGAATTTCAACGGCTGCTCCCTATTGATTGTGCGTAGTTATTGAATTCTTCGGGGTGGCGCTCAAGGTCATTCTTGTCAAACCCTTGGCAGCTTTCACAAGGTAACAAAGGGCGTGACAAAGCTTGCATGATCGCCTAGGGCGCCGCCTTCCCAACAGCGCGAACAAAGCGAAAGCGAGTGCAAGACTATGAAACTTTCAGACATCCGTGACAACGATGGCGCCCGCAAGGGCCGCATCCGTGTCGGCCGTGGCATCGGCTCGGGCAAGGGCAAGACCGGGGGGCGTGGCCAGAAGGGTCAGAAGAGCCGTTCGGGCGTGGCCATCAAGGGCTTCGAAGGTGGCCAGATGCCGCTGCACATGCGGATCCCGAAGCGCGGCTTCAACAACCCGTTCGGCAAGGACTACGCTGAGGCCAACCTGGGCCAGATCCAGGCGCTGGTTGACGCTGGCAAGCTCGACGCCAAGGCGACGATCGATCACGCCGCGCTGAAGGCGGCCGGTATTGCCCGTGGCGGCAAGGACGGCGTGCGCCTGCTCGGCAAGGGCGAGATCACTGCCAAGCTGACCTTCAAGGTCGACGGTGCCTCGAAGGGCGCGGTTGCCGCGGTGGAAAAGGCTGGCGGCTCGGTTGAGGTGATCGACCGTGGTGCTCCCGAGCACGAAAAGAAGGCTGCTCGCGCCGAAGCCAACAAGGCTGCGCGCGCGAAATAACCGCTTAAAGGGGTGTGCGGGTTCGACAAAGAGCCGGCGCACCCCTATCTACCCTGCCGGGCTTGCCAGGGGGTGGGCCGGATAGTCAGGAAGTCAAAAGACAGAACCGATGGCATCACGCGCCGACAACATCGCCTCATCGCTGAGCTTTGCCAACTTCGGCAAGGCCACTGAGCTCAAGCAGCGCATCTGGTTCACCATCGGTGCGCTGATCGTGTTCCGCTTCATGAGCTTCGTGCCGCTGCCGGGTGTAAACCCGCAGATCCTCGAAACGCTTTACGACCAGACGCGCGGCGGTATCCTCGACCTGTTCAACACCTTTTCGGGCGGTTCGCTTGAGCGGATGAGTCTTATCGCGCTTGGCGTCATGCCCTACATCACGGCCTCGATCGTGGTGCAGCTGGCCGCTTCGCTTCACCCGGCGCTGATGGCGCTGAAGAAGGAAGGCGAGGCCGGCCGCAAGAAGCTCAACCAGTATACCCGCTATGGTACGGTGTTCCTGTGCGCAGTGCAGGGCTGGTTCCTCGCGTCGGGCCTCGAGGCTTACGGCGCGCAGTCCGGCCTGCAGGCCGTGGTCGATCCGGGCATCATGTTCCGCATCGTGGCCGTCATCAACCTCGTCGGGGGCACCATGTTCCTGCTGTGGCTCGGTGAGCAGATCACCTCGCGAGGGATCGGGAACGGCGTGTCGCTGATCATCATGGCGGGCATCGTTGCCCAGTTCCCGACCTTCATCTCGAACCTGCTAGAAGGCGGCCGCACTGGTGCGATCAGCCCTGTTATCATCGGTGGCTTCTTGATCATGGTCGTGGTGCTGATTCTCGGCATTTGCTTCTTCGAGCGCGCTCAGCGCCGTTTGCTGATCCAGTATCCCAAGCGCGCGACCGAGCGCGGCGGGATGCAGGCCGACCGTTCGCACCTGCCGCTGAAGCTCAACACGGCAGGTGTGATCCCGCCGATCTTCGCCAGCTCGCTGTTACTGCTGCCGCTGACGATCACCCAGTTTGCGGGCAACTCCATCGATCCGAGCAGCAGCTTCGGTGGTTTCGTGCAGAGCCTTAACCAGTACCTGGCGCATGGTCAGCCGCTGTACATGGCGCTCTATGCGATCGGCATCATCTTCTTCTGCTTCTTCTACACGGCGGTGGTGTTCAACCCCGAGGATACGGCGGAGAATCTGAAGAAGAACGGCGGGTTCATTCCTGGCATCCGTCCGGGCAAGCGCACGGCCGATTATCTCGACTATGTGCTTACCCGCGTCACTGTCGTAGGCGCGATCTACCTTACGGTGGTCTGCGTAGTCCCCGAATGGGGGATTGCTCAGACGGGCATTCCGTTGTTCCTGGGCGGTACGTCGTTGCTCATCGTTGTGAACGTGACGGTGGATACGATCAGCCAGATTCAGTCACACCTGCTTGCGCATCAGTATGGTGACCTTATCAAGAAGGCCAAGTTGAAGGGCCGCCTGCGCTGAGTCTACGGACTCAGGCGTGGAGTTGCTCCGGTTAGTGAGGGGGCTTTCATGAACATTATTCTTTTGGGGCCTCCGGGCGCGGGCAAGGGGACGCAGGCTGCACGCCTGGTCGCCAAGCATGGCATGCGCCAGCTTTCGACAGGCGACATGCTGCGCGCCGCCGTTAAGGCGCAGACACCTGTGGGTCTCGAAGCCAAGGCCGTGATGGATCGTGGCGAGCTGGTTTCCGATGCCATCGTCTCGGCATTGATCGACGACGAGCTGGCGGCGATGGGCGAGAGCACCGGCGCGATCTTCGATGGCTATCCGCGCACCGCGGCGCAGGCCGAAGCGCTCGATGCATTGCTGGCCAAGCACAGCCGCAAGTTGCACCATGTGATTGAGCTCGAGGTCAACGAAGACGCGCTGGTCGAACGCATCACCGGGCGCTTCACCTGTGCCAACTGCGGCGAGGGCTATCACGACGTGTTCAAGCGCCCCGAGGTTGAGGGCGTTTGCGACAGGTGCGGCAGCACCGAGTTCAAACGCCGTCCCGACGATAACGAAGAAACCGTGCGCACACGCATGGTTGAGTATCGTGCCAAGACCGCCCCGATCCTGCCGATTTACGATGCACGCGACATCGTGAGCCGGATCGACGGAATGGCCGACATCGACGAGGTCAGCGAGGCGATTGAGCAGGTGCTCGCCAGTTAGCGGGGACGCGGATGGCGTGTTTTGACGCACGGCTGCGCTTGGCGTATATATCCAATGAGCAGGGCACCTTGCGTCGAGCGGGTCCGGAACATCCGGTATCCCGTCATCCGCTGTTGACGTGGTCCGCGAATCACCCTATCTGCGCGGTCCATTCGTCTCATTCGAAATGATCAGTTGCGGGACGGGCGCCTCTCAGGTGGTCCATTTCTTATCCATTTGATTTTTCGGACAGGCGATAATTGCAGCTATGAGATAGGGGGCACTGTGGCCTTGGCGACGGTTCTACCCCTGTGGAGCATGGAGAAGTAAGTGGCTCGTATTGCAGGGGTGAACATCCCCACCAACAAGCGCGTTATCATCGCGCTCACCTACATTCACGGCATCGGCCCGACGACGGCCCGCACGATCGCTGAGAAGCTCGGCATTGATGCCTCGCGCCGCGTTCAAGATCTGACAGACGCCGAAGTCCTGCAGATTCGCGAAGCGATCGATAGCGAATACACGGTCGAGGGTGATCTTCGTCGTGACACCGCGATGAATATCAAGCGCCTGATGGACCTCAAGTGCTACCGCGGCCTGCGTCATCGCAACGGCCTTCCGGTGCGCGGCCAGCGCACGCACACCAACGCCCGCACCCGCAAGGGCAAGGCCAAGCCGATCGCCGGCAAGAAGAAGTAAGCAGGGCATTAGCCCCAGCTTTTTCCTTCTGTCCCAATACTGAGGAACCACAACAATGGCACGCGAACCTAACCGCATCCGGCGGCGCGATAAGAAGAATATTTCGAGCGGTGTTGCCCACGTCAACGCCAGCTTCAACAACACCATGATCACCATCACCGATGCGCAGGGCAATGCGATCAGCTGGTCCAGCGCCGGCATGATGGGCTTCAAGGGCAGCCGCAAGTCGACTCCCTATGCCGCTCAGGTTGCCGCCGACGATGCCGGCAAGAAGGCTGCCGAGCATGGTGTGCGCACGCTGGAGGTGGAGATCAAGGGACCGGGCTCGGGGCGCGAAAGCGCGCTGCGTGCCCTCCAGGCCGTGGGCTTCACGATCACCTCGATCCGCGATGTGACCCCGATCCCGCACAACGGGGTTCGGCCGTCCAAACGCCGTCGCGTCTGATCGAACTTGTGCCCGGTGGCAGGGCTCTCCTGTCACACCACATTTTTTCGCATCGGCCGCGGCGCTTCCAAGCGACCGCGGCCTTTGCCGCCAATACGAACCTTTAGGGGAAGTCCATGTCCGTCAACATGAAGAACTGGCAGGAGCTGAAGAAGCCCAACACCCTCGAGATCAAGGAAGGCGGCGACAAGAAGCGCAAGGCTACCTTTGTCGCCGAGCCGCTTGAGCGCGGTTATGGTCTCACGCTCGGCAATGCCCTCCGCCGTGTGCTTCTCGCCAGCCTTCAGGGCGCAGCCATCACCTCGATCAAGATCGAGAACGTGCTGCACGAATTCTCGAGCCTCGCCGGTGTGCGCGAGGATGTCACCGATATCGTCCTCAACGTGAAGCAGATCGCGCTGAAGATGGAAGGTGAGGGGCCCAAGCGGCTCCAGCTTTCGGTCACCGGTCCGGCCGAAGTCACCGCCGGCGACATTGCCGTCACCGGTGACATCGAGGTCCTCAACAAGGATCTGGTGATCTGTCACCTCGACGAAGGTGCGACGCTCAACATGGAGCTGACCGCCGACACCGGGAAGGGCTACGTGCCCGCCGTGCAGAACCGCCCGATCGATGCGCCGATCGGCCTGATCCCGGTGGACTCGCTCTATTCGCCGATCAAGCAGGTCAGCTACAAGGTCGAGAACGCCCGCGTCGGTCAGGAGCTTGATTACGACAAGCTCTCGCTGACGATCGAGACCGACGGCACCGTGACCCCGGAAGATGCCGTGGCCTATGCCGCGCGCATCCTGCAGGACCAGCTCACGCTGTTCGTGCACTTCGAGGACGGTATTCCGCAGCCGCAGTCGGCGATGATCGGCGTTGCCGCCGAGCCGCAGGAAAGCGACACCAACCAGCTCAACCGTTACCTGCTCAAGAAGGTCGACGAACTGGAGCTGTCGGTGCGTTCGGCCAACTGCCTCAAGAACGACAACATCATCTACATCGGCGACCTGGTCCAGAAGACCGAAGCCGAGATGCTGCGCACGCCGAACTTCGGCCGCAAGTCGCTCAATGAGATCAAGGAAGTGCTCTCCAGCATGGGTCTGCGCCTCGGCATGGACATCCCTGGCTGGCCGCCCGAGAACATCGAGGAAATGGCCAAGAAGCTCGAGCAAGAGCTGCTGGGCTAACCAGTTACGGCCTCCGGTGTGAGCCGGGGGCCGATTTTGGGGCAAGGTGGCACCCCTGATAACAGCCACCGGGACCGGGGTACCTCATACGGCCCCCTTACGAACTGAAGGAAGACAATTATGCGTCACGGTATTTCCGGCCGTAAGCTTAGCCGCAAGTCGCAACACCGCACCGCGATGTTCCGCAACATGGCGGCGGCTCTGGTCAAGCACGAGCAGATCCTCACCACCCAGGCCAAGGCCAAGGAACTGCGCCCCTACGTCGAAAAGCTGATCACCCTCGCCAAGAAGGGTGGCCTGTCGAACCGTCGTCTGGCACACGCCCGCATGATGGACGACGCGCAGGAAAAGAAGCTGTTCGACGTTCTGGCCGAGCGTTATGCCGATCGTGAAGGCGGCTACACCCGCATCATCAAGGCCGGCTACCGCGCCAGCGACGCGGCTCCGATTGCTTATATCGAGCTGGTCGATCGCGACGTCGAAGCCAAGGGCCAGGATTCGGGCCCGGTGATGACCGAGGACGAATACGAGGACGCGTAAGCGCTCGTCGTCTCAGCGACAGACACATGAAGGGGCCGGGCAGCGATGCACCGGCCCCTTTCTTTTGATTATCTGTACTGCTGTTCATGTTTAGGCAGGTAAAGCTGAATATCAGCTAACGCCCGAGTTCAGTCCCGTCTCACGGCGGCTCGTGTAAACCCATGTCATTGGGAGGCCACCGAGGTCTCCCCGATGTGAGGAGAAGCCAGATGACTGCCATTTCCAAAGCTCTCGCCAAAGGCACTATAGCGACCGTCGCGGCAGGCGCGATGGCGATGGCTGCCGCCAGCCCCGCCGCCGCGCAGGAGCGGTATCGCCATCACGACCGCGACCGCGGTGGCCTTTCGACCGGCGAGATCATCGCCGGTGTCGCGGTGCTGGGCGGATTAGCCGCCGTGCTCGCCTCGTCGCGCAACAATCGTGATCGCGACTATCGCTACGACGACCGCTACGATCAGCGCCGTGGCTGGAACGACTACCAGCGCAACGCCGACCGCGCGATCGACCAATGCGTCCGCGCTGCCGAGCGTCGGGCCCGCCGCTGGAGCGGCAACCGTGCCGAAGTGACCGACATTCGCGACATCGACCGCCGTCGTGGCGGGTTCGAAATCAAGGGCCGGATCGCGGTGCGTGAAGACTATCGCGGCCGTGGCTGGGACCGCGCGCGCTATCGAGGCCGCAATGACCGCTGGGACGATGGCCGCTTCACCTGCCGGGTGCGCAATGGCCGGGTGGTCGATGTGGACTTCCGCGGCATCCGCGGCCTGTAATCGGTTGCCGAAGGGGCGGGGCAGGGCGGTTCAGGCTGACGACAGTCTGAGCCGCCTAGTCTCACCGAGACAGCCTCCTGAAGGAGTTGCCCGCATGATCCGTCTGTCTGCCGCCGTCACTTCGCTGGCCGCGCTGGCCATGGCCGCAACGCCTGTGGCTGCGCTGGATTTGCCTGCCTCGCGCACGCTCGCCCCGCAGGTCGCGGACGCCCCGCAGGTCGCGGACGCCACGCAGATGGAGGTGCGGGGCTGGGGCTATGACCGCTATGACCGTTACGGTCGCTATGATCGCCCCCGCCGCAATCGCGATCGCGGCATAGACGCTGGGGACATCATCGCCGGAGTGTTGGTGATCGGCGCGATTGCCGCCATCGCCACCTCCGGCCCCAAACGCTCGCGCGAAACTTACGACGATCGCTATCCGCGCCAGACCGACTATCGCCGCAACGACCGCAATTCCGACAGCGGGATCGACCGCGCGGTCGACATGTGCGTCGATCAGGCTGAGCGCGGCTCGGCACGAGTCGATAGCGTCGACGACGCCACTCGCGGGCCCGATGGCTGGCGGGTGTCGGGCCGGATGTCCGATGGCCAGGATTGGCGCTGCTGGATCGACAATGACGGGCGGTTGCGCTCGCTCGACTTCGGCACCAGCTATGCGGGCTACGGCAATGAGGGCGGCTACCAATCCGCTGCCGCCAGCGGACAATTGAGCAACGAGGCCTATACCCGGGCACGTGCCGCCACGCGCTATGCCGAAGCCGATCGCGGTTATGCGGCGAGCAGTCGGGGCAGCTATGACGACAGCGGTGAAATTGACGGCGACCTCAACAGGGGGCCTATCCCCGCCTATCCGGGTGGCCCGCTGCCGGAGGAAGAACGCTACTAAGCGCGCGCGCCGCTGATCACGTCTCGGGATTGCTGGCGCGCGTATAGGCGGGCAGCTTCAGGCTCCAGATAAGCGCCGCACCCCGCAGGGCGAAGCCGACCACCGACCCGACCAGCAAGGCCAGCGTCTCGTCTACACCGCACAACATCATGGCGGCTGCCGTGACAGCGGCCAGCGCTGAGGGGGTGACATAAAGATCGGGCCGCATCAGGATCGAGGGCACCCCCGCGACCACGTCGCGCAGCATCCCGCCCGCGCAGCCCGTGATAACCCCTAGGATCATCGCAGGCACCGGTTCGACCCCGTAGGCCAGCGCCTTGCCTGCGCCCAGCGTCGAGAAGGCGGCCAGCCCCGCCGCGTCGGCCCATTCTAGCAAGCGGCCCTCCCACAACTTGGCCGGGGTGATCCACACCGCACCCGCGCTGACCAGGATGATCGGCGCGACCAGCGGATCGACCAGCCAGAAGACCGGCGCATCGAGCATCACGTCGCGGATCGTCCCGCCGCCGACCCCGGTAAGCAGGGCGAAGAAGCAGGCGGTGACGAAGGTCTGGTTAAGCTGCGCGGCCAGCAAGGCTCCCGACAGCGCAAACACGGCAATGCCGCCGAGCGAGAGCAGCGGCAGCAGCGGGTCGATCATGCCCGCCCCCCAAACCGCGGCTTGGCCTTGCGCCGGCGGAACATCAGCACGCAGCCGAGCAGCGCGCCGATCACGGCCAGTGCGGCAAAGATCGTCAGCACGGGATGCGATGTGTCGTCGCGTGTTTCGAGGTCCATGATGTGCAGACCCCACATGAAGTCGTAAAAGCGCCACCAGCCTGTCCGCACGGCCACGATCTCGCCGGTGCTGGAGCGCATGTAGATATTGGTGCCATCGGAGAAATGGGCCTGCCAGGCATCGAACGGCGCGCGCAGGTCCATGGGGGAGACATCGGCGGGGAAATAGGTGACGCTTTCAAGTGCGCCGTTGCCCGCATAGGCCGCCTCGGCCACGCGCCGCGCTTCGCTTTCGATCAGTGGCGGCAGCACTTCGCCGGTGCGCGCCGAATAGCGATAGCGCCCGCCATCGGCCTCGGTGACGAGCCAGGCCGGGCCGTCGACCTGCTGGGCAAGCGAAATGGCGCTGGCCTTGTTGAGGCTGTCGGCGGGGAACACCAGCCCGCGCGGGTCGATCAGCGGAGCCTCGGCGCGCATATGCTCGCCGCGCACATCCTCGATCGGGTAAAGTGTCATCACGAAGCCGCTGATGCACCACATCAAAATCGGCACGCCCACCAGCCAGCCAAGCCAGATGTGCCAGCGAGCGAATTTCAGCATGAGGTTGCGTCGAGCCATGGCCGCGCGCACTACACGAAAGTGCTAGGAGGTGGCGAACAGTTTTGAACGGTCCGCAAAGGCCTTCATCTCGATGGCATTTCCCGAAAGATCGGTGAAGAACATCGTCGCCTGTTCGCCCGGTTCGCCCTTGAAGCGAATATAGGGCGCGATCTTGAATTCGGTGCCCGCTGCGGTGAGCCGGTCGGCCAGTTCCTGCCATTCTTCCATGCCCAGAACCAGGCCGAAGTGCGGCACCGGCACACCATGCCCGTCGACCGGGTTCTCATGCGCATCGGAGCGCTCGCCCGTGAGGTGGGCGACGATCTGGTGGCCGAAGAAGTCGAAGTCTACCCAGTGCTCGCTGCTGCGGCCTTCGGGGCAGCCTATCACACCGCCCCAGAACGCGCGCGCCGCAGCAAGGTCGTGAACGGGAAAGGCGAGGTGGAAGGGGGATAGGTACGCCAAGTCAGAACCCCATCGGATGCTGGTCGAGGAACGCGTATTCTTCCGCTGTCGTTGGACGGTCCAGCGCTTCATTGCGCGCGGGATAACGGCCGAACCGGGCGATCACCTCGGCATGGCGACGGGCAAACTCCTCGCCCTCGGCAAGGCCTGCCGCGTGCATCAGCGTGATCGAGCGCTCGACATCGGCGAGGCGCTCCGAATGCATGAACGGCATATAGAGGAACTGCTTCTCCTCGCCCGACATCCCTTTATCGAAGCCTTTTTCGAGTGCCTCGCGTGCCAGCGCCAGTGCGGCTTCGTCTTGCGCATAGGCGCGGGGATCGCCGCGAAACATGTTGCGGCTGAACTGGTCGAGCACGACGATAGCGGCCAGCATGGTGCGTGGATCATCACGCCAGGCGGGCGGAACGCCCTCGGTCAGTTCGGCATGAAGCGGGCCGAAACGCTGCGCGATCTTCACGTCGATAGCGTCATCTTGCGCGAAGCGCTTGTCAGGCGGAACCTCGCCAAACCAGAAGCCGAGCACCTCGGTGGCGGCGTGGGTGGGGTCGGATGATGAGACAGTCATCGGCTAGCTCCTGACGGCCATGCGAGCGCCACGGCATAGCCTATTATCGGTGCCGCGCCATAGCCGATTAGCGGGGAGGGATAGTTGTTGATCACGGCCATTACCGCAAATCCGAACAGCGAGCCTGCCAGCGCAAACCGCTCCGCCCGCGTTCCGGGACCGGTCAAAAGCATCAGCGCAAAGGATGCCAGCAGCGTGATGAACAGCAGCAGCGCAAGTGGGCCGCTGTCACCTGCCGCCTGAACGAGCACCCGCTCGACAAAAGGCACGGCGGGCAATTCGCCGTGTATCCCGGCATACATGCTGGCGAAAAAGCCGAGGATGGCGATGAAGCCCACGCGCCAGTTCTTCGTCACGTGGTGGAGCCCGACCGCCGCGATGGTGAGCGCGAAGGTGGCGGCGGCATCGGGTTGCAGAAGCGCAGCCAACAAAGCGGCGGCTAGCATCCACGGGCCGTATTCGCGATCCTGCGCAGCCAGTCGCGCCAGCAAGGGGAGCGCCAGAAGACCGCTGTTGAGCGCTACCGGGCCGAGCGGAATCCAGCGGGCGATGCCGTTCATGGTGGGGCCGGTTGCCAGCGGCAGAAGCATCAGCAGGATGCAGAGGGCCGCCGCTATTCGCCGCGTCAGCAGGCTGGCTGGGCCGGGCGGGGCCGAGAGGATCAGCGCCAGTGCGACAACCAGCGAAGCACCCGTAATCGCGAGGTAGGCCTCGGGTGCGCCGAAGCTGGCCATATAGGCGATCCCGGCCAGCACCGGGAGCGCCAGCGCAAGCAGGGCGGGTAGCCGGGCCGCAAGTCGTTCGCGGAGCCCTGTCACCGGCTCACATGTGGATGGGCTTGCCCCGCACCGCCATGGCCGCTTCCTTGATCGCCTCGGAGTGCGTCGGGTGAGCATGGCAGGTGTAGGCGATGTCTTCGGAGAGCGCGCCGAATTCCATCGCCTGCGTCGCCTGCGCGATCATCGTGCCCGCCACCGATGCGATGCACCAGACGCCCAGCACCTCGTCGGTTTCGGCATCGGCGATCACCTTCACGAAGCCGTCGGGCTCGTGGTTGGTCTTGGCGCGGCTGTTGGCGAGCATCGGGAACTTGCCGACCTTGATCGCGCCGCGTTCCTTGGCTGCTTCCTCGGTGAGGCCCACGCCCGCAAACTCGGGCATGGTGTAGACGACGCCGGGGATGAGGTCGTGATTGACGATGCCGATCTGCCCGGCGATCCACTCGGCCACGGCTATGCCTTCGTCCTCGGCCTTGTGCGCGAGCATCGGGCCGGGGACCACGTCGCCCACGGCGCGAACGCCCTTCACCTTGGTGCGGAACTGGCCGTCGACCTCGATCTGGCCGCGCTCGTTGGTCTCAAGGCCGATCGCTTCTAGATTCAGGCCCTCGGTATTCGGACGCCGCCCGATCGAGACCAGCACGCAATCCGCCTCGATCACTTCAGCCTCGCCGCCAGCGGCGGGTTCGACGGTGACCTTGGCGCTCTTGCCCTTGACCTCGACGCCGGTGACCTTGGTCGAAAGCTTGAGCGTCATGCCCTGCTTCTTGAAGATCTTGGCCGCTTCCTTACGCACATCGGCGTCCATGCCGGGCAGCAGCTGGTCGAGGAATTCGACCACGGTGACCTCGGCGCCAAGACGACGCCAGACCGAGCCAAGCTCCAGCCCGATCACGCCGCCGCCGATGACGACCATCTTCTTGGGGACAGCAGGCAGGTCGAGCGCGCCGGTGCTATCGATCACCACGCCCTTGTCGTTGTCGATCTCGACGCCGGGCAGGGGGGTGACCGAGGAGCCGGTCGCGATCACGATTTCCTTGGCGGTGTGGCTTTCGCCTTCCACTTCCACGGTATTCTCGCCGGTGAACTTGGCGTGGCCCTTGAGCCAGGTGACCTTGTTCTTCTTGAACAGCATCTCGATCCCGCCGGTCAGCTGCTTCACCGCATCGCGGCGCTGGCCGTGCATGGCATCGAGATTGAGCTTGGGTGTCACATCGACACCCATCTTCGCCATCGCGCCGTTGGCGGCGGCATCGAAGTATTCGGACGCGTGGAGCATCGCCTTGGAAGGAATGCAGCCGACGTTGAGGCAGGTACCGCCCAAGGTGGCGCGGCTTTCGACGCAGGCGACCTTGAGGCCCAGCTGCGCGGCGCGGATCGCCGCCACATAGCCGCCGGGGCCGGCACCGATCACGATTACGTCGAAGTCATAGTCTGCCATGTTTACTCCGCTCATCCAGAGCTTTTTGAAGGATTGCTCTTACTTCGGTCTTGCCGCTCCCGTTGCAAGGCCAGAGCTTCGACAAGCTCAGCCCCAACGGGAGCGAGGTAGTCTTACAAGTCGATCAGCAGCCGGGTCGGATCCTCGATCGCTTCCTTGATCGTCTTCAGCGCGGTGACTGCCTCGCGGCCGTCGATGATGCGGTGATCGTAGGACAGTGCGATGTACATCATCGGGCGGATCACGATCTCGCCATTGCGCACGACCGGGCGGTCCTCGATCCGGTGCAGGCCGAGCACGGCGGACTGCGGCGGATTGATGATCGGGGTGCTCATCAGGCCGCCGAACACGCCGCCATTGGAGATGGTGAAGGTGCCGCCCTTCATCTCGTCCATGGTCAGCGTGCCATCTTTTGCCTTGCCGCCATATTCGGCAATCGCCTTCTCGATGCCCGCAAAGCTCAGCTGGTCGACATTGCGCACCACCGGCACCACGAGGCCGTTGGGGGCCGACACCGCCACTGAAATATCGACATAGTCGAAATAGACGATCTCATCGCCATCGATCTGCGCGTTTACGCTGGGGAAGGTCTTCAGCGCCAGAACCGAGGCCTTCGAGAAGAAGCTCATGAAGCCGAGCTTCACGCCGTGCTTCTTGGCGAACACGTCCTTGTACTTCTCGCGCGCCTCGATCACCGCCGTCATGTCGACGTCGTTGAAGGTGGTGAGCAGCGCGGCGGTGTCCTGCGCGCTCTTCAGGCGCTTGGCGATGGTCTGGCGCAGGCGCGTCATCTTCACGCGCTCTTCCTTGCGCTCGCCGCCCTGAGCGGGAGCGGGCGAAGGAGCGTTCGCGGTGTCGGCAGGCGCAGCGCCACCCGACTTGGCCTTGGCCGCGGCGAGCACGTCTTCCTTGGTCAGGCGGCCGTCCTTGCCGGTGCCCTTGATCGTGGTCGGATCGACCCCCGCTTCGAGCACCGCGCGGCGCACGGCGGGCGACATGGTCGGCGATCCGTCGGGCAGCGACTCCATCTCGCTTTCGCTGGCCTTTTCGGCCGGGGCTTCGTCGGCCTTCTTTTCGGCGGGAGCAGGCGAAGGCGAGGGTGAGGGCGAAGGTGCCGCACCGCTGCCGCCTTCGGAAACGGTCGCGATCACCGCGCCCACTTCCACCGAATCGCCCACGGCGACGATGTGCTCGCCCATCACGCCCGCGACGGGTGAGGGCACCTCGATCGCGACCTTGTCGGTCTCGAGGCTGGCGATCGGCTCGTCCTGCGCCACGGCATCGCCGGGCTGCTTGAGCCATTCGCCCACGGTTGCTTCGGTGACGCTTTCGCCCAGCACGGGCACTTTGACTTCGATGGTCATGGTCTTTGGTCTCTCAGCCTAGTTGGTGCCGCGCTTTTCGGCGCACTCTGTCGCGGTCTTGCCGCGTGTGGATAGTCCCAGGGCGACCGACACCAGCGCTTCCTGCTGCGCCTGATGGCGCTTGGCATAGCCGGTGGCGGGCGAAGCGGCCACTTCGCGCCCGGCATAGCTGGGGCGCATCCCCTTGTGCCCGGCGGCGGTCAGCGCCTCTTCGATCTTGCTCTCGACGAAGAACCACGAACCGTTGTTCTTCGGCTCTTCCTGACACCAGACCACCTCTTCGAGGTTGGTCATGCGCTGCATGCGCACGGCCAGAGGTTCGCCGGGGAAGGGGTAAAGCTGCTCGATGCGGACAATCGAGACATCTTCGACGCCCTCTTCGTCGCGCTTGGCCATCAGATCGTAGGCGACCTTGCCCGAGCACAGCACGAGGCGGCGCACCTTCTTGTCCTCGACCTGTTTCTTGTCGGAGAGGATCCGCATGAAGTGCCCCTCGCCGGTGAACTTGTCCTCGTCGCTCTTGGCCATCGGATGGCGCAGCAGCGACTTGGGTGTCATGATGACGAGCGGCTTGCGGAACGGACGCAGCATCTGACGGCGCAGTACGTGAAAGTAGTTCGCCGGGCTGGTGATGTTGCAGACCTGGATATTGTCGTTCGCGCAAAGCTGCAGGAAGCGTTCGAGCCGCGCCGAGCTATGCTCCGGACCCTGGCCCTCGAACCCGTGCGGCAGCAGCAGCACGAGGCCGTTGGCGCGCAGCCACTTGGCTTCGGCAGCGGCAATATACTGGTCGATAATGATCTGCGCGCCGTTGGCGAAGTCACCGAACTGCGCTTCCCACAGCACCAGCGTCTTGGGGTCGGCCATGGCAAAGCCATATTCGAACCCGAGCACGCCATATTCGCTGAGCGTGGAATCGTAGACCTCGAACTTGCCGTGCGGCAGGTTTGACAAGGGAACGTACTTCGCCTCGGTCTTCTGGTCGATCCAGATTGCGTGGCGCTGGCTGAAGGTGCCGCGCCCCGAATCCTGCCCAGACAGGCGCACGCCGAAGCCCTCAGTCACCAAGCTGCCGAAGGCGAGCGCCTCGGCGGTTGCCCAGTCGAACCCGCTGCCGGTCTCGAACATCTCGCGTTTGGCATCGAGCACGCGCTGAAGCGTCTTGTGGATGGTCACATCGTCGGGGACGGTGGTGAGCGTGCGGCCAAGATGGTCGAACAGCTTCTTGTCGATCGCGGTGTCGATGTTGCGACGCGCATGTTCGGGGTCGGCGGGCTTGTGCAGCCCGCTCCAACGACCGGCGAACCAGTCGGCCTCGTTGGGCTTGTAACTCTGCCCGGCCTCGAACTCTTCATCGAGCTGCTTGGTAAACTCTTCGCGCATGGCGGGCGCGGTGCCCGCCTCGATCACGCCTTCGCTCTTCAGCCGCTCGGAATAGACTTCCGACACGCGCGGGTGCTGCTTAATCGCCGCATACATCAGCGGCTGGGTGAACATCGGTTCGTCACCCTCGTTGTGGCCGAAGCGGCGATAGCACCACATGTCGATCACGATATCGCGCTTGAAGGTCTGGCGGTATTCGACCGCCAGCTTGCAGGCGAAGGTCACGGCCTCGGGATCGTCGCCGTTCACGTGCAGGATCGGGGCCTGAACGCCCTTGGCCACATCGCTCGGATAGGGCGAGTTGCGGGCGAACTTGGGGCTGGTGGTGAAGCCGATCTGGTTGTTGATCACGAAGTGGATGCAACCGCCGGTGTCATAGCCGCGCACGCCCGACAGGCCGAAGCACTCCCACACCACGCCTTGCCCGGCGAAGGCGGCGTCGCCGTGGATCAGCACCGGCAGCACCTTCTGGTGCACGCCGATATCGTCGTGAATCGCCTGCTGCGCACGCGTCTTGCCGAGCACGACCGGGTCGACCGTTTCGAGGTGCGAAGGATTGGGCACGAGGCTCATGTGGACCTTGATACCGTCGAACTCGCGGTCGGTGCTGGTGCCGAGGTGATACTTCACGTCGCCCGAGCCGCCGACATCGTCGGGGTTGGCACTGCCGCCCGAGAACTCGTGGAAGATGACCTTGTAAGGCTTGGCCATCACGTTCGCTAGCACGTTCAGGCGGCCGCGGTGGGCCATGCCGTAGATGATCTCGCGCACTCCGGTGGAGCCACCATACTTGATGACGGCTTCGAGCGCCGGGATCATCGCTTCGCCGCCATCGAGCCCGAAGCGCTTGGTGCCGACGTATTTCTTGCCGAGATACTTCTCGTACTCCTCGCCGCGGATCACCGCCTGGAGGATCGCCTTCTTGCCCTCGGGCGTGAACTGGATCGTTTCCTCGGGGCTTTCGAAGCGCTTCTGCAGGAAGCGCCTCTCCTCGGTGTCGGCAATGTGCATGTATTCGAGGCCGACATTGCCGCAATAGGTCTTGCGCAGCGCCTTATACAGCTCGCCGACCTTGACCCATTCGAACCCGAATGCACCGCCGACATAGACTTCCTGATCCTCGCGCCCGGCAAAGCCATGAGCGGCGAGCGACAGCTCTTCTTCCTTGTCGCGGTGGGTGAGGCCGAGCGGATCGAGCGTGGCGGCCATGTGCCCACGCACGCGATAGTGCCGGATCAGCATCATCGCCTGGATCGAATCGTTGGCCGCAGCCTCGATGCTCTTGGCATCGACCGGCTTGCCCGCGTCCTTGGCCGCCTTCTCGAGCGACAGCTTCATCGCTGTCGGGTCGAGACCGGCGGTGAGGTCGCTGCCGTCGTCGGCGAGCGGCCAGTGCGGGTTGGCCCAGCTCGGCCCTGCCTGGGCCACGCCCTGATCGGGCATTTCGGGAAGCAAATTCAACGGCTCATCACCCATGGCAGGGACCTTCACACAATACTTCGTCAACCATAACCCTTACGGGCAGAACTCAGGCAAGTTCCTTGAGCAGGGCATCCAAAGTAATACCGAGTTCGCTGGGCGAGGGGCTGACACGAATGCCGGCCGCTTCCATCGCGGCGATCTTGTCTTCCGCGCCGCCCTGGCCGCCAGAGACGATCGCGCCCGCGTGGCCCATGCGGCGGCCCGGAGGGGCGGTGCGCCCGGCGATGAAGCCGACCATCGGCTTGGAACGGCCCTTGGCGGCTTCCTGCTTGATGAATTCGGCGGCTTCTTCCTCGGCGCTGCCGCCGATTTCGCCGATCATGATAATCGACTTGGTCTCGTCGTCCGACAGGAACAGGTCGAGCACGTCGATGAAGTTGGTGCCGTTGACCGGGTCGCCGCCGATGCCGACAGCCGTGGTCTGGCCGAGGCCGACCGCGGTGGTCTGGTGCACGGCTTCGTAGGTCAGCGTGCCCGAACGGCTGACGACGCCGACGGAGCCCTTCGAGAAGATCGAGCCGGGCATGATGCCGATCTTGCACTCGCCGGGGGTGAGCACGCCGGGGCAGTTCGGCCCGATCAGGCGCGACTTGGAGCCCTGCAGCGCGCGCTTCACGCGCACCATGTCGAGCACGGGAACACCCTCGGTGATGGCGACGATCAGCTCGATTTCAGCCTCGATGGCTTCAAGGATCGAGTCGGCGGCGAATGGCGGCGGGACGTAGATCACCGAAGCGGTCGCACCGGTTTCGGCCTTGGCTTCCTTCACGGTGTCGAAGTTGGGCAGGCCGAGGTGGGTGGTACCGCCTTTGCCGGGGGTCACACCCGCCACCATCTGCGTCCCGTAATCGAGCGCCTGCTGGGTGTGGAAGGTGCCGGTGTTGCCGGTCATCCCCTGGGTGATGACCTTGGTGGATTTGTCTACGAGGATGGACATTTAATTTTCCTCTTGGTGAGATGTAAAACTTGCGGGCACGTGTCGCGCTAACAAAGCGATCACCAAAAGGATCACTCCGAGGCTGGAAAAAGTCACACCCCAGAAAAGCGCACCGACCATTTCGTCTTTCGGAAGCCGGACCAAATTTACAAGAATTGTGCCGCCGATTGCGCCCCAAGCCGTCAAGAGAAGCGCGGAGCCTGTTGATAGCCACGACCGCCTGGCGGCCTTGATGAAGAGGCTCCCGAAAGTCAGCAAACCAACAACTGCCCCAACAGCGACGAAGGCATTTAGGACGATCACGCCAGCGAGCTATCCAGGCCCTTGCAGGCCTCAAGCAATTCCTCGACCGCATCGGTGCTCACCTTGAGGTTGGCGGCTTCTTCGTCCGACAGTTCGATTTCGACCACGTCCTCGATCCCGCCGGCACCGATCACCGCGGGCACGCCAACGTAAAGCCCGTCCACGCCGTACTTGCCTTCGACATAAGCGGCGCAGGGCAGGATGCGCTTCTGGTCACCCAGATAGGCTTCGGCCATGGCGATGGCGCTGGTGGCGGGGGCGTAATAGGCGCTGCCGGTCTTGAGCAGGCCGACGATCTCGCCGCCGCCCTTGCGGGTGCGATCGACGATCTCGTCGAGACGGCCTGCGTCGACGCCCTTAATCTTGGCGAGATCGGGCACCGGGATGCCGCTGATGGTGGAGTAGCTGAGCACCGGCACCATGGTATCGCCATGGCCGCCGAGTACGAAGGCGTTCACGTCGCGCACCGAGCAATCGAATTCCCAGGCGAGGAAGGTCGCAAAGCGCGCGCTGTCCAGCACGCCAGCCATGCCGACCACCTTGTTGGCGGGGAGGCCGGAGAATTCGCGCAGCGCCCAGACCATCGCGTCGAGCGGGTTGGTGATGCAGATCACGAAAGCGTCGGGCGCGTGGGTCTTGATGCCTTCGCCCACGGCCTTCATCACGCTGAGGTTGATGCCGAGCAGATCGTCACGGCTCATGCCGGGCTTGCGCGGCACACCGGCGGTGACGATGATCACGTCGGCGCCAGCAATATCGGCATAGTCGTTGGTGCCGGTGATCGAGGCGTCGAAGCCTTCGACCGGGCCGCACTGGCTGAGATCGAGCGCCTTGCCCTGTGGCATGCCTTCGGCAATGTCGAACAGGACGATGTCGCCCATTTCCTTTTTCGCTGCGAGGTGAGCGAGGGTGCCGCCGATCATGCCGGCGCCGATGAGGGCGATTTTCTTGCGTCCTGCGTTCTGGGCCATCGGGTGTCTTCGTCCTTTGCCTTTCGAGGGGCGCACTCCGAAATGTTACGACACTGCCCTGCGCCCGGCCGGGACAATGCCTTTCGTGGGAGGTGCGTTAGGCCTGCCCAAGTGCTATTGCAACAGCGAAAGCGGCGCTGGATTGTCTTATCTTTGCAAATACTTCGCAATTTCAAAAACTGGCTGTCTCAGCCTAGTTTGCGATGCGAAAGCGGCTAAGCTCGCTCATCTCCTGATCGAGCAAATCTTGCGCGCCCTGCGCGGAGACGGCACGGCTGAAGAAGAACCCCTGGCCAAGTGTGCAGCCCGCGCGGTGCAGGCTGGTGGCCTGTTCCGCCGTCTCGATGCCCTCGGCCACGATTTCCATCCCGAGCTTGCGGCCCATGCAGGCGACGGCGCGAATGATCGCGTCGCTGTGCGGGCCGACCTGCGGGCCGCACACGAAGCTGCGGTCGATCTTGATCTTGTCGAAGTGATAGCGGTGCAGGTAGCTCAGCGACGAGTAGCCGGTGCCGAAATCATCGAGCGCGAAGTGGACCTTCGCGCGAGTCAGGTCGTCCATGAAGTGGCGTGCGTGGACGCAGTCCTCCAGGAAGACGCTCTCGGTCACCTCGATGACCAGCCGGTTTGGCGCCAAGCCGGCCTGACGCAGCGCGTGAAGGATGCCCAGCGCCGCACCTGGCGCCCGCATCTGGGTTGGCGACAGGTTAACCGCGAGCCTGATGTGATCGGGCCAGGTGGCAGCGGCGCGCGCGGCCTGAGCCGTCACCCAGTTGCCAAGGGTGATGATCTGTCCGGTTTCCTCGGCAAGCGGGATGAAGACCTCGGGCGAAATCTCTCCCTTTATGGGATGGGTCCAGCGCACCAGTGCCTCGAAGCTGCAGATCCGCCCGCTATCGAGGTCGATCAGGGGCTGGAAATGCACTTGCAGTTCCTCGTGGGCGAGGGCGCATCGCAGGTCGCGCTCCATCTCCTTGCGCTCCGCGCGCTGGCGGCTCATTTCGGGGATGTAGTAGCAGAACCGGGCATGCTGTTCCTTCGCCTGCATGAGTGCGATATTGGCGGCCTGCATCAGGTACGAGATCGTCGTGGCATCTTCGCCGAAGATTGCCACGCCGATGGCGGTGCCTGCCTCCACCATCGCATAGTCGAGCCGCAAGGGGCGGTTGAGATGATCGCTGACGCTTAACACCAGTTGCTCGGAATCGGCGCGCGAGGGCACCGGCACGGCGAGCAGGAACTCGTCGCTTCCGAACCGCGCCAGCACGGCATCGTCCGGGGTGCAGGCGCGCAGGCGCCGCGCCATCTCGCACAGCAGTTTGTCGCCGGCGGCATAGCCCTGGCTTTCGTTCACATCGCGCAGGTGATGCAGGTCGAACCACAGCAGCGCAATGCGCTGCTCGCTGCCCCGCTCCCGCAGCATGTCTTCCAGCGACAGGTGAAACCCGTCGCGGTTAAGCAGGCCGGTCAGCCCGTCGTGCAGCGCAAGAAAATGATACTGTTCGTTGACCGCTTGCCGTTCTTCGGCAAACCGCACGATATTCGAGAGGCTACGGTGAACGGTCTGGGTCAACGAGTCCATTCCCATGGCGAGGCCAGGAAGCACCAGGGCCAGGATGAGCGAGCTTGGCGTTCCCACGTACAAGGCCGCCACGAACACTGGCACCACGGCAAAGGCCATGTGCGCGCGCGCGAGGGTTGGCCGGTCGGCGCAGCGGACCGTCATTGCCGTGGCATAGGTCAATGCATAGCAGAGCGCGAGCAACTTGAGGTCGCCGGAGATCTTGAGGGCAAGCGTGAGCGCCGCGAACACGCCGATGTTCGCGGACAGCACCGTTTGAGCCACCAGCACGAGCGGCTGCAGGCGTTTGCGGGCGGAGGATGTCGTGATCGTTTGATAGATAAGCGACGTGATCAGTCGGAACGATACGATTAAGGACATGACCAGCGCGAATACAAACAGCAATCGCGAGCCGCTCAGCAAGGCGCAGGACCAACTGACGACAATATTCGCAAGGCTTGCCAGAACTAGCCCGACAGGCGGCACGAAATAGCTGTCATAGCGAGCCCGCTCCTGAATTGCAGGCTTGGCGCCCTCGGGCGGTATGGTTTCGAGGCTGTTTGGCAAGATATCCTCCGGAGGAGGTCCGCTATATGCTGGTTCTTTCGTTAGAATCCTTAATTTGCCTATTAGTAATTGTGACAGTTTGCCGACTTGTTAGTCAGTTAGCTTGTTTGCGGCAGATATTGGTCGAGGCCGCGCGCCAGTCGACGGTCGAGATTGGCGCAGACTTCGTGCCAGGCTGCAAAGCCTTCGGCATCGCCCCGCATGGCTGCGCGTTCGGCTGCGTCACGCGCCACCTTTGCAGCGCCGAGGCCGTGTTGCCCAAACAGCTCCAGCGCACGGCGGATCACCGCATCGCTCTCAGCACTGCTGGCACGGTTGTCGTTGGCAGCCTGTTGTTGCAGGCGTTGAATCTGCGATTCAAGGAGCCGCTTGCGCGATAGCTGGGGGGCGGCGAAACGGATCGACATGGCTGGCAATCTCTCGGCTCGTGTTTCGCTGCCGCTGGCCGGCAGCTGCCGAATTGCTATGGAGATTACCTTAATTCCGGGTTGCAAAGCATGGTTTACGCAATCTTTACCAAGTGTGCGCGAGATGTCGCAGAGACATTACGTCAATCCTGTCGTGGTTCGGTGCGCCAGGTGCCGCTGCGCGCATACTCGTCCCGGATCGCACCGCCACCAGGCAATCGGGAGCCGAAGGCCGCCGCCGGGGCCGAACCCGGCACGGGTGTCTTCGCCGCTGTTGGTAGCTCCTTCAGCGCAGTTGCTTCGGACGCAGGGAAATCCTGATCGGCGAGGGTAGGCAGAGTGCCTGTCGTCGCCAGCGGACCGGTCGGATCGGGAGCAGCCCCGGCACTGGCCTGAGCCATAAGAACCGCCGCGCGGACGGGTGCCGGTTCGCCCCCAAGATAGCGCCCGGTGAAGGCACGGCTGGTCCCGGCTTCACCGCGCCAGCGATAGAACTGGTGCGCGCCGATCACGGCCACCTGGTCGAGGCTGTCCGCCCAGTAAGGATGCACCGCGAGCGTGTGGTAGTGCGTTGACAGTCCAACCGGGGCATAGACGGCGCCCGCCAGGGCTTGCCGTGCGATGCGGCTGGCGCGGCCCCACATAAAGGCCGAGGGCTGGCGCGCCAGCGAGCCGTCGCAGGTGAAAGTGAACTGGCACCCGCTGCTGCGTTCCGAGCCCTGAAACACCACCCCGCATACGGTTGATGGGTAGGAGGGATGGGCCAGCCGGTTGAGCACCACCTGAGCCACGGCGCGCTGTCCGGCATCGGATTCGCTGGCCGCTTCGTAATAGATCGCTTGCGTCATGCACTGTTGTGCGCGGGCCTGGTCGGTCAGCGAGCCCGTCACGCGCAGCGAGCGCGCCGCAGGTCCGGCGATGAACGCGCTGGTCGGGTTTTGCGCGCCGAGCTGCATGGCGTCCTCGGGCACGGTTGCGAGATCGACGCCGTGCGTGGCATTGGCGGCGACCGCCTCGGGCGCGTCCTCAAGGTAGTAGAAGGCCGAGCCGGGGAAGCTTTCGCCCGGCGTCTCGAAGCCCATGGGCACCGTGGCTGCCGTGGCGGCGGTCGCGGACGACATGGTCAGGCCCTGCAAGCCGCCCGGCATGGCCAGCGCTGGCACGGCCACCGCCGTCGCCAGCACGCCAAGTTTGCGAACCGACCGACTGCCATTGCCACGCGCCGCGAGCGAACGCGCGGCGCGCTTGCGCGAGATGCTATGACGGAAGTCGGGGACCGACTCGTCCGGGAAGATGCAACTGACGCGCATCGTGCTCTAATAGGCGAAAATATTTGACAGGATATTGACGCCGCCTCCACTGTCTCTCTTCGGGACAATTCTTTGGCCGGATTGGCAATTGCGGCCGACGCGAGCCATTGCTAGCGGTATCCTGGAACGACGGGAACTTCGGATTTTTCCGGTCGTTGGTCGCATATTGTTCGAGGTGACGCCTGGCGCATAGGCTGCTGGCGGGTGTTGTGGGAAGGCGCGACGGCGAAAGGGCTGCGCGCGGGAACGGCGCGAATGCGCAAGGCGGCTGGTATTCTCGTGCGCAGGTTTCGAACATTATCGCCCCTGTGGTTTTCGCTGCTGATCGCCTCGTGCAGCGCGCCGCCGTCCCGTCAGCGTGTCGATGATCGCCCCCTCATTGTGAGCCTCAACCCTTGCAGCGATGCGATCCTCGTCGAATTTGTTCCTCCAGACCAACTGCTCGCCATTTCCCAGCTCAGCAAGAACCCCGAGACCAGCTCGATAACCGCGTCGCAGGCAGCTCGCTATCGCGCGACTTACGGGCGGACGGAGGAAATCCTTGCCCTTGCGCCCGACATTGTCGTGGCCGACCGCTTCCTGCCGGCCCCCACCCGCCGTGCGCTGGAAAAGGCCGGGATCGCGGTTTTCACTGTCGACATTGCCTCAACGGTCGAAGACAGCCTTGCCCAGGTCCGTGCGCTGGCCGATCTTGCCAGGCGCACCGAAGAAGGCGACGCGCTGGCTGACACGGTGGCCGAGGCCTGGCAGCAAGGCGGCACCGAGCAGGAAGAGCCGATCGTTACGCTGCTGTGGCAGGAAGGCGGGATCGTTCCCGGACCGGACAGCCTTGCTGCGGCTCTGCTCGAACACTCCGGCTTCAGCCTTCACTCTGCCACACGTGGGTTGGCGCAGGGGGACTATCTGCCGCTCGAACAGGTGCTGGCCGATCCGCCGCAGCTGATCCTGTCGGCGGGGGCGGCGCGGGCCTTGCACCATCCGGCGCTCGATGCGTTGGTCGGCACCGCGCGCGAGGAGCTCGACAAACGCTTGTTATATTGCGCGGGGCCGGTGATCCCGCGCGCGCTCGCGCGGTTGCGCGAGATCAGGGAGGGGCTGAAGTGAGGCGGATGGTGGCAGGCTTGCTCGTCGCCAACGCGGTCGCGCTGGCGGCATCGCTTCTCGCCGGGCGGGTGTGGGTCGATCCGGCTACCGTGCCCAACGCCTATGTCATCCTCGCCGAACTGCGTCTGCCGCGCGGCGTGCTGGCGCTTGTGATCGGTGCAGGCCTCGGCGCGGCAGGAGCGGCGATGCAGGGCTACCTGCGCAATCCGCTGGCCGATCCCGGACTGTTCGGCGTCGCTCCCGGCGCAGCTCTGGGCGGAGTGTTTGCGCTGTGGAGTAGCGGGGGCAACCTCGGCGTGCTGGGCGTACCTTTCGCCGCGCTGATTGGAGCGGGAGGCTCGATGGCGCTGCTCTCGCTGCTCGCCGGCCGCAGTGCGGGCGTGGCGTTGTTTACGCTGGCCGGGGTGATGATCGCGAGCCTCGCTGGCGCGCTGACTGCCTTGGTAATCAGCCTGACGCCCAACGCCTTCGCGTTGGCGGGAATCGTGACCTGGCTGATGGGCGCGCTGACCGACCGCAGCTGGCAGGACGTGGCCATCGCCGCACCGCTGACACTGGTGGGCGTGGGTCTGCTCTGTGGCGGAGGCCGAGCGCTCGATGCGCTGACGCTGGGCGAGGCGGCGGCGCGGTCGCTCGGGGGCGATCCGCAGGCGTTGCGCTGGCTTATGATCATGGGCGTGGCGCTGACCGTGGGCAGCGGCGTGG
The DNA here is from genome assembly GCF_039710615.1 of Aurantiacibacter flavus. Taxonomy (NCBI): domain Bacteria; kingdom Pseudomonadati; phylum Pseudomonadota; class Alphaproteobacteria; order Sphingomonadales; family Erythrobacteraceae; genus Aurantiacibacter; species Aurantiacibacter flavus. The sequence goes on from NZ_JBDLBR010000001.1 coordinate 451,814, forward strand.
CCGTGGCAGGCGTGATCGGCTTCGTCGGCCTGATCGTGCCGCATCTGGTGCGCCCGTTTACCGACCGCGCGCCCTCGTCGCTGATTGTGCCGAGTGCGCTGGCAGGTGCGCTGCTGGTGCTGCTGGCTGACGTAGCCTGCCGTCTGCTGCCATTGGAGAGCGAATTGCAACTCGGCATCGCTCTCAATCTGCTCGGCGCACCGTTCTTCCTGCACCTGCTGCTGAAGATGCGGCGCGGAGTCGCGTCATGGAGCTGAGCGCGCGCGTCGTCACCGTGATGCGGGGGCAGTATCCGGCCTTGTCGCGCGTGTCGCTTGCGCTGCAGGAGGGCCAGCTGGTGGCGATCTGCGGGCCGAACGGGGCAGGCAAGTCCACCCTTCTCGCTGCGCTGGCCGGGATCGAGTTCCCTGAACTGGGCGCAATATCCCTCGACGGTACGCTGCTCGCCGCTATCCCCCCGCGCGAGCGCGCCAAGCGGATCGGCTTCCTGCCGCAGACCGGCGAGATCGCCTGGGACATGTCGGTGGCACGGCTTGTTGCGCTCGGGCGCCTGCCGCAAGGTGATGGCGAACGCGCCGACGGGAAGGCGGCGATCGAACGTGCGCTGCTTGCCTGCGACCTTGCCACACTTGCCGGACGGCCTGTCTCCAGCCTGTCGGGTGGGGAACGCGCACGCGTGCTGCTGGCGCGGGCACTGGCGGGCGAACCACGCTGGCTGCTTGCCGACGAGCCGCTCGCCGCGCTCGATCTGGCCCATCAGCTGCGCATGTTGCGTGTGCTCCACGCCGCTGCCGCCGAAGGGCGCGGGGTGGTGCTGGTGCTCCACGACCTGGCGCTGGCGATGAACCATGCCGACCGGGTCATCGTGCTCGACAATGGCGAACTGGTCACCGACGGCCCCCCCGACAGGGCGCTGACAGCCAAGGTGCTGGCGCAGGTGTGGGGCGTTGAGGCGCACTGGATCGGCGAACCGGGCCAGCGCGCGCTCACGATGCGGCCTTAGCCGACGCAGCCCTTTTCCTGGTCCTCGCACTTCGAGCCGGTGCTGGCGACGCCGCCGGTCAGGCCGAGTGCTTCGAGCAGCGGGCCGACTTCCGGATCGTGCCCGGTGAAGTCGCGATACATCTGCTCGTAGCTGTTCGAGTGCCCCTGGCCGAGGAAGGTTTCGCGGATGTGGTCGCCATTGGCGCGGGTCATCCCGCCATTGGCCTCGACCCAGGCATAGCCGTCCTTGGCCAGCATGTTGGTCCAGGTGTAGCTGTAATAGCCCGCCTGATAGCCATGGCCGAAGATGTGCCGGAAGTAGGGCGTGTAGTAGCGCGGCGGCACCAGATCGGTGCGCAGGCCCATGCTTGCGAGCGCATCCTGCTCGAAGGCCAGCACGTCGGCGGGAGCCTCGCCGGGTGCGAGCGAGTGCCACTTCATGTCGAGCAGCTGCGCGGTGATAAGCTCACCGAAGTCATAGCCCTGGTTGAACTTGCTGGCCCGGTCGATCGCCTCGACCATCTCCATCGGGATCGTCTCGCCGGTCTGCCAGTGCTTGGCATAGTTCTGCAACACCTCGGGCACGGCGGCGAAAGGCTCGTGGAACTGGCTCGGGAACTCGACCCAGTCGCGCGCGGTGTTGGTGCCCGAAAGCGACGGATAGCGCTGGTCGGCGAACATGCCGTGCAGCGCGTGGCCGAACTCGTGGAAGGTGGTGGTCACATCGTCCCAGGTCATCAGCGCAGGCTGGCCGGCAGCGGGCGGGGCCACGTTGAGCGTGTTGGCGATCACGGGCTTGAGGCCGAGCAGGTGGCTCTGTTCGATGAAGTTGTTCATCCACGCGCCGCCGCCCTTGCTGTCGCGCTGGAACGGATCGAAGTAGAACAGCGCCAGTTCGCTGCCATCGGCATCGAACACGGTGTAGACGCTCACGCCCTCGTGATAGACGGGGATGTCGGTACGCTTCTCGAAAGTCAGCCCATAAAGCTTGTTGGCCATGAAGAACACGCCGTCTTCCAGCACGCGATCCACCACGAAATACTGCTTGATGGCCTCGTTATCGAGGGCATAGCGCTCCTGCCGGATCTTTTCGGCGTAGTAGGGCCAGTCCCACGGCTGCACGGTGAAATCGCCGCCTTCGCGTTCGATCATCGCGTTGATTGCGGCAGCCTCGCGCTCCTGCGTGGCGCGCAGGGCGGGGACCATCTCTTCCATGAAGCCGATAGCGCGTTCCGGCGTCTTGGCCATGCGATCGTACATCTGCCAGGTGGCATAGTCGGGCGTGCCGAAGATGCGCGCGACCCGCGTGCGCAGTTCCACCACTTCGCGGATCATGTCGACCGTTTCGTTGTCGCCGGCATAGTTGCGGGTCGAGTTGGCGCGATACAGCCGCTCGCGCGTGGTGCGGTTGTTCAGCTGCGAGAGCAGCGGGTGCGAGGTGGTGTTGGTCATCGCCAGCACATATCTGCCGGGCATTCCGGCTTCCTCGGCAGCGGCTGCGGCGGCAGCGATCTGGCCTTCGGACAGGCCCGAAAGCTCCTCCACCGTATCCACCGTCAGCGCGGCATCGGCCTGACCTTCGGTAATCCGCTGAGGGATCTGCGCGCCCAGTTCGGACAGGCGGCCGTTGATCTGCTTCAGCTCGGCCTTGGCCGCATCGGAAAGCAGCGCGCCATTATGCACGAAATCGGCATAGGTCGTCTCCAGCAGCATGGCGTCTTCGCGGATCATGCTCATGGCGGCGCGGTTGTCGTAGATCGCCTTCACGCGGGCGAACAGCTTGGGATTGAGATAGATCGCATCGGACAGCGCGGCGCGCTGCGGGGCCAGCGCCTCGTCGGCGGCGGCGAGCGTATCGTTGATGTCGGCCGAGACCTTCTGGTCGAAGGCGGCAGTGGCGCGGGAATAGACCTGCCCGGTACGCTCCATCGCGACGATGGTGTTCGAGAAGGTAGGCGGCTCGGGGTTGTTGGCGATCTGTTCGATCTCGGCGATCTGGATCGCAATCGCTTCCTCGATGGCCGGCTGATAGTCGGCATCGCTCAGCGCGGTGAAATCGGGCGCGTGGAAGGGCAGCGTGCTCAGCTCGGCAAAGGCGCTGGTGGCTTCAGGAACCCCGGGAGCGGGGGGCGAGGAGGCAACATCCATGGGGGCGCTATCCGGAGTGGTGGCACAGGCGGCGGTCATAATGGCCAGCATGGAACTGGCGAGCAAACGGGTTTTCATGGAGTGCGAACCTCGGATCTGGTGAATTCATTTCGTATGAAACTGGAGTCATAGCAGGGCGGGGCTGGGGGGCAAGGGGAGGGCAAAGCACCGATTGCGATAAATTCGAATCTTGCATCCCGTTAGAAAACGCATATCGGTTGCCGAGTAAAAAAGGGTCCCCAACTTTTGCCTGCAAATAGAATTCGGGTCGCAGTCTTTATGGGGCCGGCGATTTTGCTGCTGTTTGCGGCCGCGCATGCCGTTGCGCAGGATTTGCCTCGGGCTATGGCTACAAATGCTGCGGCGGCGCCGTCGGCGGGCAGCGAGCAAGTTCGCGAGTTCACCCCGGCCCAGCTTTTTGCCTATGCTGGTGCGGCGTCCGATGCTGGCGATTATGCGGCAGCCGAGACGGCCTACCGCGCATTGGCGACCAATCCGGACATTGAGCTGCGAACCGAAGCGCGCTTCCGCTTGGCGTTGATGCTGGCCGACAAACAGGGCAAGTTCGAGGCCGCCGCCGTGTTGTTGCGCGCTATTCTCGACGACAAGCCCGATGCCGCACGGGTGCGGGTCGAACTGGCACGGATGCAGGCGATGCTCGGCCATTTTGGCGATGCCCAGCGCGAAATACGCGCAGCGCAGGCAGCGGGCCTGCCGCAGGAGGTCGAGCAACTGGTGCGGTTCTATGCCGCGGCGCTGGCGGCCAAGAAGCGGGTAGGCGGCTCTTTCCAGCTCGCGCTAGCGCCCGATAGCAACATCAACCGGGCCACCCGCTCCGACACGCTTGAAACCGTGATCGGCAATTTCGACCTCGACCGGGATGCCCAGGCGACCTCGGGCGTCGGTCTGGCGCTGCGCGCACAGGCCTATTTTCGCGCGCCGTTATCTTCCAAGGCCGACCTGCTGATACGGTCGAGCGTGCAGGCGCGGTTCTACGGCAAGGATCAGTTCAACGATTATGTCGGGTCGCTCGAAGCCGGGCCGCAATTTACCTGGGGTTCGCAGCGGCTTTCGCTCGCCGCACTGGTGAGCCATCGCTGGTTCGGCGGCAAGTCCTACACCACCGGCTATGGCCTTTCGGGCGAATGGCAGAAGCCGGTTTCGCGTACTGCCCGGCTTACGCTGGATGCAGTCGCGATTGAAACCGACGATCTCCTGAGCGATCAGCGCGATGCACGGCGCTATTCGCTGGGCTTGAGCGCGGACAAGGCTATCAGCGCGCGCTTCGGAGGCGGCGTGCGCCTTTCGGGCTTCCGGGAAGTGGCACGCGATCCGGGTTACTCGCTCGCCAGTGGCGGGGCCGATGTCTACCTGTTTCGCGAGTTCGGCCACACGACGCTGGTGCTCAACGCCGGTTACGACCGCACCGAGGCCGATGCGCGCATCCTGCTTTATCCGCGCCGGCGTGTCGACGACCGCTTCGAGACGGGGCTCTCGGGCACCTTCCGCGCCCTGCGCGTGGGCGCCTTCGCGCCGCTGGTGTCGGCGCGTTACGAAAAGAGCAATTCGACCATCGAACTTTACGATTACAGCCGCGTGTCGATCGAACTCGGCATCACGGCGGCATTTTGACAGGGGATCGGGAAATGAAGAATTCGCACCTTATGGCAGGTGCCAGCGCGTTGATGCTGGCCTTTTCGCTATCAGCCTGCGGCGGCGGGAGCACCGGCGGTGGCGGCGGCACGGTGGTGACCCCGCCGCCTGCGCCTGCACCTACACCTGCACCTACACCTGCACCTACACCTGCACCGACGCCCGCTCCGACGCCTGCTCCTCCGGAAAACACCGGTGTCGTCCCACCGCTGGTCACCGGCAGCTTTGCCACCGAGGCCGGGCTAACAAGTCTGGTTTACGACCGTGGCAGAGCCCAGCCCGCTGAGCGCGGCGACGGCACCGGGGTTGAGATCAGCTACGATGCCAGCGACAACTCTTACGCCCTTCGCGTGGGAACCCAGAGCTTCAGCTTTGGCCCGGATGAAGAGGTGCCGGAAGTTGACGGCCAGGGCTTCGAGCGAGTCGAGGACGACAACGAGGACCGGTTGGTGCTTTCGGATATCTCATCGTATAATGAAAATGTGTTCCCGACGGCGCGCCACGTACGTGCAGGTCTGTTCTATTCTTCCACGCTCAATTTCATCGACGACGAACGGACCTATCTGGCCTCGGCCTTTGCGTTTGGCTTTCCTAGCCAGGCAAGCGCTGTTGCCACCAGCGGGCGCGCCTCGCACTACATCAGCCTCCACGGCGTTCATTCGGGCGGCAATTGGGGCTCGGGCACCACACCTGTAGCCCCTTACGATACGCTGAGCATTCTCTCAGGCAATGGTACGGTGTTGATCGATTTCTCCAGCGGGCAGCTCTCGCTCGACGCGAACACCTGGTCCACCAATACGAGTGGCTCTTCCTACTCAACCTACCTGGCCGGCTCGCTCAGCGGCACTGCCAGCATCGTTGCGGGCGAAAACCTGTTCAACGGCACCTTCAGCGCCAGCCATCAGGATGCCAACGGCCCGCTCATCTTCACCGGCACGCTCGATGGACAGTTCTACGGCCCCGAGGCCGATGAGATTGGCGGCGTGCTTTACGGCACCAGCGGCAGCGATTTTTACAACGTGAGCTTTGTCGGCCGAGAAAATGCCGATCTGGCGGCGACCAAGACGCTGGCGAGCTTGACCGAGCTCACCTATTTTTGGTCCACTGAGCGTGGCAACTATTTCGCCGAGACGTCCGAGTGGTCGTCGTCGGAAAGCCACCGCGTCATTTGGTATAATACCTACGATCCAGCCACTGGCACCTATCTGGCCTCCACCAGCCTGTTCGCTGTTGCGTTCGAGCAGCGCAACCGCGTGCCTGCCAACGACGCCGACGACATGTTGGCCTATCGTGCCACGGACGAGATCGCTGGAGATGGCGAGACCGAGCATCTGATAAGCGTTTTCGACGGTTCGTCGGCAGGGGTTACGCTTACCTATTCGAGTTTCATGAGGGCCGATGGCACGTGGTACGATAAGGACGGCGCGGTGGTCGGCACTTCACTCGACTGGATCGGCTTCGGCATTGCCACCCCGCTGCACCAGATCCCGCAGACGGGCAGTGGCCGTTATGCCGGCCTGGTATCGGGCACGTTGCGGCAGGGAAGCGACATAAAGGCGAGCTTCGGCGGCACTTCGATGCTCGAGATTGACTTTCTTGCCCGTACGCTCAGTGCGAGCCTGGCACCCAGTGGCACCGATGCCAATGGCTCACCGATCGCCTATGGCAATTACGACTTTACCGGGACGCTCTCGGCTGTCGACGGGGTGTTGCGGGCAAACGCCACGGACCTTGATGGGCTGCTCCTCGGTAAACTCTATGGCGATGTGGCACAGGAATATGTCGCCACCTTCGGATTGGAAGATCCTGCGCTCGGCACGCTCGAGGGAGTGAGCTTCGGCACTCGCGCGCCGCCCCCCTGAGGCTGGGGACGGGCGATGACTTGATCTTGACCTATCGGAACATTTGCGGAACATGGTTCACATCTCCGGTTGCCCTTTCAGGGCGCTGGACTCTGTGCCAACCAGTCCCCAAGTGAGCCCCCATGTCACTCACCCACATTTCCGTCCGCGGCGCCCGTGAGCATAACCTCAAGGGCGTCGATATCGAGCTGCCGCGCGACAAGCTCATCGTCATCACCGGCCTTTCCGGCAGCGGCAAGTCGAGCCTCGCCTTCGACACCATCTATGCCGAGGGCCAGCGCCGCTATGTCGAGAGCCTGAGCGCCTATGCGCGCCAGTTCCTCGAAATGATGCAGAAGCCCGATGTCGAGCATATCGACGGGCTCTCGCCCGCAATCTCGATCGAGCAGAAGACCACGAGCCGCAACCCGCGCTCGACCGTGGCGACCGTCACCGAGATTTACGACTACATGCGCCTGCTTTGGGCGCGGGTGGGGGTGCCCTATTCGCCTGCCACCGGCCTGCCGATCGAGGCGCAGACGGTCTCCAACATGGTCGACCGGGTAATGGCCCTGCCCGAGGGCACGCGCGCCTATCTGCTCGCGCCGGTGGTGCGCGGCCGCAAGGGCGAATACCGCAAGGAGCTGGCCGAGTGGCAGAAGGCGGGCTTCACCCGCGTGCGCATCGATGGCGAAATGTACGCGATCGAGGAAGCGCCTGCGCTCGACAAGAAGTACAAGCACGACATCGAGGTGGTGGTCGACCGGATCGCGGTGAAGGAAGGGCTGGAGACGCGGCTGGCGGACTCGTTCGAAACCGCGCTGAAGCTGGCCGAGGGGCTGGCCTATGTCGATCTGGCCGATGGCGTGGTGCCGGGCCGCGAAGGCGAGGAGCAGGGCAAGAACCTCAAGGGCGCAGGCCTGCCCGCCAACCGCATCGTGTTCAGCGAGAAGTTCGCCTGTCCGGTCTCGGGCTTCACCATCGAGGAGATCGAGCCCCGCCTGTTCTCGTTCAACGCGCCGCAGGGCGCTTGCCCCACCTGCGACGGCATCGGCGAAAAGCAGCTGTTCGACCCGCAGCTGGTGGTCCCCAACGAGGAGCTGAGCCTCAAGAAGGGCGCCATCGTGCCCTGGGCGAAGAGCAACCCGCCGTCGCCCTATTACATGCAGGTGCTGACCAGCCTCGCCAAGGCCTACGACTTCGATATCGAGACCCCGTGGAACCAGCTCGATGCGGACCAGCGCGACATCATCCTCCATGGCACCAAGGGCATGCCGGTCGAGCTGACCTTCAAGGATGGCCGCAAGAGCTACACGGTGCAAAAACCGTTCGAGGGCGTGATGGGCAACCTCCAGCGCCGCATGCAGCAGACCGACAGCGCCTGGATGCAGGAGGAGCTGTCCAAGTTCCAGACCGCGCAGCCATGCGAGACCTGTGGCGGCGCCCGCCTCAACGAGAAAGCGCGCGCGGTGAAGATCGACGCGACCGACATCTCGCAACCCACGCGCTACTCGGTTTCCGATGCGCTGCAATGGTTTACCGCACTTCCCGAGAAGTTGACCGACACCCAGAACCAGATCGCCAAGGCCATCCTCAAGGAGATCGTCGAGCGGCTCGGCTTCCTCGACAATGTCGGGCTCGACTACCTCAACCTCGACCGCACCAGCGGCACACTCTCGGGCGGTGAGAGCCAGCGCATCCGGCTCGCCTCGCAGATCGGCTCAGGGCTTTCGGGCGTGCTCTACGTGCTCGACGAGCCCTCCATCGGCCTCCACCAGCGCGACAACGACCGGCTGCTCGAAACGCTCAAGCGCCTGCGCGATCTCGGCAACACGGTGATCGTGGTCGAGCACGACGAGGACGCCATCCGCGCCGCCGACTATCTGGTCGACCTCGGCCCCGGCGCGGGCGTCCACGGCGGCGAGATCGTGGCCGAGGGCACCTTGAAGCAGGTGCTCAAGAACAAGAACTCACTCACCGCCGCCTACCTCAACGGCACGCGCCAGATCGAGGTGCCGGCCAAGCGCCGCAAGGGCAACGGCAAGAAGCTCACCGTCCACGGCGCGAAGGCGAACAACCTCAAGGACGTCACCGCCGCGATCCCGCTCGGCACCTTCACCTGCATCACCGGCGTTTCGGGCAGCGGCAAGTCGAGCTTCACCATCGACACGCTCTATGCCGCCGCCGCCCGCACGCTGAACGGCGCGCGGGTGATCGCGGGGCCGCACGACAAGGTGACCGGCCTCCAGCACTGCGACAAGGTGATCGAGATCGACCAGTCGCCCATCGGCCGCACCCCGCGCTCGAACCCGGCCACCTACACCGGCGCCTTCACCCAGATCCGCGACTGGTTCGCAGGGCTGCCCGAGGCGCAGGCGCGCGGCTACAAGCCGGGGCGGTTCAGCTTCAACGTGAAGGGCGGCCGCTGCGAGGCCTGCACCGGCGACGGCCTGATCAAGATCGAGATGCACTTCCTGCCCGACGTCTACGTCACCTGCGAGGAATGCGGCGGCAAGCGCTACAACCGCGAGACGCTGGAGGTGAAGTTCAAGGGCCACTCGATCGCCGACGTGCTCGACATGACGATCGAGGACGCGGTCGAGTTCTTCAAGGCGGTGCCCCCGATCCGCGACAAGATGGCGATGCTGGCCGAGGTGGGGCTGGGCTACATCAAGGTGGGCCAGCAGGCGACCACCTTATCCGGGGGCGAGGCGCAGCGGGTGAAGCTGGCGAAAGAGCTGTCGCGCCGCTCCACCGGGCAGACGCTCTATATCCTCGACGAGCCGACCACCGGCCTGCACTTCGAGGACGTGAGGAAACTGCTCGAGGTGCTGCACCGGCTGGTCGATCAGGGGAACTCTGTGGTGGTGATCGAGCACAACCTCGACGTGATCAAGACCGCCGACTGGCTGGTGGACCTTGGGCCGGATGGCGGTGTGCGCGGGGGTGAGATTGTGGCTGAGGGTACGCCGGAGGATGTGGCTTCTACGGCAGCGAGCTATACGGGGCAGTATTTGAAGCCGATGCTGGGGGCGTGACCGGGAACGCGTTAGTCTCTAAGGTTGCGGATACGATCTCTGAAAAGTGAGGAAATCACTTTCAAGATCGAAGTGCTTTTCATCCAATCGCAATACATTTTGTCGATTCGAAACTTAAGTTCATTAGCAGAATTAGTTATATCAGATTTTCCAACCTGTTCTTGTGTTTGCATCTTGAAATCGATAGTCTCAAAATAGCCTCCAGTGACGGCTTGCTTGTATTGCACGAGATACCGGGCAACTTTTCCGTCAACGCCCAAATCTCTGAGAAGCATGAGGTAGTGGCTCACTAAAAGAAACTTCGAGCGAATTTCTCCGCTTAAGAAGCCGATGTGATTATCGTTGCTTTCATAATATTGTTTTGAAATTTTTAGGATTTCGTCGACTTCGAATTTGGCGCTTTTAACAATTTCCGAGATGTTATCTCTATTTTTCAAAAGCGCCGAGTGCTCAAAAACAACGACCCAGCCGATGACTGATAGGGCTAATGGGGCTAAAGACAACCAAACGTTCGGGCTCGGTTCGCTCATATCAATTCCGGCCTGTGGACTCTGCTGAATTAATATACTCCAAAACTTCATAGCGAAGAAAATCATCGCTGGTTTCGAGAGTGATCAAATTTAGAACTTGATCTCGGGAAAAACCTTCGATTCTGATCAGTCCGCCAAACGCCTCTTCTAAGAAAGAGGAGCCATAATCAATCGCGTTATCGAAAATAATGGAAATATTCTCTCCGACATTTAAGGGGGTCACGAGGAATTTCTTTCGGAATGATTCTCCATTATATTTCCCATCACTTGGAAATCTCCCTGCGGGGTGACGAGAAAATTGACGCCCTATGTCAATAAACGTGGTCATTATTGTCTCCGTCAATTGTCTTGACGCTCCACGCGACGATCGTTCCTTTAATGCTATCTGAGTATTCAAATTCATGCTCCTTATCGGTTGCACCATTCCATGTTAGGCGCGCCCTATTGGAGAAAATCGAAACACCGCGACCGGATACCTCTCGAACCGCTTGCCAGATTTGCGGTAGACCTTTTCCGCGATGCGCTTCCTGTGTTCGAGTTTTGCTAATCTCAAGCGCTGTGCGTATGGCTTTGACGTCAGGCCCCTTGGAGCTATCGAATTTTGAGATTAGCTGAGCCACAACGGATTCCTCCCACTTCAGTGGTAGCGAGCGTGGTATGCCAATTCCTAAATCGCAGACCATCACAGTTAATTCGCCTTCTAACTCTTGAGTGAGCATCCACCACCTTTTGCTGCGCATCCGCGACCCGGCAGTGCCTCGCGGCTCGATATAGGCGTGCTGAACACTGTTTACGAGAGCCTCAGAAAAGCTGCGCCACATGCCCTTAAACGCCTCTGGCGCAATTCGGCCCTCGATGCGGTCAAAGGCCGCGTTCGCTTCGTCATCCACACGTTCGCCACTTGCGTACCGCCAGTGGCGAACGTTATCTTGGAAGCGCTCTTTCGCAATTTTTGGCTATGTTTGATCGCACAACTCGTAAAAACCAAGTTGCACAAGAATCTGTCTCGTAAGAGGGTCTTTTACATTTGATAGAGTAAAAGAAAATTCACTCTTCAAAATTCTTTTGATTCTATCAACTTCGGCAATAAACAGGAGCATTGCCGGAAACTCTATAACTTCCGTCTTAGAGAAATCTAAATTTACAACTCGTTTCTCGACGAGGGCTAGTTGTCTTATTTTATCGAAAAGTCGAAGGACTTCTGGTCGGTGCTTCCGTGCGTTTAGGCTTAAAACAAATGGAACTGAAACACGCGTCCGTTGGCGCTTTCCTGGCCATTTTTGACCAGCACGCTTAAAAGATAACTTCAATTTCGAAAGCCGATTACGCAACTGACGTTTGCGTACTATTCTCTTAAGATTTTTATCTCGATTCTGGAGACTTTTACGCATAATTCTCTCAAGCGGTCTTAATCGGCGCTGTTGCTAAATGGAAATGGCGCTGGAATATTTTCTTGTGGTCTATGATCGTAGCCTTGGAAAGTAAAAAGTCCCCTTTCCTACACACCCCAAAATATGCCTCACTGCGCGCCCGCTTTGCCCAAGGCGGTCCACGAAACGCGCAGAACACGAGGTGCCCCCATGTCGCAATACCGCTTGCCCGTTGCCCCCATCGACCATCCCGACGTTGTTGGCCATGTCCAGCGCTGGCTCGCCCATGTCGAGGCGGGGCGGATCGGGGGGAAGGGTGGCTCTGGTGGAGCGGGCGTCGCAAACCCCTCCCCCGACCCCTCCCCTCAAGGGGAGGGGAGTTATGTTGCGCGCACCCACGGGGAGGGCGCGCGATGACCTCCATCGTCCAGCTCTCGCCGCTCCAGCTCGCGCAGCTTGACCCGCATGTCATCGCCGATCCCGACAATCCCCGCATCGCGCGCACCGCCAGCGGCCAGCAGGTCGCGCTCACGCCGCCGCGCATGGCCGACTTCCTCGAAAGCCTCATGACCATGGGCTCGGTCGCCATCGCCTGCCAGCGCGCCGGGGTCGCCCGGCAGACCGCCTATCGGGCGCGACGTCGCTCTCCCGGGTTTGCGCGGGCGTGGGACGCGGCGTTGCTCGCCGCGCGCACCGTCGCCGAGAGCGAGCTGGCCGAGCGGGCCATCAACGGGGTCGAGGAGGCGGTGTTCTATCACGGCGAGGAGGTCGCGCGGCGGCGGCGGTTCGACAGCCGTCTGCTGCTCGCGCATCTGGCGCGGCTGGACCGGGCGGCCGAGCGGCTCGACCTTGCCGCCACGCTCCCGCAGCTCGACGACCAGATCGCGGCGCTGCGCCTTGCCGGAGAGGGGGCGGGCGAGGGGGCCGGAGAAGGGGCGGGCGAGGGGGAGGCCGATGCGGTGCTGCCCGCGCAGGTCGAGCGCGAGCTGCTGCGCGCGGCGCAGGATGCGCGCGAGCTGGTGCGCGATCCCGCCGGGTTTGCGGAGCGGGAGGCTGCGCGGGAAAAGGGGCAACCTCAGCGGTCGAAAGAATCTCCTCAGGACCCTGTCACACCTGTCACACCTTGTGATGACTGTGGGGGCTTCTGCATCGATGCCGAGACCGAGCCGGGGGTCAGGCTGACGCAGGCGGACTGTCAGTGGCTGGGCAACCGGCTCGAGCGGATGGAGGAGGCGCGGCCCGAGGATGCGCTGCCGCCGTTCAGGCTCTGCCCCGAGGGCGATCCCACCGGCGCGCTGGAGATGGCGCAGCTCCATGCGTTCGAGGCGGGCGTGCCGCGCTGGTGGGCGCTGGCCCCCGAAGAGGCGCAGGCGGCGCTTGAGCGCGCCTAGCGGTCCAGAACGGCGAGTTCGACCTTGCCGTGGCCCTGGGCGATGAGGCCGATCTCCTCGGCAGCGGCGCGCGAGAGGTCGATCAGGCGGCCATGGGCATAGGGCCCGCGGTCGTTGATGCGGACGATGACGCTGCGGCCGGTGCGCGGGTAGGTGACGCGCACGCGGGTGCCGAAGGGCAGCGTCTTGTGCGCGGCGGTGAGCGCGGTCATGTCGAAGGCTTCGCCGCTGGCGGTCGGGCGACCGCTGAAGCGGCGACCGTAGTAGGAGGCATCGCCGCTGCCGAGCGGGGTGGCCTCGGGCTCGGCCGGGGTGATGTCGGTGATGTCGACGGCGCCGGGCTGGTCAAGCGGGGCGGCTGGGTCGGCATAGGGTGCGAAGGCCTCGGCGAAGCGGGCCTCCTCGCTGGGGGTGAAGACGGGCCCGGTGGCGGCGGCACGCGGCGCGATAAGCGCGGCCGTTTCGAGCTGCGTCTCGGCGTGACCGGCACCGACCATGCCGAGCGTGGCAGCAATGGTCGCAGTGGCGCCGATGAGAGCCAGCGTCCGGCGCGAGGTGCGCTTGGGATCTTGAGCGTTCATGGGGCGCGCCTTTACGGGGGTATGGCGCGGGTGCCCACCCCGGGTTCCTCCAGTGGTCGCTCGACAGGGGCAGTTCGTCGCGGATTGGGGCGCAAATGCGGCGAAGCGAGCGGCTTTGGACGTGAAATCGCGGCGCGTATGGCTTCGCAGCGACCCAAAATGAGGCCAATGCCGCGATTAGGCCGATTCGCAGGAGGAAAAGCGCGAAGGATCAGTGAGATAGAACGAGAACAGGGGCCGACATCGCTGTCGACCCCCATGGATCGTGTCCGATCAGCGATGGTCGCGCTGGGCCAGCAGGCGCAGGCGCAGGGCATTGAGCTTGATGAAGCCCGCCGCGTCCTTCTGGTCGTAGGCACCAGCATCGTCCTCGAAGGTCACATGCGCCTCCGAATAGAGCGAGTTTGCCGACTTGCGGCCCACCACCATGGCATTGCCCTTGTAGAGCTTGAGGCGAACGGTGCCGCTCACCTTCTGCTGGCTGAGGTCGATCGCGGCTTGAAGCATCTCGCGCTCGGGGCTGAACCAGAAGCCGTTGTAGATCAGCTCGGCATACTTGGGCATCAGCTCGTCCTTGAGGTGAGCAGCACCCCGGTCGAGCGTGATCTGCTCGATCCCGCGATGGGCGCGGGCGTAGATCTCGCCGCCGGGTGTCTCGTACATGCCGCGGCTCTTCATGCCGACAAAGCGGTTCTCGACCAGATCGAGGCGGCCGATGCCGTGCTTGCGGCCAAGGTCGTTGAGCGCCGCCAGCAAGGTCGCCGGGCTCATCGCCTCGCCGTTAAGGGCAACGCCGTCGCCTTGCTCGAAGTCGATGGTGATGTATTCAGGGGTGTCGGGCGCGGTCTCGGGGTGGTCGGTGCGCGAGTAGACGTAGTCGGGGGTCTCTTCCCACGGATCTTCCAGCACCTTGCCTTCGGACGAGGTGTGCAGAAGGTTCGCATCGGTCGAGAACGGGCTTTCGCCGCGCTTGTCTTTCGGAACGGCGATCTGGTGCTGTTCGGCCCAGGCGATCAGCGCGGTGCGGCTGGTGAGATCCCACTCGCGCCAGGGGGCGATGACCTTTATATCGGGGTCAAGCGCATAGGCCGAAAGCTCGAAGCGGACCTGATCGTTGCCCTTGCCGGTCGCGCCGTGGGCCACGGCATCGGCGCCGGTGGCATGGGCGATCTCGACCAGACGCTTCGAAATCAGCGGACGCGCGATCGAGGTGCCGAGCAGGTAGTCGCCTTCATAACGGGCGTTGGCGCGCATCATCGGGAACACGAAGTCGCGCACGAACTCTTCGCGCAGGTCTTCGATGAAGATGTGCTCGTCGGGAATGCCCATCGCCCGGGCTTTCTCGCGTGCCGGTTCGATCTCCTCACCCTGGCCGAGGTCGGCGGTGAAGGTGACGACCTCCAGACCGCGCTCCACCTCGAGCCACTTGGCGATCACCGAGGTATCGAGACCACCCGAATAGGCAAGGACGACGCGCTTGATCTCGGACATTATGGCACACTCCAAAGGCTGAATTTCGCGCGCGCCTATCAGCAAGCGGCAAGCGCCGCAATGTCAGGCGGGGCCGATTGTGCGCGCAAGGCGCGGAAGCTGCCAGCCAAGCGCCACTGCGCGCAGCAGATAGCTGGCGCTGAAAGCGATCCACAGACCAAGCTGACCTTGCCCACGCAATGCCAGATCGAGGGCGATGTAGGAAAGCGTCGCGAGCACGGCGGCATTGCGCAAGGCGCGGCCCTGCGTTGCCCCGACGAACACGCCGTCAAGCATCCAGCTCGGCATCCCGATCAAGGGGATCAGCGCGGCGAAGGGGAGGAAGCGGCGGGCGGTCTCGCGCACTTGCGGTTCGGTGGTGAGAAAGTCGATCACCGGGCCTCCCGCGAGCAGGAACAGCGCCGAGAGCAGCACGCCTGCCAGCAGCGAGAACTCTCCCGCCAGCCGGATTGCGCGCGTGAAGTCCGCCCGCGAGTGTTTGCCCACGGCGTTGCCCACCCGCGCCTCGGCGGTGAAGGCGAAGGCGTCGAGCACGAAGGCGGCGACGTTCACGAACTGCAACAGCACGTGGTTTGCCGCCAGTTCCGCCGCACCGAGCCGAGCCCCGGCATTGGCGAACCAGACGAACAGCAGCAGCAGCGAGACGGTGCGGATCATGATGTCGCGGTTGACCGCGAACAGCTGCTTCAGCCGCTCCGGGTCAAGCACCTGCGCCTGCGTGGCGCGCCGGACGAAGGCGACCACCGTGCCCGCGCCATCGCGACCGACCAGCGCAAGGCCCGTTATCAGCGCGATCAGCTCTGCCAACGCCGTGCCCGCGCCGACACCGAAGGCGCCCCAGTCGAAGCCCACGACGAACCACAGGTCGAAACCCACATTGGCCGCGTTCATCACCAGTTGCAGCGCCAATGCGTCGCGCGTTCGGCCAAGGCCGAACAGCCAGCCGGTCAGCGCATAAACCGTCAGCGCGGCTGGCGCGCCCATGAAGCGGCCGTGCATATAGGCGGCTGCCTCGGTGCTCACACTCTCGCCGCCCGCCATCAGCGCCAGCGCGCCGCGGCCCAGTGGCACTTGCAGCGCGAAGATCGCAACACCCAGCGCCAGCCCGATGGTGATCCCGCGCAGAAGCAGCGCCTCGACTTCGTGCCGTTCGCCCGCACCCTGCGCCTGCGAGGCAAGGCCGGTCATCCCCATGCGCAGGAAGCCGAAGCTCCAGAACACGAGGCCGATCAGCGTTGCCCCCAGCGCCACGCCTGCGAGCGCGGCAGCATCGCCGCTGCGCCCGATCACGGCGGTGTCGACAATGCCCACGAGCGGGATCGAGGCCTGGCCGAGCATGATCGGCCAGGCCTGCGAGAAGATCGCGCGGCGGGTGAGGGGCAGGGCGGTGCTCATTGCGCCGCCTTTAGACCGAGCCTGATGGAATGGAAATCTCCCCTCCCCGTGGGGAGGGGCAGGGGGGGGGGGAGCGACGCTCGATCTGGCGCCGAGCCCCCCTCCCAACCCTCCCCCACGGGGGAGGGCTTTCCAGGAGCGAAATCCTTACTCCGCCGCCTGCTTCAGCGCCGGATCGAGGTGCCATGCCGGCGGCTCTTCCGAATTGCGCAGGCGGGTGGCCTCCTCCTCCATGTAGTCGCGGATCATCGGCACGGCATTGCGATCCTTCACATATTGCAGCTGCCAGTTGACCAGCGTGCCATGGCGGAAGCTCTGCTCGGCACCGGCGAGATAGAACAGCCACATCTTGTAGAACTGCTCGTCATACATCTCGGTGATCTCCTCGCGGTGGAGGACGGTGCGATTGTACCATTCCTCCAGTGTGTGCGAGTAGTGGAAGCGCATCGCCTCGACGTCCATCACCTGCCAGCCAGCCTTCTCGCTTTCGGTCACGAGTTCGCTCAGCGCGGGGATATAGCCGCCGGGGAAGATGTATTTGCGGGTCCATGCATCCGTGAAACCCGGAGGGCCGGCGCGGCCGCAGCAGTGCGAGAACATCACGCCATCGTCGGCCAGCAGTCGGTGCGTATGCTCCATGAACTGCGGATAGTGCGGGGTGCCGACATGTTCGAGCAGGCCGACCGAGGAAATGCGGTCGAACGTGCCTTCCACATCGCGGTAGTCCATCAGCTTGAACTTGACCTTGTCGTCCACGCCCGCCTGCTTCGCGCGTTCCTTGCAGAAGGCGATCTGGTCGGGCGCGAGCGCCACGCCGAGTACCTCGCAGCCATAATGCTTGTTGAGGTAATGCGCGAGGCCGCCCCAGCCGCAGCCGATATCGAGCACGCGCATCGGGCGATCCATCTCGCGCGCCTTCTGCATATACATCTTGCCCGCGATCAGCGCCTTCTTGTCAAGCTGGGCCTTTTCAAGGCTGACGTCGGTCGTGCGGTGATAGCCCATGGTATATTGCCGGTCCTCGTCGAGGAACAGCTCATAGAGGCGGCGGGTGAGGTTGTAGGTGTGTTCGGCGTTCTTGCGCGCCTTGCTCTTGAGGTTGATCGAATCGACCTTGGCCGCAGTCTTCTGGATCAGGCGCTTCATCGGCCCTTGCGGCTGCAAGGCGCGGTCGCCGTGAACCTTGGCCTGACCCGTCACATAGAGGATCATGTCGCGGATATCGTAAGGCTCCTCCACATGGAGCCAACCCCACATGAACGCCTCGCCCGCGCCGACCTGCGGATAGCGCGCGATATGGCCCGAGGCCTTCTTGTCGGTGAGGCGGATGCGGATCGGCTGGTCGTAGGTGCCGCCCTGGCCATCGGGCACGGGGCCACCGGGACCATATTCGTAAACCTTGCCGTCATAGTCGGTGATCACGAGCTTGCCAGCCCGGATCAGTTTCGTAAGCATTTTGTCGAGCAGCCACATGGGCATGCGTCCCTTTCATTCAGTCCCGTTGTGGGGCTGTGTGCGGGCCGATTGGCGGCGAGTCAATCTTGCGCTATCATTGCTCAATGGCTGAGAACCTCACCAAGCCGACACAAGCAAGCGTTGCCGAGTTCATCAAAGCACTCGATCATCCGCGCAAGTGCGAGGAAGCCAGGGTGCTCGATGCGCTGTTCCGCAAGGTCACGG
The DNA here is from genome assembly GCF_039710615.1 of Aurantiacibacter flavus. Lineage (NCBI taxonomy): Bacteria > Pseudomonadati > Pseudomonadota > Alphaproteobacteria > Sphingomonadales > Erythrobacteraceae > Aurantiacibacter > Aurantiacibacter flavus. The sequence continues at coordinate 469,916 of NZ_JBDLBR010000001.1, forward strand.
GGGAGGCGCCGCAGATGTGGGGGCCGTCGATCATCGGCTACGGCTCCTATCACTACAAATACGATAGCGGGCGAGAGGGCGATATGTGTCGGACAGGCTTTTCGCCGCGCAAGGCAAAGCACTCGTTATATCTGATGGGCAGCTATTGCGATCCAGCGACTGGCGAGCGAACCAACGCGCTACTCGAAGATCTCGGGAAGCACTCGCGCGGGGCATCTTGCCTTTACATAAACAAGCTGGCGGACGTGGACATGGCCGTGCTGGAGGAATTGATCCGCATAAGCTGGGAGGCGATGAACGCGCGTTATCCGCGATAGGGATTATATCCCGGCATACCACTGGTAGCCTGCGCGATCCTCCCAGTAGCCGCCCTTGCCGCCTGCAATCTCTTCGAGGCTGTCGACCACCTCGATCCCGGTAAGGTACTTGGCGTGCTTGTAGCCCAATTGCCGCTCGATCCGCATCCGCAAAGGGGCGCCGTTGAGCACCGGCAGCGGTTCACCGTTCAGTTCGTGCGCAATGATGGTCTGTGGGTGGTAGGCATCGTCGAGGTCGACGCTCTCGTAATACTCCGAGCCGCCGAGCGTATCGGCACAGCGGAACACCACGAAGCGCGCGCCTTCCTGCACGCCCGCCGCCTCGAGCACATGCGAAAGCTGCGGCCCGGTCCACTCGCCGATGGCGCTCCAGCCCTCGACGCAGTCGTGCCGGGTGATCTGGGTGCGCTGGGGCATGGTGCGGATGTCCGCGAGCGACAGGCTGAGTTCGTTGTCGACCAGCCCGGTGACGCTGAGCCGCCAGTTGGCGAAGCTCTCGGCCTCGGCCTTGCGGTAGGCATCGGTGTCGACATCGCGGCTGCCGTTGCCACGGAAGAACGGTGAGATCTCGCTCGCCTTGTATTCGGGCGCCATGGTGATGCGTCCGAAGCCAAGCGCCCGATGCAGCCCCCGGTGCCAGCTCTGCGCGCCATCAACGAGGCTGCGGAACACCGAGGTTTCGCTCACCTCGTTACAGGCCGAGACGAAGGCTGCCATTGCGCCAACAAGAACGCTGCGTCGCTTCATTCTGCCCGTCCTCCGGTAATCATGTCGCGCAGTTGCTTGATCGGGCCCGAGACCAGCACCAGCAACACATGGACTATTAGAAAGCCCACCAGCGCAAAGGCGCAGATGAAGTGGATCGAACGCGCGCTTTGCCGACCACCGAACATCTCGCTCAGCCAAGGCCAGGCCGCTTCCTGCCCCGGGCTCATCGCCATGCCGGTAAACACCATCAGCGGCAGCAGCACGAACACCACGCCGGAATAGGAGATCTTCTGGAGGATATTGTACTTCCCCTCGACCGGATCGAAGTTGAACTTCAGGTGCTCCCTGATGTCGAGCCAGATGTGGGCGGGCGACCATTCGCGCGCGCGCGCAAACAGGTCGCGGTAGATGTGTCCGTTGAACAGCGCGATCAGCATGAAGGCGAGCAGCGAAAAGCCGAACACCAGTGCAAACAACACATGATAGTCGCGCGCGATGGCGAGGCTGTAGCGGGTGGGGATGGTGGCCCAGCCAGGGAACATCGGCGCAACGAACCACGCCTGTGAACTGTCGAACCCCCAGTCGCCCCAATAGAGGCGGCGATGTGCATTGGAGATGGTCAGCCCGCTCATGAACAGGATGATCACGCTTATCGCGTTGACCCAGTGCCAGAGGCGCGTCGACAGAGCGTGGCGTTTGGCCAGTTTGATCTTGCCCAGTTTGGTCATGCCGATTGGCTCTCCTCGCGCGCAAGGTAAATCACATCGCGGTTTTGACAAAGCAGGTGCTGGCCCGAATCGACGAAAAGCTCCTGTCCGCTGGCGAGCTGCCCCTCGGCCATGAACAGCGCGGCCTCGGCCACTTCGCTTGCCTCGGTGCGCCGGCCGAGCAGGTTGAGCCGGTGCGAGCGTTCGGCCTCGCCGTCGGTTTGATCGTGGCTGGCGAGGATCGCGCCGGGGGCAAGCCGATAGACCCGGTCATCCGGCGCAGCGGCCTGGGCGAGCATCCGCGCCGCAGCATCGACCGCCGCCTTGCTCATCGTGTAGCTGAAGAAGTCGGGGTTGATGTTGGCGAGCTTCTGATCGGTCACCTGGATCACGCGCCGCCCGCCGTTTGACCGGGCATGAGCGAAGAACGCGCTTGCCAGCTGGACCTGCGCGCGTGCGTTGACAGCCATGGCGCGGTCGAAGACGTCCGGGTCGAGCGCGCCATGGCTGTCATATTCAAACAGACTCGCGCAGTTGACCAGCGCGCGCCAGTCGCCAAGCTCGCGCGCCAGCGAGTGCATCAGATCTGTGCGGGCGCCCTCGTCCAGAAGGTCGCACTGTACGGTGCGCGCGCTCGGCAGGCTGGCGGCAAGGGCCTGCGCCTCTGCGCGCGAGCGGCGATAGTGGATGACAACATACCAGCCCGCCGCGCCGAAGCGCCGCGCAATGGCTGCCCCGATGCGGCGTGCACCGCCCGTTACCAGAACACTGCGCATCATAAGGCGAGCCAGCCGAAGCGATGAAGGTTGCGGTGCAGCATCTGGCGCAGGTTTGCACGCCTGCGCCCTGCTTGGAAAGGCCGCCGTTGCAAAAGAGTCTTGCACCTTCGCGCAACAGTGGCTTTCTATTCAGGATAAAGTCAATTTGCGGCGGCCATCTCAAGGCCCTCGCGCGGGGGAGGAACGTAATGATCCGGATCGCAACCGTAGCGAGCGCGCTGGCGCTGGCTTTTTGCGCATGTCAGACACTGGCGCAGGATGCGCCGCCTGCCGCATCGGAACCGACGCCGGCTCCAGCGCCCTTCATGGGCACGGCGCTGGGCGAGGGGCCTTGGGACTTCAACAGCGCCGAAGGCCCGATCCATGTCGAGGTGCTGACGCGCGGGTTAGTCAATCCGTGGGGCATGGCGTTCCTGCCCGATGGCTCCATGCTGGTGACCGAGCGACCCGGGCGGCTACGCATCGTTGCTGGCGATGGAACGCTTGATCCCGAGCCGATCGAGGGGCTGCCCGAGATCTACGCTCTGGGCATTGCCGGGCTCAATGATGTCGTGCTCGATCCCGATTTCGAGAACAACCATCTGATCTACCTGGCCTATTCGAAGCCGAATCCCTCGGGCGCGGACGAACAGGCGCTGGCCGTGGCGCGGGCCTTGTGGGACGGTGGGCACGAGCTGCACGATGTCGAGGACATCTTCCTCGCCGCGCCCTGGTATGGCGCGCAGACCCAGCCCGAGCGGTGCTGCGGACAAGGCCCGGCCTTTGGTAGTTTCGGCGGACGCCTGCTGTTCGATGGCGAAGGCCACCTGTTCGTGACCAGTGGCGATCGCAACTATGGCGAGATGGTCGCGTTGCAAGACAACCATTTCGGCAAGATCCTGCGCATCAATACCGATGGTTCGGCGCCCACCGACAACCCCTGGCTCGGGCGCGAGGGTGCGCGGCCCGAGGTCTGGTCGACCGGCCATCGCAACCCGCTCGGGCTCACGATCAACCCCACCACCGGCGACCTGTGGGAAACCGAGTTCGGCCCGCGCGGCGGCGACGAGCTGAACCGGATTATGCGCGGCGGCGACTACGGCTGGATGAGTGTGACGCAAGGCTTTCATTACAACGGCGAACCGGCCGAAGCGGTCAGCAAGGTGCCCGGCAAGATCGACCCGGTCCTCACCTGGGGCCCGCCGAGCCTCAACCCGGGCAATATCGCTTTCTATGAGGGCGATGCCTTCCCTGGCTGGCAGGGCGACTTGCTGCTCGCCACCTTCACCGAAGGCTTGCAGCGGTATGATACGGATGCGCAGGGAATGCCACTGAACCAGCCCGAGACCCTGCTGAAGGACCTCGGCCAACGCTGGCGCGACGTGCGCGTGGGGCCGGACGGGGCCGTCTACCTGCTCACCGATATGGCCGATGGTGCAATCATCAAGCTTACGCCTGCGGCGGGTTAACGCCCTAACAAGTGTCCGTTCGTGGTGAGGAGGAGCCGAGGCCGAAGGCCGAGGAACCGTCTCGAACCACCTGAGCACGTCCTTCGAGACGGGCGCTCAGCCTTCGGCTTCGTGCCCTCCTCAGGACGAACGGAAAGTGTTGTGTTCTATCAACCCGCGGGCACGTTCGCTTTCAGCTCTTCCCGCCACAGGTCAGCCACCGCATCGCTGGGCGCGCGCCAGTCTCCGCGCGGGCTGAGCGCGCCGCCTGCGCTCACCTTGGGGCCGTTGGGAATGGCGCTGCGCTTGAACTGGCTGAAGCCGAAGAATCGCGCGAGGAACTTGTCGAGCCAGTGGGCGATGGTGGCGAGGTCGTATTCGTTCTTCTTGTGCTTGGGGAAGGCGTGCGGCCACAGCCCCTCCGAGCGATCGCGCCAGGCGTGCCAGGCGAGGAAGGCGACATGGCTCGGCTTCTGCCCGAAGCGCACCACGTGGTGGAGGAAGAAGTCGTTCAGTTCATAGGGGCCGATCATGGCCTCGGTGCTCTGGAGCTGCTGGTCCTCGCCTGCCGGAACCAGCTCGGGGCTGATCTCTGTGGCAAGGATCGCCTCAAGCACTTCGTCGGTCTGCGGGTCGAACTGGTTGCTCCGCGTGGCCCAGCGAATGAGGTACTGGATCAGCGTCTTGGGTACGCCGGCGTTCACCGCATAGTGGCTCATCTGGTCGCCGACGCCGTAGGTGCACCAGCCAAGCGCCAGCTCGCTGAGGTCGCCGGTGCCGATCACGAAGCCACCATGATGCCCGGCAAGGCGGAACAGGTAGTCGGTGCGCAGTCCTGCCTGCACGTTTTCGAAGGTCACGTCGTAAACCGGCTCACCCTCGGCATAGGGGTGGCCGATGTCCTTCAGCATCAGCTCGGCGGCGGGGCGGATGTCGATCTCTTCGGCTTCGATGCCGAGTGCGCGCATCAGCTTCCAGGCGTTTTCCTTGGTGCCGTCCGAGGTGCCGAAGCCGGGCATGGTGTAGCCGCGGATGGTGGTGCGCGGCAGGCCGAGCCGGTCGCAGGCCTTGGCCGCCACGATCAGGGCATGGGTGGAATCGAGCCCGCCGGAAATGCCGATCACCATGCATTTGGCATGGGTCGACTGGAACCGGCGCATCAGCGCATCGACCTGAATGTTGAAGGCCTCGTAGCAGTCCTCGTCGAGCCGGTGCTGGCGGTTGGGCACGAATGGGAAGCGGCGGATCGGGCGAATCAGGCCGATATCTCCCGGCGCGGGGGCATGGTCGAAGGCGACGGTGCGGAAGCTGTCTTCAGGGCGGCCCTCCGCTTCGGCGCAGTCGTTGAAGGTGCCCATGCGCATCCGGTCATCAAGAATGCGGCGGGTGTCGATATCGGTGATGCACAGTTCGGGGTGAAGATCGAACCGGCTGCTTTCGACCAGCAGGTCGCCCAGCTCGTAGATCATGCCCTGGCCGTCCCAGGCGAGGTCGGTGGTGCTCTCGCCGTGGCCGCTGGCCGAATAGGCATAGGCGCAGACCGCGCGCGAGGAGCTGGCGCGGCATAGCAGATGCCGCTCGTCGGACTTGCCGATCACGATGTTCGATGCCGAGAGGTTGAGCACGATGGTCGCCCCGGCGAGCGCGGCGAGGGTGCCGGGCTGCGTTGGCGCCCAGAAATCCTCGCAAATCTCGATCCCGAAGGTGAAGCCGGGCAGGTCTTGCGCGGCGAACAGCAGATCGACCCCGAACGGAACTTCCGCGCCGTTGATCGCGATCCAGAGGTCGCGGCAGTCGCGCCCGTGGGCGAACCAGCGCTTCTCGTAGAATTCCCGGTAGTTGGGCAGATAGCTCTTGGGCACCGCGCCGAGCACCTCGCCATGGGCGATCACCACGGCGCAGTTGTAAATCCGGCCATTGCGGCGCAACGGCGCGCCGATCACCAGCACGGGGGTAAGCTTCGCGCTTGCCTTGCGGATCGTTTCGATCTCGTGCTCGACGCTTTCGAGGAGCGCCTCCTGCATCACCAGATCGTCGAGCGCATAGGACGAGAGGCTCAATTCGGGATAGAGCAGCAGGTCGACACGGGCCTCGTGCGCGCGCCGGGCCTCGTCGAGAATGCCCTCGCAGTTGAACGCGACGTCGGCGGTGCGCACGCGCGGCGTGCTGGTCGCCAGGCGCACGAAGCCGTGCGTGTGCATGTCGTAAAAAGGGTGCGTATCGCTCATCGGGGTCTGCTCGGTTGGGGGGAGGGCGGGTTCGAGGAAATCGGACGGCTCGCAAATGCCCAGCTCGGCGAGGCGCTTCTGGGTGGCGGCGCGCGGGATCTTGCCTTGCGCCTCCCAGCCATAGACAGTGCGGCTGGCCCATGGCTCGCCATAGCGTGCACCGAACTCGCCCGCGCTCAGCGGCGGATCGTGCGCCTCGCGAAAGGCGCGGATTTTCTGGCCGGCACGATGCATAGGTGCGGTCGGTATCCTAAAAGGATACTAAGTGCAACAAGAAGGGCGCCGCACCTTGCGATGCGACGCCCTCTTGGTAACTTTGGAAGCGGCGGCTTAGCGGCAGCGGGCCTCGCCACGGTCGATCTCGCGGCCGAGCAGACCGCCCAGAACACCGCCGACCAACGTGCCGACTGTCCGGTCACCGCGTGTGTCGATTGTCCGGCCCAGCAGCGCGCCACCAGCAGCGCCGATGATGAGGCCGGTCGTGCCGTTGTCGCGCTCGCAATAATAGCGACCGTCGCGGCCCCGCCACACGCGGTCGTCACGGCTCACGCGGCGCGGTTCACGATAGCGGCCACGGTCATCGTAATAACGGCGATCATCGCGATAGCGGCGGTCATCGCGGCGATCGTAGCGCACGTCGTATCGATCGTGGTTGCGGTCATAGCCGTGGGCCGGAGCCCAGCGGGGCGGATCGGCCGCAGCGGGTGCGGCGGGGATCGTGAGGGCCGCAGCAGCCGTAGCCATGGCGGCGAGTGGGGTAAGCAAGGTCTTTTTCATGGCTCGATCCTTTCGTCGGTCCAGCATCGTGCTGGGTCGACGATCAATCTCGTTCAGCGTTCCCCAACCGGAGATGAACAGATCGTTGGGATGACAATTCAGGGCCGAGCTGTTGTCCCGCTGCGACAAACCGCGCCAAAAGCCGCGTCAGGCCGCCTCGCGATCGTTGCCCACATCGAGCCGCGCGCGCACCGTGGCCTTGCCGAGGTCGAGCCCATAGAGCTTCGCCGCATTGCCACCGACGATTCGGGCCACCTGCGCCGGGTCCATATGGCCCATGGTGCGATTGATGGTGGGCACCGAATTGGGCCAGATGCTGTCGGGGTGAGGGTAGTCGCTCGCCCAGAGCAGGTTGTCCGGCCCCCAGAAGTCGGTCAGCGCCATGGTCGTGGGGCTTTGCTGGAACGTGCCGTAGATCTGGCGCTTGAAGATTTCCGACGGCTTCATCTGGTGCGGAATGCCGCCCTTGTCATCCCAGTAGTCGGCGCATTCCCAGAGGCGGTGGTGGCGATAGTCCAGCTCTTCCACCACCCACGGCACCCAGCCAGCACCGCATTCAGCGATCACCAGCTTTACGCCCGGATGCCGCTCCAGCAGCCCCCAGGCGAAGAGATCGACGAACGGGTCGAGGAACTGCTCGATGAACATTTTGGCGTGGAGGAAGGTCGCGCCGGGCGAGCCTTTGTACTTGTCGAAAGCATCCCCCGCTTTGGGGAACACGGTGACATGGAATGACAGCACGATCCCGCTTTCCTCGAGCAGGCGGAACACCGGCTCCCACCGCTTGTCTTCGAGGCGGGGCTCGCACACGGCGATCTGCAGGTTGGCCTGCCGGCAGCCGCCCCTTTTCGCCAGCCGTTCCAGCTCGGCATGGGCCATCTCAGGCTGCGGCGGCAGCATGGCGACGCCGATCAGCCGGTCGGGCGCTTCGGCGCAATAGTCTTCGTAAAGCCAGTCGTTGTAGGCGGCATAGGCCTCGGCGGTGAACTCCGGGTCTTCCGACTTGATCGAGGTGACCGGGCCATAGACGACATGCGCCCACACCTTGTCTCGGTCCATATCGGCAAGGCGCAACTTGGGGTGGCCCGCGCGCAGTTCGGTGAGGTCTTCCACGCCGCCGCGATCGTAGGCGGTCAGCAGCGGCTTGGGGCCTTTGCGCTCGACCTTCTTGCCCGCCCAGAAACCCCAGCGGTTGCCGTCGGCGATCCAGCCCGCAGGGCCGTCTTCCGGAATGTCGACGCGCGGTGCGCGCTCGCCCCACTTTGCCGACATCCGGTCGGCCAGCACATTGGCGGGCAGCATATTGAGGTCGAGATGGTCGTCACAGCTGACGAGGGCGGTTTCGAGCATGAGGGGCAGCCTCTCTTGTTATGATAGTTAGCTTGCCAACAATCTTACAGGATCAGTGCTAGGCGTCCAGCCGCACCATGATCTTGCCGCGCAATTTATCGGCGAGCGGGGGGAGCTGTGTGATCTCGCGCAGAAGTTCCGGATCGGTAGGTTCGCTGGTTCCCCAAAGCGCTTCGAACAGGCGCGCCATGGTCCAGCCGGGCAGGCCTTCATGCTCCAGCCTCAGCATGTCTCCGGCCTGCGCGGTGCCTTCTTCGATCACGCGATAGAACCAGCCGCAGCGCCCGCTGGCGAGGATGGTCTTGACCATCTTCTTGGTGCCGAACCGATGCTCGATCTTCCAGCAGGGCTGGCGCGGTTGGCACACCTCGATCAGCGCGCTGCCGAGCCGGTAGCGGCTGCCGAGCAGCACATCGCCTTCGGTAATGCCGCGCACGGAGAGGTTGGAGCCGAACGCTCCGGGATTGTCGAGCAGCTCGTGATCGCCGATCTGATCGCGCCAGAACGCGTGGTGATCGCGCGGATAGAGGTGGACGGCCATATCCGGCCCGCCGTGGTGGACCGGATCGGCCTGCTCGTCACCGGCGACGCCGAGCCGGGTAATTGCCACCGGCCCATCGAGCGCCAGCTTGGCAATCGCGCTCAGGGTATCACCGCGAAAGCTCTGCCTGCGACCGGCGCACAGCGCCTCGACCTGCCATGTCATTGCCCGTTCCTTTGCACGGTCAGCGCGATCCATGGGCGCATGACCTTGTCCATCCCGCTGTCTTCATAGTCAGACACGTCAATAAGTTGCCAGTCGTGCCCCTCATAGAGCGCCATGAGCTCGTCGCGTGGCGGGAAGTTGTATAGCCGCCCGAGCGCATCGCGGTGTTCGCCGTCGCCCAGCTTGTAGTTCGCGAAAAACAGGCCGCCGGGTTTGAGTGCCTGCTCGATCCGCGCCAGCGCGTCGCCGAGCCCGACAATCGGCTGGTGGTGCAGCGAGGCATGGGCATAGACCGCATCATATTCGCCCACCGCCTCCAACTCGCCGAATTGCATCACACGGGCAGGGCGGCCGAGCTTTTCCTCCGCCAGCGCAGCCATCGCCGGAGTGCCGTCGGTGGCATCGACGCGAAAGCCGAGCGCTTCCATCCGTGCGCCATCGCGCCCGTCGCCGCAGCCCAATTCGAGCACCAGCGCACCGGGCGCAAGGCGAGGGAGGAAGCTGTCGAGAAAGCGTGAGTAGTCGTAAGGAAAAGCCTCGGACCACTCGCGCGCACGGGTTTGGTAGAAGGCCTGCGTGGCGGGATCGATTGCCGCCCGCGCGCTCATCCCTCGTTGGCTGCCTCGCTCGCGGCCTCGCGGTCGCGTTCGGCGCGGCTCTTCTTATGCGCGGCAGTCTTGAGCTGGCCGCAGGCGGCATCGATATCGCGCCCGCGCGGGGTGCGCACCGGGGCCGAAATCCCGCCTTCGAACACGATGTTCGAAAACGCGCGAATCCGCTCAGGGCTCGAACAATCGTAGGCCGCGCCGGGCCACGGGTTGAACGGGATCAGGTTGACCTTCGCGGGCAGCTTGTAGGCCTTCAGCAGCCGCACCAGCTCGCGTGCGTCCTCGTCGCTGTCGTTCTTGTCCTTCAGCATCACATATTCGAAAGTGATGCGGCGCGCGTTCGAGGCGCCGGGATAGTCGGCGCAGGCCTGAAGCAGCTCCTCGAGACCATACTTCTTGTTGATCGGTACGATCTCGTCGCGCACATCCTTGGTGACCGCGTGGAGCGAGACCGCGAGGTTCACCCCGATCTCCTCGCCGCAGCGCGCCATCATCGGCACCACGCCGCTGGTCGACAGCGTGATCCGCCGCTTGGACAGGGCGAGGCCATCGCCGTCCATCACCAGCGTGAGCGCCTGCTTAACATGGTCGAAGTTATAGAGCGGCTCGCCCATGCCCATCATCACGATGTTGGTGAGCAGCCGTCCATCGGCGGTATATTCGGCCTCGGTCTCTTCGTCGTCGAGCCCGGCCATGGTGGCGAGACGCGTATCGTTGGCACCCTTCGGCCATTCACTCAGCGCATCGCGCGCGAGCATGACCTGGCCGACGATCTCGCCCGGCGTCAGGTTGCGCACCAGCCGCATGGTGCCGGTGTGGCAGAAGCGGCAGTTGAGCGTGCAGCCCACCTGCGACGAGACGCAAAGAGTGCCGCGATCAGCATCGGGGATGAAGACCATCTCGAATTCGTGGCCATCGTCGGTTTGCAGCAGCCACTTGCGGGTGCCGTCCGAACTGACCTGCGCCTCCACCACGTTGGGGCGGCCGATCACGAACCGTTCGGCCAGCCAGGGGCGCATGGTCTTGGCGATATCTGTCATCGCTTCGAACTCGGTCACGCCGCGATGATAAAGCCAGTGGAACACCTGCTTGGCGCGCAACTTGGCCTGCTTCGCATCGAGCCCCGCCTCGGCGAACAGCTCGGCAATGCGCTTTTTCGGCAGGCCGATAAGGTCGACACGGCCATCGGGGCGCGGCGTGATGTCGCGCGCCACGGGAACGGGATCGATTGCACCGGCAATCGGCATGAGATCGGTATTGGACATGAGACTTCGCCATATAGTCGCGCAGAGCCGCCTTGGAAAGGAGCACGGGCTGTGCATCGCAAACCATCGTTCCAGCGGCCAGCCGTGTGGGTTCGGCGACAAGCGGCGGATCCTGTCAGAATGCGCGCCAAACCGCCTGAAACCCGCGCCCGGAAGAGGCCTGCGCGCGCGCAAAATCGCTCTTGCCAAGAGGTTCCGGCTGTTTGTCGCAGGTAAATCTCAGACTGGCGCTCATCTGTGTGGCTTTTTTGCAACGAAATTTTTGTTGTGTGAGGTTAATGGAACAGACCTGCATCGATACCCATTTCAGCAATCCACGCACATGCTTGGTGTGTGATGATTACGAAGTGGAGTAAGATTATGAATACCCAACGCGCACTTGTTATCGCCGGCATTTCGAGCATTGCGCTCGCGACGCCCGCCATGGCGCAGGACAATGAGGCTTTCACCGGCCCGCGCATTGAAGGGATCGTCGGTTACGACAGCACCCGTCCGGGCTCGAGCACCGATATCGACAATGTCGACGACGTCGACCAGTCGATCGACGACGTCGCCTATGGTGTCGGCATCGGATACGACTTCGCCATGGGTGGCGCGGTGCTTGGTGTCGAGGGTGAATGGCTCGAATCCGAGGCCAGCACTGACTACGACACGACCAATTTCGATGACTTTGGCGTGGCCAACATCGAAGCCGGGCGTGACCTCTATGTCGGCGTGCGCGCCGGTGTGCTCGCCACGCCCCGCACGCTCGTTTACGCCAAGGGTGGTTACACCAATGCCCGCATGAACGTGCTCGCGAGCGACAACACCACCGACGTCGGCACCGATGTGGACCTCGACGGCTGGCGCGTTGGCGCCGGTGTCGAGCAGGTCTTCGGCGAGAACTTCTACGGCAAGCTCGAGTACCGCTACTCGAACTACGAAGAAGGCGAGTTCGAAGCGCCGAGCGGCCTCGAGAGCGACCGTTTCGACGTCGATCTCGACCGTCACCAGGTGATGCTGGGTGTCGGCTATCGCTTCTAATCGCTCACGATAACATAGCCTAAACGGGGGCCGGGGGAGCGATCCTCCGGCCTCTTTTTATGCGGGCTCTCCGCTATCGCCCGGTGCAGCCTACGCTGGCAGCATCGACCGCGCTGGAGATGCCGGTGAGATCGTAGGTGTTGGTAAACAAGCGTCCATCCTTATCGCGTGTTCTCAGCACCATAGTGACGGCTCTTCGCATGGCGGCGACGATAGCGGCATCGTCGCTGGCGTTCTCGGCCCAGACATTGTTGGCGCTTCCGGTGAGCGTGAAGTTGTCGCGCCCGACCCGCAAGGTCACGCGCGCATCGGAGCCAATTTCGCGGCTCGTGCGGAAGTGGACCTGCCCGCGCACGCGCCGCGCCGGCCAGTTGGAGACGGTGGCAAAGGCGGCGAATTCGCTCTCGCCGCTAACGCGTGCAGGTACGGCGATGGCGTAGCAGCGCGGCCCTTCGTCGTCACGAAAGGTGCCCCATTGGCTATATATACCAAGGCTTTCGCGCGCCCAAAGCGGGGCCGACAGGGCAAGCAGGGCTAGGGCGCACAATCGCAGCATGGCGCCTGTCTATCCCATGCTTGGCCGGAACCCAAAACCGCTACGGAATCGTACCTGTCGATACCGGTTTTTCTGGTCAGAATTGGCGAATCATGGCAAAAGGTTCGCGCGGGAAAAGGCACCGGGTAACCTGGCCTGAAGGGTGCAATTGTCGCGCCCCAACATGGAAAGGCGCCGCCCGGAAGTCACCCCAGCGGCGAATGCTGCGATGACCTTGTTTGCCGATTACAATCTGCCCTTTGCGATCGCCTTCGGGGCGATGCTGCTGCTCTCGGTGATGCAACTCATCGGTGTGGGCGATTTGTTTGATCTCGACGCTGATCTCGACCTTGATGCTGACCTCGATACCGCTGCCGACTTCGACGGCGGGGCTTCGATCATGGGCGGCGTTACGACCCTGCTCGGGCTTGGCCGTGTGCCATTCCTGATCTGGCTGGTGATGCTCCTGTTCCTGTTCGCCAGCATCGGCACCGGGATACAGGCGCTCGCAAGAGATCTGCTCGGCGCACCGCTCGACGTGCTGCTGGCCGCGGTCATCGCCCTTGGCGCGAGCCTGCCGGCAACGGCCACGCTGGTGCGACCGCTGGGGCGCATCCTGCCGAATGACGAAACCACGGCGGTCGGGATCGAGAGCCTGGTGGGGCGGCGTGCCGTCATAACCACCGGGCAGGCCCGCACGGGCTATCCCGCCCGCGCGCGGGTCCGTGACCGGCACGGCCAGACGCATCATGTCATGGTCGAGCCGCACACGGCCGATAGTGTCATCACCGAGGGCGACGAGGTGCTGCTGGTGCGCCGCGAAGGGCAAACCTTCTTCGGCGTGGCGCTCACTGAGCGCAAGCTCGCCCCCATTACCTGATTTCGGCGCTTTTGCCGCGCCAACCCCGATTATACGAAAGAGAGAAAAGCCATGTTGGATACAGTTGTCTCTACCCCCCTTGTGCTGGGCGGCGGCCTCGTCGTCGCCGTCATCGCCTTCTTCATCTTCCTGACCAAGCTCTACAAGCGCGCCTCGAAGGAGATTGCCTTCGTGCGCACCGGTATGGGCGGCGAGAAGGTCGTCATGAATGGCGGCGCGCTGGTGCTGCCGGTGTTCAACGAGACCATGCCGGTCAACATGAACACGCTGGTGCTCAGCGTCGTGCGCCGCGATGGCGAGGCGCTCATCACGCTCGACCGCCTGCGGATCGACGTGAAGGCCGAGTTCTACGTGCGCGTGAAGCCCGATGCCGATGCCATCGCCATGGCCGCGCAGACGCTGGGCATGCGCACGATGCAGCCGGAAATGCTGAAGGACCTGGTCGAGGGCAAGTTCGTCGATGCTTTGCGTTCGGTGGCTGCCGGCATGACGATGAACGAGCTGCACGAGCAGCGCGCTGACTTCGTGCAGAAGGTGCAGCAGGTCTCTTCCAACGATCTGGCCATGAACGGGCTGGAGCTGGAATCGGTCTCGCTGACCGGGCTCGACCAGACCTCCATCGAGCACTTCAACGCCAACAACGCCTTCGACGCCGAGGGTCTGACCAAGCTGACAGAGCAGATCGAGGCGCGCAAGAAGCTGCGCAACGACATCGAGCAGGATACGCGCGTGCAGATCGAGACCAAGAACCTCGAAGCGAGCCAGCGCAGCTTCCAGATCAGCCGCGATCAGGAATTCGCCCGGCTTGAGCAGGAGCGCGAGGTCGAGGTGCGCCGTGCCGCGCAGTCGGCCGAGGTCGCCCGCGAGCAGGCCGAGCGCCAGCGCGAGGCCGATGCGGCGCGGATCGAGGCCAAGAAGCTCGTCGATGCGCAGCAGATCGAGGCCGACCGGCAGGTGGAAGAGGCGCGGATTGATCAGCAGCGCGCGCTCGAAATCGCCCGGCAGGAACAGCAGATCGCGGTCCAGAACAAGAGCCGCGAAGAAAGCCAGGCCAAGGCTGACGCTGACGAAGCCCGCGCCAAGGCCGTCGCAGCCGAAGAGCAGGTCGTGACCAGCCGCGAAAGCGAAGTGGCCGAGCGCCAGAAGAAGATCGAACTGATCGAGGCCGCCAAGATCGCCGAGCGCGATGCGATCAAGATCAAGGTCGAAGCCGAGGCCGAAAAAGACGCGGCGACCAACCGCGCGGCGGCCATCAAATTCGAAGCGCAGGGCGAAGCCGACGCCGAAAAGCTGCGCGCCGAGGCTGCGCGCGTGCGGTTCGAAGTCGAGGCTGCGGGCCAGCGGGCGATCAACGAGGCGGCAAACATCCTCTCGTCCGATCAGATCAGCCTGCAAACCAGGATGGCGCTGCTGAAGGTGCTGCCCGAGGTGATCCGCGAAAGCGCCAAGCCGATGGAAGCGATCGACAGCATCAAGATCGTGCAGGTCGATGGCCTTACGCAGGGCAAGGGCGCGGCCGGGTCTGGCACGGGCGGAGCTGCTGGTGCGAGCGGCAACCTGGCGACCGATGCCGTCAGCGCAGCGCTGGCCTATCGTGCGCAGGCACCGGTGCTCGATGGCCTGATGAAGGAACTGGGCCTTGATGGCAGCTCGCTCGGCGGACTGGCGGCAGGGGCGGTTCAGGCCGCAGAACCGCCAGTTCCGGCCGCGAACGACGCTCCCGCTGCCGCGAACGAACTGGACGAGAAAGAAAAAGACGCAGAGTGAGCGCCTAAAGGTCGTGTGATGTTGCAGTGCAGCATCACACGACCCATATAGCGATGATGACAGAGGCTTCTTCGCGCAGTTCTGCTCCGCCGCAGGTTCTCGTCTTGCAGGGCGGGGGCGCGCTCGGCGCCTATCAGGCGGGTGTGTTTGAGAGCCTTCATGCCGAAGGGCATCACCCGGACTGGGTCGCCGGCATTTCGATCGGCGCGATCAACTCGGCGATCATCGCCGGCAACACACGCGACGAGGCGCTCGGCAAGCTGCGGGCGTTCTGGGACCTTGTCAGCTCCGAACTCACCGCGATCGCGCCTGCCGACGGCGGCCCCGCACGGCGCTGGTTTAACGAGGCGTCGGCGGCACTGGTGGCCAGCGTCGGGGCGCCCGGCTTTTTCCGGCCGCGCCTGCCCGGATTTGTCGCGCCGACCGCGCTTTTTGACGGCACCAGCATTTACGACACCTCGCCTTTGCGGCGCACGCTCACCGAGCTGGTCGACTTCGACCTGCTTAACGAGGGGCCAATTCGCTTCAGTGTCGGCGCGGTCAACGTGCTGTCTGGCAACCTCACCTGGTTCGACAACCGCGAATGCCGCATTGGCCCCGAGCATATCATGGCCTCGGGCGCGCTACCGCCCGGTTTTCCGCCGGTCGAGGTCGATGGCCAGCCCTATTGGGACGGGGGGCTTGTTTCGAATACGCCGCTGCAATTCGTGATCGACGAGGAGGAGGGGACCGACATGACGATCTATCAGGTCGACCTGTTCCACACCCGCGGCGCGATTCCGGAGGACCTGTCGGACGTGAGCCAGCGCGAAAAGGATATTCGCTATTCGAGCCGCACCCGGCTCAACACAGACCTGTTGCAGCAGATCAAGCAGCTTCGGCTGGCCGCAAACCGGCTGGCCAGGAAACTGCCCGAAGAATGGGCAAAAGATCCTGACCTGTGCGAGCTGATTCGCCATCCCGAGCCGGGCGCGGTCTCTATCATGCACCTCATCAACCGTCGCGAGCTCTACGAGACCTTCTCGAAAGACTACGAATTCTCGCGCGCGACGGTAAACGAACACTGGCGCACGGGGGTGGAAGATGCTCGCCTCTCGCTTGAGCACCCTTGCTGGACCGGGCGAGACCCCAAGCGTCAGGGGATGATTACCTACGATTTGCGCAACCCCGAAGGGCCGCGTGTGCGCGATGCGATGGGAACCGAAGTGGCCAATGCCCGCAAGGGCGCACCGACGCCCTAGGATCATTGCGCGCGCCCTTCGCGACCAGCGAAACTTTTTGCCCTCCCGGCGATTAATCTCATGCCGTTAAGCGATGGTTTTTCTCTTCCCGTCTAAAGACCACTTTCGCAGGCACAGCAAAGGTGTAAGAGCGCCCCCACAATGACTCACGACAAGCGCGACAAAAGGGCGAAAGGTGGCTGGCGATCACTGCTGCCCGCCATGCCGCAGCGTGAGGAGATGGCTCGCAACCGCTGGCTTGCCCCGATTGCCCACCGGTTCCTCCACTCCGAGCTGTGGCGGTTCACGCGTCGGTCTGTTCCGCGCGGAGTCGCGCTGGGTCTGTTTGCGGCCTTCATCGTTCCCATAGGGCAGATTTTCCTCGCAGCTTTCCTGGCTTTGCCTGCGCGGGCGAATCTTCCGGTGGCGGCGCTCATCACCTTTGTCACCAATCCCTTTACCGTGCCGTTCTGGCTGGTGGTGGCGAACAAGGTCGGGCGTTTTGTGCTCAAGATCGATGCAGCGACATTCAATGCTGCCAGCCCAAGCCTTTCCGCCGGTGGATTTTGGGACAAGTTCGGCTGGTTCCTCGAAACCGCCGGGGTGACGGCCTTCGGGTTTGTCGTGCTGTCGGTGGTTAGCGCGGCGCTTGGTTATCTCATTGGCGGGTTCGTGTGGCGGTTCGTCGTTGCGCGCAAGTGGCACCGGCGACCAGCTCGATCAAAGCTGCTACATCCCGCCGAGTGAAGCACGCGCCGACGACACCTTATGAGGCAAGCAGCGCTCGGCTCGGTATCGAGCTGGCGATGTTGGTGCTCGCGCTAGTCGCAAGCGGGGGGCTGATCTACTGGGTAAGCGGGATGCCGTTGGTCGCGCTGGGCTTTGCCTGCGGGTTGGCGGCGATGATGCTGGCTGCGGCCATGGGCATGCGCGGGCAAAAGCCTGCGGTCGATGTTGAGGAGGCATCGCCGGACTGGTCGGTGACGCTTGCCGCCATGGATAGCGCGGGCGTCGCGGCGCAGGGCAGGGCCAGAGCGGCGATTGCCATTACCGACCGGGCCAACCGGATGGTCTGCGCCAATCCGGTGTTCGAACAGACCTTCGGCAGCCTTCACGCCCCGCCGCGTATGGTGCTCGATGGTGGCGGCGGCGAAGTGCTGTCGGCCATGGTGCGCGAGGCCTGGCGCGACGGAAAGGCTGCTGCGCGCGAGGTGTCCGATGGCGGACGCTGCTGGCGCGTAGGTGCGCGCCGGGCCGGGCGCGCCGATGAATACATGATCTGGTCGTTCGCGCCGATCGAGGAAGTCGATACGCTTGCCGAAATGGCCGCCTGGCTGCGCGGGCCGTTCGGGCATATGTTCGGCGATGCGGGACTGTGCCTCGCACTGGTGGGGCAGGAAGGGACGATCCTCGCCGCCAACAGGGAGATGGCCGCGCGCGCCTGTGGCGACGGCGCGGCAACGCTCGCGGGTCAGGAGTTCGCCGAGCTGTTGCGCAGCGACGACCGCGACCGCATCCACTTCGCGCGCGAGGGTCGCAAGGGATCGCCGCAGACGCTGTGGCAGGTTCCGCTCTCGCCTCCGGAGGCCGAACCTGCGCCGCTTGCGGGCACGGCCCCTGCCGAGGTCGAGCCTGCGTCGCTGATGCTCCTGATCGATGCCGGGATGGGGTTGGGCGGCACCGGCGGCGATGCCAAGGGGCAGGCGGGACAGCTCGAGGCGCTGCTCGAACAACTGCCGCTGGGGCTCGCGATGACCGACCGCGACGGGCGGTTCCTGTTCGCCAATCCCGCGTTCCGCCGTGCCGCCGGGCTCGATGCGCACAACCTGCCGCCCTATCCCTCCGACCTCGTGATCGCCCGCGACAAGACCGCGATGAGCGATGCCGTGCGCCGCTATGCGCAAGGCCCCGCGTCGAGCGGCGACATTGCCGTGCGGCTCTCGGTCGAGCCCGACGAACCGGCGAGCCTCGGGCTTGCGGGTGTGCGCGGGATGGGCGAGGCGGCGGTGCTGCTGAGCCTTGCCGACACCACCGAGGAGACGCGCCTGCGCCGCCAGGTTGCGCAGGCGACCAAGATGCAGGCGGTGGGCCAGCTCGCGGGCGGCGTCGCGCACGATTTCAACAACGTGCTGACCGCGATCATCGGCTATTGCGACCTCATGTTGCTGCGCCACACACCGGGCGATAGCGATTATGACGATATCCAGCAGATCAAGGCCAACTCGAACCGCGCCGCGAGCCTGACCCGCCAGTTGCTCGCCTTCTCGCGCCAGCAGACCTTGCAGCCCGAAGTGCTGCAATTGCCTGATGTGATGAGCGAGGTCACGCAGATGCTGAAGCGGCTGCTTGGCGCGAAGATCACGCTTGAGGTGCGGCACGATCGCAACCTTGGCGCCGTGCGCGCCGATCCGCGTCAGCTCGAACAGGTCATCATAAACCTCGCTGTGAATGCGCGCGACGCGATCCAGTCGAGCGGCGGGGGTGAGGGCGCGAGTGGGATGCTAACCTTCACCACCCGGCGAGTGGAGGCGCGCGATATCCGGCGCATGGGTTCTGAAATCATCCCTGCCGGGGAATATACTGCGCTGATCTGCGAGGATACCGGCGGCGGGATCGCTCCTGCGGTGATCGGGAAGATTTTCGAACCGTTCTTCACCACCAAGGACGTGGGCAAGGGCACCGGCCTGGGCCTGTCGACGGTCTATGGCATCGTCAAGCAGTCGGGCGGGTTTATCTTCGCCAGCAATGTGAAGGGGGCCGATGGCAAGCCTGTCGGCGCCCGGTTCACGATCTACCTGCCCGTGCACGAGGCGAGCGAGGAAGAGCTGAAGAAGACCGAAGCTGTCGAGGAAGCGCGCAACTGGGCAGGCGGCGGACGCATCCTGCTGGTCGAAGACGAAGACATGGTGCGCGCAGTGGCCGAACGCGCGCTGACGCGGCAGGGCTATGAGGTGACAACCGCCAGCGATGGCGACGAAGGCTTGGAAATCGTGCGCGGCGGTCAGCAGTTCGATCTCGTCGTATCCGACGTAGTGATGCCCGCGATGGACGGCCCAGCCATGGCGCTGGCGATCCGCGAAGTTGCGCCCGAGCTGCCGATCCTGTTCATGTCGGGCTATGCCGAGGCGCAGCTGCGTGACCAGATCGACATTGTCGCCATGCACTTCATTCCCAAGCCTTTCAGTGTGCAGCAGATCGCCGACAAGGTTGCCGAGGTGCTGACCACCAGCTCGCGCAGGAGCTGACCCTCGATCAAGCAGGCCGTTCAGCGCGCGCTCAGGCCGTGCTACCTCAATGTAAGCTTTACGAGAGGGAAGATTCGCCAGATGCTCAGCCACGCCCGCACCACCTTCGCTGCCTGCCTGCTCGCTGCCACTGCCGCGAGCGCCTCTGCGCAAGGCGACCCCAACGAGCCGAGCGCGCAGGGCGATCTTGCGGTTACGATCTACAACAACGGCCAGAGCCTGGTGCAGGACGTGCGCCAGCTCGATATCGCGCGCGGGCGCTCGACTGTGACCTTTCCCGATGTCTCGGCGATGATCCGGCCCGAGACACTGAGCTTCAACGCCGCCGACACCACGATCATCGAACAGAACTTCGACTTCGACCTGCTCACCCCGCAAAAGCTGATGGAAAAGGCCGTGGGTCAGGAGGTCACATTGATCCGCACCAATCCCGCCACCGGTGCGGAAACCCGCCAGCGTGCCGAGGTGCTCTCGACCGTGGGCGGGGTGGTGATCCGCGTGAACGGACAGGTCGAGGTGCTGCGCGACGATGGCCTGCCGGTGCGGGTGATCTTCGACCAGCTGCCACCGAACCTGCGGGCGCGGCCCACGCTGTCGGTGAATCTTGAAAGTTCGCGCGGCGGAACGCGGCCCGCGTCGATCCGCTATCTCACCCCCGGCCTCGGCTGGTCGAGCGACTATGTCGCGCTGTTCGACGAAGCGCGGGGCACGGTCGACATGCAGGGATGGGTGACGCTCACCAACACCACCGGCACCACCTTCACCAATGCCGACACACTGCTGGTGGCAGGCAATGTGGGCGGTGGCCGCAATGTGCGCCGCAGCGATATGGTGCGTCCGGGCACCCAGAACGCCGATCGCGAACGGCTGGGCGACTTCTATCTCTACCCGATCGAGGGCCGCACCACGATTGCGAACAATCAGACCAAGCAGGTCAGCTTCCTTGACGTGCAGGGCGTTCCCGCAAACCGCGTCTATTCGGCGGGCGCGGGCTGGCTGGCGACATGGGACGACTGGCAGAGCGTGTCTTCTGCGATCAGCTTCAATTCCTCGCGCGAAGGCGGGCTGGGCGATGCGCTGCCTGCCGGCACGGTGCGGTTCTACCAGCGCGATGCGAGTGGAAACCCGCAGTTCATTGGCGAGAATTCCATCGGCCACACCCCGATGGGCAGCGTGCTGTCTCTACGCACCGGCGATGCTTTCGACGTGTACAGCAAGGTCGAGGTCGAGCGCCGCGACAAGATCACCGCCGCCGACTATGAGCGCTCGGCGCGTTACCGCGTGATCGAGAATGGCGAGGTGACCCGCGAAGTCGAGGTCGACCGGGCGGTCGACTACTATCGCACCACGATGCGCTACAGCTTCACCAATGCGAAGAGCGAGCCGGTCACAGTCGAATTCCGCCAATCGGGGCTCGATCGCGGCTACTGGGCCAATGACTATCGCGTGGTCTCGGAAGATATCGCAGGCGAGCAGCTGAACGCCGATACCCGCCTCTACCGCGTGACCGTGCCCGCCAATGGCGAGCGCGTGGTCCGCGTGACTTACGAGACGAAGTACTAAGGGCGCGGGTGGTGCGCCTCAGAAGATCCAGCAATAAAACTCCCCTCCCGTTTACGGAAGGGGCAGCGAGACTTGGCAGCTTGCTGTCTAGTCGCAGCGGGGTGGGCCCTGCGGGCCCATTCCCACCCCCAGCCCCTCCCGTAAACGGGAGAGGAGCTGTTGCGCTCTTCACATTGGCCCTGTGCTTCTCCGCCCCCACCGCCGCGCAAGACCGCCCAACAATCGAAGCCTCCGCCCCCACCGAACAAGCCGTCACCATCTACCGCGACCCCAACCGCGCCCCCGGCGACCGGCTCGACCGCGACAACCCGCAAGGCTTCGCGATGATCTCCGAAGTCCGTACGGTCACGCTGCCACCGGGCGAATCGCGCATCCGCTTCACCGGCGTGGCCGAGGGGATGGTGGCGGTCTCGGCCATCGTCACGGGCCTTCCCGGCGGCACCATCGAGAAGAACCGCAATGCCGACCTCCTGAGCCCCGCCGCGCTGGTCGACGGGACGCTCGGCAACCGTGTCCGCATCACCCGCACCAATCCGGGCACCGGCGCGCAGACGAGCGAGAGTGCCGTGGTCCGCACCCGCGCCGATGGCGGCCTCGTCCTGCAAACCAGCGAGGGGTTCGAGCCGGTGCGCTGCTCGGGCCTGCCCGAAAGCCTTGCCTTCGATCGCATACCCGCGGGGCTCTCGTCCGAGCCAGTGTTCTCCATCGACACCCGCGATGCGAGCGGCGGCACCTACACGGTGACGTTGTCGTACCTCGCCTGGGGTTTCGACTGGGAGGCGAACTATGTCGCCACGCTCGTCGAAGCGGGCGCGCGCGAGGACGCGCGGTTAAGGCTGGTAAGCTGGCTGACGGTGCTCAACGACAACGGCCAGAGCTTCGAGAACGCCGAGCTTATGGCCGTCGCCGGCACGATCAACGTCGAGAGCGACTTCGAGGGTCTGGCAGAGCCTCCGCGTGCGCGTCCGCTGCGACTCACCTGCTATCCGATCGGCAGCACCGCTGCCGGGTCGCCAGAACTCTACTTCAATCCTCCCGCCCCTCCGCCTGCGCCCATGGTCATGTATGCGCCCGTCGCGATGCGCGCGCGCGCGGAGGCTGACGAGGAAATCGTCGTCACCGCGACGATGCGGGCGACCGAGGAAGATCTGGGCGACCTCAAGCTCTATCGCGTGCCTGAGCCGGTGACGGTTTCAGCCAAGGGCCTCAAGCAGATCGCCTTCCTCGACCGGCCTGAGGTCGAAGGGCGGATCGTCTATCGCGCCGACCAATGCGTACCGTGGACGCCCTTTCCGAGCCGCGAAGATCGGGCTGATTTCACTCCCGCCACGCTGATGCTGGTCACGAAGAACGACGAGGCGCACGGCCTCGGCGCGGCGCTGCCGCTCGGCAATATGGCGCTGTTCGAGCCGTCGCCGGCGGGCAACCTGCTGGTGAGCGAGCTGGACCTGCGAGACTATGCCGTGGGGCAGGATGTCGAGCTGGATATCGGCCAAAGTCCCCAGGTGTTCACGCAGTGCGCGCGGCTCGGCGCGGCCGAGCCCGATTCGTATGGCGAGCGCTGGATGCCGATGCGCGCGCGCGTCACCAATGCCAATCCGCATAGAGTGACCATGCGAATCATGCTCGGGCGGGAAGCCGGGTGGGACTATCGCTTCCCGCGTGAGCGCCTGCTGACGAAGAATGGCGCCCGCTATGTCGAGGTGCAGATCGCGGAAAATTCGACCACCGATTTCGACTGGCAGATGCGCTCGACCCTGCGCTGATCCTGCGTTTTGCGGTGCTAAGCAGGAAAAATGTAGGAAATTTTATGTTCCACTCTTGTTCTCATGGAACAAAGTGGGTACACCGGTCTCGTGGACGAAGGGCATGAGGCCCTAGCGACAGAGCGGAGACCGTGTCATGGCTACCCAATTGAAGCTGGTTGAAGAGGATCGCAAAACCGTGGACCGTCAGAAGGCGCTGGACGCCGCTCTCGCACAGATTGATCGCGCCTTTGGCAAGGGCTCCGCCATGAAGCTGGGGCAGAAGGAAGCCATGCAGGTGGAAGCGATTTCCACCGGCTCGCTCGGCCTCGATATTGCGCTGGGCGTGGGGGGCCTGCCCAAAGGCCGCGTGATCGAGGTTTATGGCCCGGAAAGCTCGGGTAAGACAACGCTCGCGCTGCACGTGATCGCCGAGGCGCAGAAGGGGGGCGGCACGGCGGCTTTCGTCGATGCCGAACATGCGCTCGATCCCGTCTATGCGAAGAAACTGGGCGTCGATATCGACGAGCTGATCGTGTCGCAGCCCGACACCGGCGAGCAGGCGCTGGAGATCGTGGACACGCTGGTGCGCTCGAATGCGATTGACGTGCTGGTGGTCGATTCGGTGGCTGCACTGGTGCCGCGCGCCGAGATCGAGGGCGAGATGGGCGACAGCCATGTCGGCCTGCAGGCCCGCCTGATGAGCCAGAGTCTGCGCAAGCTCACCGGTTCGATCAACCGTTCGAAGTGCATGGTGATCTTCATCAACCAGCTGCGCATGAAGATCGGCGTGATGTACGGCAACCCGGAAACGACGACCGGCGGTAACGCATTGAAATTCTATGCTTCTGTCCGCCTCGACATCCGCCGCACCGGGGCAATTAAAGACCGTGACGAGGTTACCGGTAACTCGACACGCGTGAAAGTGGTGAAGAACAAGGTGGCCCCGCCGTTCAAGCAGGTCGAGTTCGACATCATGTATGGCGAGGGCATTTCAAAGATCGGCGAGATCCTCGACCTCGGCGTGAAGGCCGGCGTGGTCGAGAAGGCGGGTTCGTGGTTCAGCTACGATAGCATCCGCATCGGCCAGGGCCGCGAGAACGCCAAAACTTACCTGAAGGAAAATCCCGAGATTTGCGACCAGATCGAAGCTGCGATTCGCAGCCAGACCGATGCGGTCGCCGAGGAGATGATGACGGGGCCGGACGCGGACTCCGACGACTGATCCTCAAGAAGGGTCGGGCAGCGATGACAGCAGCCCCCCTTGCGAACCGGAGCCGGCGCGAAGACACTTATACCGTGTCCGAGCGTCGGCTTCCTCGCATTCGCACTGGCCCGGACTTGAGCCATCGCGGTGTTTCGGTGCATGAGCTGCAATGACATCGAAACAGAACTGGCGAAACCGACCATCAAGCAGGGGGATGGCATATTGGACAAGACTGACTGGCAGGGAAGCCAAGGCGCAAGCTGGGCCGACAACTGGCGCCGGACCGACCGCAGCTTCGGCATTCTCACCGATCGTCTCCTTACCCGTTTACGTAGCCTGGAGTTTCGCGAGGTCCTCGATATCGGCTGCGGCGCTGGCGAGCTGTCACTGGCTGTCGCACGTAACCGTCCGGCCGTGCAGGTGTGCGGCCTCGACATCTCGCCGCACCTTGTCGAGGCGGCGCAGGCTCGCGGCGAGAGATTCGGTAATGTCACTTTCGTCTGCCACGACGCCTCCACCTGGAGGCCAGAAGATGCCTTCGCACCTGATCAACTGATCTCGCGTCATGGCGTGATGTTTTTCGGCGATCCTACGGCTGCCTTCGCCAACCTGGCTGCTGTTGCGGCTCCTTCGGCAAAGCTGTTGTTTTCGTGCTTTCGAGCGCCTTCGCTCAACCCTTTCATGACTGAGGTCGCGCGCCTGCTGCCGCAGCCGGCCCAATCAGATCCTCGCGCGCCTGGCCCCTTTGCCTTTGCTGATGCATCCTATGTCGAGCAGATACTTTCCGCCGCCGGGTGGACAGACATAACCTTCGCGCCTGTCGAGTTTCCGATGATCGTGGGCACAGGTGAAGACCCGGTGGCCGATGCGCGCGATTACTTCTGCACCATCGGCCCCGCTGCCAGGGCCCTTGGCGAGCTGGATCAAGATGAGCGCCAGACCTTCCTGACCAAGCTCGACGCGTTATCGGAGCGCAACTGTCGCGAAGGTATCGTTTCGCTGCCGGCTGCGGCCTGGCTGGTCTCCGCACAGCGTAGCTAGGAGGTCGGACTGGTGGTGTACGAGGCGCACGAGCCTGACCATTGTGCGCGTAACATGCTTGTCGAGCAGGCGAACAGGCCCTAATTCGACGCGATGCAATCGACCAACGACATTCGCCGCGCGTTTCTCGACTACTTCGCGGCCAACGATCACACGGTTGTGCCGTCGGCACCGCTGGTTCCCTACAACGATCCTTCGTTGATGTTCGTCAACGCGGGGATGGTGCCGTTCAAGAACGTCTTCACCGGACTTGAGACGCCGCCCGCTCCGCGCGCGACGACCAGCCAGAAGTGCGTGCGCGCCGGCGGCAAGCACAACGATCTTGATAATGTCGGCTATACTGCCCGCCATCTCACGCTGTTCGAGATGCTCGGCAACTTCAGCTTCGGCGACTACTTCAAGGAACGCGCGATCGAACTGGCCTGGGGCATGGTCACGCGCGAGCTTGGCCTCGATCCCGAGCGGCTGCTGGTCACCGTCTATCACACCGACGATCAGGCCGCCGAGCTTTGGCGCAAGATCGCGGGGCTCCCCGACGAGCGCATCATCCGTATCGCCACCAAGGACAATTTCTGGGCTATGGGCTCGGATGGCCCCTGCGGCCCCAGTTCGGAAATCTTCTGGGACCACGGCCCGGAGATCGCCGGTGGCCCGCCGGGATCGCCCGACGAGGATGGCGACCGCTTTGTCGAGATCTGGAATCTCGTATTCATGCAGCACATTCAGGAAGCCGACGCCATCGTCGGCGACCTGCCGCGTCCGTCGATCGACACCGGCATGGGGCTCGAACGCATTTCGACCGTGCTTCAGGGCGTGCACAATGTGTTCGAGACCGACACCTTCCGCGCGTTGATCGAGGCCAGCGAAGACCTCGTGAAGGCCAAGGCCGAGGGTGAGCAGATCGCCAGCCACCGCGTGATTGCCGATCACCTGCGCTCGACCAGCTTCCTTATCGCCGACGGCGTGCTGCCCTCTAATGAGGGACGCGGCTATGTCCTGCGTCGCATCATGCGCCGCGCCATGCGCCATGCGCACTTGCTCGGCGCCGACCGTCCGCTGATGCACCGCCTCGTGCCCGCGCTCGTAACCGAGATGGGGCAGGCTTACCCCGAGCTGTCGCGGGCGCAGGCGCTGATCACCGAGGTGCTCGAACGCGAGGAAACGCGCTTCCGGCAAACGTTGGAAAAGGGGCTTCGCCTGCTTGACGATGAAGTTGCCACGCTGGGCGAGGGCACGAACCTGCCCGGTGAGGCGGCCTTCAAGCTCTACGACACCTATGGGTTCCCTTATGATTTGACCGAGGACGCGCTGCGTTCGCGCGGCATCGGCGTCGACCGCGAGGGCTTCGATGCGGCGATGGCGCAGCAGAAGGCGGCAGCGCGTGCGGCGTGGAAGGGCTCGGGCGCGGCGGCTGACAGCGAGGTCTGGTTCGACGTGGTTGAGCGCGAAGGCGCGACAGAGTTCACCGGCTATACCGCCGACAAGGGCGAGGGCCGGGTGGTCGCCTTGGTGGTCGATGGCAAGGAGGTCGCCAGCGCCGATGCCGGGCAGGAGATGATCCTGCTCACCAACCAGACGCCGTTCTATGGCGAGAGTGGCGGGCAGTCGGGCGATGCCGGGGTCGTGACTGGCGACAATGGCCTCAAGATCGCGATCACCGACACCTCCAAGCCGCTCGGGCGGCTCCACGCGATGCACGGGACCATTGAGGCCGGGCAGATCAGCGTGGGTGACACCGTTCACCTTGCGGTCGATGCCGAACGGCGCGATGCGATCCGGGCGAACCACTCGGCCACGCACCTCGTGCATGCGGCGTTGCGCAGTCAGCTTGGCGACCACGTGACGCAGAAGGGCTCGCTGGTGGCAGCGGAGCGGCTGCGATTCGATTTCTCGCATCCCAAGCCGCTGACCTCCGAGGACATCTCCGCAATTGAATCCGAGGTGAACGCGCAGATTCGCGCGAACAATGAAGTCACCACCCGGCTGATGAGCCCTGATGATGCCATCGAGGCCGGGGCCATGGCGCTGTTCGGCGAGAAGTACGGTGAGGAAGTGCGCGTACTCTCGATGGGGCAGGACAATTTCGGCGGCTCGGGGAGGACCTATTCGGTCGAGCTGTGCGGTGGCACCCATGTGCGCGCGACGGGCGATATTGCGCTGTTCCGCATCGTGTCGGAAAGCGCCGTCTCCTCGGGCGTGCGCCGGATCGAGGCGTTGACCGGCGAGGCCGCGCGCCAATGGGTGGTAGGCCGAGAAGAGGCCTTGAAGGCGGTCGCCAACACGCTGCGGACCTCGCCTGACGAGGTCGAGGAGCGGGTTGCTGCACTGGTTGATGAACGCAAGCGACTCGAACGCGAGCTGGCCGATGCGAAGAAGCAGCTGGCACTCGGCGGCGGCGGTGCGACCGGTGTCGCGCCAGCGGCGGACGAGAACATAGGCGGCGTCGCCTTCTCGGGCCAGGTTCTGCAGGGCATGAACCCCAAGGAACTGCGGGGGCTGCTTGATGAAGCCAAGGGCCGGATGGGGTCAGGGGTTGCGGCGATATGCGCGGTCAATGAGGGCAAGGCCGCCTTCGCCGCCGCCGTCACCGACGATCTGACCGATCGCTTCAGCGCCGTCGATCTGGTGCGCGCGGGCGTGGAAGCTCTTGGCGGCAAGGGCGGCGGCGGCCGCCCGGACATGGCGCAGGGCGGCGGTCCGGACGGCGACAAGGCCGACGATGCCATTGCCGCCGTGCGCGCCCTGCTGTCCGCGGGCTCAGCCTGATCGATGCTGTGCGGAGCGGCGGCGCTCGCCTTCGCTGCCGCGCGGTACGTCCTTCATGTCGCGCTCGTTCTGACCGCCTGACGGACTTCCGTCTGCCACGTTCTGCGGCTTGAACTTCTCATCGTTGCTGGTCGGCTTGGTGGGATCTTTTTTGTCGCTCATGCGAACCTCCTTTCTGCATCAACGCATGGGAGGGTGAACGGTATCCCGCGCGGTCAACCGTTCGTCGTGCTCGTGCGCAGCTTCGGCTTTTCGGCAAGGTCAGCACCCTGCTGGATCTTTTCGCGCATCTCGTCGCGCTTTTCGTGAATCGAGGCGATCACCGGGCCGACTGCCACGCCCAGATCGACCAGTGCGGCTTCGGATAGTTGCAGCGAGCTTTCGAGTGTCTCGGGCACGGCGGTGGTTGCGCCGCTGCGGTATAGCTCGGCAGCGTGGACGCTGTCGCGCGCGCGGGCGATAATCGGCAGCTCCGGATGCTGTTCGCGCAGCTTGCGCACCAGCTGCTGCGCCAGCACGTGTTCGTCCATGGTCAGGATCACGGCGGGCGCGGTGTCGATGCCCAGCTTTTCGAGCACGTCGGCGCGCATCGCATTGCCATAGACCGCGACATAGCCGTCGCGCCGTGCATCCTGAACGAGGTCGGGATTGGAATCGATGGCAATATAGGCCTTGTCGTGCCGCGCCAGCATTTGCGCCACCAAGCGCCCGACGCGACCCAAACCGACGATCACCACATGCGGCGCACGCGGGTTTTCGTCGACTTCCTCAAGCGTGGGCGCCGGATCCATCCGCCCCGCGAGGTTCTTGCCGAGCAAGGCCAGAAGCGGGGTGATGGTAAGGCCGATTGCGGTCACGGTCTGCCAGAACTGGCCTACCTCGCGGCTTACCAGCGCCGCACTGGTGGCGGCAGTCAGGACGATCAGCGTCGTCTCCGAGGGGCTGGCCATCAGAATGCCGGTTTCGACCGAGGTGCTCCGCCGCGCGCCCATGAACCGCAGCAGCACGCCGGTTACCACGGCCTTGAGCAGCAGGATCCCGACCACAGCCAGCGCGATGGTGCCGAGGTTGTCCCACACCATCGAAAAGTCGATGCCCATGCCGACCGTGAGCAGGAACACGCCGAGCGCGAGACCCTTGAATGGCTCCATGATCCCCTCAACCTCGGTATGATACTCGGTTTCGGCGATCAGCAGGCCGGCAATCAGCGCGCCGACGATGGGCGACAGGCCGACGGCGGTGGTGGCGAGGCTCGCCCCGATGACCACCAGCAGCGAGGCGGCCAGGAATATCTCCGGGCTCTTGGTGCGCGCGGCCTGGGCGAACAGACGCGGCAAGACCATGCGCCCGCCCACCATCATGATCAGCACTACGAACAGTCCCTGCCAGATAGTCGATAGCAGGCCTGCCATCCCGTCCGCCTCGGCATAAGGGGCGAGCGCGCCGAGCAGGAAGATCACCGGTACGATCATGATGTCTTCGAACAACAGCATCGACAAAGCGGCCCGACCCACCGGCGAGGTGGTGCCCGAAATCGGCAGCACCAGCGCGGTCGAGGAAAAGGCGAGGGCAAGGCCCAGCGCCAGTGCGCCTGTCCAGTATTGGCCGGTGTAATAGAGAATTGCAGTAATCAGCGCCCCGATCACCACGATCTCGAGCGCGCCGAGCCCGAACACCAGCCTGCGCAACTGCCACAGGCGTTTGAAGCTCAGCTCCAGCCCGATGGTGAACAGCAGCAGGATAATTCCGAATTCGGCGAAGGGCTCAAGGCCTTCCGGCTCTGAAATCGTGACATGGTAGAGCCATGGATAATCCTCCACCATGCGCCCGAGGCCATAGGGGCCGACCAGCAGGCCGACAAGAATGAACCCGATGATCGGTGTGATCCGGAAGCGCGCGAAGAGCGGGATCACGATCCCCGCCGCCCCCAGGATCACTAGCGCATCGGACATCATTGGCGAAAGGTGGGCAGATCCATGCATGGTGCCAGTTATCGACAAAAGTGCATGGCAGGACAACGACAATATTGCTGCAATGCGCAAGCGCACGCAGCTTCCTGACGAATTTTGTTATGAAGGGTGACAAAGCGGCTTGTTTCCGTATGTCAGGGGCCATGCAGACGCCGACCCTCATTTCGCTCGCCCTGTATTTCATTCTCATGCTTGGCATCGGGCTTTACGCCTGGCGCAAGTCGACAGAAGATTCCGAAGGCTATCTGTTAGGTGGCCGCAACCTGCCACCAGCTGTCGCGGCGCTGTCCGCCGGGGCATCGGACATGTCCGGTTGGTTGCTGCTCGGCCTGCCCGGCGCGCTTTATGTGTCAGGCCTGGTCGAGGCTTGGATCGGCATCGGCCTGTTTATCGGCGCCTTGGTCAACTGGCTGATCGTGGCTCCGCGCCTACGCGAGCAGACCGTATCTTACGGCAATTCGCTGACGATTCCGCAATTCCTCGCCAACCGCTTCCCCGATAAGGCGACTGCGCTGCGCGTGGTTTCGGCGGTCATCGTGGTGATCTTCTTTTCGGTCTACAGCGCGGCGGGGCTGGTCGGCGGCGGCAAGCTGTTCGCGGCGAGCTTCCTTGATGAGCCGATTCTCGGCATGAGCCCCTATATGGCGGGCGTCGTGCTCACTGCGGGCGTGGTGCTCGCCTATACCATGGTGGGCGGCTTTCTCGCCGTGAGCCTTACCGACTTTGTGCAGGGTTGCATCATGGTGGTGGCGCTGGTGGTCATGCCGCTGGTGGTGATTTTCGATGATGGGGTGGGCACGGTCGCCACAACGCTGCGCGACGTCGATCCCAATTTCCTCAGCTGGTTCGGCGGGCTATCGGCGATTGGCTTCATTTCTGCCATTGCATGGGGCCTAGGCTATTTCGGCCAGCCGCATATCATCGTGCGGTTCATGGCTGTGCGCGATGGCGGCATCAAAGCCGCCCGCAACATCGGCATGAGCTGGATGTTCGTGGCACTGATTGGTGCGCTGGGTGTGGGGCTGGTGGGCCGCGCGCATGTCGAGCTGAACCCCGGCATCGAACTGGCCGATCCGGAAACGATCTTCATCCTTCTGGCCAACACGCTGTTCCACCCCTTCGTCACCGGCTTCCTGCTGGCAGCGCTGCTGGCCGCGATCATGAGCACGATCAGTTCACAGCTTCTGGTCAGCTCCAGCTCGCTGACCGAGGACTTCTACCGCCTGTTCCTGCGCAAGCAGGCGAGCGAGCGCGAGATGGTCAATGTCGGACGGATCTGCGTGCTGCTGGTTTCAGTGGCGGCGATTGCCATTGCCGCCGACCCGGACAGCGAGGTGCTTGGCCTCGTCTCCAACGCCTGGGCCGGGTTCGGCGCTGCCTTCGGCCCGCTGATCATCCTGTCGCTGATCTGGCGCGGAATGACGGGCGCAGGCGCATTGGCCGGGCTGGTCACGGGCACCGCCGTGGTGATCACATGGATCTTCTCGGGCGCTGCCGAGGCGACGGGTGTCTATGAGATCATCCCGGGCTTTGCCGCCGCGTGGCTGGCGATCTGGCTCGTGAGCAAGGCAACCTCGGGCGCGCCGGAAGCGGCGGCCTGATCAGCCGCCGCCGGGCCCGTGTCCCCGACGCGGGGCCGGGCCTTGCACATCGCCCGCACCTGAGCCGCCGCCGTCTTCGTTCCACTCGATGCGGTAAAGATCGTGTCGACGGTCGGCAAGGTTGCGCACCGTACCCTCGGCGCGCGCCCAGGAGAGATCGGCAAGGTTCACGTCGCTAATCGTCAGTGTTTCGACGTTCTCGCTCGCCTCGGCGGCGATGCCGTCGCGCGCGAAGGGGAAGTCGCAGGGGGTGAGAATGCAGCTTTGGGCATACTGGATGTCCATGTTGCCGACATTGGGCAGGTTGCCGACGTTGCCCGCCATCACCACGAAACACTGGTTTTCGATTGCCCGCGCAGCCGCGCAATAGCGCACCCGCATGTAGCCCTGGCGGCTGTCGGTGCAGAACGGCACGAAGATTATGCGTGCGCCCTGGTCGACAAGGCGGCGCGAGAGTTCGGGGAACTCGCTGTCGTAACAGATCTGGATGCCGATCGGGCCGCAGTCGGTCTGGATCACGTCGATGGAGTCGCCACCTTTGATGTTCCACCAATAGGCTTCGTTGGGGGTGGGGTGGATCTTCTCGCGCTCGTGGATCGAGCCGTCGCGCAGGCACACGATGGCGATATTGTGGATGTCGCCATCGTCCATCCGCGTGGGGTGCGAGCCGCCGATGATGTTGATGTTGAACCTCAGTGCCATCTCCGAAAGCGCCTCGCGGATGCGCGGGGTATACCGTGAGAGCAGCTCGATGCTTTCGAGTGGTGACAGCTCCTCCTCTTCCGCGCTCAACAGCATCAGCGTGAACAGCTCGGGAAGAAGAATGAAGTCTGCTTCGTAATCACTTGCAACATCGACAAAATATTGCACCTGGCGAATGAACTCGTCGAAGTCCTTCACTGCGCGCGCCTGCAACTGGCAGACGGCGATACGGACGTTCTCGATCCCGCGCGGGACGGACAGCTGCGCACTCGCCTCCTGATCGACGAAGGGGTTGCGCCAGACCATCTGCACCGCATTGCCTCGGCTGCGGCGATCCTCGGGCAGGTAACCGGGCAGCACGCCCAGCGGCTCGAACCCGTTGGCGAGCTGGAAGCGCAGCACCGGATCATGGATCTTGCCCGAGATGACCTTTTCGAGATAGTCGTCGGCGCTCTCCACCCGGCGCCAGCTTTTCTGAAGGTTCGGCATGCGCCCGGCAAAGACGATGCCCTTCAGTTCGAGCTGTTCGGCGAGGAACCTGCGCTCTTCATAGAGCCGCCGCCCGATCCGCGTGCCGCGCACCTTCGGGTCGACGCACATCTCATAGCCGTAAAGCCACTCCCCGGTGGCCTCGTGGCGGCTGCCATAGCCGTTGCCGGTGATCTCGTCCCAGGTGTGCGGACGCAGCGCTTTTTCACCGCTGATACGCATCGTGGCGCAATAGCCGACCAGCTTGTCGTCAAGCACGGCGACGAAGCAACCCTCGGGGTAATTGTTGATCTGTCCGCGAATTTCGCCCTGCGTGTAGGGTACGAAGTCCTCGTAAACACGCTTGGCGAGCGCTGCGATGCGGCGGACGTCGGCGGGAACGGCGGCGCGGACTTCGAGGCGGGCTTTGGTCATGCAATCTCCTGTGACACGAAAAGGGGCGCGCGACCGCCGTCGCGCGCCCCGTTATCATAACTTCGCGGTCGGCGGGCCGTTCCGCGAGGCATAGCCAGATCAGCCCAGGCCCTGCGCCTTCATTTCCACTTCTAGCGCATCGACGATGGCTTCGAAGAACTGCTCGGTGGTCATCCAGCTCTGGTTCGGACCGATCAGGAGCGCGAGGTCCTTCGTCATCTTGCCCTTTTCGACGCACTCGATGCAGACGCGCTCAAGCGTTTCGGCGAAGGCCACCACTTCGGGGGTGTCGTCGAACTTGCCGCGATACATCAGGCCGCGGGTCCATGCGAAGATCGAGGCGATCGGGTTGGTGCTGGTCGCCTTGCCCTGCTGGTGCTGGCGATAGTGGCGGGTCACGGTGCCGTGCGCAGCCTCGGCTTCCACCGTGTTGCCGTCGGGCGCCATCAGCACGCTGGTCATCAGGCCGAGCGAGCCGAAGCCCTGCGCCACCACGTCGGACTGCACGTCGCCGTCGTAGTTCTTGCAGGCCCAGATGAACTTGCCATTCCACTTGAGCGCGGCGGCCACCATGTCGTCGATCAGGCGGTGTTCGTACCAGATCTTGGCTTCCTCGAACTTCTCCTTGAAGCCCTCGGTGTCGAACACTTCCTGGAACAGGTCCTTGAAGCGACCATCGTACTTTTTCATGATGGTGTTCTTGGTGGACAGGTACACCGGCCAGCCGCGATCAAGGCCGTAGTTGAAGCTGGCGCGCGCGAAGTCGCGGATGGACTCGTCGTGGTTGTACATCGAGACCGCCACGCCGGGCTGATCGAAGGTGTGAACGAGGAGGTCGATTTCCTTGCCGTCCTCGCCCTCGAACACCATGCGCAGCTTGCCCGCGCCGGGGATCAGGGTGTCGGTGGCGCGATACTGGTCGCCGAAGGCATGACGGCCGACGACGATCGGGTCGGTCCAGCCGGGCACCAGGCGCGGCACGTTGTCGATCACGATCGGCTCGCGGAAAATGGTGCCGCCCAGGATGTTGCGGATCGTGCCGTTGGGCGAACGCCACATCTGCTTGAGGTCGAACTCCTCGACGCGGGCCTCGTCCGGGGTAATGGTGGCGCACTTCACGCCCACACCATATTCCTTGATCGCGTTGGCGGCGTCGATGGTGATCTGGTCGTCGGTCTCGTCGCGCTTTTCGACCGAGAGGTCGTAGTACTTCAGGTCAACGTCGAGATAGGGCAGGATCAGCCGCTCGCGGATCCATTGCCAGATGATCTTCGTCATCTCGTCGCCGTCGATCTCCACGATCGGATTGAGCACCTTGATTTTGGCCATGAACTGTCCCTGTCTCTTGCGAATGTTTGCGGAAATATGGTTTGGCGAGCCTCTTAAGGGTGCGCGGGCGCGAGCGCAAGCCGAGCCGAGGTCATGCTGTTGAGCTTGCGAATTACTCGCAGAAAGCTGCGCGCGCTGCCCGATATTCCGCGATCAGCTGCTCGCAGATGGCGGCGGCAGAGCGCACCGCGCGGGTGGCGCCAACGCCGTGGCCGGACGACCAGATCGTCTTCCACGCGCGGGCCTCATCGTTGAGCGTCATCTCGCCGTGCCCATCGGGCAGGGTGGCTTCGGCCAGGCTTGGAGCAAGGAAGTTGGCACCAACGCCGGTGACCTTGTCGGTATAGGTGATGTCCTTGGCGCCAGAGGCGATCATCATCTGCTTTTGCGGATCGCTCGCCATGCTTTCTGCGGCGGCGATGAAGTGCGAGCCGAGATAGCCGAACTGCGCTCCCATCATTTGCGCGGCGGCGATGTGGCGCCCGTGGCTCATCGCGCCCGAGAGGATCAGCGGGCCATCGAACACCTCGCGGATCTCGCTCAGCAGCGCGAAGGGGCTTAGCGTGCCGGCATGTCCGCCAGCCCCTGCGGCGACGCCGATAATTCCGTCGACGCCTGCCTCGGCGGCCTTTTCGGCGTGGCGGCGCTGGACCACGTCGTGAAACGCCAGGCCGCCATAGGAATGCACCGCCGCCACCAGATCGGGCACCGCGCCGAGCGAGGTGATGACCAGCGGCACCTTGTGCTTCACGCAGATCTCAAGGTCAGCCTCGACGCGTGGGTTCGACTTGTGGACGATCAGATTGACGCCATAGGGCGCGGCATCTTGCCCGCAGCGCTCTTCGATCTCGCAGAGCCATTCGTCGAACCCGGCGCTGGAGCGCTGGTTCAGCGCTGGAAAAGTGCCCGCGAGGCCTGCCTTGCAACATTCCACTACAAGGTCGGGCCCCGAAACAAGAAACATCGGCGCAACGATGGCGGGGATCGCCAGCCGCTGCGCGAAGGCCTCTACCTTCGCGCTCAAAACGCGTCCTCGGGCAGCTCCATCATGCTCGCCTTGCCGCTCTTGATCGCCATGAACTGCGCTGTGGCGACGGGCAGCAGACGGTCGAAGAAGAACTGCACGGTGGTGAGCTTGGCCTTGTAGAAGCCTTCTTCCGAAGTGCCCTCGGCCAGCTTGGCATGGGCGACCTTGGCCGCCTTCGCGAAGCAATAACCCATGGCGACGAAGCCCAGCAGGCGCAGGTAGTCACTCGCCGCCGCAGCCGCTTCCTCGGGATCTTTCAGGCCCTTCTGCGCGATGTGCCCGGTCGAAAGCTGGAGCGCGCCGAAGCTTTGCTGCAGTGAGCCGACCAGCTTGCCGATGTCGGCATCGGAGGCATGATCTTCGCAGAACTGCGAGACCGGGTGGAAGAAGCTGCGCAGGTTCCGGCCCATCCGGTGCGGCAGCTTGCGGCCCACGAGATCGAGCGCCTGAATGCCGTTCGTACCCTCGTAGATCTGCGCGATCCGGGCGTCGCGCGCGAACTGCTCGACGCCCGATTCCTGAATGTAGCCGTGCCCGCCATAGACCTGCACCGCCAGTTGCGCACTTTCGTGGCCCAGATCGGTGAACAGGGCTTTGACCACCGGGGTCATCAGCGCCACGAAATCGGTCGCTCGTTCGCGTACCTCGGGTTCACGCGCGGAATGCGAGGCATCTAGCGCGCGGCTGACCCATGCGGACAGAGCGCGGCAGCCCTCGTTATAGGCGCGCATCGTCATCAGCATCCGGCGCACGTCGGGGTGGACGATGATCGGATCGGCCGGGCCATCGGGGTTCTTGACGCCCGAAAGCGAACGGCCCTGCAAGCGGTCCTTGGCGTAGTAGACCGCCGACTGATAGGCGATCTCGCCCACGCCGAGGCCCTGGATGCCCACAGCCACGCGCTCGGTGTTCATCATCGTGAACATCGCCTCGAGCCCCTTGTTCGGCTCGCCGACCATCCATCCCTTCGAGCCGTCGAAGCTCATCTGGCAGGTGGCCGAGGCCTTCAGGCCCATCTTGTGCTCGATCGCGGTCGGCCCGGCCTTGTTGTGCTCACCCGGTTCGCCATCGTCATTGGGCAGGTACTTGGGCACGAGGAACATCGAGATGCCCTTCACGCCCGCCGGGGCATCGGGCAGGCGCGCCAGCACGAGGTGCACGATGTTCGAGGTGAGGTCATGGTCACCCGCCGAGATGAAGATCTTGTTGCCGGTAACGAGGAAGCTGCCGTCGTCCTGCGGTTCGGCCTTGGTGCGAAGCATGCCGAGATCGGTGCCGCAGTGGGCCTCGGTCAGGCACATGGTGCCCGACCATTCGCCATTGGCCATCTTCGGCAGGTAGAACTCTTTCAGCTCGTCGGTGCCATGGGCCTCCAGCGCCACCATCGCGCCGCCCGTGAGGCCGGGGTAAAGCCCGAACGAGAGGTTGGCCGAACAGGTCATCTCCTCGACCATCTTGCCCAGCGCATGGGGCGCATTCTGGCCCCCCCACTGCTCGGCCACCCCGAGCCCGGCCCAACCGCCTTCGCAGAACTGCTTGTAGGCGTCCTTGAAGCCCTCGGGCGTGGAGACGGTGCCGTTTTCGAGCTTGCAGCCTTCCTGATCGCCCGACCAGTTGATCGGCAGCAGCACTTCCTTGCACAGCTTGCCGGCTTCTTCGAGAATGGCAGTGGTCACATCGGAATCGAAATCCTCGAACCCTTCGACATCGCCAAAGCCATCGTCGTTATGCAGCTCTTCGAGCACGAAGCGCATGTCGCGAATGGGGGCCTCATAGACTTGCATCGCGTCTCTCCCTTAGTTCCTGAGCGGCTTGCCGGTTTCGAGCATATGCTCGACCCGCGCCTGCGAATTCGGATTGCGGACCAGCCGCATGAAGCCCTCGAATTCCAGCTTTAGCAGCTGGTCTTCGGTGACGACTTCGGTCGGATCGGTGTCACCGCCGGTGAGGACATAGGCCAGCTCTTCGGCGACAACCTCGTCATGCGGGGTGGCGATGCCGCGTTTGCGGAAACCATCGACCGCCAGCTTGAGCGCCGCGCGACCCGATGCGCCGGGCAGGCGGAACTCGGGCTTTTCGGGCGGCTGGTAGCCTTCAGCCATGCTTAGCGCGCGTTGCTTGGCATCGAACAGCAGCCGGTCGCGGTTCATGGTGATCTGGTCGCTCTGCCGAACAAAGCCCAGCTCCTTGGCCTCGGCGGCGCTCTTGGCAACCGTGGCGGTGGAGATGATTTCGAACACCTTGCTAACGGCCGCCATTGGCCCCTTGGGATGGCGCGGATTGTCGATCCAGCGTTCGAGCATCTCGCCGCAGCCGCCCCAGCCGGGGATGATGCCGACACCTGTTTCGACGAGGCCGATATAGGTCTCGGCATGAGGCTGGATCGCGTCCGAGTTGAGGCAGACCTCGCAGCCGCCGCCAAGCGCAAGCCCAGTGGGCGCAGCGACAACAGGGAAGGGCGCATACTTTAGCGCCTTCAGCGCGGCCTGTCCGCCCTTGACCAGCTTTTCCACCTCGCTCCACGCCGCGATGTTCATCGCGAAGATTGCCAGGCCAAGGTTGGCCCCCGCCGAGAAAGCCGGGCCTTCGTTGTAGACCACCAGCGCCTTGAAGTCCTTCGCGACCACGGGAACGGCCTGCTGGATCAGCTTCATGACATCGCCTTCGAGCGTGTTCATCTTGCCGGTGAACTCGAGACAGGCGACTCCATCGCCTACGTCCCACAGTGCGGCGGAGCCATTCTTAATGATCGGCTCGGCAGAGAGCTTGATGTCCTCCAGCAGCAGCACGCCCTCGGGACGCACCACATCGTGATACTCGCCATCGGTGCCGAAATACTGGCGCTTGCCGTTCTCGACCCGGTAGAACGTACCGTCGCCCACCTGTTCGAGCAGCGGCGGCACTGGCAGGCCGTCGGCCTTCAGCCGCTCGACCAGCTTGGCCGCGCCGATCTTGTCGATCATCTCGAACGGGCCGGACTTCCAGTTGTAGCCCAACTTCATCGCGTCATCGACGCCGACGATGGTCTGCGTCGCCTCAGGCACGATGGAGGCGGAATAGGAGAGGGTGGGGCCGAGAATGGCCCAGGCATAGTCGCCGACTTTGCCGGGGATGGAGATCAGCTTGGCGAGGTTGCCCTTGGCCGCCGAACCGCGCACCACGCTCGATCCGCGCGCGGCGGAGTATTCGCCTGACTTGAGGTCGATCGCTTCCTTGACCTTGCCGCCGCCCTCGCGGTTGATGCGGTAGAACCCGCCCTTGCCCTTGCGGCCAGTGTAGCCTTCGCCAATCAGCTTTTCGATCAGCGCTTCGCTGCGGGCGATCTTCTGGTAGGGATCGTCGGCGGGCAGGGTGCTGGTGAGGCTCTTCTGGAGATAGGGCATCAGGTCGAGCCCGATCAGGTCGATCAGGCCGAAAATGCCGGTCTTGGGCACACCCATCGGTTTGCCACCAATGGCGTCAGCGTCTTCGATGGAAATTTCCATATCGAAGGCAGCGTTTACCGCGGCTTGAATCCAGAAGGTGCCGATGCGGTTGGCGATAAAGCCGGGCGAATCCTCACAATCGACCGGCGTCTTTCCGAGCTTGCGGTCGGCAAAGTCGCTTACCTTGGCGACGGTGGCCGGATCGCTCTGCGGGCCAGCCACGATCTCGATCAACCGCATGTAGCGCGGCGGATTGAAGAAGTGGGTGATAAGGAAGTCGCGCTTGAATTCGTCCGAGCGGCCATCGGTCAGATGGGCGAGCGGAATGGTCGAGGTGTTCGAACTCACCGCCGTGCCCGGCGTGCGGACCTTTTCCAGCTTGGCATACAAGTCCTGCTTGATGTCGAGCCGTTCGATGATCGCCTCGATCACCCAGTCGCATGTCGCAACCTTGTCCAGATGGTCCTCGATATTGCCCGTCTCGACCAGCTTGGCCGCGCGCTTGCCCATGAAGGGGGCGGGGTCGGTCTTGAGCATCTTGGCCACCGCGCCTTCGGCGATGGCATTTCGGTTGTCGCTATCCTTGGGGACGATGTCGAGCAGCAGCACCGGCACGCCCGCATTGGCGACCTGCGCGGCGATCCCGGCACCCATGGTGCCAGCACCGATCACGCAGACTTTCTTGATCTGCCCAGAAACGTTTGCGTCGCTCATTATTCGGCCTCCAGAATGGTGGCGATGCCCTGGCCGCCGCCGATGCACTGGGTGGCGAGCGCATATTTCTTGCCCTCGCGCTTCAGTAGTTGGGCGACCTTGCCGGTGATCCGCGCGCCGGTGGCGCCAAGCGGGTGCCCGATGGCAATGGCGCCGCCGTCGAGATTGATCTTCTCGGTGGGGATGCCGAGGTCGCCGATGCAGGCAAGCGATTGGCTGGAGAACGCCTCGTTCAGCTCCACGATGTCGATATCGTCCATGGTGAGGCCGGCCCGCTTAAGCGCTTTCTTGGTCGCTTCGACCGGGCCGATGCCCATGATCTCGGGCGCGCAGCCGGAGATCGCCATGCTTTTGATCTTGGCCAGCACCGGCAGCCCGTTGGCCTTGGCGTAGTCTTCCGAGCACACCAGCAGCGCCGCCGCGCCATCGGTCAGCGGCGACGAGGTGCCCGCGGTGACACTGCCGTTCTCGTCAAAGGCGAGCTTCAGCCCGGCGAGGTCTTCCGCCGTGGTGCCGGGGCGCGGCGTGCCATCGACTTCTACCAGCCCGTCGGCGGTCTGGATCGGCACGATCTCGTCCTTGAACTTGCCCGCTTCGACCGCGGCCCCCGCCTTCTTCTGGCTGGCGACGGCGAACTCTTCCTGCGCCGCGCGCGAAAGGTTGTACTTCTTGGCCACGTTCTCGGCGGTGTCGCCCATGCCGAGATAGGCGGCGCTGCGCTTGGCCAGCTCAGGATTGGGCATGGGGTTGAACCCGGTCATCGGCACCCGGCTCATCGATTCGACGCCTGCGCAGACGAACACCTCGCCCGCGCCGAGCGCGATCTGGCCCGCTGCGTAGTGCACCGCGCTCATCGACGAGCCGCAGAAGCGGTTCATCGTGATCCCGCCAATCGATTGCGGCAGATCGGCCAGCAGCACCACGAGGCGCGCAAGGTTGAAGCCCTGTTCGCCCTCGGGGAAGGCACAGCCGAGCACCAGATCCTCGATATCCTCGGCCTTCACCCCGGTGCGCTCGATCAGGCCCTTGATGGTGTTGGCAGCCAGATCGTCGGGGCGTACCTTGGCGAGCGCACCGCGATATGCGGGATGGAAGGGCGAACGGACATATCCGGCGATAACAGCCTGACTCATGGGGAAGGTGCCTTTCTCTCTTCTCTCCAGCGCGATTGACCTTTTGCGCCGTTTTGTTACGATAAAGTTCAGAGGTTGACGTATACGTCAAGCATAACAAAATCAAGATGCGGTTTCGGCAGTCTAACGCATCATAACGGGAAAGGGTGCCTGATGAACCAGGCTGAATCGGAAATCCTGCCGCTCGATACGAGCCGCATTCTCGACGCTTCCGGTGCTTTGCGCAAACGGGTTTTGACCGAGGCGCTCGACCATTCGGTGACCACCTACCCTGACCGCGTCGCGGTGGATTTCCTTGGCCGTGAATGGACTTATGCCGAGCTGAGCGAAGCGGTCGACCGGCTGGCCGGCGGGCTGGCCGATGTGGGGCTGGGGAAGGGCGACCGTCTTGGCCTGTGTCTGCCCAACACGCCCTATTCGGTGATCGTCTATTTCGCGGTGCTGCGGCTGGGCGCAATCGTGGTGAACCTCAATCCGCTATATTCCGAGCATGAACTGGAATTCCTGATCGCCGATTCGGGCGCGAAAATCATTGCCGTGCCCGATCTCGAAGCCTTGCACGGCAAGGTCGCTGCGGCACACGGCAAGAGCGCGCTTGAACGTATTCTGCTGTGCCCGATGGCCGATGTGCTGCCATTCTGGCAAAGTCTCGGCCTGCGCACGCTGAAGCGTGGTGACCTTGCAAAAAAGCGCGCCGGTGTGGACTACCTCGACTATCGCCGCCTCGCCGCCCATGCGCCGCTCGCGCAGAGGGCGGAGATCACGCCCGACGACGTGGCCGTCCTTCAATATACCGGCGGCACCACCGGCAGGCCCAAGGGTGCGATGCTTACCCATGCCAGCCTTGCGGCGAACTCTGCACAGATGATGCTGCACGTAGGCAACGAGCGCGCTGTGCAGGAGCGTACGCTTGGCGTGTTGCCGCTGTTTCACGTTTTTGGGCTCACCTGCGTGCTCAATTACGGGATCGACACCGCCAGTGAACTGGTGCTCCTCCCGCGCTTCGTGATGGACGAGGTGCTGGCGACGGTGAAGCGTAAGCCGCCCACGCAGATTTTCGCCGTACCCACGATTTACAACGCCATTGGCTCGCTACCCGAAGACAAGGTGCCCGACCTCTCGATGGTCCGCACATCGATCTCGGGCGGCGCGCCGCTGCCGCTCGAAGTGCGCACCCAGTATGAGCGGCGCACTGGGTCGCCAATCTCGGAAGGCTATGGGCTGACCGAGGCCTCTCCGATCATCACCTGCAACCCGCTGCTTGGGAGAACGCCTGTGAAGGAAAACTCGGCTGGCCCGGCATTTCCGCACACGATCATCGAAATCCGCGATCCCGAAACGGGCGAATGTTGCAAGGCTCCGGGCGAGCGCGGGGAGGTCTGCGCGCGGGGAATGCAGCTTATGAAAGGCTACTGGAACCGCCCCGACGCCACCGACACCGCCTTTATCGATGGCGCGCTGCGCACAGGCGATATCGGCTATCTCGACGAGGACGGCTATCTGTTCCTGGTCGACCGCATCAAGGACATCATCCTGTGTTCGGGCTACAACGTCTATCCGCGCATTATCGAGGACGCGGCCT
This sequence comes from Aurantiacibacter flavus, assembly GCF_039710615.1. NCBI lineage: Bacteria > Pseudomonadati > Pseudomonadota > Alphaproteobacteria > Sphingomonadales > Erythrobacteraceae > Aurantiacibacter > Aurantiacibacter flavus. The sequence continues at coordinate 512,166 of NZ_JBDLBR010000001.1, forward strand.
ACGAACATCCGGCGGTGAAGGAAGCCGTTGCGATTGGCATCCCCGACGACTACCGGGGTGAAGCCCCGAAGCTGTTCATCGCCCTGCACGATGGCATGGATCTTTCCGAGTCCGAGCTTCACGCCTTCCTCAAGGAGCGGCTCAGCCCCATTGAAATGCCCGACGCTTACGAATTCCGCCCTGAACTGCCCAAGACGCTGGTCGGCAAGCTGGAGAAGAAGGAGCTGGTAGCCGAAGAGCGCGCCAAGGCCGCCGCGCGCAAAGCGGGGGGATCGACGTGACCGACACGGCGCAATCGGACGCGCCCGCGAACGGCGAGGGTCTGAAGTCCATCGCCGAGGCTTCGGAGGAGCTGGGCGTGACCCAACGCACCTTGCGCTTCTACGAAGACAAAGGCCTGATCCAGCCGCGCCGGGTGGGCGCAATGCGGGTCTACTCGCGACGCGAGATGGGCCGGATGCAGCTGATCCTGCGCGGCAAGCGGCTTGGTTTCTCCATTCGCGAAATCGGGGAATTCCTGTCTCTCTACGATGCCGACCGCGGCAAGGAGAGCCAGATGCGCCACCTGTTGCAACAGGTGGAGGATCGCATCGAGGAACTGCGTCACCAGCGCGACGCAATCGACAAGACGATTTCCGAGCTCGAAGTGATCGAGCAGCAGGCGCGCGATCAGCTACCGCGCTAGGAATGTCCGAGCCTCTGTCGTTATTCTGAAGGCGCTGCGCCCTTGATCAGTTCAATGGCATCCGCTGTACTATCCGCCCGAACGAACCCGGCCTGATCCGTCCAGGCGTCAGCAAAGTTCCCGATTTTCCTGTAGCTGTTGTCGAGGACGACATGGGGCTTTCCCAGGAGTATCGAGAGGATGTGGGCGTGGAGCCGGTCGGTCAGTACCATTTCCCCCCGCGATAGAATGGCAAACCCCGTTTCCAGCCTTTTTCGCGCGAGGAACTCGTAAGCGGTGGGCGTTTCCGGCTTGCGATCCTGCAGCCGGGGCGGGAGCATCGCGCGAATGCTTCGCGGCAGCCGCTCGATCAGCGACGGGTAGTTTTGTTCCGCAGGCCAATCGACAATCTCAAACGGCTTCGGCAGTCCCTCGAGGTCATCGACACCGGACAGGACGGACTCTTTATCGCGACGAATCAGGCCGAGGATCGCCAGTGGCGGCTCTGCTGTCGGGGCGACTGCGCCAATCATGAAAGCCATGTCCGGAACGAGCAGCGTTTCACAGGAGAAGTGCTCGCGCGCAAAATCACGGCTGGCATGATCTCTCACCATAAGGGTAAAACCGGCGTGAGCGTTGATTACGGCGGCCGAGGACTGGATATTTGCCGCGTTCTCATAGTGAATGGACTGGGGGAGTTGAACGATTTTCCGATCTGGAAACCGGCTCAACACTGCTTCGCGAAATTGCTGATGACGCGGATAGAGGTCGCCGAAGTTTCCGCCGCCGCTAAGCAAAAGCGGTAGCGACGGATCGAGCTTGGCGATCCGATCAAGCTGGCGCAGATCAGCCTCGCAGACGAACTCAGGCCCGCGACCGAAGTGGTTCCGGCACAGGATAGCTGCGCCGACAAAGATCGCACTGTCGCCGATATTTGAATAGTTTGGGAAGTCGAGGATCGCGTATCCGCCTTCATCGGGCAGTGTCTGATGAAATGAGCTGGCAAGAGTATCCTGCAAATCTTTGATAACAGGATCATTCTTTAGCCGGGTCTCGGCTTGCGATGAGCCGAGGTTCCAGTTTGATCCACTCACGCGTTCGATCCTTCTTTCTGGTATTTCTGGAGGCGGAACGCGAGCGATCACCCTGGATATCGATCCGACTTTGGACTTGCGATGCTGTCCCATGACGTCTTGGATTTGGCAAGTGGCCGCTCGGCGAGCGAAGGCATGCAAATCCATCTGTCAGCGCATCGCAATGCAGCCTTTGCTTGACGCGCTCATTCCCCTACCGATCCTTGTAGTCAGGGGGCGGCTCAGCGCGCGGTTGCACCAGTCCGAATGGAAAGGCGAAGTACTGCGACGAACCGGAGAAGTCCGACTTGCTAGGGAGCCTTCGCAATCTTACCGCAAAATGTGAATGAAGGGGGACAACGAGTGCCTCAAGCGCCTCTCGCATCCGTTGTAATATGCACCCGCAACCGATCGGCATCGTTGCGCCGCACCTTGGTATCGATCTGCGAGGCGGCCAGGCGGGCATCCGACGATTGGGAAATCGTGATCGTCGACAATGGCAGCACCGACGATACGAAACAGGTAGTGTCAGAGTTCGCGGAGAGGTTGCCCGTTCGCCATGTATTCGAACCAAACGCCGGACTGTCAAATGCGCGGAATGCTGGCGTACGTGCAAGCCAAGGGGACTTCATCGTCTGGACCGATGACGATGTCCTCGTGGATGAGAATTGGCTAAACGCCTACTTTCAATCGTTTAAAGCTCACCCGGGGCGGGCCATCTTCGGAGGCAAGGCGACTCCCCTATATGAGGAACCTGCCAAGGAATGGTTCGTGGAGGCCGAACCCGAACTTTGCTCTCTCCTCGCAATTCGCAATGCGCCGAGTTGGAAGGAAATCACCAGGGATCGGGTCCCCTATGGCTTGAACTATGCCATTCGAGGCACTGAACAGCGGAGCCACCTTTATGATCCAAACCTCGGCGTTGCCCCTGGGCGACGTAGAGGTGGAGAAGAAGTCGCTGTAATCCGAGAAATTTTGGCTGCAGGCCATAGTGGGGTGTGGGTATGGGAGGCTGCGGTGCTTCATCGTATTTCCCCGGAAAGACAAAGCGAAGCGTACATTCGGCAATTCTATTCTTCACACGGATACGATTATCCCATCGCGGGGCATCGGGTTGGCAAGTTGCATAGTCTCAAGGGTATCGCCATCGCACTGGCGGCCTGGGGGAAGTCTTCCATAAAGTATCGGCTCATGCGTCGGTCCAAACCGGTCCAAAGCGTGCCTCATCTCGTCGCTGCGTCCATAGCGGGAGCAAGCCTGAGGAGATATCTTGGCCTACAACTCAACTGAGAGGCCGTGACGGGACGCGCTACCTTTCTCTCAGCCGTCGGCGCCCCGATCCCTTCGCGCTCTGATGAGCTGCCACTCGGCTAACGTTATGCGAATCGGGAGCGACCGGGCGGTCCTCCAGCCTGGCATTGAAGCTCTCGACGAACCTGTTCTGACAGGGCTTGCCCGGCGCGAGATTGTGCCACGCGACATTGCGCTCCTTGCTCCGGCGCAGGATCGCCATGCTGGCCAGTTCCCTGATACGCCAGCGCGCCCTTGCCTCGTCGGGCCGACGACTGCCGTCTGGCACCGGGCGCCAGAAATTTTTTTGCGCTGATCTCCTTGAGCATGGCGTTGTCTCCTCGCTGAACCTGCTCCGTTTCATCCGTCGGTCTCCTTGTCAGGGCCGGGCCCTACCTATCGCTGGAGGAAATCTTCGGGCTCAGATCAGGTTGGTGAGACCATCCGGCCCAAGCGGAGGACGGATTGCTTCGATTGCTATGCATTCACCCTTGCAGAAGAATGTATCACGCTACATAATGTCAGAGGCTCTGGCCGCCCGGTCGGATGCTTCGAGAACATGGCCCCCCTTGCGGGAGAGGCTGGATAGGGAGAGAGATATGAAAAACGCGCGTCTTGCGCGACGGGTTGGTTTTGCCTGCTCGTCTGCGATGCTGATTTGCCTTAGCGCGAATGTCCACGCCCAGGATAGTGTTGGAACCACCGCCAGCGCGTCTTCCGATGAGATCGTCGTTACCGGTTCGCGCATTGCCCGCCGCGATTACGATTCAGAAAGTCCGATCGTCACCGTCGGCTCTGACCTCCTCGAAAACACCTCGTCTGTTTCGCTCGACCAGAGCCTTAACAAGTTGCCCCAGTTCTCGGGCGGTGCGAACCAGATAACGAGCGCCGACGATGGCCAGACCACGCCGACCAGCAGCCCCGGTATCGCCACGGTCAACCTGCGGGGCCTGGGTTCGAACCGTACGCTGGTGCTGCTGAATGGCCGGCGTACGCAGCCCGCCAATGCCAGTCTCGTCGTTGACCTCAACACGATCCCGACCGCCGCGTTGCAGGGGGTCGAGATCATCTCCGGCGGTGCGGCGTCGACCTACGGTGCCGATGCGGTGGCAGGCGTGGTAAACTTCCAGCTCAAGCGCAATTTCAGCGGGGTGGAGATCGACACCCAGTATGGCCAGTCGTTCCGCAGTGATGGCGAGCAATACAAGGTTTCGGCGCTGATCGGGTCGGACTTTGCCGATTCGCGCGGCAACGCCATGATCGGCCTGACCTATCAGAAGCGCGAGGGCGTCTACCTGCGCGACCGGCCCTTCTTCGAGGCAGCATTCACCGATCCGAACACGCCGGGACGCAACGTCTGGCCGAATTTCGGCGGGTTCAACGGAACCTCCACTCAGGCGGCCTACGATTCGGTGTTCGTGCCCAAGGGTTATCTGCCAGGAGACGTTCCGTCTGGCACGCAGCTCTTCTTCAACACCGCGCCGACGGTCGATGGCGCGACACTGTTTGCAGTCGCTCCCGGCGCCGTTTCGGGTGACGCAGCACCCGGTTTTGACGGTCCGCTCTATCCCGATAACAAGCTGCTGGCCGACGGCACACTGTCCCCCAATTCGTTCGCCGGCTTGCTCAGCAGCCCGATGGAACGCTATTCGCTGTTCGCGACGGCCTATTACGAGGTCAGCCCCGCGCTGGAATTTTATGTGCAGGGCAATTTCGACCAGAACGAGGTGATGACCGAGTTCATCGGTTATACCCCGGCGTTCAACCAGTGGTCGGTGAACATTCCGCGTGATGGCGCCCATGCGATCCCCGACGAATTGGCGACGATTCTCGATGCGCGCACCAACTCGAGCGCGCCATGGACGCTCTACAAACAGCTCGACTATGCCGGCCCGCGTCAGGTGACGACGAACACCTACACTTACGAAGTGCTGTTGGGCGCACGCGGCGATCTGCCGATCAAGGATTGGACGTATGATGTGTTCGCCTCCCACGGGCGCACCAGTTCCGACGTCGACTATGCAGGTTTCGTCGATCTCGTCCGCTATCAGGATCTGATCGCGCGCCCGAATTACGGCGCAGGGGCCGAGTTCAACAATGGCCGCACCGGTTTGCTCGCCACCTGCACCAGTGGGCTCAACCCCTTCCTCAACACCCCGGTCTCGCAAGACTGTCTCGACATCATCGCGCCGCAGTACAATTCGGAAACCGAGCTGACCCAGGATCAGATCGAGCTGAATATCCAGGGTGCGCTGTTCGAACTTCCGGCGGGTGACCTTCGCTTCGCCGTTGGTGGCACCTATCGCGAAAACGACTTCAGCTACGATCCCGACCCGAATTTCTCGACCTCGAACACCACGTCTCTGACGATTGGCCTGTTCGACGTGTCGCCGACTTCCGGATCGACCAACGTGAAGGAGATCTATGGCGAGGTGCTGATCCCGATCCTGACGGACAAGCCGTTCTTCGAGGATCTGAGCCTGAATGCGGGCATTCGCTATTCGGATTACAACACGTCGGGCGGGGTCACGACCTGGAAACTGACCGGTGACTGGCGGGTCACCCCCTGGCTGCAACTGCGCGGTGGCTATCAGCGGGCCAACCGCGCACCGAACGTGGCCGAGCTGTTCCAGCCCGCCGTGTTCCAGACCGTTGCCTGGCCGGATCACGATCCGTGCTCGCAGTTCACCCGCGCCGATTATGGCAACGTGCCCGGCAATCCGAACCGGCAACAGGTGCTCGATCTGTGCTCGGCGCTGGCAGGAGGGTTCCCCTTTACCGAGACCTATGTCGGCAACGTGCCGACCTATTTCCCCCTCGGGCGCGACCTGCAGCGCGGGAACACCAATCTGACTTCGGAGAAGGCATCGACCTGGACCATCGGGGGCGTAATTTCGTCACCTAGTTCGAGCCAGCTGTTGCGTGACCTAAGCCTGTCGGTTGACTACTACAACATCACCATCGACGGTGCGATTGCACCTGCCTCGACGCAAGTGGTCTACCAAGAGTGCTTCAACGCGCTCGGCAATAACCCGAACTACGACCCGGCCAACGAGTTTTGTCAACGGATCAACCGTTCGAGCATAGACGGGCGCTGGATCTCGACCGTGGCATCGTTCGAGAACCTCGGCATGCTGGCCACGTCGGGCTTCGACGTTCAGCTCGACTGGGCGCTCGATGCGCCGGGACTGGGTGGAGACAGCGGTTCGGTCTTTGCCAATGTGCTGTTCAATTACCTGAGCGAATACCTGGTACAGAACAATCCCGGCGGCCCAGTGTTCGACTATTCGGATACGGTCGGTGCGGAGATCGGTATTCCGCCCTATGGGCCGCAGTTCAGGTGGAAGCTCAATACCACGGTCGGATACGATTTCGGTCCGGGTATGATCAGCCTCAACTGGCGCCACTTGCCCTCGGCACGCCATGTCGTGAAGGCGACATCGCCCAATGCCCAGCAGGATGATATGCGGGCCTACAACATCTTCGACCTTGCCGCGCGCTATCAGGTCAACGAACTGTTGCAGTTGCGTGGTGGCGTGGAGAACCTGTTTGACCGTGATCCCAACATCTACGGGCGCATTCCCGGCGTAACCGATGCCGTGGGTGAGCCCGAACCGGGCGGGGCCTACGACGTCCTCGGTCGCCGGTTCTATATCGGCGCTAAGGTCTCGTTCTGATGTCGGCGGGAGGGGGCAGGGCGCTGTCCTTGCTCCCTCCCGTGCAAACCTGAGGGGAATGTGATGACAAGAATTGGCAGTCTTCGCGCAATGGCGGTTGCGGCCAGCTTGTTTGCCGCGTCCGCAGCAGTCGCGCAGGCCGAACGCGACTGGAGCGGGATCGAAGGCTGCGCGGTTATTGACGACTCTGCTGCGCGCCACGCCTGCCTCGACCGTGAGCTGGCTGCGCTCGGTTTGCTTGACCGGGCAACCGTTGCGTCTGCCCCGCCAGCCCCGGTGGCGCCGCCGGTAACCGCGCAGACAGAACTGCGGACCGCAGAAACGCGAGAGAAGATGGTCTATGAAGAAACCGCACCGCGCGAACCGGTCATCTCCGAGATGGCCAGCACCGTGGCCGCGGCGTCGCTTGACCGCAGGCAGGGGCTTGAAGTCGAAGCCGCCAACGGAACGCGCTGGCGTTCCACCTCATCGGTGTCCTTGCGACGCGCGCCGCGTGCGGGCGTGCCGTTCGCAGTCGAGCAAGGCGCGCTCGGCAGCTACAACTGCCGGATCGAAAGCAGCACCTATTTCAAATGTGAGCCCCTGTCGTGAGCTGGGGAACGCAGAAAGGATAACCAGCTATGATTGAGGCAAAACCCCTTTCGCCGCGCTTCGGGGCCGAGATCACGGGCGTCGATATCAGCAAGCCGCTGGATCCCGAGGCGATCCAGCAGATCATCGCGATGCAGGACAAGTGGGGCGTCACCGTCTATCGCGATACCGGGCTCGACGACGAGGGCCAGGTTCGGTTCGCGGGCTATTTCGGCTATCTCGAAAGCTTGCTCCCGCGCGATGGCCGCCCGCGCCAGTTCCTGTTCAACGCGGGCAACCTCGACAAGGACGGCGAGATCAACCGCGCCCCCAGCGCCCTGACCTATCGCAAGGGCGACATGATCTTCCACACCGACAGCTCGTTCATGGACCTGCGCACCAGCTATTCGATGCTGCGCGCGGTGGAAGTGCCGCCGAGCGGTGGGCCGACCTGCTTCGTCGACGCGCGCACCGCCTCTGTCGCTTTCTGATAGCCGATCGGCGCAGCTGGATGTCGGCTCTTGGTGGGGACCTGCCATTCGACACATTACCTCGGAACATCAGGAAAGTCCCAAACCCCGCCGCCCCACCTGATCCGGAGCGATGTCCGCTTTCAGGAAGTCGGGAGAGAAACATGTATGGCCGAGATTAGGGCGCTTAGCTGCCTCTGCCAGCGCGAGCGGCATCTTGCGTGCAGGCACAACCTAAACCGGTTCCGGCCTGTTCAGGCCGTGGAATTCGGAAATGTCGGCCATTCGCACCATTCTTGGCCGAGCACCTGATGCGCGGTTTCTTCGGTTCCGCGTGCCTGGCGCCTCGGTCACCGTGCGCACATCTGAAGGCTTGATCGCCGAAAGTGGGAGCGAGCCCAGGCGAGGATAGACATCGACCTCGAGGCTGCGGGCAACCTTCTTGGCGTGATTGGGACGCCAGCGCCCTTCCTGCCGTGCCAGCCATCGTCTGGCCGCTGCGCGAACTGTGGTCTCTTCCGGCATCGGCGCTGAGCGTCGCCCGCGGATTGCCTTGGCCTTGCTGCCGGGATCGATACCGTCGCGAAGCATGCGCAGGGCATCCTCGCGCTTCAGCCGCGCCTCCGTCGGTCGGATAGGGGGCAAGCGTGAGTTGCTTCTTTTTGCCCCCGAATCGATAATTGAGGCGCCAGCTCTTGCAGCCGGTTGGAGTGACGTACAGGTGCAGCCCATGACCGTCGAACAGCTTTACCGGGCGAGGGCCCGGCGAGGCGTTGCGACAACCTCGATCGGTCAAACTCCGATGTCCCCGGCAGCTTGGGCGTGTGCCCCCGGAATACCCCCCAGATGCCCCGCGCTTCCCTGCGAACGGGTGGGAACTGGCGCTAAGCCAAATGCACAGAAAACCGTGCATTTGCAACGGTTGTAGAAGCTTCCGGCAATGTCGGGGAAGGGCGAATGGTGGGCGTAGCAAGGATTGAACTTGCGACCCCTACGATGTCAACATAGTGCTCTACCACTGAGCTATACGCCCACACCATTCGGGTTTGCCGCTTAAGGCAGGCGCGCCCTCTAGCGTCAGCCGAGGGCGCTGGCAAGACCTCAGTTTAGCGCCAGCGCCTGATCTTCAAACATCCGCTCTACTTCAAGCACCAGATCGCGCAGGTGGAACGGCTTCGAGAGCATCTTGGCATTCGAAGCCTCACGGCTGACGCGCAGGGCGACGGCGGCAAAGCCGGTGATGAACATGACCTTCGTGCCAGGGCTGATCTGGTTGCAGCGTTGGGCCAGTTCGATCCCGTCCAGCTCCGGCATGACGATGTCCGACAGCAACAGGTCGAAAACTTCTGTTTCAAGAAGGGGAATGGCGTCCATGCCGTTGCTCACCGCCTGAACCGAATATCCGGCCTGTTCCAGCGCCCGCGTCAGGTAGGTGCGCATTGCGTCGTCGTCTTCCGCCAGCAGGATCCGGATCATGGTTTCATCCCTGTTCATGAGTGAGCCAGAGCCCTAGCCCGGAGCGGTTACAAATTCCTCCATCGAATCCGGCCTGACCGAGTTTGATACAGCCTCGATAAATGAAGCTAACGTGGCGCCCTTGCGGGTCACGATTTTGACAAGCCGGGCAATTCCCGCCAGCAATGAGCGATGACGCTCCCGCCGCCCCGAAAGAGCGATTCGCAGGCCTCCTGCGCCCGGTCGACAGTATCGCAAGTGTCTGGTGGCGGCTCGCTTCCGGGGATGCGCGGGCAGCCCGCATTCGTGCTTCACCGCCGCAATCCGACGCCGGTCCCGGTGCTGATCGCCGTGCCGCATGCAGGGCGCATCTATCCTTCGGACCTGCTGGCCCGGATGCGCAATCCGGCGCTCTCTTCGGTGCGGCTGGAAGACCGGCTGATTGACCTGGTCGCCGAACAGGTCGCGCTGGAGACGGGAGCCGATCTGCTGGTCGCCCGCGCGCCCCGCGCGATGATCGACCTCAACCGCGCCACTGAAGATATCGACTGGGATATGGTGACAGGCGGCTCGCCAAGTGGAGAGCGCGCCATGCTGCCGCGCTTTGCGGCCGGACGCAGGTCACGCAGCGGGCTGGGGCTGGTGCCACGACGCCTGCCGGGCACGGGCGAATTGTGGCGTCAGCGGCTGAGCCCGGCGGACCTAGCGGCGCGTATCGATCAGGTGCACCAGCCCTACCACCGCGAGCTGGAAGCTAGCATGGCGCGTCTGCGCGACCGCTGGGGCTCGGCACTGCTGATCGATCTGCATTCGATGCCGCCGCTGGGCCCGAAAGTGGGCGCGGGAAGGGCGGTGGACTTCGTTATCGGCGACCGCTTCGGCGCATCGTGCGACGGTACGCTGGTGCAGAGCGCGCTGGCGTATCTTTCAGCGAGTCGCTGGCTGGCCAGCCACAACCGGCCCTATGCTGGCGGCTATGTGCTCGATCGGCATGGCGCTCCGGCGCGTGGGCTGCACGCGATGCAGGTGGAGGTCTGCCGGCAGGTCTATCTCGAGGAAACCATGCACGAGCCCGGAGAGGGGCTTGCCGATGTCGTCACCGCGCTTGTCGGCCTTGTCCGGTTGCTGGCGGACGAGGTCAGCCTGCGGAGCGGCGGCGGGCGCGCGCTGGCAGCCGAATAGGCAAGAAAAAACCACCTCGTGCACGAAGCACGAGGTGGCCAAGGTTCAGGGAGGAGGTGTGCCTGAGCACACCATCCGGCCTAGCCATGAGGGGAGCTGAGCCGGACGCTTCCAGTATAAGAAGGGCCCGCACCTTTTCAAGCGCGGGCCCCGGATGAATTTGTCGCAAACTGCATCAATCGTGGCGGTCCTGAAGTGCGGCTAGCGTACTTCAGAGCGAGCCGATGCGATCAGTTGACCGAAGCGGCCTCGACCGGCTTCGGACCCTTGCCCTGCTGCGCCTGCTTGCCGAACACGACGCGCATCAGGTCGAGCGAGAACAAGTGGGCGTGGATCAGCGGCAGCATGCCGTTTTCGTTCCACTTGCGCAGTTGATCGCCGCGCAGCTCGCGCAGCTTCTCCTGGTTGATCATCTTGAAACCGCGATAGACGAACGGCTGGTCGGGGTTGTCGTTGCGCTGGATCGAAACTTCGCCGTCCATCAGCAGGTCGGCCTTCACCAGTTCATCGACGAAGCTCTGCGTCTTCATCCCGGCTTCCTCGAACTTCTCGCAGAACTGGAGCAGGTTCTGGGTATGCTCGGTCGGCTTGTTCTCGGCGTCGAACAGCGGCTGGCCTTCCTCGAATTCGCCGATCAGCGAGCTGGTCGGATCGAAGCACAGCGACAGGTTTTCCGACGAGGGATCGATCTTGGCGAGCAGGAACGGATAGCGGCGCACATAGGCGGGCACATAGGGCGTGCCGATCGGCGCGCCTTCGTCGTCGAAGAACACGTTCACGCCTTCGTTGAGGCCCATCAGCGCCAGCGGAACCGGCTTATCGCCCGAAGAGAACACGATCGGATAGTCGCGCTGCGCGGCGGGGAATTCCTCGGCGGTCAGCGGGATCGCGTGCTGGTTGACGACCCAATCGGCCCGGTCGACCGAGCGGGCATTCCAGCTGCCGTGCTGGTTGCTGTTTAGCGGAATAAGATCCTTGTAGAGGATCGGCAGGCTGGCTTTCGGCTCAGAGGCCATATGGTCTTCTCCAAAACAATCGGGCTGAGTTCTTAACGGGTTGTGCGGACGGGCTTCCCACGCCGCGCTCGCCCCGTGGCAAATGGTATGCAGGGCGCGTGCTTTAGGATTTTCGCGGCGGCTGCGCAAGCAAGGGAACCAGCTTACCGGGATTGAGCAATCCGGCCGGGTCGAGCGCCTGCTTGACCTGCTGCAACAGCGCCACGTGAACAGGGTCGCCCATGCGACCGAAGGTCTCGCGCTTCAACTGTCCGATCCCGTGTTCTGCGCTGATCGAGCCGCCCCATTCGGTCACGAGGGCATAGACCTGCTCGCTGATCGCCTTGGCATCGCCTTCGTACCACTTTGCCGCATCGACGCCCTCTGGTGCGATCACGTGGAAGTGCACATTGCCATCGCCAAGATGACCGAAGGCAACCGCCTCGGTGCCCGGCCAGTCGCGTTCGAGCATCGGCACTGCCATGTCGACGAAATCGGGCATCCGCTCCACCGCGACCGAGATATCGTGCTGCACCGCCGGGCCTTTGTCGCGCTCGGCAGCGGCGATGGAATCGCGCAGCAGCCAGAACTGTTCGGCTTGCGTCTCGTTGGTCGCAATCACCGCGTCGTCGACCAGGCCGGCCTCGAAGGCGCTGGCGAGCATGTTTTCGGCTGTCTCGCCCAGCCGGTCACGCGTGTCAGCGTCTGCCACCAGTTCGATCAGCGTGTGCCAGCCATGTGGCTCGCCCAGTGGCGCGCGCGCGCCGGGCAGGTGATGAAGCACGTCTTCGAGCGTCTGTTGCGCCAACACTTCGAAGCCTTCGAGCGCCTCGCCCGCTTGCTTCTGGCAATGGAGCAGAAGCTGCCGCGCGGCGGGAAGGGTGGGGACACCGGCCCAGAGCACCCGGCGCTCGGCAATCGCGGGTTCGAGCTTCAGCGTCGCCGCCGTGACGATCCCCAGCGTGCCTTCCGAACCGATCAGCATCTGCTTGAGGTCGAACCCGCGGTTATCCTTCATCAGCGGGGTGAGCGCGGAGAAAATGCTGCCGTCGGCCAGCACTGCCTCCAGCCCCAGAACCTGCGCGCGCATCATACCGTGGCGCAGCACCTGCGTGCCCCCGGCGTTGGTAGAGATCAGCCCGCCGACGGTGGCCGATCCCTTGCCGCCCAGCGTGAGCGGAAAGCGCAGGCCCTCTGCCTCGACCGTCTCGTGCAGCGTCTGCAGCACCAGTCCGGCTTCGCAGGTGATTTGCATGGTGGCCGGATCGAACGCGCGCACCGCACTCATCCGCCGCAGCGACAGCACCAGCGCCTGCCCGCTTTCGTCGGGCGTGGCACCGCCGCACATGCCCGAGTTGCCGCCCTGCGGCACGATCGGCACGCCGAACTCCCCGCACAGCTTGACCAGATCGGCCACCTCGTCGGTCGATCCGGGGGAGGCGAGACCCACGGCCCGCCCTGTGAAGCGGCCACGCCAGTCGGTCAGCCACGGCTCGACCAGTTCCGGGTCTTGCGTGAACCCGCGCGGGCCGAGCAGGTCGGCAGCGCGGGAGGCGAAGGTGTCTATGTCGCTCATGAGCGCGCTGATGCCAGCGCCCGGCACACTTTGCAAAGGCTTGAGTCAGAGGTTAAGCCACTATTCAAGCGGGCGGTCTAGAAGGGAAACCCGTCATGCCGATTGCTTGCTGATGGTTGTCGAGTTCCTTTGCCACGAATGAAACCTGCTGTTCCTCTCCTTGCCGGTCTCGCGCTGCTCTCCGCCTTGGTGGTGGCAGAGCGTGCAGCCCATGCCGAAGAGCAGCGCGAGGTGTCTTTGCCCGATCGCTTCGAGAACACGGTCGACGAGCGTTTGCGTGTGCTCGAACGCGCGGCTGAGCCTGAAAAGGCGCAGCAAGTGCGAATCGAACGGCGGGTGGTGATCCGCATTTCCCCCAGCCGCGCCACCAGCGCCCGGCTGATGGCCGAACTGCCGCGTCGCACCATGAGGACGCGTTTTCAGGAGGCCGACCATGCCGACTGTCTGCCGCTTGACCAGTTGATGAGCGTTCAGCCAATGGGCGATGACCGGCTGCTGCTGATTACGCAGGACCGTCGCCTGCTATCCGCCGGGCTTGACCGTTCGTGCAGCGCCCAGGCCTTTTACGCGGGCTTCTATGTTGAGCGGAGCGAGGACGGACGGCTGTGCGTGAACCGTGACGAGCTACAGTCACGCGCTGGCGATACCTGCCGCATCTCCAGCCTCAGCCGTCTGGTCGCCGTTCGCGACTAGCTGCGGCTTCGGGCGAAGGATCAGCAAAACCTTGACTTTTGCGCTCGCGCAGGCAAAGGGCGCGCTGGCGTTCGTGGCAGGGCGGTTTCCCGTGCCACGATAGCCTTTTCGGCACCGCGCAGTGCCTCAATCTCGATCCGGACAGATATACAGCCTATGAAATTTGCCGATCTCGGCTTGTCAGACGAATTGCTCAAGGCCGTCAGCGATGCGGGCTACGAGGAGCCGACCGCCATTCAGGCCGAGGCGATCCCGACCGTGCTGATGATGCGCGATCTGATCGGCATAGCCCAGACCGGCACCGGCAAGACGGCCAGCTTCGTCCTGCCGATGATCGATGTGCTCGCGAACGGTCGCCGCCGGGCGCTGATGCCACGCTCGCTGATCCTGGAACCGACTCGCGAACTGGCCGCTCAGGTGGCGGAAAACTTCGAGAAGTACGGCGCAAACCACGATCTGAAGATGGCGTTGCTTATCGGCGGCGTGCAGATGGGCGATCAGATCAAGGCGCTGAACGACGGTGTCGACGTGCTGATCGCGACGCCGGGCCGCCTGATGGACCTTTTCGAACGCGGCAAGATCCTCCTTAACGGTTGCGATCTTCTGGTGATCGATGAGGCGGACCGGATGCTTGACATGGGGTTCATCCCCGACATCGAGTTCATCTGCGAGAAGCTGCCCACGCCGCGCCAGACGCTGCTGTTCTCGGCCACCATGCCGGGGCCGATCGCCAATCTGGCGAAGAAGTTCCTCTCCAACCCCAAGCGGATCGAGGTGAGCCGCGCAGCCTCGACGAACCAGAACATCACCGCCTTCAAGATCCCGGTGAAGACCCGCGAAAAGCGTGAGACGCTGCGCTGGCTGCTGCGCAACGATCTGGTGGAAACCGCGATCATCTTCGCCAACCGCAAGACCACCGTGCGCGAGGTCAACAAGAGCCTGCAGAGCCACGGCTTTGCCAGCGGCGAGATCCATGGCGACATGGACCAGTCGAGCCGCATTGCCGAGCTGAACCGCTTCAAGTCGGGTGAGATCAATATCCTCGTAGCTTCCGATGTCGCTGCGCGCGGGCTCGACGTGAAGGGCGTGAGCCACGTGTTCAACTTCGACACGCCTTGGCACCCCGACGACTATGTTCACCGCATCGGCCGCACGGGCCGTGCGGGCAACAAGGGCCGTGCCTTCACCTTCGTCTCCGACGAGGACGCTGAAGCCATGGCCAATGTTGAGAAGCTGACCGGCAGCGCCGTTCCGGTGTTTGGCAAGAAGGACGTGCGCGTCGATCTGCCCAAGGCCAAGTCGAAGGCGGAGCCAGAGCCAGAGCCAGAGCCAGAGCAGCACGAGGACGACAGCGTCGAGGAAGAAGCTCCGCGCAAGGCGCGTCGTGAGCGACCCGAGCGCAAGCCGAGCGAAGAACGCAAACCGCGGGAAGCGCGTGGCGGCAAGCGCTATGACCGGCAGGATGACGAGCCGGTGCCCGCTGGTGAGTGGAACGGCCCGCAGCCCAGCTTCCTGGGGGTCAGCGCCCTTTAAGGCGATGAACTTGCAGTGTTGTCGATAAACTTAGTTTGTCGACGCTGCGCAATTTGTGATACATAAGCGGCCCAACGTGCGGGGAACGCGGGCGAGTGGACGGTCTTGCTCGACATCCGGCGCGCGGGGATAGGCAGCCCGCGAACACCTGCCAAAGCGAGGCACCCATGGGCGAAGTCCTCACTTACAAAGTCAATGGCACCGACCGCGAAAGCGGACAGGCCAGTTCTCTTGAGTTCGATGGTAGCGATCCAGCAGGTGCGATCGGTGCTGCCATTCGCTCTTTTGGCCCCGGCGAATTCCTGTTGTCAGCCGACAATGGCCGGAACTGGCGCGTTCACGTCGCGGCTGACCATTCGTGGTGGCTCGAACCGTTCAGTCATCTCTGACCTACCGGAAGATAGCGATCAGCCCTCGCGTCCGGACAGGTAAAGGTAGGCCGGATCGAATTCGGCCAATTGCCGCAGGCCTTCCCAGTCGAGAATGTCCACCACCTGACCTGTGCCGGCGATAAGCCCGCACTGGCGCAGCTTCTTGAGCATCCGGTTAACGTGCATTTGGGTGTAGCCGAGGCATTCACCAATCTGCGTCTGGCTTAGCGGGAAGCGGAATTTTCCACCGTCGGTCAGGCCCACCAATTGCGAGCGACTGTAAATCTCGCACATCAGGTGCGCGATCCGGGCCATGCCGTTGCGCGTGCCGATGTTGAGCAGCCACTCGCGATGCATCGAGGCATCGACCATGGTGGCAAACCACAGGATTCGGGCAAAGCGTGGATGGTCCTCAATCAACCGGGTCAGCGCCCGGTGTGGCAGGCGGGCGACCTTGCACGGCGTGAGCGCGGCAATCGAATGATCGAGCACTTCGAGCGGATAGCTGTGCAGATCGACGAAATCGCCAGGTATCTGAACTTCCATGATCTGGCGCTCGCCCGTGGCCGTTTCCTTGAAGCGGGCGGCGAATCCTTCGAGAATCAGCGAGGAGAAGCCAATCTTCTGGCCCTCGCGCGCGAGATAGTCGCCCGCCTTCAGTTCGATCACTTCCTGTAAGTGGGATGCGATCAGATCGCCTTCGTGCTCGCTCAAGGAGAAGCGCTGGCGGATCGTAGCCAGAAACTTGCTAATGTCCGGCGCTGCGCTGCCAGCGGGCGCAGGAACCTGCGTGTCGAGAAGATTCCTCATTGTCCGTACCCCAACGGCTTCTTGTTGCATGGCCGTTTGTACGGCTCGAGCAACATAACCGACTATGCGCTATTTTGTGCCCGGAGAAAAGGTGCGGCTTCAGTCCGTCGCAGTGACAAAGCTGTCGATCACTTTCTTTGTTCCGCTTTTTTCGAAAGCGATTTCAAGCTTGTTGCCTTCCTGCGCGATCACTTCGCCATAGCCGAACTTTTCGTGAAATACGCGCGCGCCGATGGCGATGTCGCTGCGAGGCTTGGCGGCAAAGCTGGCGGCGGAGCGGGTGCTTTCCTTTACGCGCGCGGGCTTTGTCTCATAGCCGGTGGCAAGTGCGCGCTGCCAGCCGGGGCCGCGCGAACCGCTGCGCTCGGGCCGGTCGCGCGCGACATGGGCGAAAGGGTCTTCCTGCTCGCTCCAGTTGGCCTGCCACAGGCTTTTGCCGCCGCTCAGCGTGGTTTCGGCCTCGACATGATCCTCGGGCAGTTCCTCGATAAAGCGGCTGGGGATCGAGCTGGTCCACTGGCCATAAATGCGGCGGTTCGCGGCGTGGAGGATCGTGCAGCGCCGCCTCGCGCGGGTGATCGCCACATAGGCGAGGCGGCGCTCCTCCTCGAGACTGGCGAGGCCGCCCTCGTCAAGCGAGCGCTGCGAGGGGAATACGCCTTCCTCCCAGCCGGGCAGGAACACGTTATCGAATTCCAGCCCCTTGGCCGCGTGCATGGTCATGATCGTGACCTTTTCCTCGTCGGACGCAGCATCGTTGTCCATCACGAGGCTGACGTGTTCGAGGAAGTCGCCGAGCGTCTCGTAGTCCTCCATCGCGCGCGCGAGTTCGACCAAGTTGTCGGCGCGGCCCGCGCTTTCGGCGGAACGGTCCGCCTTGAGCATCGCGTCATAGCCCGATTCCTCAAGCACGAGGCGCATCAGTTCGGCGGGGCTGAGGCTGTCGCTCGCCTCGCGCCAGCGCAGGAAATCGCTCATCAGCGCGGCGATGGTGTTGCGGGCGCGGGCGGGCAGCTCGTCGCTGTCGGCCAGCTCCAGCGCGGCAGCGGCCAGCGGCAGGCCTTGTGCCCGCGCATGGCGGTACATGTTTTCGAGCGCCTTCACCCCGAGCCCGCGCTTGGGCTGGTTGTAGATGCGCTCGAACGCAAGGTCGTCGGCCGGCTGGGCAATCACGCGCAGGTAAGCCAAGGCATCGCGGATTTCGGCGCGTTCGTAAAAACGGAAGCCGCCGATGATGCGGTAATTGAGGCCGATCTGGATAAAGCGGTCTTCGAACTCACGGGTCTGGTATTGCGCGCGCACGAGGATCGCGACCTGTTCGAGCGGCGCGCCTTCGCGCTCCAATCGTTCGATCTCCTCGCCAACGCGGCGCGCTTCTTCGGGCGCATCCCACACGCCGACCACGCGCAGCTTCTGCCCGGCGGGAAGCTCGGTCCACAAGGTTTTGCCGAGCCGCTGCGAATTGCCCTCGATCAGCCCCGAGGCGGCGGCGAGAATTTGCGGGGTCGAGCGATAGTTCTGCTCCAGCCGCACCACCTTGGCGCCGGGAAAATCCTTCTCGAAGCGCAGGATATTGGCCACCTCCGCGCCGCGCCAGGAGTAGATCGACTGGTCGTCGTCGCCCACCACGCAGATGTTCTTGCGCTCTTGCGCCAGCAGCCGCAGCCACAGGTACTGCACCGCGTTGGTGTCCTGATACTCGTCCACCATCACATATTTGAAGCGGCGCTGGTATTGCTGGAGCACCTCGCGGTCGGTCTTGAGGATCGTCAACATGTGCAGCAGCAGGTCGCCGAAATCGCAGGCGTTCAGCGCCTTAAGCCGCTCCTGATAGGCGGCATACATCTGCTGGCCCTTGCCATTGGCATAGGCTTCGTTGTCGACCGCGGTGAGATCGCCCGGCAGCAGGCCGCGGTTCTTCCAGCTGTCGATCAGGCCCGCCAGCTGGCGTGGCGGCCAGCGCTTCTCGTCGAGATTGGCCTCGCGGATCATCGTCTTCAAAAGGCGCAGCTGATCGTCGGTGTCGATGATCGTATAGTTGCTTTGCAGCCCCACCAGTTCGGCATGGCGGCGCAGCATCTTGGCGCAGATCGAATGGAAGGTGCCGAGCCACGGCATCCCTTCGACCGCATCGCCGATCAGATCGCCCACACGGTGGCGCATCTCACGCGCGGCCTTGTTGGTGAAGGTAACGCAGAGGATTTCGCTCGGCCAGGCAAGCCGCTCACGGATCAGGTGGGCGAGCCGGTGGGTGAGCGCGGCGGTCTTGCCGGTGCCCGCGCCCGCGAGCATCAGCACCGGCCCCTCGGTGGTGAGCACGGCCTCGCGCTGCGGTTCGTTGAGGCGGGCGAGCCATGCGGGCGTTTCGGTGGGGGCGGGCAAGGTCATGGTCGGACGAACGTTTAGGGAACATCGCCCTCTTGTGCAACCGGCTGGCGCACCAGGACCAGCCGCGCCGCACCCACCTTGCGTTCGCTTTCCACTTCGAGCGACTTGAGCTTGACCTCTTCCTTGGCCGCCACTTCGAGCGCGACCCATGTGGCTGGACCAATCCAGCCGAGCCGCCGCAGCCGGTCAAGCGCCACCGCGCCGGCACCGCTGTGATAGGGCGGATCGAGCAGGATCAGGTCAAGCGGCTCCTTAACCGCGCCGAGCGAGAACACGCTGGCCGCGCGCACGTCGCATTGCGACGCGGCGCGCAAATTGGTGATGTTCTGGCGCAAGGCTCGGATCGCCTGCGCGTCTTCCTCGACGAACAGGCAATGGGCCGCGCCCCGGCTGAGCGCCTCCAGCCCGAGCGCGCCCGATCCTGCGAACAGGTCGGCCACGCGCAGGCCCTCGAAGGTGCCCAGACGGCTGGCGAGCATCGCAAACAGCGTTTCGCGGGTGCGGTCGGAGGTCGGCCTTGTGGCCTCACCTTTGGGCGCGACCAGCGGGCGGCGGCGCCATTCTCCGGCGATAATCCTCATGCGCGGCCCTGCTGCTTGAGCGACGAGCGGAAGCGTTCGACATGTTCGCGCGGCACTTCCTGCGCTGCGCCACGTGGCAGGTCGGCGATGTGGAACGGGCCATAGGCGGTGCGGATCAGACGGCTCACTTCCAGCCCCAGATATTCGAGCACCCGGCGCACTTCGCGGTTCTTGCCCTCGGTGAGCGTGAGGATGATCCACTGATTGCGCCCCGTGCGCCGCTCAAGATCGGCCTCGATCGATCCGAACCGCATCCCGTCGATCTCGACGCCTTCGCTGAGCGCTTCGAGCTGCTCCTGCGACACCTCGCCAAAGGCACGCGCGCGATAGGTGCGCGGCACGCCGGTGGCGGGCAGTTCGAGCTGGCGCTTGAACTCACCGTCGTTGGTGAGCAGCAGCAGGCCTTCGGTGTTGAAGTCGAGCCGGCCCACCGGCATCAGCCGCGGCGCGCCCTTGGGCAGGGCATTGCGCAGGGCGTTGTAGATCGTGGGCCTGCCGGCGGGGTCACGCTCGGCGGTGATCAGGCCTTGGGGCTTGTGGAACGCGAACAGCCGCGTGCGCTCGGGCTTGGCGACGGGTTGGTCGTCCACGGTCACCCCGCGCAGGTTCTCGATGATGGTGGCGGGCGTGGTGACAAGGTCGCCATTGCGCTTGACGCGGCCTGCCTCGATCATCCGCTCGGCCTCGCGCCGGCTGGCGACGCCCGCGCGCGCGAGAAGCTTGGCTATTCTTTCGCCAGAGGGGCGTTCGCCTGCGGGGCGGTCGCCCGATTTTTCGTTGTCGCTCATCGTGCGCGCCTTAGCCGCGTGCGGGCAACAGGGGAAGGGCAGGCGGCGCAATCCCCATCCCACGCGCATTCGCCAATTGCCGAGTGCGCCTGAACCGTGCGATCAGGCGCCGTACATGGTGCGCTGCCCTAAGGTGCAGCACGAAGGAGACGCGAGACGATGGAACCGGACACAGCCGCAGCGAGCGAGCGCAGCCTGTTGGGATCGCTGCGCCCCTATCTGGAAAAGGAATCGCTGGCGGCCTTCTTCCTCGGCGTGTCCTCAGGCTTCCCCTATGCGATGATCGCCGCCACGCTAACCACCCGCCTCGCGCAGGACGGCATTGAAAAGAGCACAATTACAGCCTTTTCGCTCGCGTTCCTGGTCTACAACTTCAAGTGGCTGTGGGCCTGGGTTGTCGACGCGGTGAAACTGCCGCTGATCGGCAGGCTGGGCCACCGCGTTTCGTGGATGCTGGTAACTGGCGTGCTGGTGATCGCTGCCGTCATAAACCTCGCCTTGGCCGATCCGGCGCAGGACATCGTCTGGATGGCGACCAGCGCCGTGCTGGTGGGCGCAGCGGGCGCGACCTTCGACATCGTGATCGACGCTTACCGGATCGAGACATTGAAGCCCTATCAGCTCGGCGTCGGTTCGGGCATGAGCCAGTACGGCTGGCGCATCGGTGCAGGGCTGGCGGCGGCGGTGGCGCTGGTGGTGGCCGCGCGCTCTGGGTGGCAGATCGCCTATATGGCCTGCGCGCTGTTCGCCTTTCCCGCGATGCTGACTGCGCTGATTCTCGGCGAACCGGCGCGGCACAAGGTCGAGATCGTGCGCACCGGGATTGCCGAGAAGTGGAAGAGCATCGTCGGCCCCTTCACCGAGTTCTTCCGGCGCAGCGGGGCTTTCGTGGTGCTGCTGTTCATCCTCGTCCACAAGATCGGCGACACGCTGGCGAACCTCACGCTGCGCCTGCTGTTCGACGACCTCGGCTACACCAACGACGAGATCGCGATCTACGACGTGGGTGTTGGCTTCTGGGCACTGATCATCGGCGTGTTTGTGGGCGGAGTGATCTATGCCCGGCTCGGCCTCAAGAAGTCGGTGCTGATCTCGCTTATATTGATGGCCATCTCCAACCTCAGCTTTGCCGGGCTGGCGGCGGCGGGGCATTCGAACATCGGCATGGCGGCAGCGATCGGGTTCGAGAACTTCGCTAGCGGCTATGGCGGTGTTGTGGTGGTGGCCTACTTCTCGGCGCTGTGTGACTTGAGGTTCACCGCCTCGCAATATGCGCTGATCTCGGCGGCGGCGAGCATCGTTGGCCGGTTCCTCACCGGCACAACGGCGGGCGCGCTGATTGAGGGCGTGGGATATGTGAACTTCTATATTCTCACGACCATTGCCGCCTTGCCCGGGATCGTGCTGTTCTGGTGGATGATGCGCACCGGGCTGGTGGATGCCGCCATGGGCACGGCGGGGACGGAGCGGGCACCGGAGGACTGAGGGCCACTGGCCCTTCGAGGCGCCTTCAGCTTGCAGCATCAGGCTCCTCAGGATGAACGGAACTTGCTAAAAACCTCCGTTCGTCCTGAGGAGCGCGAAGACGAAGTCAGAGCGCGTCTCGAAGGTCTCGAAGGACCGGAAGGGCAGCAATCTCAGTCCGGCAGGTCGCCGTTCTCGGCCAGCACCTTGCCCGCGAGATAGAGCGAGCCGAAGATCAGCACCGTGCCTTCCTTCGTGGCAGGCAGGTATTCCAGCGCCTTCATGAAGTGCTCGGCGGTCGACACCTTCGGCACGCCTGCTTCGCGCGCCAGCTCTGCCAGCGTGTCGAGCGGAGCATGGTCGCTGCCGGGGATCGGCACGGCGGTGAGGCTCGCAAGGTGCGGGGCGATGATGCTGATGAAGCGCCGCGCGTCTTTTACCGCCATCATCGCCACCACGGCATCGACCGGCTGTTCGACCTTCTGCGAGAGGAACGTGGACAGCGCCTCGGCTGCATCGGGATTGTGGCCGCCGTCTAGCAGGAACAGCCGTTCGGGGTGCGCGGCAGTGACCGGCCCCGCGCCCAGCTTCTGCAACCGGGCGGGCCAATCGGCGCTGCGGATCCCCTCGGCCAAGGCCTCTTCGCTCACCGTGACCGGGCTCTGGTGCCGAATCATCGCCACGGCGAGCGCGGCATTATCGGCCTGATGCGCGCCGGGCATGGTGGGCAGGGGCAGGGTGAGTTCGCCCAGATAGTCGCGATAGGCGATGCCCGTATCGGAAATGTCGGCGAACCAGTCGCGACCGCGCATGGCGTGGGGAGCGCCTGCATCTTCGGCACTGCGGCTCACCTGCGCGGCGACATCGGGGGCATAGCCCTGCGTCACCAGCGGCACGCCCTCGCGCGCGATGCCTGCCTTCTCAAAGGCGATCCGTACCATCGGGTTGGCCTTCGGATCGGGCGCACCGGGTTCGTCATTCAGCAGGAAGGCCTCGTGATCGACGCCCAGCGTGTTCACCGCGCAGACGGCAGGCTTGTCCATCACATTGGTCGCATCGAGCCTGCCGCCAAGGCCGACCTCGATTACGCAGGCATCGGCCGGAATGCGGTGGAAGGCGAGGAAGGTAGCGACCGTCGTTACCTCGAAGAAGCTCGGGCCGAGGTCTTCGGAAATGTCGAGCACTTCGGCCAGCAGTTCGCCCAGCAGCCGGTCCTCGATCAGCTTGCCGGCGATGCGAATACGCTCGTTGTAGCGCACGAGGTGCGGCTTGGTGGCGGTGTGAACCACTAGCCCCTGAGCTTCGAGAATCGCGCGCAGATAGGCGCAGGTCGAGCCCTTGCCATTGGTGCCAGCGACGTGGAACACCGGCGGCAGATCGAGCTGCGGATTGCCCAGCCGTGCCAGCAGCTCCTTGACCACGTCGAGACCGATGCGGCCCTGCGGCAGGCTGAGCGCGGCAAGCCGGTCAAGCTGCGCCTGGACGAAGGCGTCCGAACTGGCGGCGAAATCTTTCACAAATTTTCTCCCTCACCTTCAGGGGAGGGATCGCAAGACTAGGCACCGCGCAGCGGAGCCTAGTCGCAGCAGGGAGGGGCTTACGGCCCCTGCGATCCGCTTCGCGGCTCGCCCCCACCCCTTGATCCCCTCCCCGGCGGGGAGGGGAGAAATGCGCATCACGCCGCTTTCCTCGGCGCGAGATAGTCGAGCAGCGTGGCCAGCGTCTTTTTCAGATCGGGCCGCCTCACCACCATATCGACCATGCCGTGCTTGTGCAGATACTCGGCACGCTGAAAGCCGTCGGGCAGCTGCTCGCGAATCGTTTCCTGTATCACCCGCTGCCCGGCAAAGCCGATGAGGGCATCAGGTTCGGCAATGTGCACGTCGCCCAGCATCGCATAGCTGGCGGTGACGCCGCCGGTGGTCGGATCGGTCAGCACCACGATGTAGGGCAGGCCCGCCTCTTTCAGGCGGCGC
The DNA here is from genome assembly GCF_039710615.1 of Aurantiacibacter flavus. NCBI lineage: Bacteria > Pseudomonadati > Pseudomonadota > Alphaproteobacteria > Sphingomonadales > Erythrobacteraceae > Aurantiacibacter > Aurantiacibacter flavus. The sequence continues at coordinate 535,722 of NZ_JBDLBR010000001.1, forward strand.
GTCATCACCGTGGCGCGCGGCATCTGCATCAGGCTGAGAATGCCCTCCTGCATGCGCGCACCGCCGGCCGCGGTGACGGCGATATAGGCGCACTTCGCCTTGAGCGCGGCCTCGGCGGCGTTGCAGAAGGCATCGCCCACCGCCATGCCCATCGAGCCGCCCATGAACGAGAAATCCTGCACGCCGACCACGGCCTTACGCCCGTCAATCGTGCCCTTGGCGGCGGTGAAGGCATCGGGGTGCGGACTTTTCGCGCGCGCCTGCTTGATGCGGTCGGTATATTTCTTGGTGTCGCGGAACTTGAGCGGATCTTCCGCCACCACCGGATCGGCGAGCAGTGTAAAGCCGGGATCAAACAATTGCGCCAGACGCGTATCGGCCCCGATGCGGCCGTGATAATCGCACTTCGGGCAGACTGAGAGGTTGGCCTCGTAGTCCTTGGTGAACAGCATGTCCTGACAACGCGGACACTTGATCCACAGGTTGTCGGGCGTGTCGCGCTTGCTCACGAAGGGAAGGCGATTGCGAACTCGGGTTAGCCAGCTCATGGTTCAGGCCTTTCGCGCGGAATGGACGGCTTTGGCAAGCCCTTCCACCAGCGCCTTGAGGTGCTGGGGGGCTTCAGGCCCGTGCTTTTCCACCAGATCGATGAAGGCCGAGCCGACCACCACGCCATCGGCGACCTTGGCGATTTCGGCAGCCTGCTCGGGCGTGCGCACGCCGAACCCGACCGCGACGGGCAGGTCGGTGTGCGTCTTGATGCGCTGCACGTTCTCCTCGATCGAGGCCATGGCGGCCTGTTGCTTGCCGGTGATCCCGGCGACCGAAACATAGTAGAGGAACCCGGAGGAGCCTTCGAGCACGGCGGGAATGCGCTTGTCGTCGGTGGTGGGCGTGGCGAGGCGGATCAGGCTGATGCCCTTTTCGCGCAGGGCGGGGCCGAGGTCCTGATCCTCTTCGGGGGCAAGGTCCACGCTGATGACGCCATCGACACCGGCCTTGGCTGTCTCGTCTGCGAACCATTCCGGTCCGCGGCGGATCATCGGGTTGGCATAGCCCATCAGCACCAGCGGGACCTCGGGGTGACGGGCGCGAAACTCGGTGGCGAGCCTGAGCACGTCGGCGGTCTTGGTGCCCTTGTTCAGCGCACGGATGTTCGCGGCCTGAATGGCGGGGCCGTCGGCCATCGGGTCGGTAAAGGGCATGCCCAGCTCGATCACGTCAGCGCCGCCCTCGACCAGCGCATCGAGATTTCCGGCGGTGTCGCCGTCGCCCGCCGTGATGAAGCAGACGAGCGCGGGGCCCTTGGCGAAGGTGGTTTGAAAGCGAGTGCTCACATCTCCACTCCCAGCGCTTCGGCAACGGTGAAGATGTCCTTGTCACCTCGCCCGCACAGGTTGGCGCAGATGATCGCGTCCTTGGGCATGGTCGGCGCGACCTTCACGATGGCGGCGATGGCATGGCTGGGTTCCAGCGCGGGGATGATGCCCTCGGTGCGGCAGAGCAGCTGGAAAGCATCCAGCGCCTCGGTATCGGTCGCGTGGGTATAGTCTACGCGGCCCGATTCCTTGAGCCAGGCGTGCTCCGGCCCGATGCCCGGATAGTCGAGACCTGCCGAAATCGAGTGGCCCTCGGTGATCTGGCCGTCCTCGTCCTGCAGCAGGTAGGTCTTGTTGCCATGAAGCACGCCGGGGAAGCCGCCCGCGAGCGAGGCCGCATGTTCGTCACCATCGAGCCCGTGGCCCGCCGCTTCCACGCCGAGCATTTTTACATCGGGATCGTCAAGGAACGGATGGAACAGCCCGATCGCGTTCGAGCCGCCGCCGATCGCTGCCACCAACAGGTCGGGCAGGCGCCCGGTGCGATCCAGCATCTGCTGACGCGCCTCGCGGCCGATAACGCTCTGGAAGTCGCGCACCAGCTCGGGATAGGGGTGCGGGCCAGCGGCTGTGCCGATGATGTAGAAGGTGTCATGCACATTCGCGACCCAGTCGCGCAGCGCTTCGTTCATCGCGTCCTTCAAGGTCGCGCGGCCCGAAGTCACCGGGACGACCTTGGCGCCCAGCAGCTTCATGCGGAACACGTTGGGCTGCTGCCGCTTAACGTCGGTCGCGCCCATGAAGATCGTGCAGGGCAGGCCGAACCGCGCGCAGACCGTGGCTGTGGCCACACCATGCTGGCCCGCCCCGGTTTCCGCGATGATGCGCGTCTTACCCATGCGCATGGCGAGCAGGATTTGCCCGATGCAATTGTTGATCTTGTGCGCGCCCGTGTGGTTCAGCTCGTCGCGCTTGAACCAGACCTGCGCGCCGCCGAGTTCCTCGGTGAGACGCGGCGCGAAGTAGAGCGGGCTGGGCCGACCGACATAGTGCTCCAGCAGGTCGTCGAACTCGGCCTTGAATTCGGGATCGGCCTTGGCCTTGCGATACTCGCGCTCGAGGTCGAGAATCAGCGGCATCAGCGTTTCGGCCACGTAGCGTCCGCCGAACTGGCCGAAGTGCCCGCGCTCGTCGGGCTGGTTCATATAGCTGTTAGGGGTATGTTCGCTCATGCCAGCGCGTTGGCAGAGCCTCCGCCCCTTGGCAAGATGCCGCTCGGCGTGAGTGTCAGCCGGGAAGCGCCGTCATGGCCGCGCGCGCGGCCTCGCAGAAGGCGGCGATCTTGTCCGGGTCCTTCACGCCGCGCTCGCTTTCCACACCCGAGGAGGCGTCGACCAGCGGCGCATGGGTCTGGCGGATCGCCTCGGCAACATTGCCCGCATCGAGCCCGCCCGCGAGACCCCATTCGGCCTCGTGGCGGAAGTTCCCCAACAGCCCCCAATCAAGCGCCAGCCCGTTGCCGCCGGGCAGCGCGCCAGCGGGCGCATCGTAAAGCAGGCGGTGGGCAAAGGGCTTGTAGCGCTGCGCCTGTTCGAGGCTTGCCTGATCCTTCACGCCGATGGCTTTCCAGATTTCGAGGTCGGAGTGCTCCTTGAGCACCTGCAGCCACTCGGGGGCTTCCTGTCCGTGCAATTGCAGAACGTCGGGCCGGATCGTCTGAATGATGTCGGAGGTTTGCGCCGGTTCCATGTTGACGGTCAGCAACACGGTTTTGACATGTGCTGGTACGCGATCGCGCAGATCGGCGGCGCGGGCGATGGAGAGATGGCGCGGGCTCGGCTTGAAATGCACGAAGCCGACGTGAGTCGCGCCCGCAGCGACGGCGGCGTCGATGGTCGCGGGCGTGGAGAGGCCACAAATTTTGATCAGAGGAGCTGCCATGGCCGGGCCTCTCTAGGCGCGCTAGAGCGTCGCTTCAATCTCGCGTGCGGCGGCAAGCGGGTCGGCGGCCTTGGAGATCGGGCGTCCGATTACCAGCACGCTCGCGCCATCGTCGCGTGCCTTGCGCGGAGTGACGGTGCGCTTCTGGTCGCCGCCAGCGCTGCCCGCCGGGCGCAGGCCCGGGACCACGAAGAAGCCGTGCTTCCACTGCTTGTGGACCGCGCCGACTTCCTGACCCGAGCAGACAATCCCATCTAGCCCGGCCGATTCGGCCAGCTCGGCCAAGCGCATCACATGATCGTGCGGGGTGCCCGCAACGCCGGTACGGGCGAGGTCGTTCTCGTCGAGGCTGGTGAGCATCGTCACCGCCACGACCTTGCAGTTCTCGCCCGCCGCTGCCTTTGCATCCTCCATCATCGCCCGCCCGCCCGAAGCGTGGACGGTGACGATCGCCGGTTCGAGCACATGGATCGACTGCATTGCCCCGGCGACGGTATTGGGAATGTCGTGCAGCTTGAGGTCGAGGAAGATCGGCAGCCCGCTGGCGTGCGCCACTTCCATCACCCCGTGGTGGCCGTGGGCATAGAAGAACTCCATCCCCAGCTTTACGCCGCCGATGTGGCTGCGGACCTTGCTGAGGAGGTCTTTCGCCGCGTCGAGCTGCGGCATGTCGAGTGCGAGGTAAACGGGGTTGCTCACGGCTATTCCGGCTTCGTGGAAGGAGGAGTGGGAATGGGCGACATCGGGTCGGCCCCAATAGGCGGTGTCGCCGGGATGTCGGCTTCTTCCGGGCTGACCGGCGTTGCGTCAACCGCGCTCGCAGCGGCAGGCTCGGCCTGAACGGGGGTGGTCTGCGCCACCCGCGCCGCGTTTTCGAGGCTCTGGATGCGGCGGCGCGCCTGCCACTTCGATGCGCGCAAGTAGAGCCACATCGGCACGAAGCCGATCAGGAACGAGATGATGACGATAGCCGGCACCTTGGTGTCGACCAGGATGCCCGGCCAGATGCGAACGGTCACATCGGTCCAGTTGGCGACCGAGAAGGCCACGAGGCCCGCGAGCAGCAAGGCCCAGGCGATTGTGCGCAAAATCTGCATCATACCTCCTCAATCCGCCCGCAAGGCTAGCCAATGCGCCGCCCCTTGGGAAGAGCGCCGATCAGCCGCCGAATACGCGATCGAAAATCGTGTCGACATGCTTGAAGTGATAGGCAAGGTCGAACTTCTCCTCGAGCTGTTCCTCGGTCAGCGCCGCGCTCACCTCGGGATCGGCCTTCAGCAGGTCGAGCAGCGAGAGCTGGCCATCCGATTCCCACACCTTCATCGCGTTGCGCTGCACGAGGCGATAGCTCTCGTCGCGGCTGAGGCCAGCCTGCGTCAGCGCCAGAAGCACACGCTGGGAGTGGACGAGGCCGCCCATCCGGTCGAGGTTCTTCTGCATCCGTTCGGGATAGACCAGCAGCTTGTCGATCACCCCGGTGAGGCGCGCGAGCGCGAAGTCCAGCGTGATGGTGGCGTCGGGGCCGATGAAGCGCTCGACCGACGAGTGCGAGATATCGCGCTCGTGCCACAGGGCGACGTTCTCCATGGCGGGCAGGGCATAAGAGCGGATCATGCGCGCCTGCCCGGTGAGGTTCTCGGTCAGCACCGGGTTGCGCTTGTGCGGCATGGCCGAGGAGCCCTTCTGGCCGGGCGAGAAATATTCCTCCGCTTCGAGCACTTCGGTGCGTTGCAGGTGGCGCACCTCCACCGCGATGCGCTCGATCGAGCTGGCGATCACGGCCAGCGTGGAGAAGTACATCGCATGGCGGTCGCGCGGGATCACCTGGGTCGAGACCGGCTCGATCTCCAGCCCCATCTGCTCGGCGACATAGACTTCGACGCTCGGATCGACATTGGCAAAGGTGCCGACCGCGCCCGAAATGGCGCAGGTGGCGATTTCCGTGCGGGCCGCGATCAGGCGGGCCTTGGCGCGGGAGAACTCGGCATAGGCTTCGGCAAGCTTGAGGCCGAAGGTCACCGGCTCAGCATGAATGCCGTGGCTGCGGCCGATGGTGGGGGTGTACTTGTGCTCCTGCGCGCGGCGCTTGATGGCGGCGAGCAGCTCGTCGAGGTCGGCCAGCAGGAGATCGCTGGCACGGGCGAGCTGCACATTGAGCGTGGAGTCGAGCACGTCGGAGCTTGTCATGCCCTGATGCATGAAGCGCGCCTCGGGGCCGACTTGCTCTGCCACCCAGTCGAGGAAGGCGATCACGTCGTGCTTGAGCACGGCTTCCTTGGCGTCGATGGCGGCAACGTCGATCTTCGGGTTCGTTGCCCACCAGTCCCATAGCGCCTTGCCGGCGCTTTCCGGCACCACGCCCAGCTCGCCCATCTTGACCGCGGCGTGGGCCTCGATCTCGAACCAGATGCGATAGCGCATCTCGGGCTCCCAGATCGCGGTCATGGCGGGGCGGGCGTAGCGGGGGACCATTGGTGTGCTCCAGTATGGCGGGAAATTCTGTCGGCGCGGCTAGGGCGTGGGGCGCACAATGACAAGAGGCGAGCGCGCCTGATTGTCTATAGCAACCCCTTCGCACGCAGCGAAACATAGCCCTCGCGGCCCACGATCACATGGTCGTGGACCGTGATGTTCACCAGCCGTCCAGCTTCGGCAATGCGGCGGGTGATGTCGATATCGGCCTTGCTCGGCTCGGGATTGCCCGAGGGGTGGTTGTGGACGAGAATCACCGCCGCCGCCCCGCGCGTGATCGCGGTGCCGACCACCTCGCGCGGGTGAAGGCTGGCCTCGTTGATGGTGCCATCATGCACATGCTGGTCGAGGATCAGCCGGTTACGGGTGTCGAGATAGAGCGCCCGCACACGCTCCACATTGAGGTGCGCCATATCGATGGCAAGATAGTCGATCAGCGCCTGCCAGCTTCCGAGCACCGGCTTTTGCGATACCTCAGAGCGCGCCATCCGCCGTGCCGCCACGCTGGCGATGCGGATCATCGCGGCGCTGGCCTCGCTCACCCCTTTGACTTCGCACAGCGCCGCCGGCTCGGCATTCATCACGCCTGCGAGCGAGCCGAACTTGGCAAGCAAGGCCTTGGCCTGCGGCTTGGTGTCACCGCGCGCGAGCGCGCCAAACAGCAGATATTCGAGCACCTCGTAGTCGGCCAGAGCCTCCGGCCCGCCATGGAGCAGGCGCGCGCGTAGCCTTGCGCGGTGGCCCGATCCGGCATGGGCGACGGGCTGGCTCTCGGTGTCGGGCCGGTCGGGCAAAGGCTTCCCCCTGATTTGCCTGAGCCTTCCCATTGCCTTTGCGCGCATCCTCGCGCAAGTGTGCGCGCGATGGCGCAGGATGCGGATATCTCAGATGCTCCGGCGCGACCGGCCCGCAAGGGGCTTACCTTCGGCAATGTGATCCGCGCGGTCGTGCTGCTGGGAGTGGGCGGCGCGGTCTGGGCATGGGCCACGCGCGAGGAAATCGCTTACGACATCATTGCGGACGAGCTGAACAGTCGCGGGATCGAGGCCGAATACAAGGTCGAGCAAATCTCCGCCTACCGGCAGGTGTTGACCGATATCGTGATCGGTGATCCCGACCGGCCCGACGTGACGATCGAGCGGGTGGAAATCATTATCCAGCCAAGGCTCGGCCTTCCGGGATTGCAGGAAGTTCGGCTCCTGCGCCCGCGCGTGTTCGGCCGAATCGCCGATGGGCGACTCAGCCTTGGAGCGCTGGATGAGCTGCTTTACACCGGTGGCGACGAGCCCTTCGCACTGCCCGACCTGGCGCTGAGCATCGACGATGGCCGCGCGCTGATCGAGAGTGACTATGGCCGAATCGGGGCAAAGATGCGCGGGGCGGGCAATCTGTCCGATGGGTTCACTGGCGAACTGGCCGTTGTCGCACCGACTCTCACCATGGCCGATTGTTCTGCCCAAGGGGCGAGCCTGTTCGGCGCGGTGAGCGTCGATGGCGGCAAGCCGCATTTCGCCGGACCGTTGCGATTCGACACGCTGGCTTGCGGCGAAACTCTATCTCTGGCCGAAGGCGGGGTGGAACTCGACGTGCTTGCAGCCAGCGACCTCGCTGTCGTCTCGGGCCGCGCAAGTGTCGCCGTAGGGGCCGGGCAGGCACCGGGCGCCAGGACTGCCGCGATAAAGGGTAACAGTTCGTTTTCGTGGCGCGAGGGACTGCTCACTGCGGACTATCGCCTCGAAGCGCGCGACCTTGTCACCAGCGAGGGGCGCTTCGCCAGGTTCGAAGCCGATGGCCTTGTCCGCGCCCGCGAGAACTTTGCGCGGCTTGAGGGCGAGGGCACGATTGAGGGCTCAGGCCTGCAACCCGGCGCGCGGACGGGCATGCTGCTTGCCGAGGCGGAGCGCAGCGTGGAGGGCACACTGCTCGCCCCGCTGATTGAGCGGGCCAACGGCGCGCTTTCGTCCGAACTGCGCGGGGCGCGCCTGTTGGCCGACTTCTCCTTCCGCCAGAATGCCGAGCGGCTGTCGCTGGTCGTGCCGCAGGCCGAGCTGCGCGGTCGGTCGGGCGATATCGTGCTCGGCCTGTCGCGCGCGCAGTTTGCAATGGAGGGCGAGGGGCTGCCGCGCTTTGACGGCAATTTCCTCACCGGCGGCGCGGGTCTGCCACGCATCAGCGGACGGATGGAGCAGGCACCGGGCGAGCCCCTGTCTCTGCGGCTTTCGATGGCGGACTATGCGGCGGGCGATGCGCGCCTCGCAATCCCGGCGCTGCGGATGACGCAGGCGCGCAATGGCACGATCAGCTTTGCGGGGCGCGCCTTTTCCTCGGGCGCAGTGCCCGGCGGTTCGGTGCGCGGGGCCGAGGTGCCGATCGAGGGAACCTACAGCTCGAGCGGAAATCTTGCCTTATGGCGTGGTTGCCAGACCTTCAGGGTGGAGGGACTGATACTCGGAGATATCGCCTTCGGGCGCGAACAGGTCGAGCTGTGCCCGCAAGGGCAGCAACCGCTGCTGCGGTATGGAGCGCAGGGATTGCGCTTTGCCGCGCGCACCGCGCCGCTCGACTACAGGGCGCGCATGGGTGGTGCGCCGCTGCACCTTGCCACCGGGGCGCTGGAGGTAAGCTGGCCGGGCACGCTCAGCACCGATGCCGCGCTGCTCGAACTGGGCGAAGGCGAAGACGTGGTTCGGCTGGCCTTGGGCAAGCTCGATGCGCGGCTGCAGCAGGACGACATCGGTGGAACCTTCGCCGAGGCCGCACCCTATCTGCCCGCCGTTCCGCTCGATATTGCGCAAGGGGCGGGTACCTGGCGCTACGCCGATGGCGTGCTGGCGCTTTCCGACATCGCACTCCGGCTGGAAGACCGTGCCGCGCCCGACCGGTTCGAACCGCTGGAGGCGCAATCGGCCGAGCTCTCGCTCGAAGGCGGCGTGATTCGCGCCCGTGCGCTCTTGCGTGAACCCGATAGCAAGGTGGCGGTGACGCGCGTTACGCTCGCGCACGATCTGTCGACCGGGGCCGGTCATGCCGATCTGGCAATCGACGGCATAACCTTTGACAGCAAGTTCCAGCCGCAGGATCTTTCACTGCTTGCGCTTGGTGTGGTCGCCAATGTCGAGGGCACAGTCACAGGCACCGGGCGCGTCGATTGGGATGCCGATGGCGTCACCAGCTCAGGCCGATTCTCTTCGGACAGCCTCGACCTTGCCGCCGCCTTCGGACCGGTCAAATATGCGCGCGGTGAGATCGTCTTCACCGACCTGCTCGGGCTTACCACGGCCCCCAATCAGAAAGTCAAAGTCGGCACGATCAACCCTGGCATCGAGATCTACGACGGCGAGCTGACCTATCAGCTCGTGAACGGCGAGCGGCTCGATATCGGAGGCGGAGAGTGGCCGCTGCTTGGGGGAACGCTCACGCTGCGCCCGCTGACGATGAACATCGGACAGAGCGAGAGCCGAACTTACACTGTTGTTATTGAGGGACTTGAGGCCAACCGTTTCATCGAGCGCATGGAGCTGAACAATCTTGCTGCCACGGGCACGTTCGACGGGGTGATCCCGATCGTGTTCGATGAAGACGGTAACGGCTTTCTCGAAGGCGGCGAGCTGACCTCGCGCCCGCCGGGCGGCAATCTCGCCTATGTCGGGCAGCTTACCTACGAAGATCTTTCTTTCGTCGGTAACCTCGCATTCCAGACCCTGCGCGACCTCAAGTTCGATGAGGCCGAAATTCTGCTCGACGGGCCGCTGGCGGGCGAGCTGGTCACGCGCGTCAGGTTCGAGGGCATTGGGCAGGGCGAAGCGGCGCAGAAAAACATCATCTCGCGCACCCTCGCCCGTCTGCCGCTTGAGCTGCGGCTCAATATCCGCGCGCCGTTCTACCAGCTCATTTCCAGCACCCGCTCGCTTTACGACCCGTCGTCGCTGCGCGATCCGCGCGGGCTCGGACTGATCGGCGAGAGAGGCGAGGTGCTGCGCGAGCAGATCGACCAGGATGCCGTCGATGAACGCGATGCCGAGGCCGAACGCGCAGCCGAGGAAGAACGCAACCGCCAGCGTGGCGATGAACCCACCATTCAGCCATCCGAAAGCGAGGATGCCCTATGACAAATGTCAAATTGACCACGCCCGCGCTTCGCGCCCATAAGCTGCCCGAAACGGGGAGAGATATGGGAACGAAAGCGGGCCGGGCGATAATGATGGGGGTAACATTGCTTGGTCCTGCCTTGTTGGCAGGCTGCATCAAGCTTGAAGCCCCGTCCGAGCCGATCGTGATCGAGCTCAACATCAATATCACCCAGGAAGTGATTTACCGGCTGGCGGAAGACGCTGGCAACACGCTGGATGAGAATGCCGATATTTTCTGATGGCATGATTTTCTGAGGCGGATGCGAGGGAGCGAACGATGATTAAGAGCGCAAAGAACCGGATTTGGCTTGCCAGTGGCGTTGCCGCCCTGATCGGCCTCGGCCTGGTGACGGCTCCGGCGCTCGCCCAGCGCGACCCGGCCTATGCCGCGGCGCGCGCCGCCGGGCAGGTGGGCGAGAAGATGGATGGTTACCTTGGCGTGGTCGGCTCGGGCAATGCCCAGCTGCGCGCCATGGTGGACGACATCAACATCCGTCGCCGTGCCGTCTATGCCGAGCAGGCCCAGGCAAAGGGCGCGACGCTGGAGGAATATGCCTTCACCGCCGGCTGCCTTGCCATCGCGCGGACCGAGCCGGGCGAAATGTATGTCGCCTATTCGACCGGCGAGTGGACCGAACGCACGGCCTCTTCGCCCGATCGCGATCCGCGCTGTCCGTGATGGGCGCGGCGGCTGCGGACATCCATGCTGCACTGCTGCACCTGCGGTTGACTCGCCAGTGACCCCCGCCTAAGGGGCACACGCCTTTGGCGGGCAGTATTGCAAGCAAGTGCCTATCCCATGTAGGGAAATGGCATGAGCGACAAGAAATCCGCCCGGGAATCAATCGGTGAAGATGCGCGGATCGACGCGCTCGAGAAGCGGCTTGCAGCCGCGCGCGAGCGGGAAGATCAGCGCAACAAGCCGGTCGTGCAAGGAGCAGGCGATGGCGAGAATCTCGGCAATCGCGTGCTTTCCTATTTGCTCGGGGGGATTCTCGGTGGTGCGCTGGTGGGCTGGACGATTGACCAGTTGGCCGGAACTGCACCATGGGGCCTGTTGGTGATGCTATTCCTTGGAATAGTCGTCGGCTTCAGAAGCATTATCCGGATAACCAGCAAGCGCCCCTGAAGCTTTCGTATTTGGGGCGTTTGTTGCACTAGTTAGAGGCGAGAAGAGAGACGTGGCCGCAGACACCGCCAAAGTCGATCCGATGCACCAGTTCGCTATCGAGCCGCTGTTTGGCTCCGACTGGACTATTGCAGGACACAATATCGCCTTCACCAATTCCGCCTTGTGGATGTTGATTGCGGGCATTTGCCTGTGGATCTTCATGATCGGCGGCATGAAGCGCGCAGTGGTGCCCGGTCGCTGGCAGATGGCGGTCGAGACGATGACCGGCTTCATCGACGACCTGCTCGAGGCGAACATGGGCAAGGAAGGGCGCAAATATGTGCCTTATGTCTTCACGCTGTTCATGTTTATCCTGTTTGCGAACCTGCTGGGCCTGATCCCGCTCCCGCTCGCGATGGCAGGCGTCCACGCCTTCACCTTCACCAGCCACTTCACCGTTACCGGCGTGCTCGCGATCATGACCTTCGCGATCGTGCTGACGGTCGGCTTCTGGAAGCACGGACTGCACTTCTTCAGCCTGTTTGTTCCGCATGGCACGCCCACGCTGATGATTCCGCTGATCTTCGTGATCGAGCTGATCAGCTTCCTGTTCCGCCCCTTCAGCCTCGGCCTGCGTCTGTTCGTGGCCATGATGAGCGGGCACGTGCTGCTCGAAGTGCTCTCCAGCTTCGTGATCGACGCCGCCAACGCCGGCCCCGGCTACGGCGTGCTGATCGGCGGCCCCAGCTTCATCCTGATGATTGCCATCTGCGCGCTCGAACTGCTCGTCGCCGGCATCCAGGCTTATGTTTTCGCACTGCTCACGTCGCTTTACATCAACGACGCCGAGCACCTGCACTAACTCCGCAAGTTACCTGTTTATCAAGTTCTAAAGGAAGGGTTTTATCATGGATGCAGAAGCTGCAAAGCTGTTGGGTGCCGGTCTCGCGGCGATTGGTGCCGGTATGGCTGCACTGGGCGTGGGCAACGTCTTCGCCTCGTTCCTCGAAAGCGCGCTGCGCAACCCCGGCGCGGCTGACGGCCAGCAGGGTCGCCTGTTCATCGGCTTCGCGGCCGCAGAGCTTCTCGGCCTGCTGTCGTTCGTCGTCGCGATGATCCTGATCTTCGTCGCCTGATTTTGGCTGGGCCGGGCGCGCCGCTGGCGCCTCCGGCCTGACCGATCAAGCGTAGCTCACCAGACCATAGCCGGAATCCGTCCATGCCTCAGATAGCCCAGATGTCCGAGACCTTCGCCAGCCAGTTGTTCTGGCTGTTGCTGGTGTTCGGCATCCTGTTCTTCGTGATCGGCAAGGGCATGGTGCCCAAGGTGATGGATACGGTGGGCCTGCGCGACAAGCAGATCGCCGACGACCTCGGTGCGGCTCAGGCTGCGCGTGATGCCGCCGACGCCGAGGAAGAGGCCTGGCGTGCCCGCGAGAATGCCAACCGCGCTTCGGCGCAGGCGCTTGTGGGTGAGGCCAAGGCCAAGGCTCAGGCCACCACCGAAGCGCGATTGGCCGAGGTGCAGGCCGGGATCGACGCCCGCCTGGCAGAGGCCGAAGCCCGCATTGCCGCCTCGCGCGATGCGGCGGCCGGTGAAATCGAAGCCGTGGCTGCTGATGCGGCCAAGGATATCGTTTCGCGCTTTGCAGGCGTGAACGTGGATCAGACTGCCGCCCTTGGTGCGGTGAAGAAGGCAATGGCCCATGGCTAATCCCGAAGCTCCTCAGGTCTTCGAGACCGAAAGCCCAGAAGTGTTCGAGGCCGAGGCCCACGGCGAGCATGTCGAGCATGTCGAACCGATGGCGCTCGGGTTGACGCCAGGCGGCTGGGTTGGCCTGGCGATGTTGGTGTTCCTGCTCGTGCTCGTCTGGAAGGGCGTGCACAAGGTGATCGGCGGCGGGCTCGATGCCAAGATTGCCGCGATCAAGGCGAACCTCGACGAGGCCAAGCAACTGCGGGCCGAGGCCGAGGCACTGCGGGCCGAATATTCGGCCAAGATAGCAGGGGCTGAAAAGGACGCCGAGGCAATGCTCGAAGGCGCGCGGCAGGAAGCCGAAGCGATTGTCGCCAAGGCCGAGGCCGACACGGCGGCGACCATGGCCCGTCGCGAACAGATGGCGACCGACAAGATCGCCGCCGCCGAGCGTCAGGCCATCGAAGAGCTGAAGGCGCGCGCCGCCGATGCTTCGACCAAGGCTGCCGCGAGCCTCATCGCCGAGGGCCATGATGCGGAGGCGGACAAGGCGCTGGCCGACAAGGCGATTGCCGCGATCTGACCTGCATCAGCTTTGCCTTACACAAGAAGACCCTCGCTTCGGCGGGGGTTTTTCTTTTGCGCTTTGCCTTGCCGCGTCCCGGTGGCTAGCCCATCTCGTCATCTTCACAACCGGGAGAGAACGAGATGAAGATTGCGGTACTGGGAGCAAGCGGCAAGGGCGGCTCGGAGATTGCCAAGGAAGCGGCCTCGCGCGGGCACGAAGTGCTCGGCCTGTCACGCCACCCCGAGAACATTCCGGCGGCTGACGGTATCACTGCCAAGGAATGCGACGCCGAGAACGCAGAGGCGCTGGCCGAAGCGATCAGGGGCGTCGATGCGGTGATCAGCGCGCTTCACTTCAACGTTACCGCCGAGCATCTGCTGGGCGCGGTCAAGGCCGCGGGCGTTCCGCGCCTGCTGGTTATGGGCGGCGCGGCCAGTCTCAAGAACGCCGACGGTGTGCGGCTCTACGATTCGCCCGAGTTCCCCGAGAACATCAAGCCGTTCGTGATCGGAGGCATTCACTTCCTCGATAGTCTGCGGGAGGAGCAGGAGGTTGACTGGACCTTCTTCTCGCCCGCCATGCTGATCTTCGTTGGCGAGCGTCAGGGCCCCGGTAGCTTCCGCCTCGGCACCGACCAGCTCGTGGTCGATGACAACGGAGAGAGCAAGATCAGCTATGCCGACTATGCCATCGCCATGATCGACGAGCTGGAAGCGCATAATCATAGCCGATCGCGCTTCACCGTAGGCTATTGAGTCCGACATGCGCGGGTGATGAAGGCTGACTTGGCTTGCTGGTAATCCTCTCGCCGCTCGACCCCACCGGCGAGGATTGCCAGCTTGAGCGCGGCATAGTCTGCGCTCAGCGTCGGATCGGCGCGCAAGCGGTCGCGAAAGGCGAGGTGCTTGGCAATCTCGGTCGCGCCCAAGGCGAAGACGTGCAGATGATGCGACCTATTGCCCGCCGCGTCGCGCTTTTCGAAGAAGCGGCGTCCGGGAATGCCATTTTCCCCGCGCGCGAGGTAGCCGAGGTCAGCCAGTGCCGGAGCGCAGGCATCGATAGCGGCGAGATCCTGGGCCTCACCAAGCATGTCGATCACCGGCTTGGCTACCAGGCCCGGCACTGAAGTGCTGCCGATGTGATGCAGGGCGCAGAGAGCATCGGCCAAGGCCTCCGATAGGCGTTTGGCCTCAGCCGTATAGGCGGAGGGCCAATGCGGATCGTAAGGCGCGAGTTCGACGGCCTCGCTCAGAACGAGTCCTTCGCTGCCCTGATCGCGGCGAAGGTCTCGTCTGGTCTCTCACCACCCCAGCGGGCCTGCATGTCGGGATCGTCGGCGCGCAGGAAGGGGTTCGTTTCCAGTTCGCGTGCCAGCGGGAAGGGCACCGTCGGCTTGCCCGCCGCGCGCTTGGCCTCGATTTCGCGAGCGTAGTCCATCAGCGCATCGTTGCCGGGGTCGGCGTGGAGCGCGAAGGCCGCATTGGCCTTGGTGTACTCGTGCGCGCAGCAGATGGTGGTGTCGGCGGGCAGGGCGCGCAGCCGTTCAAGGCTGGCCCAGAACTGTTCGGGCGTTCCCTCGAACATCCGCCCGCAGCCCAGCGCGAACAGCGAATCGCCGACGAAGGCGAGCCCCGCCTCGGGCAGGTGGTAGGCGATATGGCCCTTGGTATGGCCACCCACGTCGATGACCTGCGCTGTGTTGTCGCCCAGCGTCTCGCTGTCTCCGCCCGCAAGCACCACATCGAGCGGGAACTTGGCCGCCACCTCCTGTGGGCCGTAGATCGTACACCCGGTTGCGGCCTTGATCGCTTCGTTGCCGCCCGCGTGGTCGGCATGCCAGTGGGTGTTCCAGATCTGGGTGATGCGCCAGCCCTTCGCCTCGGCCTCGCGCAGGTAGGTGTCGGCATCGGGAGTGTCGATGCAGGTCGTCTCGCCGCTGGCGCTGTCGTGCAGCAGATATCCGTAGTTGTCGGATAGGCAGGGGAACTGGTGGAGTTCGAGTGTCATTTGCCGTCGGATCCTCTTGCGAAGGTGGGGGTGCCGTCTGGTAAACTGACCCATGAGTGGCGATGCTGTTCCCACACCGCGCGCACCGGGGCGGGGAAGCTGGGCTCGGCAAAAGCGCCTACAGGCACCCCGATCAGCGCTGGGGCCTTTTCGAGCAGGACATAGACGGTGCTGCCGCAGTGCGGGCAGAAGCCGTTGGTAAGCGCCGTCCCGCTGTAGGAGCCGCGCCGGTATTCGCGCGCCTCGGCTGATACGGTGACAGCCTCCTTGGCGAAGTAGGCGATGACGCCGAAGGGCGAGCCGCTGCGCCTCTGGCAGTCGTCGCAATGGCACAGCACCGGTGTGGGCTGCGCATCGTCGGAAACCGAGGCCTGAAGAGCGCCGCATTGGCAGTGGGCTAGCATGGCCCCAGTCTAGGCCGGTCGCCCGATGTAGGAAAGGCCCGCCTGCCATGGGGCAAGCGGGCCTTCCTGAAGGTCAAAGGACGCCCGACCGGATGGCCGGGTGCACCCCTAATTAGTCGTTCTTCTTCAGCGCGGCGCCGAGGATGTCGCCCAGCGAGGCGCCCGAATCGGCCGAACCGAACTGTGCCACAGCTTCCTTCTCTTCGGCGATCTGCAGCGCCTTGATCGAGAAGTTGGGCTTCTTCGAACGGTCGAAACCGGTGACCATGGCGTCGACCTTCTGGCCGGCCTGGAAACGGTCGGGACGCTGCTCGTCGCGGTCGCGGCCGAGGTCCGAGCGCTTGATGAAGCCGGTCGCACCGTCTTCGCCAACCTGCACTTCGAGGCCGCCATCGCGGACTTCCAGCACGGTCACGGTCACGGTCTCGCCGCGACGCAGGCTCGAGCTGTCGCCCACGCCTTCAGCCGAAGGTGCGCCCTTCTCGAGCTGCTTCATGCCGAGGCTGATGCGCTCCTTGTCGACGTCGACGTCGAGCACCACGGCCTGGACCTCTTCGCCCTTGCGGTGCAGCGCCAGCGCGTCTTCGCCCGAGATGCCCCAGGCGATGTCCGACATGTGGACCATGCCGTCCACGTCGCCGGGCAGGCCGATGAACAGGCCGAACTCGGTGGCGTTCTTGACTTCGCCGGTAACGGTCGAGCCGACCGGGTGAGCCTCGGCGAACTCTTCCCAAGGGTTGCGTTGGGCCTGCTTGAGGCCGAGCGAGATGCGACGCTTCTCGCTGTCGACTTCGAGCACCATGACGTCGACTTCCTGCGAGGTCGAGACGATCTTGCCGGGGTGGACGTTCTTCTTGGTCCAGCTCATTTCCGAAACGTGGACCAGGCCTTCGATGCCCGGCTCCAGCTCCACGAAGGCACCGTATTCGGTGATGTTGGTGACCTGGCCGGTGATCTTGGCACCGATCGGGTACTTGGCGCCAACGCCTTCCCACGGATCGCTCTCAAGCTGCTTCATGCCGAGGCTGATGCGCTGGGTGTCGGCGTTGATGCGGATGATCTGGACGGTCACGGTCTGGCCGATCTCGATCACCTCGCTCGGGTGGTTGACGCGCTTGTAGCTCATGTCGGTGACGTGGAGCAGGCCGTCGATGCCGCCCAGATCCACGAAGGCGCCATAATCGGTGATGTTCTTGACCACACCGTCGACGACCTGGCCCTCGGCCAGCTTGTCGATCAGTTCGCTGCGCTGTTCGGCGCGGGTCTCTTCCAGGACGGCGCGACGCGACACGACGATGTTGCCGCGGCGGCGGTCCATCTTGAGGATCTGGAACGGCTGCTGCATGTCCATCAGCGGGGTGACGTCGCGCACGGGGCGGATGTCGACCTGCGAGCCGGGCAGGAAGGCCACGGCGCCGTCTAGATCGACGGTGAAGCCGCCCTTCACGCGGCCGAAGATGCGGCCATCGACGCGCTTGCCTTCGCCGAACTCGCTTTCCAGCTTGTCCCAAGCGGCTTCGCGGCGGGCGCGGTCGCGCGACAGCATGGCTTCGCCGTCAGCGTTCTCGACACGGTCAACGAAGACTTCGACTTCCGAGCCGACGCTCAGGCCGTGGTCGTCTTCGCCACGTTCGAATTCCTTGAGGGCGACGCGGCCTTCGCTCTTGAGGCCGACATCGATGAGGGCCATGCCGTTTTCGATGTTGGTGACGGTGCCCTTGACGACGCGGCCTTCGAAGCCGCCCTCGGCGCCGCCGAGCTGTTCGTCGAGCATTGCCGCGAAATCGTCGCGGGTGGGGTTGGCGCTGGATGCCATAGTGGAGTCTATCCTGTTCACATTTGCTACCGGCCACCGGTTTTACCGGGGTCTTTACCCGTCTCCCGCACCATTGCGGGGCAAACGGGGCAAGAGGGCCGTTTCCGCACAGGGCCGGATGCCTTGCGCGGGTCCTTCGAAGCGAAAGCCTTTCGGAACGAGCGCGCGCCTAGGCGAAACGGGCGCAAAAGGCAAGTGAATTGGGTGGGCGGTGGTTAAGGTGTTACAGGTGTGACAGGGTCCTGAGCGGAAAAACCTTGGTCCATTCGCGCCACGGTTTCAGGCGGTGTCGGGAAGGTGAAGCGGTGTTCGTTCATGACGGGCGCTTCCTGCCAGCCACCTGGCCTTGTAGGAAAGCTTCATGACAAGCCATGCCCCCCTGGTAGAAGCTCTCTCACGCTATCGGCAATACCATCGCGACCGGCGCAATGTCGCGACCCATGCGCTGGGCATCCCGCTGATCGTGCTGGCGGTGGAGATACTGCTGTCGCGCCCGGTCTGGGAGCTGCCCGGCTTCACGCTGACCCCGGCGGTGATCGCCACTGCGGCGGCAGCGCTGTACTATCTCAAGCTCGACAGGCTGCTCGGTGGGGCGCTGGCGCTGGTGCTTGTGGGTATGGCACGGCTGGGGCTGGAGATCGCGCAGATGGAGACTGCCTTGTGGCTCGGCAGCGGGATCACCCTGTTCGTGGTGGGCTGGGCGTTGCAGTTCCTCGGCCACCATTTCGAGGGTCGCAAACCGGCCTTCGTCGACGACCTGCGATCGCTATTGGCGGGGCCGCTGTTCGTGACTGCCGAGGCGGCGTTTGCGCTGGGCCTGTGCGGGGAACTTAAGGCTGAGATTGAGCGGAAAGGATAAGAGTTGCGAGCAGGTGCCTGTCTGTAGGCGTGTCTGAATCCGAGAATTCAGGTTGGGGCGCTTGTATGGCAGGGATTAGGGTGGAAAGCTGCCGTTAGCTATCCAGCTTTCCAACGATAGATCAGATAGCCGTTCAACATCCCGATAGCACCAGCGAATGCGAGAGAAGCAATGACTAGAGAGCCCTTTTTCTTTCGCTGAGCGTTCTTTGCCGATCGGAAATCAATAGCTGCAAAAAGCAGCGAAACGAAGAAAATCAGGCCGCCAACCGCCATGTGCCACCTAGCGACCAAAACGACCAGCGCGTCGGGCCAGAGCTGAAAAATCCAATCGTAGACTGCGGTCATGGGAGCCTTATGGTTGAGAGGCAAGCAGGCACAAGATCAAAAACGACCAAAGTCCGTAACCGGGTCGTTTCCTGCCAGACTGCTATTGGATAGCTAGATGCTTAAGCAGACACACCGCTTGAGAAGCGGTTGGATGGCTGCAATCATGGCCGTTAGAGCGCGTTGAAACGTAATATGGGCGTGCAGGCCGATAACAGCCCGTCTTATTCCCGAAGCCAGTCGGCCATAAGCTCGCCCCTATGCCCCTCGGGTGCCAGCGCGGCGCGCAGGGCCTTCAGCATCGGCGGCAGCGCCTGTGTGAAGGCATAGGGCGGGTTGACTATGAACAGGCCCGCGCCGTTGTAAATGCCGGGCTGTTCTTCGTCGTACAGCCAATGCTCGACCGACAGGAATTTCGGGATGCCGAGCTTGCCGAGCTGCTCCTTCCATCGCGCGTGCGTGGCGCGCTCTTTGAGCGGATACCAGATCACCGTCACGCCGTGCGCCCACTTGCGATGAGCCGCTGCGAGGGTGGTGGTGATCCGGGCGCGCTCGTCGGTCTGCTCATACGGCGGGTCGACCACCACCACGCCGCGCGGCGTTCGGGTCGGCAGCAGCGCCAGCCATAACTCGTAGGCGTCGCGCTGATGCACGGCGGCGGGCGTGCCGCGCATTGCGTCGCGCAGGGCATGGGCATCCTCGGGGTGTTTTTCGTTGAGGATCAGGAAATCCTGCGTGCGCAGGAGCTGCACCATAACCTGCGGCGAACCGGGGTAAAGGCGCGGTTCGTCCCCGTGGCCCGACTCCTCATTCACCGCCTTAACGGCGGCGCGATAGTCGTCGAGCAAGGGATCGGTGTCGGCAAAGGCCCGCAGCACGCCCTGCGCCGCTTCGCCGGTGCGTTGGGCCTGATCGCCGAGAAGGTCGTAAAGCCCGCATCCGGCGTGGGTGTCGATCAGGGTCAGCGCGCTTTGCTTGAGCTGCAGGGCCCGGATGAGCGCGATCAGCAAGCTGTGCTTGACGACATCGGCGCTGTTGCCGGCATGGAAAGAGTGGCGATAATTCATGGCGCTTCACTATCTTGTTGGTCTGCGCTTGCACCGGCACCATGCCCTCGTGGCTCAAGCGCAGGGCGTCTGCCCGGTGGCCTCGTTGACGGCGGCGATGGCGGCGGCAATCGAGGCCTCCTTGTCGAGCGTGCTAGTGTCGATCACCACGGCTCCTTCCGCCGCGCGCAAGGGCGCATCCTCGCGTTGCCGATCGCGCATGTCGCGCCGGGCGATCTGGGCCTCGATTTCGTCGAGCGAGATTTCGATCTCGCGGCCCGTCATTTCCAGCCAGCGGCGTTTGGCCCGCGCAGTCACGCTGGCGGTGATGAACAGCTTTACCTCGGCCTCGGGTGCGATCACCGTGCCGATGTCGCGCCCGTCGAGCACCGCTCCGCCCGGTTGCGTGGCAAAGGCGCGCTGGCGCTCGAACAGCGCCGCGCGCACCGCTGGATGCACCGAGACGCGGCTCGCCAGCCCTCCGACCTCCTCGCTGCGCAGCTCGGGTTCGTCGAGCAGTTCGTCAGCGAAGCCGGTGGCGGCGAGCGCGTCCTCGGGGTTCTCGGCATCGCCGCCGTTCCGCGACACCTGATAGCCGACCGCGCGATAGAGCAGGCCGGTGTCGAGATGCGGCAGGCCGAAGTGCGCGGCCAGCGCTTTGGACACGGTGCCCTTGCCCGAAGCGGTCGGGCCGTCGACGGCGATGATCATGCGCCTCTCTCCTTGCGAACGGCCTTGGTGAGGCCCCTGATGGCGATGGCGGCCCAGAAGCCTTCGAGCACGAGGCTGGGCCAGTTGGTGTGCCTGACCAGCGACACCGTCAGCAGCGCCGCCCCGGCCAGGTTGGTGCCGTGGACCACAAACGGGTTGGGCGCATTGCTGGCAGTCAAATAGAAATAGGCGGCGATGATGCAGGCGGTGCCGACAAAGCCAACATAGGCATAGGCGTCGAGCGCGTTCACGCCGCAGCCTCTTCCAGCAGCGCCATGAAGGTCGGGAAGCTGGTGGCGATTGGTGAGGTGTCGTCAAGCATCACGCCATTGCGCGAGGCGAGGCCTGCCACGGCCATGCTCATCGCGATGCGGTGGTCGAGATGCGTGGTTACCTGTGCGCCTTCTTCTGTTCCGGGGAGCGGATCGCCGCCAGTGCCGTGGATGGTGAGGCCGTCCTCCGCCTCCTCCACCTGCGCGCCTGCCAGCGTCAGCGCCGTGGCCATGGTCGAGAGGCGGTCGCTTTCCTTCACGCGCAGTTCGTCGAGGCCGCTGGTGCGGGTGGTGCCCTTGGCCAGCGCGGCGGCGACGAACAGCACGGGGAACTCGTCGATCATGCTTGGGGCGACCGCCGGGTCGACTTTGATCCCGGTGAGCGCGGAGTGACGCACACGCAGGTCCGCCACCGGCTCGCCGCCGACATCGCGCCGGTTCAGTTCTTCGACGGAGCCGCCCATCTCCCGCAGCACGCCGAGCAGCGCCGCGCGGGTGGGGTTAAGGCCGACATTCTCGATAATCAGGTCGCTGCCCTCGGTCAGCAGTGCGGCGACCACGAAGAAGGCGGCGGACGAGGGATCGCCTGGCACCTCGATGGTCTGCGGCTTAAGCGTCGCCTCGCCGTGAATTTCGATCACGCGCTCTCCGTCCACTTCCTCGACGCTGAGTTCGGCGCCGAAGCCACGCAGCATGCGCTCGGAGTGGTCGCGCGTCATCACCGGCTCGATCACGCGGGTGATCCCGGCGGTGTTGAGCCCGGCCAGCAGCACCGCGCTCTTCACCTGCGCGCTGGCGACGGGCAGGCGGTATTCGATCGGCACGGCAGGGCAGGCGCCTTGAAGCCGCAAGGGCAGGGTGCCGCCGGGCGAGGCCTCGAACTGCGCGCCCATCTGCGAGAGCGGCTCGATCACGCGGCCCATCGGGCGCTTCGACAGGCTGGCATCGCCCGTGAACACGGCGGAAATGGCGTGGCTGGCGACCACGCCCATCAGCAGCCGGGTGGAGGTGCCCGAATTGCCCATTTCCAGTGCCGCCTCGGGTTGCAGCAGCGAGCCGACGCCGACACCGTGAATGCTCCACGTGCCGCTATCCTCGCGCACGATGTTGGCGCCCATCGCGCGCATGGCGGCGGCGGTGGCGAGCACGTCCTCGCCTTCGAGCAGGCCAGTGACGCGGGTTTCGCCCACAGCGAGCGCGCCGAGCATCAGCGAGCGGTGGCTGATCGACTTGTCGCCGGGAACGCGGATCGCGCCGGTAAGCGGGCCGGACATGGTGAAACGGTGCGGGTTCGGAGTGGTAGAGCTTGAAATGGTGGTGATCCTGCACAAATGACGGCGAATTGCGCGCCGCTTTGACAGTGGCATGGGCCTATGGCAAGGCGCTGCGCCAATGATTCCCGAGCTGGTATTGCCAGCCAGGAACATGTCACCTGATTACCCCGACCCGGCTTCTCTTTTGTCCGGGCGAGACTAAGGACACTTTGATGGTCAAGCCAGAATGGGGCTCCAAGCGCACCTGCCCCAAGTGCGGTGAACGCTTCTACGATCTGGGCAAGGAAGACCCGGTAACCTGCATCGAATGCGGCAACGAATGGACGCCTGAGCCGGTGCTCAAGTCCAAGCAGCCGATTCCGTTCGAGGAAGAGAAGAAGGTCGAGGGCAAGGAAGCCGATTCGGATCTCAGCGGTGACGATGACGATCTCGAAGATATCGACGAGGACGACGATTCGCCCGACAACGACGTCGACCTCGGCGGCGATGACGATCTCGGCGTTGCCACTGCCGACGACGAGAAGGAAGAGGATACGTAAGTTTTTCGCTCACGCATCCGTGTGAGCATCCTCGCTGCTGTTCCCGAGCCCCCGTCAAGTCCGGGGTGCGGGGCAGCTGCGGGCGGGCGTCGCCCTTGCGAAGCCACATGGCTTCATAGTAAAAGCACGATGTGAAATTCATGCTTGCGCAATCGGCAGTACCCTACTAGAGGGCTGCCTCCCGGACGCGGAAAGCGGCCGGAAAATGAATGGAACGGGGCCTTAGCTCAGCTGGGAGAGCGCAACACTGGCAGTGTTGAGGTCAGCGGTTCGATCCCGCTAGGCTCCACCATTCCCGGATATGTCGATATCCGGCCATTATCGGGCTGCAAACGGCAGCTTTCTGCGCTTCCGGCGCTCACGGGCAGAAGCCCGCTCCGCTCCGGTTCTCGAAAGCCACCATTTTCGCCTCGATCCTGACCGGATCTCAACATACCCGATTGCATTGGGTTCATAGGGGTTCGCCCCACGCTGGCCGACGAGGTTTCGTCCGCCGGCGTTTTTCGCGTTTGGCCCCAGTCGTCTGATTTGGGGTCAGGCGCACAGTTGGAGTTGTGACGCGCATGTTCGATACGCTGTCCGATCGGTTGAACGGTGTCTTTGACCGCCTGCGCGGGCGCGGGGCGCTGTCCGAACAGGACGTGCGCGATGCCATGCGCGAGGTTCGCGTGGCCCTGCTTGAGGCCGACGTGGCGCTCCCCGTCGCACGCGATTTCATCGACAAGGTCACGCAGCGCGCGGTTGGCCAGGAAGTTCTGAAGTCGGTCACGCCCGGCCAGCAGGTCATCAAGATCGTCAATGACGAGCTGGTGGCGATGCTCGGCGGCGGCGACACAGAGCGCGGCGAGGCCGTTCCGCTTAACCTCGATGTCCGCCCGCCCGCCGTCGTCATGATGGTCGGTCTGCAGGGTTCGGGTAAGACCACCAGTACGGCCAAGATCGCTCGCCTGATCAAGGCCAAGATGGGCAAGAAGGCCCTGATGGCTTCGCTCGACGTCAACCGTCCGGCAGCGCAGGAGCAGCTGAAGGTGCTCGGCGAGCAGGTCGAAGTGGCGACACTGCCGATCATCGCGGGCCAGCAGCCGGTCGACATCGCCCGCCGTGCGCTCGAATCGGCCAAGTTGCAGAACGTCGACGTGCTGCTGCTCGATACTGCGGGCCGCCTGCATGTCGACGAAGCGCTGATGGCCGAAATGAAGGCTGTCGCTTCGGTGGCAACGCCTGCCGAAGTGCTGCTGGTAGTCGATTCGCTCACGGGTCAGGACGCGGTGAACGTCGCGCAGTCGTTCTCGAACGAAGTGCCGCTTACCGGCGTCGTGCTCACCCGTATGGATGGCGACGCTCGCGGTGGCGCGGCGCTGTCGATGCGCGCTGTCACTGGCAAGCCGATCAAGTTCGCGGGCACCGGCGAGAAGCTCGACCAGATCGAGCTGTTCCACCCCTCGCGTATGGCCGACCGTATCCTCGGCATGGGCGACGTGGTCAGCCTGGTCGAAAAGGCAGCCGAGAACATCAAGGCCGAAGAGGCCGAGGAACTCGCCAACCGCATGATGAAGGGCAAGTTCGACCTGAACGACCTTCGCATGCAGCTCAAGCAGATGCAGAACATGGGCGGCCTCGGCATGCTCGCGGGCATGATGCCGGGCATGAAGAAGGCCAAGGCGGCGATGCAGTCCTCGGGCGTCGACGACAAGGTGCTCGTCCACATGGATGCGATCATCGGCTCGATGACGCCGAAGGAGCGTTCGCGCCCCGAACTGCTGAATGCCAAGCGCAAGAAGCGCGTGGCGGCGGGCTCGGGAACCTCGGTGCAGGAGGTCAACAAGATCCTCAAGATGCACCAGGAAATGGGCCGCGCGATGAAGCAGATCAAGAAAATGGGCGGGCTGAAAGGCTTGGCCGCCATGTTCGGCGCCGGTGGCGGTGGAGCAGGCGGCGGCGGGCTGGGCGGATTGCTCGGCGGCGGTGGTGCCGGAGGCCTTCCCGGCGGCGGTGCTGGTGGCCTTCCACCCGACATAGCGAATTTGATGAACAAGAAGTAATTTCAGAGATTTAATTCAGAAAGGTTATCTACAATGGCAATTGCAATCCGGCTCGCTCGTGGTGGCGCCAAGAAGCGTCCGTACTACCGCATCGTGGTGGCCGACAGCCGCCGTGCCCGTGACGGCAAGTTCCTCGAGCAGGTCGGCACCTACAACCCGCTGCTCGCCAAGGACGACGAAGGCCGCGTGAAGCTGATCGAGGATCGCATCCGCTACTGGCTCGGCGTTGGCGCCCAGCCGACCGACCGCGTGCACCGCTTCCTCGACAAGGCTGGCATCCTCGAGCGCGAAGCCAAAAACAACCCGAAGAAGGGCGAGCCGGGCGATAACGCCAAGGAACGCGCTGAAGAGAAGGCCGCCAAGATCGCTGCCGCTGAGGAAGCTGCCAAGGCTGCCGAGGAAGAGGCCAAGGCCGCTGCTGCCGCTCCGGCTGAAGAGGCTCCCGCCGAGGAAGCTCCGGCTGAAGAAGCTCCCGCCGAGGAAGCTCCGGCTGCTGAAGAGGCTGCTGCCGAAGAAAAGTCGGAAGGCTGATTTCTTCCACCCGCTCATCCTGAGCTTGTCGAAGGATCGCCTTTTCCTTTGGCAGCGCATTACGCAAGTAAGTGCAGCCCTTCGACAGGCTCAGGGCAAGCGGAGCGATTTTTTTATCCATGGGCAACGCACAGACCATCACCCTTGCCGCCATTGCCGGCGCGCATGGCGTAACGGGCGAGGTCCGCCTGAAGCTGTTCGGCGAGGGACTGCCCTCGCTGAAACAGCACAAGGTGTTTAACGGCGGCGCGCTCACGCTCACCAAGCTGCGCGACGATGGCAAGGGCGGGGCGATAGCCCGCTTTGCCGAAGTGAGCAGCCGCACCGATGCGGAGAAACTGCGCGGCACCGTGCTCGAAGTGGCGCGCGATGCCCTCCCGCCGCTGGCCGAGGGCGAATACTATCACGCCGACCTGATCGGCCTGCCCGCCGTCTCCGACACGGGTGAGGCGCTGGGTCGCGTGGTCGCGGTCGAGAACTTTGGCGCCAGCGACATTATCGAGATCGAGCGCCCCGCCGAAGAGGGCAAGAAGCCGCTGCGCTTCATGGTGCCCATGCGGCCCGAGGCTGTGCCCGCGTGGAACAGCGAACGGCTCGTGATCAGCGCCGAGTTCGCCGATATCTGATTAAGGGCCGCCAGCCCGCTACCCCGCGCAATTCGGAAACATGCCCGCGGTCTCGCGTTGGAGGGGCATGAAGAGCATTCTACCAGCCACCGCCGTGCTTGCGCTTGCCGCCTGTTCCTCTGGTGATCGTGCCAGCGGCCCATCGCCAGACGATGACGTAACCTTGCCAACCGCTCCCGCAGCAGCCGATCCGGCCGGAACCCGTCCCTCGGGCACCCCCAGCCTTGTCACTGTCGAAGGGCGGCTTGATCGCGGGACCGAATGCGCAGTGATCACCACGCCCGATGGTGAAAAATGGTCGGTCAACCTGGGCGAGGCGGATTTCGGGACTGGCGACTACGTCGAGATCACGGGCGAAATCGCCGATGCCAGTTTCTGCATGGAAGGGCAGGGAACCTTGCTGCCAAGCCGTATCGAAGCCAAGGATCCGCCAGCGCGCGGCCGCGACCCGGCGCGTGCCGGTGGGACGGCGCTCACCGAAGAATACCTGGTCGGCTCTTGGGTGGCGAAAGGGCTGCGCGCCGATTGCAATAGGCCCGACTTCACCATCAGCCGCAGCCCCGGCGCGCTGGTCATCGAAGGCGAGATAGAGGGTCACGACAACGACGCTGCAATCGTATTGGGAAATTACCAGCGGATTGATCTCGATGAGCCCATGCCCGATCTGCCGATCGAGAGCCGCGGCCCCGACGGGCTCGCAATACTGAGACCTGCCACTGACGCCGCATATGATCCGGTCAGCATCGGCAGCGCGACAATCACTGGCGACGGAGTTGTGTTCGTTAAATGCGGCTGACCGGTGGGCCTCGCGCAGGGGCGCTGCCGTTCACCTTGCGCGGCTATGCCGCCGGGGCTAGCGCAGGGCCATGCTTGTTGAACTTTCTGTCTTCGTCGCCACCCTCACGGTTCCTGCCGCCATCGGATTTGGTCTGGGCACCATGCGGCCCGGCAACAAGCGCGTGACCAACGGCCTGATCGCCGCCGCACCGGTCGCGGTGGCTTTCTTCGCCTTCGCGGGGTGGATCGCGCTGACGCAGGATATGAGCTGCGAGGTCGAGCCCTGCCAGAACATGGCGCCCTTGTGGGCGATCGTGATGTTCGTGCTCGGGGTGGTGACCTTCATCACCGGGCTTGGCGTGGGCATGATTGCCGATGCCTTCGCGCGCAACCGGGCTGAAAAGATTGCCGAATGACCTTCGCCGCAACCGTCCTTACGCTGTACCCTGACATGTTTCCCGGCCCGCTCGGCCTTTCCTTGGCGGGGCGCGCGCTGGAGCGGGGAGACTGGAGCTGTCGGACGGTGCAGATCCGCGATTTTGCTGAGGACAAGCACCGCACTGTCGATGATACGCCCGCAGGCGGCGGTGCGGGCATGGTGCTGAAGGCTGACGTGCTGGCGCGGGCGTTGGATTCAATTCACCCACCCACCTCCGCTCATGCTGAGCCTGTCGGACTCGAAGAGGGCGCGACGCGCCAACCATCGTCTTTACTTTCTGGCACGGCGGCGGAAGAAGAAGACAGTCCTTCGACAAGCTCAGGGCGAGCGGGGTTGAGTGATACTTCCGTCCCCATTCTCGCCATGACCCCGCGTGGGAAACCGATCACGCAGGAGCGCATCCGCGCCATCGCGAAGGGTCCCGGTGTCACCATCATCTGCGGCCGGTTCGAGGGCTTCGACGAGCGTCTGTTCGAAGCACGGCCCGATATCGAGGAGGTGAGCCTCGCTGACATCGTGCTATCGGGCGGAGAAACTGCCGCGATTGCCATACTCGATGCTTGCATTCGCCTGCTTCCCGGCGTAATGGGCGCGCCTTCTAGCGGGGATGACGAGAGCTTCGAAAGCGGCCTTCTCGAATACCCGCAATATACCCGACCTTATGAATGGGAAGGGCGCACGATCCCTGAAGTGCTGCGATCGGGGGATCATGCGAGGATCGAGGCATGGCGAAAGCACATGGCCGAAGAGACCACACGGCTACGCAGGCCGGACCTTTGGGAACGCCATGGTGGCGATCCGGGTCTGTCTGCCTCTGGTGCGCGGCGTGAACATAAGGATTGAGACCATGGGTCTTATTCAGGAACTGG
This sequence comes from Aurantiacibacter flavus, assembly GCF_039710615.1. Lineage (NCBI taxonomy): Bacteria > Pseudomonadati > Pseudomonadota > Alphaproteobacteria > Sphingomonadales > Erythrobacteraceae > Aurantiacibacter > Aurantiacibacter flavus. The sequence continues at coordinate 563,497 of NZ_JBDLBR010000001.1, forward strand.
AAGCGGAAAACATTGCCGCTCTCACCGAGGGGAAAGAAATCCCCGCATTCCGCGCTGGTGACACCGTGCGTGTCGGCGTGAAGGTTATCGAAGGTACGCGCAGCCGCGTGCAGAACTTCGAGGGCGTCGTGATCGCCCGTTCGAACCGTTCGATCAACTCCAATTTCACCGTCCGCAAGCTCAGCTTCGGCGAAGGCGTGGAGCGTGTGTTCCCGCTCTACAGCCCCAACATCGATTCGATTACCGTGGTCCGTCGCGGTATCGTGCGGCGGGCCAAACTCTACTACCTGCGCGGCCGTACCGGCAAGCGCGCCCGCATCGCCGAGCGTCGGGAGAATGTCGGCCAGTAAGGGCCGTCCTTTCGAAATCCACCCAAGTTCGACGAAGGGGCGCCCTGGCAGGATCGGTCAGGGCGCCCCTTTTCGTTTTGCGTCTCCAAGGTTTTTGATGTCGTCGAAGTCTTCACCGTCTGCGGGCTCCGCTGCGCCCGCCCAGCGTCGCGCTCTGGGCGTGGGCGGGGCATGGGCGATGGCGGTCGGCGGCATGATCGGCGGCGGGATCTTTTCCACCCTCGGGGTCGTGATCTCGGTCGCGGGGCAGTGGGCCTGGGTCAGTTTCCTGCTTGGCGGGATCGTGGCACTGGCTTCGGGCCATTCCTACTCAGCGCTGACCCGCCAGATCGGCGAGCCCGGCGGCTCCTATGCCTATCTGCGGGCACTGGGATGGGATCGGTCGGCGACGGCGGTCGCCTGGGTGTTGGTGGCGGGCTACACGCTTACAGTGGCGGTCTATGCGGTCACCTTCGGCTCCTATGCCGCCAATGCCTTTGGTGCGCCGCACTGGGTGGCGCTGGCAGCTGCGCTGGCCGCGATTGCGGCATTGGCCGGGATCAACTTGTGGGGCGCGAGCGAATCGACGGTGTTCGAGCTGATCGCGGTGACCGGCAAGCTGATCATCCTGCTCGGGCTGGCGCTGCTTGGCCTGTGGCACTGGGCGCCCGAAAAGCTGATGCTGGAGACGAGCCAGCCGGTGGGGCTGGGTCATGCGCTGGTGGGCATGGGCGTGGTGTTCATGGCCTACGAGGGCTTCCAGCTGTTGAGCTACGATTACGACGAGATGCGCAACCCAGCGCGCACGATCCGCATTGCCATGCCGCTCGCTATCGCGATGACCACCATGACCTATATCGTGGTGGCAGTGGGGGCAGGGATGCTCGCCGGGGCGGACCAGATCGTCGAGCACGAGGAGGTGGCGCTGGCCATTGCCGGGCGCGAGGCGCTGGGGCTGGCGGGCTTTATCGCGGTGTCGGTCGCGGCGACCTTTTCGGCTGGCTCGGCAATTAACGCTACGGTCTTCGCCACAGCGCGGCTGGCCGATCAGGTGGCGCAGGATGGTGAAATGCCAGCGCTGTTCGCCAAGCGTGACCGGCACAACGTTCCCTGGGCGGGTACGGTGCTGATTTCGGCGGTGGCGGGCGTCTTCGTGCTGCTTGGCGGGATCGAGCAACTGGTCGAAGGGGCGAGCTTCGTTTTCCTGTTGATCTTTGCGCTGGTCAACTGGATCGCGATCCACCTGCGTGCCGGTAACCGCGCGATTTCGATAGTGGGGCTGACCGGTGCGCTGTCAGGCGCGGTGATGCTGGTGGGTTATCTCACGGGGCTGGTCTAGCTCCGACAAACGAAATTTGGGGCCGGATCCGGCGTGGATCGGCCGTCATGAAAGGGAATGGTAAAATGGGTTATCGTGTGGTTGTGGTCGGGGCGACGGGCAATGTCGGGCGCGAGATGCTCGCCATTCTCGCCGAGCGTGAGTTTCCGATGGACGAGGTGGCTGCGGTCGCCTCTTCGCGCAGCGTCGGATCGGAGATCGAGCTGGGCGACACCGGCAAGATGCTCAAGTGCAAGAACCTCGAACACTTCGACTTCACCGGCTGGGACATTGCCCTGTTCGCGGCGGGCTCCGGCCCGACCAAGGAATATGCCCCCAAGGCGGCCGCAGCAGGCTGCGTGGTGATCGACAACTCGTCGCTGTTCCGCATGGACCCCGACGTGCCGCTGATCGTGCCCGAGGTGAACCCCGAGGCGATCGAGGGCTACAAGAAGAAGAACATCATCGCCAATCCCAACTGCTCGACCGCGCAGCTGGTCGTGGCGCTCAAGCCGCTGCACGATGCCGCCAAGATCAAGCGGGTCGTGGTAAGCACATACCAGTCGGTGTCGGGCGCGGGCAAGGAAGGCATGGACGAGCTGTTCGAACAGAGCCGTGCGATCTTCGTCAACGATCCGATCGAGCCGCGCAAGTTCACCAAGCAGATCGCCTTTAATGTCATCCCGCACATCGACGTGTTCATGGATGACGGCTCGACCAAGGAAGAGTGGAAGATGGTGGTCGAGACCAAGAAGATCCTTGATCCCAAGGTCAAGATGGCGGCCACCTGCGTGCGCGTACCGGTGTTCGTCGGCCACTCGGAATCGATCAACATCGAGTTCGAGAACGAGATCAGCGCGAAGCAAGCGCAGAACATCCTGCGCGAGGCGCCGGGCGTGATGCTCGTCGACAAGCGCGAGGACGGCGGATACGTCACCCCGATCGAATGCGCGGGCGACTATGCCACCTTCGTCAGCCGCGTGCGCGAAGACCCGACCGTCGATAACGGCCTGCAGATCTGGTGCGTGTCCGACAACCTGCGCAAGGGCGCGGCGCTCAACGCGGTGCAGATCGCCGAGCTGCTCGGTCGCACGCAGCTCAAGAAGGGCTGATAAGGCCTATAACCTGCCGCGCCGCTGGCTTTCCAGCATCGGCGCGGCGGGTGATTTGGTCTGGCAATCCTTCTGTGCAACGGGCACCGGCATAACGTGTCGCGAAGGAGAACCGGATGAGCACCGACCACAAGGGCGCCTATGTCGAATATGCGCCGCTCAACGAACCGAAGCCGTTTGGCGAGAACGTGTGGATCGTCGACGGGCCGGAAATCCGCATGGATCTCGGGCCGTTCAAGGTGCCCTTTCCCACCCGCATGACCGTGGTCCGGCTCGCTGATGGCGGGCTGTGGTTGCACTCTCCCATCGCGCCCGACGAGGGCCTGTTTGCCGCTCTCGATCAACTGGGCGAGGTGCGCTGGCTGGTCGCGCCCAATTCGATCCACTACTGGTTCATGGCCGACTGGATCGAACGTTACCCTGAGGCGCAGACTCTTGCCGTCCCCGATCTCGACGTGAAGGCCAAGCGCCCGTTCCGCATCGACGCCAAGCTCGAGGACGGCACGCGCTTCCCATGGTCGGGCGAGATCGACTGGCTGCTCGTCCCCGGCACCAGCTTCAGCGAGGCGGTGTTCTTCGTGAAGGCGTCGCAGGTGCTGGTGCTGGTCGACCTGATCGAGAATTTCGAACCGAAGCGTGTGAAAAACCCGCTGCAACGCTGGGCGATCCAGCTGTTCCGCGCCAACGGCAGCCTGCCTTACGATGCCCGCCTGACCTTCCGGCCGAAAATCCGTGAGGTGCGCCAGCAGGTGGCCAGGATGCTGGCCTGGCCGATCGAGCGCGTGACCATGACCCATGGCAAGCCGATCACCGAGGATGTGCCCGCTACGCTCAAGCGCGCCTTCCGCTGGGTGCTCTAGGTGCCGTAGCGCCGCGACTTGCGCATCAGCAGCACCAGCGGCACGGCGGCGAGGCACAGCCAGCTCATCAGGCGGAAGTCGTTGAGGTAGGCGATCATCATCGCCTGCCGCGTCACCTCGGCATCGGCCACCGCCAGTGCTGTCTGGCCATATTGCTGGTATCTATCGAGGCTGGAGATATCGAGCGCCGATGTCACTTCGCCCGTCACGTGGGCGGCGAGTTCAGCGTGGTTGCGCTGCGTTTCGTTCGCCGCCAGCGTCATCACCACCGAAATGCCCACCGACGAGCCGACCGAACGCGACAGGTTGAGCAGGCTGGAGCCATCGGTGCGCAGTTCGGGGGGCAGGGTGGCAAAGGCGGTGGTGTTCAGCGGAATGAACACGAAGCCGATTCCGAGCCCTTGCAGGAAGCCGGTGGACATGAATTCCGCGCGCGCAATGTCGAGCGTCCACTCGCCCATCAGGTGCAGCGACCAGAAGGTGATGAGGAAGCCGAATGCCACCTGCCAGCGCGCGTCGACGCCCTTCTTCAGCAGCAGGCCCGATAGCTGCATCGTGATCAGCACGCCCACGCCGCGCGGCATCAGCACCAGCCCGGTGTCGATCACGTCATAGCCGAACAGGCCCTGCAGCATCGGCGGCAGGATCGCGATGGTGGCGAACATGGCCACACCGACGATGAACAGGAAAATGCCCGCGATCACGAAGTTTGCGTTGGCGAACAGGCGCCGGTCGAACAGCGGATGGCGCGCGGTGGACAGGTGGATCACTCCGATCCATGCACCGGTCAGCATCAGGCCGATGTAGATAAAGGTCTCGGCCGAGGAGAACCAGTCCACCGTATTGCCGCGGTCAAGCAGGAGCTGGAGCGAGGCCAGCGCCAGCGCCACCATGGCAAAGCCGAACAGGTCGAACCGGCGGTGGCGGATGGCGCGGCTCGGCAGCTCGGCCAGCAGGATCACGATGCAGATGATGCCGAACGGCACATTGACGAAGAACACCCAGCGCCAGTTGGCGATCTCGGTCAGCCACCCGCCCAGCACCGGGCCGATGATCGGCCCCACGATCACGCCCATGCCCCACAGCGCGATGATCTGCGGTTGCTTGCTGGGGCGCGTGGTGTCGAGCAGCGCGCTTTGGCTAAGCGGCGCGATAAAGGCGCCGCCGCAGCCCTGGATGGCGCGGAACAGCACCATCTGTTCGAGGTTCTGCGCAATGCCGCAGAGCATCGAGGCGACCACGAAGATCACCACCGACATCAGGAACAGCCGCCGCGAGCCGATCCGGTCGGCCAGCCATCCGGTGATCGGCAGGGCCACGGCGCTGGCGATGATATAGCTGGTCAGCACCCAGCTGATGGTGTCGGGCGTGGCGCTTAGCGAGGCGCGCATGTGCGGGATTGCCACATTGGCGATGGTCACGTCGAGCACCTGCAACAACGAGGCGATCATAACCCCGACGATGAGCAGCAGGTGGTTGCGTACGGGCAGCTGGGCGACGTCGGATGACGCGGAGGCGGGCGGGGGAGCCGCCGCCAGATCCTTGCCACCGCCGCGCCAGGCGACGCTTGCCATTATTCAGCCTCTCGGGCCGGGCCCTTGTCGGTGAAGACAGTGACTTCGGTCGAGAGCCCCGCGATCAGCGGGCGCGGGCTCGTGTCGTCGACTGCGATCCGCACCGGCACGCGCTGCGTCACCTTGACCCAGTTGCCGCTGGCGTTCTGCGCCGGCAGGACCGAAAACTCGCTCCCCGTGCCCGCGCCGATTGAGGCGACGTGGCCTTTCAGCACGACCCCGGGAAAGGCATCGAAGCGCAGTTCGGCGCGCTGGCCCACGGCCATGTCGTCAAGGTCAGTCTCCTTGAAGTTGGCCTCGACGTAGGTCGTTTGTTCCTCGACCAGCGTGAGCACCGGCAGGTTGGGCAGCACTTGCTGGCCGACCTGGAGCCGGTCCGCCTCGGCCACGCGGCCCGCAGCCGGAGCGCGTACCTCGGTGCGGCGCAGGTTGAGCTGCGCACTGGCGCGCTGGGCTTCCCCGGCGGCGATCTGCGGGTTTACACCCGGCACTGCCCTGCCGGTCGAGAGTCGCGCGCGGGCCTCGCGCTGACGCGCCTCCGCCTGCCGTAGCGATTCGCGTGCCTGCGTGACCGCATGCTGCGCGGCGTCATAGTCGGCTTTGGTGGTGAAGCCGCGCTCCCATAGCTGGCGCTGACGCTCGAACCGGCTTTCGGCAAAGGCGATGTCCTCGCGCGCGGCGGCAATATCGACGCCGGTAAGGTCGGTGTCGTTTTCCAGCGTCGTAAGGTTCGCCTGAGCCCCGGCGATGGCGGCATTGGCCTGCTGGATTTGCAGTTCGTAGGGTTCGGGGTCGATGCGGAACAGCAGCTGGCCCGCTTCGACGGTGTCGCCTTCCTTGGTCAGGACCTCGACAATGCGCCCGCCGACCTCGGCGCTGACCGCGACCATGTCCTGCTTCACATAGGCGTTGTCGGTGCTGATCTTGCCCTGCAGGCTCTGCCAGTAGATGACACCAGCCACGATCAGGGCAATCGGCAGCGAGACCATCAGGGCAAGGCGGCCAAGCCGGCGCTTGGGCTTGAGCTGATCTGGCGACGCTGCATCTTCCGCGGTGCTGTCTGCGCCGGGCGCAGCTGCGGGCGGCGGTTCAGGAAAATCGGACATTACGGCAACACATCCTGCACTGGCTGGCTCCCTCTAGGTCGGTACGTTGCACTTAGCAACCTGCGCCAGCGCGGCCTTGCGCAATCGCAAACAGCCTGTCACCGCTGCCAATATGAGTGACCATCAGACCGAAACGATTACCAGCTTCGACGGCACCCCGCTCGCCGTTCATCGGCTGGGCGAGGGCAGGCCGGTGCTGCTGCTGCACGGGTTGTTTTCCTCGGCGCAGATGAACTGGCTCCGCTTCGGCCATGCCGCACTGCTGGCCGAGGCAGGCTTTGAATGCCTGATGCCCGACCTGCGCGCCCACGGCGAGAGCGCAGCACCGCATGATCCCGCATCCTATCCGCAAGGCGTGCTGACGCAGGATCTGGCGGCAGTGGTGGCTGGGCTCGAGCTTGGCGACTACGATCTCGTCGGCTTTTCGCTCGGCGCGCGCACGGTGGCGAGCGGGGTCATCGCCGGACTCAGCCCGCGTCGGCTTGCGCTGTGCGGCATGGGGTTGGAGGGGCTCTCCGGCTGGGAGCGACGCAGCGCCTTCTTTATCGACGCAATCGACCGGTTCGACGAAGTGGAGCGCGAGGATGCGGCCTTCATGGCGGTCGCGTTCATGAAGCAGATGAAGGTCGACCGGGTGGCGGCGCGGCTGCTGTTGCAGGCGGTGGACGATATTGCGCTTGCCGATCTTGCGCAGATCACCATGCCCACCGCCGTCATCTGTGGCGACAAGGATGGCGACAACGGATCGAGCGAGAAGCTGGCAGAGGCGCTGCCCGATGCGCGCCACGTGACCATTCCGGGCACCCATATGAGCAGCGTGACCGAAGCTGAGCTGGGTATCGCGATCAGGAACTTTCTGAACGAAAATTAAGGGCTTGGTGCCTGTGGCGCGAATTTTGCCCGGTTCGTCGCCAAGGCCGGAACCCGCTTGCGCAGACCATCGTTTTTTTCCCGATAGAACAAGCAGGAGAGATGCGATGGAATACGAGTTGATCGATCGTCCTCAACGAGAGCCCGCCAAACGCACCGAAGAGCGCCAGCGCGGTATCTTCATCCCCGATGAGGACCGCGAAGCCAACAGGCAGGAGCCTGCTTCGGACCAGATGGAAGGATAGCAACCGCTCAGCTCTATGAGCGCAAAAAAAAGGGGCGTTGCCGGTGATGGCAACGCCCCTTTTTTTGTCCGCTAGAGGAGCGCTCAGCCTTCGGCTTCGCTCTCTTCGGTAGCTTCTTCTTCACCGGCTTCGGCGCTCGGCAGTTCGCCGAGTTCGCGATCGGGATCGAGTGCTTCGGTGAAGCCCTCGCTCTCGCCACGCTCGTCTTCGTTCATCTGCGCGATGACATCGACGCCCTGGCTCTGCAGCTCGGCTTCGTCTTCCGAACGGGCGACGTTCGCCTTCACGATGACCGAAACCTCGGGGTGCAGCGTGATGGTCACGTCGAACATGCCGATGGTCTTGATGGGCGCGCCCATGATGACCTGACGCTTGTCGATCGCGTGGCCCTTGTCGGACAGCGCGGCAGCAACGTCGCGAACGTTGACCGAACCATAAAGCTGGCCCGAGTTCGAGGCCGAGCGGATCAGGACGATCTCTTCGCCGTTAACCTTTTCGCCCTGCTTTTCGGCATCGGTGCGCTTCTCGGCGTTTTCGGCTTCGAGACGCTCGCGGTTGGCTTCGAACACCTTCTTGTTCGCTTCGTTGGCGCGCAGCGCCTTCTTCTGCGGCAACAGGAAGTTGCGGGCATAGCCGTCACGCACGGAGACGATGTCGCCGATCTGACCGAGCTTTTCGACGCGTTCGAGGAGAATGATATCCATGATCTTTTCTCCCTTACTTCACGATGTAGGGCAGCAGGCCCAGGTGGCGGGCGCGCTTGATCGCCTTGGCCAGCTCACGCTGCTTCTTGGCGGAAACGGCGGTGATGCGCGAAGGCACGATCTTGCCACGCTCGGACATGAAGCCCTGCAGCAGGCGCACGTCCTTGTAGTCGATCTGCGGAGCGTCCTTGGCCGCGAACGGGCAGGACTTGCGGCGGCGGTAAAACGGGCGTGCCATCAGTCACGATCCTCCCGGCTTTCGCGGCGCTTACGCTCGCGATCGTTCTTGCGCATCATGGCCGAAGGGCCGTCCTCGTGGTTCTCAACCGAAATGGTGAGCCAGCGAATGACGTCTTCGTTGATGTTGTTCTGGCGCTCCAGCTCAGCCACGAGGTCACCCGGACCATCGATGTTGAGCATGACGAAGTGCGCCTTGCGGTTGCGGTCGATCTTGTAGGCGAGGCTCTTGAGGCCCCAGGTCTCGGTCTTCACGACCTTGCCGCCCATCTTCTCCACGGTTTCCGTGGCGCTGGCAGCAAGCGCATCGACCTGAGCCTGGCTCAAATCCTGACGCGCAAGAAACACGTGCTCGTAAAGAGCCATGCTTGCTTCCTTTCATGTTTCCGCCGATCGCTGGCATCCCGCGCGGATCGCGGGGGCCCCTCCGGCTTTCTTCAAATCCCACCCGCGCAGGAGTGGTTTCCACGGGGTCCGTCGACCCCGCGGAAGCGGCGCTCATAGCGGAAGCGGTAATGAATGCAAGCATTGCATATCGGCCCGGATGAGGCATGGCTAGGCCATACCGGAAGAGGTCAGAGCAAGAGAGGGGCAAACAATGAAAGTAAGGACATTCGGCGTCGCAGCCGCAGCAGGCATTTCACTGGCGCTGGGATCGGCCGCGCAGGGGCAACAAGCGCCGTCGCTGGAGCATGTGTTCACCATCACCGCCGAGCTGGGCGAAACGCTCGAGCTAGGCCCCACCGGGCGCGGAAATCGGCGGATCATTCCCATTACCGGCGGAACGGTGGAGGGCGAGGGCATTTCGGGCACAGTGCGGCCCGGCGCCTGGGACTGGCAGCTTGACCGGCCCGATGGCTGCACCGATCTCATCGCCGACTACTTCCTCGAAACCGACGATGGCGGTGTGATCAATGTCCGCAACACGGCGACTGTTTGCAGGGCGGGCGAAGGCGAGCCACCCATTTCGATCTTCACGCGCCCGCAATTCGAGCCGCAGCTTGGCAAATATGAATGGCTCGGCCGCGGAGTCTTTGTCGGCCATCTGGAACCGGTGCACGATGGCGACGTTTCGGCGGTAAGAATTGCCATATACCAGGTGAACTGAGCCAAGTCTCGATCCCTTCCTCTCGGAGAACCCTATGCCCGGTGGCCTAGTCGCCCTGCTTGACGACGTTTCGATCATCGCCCGCACGGCTTCTGCCAGCGTCGATGATATCGCCGCCGCCGCCGGTCGCGCCGGATCGAAGACGGCGGGGGTGGTCATTGACGACGCGGCGGTGACGCCGAGCTATGTCACCGGCCTTTCGCCCGCGCGTGAGCTGCCGATCATCTGGAAGATCACCAAGGGCAGCCTGATCAACAAGCTGGCGATCATCCTTCCCGGCGCGCTGCTACTGAGCGAGTTCCTGCCGCAGGCGATCGTCTTCATCCTGATGATGGGCGGGGCATACCTCTCCTATGAGGGGGCCGAGAAGGTGCTCGAATATCTCGGCGGCGAGAAGCACGGCAAGACCCTCGACGACGAGATCGACGATCCGGTCGCCTTCGAGAAGCAACGCGTTGCAGGTGCGATCCGTACCGACCTGATCCTTTCCGCCGAGATCATGGCGATCACCCTCAACGAGGTGGCGGCAGAGGACCTCATCACCCGCGCTGGTGTGCTAGCGCTGGTGGGCATTGCGGTGACGCTTGGCGTCTATGGCGTGGTGGCGCTGATCGTGAAGATGGACGATGTCGGGCTTCACCTCGCGAAAGAGGCGGCGAGCTCTGTCGGGCGCAAGTTCGGCTGTTTCCTGCTGCGCGCGATGCCCCATCTGCTCGTTGCGCTGTCGGCTATTGGTACGGTAGCTATGCTGTGGGTTGGCGGCGGCATCATCCTGCACGGTCTGGCCGACATCGGCATCTCCGGGCCGGAGCACTGGATCGAGGGCATAGAGCATGGCGTTTCGGCCATCGCCGGAGGCGCACTAGGCTGGCTGAGCTTTGCGGGCCTGTCAGCACTGCTCGGGCTGGTGCTCGGCGCGGTGCTCGTGTTTGTGCTGCACAAGGTGTTCCGGCTGGGGCACTGAGCCGTGACTACCTAAAGCGGCGCAATCCGGCGGTATTTGAAGGTCGGGTAAGGCTGACCAGTTTTGCGTTGGTCAACTGCCACTGGCAAGGTCCGCTGCCATCGGAAGTACGAAATCTCGGGTGAGCGGGGCAAGCACCATCGAGGCTGCGTCACTATGCGTGACCCACACCGCTTCTGCGATCTCAGCGGCCACAATCGGGGTATGGTTAGTCCGAACATGAAAAAGGCTCGCCTCCACCAGGCGACCTAACTCATTGGCTGCGGATGCGAAAAAACAACCGAGATAGCTTCGCTCGTCATCGGCAAGGTCGAGCCCGATCTCTTCACGTAGCTCTCGCCGCAGCGCAGACCAAGGATCTTCATCGGCTTCAATCTTTCCGCCTGCCTGCATGAAGCTGTTCGTCCCCGCCTTGCGGACAAGCAGCAACCGACCTTCGGCATCATCAATTATTGCGGCAGCAATCCGAATGGGGGGAAGGACGGCGGGAATGGACATAGCCTTAGACTGCCAAGCTGACGGCGTGTCCGCAATGGTTGCAAGCGGACGGGAGCACTTTTGTCAGCCTGCGGTTGACGTCGCAATCCGCGCCAGCAGGTCGCGCGCAAACAGCGTGAGTGTATCGTCGCGCGCGCCCATGATCACGATCCGGTCACCGGAGCGTGACAGGTCGGATAGCCTTGTCGCGCAGTCTTCGCGGGCGGAGATATATTCGGCGCTGGCCCCGGCATCCCGCATCAGCGCGACAATCCGTTCGCTACCTTGCGAGCGGTCGACCGTGCCGCCGAAGTAGACCGGGTCGCACAGGATTGTGTGGTCCTCGGGGCCAAGTTCTTCGGCGAAGGTCTGCGCGAGTTCTGCGCCCATCTGGCGCAAGGGGCCGTAGCCATGCGGCTGGAAGAACGCGAGCACGCGGCCCGGCTGGCTCTTCAGCGTTTTCAGCGTCGCGCGGCACTTTTCCGGGTTGTGGCCGAAGTCGTCGATCACGGTGATATCGTTCGCCGTGGTGCCGACAATGTCGAACCGGCGGGCAAGCCCGGCAAAGTCGGCCAGCGCGGTGACAGCTTCGACAACAGGAATGCCCGCGGCATTGGCGGCGGCAATCGCGGCGAGCGCGTTCGACAGGTTGTGCTTGCCCGGCATGGCGACGGTGAGGGCGTGTTCGCTGCCGTCTCGACGGTCGATCACCGTAGCGCTTTGGCCCGTCGCGCTTTCGGAAATGGAACCCTCGGCGATGCCAAGCGCGGCGCAGCTATTGTCGATGCCGAAGGTGATCGGATCGTTGCCGTGCGCGACCAGCCGGAAGGCCTCGCCATCGTCGGCATTGACCACCGCACGGTTCGCCACCGCCAGAAAATCGCCAAACAATGCACGCAGTTCGTCCATGCTCTTGTGATCGAGACTTACGTTGAGCAGCACCGCGACGCTCGGGCGATAGAGCGCGATCGAGCCGTCGCTTTCGTCGACTTCCGAGACGAACACCTTGCCGTCGCCGACCACGGCACTGGCGAAGGGCTCCGCTTCGCTGACAAAGTTCTTCATCACCGCGCCGTTCATGATCGTGGGCGCGCGGCCGGTGGCGTGGAGAATCCAGCCGAGCATCGCGGTGGTAGTCGACTTGCCCGAGGTGCCACCCACTGCCAGCGAGCATTCGGCCTCGTTGAAAAGTGAGGAGAGCAGCTCCGCGCGCGTCATCCGTGTCGCGCCCACCGCCTTGGCGCGGGCGGCGTCGGGCACCGTGTCCTCCACCGCCGCCGAGGCGACGAACACCTGCTCGGCAGAGGTCAGCCCGGTGCCGTCCTGCGGGAACAGGGCAAACCCGCGACTCTCCAGCCAGGCGAACTTCTCGGGCGTGCGACCCTGTTCGCGGCTGCGGTCCGACCCTGCGACCTGCGCTCCGAGCCCCTTCACGATGGCCGCCAAAGGCAACATGCCGGAGCCGCCGATGCCGCAGAAGAAGAATGGGCGGGAGAGAAGCGATTGGGTCATGGCGGCCAGCGGTATGCGCGAATGGTCCCCATTTCAATTGCTGCCTTGGGGGTGACGGCCATGGCCTGCCGTATTACCAAGCGGGCATGACGCGCATCGCTCTGGTTTGCCCCGGCAAGCCCATCCAATCCGACCGTGCGGCAGCGGTTGTGGCCCTGGCCGAGGACGAGTTTCCCGCCCTTTCGCTGCGCTTTCATCCGCAGTGCTTTGCCGAGCACGGCCACTTCGCGGGCGATGATGCGCAACGGCTGGCGGCCTTCCTTGACGTGGCAAACGATCCAGACGTCGATGCCGTGTGGTTTGCTATGGGCGGCTATGGCTCGAACCGCATCACACCCGAGGCGCTGGCGGGGTTGGGGGAGGCCTCGCGGGACAAGACCTACCTCGGCTATTCGGACTGCGGCACGCTGATGGGCGGGCTTTACCGCAACGGGATCGGGCATCAGGTCCACGGACCGCTGGCGGGCGACATCCGCCGCGAGGGCGGGGCCGAGGCGGTGCGCCGGGTGCTGCGCTATTTCTCCGGTAGTAACGAGGGGTTCGAAGGCGGGCTCGACGAACGGCCTGCGGTGGCCTTCAACCTGATGACGCTGGCCATGCTGGTGGGCACCGAGTTCATGCCCGACCTTTCCGGCCATGTGGTGCTGGTCGAGGAAGTGGCCGAGCATCTCTATGCGGTCGACCGGCTGTTCTTCCATGTGACGCAGCACCTCAAGGGCGTTGCCGGGATCAGGCTCGGGCGCGTGTCCGCCGTGCCCGAGAACGACCGTCCGTTCGGCTACGACGAGGAACAGATCGCTCGCTACTGGTGCCAAAAGAGCGGCATCGCCTACCTCGGCCGCGCCGATATCGGGCACGATGCCGCCAACAAGCTGGTTCCCTTCGGACTTGCCGCGCGTGCCCGCCGCGCATAAGCGCGCACCCCACCAAAGGAGCTATCCCATGATCGCATTCGTATTTCCGGGGCAGGGCAGCCAGAAGATCGGCATGGGCGCTGATCTTGCCGCTGCCAGTTCCGTCGCCCGCGAGACCTTCGAGGAGGTCGACGAGGCGCTGTCGCAAAAACTGTCGGCGCTGATGGCCGAAGGGCCTGAGGACGAGCTGACCATGACCGCCAACGCACAGCCCGCGATCATGGCCAATGCGCTGGCCGTGGCGCGCGTGCTCGAGGCGGGCGGGGTGAGCCTGTCGGCCAAGGGCGAGGCCGTCGCGGGGCACTCGCTGGGCGAATATTCGGCGCTGGCTGCGGTCGGCGCGTTCAGCTTGGCCGATACGGCCCGGCTGCTGCGCATTCGCGGCGATGCGATGCAGGCTGCGGTGCCGGTCGGCGTGGGCGGGATGTGTGCGCTGCTCGGCGCAGACATCGAGAAGGCGACCGCGCTCACCGAAGCCGCCGCGCAGGGTGAGGTGTGCGAGGTCGCGAACGACAACGATCCAACGCAGGTCGTGCTCTCGGGCCACCTTTCCGCGATTGATCGCGCGGTTGAGCTGGCGAAGGAATACGGCTGCAAGCGCGCGATCAAGCTGCCGGTGTCGGCGCCATTCCACTGCTCGCTGATGGGGCCGGCGGCGGAGAAAATGGCCGAGGCGCTGGCGGCGACTCCGCCGCAGGCGTTTCGTTTGCCGCTTTATTCCAATGTGACCGCTGCTCCCGTGACCGATGCGGGTGAGGAGCTGGATCTGCTGGTGCAACAGATTACCGGCCGCGTGCGCTGGCGTGAGAGCGTCGGGGCGATGGCCGATACGGGGGTTGACCGTTTCGTTGAGCTGGGCGGAAAGGTGCTGGGACCGATGATCAAGAAGATCGCTCCGGATGCGCGCGTCACCAGCGTGGTGGGGATGGACGATATCGAGGCTCTGGCTAAGGAGATTTAGGGTTCACGCGGAGACGCGGAGACGCGGAGGGACTAGATGGAGATTGATGCGCTCAGTGCAGAAGTTGTCGATGCCTGCATCGCCATCCATCGCGAACTTGGTCCGGGTTTGCTCGAATCGGTTTATGAACTTGTGCTCGCAGGCGAACTGAAGGTGCGTGGATTGAAGGTCGACCGACAAGTGCCGGTCGACATAGAGTTTAGAGGACAGCGTCATCTGGCAGCCTTTCGCATCGATCTGTTGATTGACGATCGTCTCGTTCTGGAGATCAAGTCGGTGGAACAGCTGTCTCGTGCGCACGGCAAGCAACTGCTCACGTACCTGCGCCTCACGGGTCAGCCCGTAGGGCTGCTTCTCAATTTCTCGGGTGCCACGATGAAGGAAGGTATCCGCAGGGTAGTCAACGAATACCGGCAGCCGCAAGAGTCCTCCGCGTCTCCGCGTCTCCGCGTGAATCAAACAATAGGAGACTGATGATGTTCTCACTTGAAGGAAAAACCGCCCTCATCACTGGCGCGAGTGGCGGGATCGGCTCGGCCATCGCCCGCGCGCTCGCAAGGCAAGGTGCCCGCCTCGCGCTCTCGGGCTCGAACCCCGACAAGCTGCGCGCCTTCCGCGAGGAATTGAATGACGACTTCGGCCACGACCACGTCGAGATCACCTGCAACCTGTCGGACACCACACAGGTCGAGGAACTGGTCCCCGCCGCGATCGACACGCTCGGGAAGCTCGACATCCTCGTCAACAACGCCGGGATCACCCGTGACAACCTCGCCATGCGGATGAAGGACGAGGAGTGGGACGACGTGATCGCGGTCAACCTCAGCTCCACCTTCCGCCTGATGCGCGCCGCTACAAGGCCGATGATGAAGGCCCGCCACGGCCGCATCATCAATATCACCAGTGTGGTGGGGGCCACCGGCAATCCGGGCCAGATGAACTACTGCGCCTCGAAGGCGGGCGTTGCCGGGATGAGCCGCAGCCTCGCCGCCGAACTTGCCAGCCGGAACATAACCGTCAACTGCGTCGCGCCGGGCTTCATCCGCTCGGCCATGACCGATGCGCTCGACGACAAGCAGAAAGATGCGATCAATGGTCGCATCCCGATGGCGCGGAT
Organism: Aurantiacibacter flavus; assembly: GCF_039710615.1. Taxonomy (NCBI): domain Bacteria; kingdom Pseudomonadati; phylum Pseudomonadota; class Alphaproteobacteria; order Sphingomonadales; family Erythrobacteraceae; genus Aurantiacibacter; species Aurantiacibacter flavus. The sequence goes on from NZ_JBDLBR010000001.1 coordinate 578,905, forward strand.
GGGCGAGGGCGGCGATATCGGCGGCGCGGTGGCCTATCTCGCCAGCGACGAGGCGGGCTATGTCACCGGCCAGGTGCTGCACGTGAACGGCGGAATGGCCATGCTGGGATGAGGGGCCGGGGTGATTTCCCGCAGTTTTCCCCAAGGAATCGCCCCGGATAGGGCGATTCCAGCAGGGAATCCTTGCCGCACAAGCGCCCCTTGCTAAGGATAGGCCTGTGAAATTGCCCGTGGGACGGGCTGCTTGAACGCAGAGGTTTGAAACGCGATGAAAGCCAAGATCGAACGGGCGACCCTGCTGCGCTGCCTGTCGCACGTGCAATCGGTGGTGGAACGGCGCAACACGATCCCGATCCTCTCCAACGTGCTTATCGAGGCCGACGCAGGCGGAATGGTCAAGGTCATGGCGACCGACCTCGATCTGCAGGTGGTCGAATCGATGCGCGCCAATGCGGTGGAAACGCCCGGCGCGATCACCGTTTCGGCGCACCTCCTGTTCGACATCGCCCGCAAGCTGCCCGACGGCAGCGAGGTCAGCCTCGAAACGGCCGACAACCGCATGGTGGTGAAGGCCGGGCGCAGCCGCTTCCAGCTGCCGACCCTGCCGCGCGATGATTTCCCGGTGATCGTCGAGGGCGACCTGCCGACCAGCTTCAAGCTGCCCGCCAAGCTGCTGGCCGAAGTGATCGACCGCACCCGCTTCGCGATCAGCACCGAGGAAACGCGCTACTACCTCAACGGCATCTTTCTGCACGTCTCGGATGAAGACGGCGGCGTGCTGAAGGCCGCGGCGACCGACGGCCACCGTCTCGCCCGCTTCACGATGGAGCGTCCCGACGGGGCCGAGGGCATGCCCGACGTGATCGTGCCGCGCAAAGCCGTGGCTGAGCTGCGCAAGCTGCTCGAAGAAGCGATGGAAGGCGCGGTCGAGATCGACCTGTCGCCGAGCAAGATCCGCTTCACACTCGGCGGCGAGGGCGGCGTGGTGCTGACCTCGAAGCTGATCGACGGCACCTTCCCCGATTACAACCGCGTGATCCCGACCGGCAATGACAAGCTGCTGAAGGTCGATCCCAAGGTGTTCTTCGCCGGTGTCGACCGCGTGGCGACCATCGCCACCGAGAAGACCCGCGCAGTGAAGATGGGTCTGGAACCTGACAAGGTCACGCTCACCGTGACCAGCCCCGACAACGGCAACGCGGCCGAAGAGGTCAGCGCGGAATACAGCTCCGACCCGCTCGAGATCGGCTTCAACGCTGCCTACTTGAAAGACGTGCTGGGGCAGATCGACAGCGACATGGTGGAGCTGCACTTCGCCGATGCGGGCGCCCCCACGCTGATCCGCAAGGACGAGAACAGCCCCGCGCTTTACGTGCTGATGCCGATGCGGGTCTGATCGGCAAGGCCTGCATCGTGCGCTAGCCAACGGCTGAGCGCGGCGCGGGCAGGTCGGTCGATAAAGCGGTCAAGCGCCAGCGCGAGAAGCGGCAGCGTGATGAGCATGAGCACGGCGCTCGCCATGTCGTTGGCGATCGTGGCGAGCAACGGTACGTGCACGCAATAGAGCGGGTAGGATAGCGCCCCAAGCCGCCGCGCCGCACTCGCTTGCGGCACTTCCCAGATTACTGCCAACCAGGTCAGCGCGGGCAGGACGAGGGCGATGGCGGCCAGTCCGCTCCAGCTTGCGTCCTTTTCCACGACAGCCATAAGTAACAGCAGTGCCGCCGGGAGGAGCCAGGCAAGCCAGGTCTGCCGCCGCCGTGGCGCTTGCCACTGCCAAGCCCGGTACAGCAGCATTCCAACCGCAAAGCCGAAGCCAATTCTGGCAGCACCCCCGGCTGTCGTGTGCCAGTGGGCACCGAAGTCGAACAGTGGCCCTTGCCTCAACTCCAGCCCTGTCAGCGCGGCGAGGCTGGTGGCCGCGATTGCGCCCAGCATGCGCGGGCTAAGCCGCCAACCGCCAAAGGCAAAGGCAAGGTAGGCCAGCACTTCGAACAACAAGCTCCACAGTGGCGGGTTGGCCGGAAACAGGTTTGCGGGCGAGCGCCAGTTGGGCACGAGGAGCAGGCTCCCCGCATGTCCGCCATGCAGCACGATGCCAAGCGTAGCGCCCAGCGTCAGCATCGGCCAAAGCCGAATCCCACGGGCAAAGAGGAACCGGCGCGGGCCGAGCCCGTCTGCCATCCGCGCGCCATAGGCATGGGCGATTACGAAGCCTGAGATCAGGAAAAACAGGTCCACCGCAAGATAGCCACCGGGAAAAAACCTCTGTCCGATCCAAGTCTCGTGAAACGCCAAGACGCCAAGCGCCGCAAAGCATCGAGGCTATCGAATTTCGCGGAGGCGGCGGTCATTGCGGTGAATTTAGCCGTGCAGAGTTAACAAGGCACCTATGGCTCCCGGTCGTCGCCCAGCGCCTTCATCATCGCCGCCAGATCGACGAATTTTTCGCGCGGTGCGCCTTCGCGGGCGGCCTGTTCCTCGGCCTGCTCGATTTTCTTCCAGTCGCGGAAGGTGACGAGGTCTAGGCCCTTGCTCTTGGCCAGCGCGTCGAACCCGGCGCGGCCCTGCTTGTGGCCTGCGCCGAGCGTGCCGCTAGCCAGATCTTCGGCGATCTTCTCGACAATCCCATAGCCATCGGGCCGGTTGGTGCCGATGGTGCCCGTGGGGCCGCGGCGCGCCCATCCGACGCAATAGATGCCGGTTAGGATTCGCCCTTCGTCATTGGCGAAGCGTCCGGCCCGCTCGTCGAAGGGCAGGCCAGGGATTGGACTGGAGCGATAGCCGATGCAACTCACCACCAGATCGGCCGGCAGACGCTCGAACTCCCCCGTGCCGACCGCGCGCCCACGCTCGATCACGGTGCGCTCGATCTCGATTGCTTCGACCTTGTCGGCACCATGCAGAGCGTGCGGTTGGGCGAAAAAGGCGAACTCGATACTGATGGGTTTGCCCTCTCGCGCCGCAGCGTCGGTTGCGGCAAACTGGCGCAGGATCGCGACAGATTTCCTCAGCCCCGGTTCGAGTATGGCATCTTCGTCTGCCGGGGGCAGGTCTGCGGGACCGATCACCGGCACCGCGCGGCTCAGCTCGCCCAGTTCCCCCAGCTCCTTGGGGGTCATCATGATCTGGTGCGGCCCGCGTCTGCCCAGCAGGACGATCCGCTCGATTCCGGAGCTTGTGAGCTGGTCGAGCGCATGGCTGACGATATCGCTGTCGGCGAACTCGGCGCGCGTTTTCGAAAGGATGCGCGCCACGTCGAGCGCGACATTGCCCATGCCGATCACCACCGCAGTGGAGCCGGAGAGGTCGGGTGCCAGCTTCGAGAATTCGGGATGGCCGTTGTACCAGCCGACGAACCTGGCGCTGCCGATCACGTTGACGAGGTCCGCACCGGGGATGTCCAGCTCGCGGTCGTGCGGCGCTCCGGTGGCGAAGACCAGCGCATCGTAAAGCCCGGCTAGCTCGGCGACGTCGATATCGCTGCCGATGGCGACATTGCCCACGAAGCGGACATTCTCGCTCAGAGCGACCTTCTCGTAGCGCCGGGAGACGCCCTTGATCGACTGGTGATCGGGGGCCACGCCGCTGCGGATAAGGCCGTAGGGAACCGGCAGTCGGTCGAACACGTCGACCCTGATATCGTCCCCGAACGCTTTCTGTGCGGCCTCCGCCGTGTAGTAACCGGACGGGCCCGAGCCGATGATTGCCAGATGTCGCATGCGCTTCGCCTTCTCCCGGCCAATTGTCGACGAACATTAGCCGAATTGCCAATCGCGGCCAATCCGGCCACGCCTATGCTTGCGACAGCCGACCGGAAACCTAGCTAGTTGCCCGTATATAGCGAAGAATTAACGGTTTCTCAAAGACCGTCAGGTGAAAGCAGGCGTCATGACCCCTGCGCGCACGAAGGCTGTCTCCGAGGCTGAGTCGTCCCGGAACGATTCCGGTGCCAGCGGGGCTGTGCCCGAGGTGGTGAGGCCGGCTGCCTTCGCTTTGGCCAGACAAGCCGATAGGGGCGACGCGGTCGAAACAGCGCGGGCCGAACCCTTGCCCACTCCTGCGCCTTCAACACCGAAGGCCGAACGCCGAGTGGACAATCGCCGTAAGCCCCGCAAGTTGCGAGCTTTCACTCCGCAATTAACACAGCACCGGCTCCACGGATGGCTGCCGCGCCGATGGAAGATGCTGGCAGCGGCCATGCTTGTCGCCGCCTGCGGTGGTCTGATGCTGTCGTCCACGATTCCTGACTGGTATACGTTCTTGTTGCTTGGCTCAGCCATGCTCGGCGTGTTGCCGCGACAGGCCGCGCAGGAGCTTGCCAGTCGCAGGCACGGCTACGCCAAGCTCGCCGTTTGTATCGTGTTCGTCGCCCTGCCGCCGTTCCTGTTTGCGCTCGGCATGGCGCACTGGGCCATTGACGGAGGCCTGCCAACGGATGCGATGGCGGCGGCGGTGGCCGGGACCAGCATTGTTGCCGGCGCTTACCTTCGCCGTCGGCCCGCGTTGATGTTTGCGGTGCATATGGCGTGCGGGTTGGCGATGACGATCAGCTTCAGCAGTGTTGCCGGATGGGGAACGCTGGCGCTGGCGTTGTTGGTTTCCACCCTGATCAGCAAGGAACAGTGGGACGAACAGCTGCGCGACCAGCAGGAACTGGAAGCCAACGAGCGCGCCCAAACCCGCGCCCGTGATATTCTGGCAGACTATGAAGAGACCGGCCAGGGCTGGTTCTGGGAAATCGACCGGCGCGCGCAGCTGACCTATGTTTCGCCTCCCGTGGCGGAGATTCTCGGTCTCGATGTCGGAGCCTTGATCGGCCAGCCGCTGACCCGCTTGTTTGATATGGACCAGTCGGGTGACGAGAGCGAACGCAGCCTGCAATTCCATTTGTCGGCGCGTTCGGCTTTCAGCGAACTCGACATGCGTGCCGCTACCGGCGACGAAGTGCGCTGGTGGTCGGTGTCGGGACGGCCGATATACGATCAGTTCAACAACTATGTCGGGTTCCGTGGGTCGGGGACTGATCTTACCGAGCGTCGCCGCAGCCAGGAGCATGCCAGCCGCCTGGCGCACTACGATTCGCTCACCGGGCTCGCCAATCGCTTCCAGATGTCGCAAAGCCTTGAGAAAATTCTGAGCTCGCCGCAGCTTCATCATCGCGATTGCGCGGTCATGCTGCTCGATCTTGACCGTTTCAAGCACGTAAACGACACGATGGGGCATCCGGCGGGCGATGCTCTCCTGATGCAGGTCGCGCAAAGGCTTGAACGCGCGGTGGGCACCCAGGGGCAGGTCGGCCGTCTTGGCGGCGACGAGTTCAAAGTCATCATCCCGCACTCCATGGCCCGCGATCACCTGGGCACGCTGGCGCAGGAGATCATCTCTTCGCTGTCGCAGCCTTATTCGATTGATGGTCAGCGGGTGGTGATCGGCGCGTCGGTCGGTGTTGCCGTCTCTCCCGCCGACGGCACCACGAGTGAGGCGCTGATCCGCAATGCCGATCTGGCGCTCTATGCCGCCAAGGACGGAGGGCGCGGGCGCTATCACTTCTACGCCGACGACCTTCACGCCGAGGCCGAGGAGCGTTCGCAGCTGGAAGAAGATCTGCGCGATGCCATTGCCCAAGGCGCGCTCGAACTCTACTACCAGCCTGTGGTCAGTCTGGCCTCCGAGACCATCACCGGGTTCGAGGCACTGCTTCGCTGGAACCACAAGACCAAGGGCTGGATCAGCCCGAGCAAGTTTGTCCCCATCGCTGAGGATACCGGACTGATCGCCCAGGTCGGGGAATGGGCTTTGCGTCAGGCATGCGAGGATGTGGCAAACTGGCCTGAGGACGTGCGCGTGGCTGTCAACGTCTCTCCGCTTCAGTTCTCCAACCCCCAGCTTCCGGCCATGGTGATGAATGCCATCGCCTCGGCCGGAATCAGTCCGGAGCGGCTGGAGCTGGAGATTACGGAAAGCGTGTTCCTGTCCGACGATGAGGGCACAGACGCCATGTTCTGCGCTCTCAAGCAGATCGGTGTCCGTCTTGCGCTGGACGATTTCGGCACCGGCTATTCGTCGCTCGGCTACCTGAAGAAGGCGCCGTTCGACAAGATCAAGATCGACCAAAGCTTCGTGCGCGGCGCGACCGAGCAGGGCAGCCGCAACGGCGCTATCATTGCCTCGATCACAAGCCTTGCCCATGCCCTAAGCATGGACACCACCGCCGAGGGCGTGGAAACGATGGACGAGCTGGACGTGGTGCGCCTGCAAGGGTGCAGCCATGTCCAGGGCTACATCTATGCCAAGCCGCTGAGCGCACAGGAGGCGACCGAACGGCTCGAAAGCGGGCTGCAGGCAATCGCTCGCGGTCCCCGTTCGGCGCGGGCCTCGCGCCAGAAGATGCTGCGCAAGGTCGTGCTCGATCACGAAGGACAGGTCTACAACGGCACAGTACGCAACATTTCCTCTACCGGGGCGATGATCGAGGGTCTGTGGAACGTGCCCGTCGGTACGGTCTTCGCCCTGCGCCTGTCGCGCGATCACAGGATCCGATGCACCGCGCGCTGGTGCGAAGAGGATCGCATGGGGGTCCAGTTCGAACGTCCGTTGACGCGTGACAGCGCGGGCCGCCTCCTTGCGACGCAGGGCGCGCCGGCCGTGCCCGCCGACGCCAAGGATGATCGCAAGGCCAGTTGACCGACAACGCCCCGGGCAAGATAGTCTGCTGACAGTCTCGCGCGGCGCGGCTAAGGGCGGGCGATGACCGAATTATCGAAGATCCGCAACTTCAGCATTATCGCCCATATCGACCACGGCAAAAGCACGCTGGCCGACCGGCTGATCCAGCATTGCGGCGGCCTGACCGAGCGCGAAATGTCCGAGCAGGTGCTCGACAACATGGACATCGAGCGTGAGCGCGGCATCACGATCAAGGCCCAGACCGTCCGCCTCAACTACACCGCCAGGGACGGCGAGACCTATGAGCTGAACCTCATGGACACCCCCGGCCACGTCGACTTCGCCTATGAGGTCAGCCGCAGCCTCGCCGCCTGCGAGGGCGCGCTGCTGGTGGTCGACGCAGCGCAAGGCGTCGAAGCGCAGACGCTCGCCAACGTCTATCAATCCATCGAGCACGACCACGAGATCGTGCCCGTCATCAACAAGATCGACCTGCCCGCCGCCGAGCCGGAAAAGGTGCGCACCGAGATCGAGGATATCATCGGCATCGATGCGAGCGAGGCGGTGCTGGCCAGCGCCAAGTCGGGCATCGGCATCGAGGACATTCTCGAACAGATCGTCGCCAAAATTCCCGCCCCAACGGGCGACCGCGACGCGCCATTGAAGGCGATGCTGGTCGATTCCTGGTACGACCCCTACCTCGGCGTGGTCATTCTGGTGCGCGTGATGGACGGGGTCCTGAAGAAGGGGCTGCAGGTCAAGTTCATGCAGGGCGGGACCGAGCATCTGGTCGACCGCGTCGGCTGCTTCACCCCCAAGCGCACCGACCTGCCCGAAATCGGGCCGGGCGAGATCGGCTTCATCACCGCGCAGATCAAGGAAGTCGAACAGGCCCGCGTCGGTGACACGATCACCACGGTGAAGGGCGGGGCGAGCGCGCCGCTCAAGGGCTACAAGGAAGTGCAGCCGGTGGTGTTCTGCGGGCTGTTCCCGGTCGACGCCGCCGACTTCGAGAAGCTGCGCGAATCGATCGGCAAGCTGCGCCTCAACGACGCCAGCTTCTCCTACGAGATGGAAAGCTCGGCCGCGCTGGGCTTCGGCTTCCGCGCGGGCTTCCTTGGCCTGCTGCACCTCGAGATCATTCAGGAGCGCCTGAGCCGCGAATACGACCTCGACCTGATCACCACCGCGCCCAGCGTGGTCTACCGCGTCCACCTCGCGCACACGAAGAACGAGGACGCGGCGATTGTCGACATCCACAACCCCGCCGACTGGCCCGACGTGAACCGGATCGAGGTGGTGGAAGAACCGTGGATCAAGGCGGTGATCTACGCCCCCGACGAATACCTCGGCGCGATCCTGAAGCTGTGCCAGGACCGGCGCGGCATCCAGACCGAACTCACCTATGTCGGCGGCCGCGCGCAGGTGACCTACGAGCTGCCGCTGAACGAGGTGGTGTTCGATTTCTACGACCGCCTGAAGTCGATCAGCCGCGGCTATGCCAGCTTCGACTACGAGCAGATCGGCCTGCGCGAGGGCGATCTGGTGAAGATGAACATCATGGTCAACGCCGAGCCGGTCGACGCGCTATCGCTGATCGTGCACCGCACGGTGGCCGAAGAGCGCGGCCGCGGCATGTGCGAACGGCTGAAAGACTTGATCCCGCGCCACCTGTTCAAGATTCCGATTCAGGCGGCGATTGGCGGAAAGATCATCGCCCGCGAGACGATTGCCGCGCTGCGCAAGGACGTGACCGCCAAGTGCTATGGCGGCGATATTTCGCGCAAGAAGAAGCTGCTGGAGAAGCAGAAGAAGGGCAAGGCGCGGATGCGCGAGTATGGGAATGTGAGCATTCCGCAGGAGGCGTTTATTGCCGCGCTGCGGATGGGGGAGGAGTAACCCTGCCGCTCACCCTGAGCCTGTCGAAGGGTCTGAGGATGCGGGAGCGCCCGACGGGCGGCCTGCTCCGGCGATGGCCGGGGGGAATGTGAGCATTCCGCAAGAGATGTATATTCCAGCGCTGCGGATGGGTGGAGTATCGTCACGCGTCCACCTTCGCGTAAGTGCAATCTACAAAATGCCCGCGCTATTGCGGGCTCTGAATGAGGCAGAATGCGTGAATTTGCGCTCCACCGCACTCAGTTGGCGGCTTGCCCGATTTTCTTCGGTGCGGACTTCGTTGGCCTATTACAATTTGCTATCATCCAAAAAACGGGATCATAAAGTAGAGCGATAACGGACCCGAGGACGTTCGCATGCATGGCCTTGCATAAAGTGGCAAGGGCCGCCGCAAAGTTGGCTTCAATGCCTTTACCGTGCTTCCTAACCATAAATGCAGGTTCTCAAGCTTCATATTCAGAAAACTAGCGTCGGGAATATCGATATGTGGAAGTACGCGACTAAAGTTGGACCTATTTTTACAGGCTGCTCTGTGTGCGCCGTCGTGATGGTCGCGGGATTGGGCGCAGAACTGCCAGCTGCGGTTGAGTCGATCTGTATTGGTGAGGACATCACGACGACTAGCCTCGATTGTAACACAGGGGATGCGGTAAGCCCGCGTTTCAAAGGGTTGGGCAACGGTGTTTACTATTCGGAGTCGGGCGCCAAGGGCCGCAGCAGCGCGGATCCGGACACGGCAAGTTCGGGTTCCGACCAGACTCTGGGGACGGGCGATCTTCCGTCGATCGACATCTCAACCATGATGCTATTTGACTATTCGCAGCGTTGGCATGCATCGAACTGGGACCATGGGTTTAGCGATATTCCTTGGAAGTTCGACCATGTCACCGCAAACGGCAGCGACATCGTTCTGAGGCTAGATGACACCGGAGCACCGGAACTCAAGGGCGTTGGCCAGGAGGGGCATTACCGAGGCGTTTGGGAAGCCGATGTCACTTTGCCGGACATGCGCGAAGGGTTCGTGGCAGCGCCACTCTGGCTTTATACCAAATACAATGACGGCATGGCGGGGGAGATCGACTTTGAATTCACGCGTCTTGGCTTGCAGTTGACGCTCCATTCGGAACACACTGGTGCGCACAAGCAGCACGGCGTGACAGTGATGGCAGGGCAAGACTGGTCGGGGCAGCGATACAAACTTGGCATCCGCGCTGATATCCGAGCAGGCTATATCGAGATGTATGTTAACGGCGAAAAGGTACACACATTCCGTCGTTCCGACAGCCCCGACGCCTTTCCGACCGAGCCGATGATCCCCCTCATGTCAATGTGGACTGCCAAGTCAGGTTTGGGATGGGCTGAAGGCTGGCTCGGCAAATGGGATGGAGGAACCCAGACCATGACAGTACACGGTTATGCCTATTCACCGTTCTGACCAGATCAGGGTAAGTGTCCATCAGGCGGGAGGCGTTGATGCGCTTATCTGCGATCGATGGATAATTGTCCTCTTGAGGTAGCGAACGACGGGCAGTTCGATCAGCAGGTGGACGGCAACTCCCGTCGCTAACGCCACGGCAAATCCGGTCACTACGAGCGCGATTGTGGCGCTGATCGACGTGAGCGGTGGAACTAGTTTGCTGATTCCTTGAAGGACGAACGGGTGAGACAAGTAAATCGCATAACTCGACGCCCCCAGAAGTTGCACCTTGCTATTAGTGACGACGATCCCGGATCTCTCTAGCGACAGGGCACTAACGAGAATTATGACGCTGGGCACGCCAGCAAGGATCCACCGTGGCCCCGATGGCCAAGCGAACATGTACGCAACCAGCCATACAATCGCGGCAAGTAGTATCCATTGCGCCCATTTTATCGTTGCGCTTGGTTGGCGGTTTGCCAAGTAACCGATCCACATTCCAAATACGAACTCGAGAATGATCGATTGCCCTAGGAAGGCAACTGGAACGGGCGCGGGATTGGTAAGGGAAACGACGACGACTAGAGCCACGATGAACGTCGAGGCAGCGATGACGCTTCGTCTTATTCCGCCGAACAAAGCAAGAAAAACGGAGAATATTGTATAAAAGAACATTTCATAATTTAATGACCATCCGACAAAAAGTATCGGAAATACTGAACCATCTTGTCGCTCGTAAGGTATAAATAAAATAGACTTGAATAAATAAGAGAAATTTGCCTGTGTTGATCCCAGTAGATTGGGAAAGAAGATTGCAATGCTGAAAACGCCAAGCGTAAGAATCCAGTAAATTGGTGCAATTCGGACTAGTCTGCTCTTAAAAAATTCGGTCGCGCTCGGATTGGTCTTGATCGTACTATGAACGATCACGAAGCCGCTTAGCACGAAAAAGAGATCTACACCTACGTTGCCGAATGCCAGCATACTCTGCGAGATGCCTACGGAAGCGACGAGGTCCTCTACATGAACAAATAGGACGAGGAACACGGCGAATGCTCGCAATGCCTGAAAGTTATAGATCATTCAATTTGCTCTCAAACATTTGGGAGCGTCTAAACCAAATTTCTGATCGGCAGGCAACAGCATGACCAAAAAGCCCGATTGCTTGAGACAAGGTGTTCCAGTTTGGTGCAATTCAGCCTAGACTAATTAAACGGATACTATAATATTAATTTCAATAGAGAATCTATATCAATGGCCCGATCGGTAGTTCATTTGTGATCTCCCGGTCAGCCCAAGAATTGGGGCACGCTTGTTGTAGGCTTCACGGGGGAAGGTTATTCTAGATGTCAATACCGATTGTTCAAAGTGTACGGTTAAAGATAGGCCAATGACCGACGCTTCGCGCCTCACCACCCATCATCCTTCAGCCGCCGCACTCGCGGCCCATCGTCCTTCTCAACCTTCCGTGCTTTCCCCTCACCCGCGCGTTTCCGCCTGCGCGCGGATATCGGCCAGCTTCGCCTCGAACTCGGCCTCGTCGCGCGCTTCCTCCTCCGGCGTCAGGCGGGGCCCACGTTCCGCTTCGAGCGCGTTGAGGCCCCGCGCCCGGCCCTCGGCAAAGCGTTCGGGCGCGCGGTTGCGCAGCATGAACATCAAAAGCCGGTCGTTATAGACCCGCCGCGTGCCGACCAGCTTGCCATAGGAATAGACCGGTACCTCGATGCCGTTCAGCGCGCGGTCCATGGCGGCGTCCTCGATCCGCTCGATCCCGAGGTCGAGCGCGGCGGCCCACGCCTTGCGGAACTGCTCGGCGCCCGGCTGTCGGCGCAGGTAGTAGGCGCTTTCGGGCGTCATCCCCGCCGCATTTGCCGCCGCGCGCACCGAGCCGTAGTCGGCAAGGCGCTCGATAAAGGTGCGCTGGCGTTCGGGTGTCCACCCGTCATGCCGCTGGCACTTGCGCGGCACGGGGGTGAAGGTGGGCAGCTTGGTGGCGGGCTTGCGGGTGGTCATGCGAAGGGGCTCCGGTCGGCAAGGGGCGGGCTGCATGGACGCTTCATGCGCGTGTAGGAAAGGTGTTTGTGGCTTGCGCCGGGGCAGGGGCGGCAATAGGGGGCGGCCTTTGGCGTACCGGGTGGTCGAACGAGGTTTGCAGCAGTGACAGCAGCACAACAGGCGAATGCGCATGAGCGGCTTGGCCGTCCGGTCCTGTCGGTCATTTCGCCGAGCTACAACGAGCGCGACAACATGCGCGCCTTCACCGATGGGCTGGCAAGCGCGCTCAAGGGCATCGAGTGGGAGCTGATCGTTGTCGACGACGACAGCCCCGACGGCACCTATGAGGAGGTGCTGACAATCGGAGCGGTCAATCCGCGCGTGCGCTGTATCCGGCGCGTCGGGAGGAAAGGGCTGTCGTCGGCGGTGGTGGAGGGCATTCTGGCCAGCTCCGCGCCGGTGGTGGCAGTGATCGACGCCGACATGCAGCACGACGAGACGGTGCTCCCGCAGATGCTGGCGAAGATCGACGACGGGGCCGATCTGGTGGTCGGCACGCGCTATGCGGGCGGCGGCTCGACCGGCACCTGGGGCGAGGGCAGGGTGCGGATGAGCGAGCTGGCCACGAAGATGAGCCAGCTGCTGATCGGCAATGCCACCTCGGACCCGATGAGCGGTTTTTTCATGGCGCGGCGCGATTTGGTGAACAATCACGTCTACGACCTGTCGCAGCAGGGGTATAAAATCCTGCTCGACCTGATCGCCTCGGCGCCGCCCGCCACCCGGATCGAGGAGGTGCCCTATACCTTCCGCGAACGCACCGAGGGCGAAAGCAAGCTCACTCTCATGGTGCTGGCCGAGTTCCTGTTCCTGCTGATCGAGAAGCTGACCGGAGGCCTGATCCCGCCACGCTTCGTGCTGTTTGCGATTGTCGGTGTACTGGGACTGGCGGTGCACTTGTCGGTGCTCAACCTGATGGGAACCTTGCAGCCGAACTTCATGGTGGCGCAGACGGCGGCGACTTTCGTGGCCATGGTGTTCAACTTCATCTTGAACAACCAGTTCACCTTTCGCGACAAAAGGCTGACCGGCGTGCGGATGATCGTGGGGCTGGTGGTGTTTATCCTGGTCTGCTCGGTCGGCGCGATTGCGAACCTTTCGGTGGCAAACTTTGCACAGCAGGAGTTCGGCAACTGGAACGTGGCGGGCGTGCTCGGCGCGCTGATGGGATCGGTGTTCAACTTCGGCGTTTCGTCCACGCTGGTGTGGAACCGGCGTAAGAAGAAGCGGCGCGTCTCGGCCTGATCGGATTAGTCGATCCGGTCGAACGGCACTTCCGCGCCGTTCTGATAGAGCGTCAGACCGGTGATTCTGTCGCCATCGCCGGCAAATACAAGCCGCGCGTTGACGACCTTTAGGAAGAATTCGCGCGGCCCCTCGGCAAAGATCGGGAAGGCCGGTTGCGAGGTCAGCTGCGCGAATAGCTGGCTGCCCTCCCGGGTGATCGCGAGCCGGGCATTGTTTGCCATGCGATAGGTGCCGACGAGCGGAGCGAGCGCTTCAGGCGGCAGCGTGATTTCCTGACGGTCCGGCACAGGTTGGGGCGCGGGCGGGACGTTTGCTTCGGCTGCGCGCGGTGTGCCGAGCAGCGCGTGGAACGCGAGGTCGGCAGCAGAGGGCTCGGCGGCGGAATTGGTGAGGCCCACCACCGCGCGCGCCGTTTCCGGCTGCACGGCGAGATGGCTGCGGAAGCCCCCGGTGCCGCCGCTGTGGTTGAGCACTTCGCCACCCGGTGCGGGCAGGATCATCCAGCCGAGCGCGGTTTGGTTGTCCGTGCCCGCTTGATCGGTCCGCTCCGACAGCGTCAGCGCCATGGCCTCGGCGATGGGAGAGGCTGGGTCCATCGCCGCTTCGGCAAAGGTCAACAGGTCGTCGGCGGTCGAGCGCAGCCCTCCGGCACCTACCAGCACCGACATGTTCCAAGGCTTGGCAACGCGCAAATATTCGTCATGCGGTTCGGCGAAGCGCCCCTGCATGTCGGGCCTCAGCACAATGGCCGTATCCTCCATGCCGAGCGGATCTAGAATGCGCTCTGTAACGAGGCTCGCGTAGTCTGTCCCTGCCGCGCGCGCGAGCACGTAGCCGAGCAGGCCCACCCCGAGGTTCGAATACTCGTAGCGCGCACCCACCTCGCGCGGCAGCGAGTAGCCGGCAAGGAAGTCGAGCAGCATCGCTTCGGTATAGTCGGCATAGGGATCGGCTGGATCGCCGAAAGGCATGTTGTCGGGCAGGCGCGGCAGGCCCGAGGTCTGTAGCGAAAGGTGGCGCAGCGTGATCTCGCTGCCGCTGGCCCCGCGCGGCATCCGCACACCTGCGGGGAGGTACGTCTCCACCGGATCGTCGAGCGACACCTCGCCTTTCAGCGCCATGTCGGCGAGCAGCAGCGCGGTGAACACCTTGGTGATCGAGCCGATCTCGAACACGGTATTGCCATCGAATATGGGGCCACCCTGCGGCTGGGCCGTGACGATCCGGCGCGCTCCGTTCTCGCTGATGCCAAGCACGAACCCGGCTCCGGGGCGCTCGGCAACGCGCTGCGCCAGCAGCGGGGCCAGCGCATCGCTGGCCGGCACTTGCCAGTTGGCGGGCAAGGCACTGCGCCGCGGCCGCTGCGAAGCGTCGAGCCGCTGCAGGGTCAGCGGCCAGCTTTGCCCGGCCTGTGTGAAAGTGCCCTGCCAGGCTTCCGCTTCGGGCACCCATGTCGCGGCATAGCTGGCCTCGGCCGCCGGAAGCGCGAAGGCCAGAGCGGTGTCGCTGGCCTCGATTGCTGTTAGCGGGATGCCGAAGCTGTTCTGGTCGGGGCTGTCGAGCGTTCCGGTCAGCGTGCCATTGGCGTCGCGAGCGATCTCGACCACGATCTGCAGTGTCTGGCTGGGGGTAATGGCCATAGAGCCAGTCCACAGACCCTCGGTGCGGCCGGGCTCCTGCGCCGGGGCTACGGCTGCCACGGAGAGGAGGGCGAGAGCGCAAAGTGTGGCGATCCAGCGGATTGCGGGCATGGTCATGGCAATCGGTTTCCTATGGCGTTCTTGCTGGCATAGCACTCGGCTTGCGCCGCGTCAGCGCTGCATGGCATGGTCTGTTGCAAACGAGACGATCACCCGGGAGGCAGGCTATGGCAAGTGTGGCACAAGCGGATATCGAAAGCGGCGCGCGCGCAGTGCAGGCGCGGATGCGGTATGTCGATCCGGGTGACTTCGTGACCCGGCGCTATGTCAGTCAGGGAGTGGAGCTGAACACGGGCACCTATTCCGATCATGACGTGATCGTGCGCGACGCCATGCCGATCCGTGACCATTTCACGCTCGACACCCACGGCTTCATGCTCGCCGATGCGCCGACACAGGTGGCCGATCTTCACGACAAGGCGAGCGTGGAGGTGATCTACGAGCGCGAGGTGGAAGCGCACGTGAAGGCGCTGACCGGGGCAAATAAGGTGGTGGCACGCGGCTGGATGCTGCGCACAAGCGCCGACCTGTCCGAGCGCGCCGCGCAAAAGGTCGAGGGCTACCAGCACTCGGGTGGCATTCAGCCGACGGCGGGCGAGGCCCATGTCGATATCAACACCCACACCGCGCAGATGATGGCACGCAACACCTATGCGCAGCACTTCCCCGATGGGCCGGGCTACAAGCGCTTCCTCATCACCAGCTTCTGGCGCACCTTTTCCCCGCCGCCGCAGGACGTGCCGCTGGCGCTGTGCGACGGTCGCACCAGCTTCGGCGGCGAGGAGAAGTCGAACACGCTGTTCATCGTCGACGAGTTTCCCACCGGCGACGCCCTTACAAGGCCGGTCGAGGGTGAGGAGAACATGCTGGCGGCGACGATCTTCTCGCACGATCCTGCCCACCGCTGGTGGTATTTCCCGAACATGACGCGCGATCAGGCCCTGTTGTTCAAGTTCCACGATTCGGATCATTCGCGCACCTGGCGGTGCCCGCATTCGGCCTTCGTCGATCCTTCTGCGCAGGATGCAAATATTCGCGAAAGCATCGAATGCCGCAGCGTGGCCTTCTTCGAATAGGGGGCAACTTGCTGATTGCTTGCGTACTTCACTTGGCGTTCAGCGGCGCGCTGGCTATAGGCGCTGCATGATTATGGCATCCTTCTCGCGCAAGGCCCTGCTGGCCGCCCTGCTTTCCTCGGCCACGCTGCTGTCTGCCTGTGCCTCCACCGGCGGCGCCGAGGGCGACACCGCCTATGTCGCGCGCGATGTCGAATCGCTTTATCGCGCGGCGAAAGATCGGCTCGACCGGGGCGACCTCAAGCTCGCCGCCGGGCTGTTCGACGAGGTGGAGCGCCAGCATCCTTATTCGCCCTGGGCCCGCCGCGCCCAGCTCATGAGCGCCTTTGCCTATTATGCCGACCGCGACTACACCAAGGCCATCGCCTCGGCGCAGCGGTTCCTGTCCATCCATCCCGGCAACCGCGATGCGCCCTATGCCTATTATCTGATGGGCATGAGCTATTACGAGCAGATCAGCGATGTCGAACGCGATCAGGCCATCACCCGCCAGGCGCTTGCCGCGCTGACCGAGGTGACGCGCCGCTATCCGCGCAGCGAATATGCCGCTGACGCGCGCCTCAAGATCGACCTTGTCAACGATCATCTCGCGGGCAAGGAAATGGAGATTGGCCGGTTCTACGAGCGTTCGGGCCAGTGGCTCGCGGCGCAATTGCGCTTCCGCAACGTGACCGAGAAATACCAGACCACCAGCCACACGCCCGAGGCGCTGTACCGCCTCGCGGAAACCGCGCTGGCGCTGGGCATTCCCGAAGAGGCGCAGCGCTATGCCGCCGTGCTCGGTGCGAACTATCCCGGCAACGAGTGGTATGAGCGCGCCTATCGCCTGATGCAGGAGCACGAACCTGCGCGACTCAGCGGCGGCTAGGATTGCGGCGGGCCACGCGCCCCGATAAGGCTGAGCGCTTATGCTGACCTCGCTCGCCATCCGCAATATTGTCCTGATCGAGGCGCTCGACCTGTCGTTCGGCGCCGGGCTTGGCGTGCTCACCGGCGAGACCGGCGCGGGCAAGTCGATCCTGCTCGATGCGCTCGGCTTGATCCTCGGCAACCGCGCCGAAACCGCGCTGGTGCGTGCGGGCGAGAGTGAGGCGAGCGTGACGGCTAGCTTCGAATTTGCCACATTGCCCGAAGCCATCGCTGAGGCGCTGGCCGATGCCGAGATCGAGGTCGAACCGGGCGAACCGCTGATGATCCGCCGCAAGGTGCGCGCCGATGGCGGCTCGAAGGCTTTCGTGAACGACCAGCCCGCCTCGGTGGCGCTGCTGCGGTCTCTGGCCCCGGCCTTGGTCGAGCTGCACGGCCAGCATGACGATCGCGGCCTGGTGAACCCGCGCGGCCACCGGATGCTGCTTGATCGCTATGCGGGCAGTGACAGCGCGGGTGTGGCCGAGGCGTGGAATAGCTGGCGCGCGGCGGAAGATGCTTTGGCTCAGGCGCGCGAGGCTCATGCCGCACTGGTTGCCGAGCAGGATCTGCTGCTCGCGCACCTTGCCGAACTCACCGAAATTGCGCCCGAGGGCGACGAGGAGGCCGAGCTCGCCGGTGCCCGCGCCGACATGCAGAAGGGCGAGAAGCTGGCGGGCGATCTCGAAACGCTGCGACTATTGTGGGACGGCTCCGATTCGGCGCTCGCCCAGATGCGCAGCGCGGCGCGCCGGCTCGACCGGATCGCCGAAGAACATCCGCTACTGGCCGAGGCGCTGGCTGCGCTGGATCGCGCGGTGATCGAGGCGGGCGAGGCGGAGGAGAAGATGCAGGGTGCCGCCGATGCGCTCGCCTTCGATCCTGCCGAACTGGACCGGATCGAGCGCCGCCTGTTCGAACTGCGGGCGCTTGCCCGCAAGCACGATTGCCAGGTCGACGATCTGCCCGCGAAAATGCAGGAACTGCGCGCGCAACTTGACGGCATCGAACTGGCGGGTAGCCGCGAGGCCGAGCTGGTAAGGGCCGCCGAACAGGCAGGCGAGGTCTATCGCGCCCGCGCCGAGGCTTTGCATGCCACCCGCGTTGCTGCGGCCATGCGTCTGGACGAGGCGGTGGCGGGCGAACTGGCGCCGCTCAAGCTCGATGCCGCGCGCTTCCGCACTGCAGTCACCGAGCTGGAAGAGGAGCGCTGGGGCCCGCACGGGCTCGACAGCGTCGAATTCCTGATCGCCACCAACCCCGGTGCTGACTTCGCGCCGCTCGCCAAGATTGCGAGTGGCGGCGAGCTGTCGCGCTTTATCCTCGCGCTTAAGGTGGCTTTGGCCGAGCAGGGCGGGGCGGCAACGGTGATCTTCGACGAGATCGACCGCGGCGTGGGCGGGGCGGTCGCCTCGGCCATTGGCGAGCGTCTGTCGCGGTTGGCGGGGGCGGACGGGCAATTGCTCGCGGTCACCCACTCGCCGCAGGTGGCCGCGCGCGGGCGCACGCATTACATGATTGCCAAGTCGAGCGAAGGCACGGTCACGCGCACCTCGGTCGTGCTGCTTGACCCGGAGGGGCGGCAGGAAGAGATTGCACGGATGCTGTCGGGCGCGGAAATCACCGCCGAGGCGCGCGCCCAGGCAGACCGGTTGCTGGAGGGAGTATGATGATGCGCGGACTTTTGAAGATGGCAGGCCTTGTGGCCGTGTCCGGCTGCGCCGCGGTTCCTGGCGGGGACGAAGCGATGCCCGCTCCGCTGCCGAAGCTCTCGCAGCAGCAGGACACGCCGCAACTGGCGCTGCTCGACTACGCGCTGATCGATCACTTCGCGACGCTGCCCAAGCCGACGACTTGTGTTGCCGCAAACGACGGGCGCACCCCTGAGGCGCTCGACACCGAGGGCGAGACCGCGCTGATGGAACGCCACCCGCGCCTCGCTCCGTTTACGCGCTGCGTGCTGAGCGACGGCAACTGGATCGACGCCGAAGTCGAAGAGGATGCTCTGAACGAGGCCATGGTGGTGGAACTCGCGAACTTCACCTGCGCCGATGAGTTTTCCTGCACCGGCTGGGTCCGCAAGGTGCGCGGGATCGATGGCATGACCACCAGCCGCTTTGGGATGGAGTGGGGTGCCAACGGCTGGGTTATCGCTCCAGCGCCGGTGCGGATTGCTGAATGAGCGAAGGAGGCGCTAGGGCCCCCTCCTCTTCAGAGGAGGGGGTTGGGGGCGGTGGAGCAACGCGCGAAATCTTGCTCAAGCGCGCCGTAGAAATGCGTCGCAATCCCAGTGAGCCAGAACGCCGCCTGTGGATGCAGCTGCGCCAGCGTCGCTTTGCGGACTTCAAGTTTCGCCGTCAGGCTGTGCTGGGTGCGCGGATTGTCGATTTTTTCTGTCCTTCCAAAGGACTGGCCATCGAGATCGACGGGGACACGCACGATCCTGAGCAGGACCAGCGCCGCGACAGAGCGCTCGAACAGGGGACCGGGTTCCGCGTCGTTCGGTTCACCAATGAAGAGGTAATGCGAAATATGGAAGGCGTGATGATGAGGCTGGCAGAGGAACTGGCGTTGCGCGCTGATCGCTGGCCGGGCGCTCACCACCCCCCGGCCCCCTCCTCTCAAGAGGAGGGGGAGTCGTGACCATCTCCGAAGCCGACGCCGCCAACGAGCTGATGCGGCTCGCAAAGCAGATCGCGCGGCATAACCGCCTCTATCACGCGGAGGACGCGCCCGAGATTTCGGACGCCGAATACGATGCGCTGGTGCGCCGCAATGTCGAGCTGGAGGAGGCTTTCCCGCACCTGATCCGGCCGGACAGCCCTTCGCAGGTCGTGGGGCACGAGGTCGCTTCCTCGCCGCTAAGCAAGGTCACGCACGAAGTGCGGATGATGAGCCTCGACAACGCCTTCTCCGACGAGGAGGTGGCGGATTTCGTCGCCCGCGTGCGCCGGTTCCTGTCGCTGGCCGAGGATGAGCCGGTCGCCTTCACTTCGGAGGACAAGATCGACGGGCTTTCATGCTCGCTGCGCTATGAAGAGGGCAAGCTGGTTATGGCCGCCACGCGCGGCGACGGGCAGGTCGGCGAGAACGTCACCGCCAACGTTGCCTATATCGCCGACATTCCGCAGCAATTGCCCGAAGGCGTGCCCGAGCTGTTCGAGGTTCGCGGCGAAGTCTATATGGAAAAACAGGCATTTGCTGCGCTTAACGTGGTTCAGGAAGAGGCTGGCGGAAAACTCTTCGCCAACCCCCGCAATGCTGCGGCAGGATCGCTTCGGCAGAAGGAAGCGAGCGTCACCAAGGCACGGCCCTTGCGGTTCTGGGCGCACGGCTGGGGCGCGGCGAGTGACGTGCCCGGCGACACGCAAAGCGAGGTCGTGGCAAAGCTGAAGGAGTGGGGTTTCCCCGTCTCGCCCGATTTCCGTCGCTGCGCCGATGTGGGCGAAATGCTGCAGGCCTACCGCAGCATTGGCGAGGGGCGGGCGGGGCTGCCTTACGAAATCGACGGCGTCGTCTACAAGGTCGACCGGCTCGACTGGCAGAAGCGGCTCGGCTTTGTCGCCAAGGCGCCGCGCTGGGCGCTGGCGCACAAGTTCCCCGCCGAGCGCGCCGAAACGACCGTGCAGAGCATCGACATTCAGGTCGGTCGCACCGGCAAGCTGACCCCGGTCGGCAGGCTAGCCCCGGTGCTGGTGGGCGGGGTCACCGTCACCAACGTGACGCTCCACAACCGCGACGAGATCGCCCGCCTCGGCCTGCGCGTGGGCGACCGGGTGGTGATCCAGCGCGCGGGCGATGTGATCCCGCAGGTGGTCGACAACCTCACCCGCGACGAAGACCGCCCGGCCTACACCTTCCCCGACCATTGCCCCGAATGCGGCAGCGAAGCGGTCGCCGAGGAGGGCGAGGTTGACGTCCGCTGCACCGGCGGGCTGATCTGCCCCGCACAGCGCACCGAGCGGCTGAAGCACTTCGTCAGCCGAGGTGCGCTCGATATCGAGGGGCTGGGCGAGAAGACCATCGATCAGTTCTTCGCGCTCGGCTGGCTGGAGAGCCCGGCGGATATCTTCCGGCTGCGCAAGCGCCGCGAGCAGATTCTCGCGCTTGAAGGCTGGCAGGAGAAGTCGGTCGACAACCTTCTCTCGAGTATCGAGGCCAAGCGCGAACCCGATGCAGCGCGGCTGCTGTTCGGGCTGGGTATCCGCCACGTTGGCGCGGTGACGGCGCGCGATCTGATGAAGGGGCTGGGCGACATTCATCGTCTGCCCGAAAAGGCGCTGGAGATTCACACCTACCGGCAGGAGCACCCTCGCGGCGAGGACGAGAGCGAGGGCAAGTTCACCGCGCGCATGGTCGAGCAGATCAAGGCGATCCTCGAAGTGCGTACCGACGGCATCGGCATCGCGGTCGGCTTCGCGCTGGCCGACTTCTTCCACGAGGAGCACAATCGCACAGTGTGGGACGACCTGCTGAGCGAGGTCAGCCCGCCGCTCTACGAAGTGGCGACGATCGACAGCGAAGTGGCGGGCAAGACGGTGGTGTTCACCGGAAAGCTCGAAACGATGAGCCGCGATGAAGCCAAGGCGCAGGCCGAGCGGCTCGGGGCCAAAGCGGCAGGCACAGTCTCCGCCAAGACCGACCTTGTCGTGGCCGGCCCCGGTGCGGGCTCCAAGCTCAAGAAGGCGGCCGACCTCGGCATTGAGGTTATCGACGAGGCGGGCTGGGCGGAAATCGTGGCGGCGGCGGGCTAAGCGCGCGGGAACAGCACCAGGGCCAATGCGCTATAGAATCATGGCCGATGCAAAAACTGCGCAGCTCTATCGCATGGTGATGGAGAAACACGTCTGCCCCTATGGCGTGAAGTCCAAGTGGCTGCTCGAGCGCAAGGGTTACAAGGTCGAGGACCACTGGCTCACCACGCGCGAGCAGACCGACGCCTTCAAGGCCGAGCATGATGTGAAGACCACTCCGCAAACCTTCATCGATGGGAAGCGGATCGGCGGCTATGACGCGCTGCGCGTCCACTTCGGCGATTGGAAACCCGAAAGCGAGCGTGCCGAGACTTCCTACCGGCCGGTTCTTGCGGTGTTCGCAGTGGCGCTGGCGCTGGCTGTGTCGCTCGGCCTGTGGGCTTTCGGCACGGTGCTTACGCCGCGTGTGGCGGAGTGGTTCATCGCCTTCTCGATGGCGATGCTGGCCATGCTCAAGCTGCAGGATGTCGAGCAGTTCTCGACCATGTTTATAGGCTACGATCTGCTTGGGCGGCGCTTCGTGCCCTATTCCTATGCCTATCCGTGGTTGGAGGCGCTGGCGGCGGTTCTGATGGCGGGGCACTGGCTGCCCTGGCTGTCGATCCCGGTCGCGCTGTTCATCGGCGGAGTGGGCGCAGCAAGCGTGTTCTACGCGGTCTATGTGCAGAAGCGCGAGATCAAGTGCGCCTGCGTGGGCGGCGGATCGAACGTGCCGCTCGGCTTCGTATCGCTCAGCGAAAACCTTGCGATGATCGCCATGGCGCTGTGGATGCTCCTCGCCGCTGCCACATGATGTCCGCGCAGGGGGGCTCTCAGATCGCCACGTCGGCGCTGGCACCGGGGACGGGAATCCACTTGGTGACACCACCCGCAAAGGGCGTCCACAGACCCATCGCGATCCCGCCTGCGGCCAGCGTATCGCCCACCCAGCTATTGCAGGTGTGGATCAGGGTATAGGTGCCGAGCGCCGGATAGTAGGCATCGTTGGTATAACTCGCGCGCAGTTCCTGCCGCTGTTCGCCCGCAGCGAGCGGCGGCAAGCTCGCCTCGATCCGCTCGACCAACCTGCGATAGTTGGCGGCGCTGATCGTCACCGGGCGATAGCTCGCGCTCGGCCTCGGGCGAACATAGGGGCTCACCCGCATGAGTGGCTCCCCGCCGTCTAGAGCGATCCGCGCGGCGGTCGCCAGCTTGAGATCGCTCCACTCGGCGACTGTCAGGAAGACCTCGCGTTCTCCCCAGCCGATTCCGAGGTGCGTTGGCAGCTGTCCGTCCTTGGGCCGGGGCCGGACGGCGCTGGGGAAGGTTTCGCGCCAGTCCTTCACCGCATTGGCCACCGGCACCACCACGCCCGTATGCGTGCCGTTGGTCTCGACCAGAATCGTTACCTCTTGCCGCTGGTCATCCTCGCCCGAACCGCGCGGGATCGTGCTGCCGAGCCAGCCCGCCACCGGGTAGGCCGCCAGCAGCATCATGATAACAGCAAGAGCGCGCCCGATAGCGCGCCCTAGCCGACGTAACGCGCCCTGAGCCACAGAATGCTCCAGTCACCACGCTGAATACGCTTGTGCAGTCGCAGCCCGTGGCGACGATAGGCGCGGCGCACCGTGCTTTCCTGCGTCGCCAGCAACCCTGCCAGCAGCACCGAGCCGCGAGGCGCCAGCGCGGCGGCAAAGTCGGGCGCCAGTTCGATCAGCGGGGCGGCGAGGATATTGGCGATCAGCAGATCGTAAGGAGCGCGCGCGTGCAGCAGCTTGTGGTCCATGCCCTCGGCGGTCATGGCGGCGACCTTGCCCGGCTCAGTCCCGAGCGGAATGCGGTTGCGCAGTGCGTTGTCTATCACCGCCTCGGTGCAGAGCGGGTCGATGTCGCTGACGGTGTAGCGCGCCCTCGGCCACAGGTCGCGGGCGGCAAAGGCGAGCAGGCCGGTGCCGGTGCCGATATCGGCCACCGTGTGCGGCATGATGCCATCGCCGCGCATTGTGTCGAGCATTTCCAGGCATCCCGCCGTGGTCGCATGCTGGCCGGTGCCGAAAGCCTGCGCCGCCGGGATGCAGAAGCTGGTCACGCCCGCTTCTTCGCTCGCGGGATGCTCTGGCGTGTGGACATAGAACCGCCCGGCGCGAATCGGCTGCGCGCCCTTCTGGCTCTCGCTGACCCAGTCGGCATCGGGCAGCTCTTCGGCGACGATCTCGGGCGCATCGCTCTCGAACAGTGCTGCCACTGCCGCGCGTTCTGTGTCGCCGGGCTTGTCCTCGCAATAGGCGTCGAGTTGCCAAACGTCGGGCTTGTCCGGATCGACTTCGAAGGCAGCGAGGACAAGCGTCTCGTCCCAGCCTTCGGCGCGGTCCAGCGCTTGTTCGACAGCTTCGCGCGAGGTGATAGCAGACAGTTTCCAGCTCATGATTGAGGGCGGTGTTCCTCTGCGAGGCGCGCGTCAAGCCGCGCGGTGATGCTGGCTGTATATTGTGCGCAATTCATGCCCGAGGCGATGTCGCCCGCCGGCAGTTTTTCACGCATTTGGCTGGCCGAGGGGTGGGGGTGACGAGCACGTCGCAAGCGAGCGGCGCCGCCCGCGCGATGGCCTTCCGCAAGTCCGCGACATAGTCGGGGTGATCGGAGAAGCCATAGCTGTCACTGCTGACCGGCGACAGGCTGTCGGCATAGACGAAGCTGCGGCACTGGCCTTCGGCGTCGCAGCCCTCCCAGTTCCAGCTCAGTGCGCCGTGGGTGTGGCCGGGCGTGGCGATGGCGACGAGGCGTTTATCGCCCAGTTCGACCACGTCGCCATCGCCCACGATCCGGCCCACCTTTGCAGGCATTACTCCGTCGATGGTGCCGAACTGCGGATCCTCGGGCGAGACTTCGCCCGTGTTCAGCACCTCCGCTGCCGC
This sequence comes from Aurantiacibacter flavus, assembly GCF_039710615.1. NCBI lineage: Bacteria > Pseudomonadati > Pseudomonadota > Alphaproteobacteria > Sphingomonadales > Erythrobacteraceae > Aurantiacibacter > Aurantiacibacter flavus. The sequence continues at coordinate 603,523 of NZ_JBDLBR010000001.1, forward strand.
TTGCGAGGTCACCAGCTTCGCACCAGTCGCCTGCTGGATCTTTGCCATCCCGCCGATGTGGTCGAAATGCTCATGGCTGGTGAGGACCAGTTTTACCTCAGCCGTATCGAAGCCGAGCGCAGCAATGTTGGCGAGGACCATATCAGCGCCTTCGTTGGTGCCGCTATCGATCAGGATCAGGCCGTCGCCGCTGTCGATCAGGATCAGGCCGTCGCCGCTGTCGATCAGGATGGCCGCGATGCCGCAGGTGCCGACGTAGTAGCTGTCGGTGCCCGCCAGCGCGAAGGGCGGGCCGGGCTTGTCCCACTCGTCCCAGTCCTCGCAAGCCTGCGGCCATGCCGAGGGCGCGTCGGCGCGGCTAGTCTGCGTGGGATCGGCTCCAGCGGCACAGGCCGAAAGCGACAAAGTTGACACTATGCCGACAAGTCTTCCTGAGAAAACCTCAACAATTGCATTGCCTTGCGCCTTGTCGCCGAAGTTGAAACCCAAGCGGAACAAAGTTGGATTGCCCGCCCGCTATGATCTGCCGACGCATAGCCCGACGCCCGCCCTGTAGGACAGCGGCAAAGGTGCGGGCCTCGCTAGAGCGGGATGACATTACATTGTCCCGCAAAGCCCTTCCCCTGTGGGGAAGGGGTGGGTCAGGGTAATGTCATCAGATTCTAGCGGACGTAACTCGCGCCATTGGCGTCGATCACCGCGCCGGTCATGCTGGCGGGGGCGTCGAGCGCGCAGAACACGGCGATCGCCGCGATCTCCTCCGGTTCGGCCACGCGGCCCAGCGGAATGTCGGTGAGCAGGGCAGGTCCGCCCCGGCTTTCGAGATAGTCGCCTGCCATGCTGGTGTCGGTGAAGCCGGGCGCAATGGCAAAGCTCAGGATCCCCTCGCCGGCATAGGCGCGGGCGATGGTCTTGTGCATGGCGAGCATCCCGCCTTTGGCGGCGGCATAGTGCCAGTGCGCAGGCGAATCGCCCCGATGTCCGGCGCGGCTGGCGACATGGACGATCCGGCCTTTGCGGCCTGTCTCCTGCCAATGGCGCACCGCGAACCGACTCAATTGTGCGGCGGCGGTGAGATTGATGCGCAGGGTATCCTCCCAGGCATCCATCCATTCGATGTCGCTGCCGTCGATGGGGTTGGGCGAGAACAGCCCCGCATTGTTCACCAGCACGTCGATCTCGCCTCCGTGCGCGGCCAGCGCCTCCTGCCACAACATCGGCGGCGCGAGCGGATCGCGAAAGTCGGCGGCGATGGTGTTCGAATTGGTGCTTTTCGTGGCTTGGCCTGCCACCCGAGCCCCGCGCTCTGCCAGTGCCTCAACGGTCGCGCGGCCTATGCCACGGCTGCTTCCGGTAACGAGAATATTGGTCATTGGCCCAGCCTATACCGGCCAGGACCGGCACGATAGCCTTACACTTGTTGGCGAGCGCGCTTGTGTCCTCGGCGTGAGACGCTAGATGGGGGGCATCGCAACGCACCATACGGGACAGATCATGGCCAACCGCCCGCTCTCGCCGCACCTGCAAATCTGGAAATGGGGCCCGCATATGCTGGTCTCGATCCTTCACCGCGTCTCCGGCGACGGCATGGCCATTGTTGGCCTTGGCGTGCTGCTGTGGTGGCTCGGCGCGCTCGCCAGCGGGCCGGAAGCTTATGAGACCTTCCATTCGGTGATGACCACGCCAATCGGCTATCTGGTGCTGATCGGGCTGACCTGGGCCTTCTTCACGCACCTGTGCTCTGGCCTGCGACACTTCGTGCTCGACACCGGCGCGGGTTACGAGCTGGACGCGAACAAGATGTGGTCGATCGTCTCGGTGACGGCTGGCGTGGTGCTGACTGTGGCCTTCTGGGCCGCGATCTTCCTGCTTTGAGGGGCATTCTCAATGGGTAACGGAACTTCCATCGGCCGCGTGCGGGGCCTCGGCTCTGCCCACACCGGCGCGCACCACTGGCTGCTTCAGCGGTTTACGGCGGTCGGCAACCTGATCACGCTGATTTTCCTCGGCGTCTCGCTGCTGACCCTGCCGAACATGAGCTATGCTACCGTGTCGGGCTGGATCGGCCAGCCGATCCCGGCGGTGATGATGGCGCTGCTGGTGTTCACCACCTTCTGGCATGCCCGCATCGGCCTGCAGGTCCTGATCGAGGACTATGTCCAAGACAGCGGCAGCCGCTTCGGCGTCATGCTCGCGCTGAACCTCGCCTGGATTGGCGGCACGGTGTTCGGCCTGTTCTGTATCGCGCGTCTCGCGCTTGTTCCCGTTGCCACTGGAGGAGCCGCGTAATGGCCCGCAGCGAAACTTTTGAAATCGGCGGCAAGGCCTATCCGATAATCGACCATCAGTATGACGTCGTGGTTGTCGGCGCGGGCGGCTCTGGTCTGCGCGCCACGATGGGCGCCGCCGAGGCGGGCCTGAAGACCGCGAACATCTCCAAGGTGTTCCCCACCCGCTCGCACACGGTGGCGGCGCAGGGCGGGATCGCCGCTTCGCTCGGCAACAACACGCCCGACCACTGGCAGTGGCACATGTACGATACCGTCAAGGGATCGGACTGGCTGGGCGATCAGGACGCTATCGAATATCTCGCGCGCGAAGCTCCGCAGGCGGTTTATGAGCTGGAGCACGCCGGTGTGCCCTTCAGCCGCAACGAGGACGGCACGATCTATCAGCGCCCGTTCGGCGGCCACATGCAGAACATGGGCGATGGCCCGCCGGTGCAGCGCACCTGCGCCGCGGCGGACCGCACCGGCCACGCGATGCTGCACGCGCTCTATCAGCAGAGCCTGAAGTACGCGGCCGACTTCTTCATCGAATACTTCGCAATCGACCTCATCATGAAGGACGGCGCCTGCGTCGGCGTAATTGCGATGTGTCTGGACGACGGTTCGATCCACCGCTTCCGCGCCCACGGCGTGGTGCTGGCGACCGGCGGCTATGGCCGCTGCTACTTCACCGCAACTAGCGCCCACACCTGCACCGGCGACGGCGGCGGCATGGTGCTGCGCGCCGGCCTGCCCTTGCAGGACATGGAATTCGTGCAGTTCCACCCGACCGGCATCTACGGCGCGGGCGTGCTCATCACCGAGGGCGCACGCGGCGAGGGCGGCTACCTCACCAACTCCGAGGGTGAGCGTTTCATGGAGCGCTATGCTCCCTCGGCGAAGGATCTGGCCAGCCGCGACGTGGTTAGCCGCTCGATGGCGCTGGAAATGCGCGAAGGCCGCGGTGTCGGCCCCGATGGCGACCACATCTATCTCCACCTCGACCATATCCCGGCCGAAACGCTGGCTCAGCGCCTGCCCGGCATCACCGAGAGCGGAAAGATCTTTGCAGGTGTCGACCTGACCCGCCAGCCGCTGCCGGTGACGCCCACCGTGCATTACAACATGGGCGGCATTCCCTGTAACTACCACGGCGAAGTCGTGACCATCGGCGCTGACGGCAACCCCGATCAGATCGTGCCGGGCCTGTTCGCGGTGGGCGAGGCGGCCTGTGTGTCGGTCCACGGCGCGAACCGCTTGGGCTCGAACTCGCTGATCGACCTCGTGGTGTTCGGCCGCGCGACCGGTTTCCGCCTCAAGGAAACGATCAAGCCCGGCACCCCGCACGAGGAAATCTCGGGCGAGGGCACCGAATTCGCGCTGACCCGCCTCGATCACTTCCGCAACGCCAATGGCGGTTCCTCGACCGCCGAGGTGCGCAAGGACATGCAGCAGACGATGCAGAAGCACGCTGCCGTGTTCCGCGATAGTGCGCTGATGGCCGAGGGCGTGAAGAACCTGGCCGAGACCAACAAGCGCATGCAGGACATCAAGGTGTCCGACCGCTCGCTGATCTGGAACTCGGACCTGATCGAAACGCTCGAACTCGACAACCTGATGGCGCAGGCCGTGGTGACGATGAACTCGGCGGAAAACCGCAAGGAAAGCCGCGGCGCCCACGCGCACGAGGACTTCCCCAACCGTGACGACGGCAACTGGATGAAGCACACCGCCGCCTGGTTTGAAGGCTGGGGCGGCAGTGGCGGCCAGGTGCGGATCGACTATCGCCCGGTGCACGAATATACGCTCACCGACGATATCGAGTACATCAAGCCGAAGGCGCGCGTGTATTGATCTGGTGAGGGCCTCGGCTGTGCTGAAGGTTCTCATCATTGGCGGTTATGGCAATTTTGGCGGCTATGTCGCGCGCAAGCTGGCCTTGCGCGCGGACATTGCGCTGGTCTTGGCCGGGCGCGATCATGCGAAAGCGCAGGAGGCTGCGGCTGCCCTGAATGCGGTCTATCCGGCGCAAGGGGCACGGGTCGATCTGGCAGACCCAGCGGCAGCTATTGCGGCCATTGCCCCTGATCTCGTCATCAACATGGTAGGGCCCTACCACACGCAGGCCTATCAGGTGGCGCAAGCCGCCATCGCCTGCGGGGCGCATTATTGCGACATTGCTGACGCACGCGACTTCGTCTGCGGGATCGGCGCACTCGATGCGGCAGCGAAAAAAGCGGGTGTTGCCATTATAGCCGGGGCCAGTTCGGTGCCGTGCCTCACTGCTGCCTATCTCGATGAAGCGGAACAAGCGATGGCCGAGGTGCGCTCTGCCTATTGCGGCATCAGCGGCGCGGAGCAGGCCAATCGCGGGGCAGGCACCGTGGCAGCGGTGCTGAGCTATGTCGGGCAGCGCTTCGACCGGCTGGCGAACGGGCAGATGCGGCCTGTCACTGGTTGGGCGGGCTTGCACAGCGTGCGTTATCCCGAATTGGGCCGACGCTGGTTCGGGCATGGCAATATCCCGGATCTCGGCCTGTTTCCTGCCCGCTATCCCACTCTGCGCGACTATGCCTTTTATGCCGGACACGAAATCGCCGTGCTGCATTTTGGCACCTGGATGATGGGCAAGCTCGTCAGCCTGGGCGTGCTGCCCCGGCTAGACCGATTTGCGCCGCTGCTGCTGAAGGTCTCAAAGCTGTTCAACTGGCTGGGGAATGGCCGGAGCGGGTTTCACATGGTGATTGAGGGCATCGGTTACGACGGCACACCGATGGTGCGGCGCCACTGGATAATCGCGCGGTCAGGGGATGGCCCGAATATCCCTTGTGTGCCGGTGATCCTGATCGCGCAGATGCTGGCGGCAGGGCGGACTATTGCGCCGGGGGCAAGACCATGCCTTGGCCTATTCACCCGTGCCGAGTTCATGGCGGGCATGGCTGGGCTCGATTATACGGCGATTGACGAATGACCACGAGGCGCCACGGACGAATCATGGTCTGGCATGACGGCGCCTGTCCGCTGTGCCAGCGCGAGATCGCCCTGATGCGTCGTCTTGATAAGAACGGCGCCATTACCTTCATCGACGCCTCTGCGCCCGATGCCCCGCAGACCTGTCCGCTCGATCCGGCGCAGATGCTTGAGCGGTTCCACGCCGAGGTCGATGGCGAAATGCTGACCGGCGCGGCGGCCTTTGCCGCGATGTGGCGCGTTCTGCCCCTGCTGCGCCCGCTCGGCCTTGCCGCGCGCAATCCCCTGGTGCTGCGATGGCTTGAGGCGCTCTATGTCCGGTTCCTGAGGGTTCGCCCGCGTATCCAGCGCTTTATGCGCGAGCGTAGATGGTGAGCGGGCCTTTTGCCATTGTGCTGTTCGATGGCGAATGCGTGCTGTGCAGTGCCAACGCGCAGTTCATCCTCACCCACGATCGCCAGCGCCGGTTCAAGCTTGCGGCCATGCAGGGCGAGGTGGGCGCGCGCCTGTTTCGCCAGTATGGGCTCGATCCGATGGACCCGGACTCCATCCTGCTGATCGATGGGGGCGAGGTACTCGCCGGCAGCGATGCAGTGCTCGGGATCTTTGCGCGTCTCGGCTGGCCGTGGCAGGCATTGTCGTTTGCGCGGATTATTCCGCGCGTCTTGCGCGATCCTGCCTATCGCTGGCTGGCGCGAAACCGCTATCGCCTGTTCGGCAAGCGCGAGACCTGCTGGGTGCCCCGCCCCGAACATGTGGACCGGATGCTCTAGTCTGTCCGCTTGACAGGTCCTGGTGTTGCAGCGCAGCATCGCGCCATGTCGCATCTGCTCCTCCGCCGCCTTGCTGGCTTTCTCGCCGGAGCCGCTGCGCTCTTCCTCACCATGCCTGCCGCCGCGCAATTGTCGCCGCACGAGGAGGCCATCGTTGCTGCCGTCGATGCGGGGAACGAGGATATCGTTGGCTTCCACAAGGCCATCGTCGAGATAAACTCGGGCACGCATAACGCACCCGGCGTGCGCGCCGTGGCCGATGTCGTCATGCCCGAACTGGCAGCGCTCGGCTTCGATGTCGAGTGGATCGACCAGTCGGCGCAAGGCCGCGCGGGGCACGTTTTCGCGCGCCATGCGGGCACGCCTGGCACCACGCGGATGTTGTTGATCGGCCATCTCGATACCGTATTCGAACCGAGCGCGCCGTTTCAGGACTACACCCGCGAGGGCGACAAGGTCACCGGCCCCGGCGCCGAGGACGACAAGGGCGGGGTCGCGATCATGCTCGCCGCCCTGCGCGCCATGCACGCGGCCGGAACGCTAGACGGCGCGAACATCATCGTCGCGCTGACGGGCGATGAAGAGGCGGTCGGCTCCCCGCGCGAAGCGGCCCGCGCCGACCTGCTCGCCGCCGCGCAGGAAAGCGACGTGGCGCTCGACTTCGAGGGACTGGCCCGGCTCGACGGCAAGGACATGGGCTCGATCGCGCGCCGCTCGTCCAACTCGTGGCAGGTCGAGACCACCGGCAACGAGGGGCATTCCTCGCGCATCTTTTCAGGCGGCGTGGGCTATGGCGCGATCTACGAGCTGGTGCGCATCGTCGATGCCTTCCGCGAGCAGCTGCCCGAGGAAGACCTCACCTACAATGTCGGCATTATCGCCGGCGGCAGCGAGGCGGCGCTGAGCGAGGACCGGCTCTCCGCCACCGCCTATGGCAAGGGCAACATCATTTCCCCGGTTGCCGTGGCGCGCGGTGATTTCCGCACCATCTCGCCCGAACAGACCGAGCGGGTGGTGGCGAAGATGGAGGCGATCGTGGCGCAGAACCTGCCCGGCACCACGGCGAGGCTGGAAGTTTCGCGCAGCTATCCGCCGATGGCGCCCACCGCGGGCAATGCCGCTCTGCTTGACCGGCTGAACGCGATCAACGCCGATCTCGGGTTGGAGGCGATGGCGGTGTTGCCGCCGATCATGCGCGGGGCGGGCGATATCAACTTCGTTGCTCCCTATGTGGATGGTCTGGTGGGCCTTGGCGCGGCTGGCGGCGGCGGCCATGCGCCGGGGGAATGGGTCGATCTGTCGAGTTTCCCGAGGCAGGCCAAGCGCGCTGCGATCCTGATGACGCGGCTCGCTGGGGAGCATTATTAGGGGGTGTCGATGCCCTACCCACCCTGTGCGTCGCTAGTCGTCAGTGGAGCGCTTGCGTGCACCTCGCACCATCGAACGCAAGACCTGCCCTTTCGACTGTGCTGATCCGTGCGGTTGATCCAACAGGTCATTGATCGACAAATTTGCGACCATGTGTTCGGCAGCAATAAACCCGTCAGCCCAAGTGGCGTCCTTCTGAACGAAATCTTGCACCGACCTAGCTTCAAGCGCTCCGATAATCCGCGATTGCACGCGGTGGGCAACCCAATGCTGAACTTCCGCGCGATGCTCGGCAAACTCCATCGCGATCTCTTCGACCATCTCAGGGTTGGCTTCAATTTTCAGGCGGTCCACAAGCCTGTTTGCGGCCAACCGGTCAATTTCCCAGTATTGCGTGGCGCTCATGCTCTTAATCCCTGAAGTCGATGTTGGACAATGACACAGGTGCCCTGAACCCGGCGGCGAAGCCGACAGCGCGACTCGGAGTGCGCATACGGTAGAAGACCACCAGGCAGGCTATTCATCAACCTCGGCCCGATGGGCAGAGGTCACCACCACCGGCTCAGCCAGCATTTGGCCTTTCATCCAGCCTTCGCCTTTCTCCGGGTCGCGCGGGGAATTGAAGATCGCTTCGACCACGTCCATCCCCTCGGTGACATAGCCGAACACCGCATAGCCGTGCTGCCACACCGGATCGTCGGCGTTGGGCTTGGCGTCGAGGCCGGTCTGGTCGCCCAGCATGATCGAGAAATCGCCGTTGGCCGTGCCCGGCTCGTTCATCGCCATCGACAGCGCCCCGCGCGTGTGGCTGAGGCCGGTCAGCGTGGTCGGCTCGTGTGCGATGCCGGGCAGGATGCGTTCCGGGTCCCATTGGGTGCCGCCCTGGATCAGGCCATTGGGCTGCTCGCCCCAGTTGGTCGGCATCGAGCGATAGAACACGGTCCCGTCGAACCGGCCCTCGTCGACATAGCGCAGGAAGTTGGCGGCGGTGATTGGCGCGCGCTCGGTCTCCAGCGCCACGGTGATTGGGCCGAGCGCCGTTTCGAGCACCACGTTGACCGTCTCGTATTGTGGCGCGGTATCTTCGAGCGGCGGCAGTTCGGAATACTCCGGGGCCTGCGAAAAGGCAGGCGTGGCGAGCGACAGGGCGGCGAGCAGGACGAATCGTTTGAACATGCTTAACGATGTGCCAGCATTTGGCGGCGCTTGGCAAAAAGTCTGCGCAATTGCGCAAGATCAAGGGCTTGGCGGCGGCGAGGGCTCATGGCGCGCGCATCGGGATAATGCGAGAGGACCAGGATGGGCACGAAACCGCTGTTGGCCGAGTTCCGATTCGATCCCTATTCGCCTGCCAACGACGCCGATCCCTTCCCCGCCTACGAGCGCCTGCGCGAGGACTTCCCGCTGTTCTGGTGCGAGGAGGCGGGCATGTGGGTGCTCTCGCGCTATCACGATATCCTTGCAGCCTTGCAGGACTGGCGCACCTATTCCTCGGCGCAGGGCAACCTCGTCGACGAACTGCCGGGACGCGCCGGGGCCACGCTCGGCTCGACCGATCCACCCCGGCATGACCGGCTGCGCGCGCTGATCCAGAAAGCCATGCTCAAGAGCGCGCTCGAACACACGATCGAGCCGCTGCGGCTGGCCACGCGCGGGCACCTTGAGCGGTTGCGCGATCAGCGCCGCTTCGATTTCGTGGCCGACTTTTCCTCGCCGCTCACTATCGACCTGATCTTCGCGCTGTTCGATCTGCCGCCCAATGGCCGGCAGACGGTGCGCGACAAGGCGGTGCTGATGACGCAGACCGACCCCGAACTGCGCACCAAAAACGCCGATCAGATCGCCGCCTACCGCTGGATGAGTTTCTATGCGCAGGGGCTGGTGGAAGAGCGCAAGCGCAATCCGGGCGACGATCTGCTCTCGAACTTCATCACCGCCGAGATCGACGGCGAAAGCCTGCGCGATGATGAAGTGCGGCTCACCGTCACCACGCTGATCATGGCAGGGATCGAGAGCCTCTCGGGCTTCCTCACCATGTTCGGCTACAACCTTGGGGCGATGCCCGATGTGCGCCGCGCCTTGGTAGCCGATTCGGCACTGATCCCCGATGCGATCGAGGAGAGCCTGCGCTTCAACACCTCAGCCCAGCGGTTCCGCCGCTGCGTGCAGGTCGAGACCGAGCTGCATGGGAAGGTGATGAAGCCGGGCGACTTCGTGATGCTGTGCTATGGCTCGGCCAACCGCGATCCGCGCAAGTTCGACGATGCCGACAGTTACCGGCTGGAGCGCCGTCCGAAGGGCCACCTTGGCTTTGGTGGCGGGGTGCATTCGTGCCTTGGCGCAAACCTCGCGCGGCTGGCGTGCAAGGTGGCGGCGGAGGAATTGCTCGCCGCCGTGCCAGAGTTCGCCGTGGCACCGGGGCCGATCAGCTGGTTGCCGAGTTCGAATTTTCGGAGCCCGCAGGCGTTGATGATCGATATTGGCTAGGAGGCTCGTGCGACGGGGCAAGAGTTGGTGGTTTTGCGACTGTCGGCTTTTGGGCGACGAACGGCACTCAATCGACCGCTAATTTCAAATCGACTGAGCATAACCTATTCGAACTATCTGACGCAGGCTTTCTTTGTGTTATCGCTCGTTTATGTCCAATGGTCCGATCCTCATCTACGACAAGTCGGCGATGCAGCGCTTGTCTACGGACGAGGCTAGGTGGTTAACACACTTCTTCAGATGTAACATCACGCCAGTATATTTGCTCGAAGTCATTGGCGACCTCGCAAAAAGAGCGAAACGTGGTACACCTGAGTCCATGGTCGCGGCTCTAGCGGCGAAGACTTCGTCACTGGGCAGCCTGCCAAATGTGCTCCACACGGAGCTTATCGATCAAGAAATCCTTGGGAATCCTGTGGAGATGCGCGGTGTGCCTATCGTTGGCGGCGCGCAAACGGTGACCACATCGACTGGCGAAAAGGGCGTATTCTTCGACGAGAGTCCCGAAGAAAAGGCGCTTAGGCGGTGGCAAGAAGGAGCGTTTGACGAGGATGAGCACGCACATGCCAGCGTCTATCGGAAAAACGCTAAGTCGATCGACCTACAGGCCTTCATTCGAGCGACGAAGGCCGTGCGACCCAAGGGGGAGATGCTCGCCTCATCATTGTCTGAGTTACTTGGGGTGGTTGACTTGTTTCTCGACGATCCCGGCTCGCAATATCGTACCCTTAGCACTGCGCTGGATATGTTCGATCAACCGGAGAGTTCTAAACGGCACGTGAAGAAGCACTGGGCTGCCTATGGCCGCCCACCAATACGGTACTTTCTGCCTTACACCTATCACTGTATGAGAGTGTTTAAACTGTTCGGCCTTGGTGTTGGTCTAGGGCTGATTTCACAGCGGCCCACCAATGTGATCGACCTCCAATATCTCTATTACCTGCCGTTCTGCATGGTGTTCACCTCGGCAGACAATTTGCACCACGATCTGGCTCCATTGTTCCTCAAGGATGAGCAATGGTATGTGAAGAGCGACGACATGCAGGCTGCGTTGCGCGAACTGGTGGCTTACTATGCTGACCACCGGGCGGAGCTGAAGGCGACAGGAATGATGGGCTTCGGGCGGTACCCACCGCTCTCTCAGGAAACGGTCATTCACCAAATTTACGATGACCTTATGCCGAGATGGCGCAAGGATGCGCTGGTGCCTAAAAAGAAGATCTCGGCTGAAGAAAGCGATCGGATAATGAAGGAACTACGGCCCATTATGGAAGCGATTGGGAAGCGCGCGTCCAAGGGTGATTGAGCGACCGATTTCGTGAATTTGTCCAAGGCGGATAGACGTTCGCAACCGGGCATCACAAACCTCAGCTTCCGCGCCTAACGCCCACGCAAATGCTCGCGGGTGAGCTGCTCCACCCGGCTCACCCCCATCAGCTGCATATCGCGCCGAATCTCCGCCTCGAGCAGGTCGAGCGCGCGGGCAACGCCTGCCTGACCCGCTGCCGCCAGCGCATAGAGGTAAAGCCTCCCGCCGCTCGCCGCCTTCGCGCCTGTCGCGAGCGCCTTCAGCACGTGGCTGCCGCGCATCACCCCGCCGTCGCAGATAACCTCGACCCGGTCGCCCACCGCATCGACGATCTCGGCCAACTGGTCGAACGGGGCGCGGCTGCCGTCGAGCTGGCGGCCGCCGTGGTTCGAGACCATGATCGCGTCGACCCCCATGTCCGCCGCGCGCCGCGCATCGCCCACCGACATGATGCCCTTGAGGCAAAACTTGCCGCCCCAGTCGTCGCGCAACTGCTCGGCGGCCTGCCAGTTGAGTGCGGGGTCGAGCATCGAATTGAAGTAGTCCTGGATCGAGACCGCCTTGCCGCTGCCCGCTTCGACGTGGGTGGAGAGGTTGGGCAGGTCGAACTTCTCGCGGAAGAGAAAGTTCAGCGCCCAGGCCGGGTGCATCGCGTAGGACAGCACATTGGCGGGGGTGAAGCGCGGCGGGGTCGAAAAGCCGGTGCGCTTGCACCGCTCGCGGTTGCCCGAGACGATCGTGTCAACCGTCAGCGTAATGGCGTCGAACTTCGCGGCCTTCGCCCGCTCGACCAGCGCGGCGTTGAGGCCGCGATCCTTGTGGTAATAATACTGGAGCATCTTCGGCCCGGCATAGTTCGCGCCGATCTCCTCGATGCTGACAGTGGAGAGCGACGAGATGCCGAACCACAGCCCGTGGCGCTCGGCCTCCTTCGCCACGGCGCGTTCGCCTTGCCAGTGGAAGATGCGCTGCAAGGCGGTGGGCGAAAGCATCAGCGGCAGCGACGACGCGCGCCCCATGATCGTGCACGAGGGATCGACCGTGTCCGCGCCCTTCAACACGTCGGGCACGAGGTCAACCTCGCCGTAGGCCTCGGTGTTGCGGCGGCGGGTCGCCTCGTCGTCGGCGGCGCCGTCGATATAGTGGAACACGGGGAAGGGCAGGCGGCGCCTGGCCAGCTCGCGGAAGTCGGCGATCTTCTGGCAATCGGCCAGCTTGCGGACCTTGGGGCTGTAGCGCGTGAACGTCATCCTGCCGGGTTTAGCAGGCGCTCCGGCGCGATCCAGCGCCCGTTAAAGACGGGTTCAGTTTACAACCGTAATCGTATCGGCTACACATGTAATCGCAAATGCTGCTTGAGGGAGTCGGCACATGGGTGGAGCAAAAGCGAAAGGGCTGCTGGGCGGTGAACGCATCAGCGAGGCTGAACACGCGGTGATGGAGGCGCTGTGGGTGCGCGCGCCGATGTCGGCGGCTGAGGTTGGCGAAGCGGTCGGCGGCCAGCGCGACTGGAGCCTCGCCACGGTCAAGACGCTGCTGTCGCGGCTCGTTGCCAAGGGCGCGCTTGCCACCGAGGCCGATGGCCGCCGCTTCCTCTACACCCCGCTGATCGAACGCGCCGACTATGTCGGCGGCGAATCGCGACGGCTGGTTGACCGGCTGTTCGGAGGCCGCGCCGCGCCGTTGTTCGCGCACCTCGCCGAGTCCGAAGCGCTGAGCGCTGAGGACATCGCGGAAATTGAGAGCCTTCTGCAGGAGCTGAAGCAGTGAGCGCGCTGATCGCCGGATGGCTGGTCGACACGTTTTTCTGGACCGGCGCGCTGATCCTTGCGGTGCTGCTGCTGCGCGGCCCTGCGGCGCGCAGCTTCGGGCCGGGCCTCGCCTATTCGCTGTGGGGGCTGGTGCTGTTGCGCTTTCTGCTGCCACCCCTGGTCCTGCCCGCGAGCATGGCTCCGGTGCCGGAGATGCAGGCGTTGATGGCCCCTGTTCCCGTCACAGAATTCGTCACCGAGGCGCCTGCGTCGCAGATTTCTTTCGCCTGGGTCGAGCCGCTGCTGCTGGCGCTATGGCTGGGCGGCGCGGCGCTGTTCCTGGCTTTTCGTGTGCGAGACTATCGCAGAATGCGGGCGCACCTGCTGGCCGAGGCGCGCCCGGTGGGCGAGGCGGGCAAGGTCCGTCTGGTCGAGACCCCCGCTGCGAGCGCTCCGGTCGCCTTCGGCGTGATCGACAAGGTTGTGGCGCTGCCAGTGTGCTTCATGGCGCATTACGACCGCGATGCGCGCGACCTCGCCATTGCGCACGAACTGTCGCACCATCGCGGGCACGACTTGCTGGCCAATATGGCCGCGCAGGGCGTGCTGGCGCTGCACTGGTTCAACCCGCTGGCGTGGCTCGGCTGGCGCGCGATGCGCTCGGATCAGGAAGCGGCCTGCGATGCGCGGGTGATGGCCGGGCGCCCACGCGGCGAACGGGCTGCCTATGCGCAGGTAATCGCCGGCTTCGCGCGCGGACAAGACTTTGCACTGGCCGCGCCGATGGCCTGCCCGATGCTGGGCGACAAGTCGATCGTGCACCGCCTGAAGAGCCTGACACGCGGCGATTGCGCGCGTGGGCGGCGCCTCACCGGGGTGTCGGCGCTTGCGCTGTGCGCTGTGGCGCTGCCGCTAACCGCTTCTGTAAGCTATGCCAGCCCGCCCGAGCCGCCTGCAGCGCCGTTGCCGCCGCTCGCGCCTGACGCACCCCTGCCGCCCGAGGCGCCGGACGCGCCGATGCCAGCGTCGGTATCGGATATCGGTAATCTTGATGAGCCGAGGCCGCTCGATGCGGTGTTCCTGGCTTCGGATGTTGAAGGCCTGCCTGTCGAGGTCGCTGCGGCTATCGCCGAGGCGCGCGCTGAACGGGCCGAGGCGTCGGCCGAACGGGCGGAGGCCCGCGCCGAAGCGAGGGCTGAGGCCATGGAAGCCCGCGCCGAAGCGCGCGCTGCTGCCATTGAGGCGCGTGCCGAAGCTCAGGCCGTGGCCGCAGAGGCCCGTGCTGAAGCTCGCGCCGCCGCTGCCGAGGCCAGGGCCGAAGCGCCCGTGGTCGAACAAAGCTGCGATGGCGACAAGCCGGTCAGCGAACATCGGCGGGCCGATGGCCGCATGATCGTGCGCATCTGCCATGAGGCCATCGCCCGGCAGGCCAGCCTGGGGTTGGAGCAGGCGCGTGCGGCCGTGGCGAGCCAGAGCGATCTTTCGAGCGAGCTGCGCGAGGAAATCCTGCGCGACCTCGACCGCGAGATCGAGCGGGTTCGCAATCCCCGGCGCATCTCAGTCGCGCCGACTGCTGGCGGTGTTCGTGCCGTCGCCAGCACCGGGTCTGCCGTTCCTGTTGCCTTCGTTGGCGTGGGTGGGGCCGTCACTGCAACCGTCCGGTTCGTTGCGGCCTTCGCGGGGCAGGATGAGCCTCAGGCCGTCAGCATTACCGTGCCGGTCATGCTTGTGCCGGGCGCTGCGCAGCCTGGGGCCGCGCAGGTCGAGCAGACCGCCTGACGGAGAAAGCCCTAGCGCACCTGCACGATTGCGTCGCAGCGGCGGTCGTCGCCGGTGGTCAGGCCCAGCCTTAGCGCGTCCATGCGCTGTTCGCTGGTGCCGTGGGTGAAGTTGTCCTGGCTCACCCGCCCGCCGGTCAGCGCGTCATCGCCTATGGCCGAGGCGGCGGTCATGCCTTCCTCGAAGTCGCCCGGCTCGATCGCATTGCGGTTCAGGCCTGCCCAGACGCCGGCATAGCAATCGGCCTGTAGTTCCATCAGTACCTGATAGCGGTTGGCGTTTTGCGGGTCGCTCTGCTGCGCGCTGCGGATCTGGCCGGAAATGCCGGTGATGGTCTGGATATGGTGGCCATATTCATGCGCCATCACATAGTAGCGCGCAAAGTCTCCCCCCGCGCCGAGCTGGCGGTCGAGCGTGTCGTAGAAGCTGGTGTCGATGTAGATGGTCTGATCGCCGGGGCAGTAGAACGGTCCCATCGAGGCCGAGCCCTCGCCGCAGGCGGTTTGCGTGCCCGCCTGATAGAGTTCGAGCGTCGGCTGCACGAAGCGGTCGCCGAGGCCCTCTTCGGTAAAGCGCTGCTGCCAGGTCTGGTCGAGCGAGGCGAGCGCGTTGCAGGCTTCCATTGCGTACTGACTGTCGTCGCAGATGGTAGCTGCACCCTCGTTCGGGTTGGCCGGAGCGCCCTGTTGTTGTTGCCCTGCGCCTTGCATCTGCTCGACCGTGCCGAGCATCTGCGCCGGGTCCATCCCGAACACGAACACCCCGAGCAGCACCACCACGATCCCGCCACAGCCGAGCTTGCCGCCGGGTAACCCGCCACCAGTGCCTCCACCCCGGCGCACATTGATTTTGCTCGGGTCGAAAGGATTGAGTTTCACGGACCAGCCCCCATTTATGATGCGGCGCACAATCGGATATCGCGCCCACTCTCTGCGTGCGCTAAGCACGCCGTCTTGTAGACAAGTTTCTGGAGGTTTCCATGTTCCTTTCCGGCAAGCGCGCTCTCGTTACTGGCTCCACCTCGGGCATCGGCCTGGCGATCACCCGAGCGCTTCATGCGGAGGGGGCGGACGTTGTGCTATCGGGCTTCGGCGACGAGGAAGAGATCGCGAAATTGCAGGAGGAACTGTCCGCCTCTTACAGCGGCGCGGACCTCTCGACCACCGAGGGCGTGGCGCAGCTGATGGAAGAGGCAGGCGATGTCGACATCCTGGTGAACAATGCGGGGATGCAGTTCGTCTCGCCGGTGGAGGATTTTCCGCCCGAGAAGTGGGACAAGATCATCGCGCTCAACCTTTCGAGCGCCTTCCTCACCACGCACCACGCGGTGCCCCACATGAAGAAGGCGGGCTGGGGACGGATCATCAACACCGCCAGCGCCCACTCGAAGGTGGCGAGCCCGTTCAAGGCGGCCTATGTCGCGGCCAAGCATGGGCTGGCGGGCCTCACCAAGGTGCTGGCGCTGGAGCTGGCCGAGCACAACATCACCGCCAACTGCATCTCGCCCGGCTATGTCTGGACCCCGCTGGTCGAAAACCAGATCCCCGACACGATGAAGGCGCGGAACATGAGCCGCGACGAGGTCATCAACGAGGTGCTGCTCGACAGCCAGCCGACCAAGAAGTTCGTCCAGCCTGAAGAGATCGGCGCGATGGCTGTGTTTCTGTGCCGCGACGAGGCGCAGAACATTAACGGCGCGAACTGGTCGGTCGATGGCGGCTGGACTGCCTGACCGCCCGGCGGCCTGACTGCTTGCGGTGGGGGAGGCTTTTGGCGCCCCCCCCTAGCACCTGACACATAGTGCGTTTACATGGGCCGCCACGAATCGAAACGCACAACATCTGGTGGCACCCATGGAAATCGAAACCGGCCTTACTTTTGACGACGTCCTGCTCCGGCCGGCCGAGAGCGATATCCTGCCCTCGCAGGTCAGCACCAAGACGCAGCTGACGCGCGAGATCGCGCTCAACATTCCGATGCTTTCCGCCGCGATGGACACCGTGACCGAGGCCGAGATGGCTATCGTGATGGCGCAGATGGGCGGCATCGGCGTGCTTCACCGCAACCTCACCATCGAAGAACAGTGCGATGCGGTGCGCCGCGTGAAGCGGTTCGAGAGCGGCATGGTGGTCAACCCGATCACGATCCTGCCCGATGCCACGCTGGGCGAGGCGCAGGCGCTGATGAGCCACAACCGCATCAGCGGCATTCCGGTGGTCGACGCGGGCGGCAAGCTGGTGGGTATCCTCACCAACCGCGATGTGCGCTTTGCCGCCAACCCTGATCAGCCCGTACGCGAGCTGATGACCAGCGATAACCTCGCCACCGTCTCCGAAGGGGTGAACCAGGAAGAGGCGCGGCGCCTGCTTCACGCGCGCCGGATCGAGAAGCTGCTGGTGGTGGACGATGCCTATCACTGCGTCGGCCTGATTACGGTGAAGGATATCGAAAAGGCCGTGCTCAACCCCAATGCCACCAAGGACGCTGGCGGGCGCCTGCGCGTTGCCGCCGCCACCACCGTCGGCGACAAGGGCTTCGAGCGTACAGAGGCGCTGGTCGATGCCGGATGCGACGTGATCATCATCGACACCGCGCATGGCCACAACAAGGAAGTGGCCCGCTCGGTCGACCGGGTGAAGAAGCTCTCCAACGCGGTGCAGGTGGTGGCCGGCAACGTCGCCACGGCCGAGGCGACCAAGGCGCTGATCGACGCTGGTGCCGATGCGGTGAAGGTCGGGATCGGGCCGGGCTCGATCTGCACCACGCGCATCGTGGCGGGCGTCGGCGTGCCGCAGCTGACTGCGGTGATGGATGCCGCAAGCGCTGCGGGCGACGTGCCGATCATCGCCGATGGCGGCCTGCGCACCTCGGGCGATGCGGCCAAGGCGCTTGCCGCGGGGGCCTCGACCGTGATGGTCGGCTCGCTGCTGGCGGGGACCGAGGAAGCGCCGGGCGAAACATTCCTTTACCAGGGGCGCGCCTATAAGGCCTATCGCGGCATGGGCTCGGTCAGCGCGATGGCGCGCGGCTCGGCCGACCGTTACTTCCAGCAGGATATCAAGGACCAGATGAAGCTGGTGCCCGAAGGCATCGAAGGCCAGGTGCCCTACAAGGGGCCGGCGCGCGACGTCGTTCACCAGCTGGTCGGCGGGATCAAGGCGGCGATGGGCTACACCGGATCGGCCTCGATTGCCGACCTGCGTGAGCGTGGCAAGTTCATCCGTATCACCAATGCGGGCCTGTCCGAAAGCCACGTCCACGACGTGTCTATCACGCGCGAGGCACCGAACTATCCAACCCGTTAAGGTGTCGCTGGAAGAGCGCCTCGCCACTGCCTTCGGTCTCGACGAGGCGGGCTGGGCGCGCCATGCGAACCCTTGGAGCGGCTGGAGCCGCGCGCTGACCGGCCTGCCGGTGATCGTCCTGGCGGCGCTGTCGCGGATTTGGCTCGGCTGGTGGGCCTTGGCAGTGGCGGCGCTGGCCGTGGGCTGGCTGTGGCTTAATCCGCACCTGTTCCGGGCCCCGGCCACCGACCGTGCATGGATGACGCGGGGTGTGCTGGGCGAGCGGCTGTGGGTCGAGCGCAAGGCACGCCCGCTGCCCGAAACGCAGACTGCCATGCCCCACGTGCTCAATGCGCTGTCCGCGCTTGGCTTCGTGGTTATGGCCTATGGTCTGGTCGTGCTCGACTATCTGGCCGTGGGGCTGGGCGGGGCGGTCTCCTGGTTGGCCAAGATCGCCTTTATCGACCGCACCCGCGCGATGTACGATGCTGCGGTGCTGCGCGATCCCACTCTTGCCTATAAGGCGCCTTAATGATCGAATTTGTCCCCTATCTGCTGATCCTGATTGGCTGGCAGCCAGCCGACGTTGAAGGCTCGATGGCCGTCACCCAGTCGCTTCACCCCAGCGAAGGTGCCTGCCAGCGCGCGGCCGCGCAGGCGCTTGCTGATAGCGAGCGGGCAAATCAGCGCTATTTCTGCCTGTTGGCCCCGACACAGCAGGACATCGACCACCTGTGGCAGGAGCAAAGACGATGATCCCCTCCGCCCGTGTCCAGGCCGCCATCGATGTGCTCGATCTCGTGATCGCCGCCGCGAACAACGCGGGCGCGCCGGCCGACCGCATCCTTGCCGACTGGTTCAAGAACCACCGCTTTGCCGGTTCGAAAGACAAGCGCGCGATCCGAGAGCTGGTTTACGATGTGATCCGCTTCTGCGGCCCCGTGCCCAAGACCGGTCGCGCAGCCATGCTGGCGCTCGCCACGGAAAGCGAGGAGCACGACTGGTTGATCGACCTGTTCGATGGCTCCAACTACGGCCCGGCGGAGCCTGCCGAGGGCGAAAAGGTGGCCGAAACCGGGTTCGCGCCCGCATGGCTTGAGGAGCGGCTCGCCGCATCGGGCCTTGAGGCAGAGGACGCGATCGCGCTGCTCGACCGCGCGCCGCTCGACCTGCGGGTCAACACGCTGAAGGCCGAACCCCAAGCGCTCGATCTGCCCGAAGAGGGCGAGGCGCTCAGTTTCGCCAATGCGCTGCGCCTCACCACCGGCACGCGGGTCGAGCAGTGGGACGCTTACACGCAAGGCCTGATCGAGGTGCAGGACGCGGGCAGTCAGCTCGCCTGTGCTGCGGTCGGCGCGCAGCCGGGCGAACTGGTGATCGACCTGTGCGCAGGCGCGGGCGGCAAGACGCTGGCGCTGGCCGCGCAAATGGCGAATGAGGGCACCCTGGTCGCCGCCGATACCGACCGCCGCCGCCTGTCGCAGCTCGCCCCGCGCGCCGAGCGGGCCGGGGCCACCAATGTGACCGAAGTGCTGCTCGATCCGGGTCGGGAGGCCGAGGCACTGGCCGCCTTTGCGGGCAAGGCCGACCGGGTGCTGGTCGATGCGCCGTGTTCCGGCACCGGCACCTGGCGACGCAATCCCGAGGCGCGCTGGCGGCTGACTCCGCGCGAGCTTGAGCGGCTCACCCAGTTGCAGGCGCGGCTTATGGGCGTTGCGGCAGAGCTGCTGCGGCCCGGTGGCCAGCTCACCTATGTCACCTGCTCGCTGCTCGACGAAGAAGGGGCAGGGCAGGTCGAGGCCTTCCTTGCCGCCCACCCCGGCTGGCAGGCGCAGGCTACGGCGTTGCCCTTGGGCCGTTCGCGCGGAACCGGCTGGCGGCTCGATCCGTTACGCGATGCAACCGATGGTTTTTTCATCGCCTGTATATCTAAGCCGTGATAGCTCTGGCCAGATGACTGCGAAGACCGTCCGAAGAAGTGATAACCGGTCCGCACTGATGGAGAAGATCATGCGCCTTGCCCCTGCTGCCGCTGCCCTTTCGCTGCTGTTCGCCGTGACCGCGAGCATGAGCGCCGCTGGCGAGCGCGCAGACGATCCCCGCGCCAGTGCGTTGGTGGCCGAGGGGCGGCAGTTGCTGAACGGCGGCGATACGCAGGCCGCAATCGATGCGTTCGAGGCCGCGCTGGCGGTCGATCCGGGGATGACCTCGGTGTTCCTCGATCTGGCCGAAGCTGCCCGCACTGATGGTTTGCAGGGCAAGGCCATCCGCTATTATCGTGAGGCGCGGGAGCGTGATCCGAACAACTTCGCCGCGATTTCGGGCGAGGGTGAAGCGCTGGTCGAAAAGGGCGCGATGACTGCCGCGCGCGAGGCGCTCACCGAGCTGGAAGAACGCTGCGGCGAGACATGCGTGGAAACGCGCCAGCTTGCCGCCGCGATTGCCGCGCGCCCCGCCGTGATGACCGCCGAGGCGACCCCTGCGGATAACGGCGTTACGCAGAACTAGGTGGGCTTTCCCCCACCCCGTTCGCCCTGAGGAGCGAGGCCGCAGGCCGAGTGTCTCGAAGGGTTAAGGTACGGCGCTCGGGCTTCTTCCGCAGCACGAACGGTTTGTGTGATCAGGCGCGGGTATATTCCGCGAAGGCCGCCACCACGGTCTCGTAAATCGGCTTCTTGAACGGAATGATCAGCTCGGGCAGCAAGGCTGCTTCGATCCATTTCCAATCCGAAAACTCGGGGTGCTTGTGCGCTTCGAGGTCGATATCGGCCTCGGTGCCGGTCAGGCGCACGCAATACCAACGCTGGCGCTGGCCGATGTAACGGCCTTTCCAGAGCTTGCCTTTGAGGTCGTCGGGCAGGTCGTAGTAGAGTTCTTCCTCCATCCGCGCCACCAGCTCCACCTTGCTCGGCATCAGCCCGGTTTCCTCGTGCAACTCGCGCAGCATGGCCTCGTCGAGGTCTTCGCCTTCGTCGACCCCGCCTTGCGGCATCTGCCACCAGTCGCCTTCCTTGGTGTCGATCCGTTTGCCGACGAAAACGCGGCTTTCGGCGTTGATCAGCATGGTTCCGACACAGGGGCGATAAAGGGAAGGGTCAGGTTTGCTCATCGGGCCGACTTAGTAGTATGGCCGCGCCAATTCCAGCATTTGCGCCGCATCAATTGTGGGAGGCATTTGTGCAGGCACAGAAAATCTTGATTGTCTCACGGGCTTACCGAACCTAGGTCGCAGGCCGACGAGATCCAATGACGAAGGCCTTTTGCTTTATGGCGACCCAGAACGCCGACCCGATCACCCACAATGCCAGCCCCGATTCGGTTGTCGTGCGCTTTGCCGGCGACTCCGGCGATGGCATGCAGCTCACCGGCGGGCAGTTCACGCTGTCGACCGCGCTGGCTGGCAACGATCTGGCCACCTTCCCCGATTTTCCGGCGGAAATCCGCGCCCCGCAGGGCACGCTGTTCGGCGTCTCGGCATTCCAGATCAATTTCGGCAGCCGCGAGATCAGCACCGCTGGCGATGCGCCTGACGTTCTGGTGGCGATGAACCCGGCGGCGCTGAAGGTGAACCTCTCGTCGCTGAAACCGGGCGGCCTGATCATCGCCGATTCCGGAGAGTTCACCAAGCGCAACCTCGAAAAGGCCAAGTATGAGAGCAACCCGCTCGAAGACGGCAGCCTCGCGCAGTGGGACTTGCTCGCCTTCGATATTTCCGCGCTCACCATCGAAGCGGTGAAGGACTTCGGGCTCGGCAACAAGGATGCGCTGCGCTCGAAAAACATGTGGACGCTCGGCCTCGCGCTGTGGATGTTCGACCGCGACCGCCAGCCGCTGATTGACTGGCTCAACGCCAAGTTCAAGACCAAGCCCGATATCGCCGCCGCCAACGTCGCCGCGCTGAACGCTGGCCATGCCTATGGCGAGACGGCGGAGCTGTCCGGCCCGCTCAAGCAGCTGCACATCGCTCCGGTCGATAGCGCACCGGGCCTCTATCGCACGATCACCGGCGCGGAAGCCGTTTCGCTTGGCCTCGTGGCGGGCGCGCAGCTTGCCGGCCTGCCGATGTTCTTCGGCGGCTATCCGATCACGCCCGCCAGCTCGATCTTGCACCATCTGGCGCGGCTCAAGGAATTCGGCGTCACCACCTTCCAGGCGGAAGACGAGATCGCCGCGATCTGCGCCGCCATCGGCGCGAGCTATGCGGGCCAGCTTGGCGTTACCTCGTCGTCCGGCCCCGGCATTGCGCTGAAGGGCGAGGCGATGGGTCTTGCCGTGATGACCGAAATGCCGCTGGTGATCGTCAACTCGCAGCGCGGCGGCCCCTCCACCGGCCTGCCGACCAAGACCGAGCAGAGCGACCTTTATCAGGCGGTCTATGGCCGTAATGGCGATGCGCCGATCCCGGTCGTCGCTGCCAGCTCGCCCGGCGACGTGTTCGAATGCGCGATCGAGGCCTGCCGCATCGCGGTCGAATATATGACCCCGGTGATGCTGCTGACCGACGGATATATCGCCAATGCGGCCGAGCCGTGGAAGGTGCCCGATGTCGACAGCTTCGAGCCGTTCAGGGCCGAGTTCCTGACCGAGAACAACAATCCCGATGGCAAGGTGCTGCCTTACAAGCGCAACGCCAAGGGTGCGCGGCCGTGGATCAAGCCGGGCACGCCGGGCCTGATGCACCGCATCGGCGGCATCGAGAAGGCGCAAGGGTCGGGCAACATCGACTATTCGCCCGAAAACCACCAGCTGATGACCGACGCCCGCAAGGCCAAGATCGACGGCATCGCGGTGCCCGATCAGGGTGTGACGCTGGGTGAAGAGGGCGGCAAGCTCGCCGTGGTGGGCTGGGGCTCGACCTTCGGCCCGATCCGCCGCGCGGTCGACAACTGCCGCAAGAGGGGTCTGGACGTCAGCCACATCCACTTCCGCCACATATGGCCGTTGCCAGCCAACTCGGGCGAGTTGCTGCGCAAGTACGACAAGGTGCTGGTGCCCGAGATGAACACCGGCCAGTTCAAAACCGTTCTGCGCGATCAGCTGCTGGTCGATGCACAGCCCTATACCAAGACGAGCGGCCAGCCGTTCAAGATCGCCGAGCTTGAAGCCGCGATCGAACTGGCCCTCTCGGAGTAAGCCCGATGACTGAACTTGCGAAGATCGAAACCACCCTCAAGGACTGGGAAACCGACCAGGAGGTCCGCTGGTGCCCCGGTTGCGGCGACTATGCGATCCTCAAGGCCGTGCAGCGCACCTTGCCGCAGCTCGGCGCCGATCCTGCCAACACCGTCTTCATCAGCGGGATCGGCTGCTCCAGCCGCTTCCCCTATTACATGGAGACCTACGGCTTCCACACGATCCACGGCCGTGCGCCCGCTTTCGCCACCGGCGTAAAGCTGGCCAACCCCGATCTCGATGTGTGGCTGGTGACCGGTGACGGCGATGGTCTCTCGATCGGCGGCAACCACATGATGCATGTGCTGCGCCGCAACGTAAACATGCAGATCATGCTGTTCAACAACGAGATTTATGGTCTCACCAAGGGCCAGTATTCGCCCACCAGTCGCGAGCACACCCGCACGCCGACCTCACCGCTCGGCTCGGTCGACCATCCGGCCAACCCCTGCGCTTTCGCGCTCGGTTCGGGTGCGCGCTTTATCGGCCGCGGGATCGACGTGTCGAAGAACCTGCCCGAGGTGCTCAAGGCAGCCCATGCCCACCAGGGTGCGGCCTTTGTCGAGATCTTCCAGAACTGCATCGTCTACAACAAGGATGTGTTCGACGATTTCGCCGCGCCGAAGGGGGCGGAACTGCAGCAGCTCTGGCTCGAACATGGCCAGCCGATGCTGTTCGGCAATCCCAAGAAAGGCCCGGTCAAGGGGCTGAAGCTGGTGCCGGAGAAGTTCACCTTCGAGGTGGTCGAGGTCGAGGATGGTGACTGGGAAACGGCCGGTGTCACGGTCCACGATGCGAAGAACCGGATGCTCGCGCACATGCTGATCGAGCTGCCTTTCGGCCCGTTCCCGATGCCGCTCGGTGTGATCTACGACGATCCTGCAGAGACTTACGAAAGCGCCGTGATCGCGGAGCGTGCCAAGGCGGTGGAGGGCAAGGACAACAACCTCGCCAAGCTGCTCGCCAAGGGCCAGACCTGGACTGTCAGCGGCACCGCGCAGGACCCGGTCTGAAAAAATTGCATTATTTTTGAACGAATTCCTTTCCCGTCCGTTGGTGAGGCAAAGGGGCAATAGCTGGCCCTGGAGCGCGCGCGGTGT
Source organism: Aurantiacibacter flavus (assembly GCF_039710615.1). NCBI lineage: Bacteria > Pseudomonadati > Pseudomonadota > Alphaproteobacteria > Sphingomonadales > Erythrobacteraceae > Aurantiacibacter > Aurantiacibacter flavus. The sequence continues at coordinate 627,783 of NZ_JBDLBR010000001.1, forward strand.
GGACTTTTGGGTCCGCCGCATTCGATGCGCGAACCCTTGCCATTCGCAACGGAAGCGAAAGGAAAACGATCATGAACACAACGCGATTTGCCACACTGTTTGTTTCGGCCGCAGCGCTTTCTCTGGGAGCATGCGATAGCGGCGATGACGTCGAAGAGGTTGATGCCGTCGTCGTCAACGAGCCTTTGAGCGAGGCATTCGACGATGATGCCTATCCGGTCGCCGGACCTCTCAACGAGCAGCAGCAGGCCGGCTACGAGGCCATGGATGCGCAAGCGATTAGCGACGAATACGACGCCAATCGTGATACCATGCTTGAGGACGAGGCCATGTCCTCTGACGACTCTAGCAGCGATGGTGCGATGAGTGACGATGAATCGAGCCAGAGCAGCTTCACCATGCCTGCCCGCAGCGAGATGGATTTCACTTGGCTCGACCGCAACGCCGATGGAATGATCTCGGTCGCCGAATATGCGATCTGGGCGCTTCCCACCGATCCGACCGAGCCTGAGCCGAACGACGCCAAACCTCCGTACCTGACGCAGGACGAGATCAACAGCGCGGCTCAGACGTTCTTCTATTTCGATGATGACGGTGACAGCTACCTCTCGCAGAGCGAGTTCACCGCCGCGCGCAATTCGGCGCTCGCCAGCTGATCTGGCGCAGGACAACGCTAAGTGGCAACGGGCGGCAGGAGCGATCCTGCCGCCCGTTTCCGTGTGGCAGGACGATGGCTGCGCTGTGAAGGCACTGGCCCGGTGCGGCGTAGTTTTTCTTGGCGCCGGTCAACATGGGTTGCCCATTGCAACCTTGCTCCCGAGCTTTTCCGCCACAGTCCCACAACCGGAGCATCCCTCTATGTCCGTCCTTTTCGATCCGATCACTATCAAGGGCCTCTCGCTGTCCAACCGCATCGTCATGGCGCCGATGACTCGCAACTTCTCGCCCAAGGGCGTGCCTGGCGATAATGTGGTCGAATACTATCGCAAGCGCGCTGCGGGCGGGACTGGGCTGATCATCTCCGAAGGCACCGGCATCGACCGCCCCGAAACGCGCAACCATCCCGATATTCCTGCCTTCCATGGCGAGAAGCCGCTCGAAGGCTGGGGCAATGTGGTCGAGGCTGTCCGCGGCGCAGGTGGCAAGATCGCTCCGCAGCTGTGGCATACCGGCCTCGTGCCAGCGCAGAACCCTGATCAGCCGCGCCCCGGCGAGCCGGAAGGCCCCTCTGGTATCGACAACAAGGGCAAACCCTTCGGCAAGGCGATGAGCGAAGAGGACGTTGCCGACACCGTCGCCAAGTTCGCCAGCGCCGCTGCCGACGCGGTGAAGCTGGGCTTCGACACGATCGAGCTGCACGGCGCACATGGCTATCTGATCGACCAGTTCTTCTGGGACGAGATGAACCGTCGCGACGACAAGTGGGGCGGGGCGACCTTACCCGAGCGCAGCCGTTTTGCCGCCGAGATTGTACAGCAGGTCCGCGCCGAGATGCCTGCTGACATGCCGCTGATCCTGCGCGTGAGCCAGTGGAAGCAGCAGGATTACACCGTGAAGCTCGCCAAGACGCCTGACGAGATGAAGTCCTGGCTCGGCCCGCTGGTCGCCGCCGGGGTCGACGTGATCCACGCCTCGCAGCGCCGCTTCTGGGAGCCAGAGTTTCCCGAGATCGATGGCGAACAAGGTCTGAACTTTGCAGGCTGGGCCAAGAAGCTGACCGGCGCAACCACGATCAGCGTCGGCTCGGTGGCGCTCGACGGCGAGTTCCTTTCCGCCTTTGCGGGCGAAAGCAGCAAGGTTGCCGATATCGGCGAGCTGGAACGGCGCATGGATGCGGGCGAGTTCGACCTGATCGCAGTGGGCCGCGCGCTGATCGCCAACCCAGAGTTTGCCAACAAGGTGCGCGAGGGGCGGCAGAGCGATTTGCAGGGGTTCGACGCGCAGATGCTCGGCGAACTCGTCTGAACCTGCTAGCCACGGGCAAATGGACAACCTCACCCATTCGCTCGTCGGCGCGTTGATCGGGCAGGCCGGTCTCAAAAAGAAGACCGGCCTTGCCATGCCCGCGCTGATTATCGGCGCGAACCTGCCCGACGTAGATGTCACCTGCTTTGCCTGGACCACCGGGCTCGAGCATCTGGCCTTTCGCCGCGGCATTACTCACGGCCCGCCCGCGTTACTGCTGCTGCCCGTGGCGCTGGCGGGCATTCTGTGGGGTTTCGACCGCTGGCAGGAGAAACGCGGCAAGCGGCCCGAGGGGCGCTTGCCGGTGCATTTCGGCTGGCTGTTCGCGCTTTCCTTCATTGCCTGCCTGACCCATCCGGCGCTCGACTGGATGAACACCTACGGCATCCGCCTGCTGGAACCGTTCTCGCACCGCTGGTTCTATGGCGATGTGCTGTTCATCATCGATGTGTGGTTGTGGCTCGGCATGGGGCTGGGCTTGTGGCTGTCGCTGCGGCGCCAAAAGAGGGGGCAAAGCTGGCGCTGGCCTGCCGTTTCGGCCCTTGCTTTGGCCGTTGTCTATATTGGCTGGAACTGGCTGGAGACGCAGGGCACGCAGGCCATCTATGCGATTAACTCCAAGGTGGCACCAAGCGCAGAGAACGGTCTCGGACCAACACCGCATGTTCCGAGCGACGTATTTATTGCCAGTCCGATCCTGTTTGGAGCGGGTGCGCGGGAGATCATCGTTGGAGAGAAGAATAACTGGTTTGTTGGCAAGTCGGGAGACACAGTCGGCCCCCGGAATGTAACGCCGATTGCCGACCAGCGCTGCGCCTGGCCCGACACCGATACCTTGCGCAAAACCAACAGTCAGCTCGACGCCTTCCTGTTCTGGTCGCGCGCGCCCTTCGCCGCTCGGGCGGAGGATGGTTCGGTGATGTTGCACGATGCGCGCTATTACGGGGGCGGGGTGACGAACAGCTTTACCGTCGCGTTGCCCGATGTTGCCTGCGAGGAACTGCCTCCCGGAAACTGACGTTACGTTCATGAATCGCTCGCCCTGAACTTGTCGGAAGCGAAGCTGGCCAGTAGGCCTACGGCTGTCTTTCCTTTCTGGCGCCGCACCTCAAGAAAAAGCAGTCCTTCGACAAGCTCTGGACAGACGGGAATCGTGATATGACCAAACCCCAGATCGTCTGGCTCCGACGCGACCTTCGCCTCACCGACCAGCGCGCTTTTGTCGCCGCCGCCGAGGCCGGGCCGGTGATACCGGTCTATGTGCTCGACGACGAGGTGGCGAAGAATCACGCCTATGGCGGCGCATCACGCTGGTATCTGCACCAGTCGCTCGAAGCGCTCGAACGCGATCTGGCCCGCCACCATTCCAAGTTGATCCTGCGACGTGGCGACGCGGTGGAGGAGCTGTGCAGGCTCGCCGAAGAAACCGGCGCGGAAACAGTCCACGCGCTGCGCCATTACGAGCCGTGGTGGCGCAAGGCCCAAGGCGCGCTGAAGGACCAGCTCGACCTCAAACTGTACGATGGCAACTACTTGTTGCCACCCGGCGCGGTGACCACCGGATCGGGCGATCCCTACAAGATCTTCACCCCGTTCATGAAGGCGAGTCTCGCCGTCATCGACGGCTTCGATATACTCCCCGAACCTTCGCTCTCCGCGCCCGAGACATGGCCTTCCAGCGAGAGCCTTGCAGAATGGAACCTGCTCCCCACCAAGCCCGACTGGGCAGGCGGTCTGCGCGAGGAATGGCAGGCGGGAACCAGCGTCGCGATGGAGCGCTTCGAGACCTTCGTCGATGTGGTGAGCAACTACGACGAAGACCGCAACCTGCCTTCGATCGACGGTTCCTCGAAGATGAGCCCGCACCTCCATTTCGGCGAGGTCTCGCCCGCCATGCTGTGGGACCGCATGAGCCGCTACACCTCCGAAGGCGCGCGGATTTATCGTTCCGAACTGCTCTGGCGTGACTATGCGCAGACCGTGATCTGCCAGTTCCCCGACTACCCGGTCAACAGCTACCGCGACGGCTACGATGACGGCATCTGGCGCAACCCCAATCGCGGCCATGTTATCGCCGAAGAGCTGAAGGCCTGGCAGCAAGGCCGCACCGGCTACCCGATCGTCGATGCCGGGATGCGCCAGCTCTGGCATACCGGCTGGATGCACAATCGCGTGCGCATGATCGCGGCGAGCTTTCTCATCAAACATCTGCTGATCGACTGGCGCGAGGGTGAGCGCTGGTTCTGGGATACGCTTGTCGATGCCGACTATGCCAGCAACGGCGTGAACTGGCAGTGGGTGAGCGGCACGGGGGTCGATTCGAACATGTTCGTGCGGATTATGGCTCCGCTGAGCCAGTCGAAAAAATTCGATGCGGCAGCCTTTATTCGTGAGTGGGTGCCCGAACTGGCGCACCTGTCCGACAACGAAATCCACGATCCGGCGGGCGACCAGCGCGGTGACTATCCCGCGAAAATCATCGGCCACAAGGAAGCGCGCGAGCGGGCACTCAGCGCCTATCGCGAGGCCAAGGACTAGCTTAGCCGCTTGCCCCGTGCTGGGCGCTTGTTCATAAGAAGGCCATGGGCGCGAGCGAGGCACGAGGAACGGCATTGCTGGGCGCGGGGGCGCGTTTTGCCGCGCGTCCGGGCCTCTTTGCCCGGCTGTTCGCCCCTGGTTTCGCGCGCATTATCGACCGGATCGACGAACGCCTTGCCAGCGGTGCAATCCATGCCGTTCTGCCCGATGGCTCGCGGCGCACGCTCGGCGGCCATGCTCCCGGCTTTGAATGCGAGGTCCACCTCAAGGATTGGCGCGCGCTGGTGCGGCTGGCGACGGGCGGCTCGGTTGGCTGGTATCAGGCATGGGAGGCTGGCGAGTGGGACAGCCCCGATCCGGTTCCGTTGTTCGCGCTGTTCATGGCCAATGCCGCCAGCCTTGGCGAAACCGCGCGCGCGAAGGGGCCGTGGCGGCTGGCGGCACGGATCCTCCATGCGCTGAAGCGCAACACCCGCGCGCAGGCCGAGAAGAATATCTACGCGCACTACGATCTCGGCAACGACTTCTACGGTGCCTGGCTCGATCCGAGCATGACCTATTCTTCGGCCTACCGGATGGGCGACGATGGGCTCGAAGCCGCACAGCGCCGCAAGTGGGAGCGGCTGGCGGAGCGGCTGGGTAGCCCGACCAGCGTGCTCGAAGTGGGCTGCGGCTGGGGCTCGCTGGCGGCCTATCTCGCGCGCAGTGTTCCGCAGGTCTCAGCGATCAGCATTTCGGACCAGCAGCTCGCCCATGCTCGCGCGCAGTGGCCCGACGTAGCGTTCCGTAAGCAGGACTATCGCGATGTCGAGGGGCAGTTCGACGGCGTGGTGAGCGTCGAGATGGTCGAGGCGCTGGGGCGCGAATACTGGCCCACTTTTCTCGATTGCATCGCGCGCGTGCTGCGCCCCGGTGGCCGCGCGGCGATCCAGTACATCGCCATCCGCGACGATATTTTCGACGCCTATGCCGCCAGCGCCGACTTCATTCAGGCCTATGTCTTTCCCGGCGGGATGCTGCTGCGCACCAGCGAATTCCGCCGCCTGGCAGACGAGCGCGGCCTCGCGTGGGAGGATCAGGAGGACTTCGGCCTCGACTACGCCGAAACGCTGAAGGCATGGCGCGCGCGCTTCGATGCGGCCGTTGCCGAGGGGCGTTTGCCCGCAGGTTTCGACGAGCGGTTCATCCGGCTATGGCGCTATTACCTGATGTATTGCGAGGGCGGTTTCCGCGGGGGCGGGATCGAAGTCAGTCAGGTCACGCTGGTGAAGCGATGAAGAGGGCGCTCGGCATTGCGCTGCTGGTTGTCGCGCTGGCCGTGATCGCGGCGTTTGCCTTGCTCACCCGCGAACAGCGCGCGGTGCTGCTCAACCCGCCGACCGACACCGATGTGCTGTTTTGGGATCAGGACACGCGCGACGCGATGTTCCGCGCGATGGACCAGTTTCCGTTCCTCGCCGGAAGCCACGTCGTCGAAGCGGGCGGACAGGTGAGGGCATTGGCCAGAGGCGAGCCGCTCGCCATCGGGATCGACATGGCGGCATTCGAGACAAGCCAGCGCAGCGCCGCCATCGTGATCCTGGTCGACGGCAAGCTGGTCTACGAAAGCTATGGCCTCGGCTTCGACGCGCAGGGCAGGTGGACGAGTTTTTCGGTGGCGAAAAGTCTCACGTCCACGCTGGTCGGCGCGGCCTTGCAGGATGGCGCGATCCGCAGTCTCGACGATTCGATCACCGACTATATCACCAATCTCCAAGGTTCGGCCTACGACGGCGTGACCATCCGGCAGGTGCTGACGATGAGTTCGGGCGTGGCGTGGAACGAGGACTATACCGACCCCGCTTCCGACGTCGCTCGCTTCAACGCGCACAAGCCCGAGGGCGATATGGACGCCACCGTTTCCTACATGCGCACGCTCTCGCGCGCCGCGCCGCCGGGTGAGCGCTGGCACTACAACACCGGCGAGACCAATATGATCGGCGCGCTGGTGATGGCGGCAACGGGCAAGTCGCTCGCGGACTACATGTCCGAAAAGATCTGGCGGCCCTACGGGATGGAGGCCGATGCCTCGTGGCTGCTCAACTCCACGGGCCGCGAGATGGGCGGTTGCTGCTTCCAGGCGCGCACCCGCGATATGGCGCGGTTCGGGCAGTTCGTACTCGATAACGGGGTGGCGGGCGGCAAGCGCATGGTGCCCGAAGGGTGGTTTGCTGAAGCGACAACCAAGCATTTCGATACCGATCGTGGGCGCGGCTATGGCTATCAGTGGTGGACCTATCCGGGCGGCGGCTTCGGTGCGAGTGGGATCTTCGGGCAGGGCATTTTTATCGACCCCGCGCGCCGCATCGTGATCGCCACCAATGCCGACTGGCCTGTCGCCAGCACTAACGATGGCGTGATGGCCGAACGCACGCGGTTCTACGAGGCGGTGCAGGCCGCTGTGGACGCGCGCAATGGTGTCGCTTCCCAATAAGGTGAACCGCCGGGTAGGACTGTTTTAACACGCCTTTGCTAGGCGCATCGCGTGACCGCACTAGACCCAATGCCTCTTTCCGGAGCCCGCAGCGTGACCCCTGTCCTGCTCGTAATCGGAACTCGGCCCGAGGCCATCAAGATGCTGCCCGTGGTGCGCGCGCTGCGGGAAGTGCCCTCGGTCGATCTCAAGGTTGTGACCACCGGCCAGCACCGCCAGATGCTCGATCAGGTCTTCGCGGTGTTCGGCGAGAAGCCCGATATCGACCTCGACCTGATGACACCGGGCCAGACGCTGGGCGACATAACCGCGCGCGTACTCAAGGAGATGGAGCACCTGATCGCCGAGCATCGCCCCGGCCTTGTGCTGGTCCATGGCGATACGACCTCGGCCATGGCGGCGGCATTGGCGGCGTTCTACGCCCGTGTGCCGGTCGGCCATGTCGAGGCGGGGCTGCGCAGCCATGACATTCACCGCCCATGGCCCGAGGAATATAACCGCATCTCCATCGACGCGGTGGCGCAGTTGCTCTGGTGCCCGACCGAGGTCTCGGCGCAAAACCTGCGGGGCGAACGCCCGGTTGAGCGCGCCATCGAAGTCACCGGCAACAGCGGGATCGACGCGCTGCTTTACGTGGCCGAGCGGCTGACCGGCGACGAGCTCGGCCAGCTTGGCCTCAAGCTCGATCCCGCCAAGAAGCTGGTGCTGGTCACTGGCCACCGCCGCGAGAGCTTTGGCGAGGGCTTTGCCCGGATATGCGATGCGCTCGCCGTGATTGCTGCGCGTGGCGATGCCGAAGTGGTCTATCCGGTCCACCTCAATCCGCAGGTCAAAGAGGTGGTCGAGGCGCGGCTGGGCGATACCGGCGCAGTGCATCTGATCCCGCCGGTCGACTATGTGCAGATGGTGGCGCTGATGCAGGCCGCACACTTGGTGCTGACCGATAGCGGCGGCATTCAGGAGGAAGCCCCCGCGCTCGGCAAGCCCATTCTGGTGATGCGTGATGTGACCGAGCGTCCCGAAGCCATTGCGACCGGCGTCGCCTCACTGGTCGGCACCGATGTCGATGTGATCGCGGGCGAGGTCGCCCGCCTGCTCGAAGATGAGACATATTACGCCAGCCGCTCCCGCGCGGTCTTTCCCTATGGCGACGGCACGGCGGCGCAGAAGATCGCCGCCTCGGTCGCGCAATTCGTGAGTTCTGACGCATGAAAGTCTGCACCGTTGGCCTCGGCTATATCGGCCTCCCTACCGCCGCCATGCTGGCGAGCCGCGGCCACGAGGTGATTGGCCTCGATGTGAAACAGGACGTGGTCGATCTGATCAATGCCGGGCAGGCACACTTTCAGGAGCCCGACCTGCAAATGCTGCTCAGCGCAGCGGTCGAGACCAAGCGACTACGCGCCACCACCACGCCCGAACCGGCTGAATATTTCATCATCGCCGTGCCCACGCCGATGGTCGATCAGGCCCCCGACATGAGCTTCGTGGAGAATGCCGCGCGCACGATTGCGCCGGTGCTGACAAAGGGCAACGTGGTGATCCTCGAAAGCACCTCGCCGGTGGGCAGCACCGAGCGGCTGGCCGAGATTTTCGCCTCCGAACGCCCGGACCTCACGTTCCCGCGCTACCGCGACGAGGACGGCAGCGCCGACGTGGCCCCGTGCCATTGCCCAGAGCGCATCCTGCCGGGCCAGATGCTGCGCGAACTGGTGAGCAACGACCGTATTATCGGTGGCCTCACCATCGACTGCGCGAACAAGGCCGCGCGGCTTTACCAGAGCTTCGTGATGGGCACCTGTTACGTTACCGACAGCCGCGTGGCCGAGCTGTGCAAGCTCTCCGAGAATGCTTACCGCGATGTCAATATCGCTTTCGCCAACGAGCTGTCGATCATTTGCGACAAGCTCGGCACCGACGTGTGGCAGGTCCGCGAGCTGGCCAACCAGCACCCGCGCGTGAATATCCTGATGCCCGGTGCAGGCGTGGGCGGGCACTGCATCGCGGTCGACCCGTGGTTTATCGTCGACAGCGCTCCGCAAGAGGCGCGGCTGATCCGCATGGCGCGCGAGGTCAACGACGACAAACCGCACCGCGTGGTGGCGCAGGTCGAACGGCTCGCCAACCGTTTCAAGGTGCCGACCATCGCCTGCTACGGCATAACCTACAAGCCCGACGTCGACGACGTGCGCGAAAGCCCGGCGCTGGAGATCGTTGAGGCCGTGGCAAGACTCGAGGGGGCGCAAGTGCTGGTGGTCGAACCGAACCTATCCACGTTGCCCAAGGTGCTCGCCGACCTGCCTAACGTGAAGCTCGGCAGCGCCGAGGAGGCCCGCGAAGAGGCCGACATTGTCGCCTTCCTCGTCAGCCATCGCCAGTTCCAGCGGATGGATGCCGACAGCTTCCTCGCCAAGGCCATCGTCGACACCACCGGCATGTTCTCCACCCGCAAGGCCAAGGCGGTGGAGCGGGACTAGGCGTCGCGCCTTTTTCAGCTATCCTCTTTCCGGGGAGGAATGAAAATGGTGCGGAAATGTCTGATCGGCTTGGCGTTTGCGCTGGCGTCGTCGTCGCTGATGGCGCAGGATGATCAGGATGCAGAGGCGCTGTTTGCGCAATGGCTGCCGGTTTTCAACAGCGGCGATGAGACGATCCGTAGCTTCTACGAAAGTCGCATAGGTAATCCGAATCCCGCATACGAGCTTGACCTGGCGCGCTCCACCTGCGGTCTCGATCCGGTGCGCGTTCTATCGAGCACCGCGGGCGAGTATGTGGTGCTGGCGGTCGAGCGCTGCTTTCCGGCCCTGGTTCGCGTCACCGTGCGGACCATCGATGGCGAGAAGGGACGGCGTGTGATCGTTCCGCTTCATCCCTATAACCTCTCGCCTGCCGGAGCCGCCAACTACACCTTTGCCGCCGCGGCGCGTGAGGCCGAAGCCAACACCTTTGCCGGGATAGTGATGATTGTGCCGGGGGAGGGAGAACTTCGGGTGCAGGCTTACGGCTATGCTGACCTCGCTGGCACCCGGCCCGTTACCCTAGACACCCCGTTTCTCCTCGCCTCGGCCGGCAAGATGTTCACTGCCGTGGCCGTGCTGCAATTGGTCGAGCAGGGAAAGATCGATCTCAATGCGCCGCTTGGCCGCTACCTGCCGGACTATCCCAATGCGCAGACCCGCGAAGAGGTGACGATCCGGTATCTGCTGACCCATCGCGACGGCACCGGCGACATGGGCATCCTGCGCCGCGAACACGGCGAAAACCGCGCGCGGGTGCGCAGTCTGGCCGATATCGTCGCACTTAACGCAGAGCGTGATCCTGCCTTCGAGCCGGGTACGCAGACTGCCTATGGCAGCTATGGGATGCTGCTGCTCGGCCTGGTTGTCGAAGCGGTCAGCGGGGAGGACTACTACGCCTATATCCAGCGTCATGTGTTCGATCCGGCAGGCATGGCCCAAGCCGGTTTTCCCTTACTGAGCGAGATGGGCGACGTGGCGGTTGGCCTCACCACATTCTACGGGCAGGAAAGCGAGCTGGTGCCCAATCTGGATGTTTTACCGTGGCGCGGCACACCCGGTGGTGGCGGCGTCGCCAGCGCCAGCGACATGGTGGCCTTCTTCGCAGCCCTCAAGGATGGCACTCTGCTATCGCCCGCCATGCTCGCGCAGGCGGTGACGCCGAGCGAAGCGTTTGGCTGGGGACTGGGCTTTAGCGTGTCACCGGGGCAAAGCTGGGGCCATGGCGGCAATTCCTACGGCATGGACGTGGCGATCTACCAGTATCTGCCCAATGATACGCTGTTCGTGTGTCTGGCGACGCGCGACCACGCCTGTAATCGCATAATCTTCAACTGGTATCTGCGGCAGTTCGGACTCGACGAATAGCCATCGCCCACGCGCCACCTCCGCGAAGGCAGGCCAAAGCATCCAGGGGTCGCTAAACGAAGGAGTCAATGGCCCACCATCGCGGCGGTGGCGGCAGGTCGGGAGAGGACGACCTAGAAGTCGCGGGGCGCTCGCTCGCCGCGATAGCGCTCCAGGATCGTGTCATGCACGATAGTCGAAAGCAGGTTAACGAAAGCACACCCGACCAGTCGGTCTTCCCACCAGACCACTTCTGCCTGTTGCGATTCGAGGTCGGGCAGGGTGAGCCAGCATGACTGACCGGGATGCATGCGGGTCACCGCAGTGGCCGAGAAGCCCGACAACGACAGGTCGTTCACCACGGTCTGGAAGGCACGCATACCCGGCACGCGCAGTCGGGCAGGGATCATGAAGCGGGTTCGCGGCGCGCAACGATCTTCCTGCGCGGCGAATTCGTAATCATCGTGGTGGGTGAACTGCGGGCTCATGGGTGGGTCCGATGATGGTGACGGCTTGGTTTCGACCCTTTAGGCCAACCATCTTTCAGCATCCCGGAGCGCGGTTACCCTGAGGTTTGCAAAGGCAGTTAACCCTCTGTTGACGCTCGTACCCGGTGCAAATTGGGGAAGTCATCCTGCAACATGTCTGCGATGAAGGCGCCGACGGCTTCGGGCGGTTTGACCGACTCGGGATCTTCGCCAGGATAGGCGCGGGCCCGCATCGCCGTGCGCGTGGCACCCGGATCGAGCAGCGCCACCCGCGTTTCGGAGATACGGGCGATTTCCTGCCCATGGCACATAAGCAGGTTGTCGAAGGCCGCCTTGGTTGCACCATAGGCCCCCCAAAAAGCGCGCGGCTCGTCCCCTACAGAGCTGGTCACACCGATGATCCGGCCTGTTTCGCTCCGCTTGAGTAGGGGATCGAAGGCGGAAAGCAGGGCTTGCGTCGCCAGCACATTAAGAGTCAGCGCCTGGTTGAACTGCTTGCGGTCGATCTGCGTTACCGGGGTGAGCGTGGGAAGCGTGGCCGCGTTGATCACGAGCACGTCGAGCTTGTCCCACCGCTGCGCCACGGCTTCGGCGAGACGGGCAATCGAGTCGCTTTCGGTGAGGTCCAGCGGCGCGATGGTGGCGGCGCCGCCGGCGGAATGGATCGCGTCTTCCACCGCCTCAAGATCAGTCACCTTGCGTCCGGTGATCACCACATGCGCACCTTCGGCGGCGAGTGCCTTGGCCGTGGCCGCGCCGATCCCGCGCGAGGAGCCGGTGACGAGCGCGATCTTGCCTTCGAGCGAGCGGGGAGCGTTGCTGTCTGCCATCAGGCGACCTTTCCAACGGGGAGCGTCAGTTGTGCAGATTCACCGTTGCGGGCTTCCAGATCGGTGAGCCCGGTGGGATATTCTCCGGTGAAGCAGGCGTCGCAATATTGCGGGCAGGCCTTGTCTCGGCCCGCCAGGCCCACCGCGCGGTAGAGCCCGTCAATCGAGACGAAGGCGAGGCTGTCGGCCTGGATGTGCTTGCACATGGCCTCGATATCCATTCGACCCGCCAGCAGCTTCGAGCGTTCGGGGGTGTCGACGCCGTAATAGCAGCCATAGCCGGTGGGTGGGCTGGCCACGCGAAAGTGCACTTCCTTCGCGCCCGCATCACGCATCATCTGCACGATCTTGAGGCTGGTGGTGCCGCGTACGATCGAATCGTCGATCAGCACGATGGACTTGCCTTCCACGAGCGCGCGGTTGGCGTTGTGCTTGCGCTTCACGCTGGCATGGCGCGCGCCGTCCGAAGGCTGGATGAAGGTGCGCCCGACATAGTGCGAGCGGATGATGCCCAGCTCGAACGGAATGCCCGACTGGTGCGAGAAACCGATGGCCGCTGGCACGCCGCTATCGGGCACGGGCACGACGATGTCAGCCTCGCACGGGGATTCCTTGGCCAGCTCCATCCCGATGTTGCGGCGGCTCTCGTAAACCGAGCGCTCGTTGAACACCGAATCGGGGCGGCTGAAATAGACGTGCTCGAAGATGCAGGGCCGGGCCGGGTTGTTGCCGAAGGGACGGTGCGAGCGGACCGTGCCATCGTGATCGACCTCGATCAGCTCGCCCGGCTCGACCTGACGCACGAACTCGGCACCGACCACGTCAAGCGCGACCGTTTCGCTGGCGAAGACCGTGGCATCACCCAGCTTGCCCATCACCAGCGGACGAATGCCGAGCGGATCGCGGCAGGCGGCCATGCCGCGCGGGGTCATCACGATCAGCGCATAGGCGCCCTCGACCATGCGCAGCGCATCGACCAGCTTATCAAGCATGGTGTGATAGCGGCTGGTGGCGACGAGGTGGATGATCACCTCGGTATCGGAAGTCGACTGGAAGATCGCGCCGTTCTTGACGAGGTCTTTCTTGAGCCGCATCGCGTTGGAAATATTGCCGTTGTGCGCCACGGCAAAGCCGCCGCTGGCAAGGTCGGCATAGAGCGGCTGCACATTGCGCAGGCCCGATCCGCCGGTGGTGGAATAGCGCACGTGGCCCGCGGCCATATGGCCGGGCAGTTCAGCCAGCGATTCCTCGGTCGAGAAGTTCTCGGCGACGTGGCCGAGGCCGCGCCTGGTGTAGAAATCCTGGCCGTCGAAGGCGCTGATGCCAACAGCCTCCTGGCCGCGATGTTGCAGGGCGTGAAGGCCGAGCGCGGTGGCGGCGGCGGCATCGGCAGCGCCGATTACGCCAAACACGCCGCATTCTTCGCGCAATTTGTCGCCGTCCGCGTCGTAGAAAGGATGCGTCGTGATCATGGGGTCCGTGGGGGTAGCTGCGGGCGCCCTCCCAATGGCGATGTTACGGGCGGATTACAAGGGCGGAGCGAGGGTTTTGCTGCAAGAGCGAAAGGTCCTAGGGCGCAATCCATAGTCGCAGGCCATAGGCGACCGCCCCCAGCACCGCCACGCTGCCCGCCCAGATCGCCGCCAGCCACACGATTCGGCGCCACAAGGGCGTGCGGTCGGCCGGGATTTCCTCGGGCTTCATCAATGATAGCCTTCGTCGCCGACCTTGCCGCGGAACACCCAGTAGGCCCAGCCGGTGTAGGCGATGATCAGCGGCATGGTGATGGCGACGCCCACCAGCATGAAGACCTGACTGCGCTCGGGCGCGGCGGCGTCCCAGATGGTGATTCCCGGCGGCACTACGTTCGGCCAGATCGTGAAGCCGAGCCCTGCCATGCCGAAGAAGAACAGCGCAATCGACAGCCAGAACGGCTTGGAGTTGCGTGCTGTAAATATGGCATGCAGCAATGAGAGCGAGACGATCGCCGTCAGGATCGGCACTGGCGCGGCATAGTAGATTTCCGGCGCGGTGAGCCACTTGGCGGCATAGGTTTCGTTCAGGACGACGTTGTAGAGGCTCACTCCGGCCATCAGCAACAAGGTAGCCGCGCCCGCGGCGATGGCCAGCTTGCGGGCATGGGCCTGTGCGGGGCCATCGAGCTTCCAGATCAGCCAGGTGCTGCCGAGCAGGGCATAGCCTGCCACAGTGCCGAGCCCGGTGAGCAGGGTGTATGGCGTGAGCCAGTCGAACCAGCTCCCGGCATAGGCACGGTCAACCACCTCGATGCCCTGCAGGATTGCGCCCAGGATCATGCCCTGGCTCATCGCGGCGACCAGCGAGCCGCCGGTGAAGGCAATGTCCCAGAACGCCCGGTGCCCCGGATCGCGCCAGCGATACTCGAAGGCCACCCCGCGAAACACAAGGCCGAGCAGCATGGCGATTATCAGCGGATAGGTCGCGGGCAGGATTACCGCATAGGCCAGCGGGAAGGCTGCGAACAATCCGCCACCACCCAACACAAGCCATGTCTCGTTGCCATCCCATACTGGCGCGATCGAGTTCATCGCGCGGTCGCGCTCGCGCCCCGGTTTGAAGGTGGGGAAGAGCACGCCGATGCCGAGGTCGAATCCGTCCATCACGACATAGGCGAAAATGCCGAAGGCGATGATGAAGGCCCAGACGGTGGTGAGGTCGATATTAACGGCCATCGGTCGCCTCCTCATGATCTTCGGGCAGGACAGTGGGATCGCCGGGGTTCTGCGATGGTCCCGGTGTGATGCCAGCCGTTCTCACCGGCCCCTTCGCGGTGCTCTTCACACCCTTTTCGCCCGTATGTGGCGCTTTCTGCATCAGCTTGAGGATATACCACACGCCAAATCCGAACACGGCGAAGTACACGATGATGAAGGCCAGCAGGCTGGCCGCAAGCGCAGGTGCGTCAAGCGGGCTGGCCGATTGCGCGGTGCGCAGCAGGCCATAGACCGTGTAGGGCTGGCGGCCGACCTCGGTGGTGATCCACCCGGCGATCACCGCCACGAAGCCGGTCGGCCCCATCACGATGGCGGCGCGGTGCAGCAGCGGCCATTCGTATAGCGTGCCACGCCAGCGGGCGAACAGGCTCCAGAAGCCGAGCAGCATCATGCCCACACCAATCGCGACCATGATGCGGAAGGCCCAGAACACCACGAACACCGGCGGCTGTTCGTCATCGGGAATGGTATCCAGCCCGGCCAGCGGCGCGTTTGGATCGTGCTTGAGGATCACGCTCGACAGCTTCGGGATACCCACCGCATAGTCGAGCGTCTGCGTCTCGTCGTTGGGAATGCCGAACAGGTAGAACGGCGCGCCCTCGGGGTGGCTTTCATAGTGCCCCTCCATCGCCATCACCTTCTGCGGCTGGTGTTCGAGCGTGTTGAGCCCGTGCATGTCGCCCGCGAAGATCTGCACCGGTGCCACCAGCGCGGCCATCCACATCGCCATCGAGAACATTTTTCGCGCGTGCTGGTTGGTCTTGTCCTTGAGCAAGTGCCAGGCACCTACGCCGCCGACCACGAAGGCGGTGGTAAGATAGGCCGCGATCACCGTGTGCACGAGGCGATAGGGAAAGCTCGGGTTGAAGATGATGTCGATCCAGCTCTCACCCGGCAGGAACTGGCCGTTCGCGCCCATTTCAAAGCCCGTGGGCGTCTGCATCCACGAGTTCACCGAGAGAATCCAGAACGCCGAGACGAAAGTGCCCCCGGCGACCATAAGCGTGGCGAGGAAGTGCAGCTTCTTGCCCACTTTGTTCATGCCGAACAGCATCACCCCGAGGAAGCCCGCCTCGAGGAAGAAGGCCGTCAGCACCTCGTAGGCCATCAGTGGGCCGATCACCGGCCCTGCCTTGTCGGAGAAGACCGACCAGTTGGTGCCGAACTGGTAGGACATCACGATGCCCGAGACGACGCCCATGGCAAAGGCGATGGCGAAGATCTTCAGCCAGTACTTGAACAGGTCCAGATAGACCTGCTTGCCAGTCTTCAGCCATAGCCCTTCGAGCACCGCGAGATAGCTCGCCAGCCCAATCGAGAAGGCGGGGAAGATGAAGTGGAAGCTGACCGTGAAGGCAAACTGGATGCGCGCGAGCAGCAGCGCGTCGGAGGCTTCGAACATGTGGCTCACCTTATGTGAGTGAGAGCTGGGGGCGGCCTAGGCCTTTCCTCCCAGCGAGACAATGGAGCATTCGATTAAGCTAATTGATTATTTGAGTTACGCGTGATCGGTTGAGCCTTTCGCCAGCGGTAGAAGGTCTTTTCCGAAACGCCCATTTCTCGGCAGCTCGCACAGACGCCGCCGCCTGCGGTGATCAGCCGTTCGATGGCGCGGCAGCGTTCGTCCTTGTCAGGGATGGCGGCCATCAGATCATTCCGCGCGCCCAGTCGGCGCTATGAACGGGCGCGCTGCCGTCATCTTCGAGCAACTCGGCAAAGGCGCGGGCCTGGCTGAGATAGACCTTGCCGCCCAGCTCATCGAGGAAATGGGTGCGCTGGAGCCGGTCCATCACCGGGCCTTTCACTTCCGACAGGTGCAGGCGGATGTCGCCATCGGCGAGCCGGTGGTTGATCGCTTCGAGGCTTTCGAGGCCCGAGGCGTCGATCTCGTTTACCGCGCTGGCCATCAGGATCACATGGCGCAGGGCAGGGCGCTCGGCCACGCGTTCGAGCACATATTCCTCCAGCCAGCGGGCGTTGAGATAGGTCAGGCTTTCGTCGATGCGGATCGACAGCACATGCGGCGCGGTGAAGACCTTGTGCCGCTCGACATTGCGGAAGTGCTCGGTTTCGGGAACGCGCCCGACCACGGCGGCATGCGGGCGGCTGGCGCGCCATAGGAACAGCAGCAGGCCGACCGCGACGCCCGAGATCACCCCCAGTTCGACGCCCGCGAGCAGGGTGATGCCGATGGTGGCGACATGGGCGGAAAAGTCGCTCTTCGAATACCGCCAGAGCTGGCCCGGCGTCTTGAGATCGACCAGGCTGAGCACGGCGACGATGATCGTCGCGGCCAGCGTGGCGATGGGCAGGTTGAACAGCAACGGGGTGAGAAACAGCGAGGCCAGCGCAATGCCCACGGCGGTGTAGGCCCCCGCCGCGGGGGTCTGCGCGCCGGCATCGAAGTTCACCACGGAGCGGGCGAAGCCGCCCGTCACCGGATAGCCACCGCTCAGCGCCGAGGCGATGTTCGAGGCGCCGAGGCCGATCAGCTCCTGATCGGGTTCGATGCGCTGGCGGCGCTTGGCCGCCAGCGTCTGCGCGACCGAGACGCTTTCAACAAAACCGATGATCGAGATCAGCAGCGCGGGCACCCACAGCTTGCCAAGCAAGGTGGCGTCGGTGGAGGGCAGCGAGAATGGCGGCAGGCCCTGCGGGACTGCGCCAACGATCTTCACGCCCGCACTCTCGCCGAGGTCCAAGCTCATCACCACCAGGATCGTAATCGCCACGGCCACTACCGGTCCGGCCTTGGCGATAACATCGGCCAGCCGCGGCTTGAGCCCGAACGAAAGCAGCAACGGCTTGGCACCCTTCCTCACCCAGAACAGGAACAGTGTGACCGGCAGGCCGATGGCGACTGTTATCCAGTTGATGCTACCGACCTGCGAAGCCAGCGCGCCGAGCATTTCGGGCCAATTGTCGCCCCCGGCTTTCACGCCGAGCACGTGTTTCAGCTGGCTGGTGGCGATCAGTACGCCGGAGGCTGTGATGAAGCCCGAAATGACCGGGTGCGACAGCAGATTGGCGAGGAACCCCAGCCTTAGGAACCCGAGCACGGCCAGCATCACGCCTGACAAGGCGGCTAGTGTGATTGCGGCCTCAAGATACTCGGGCGTGCCCTGGGCGGCGATGGCCCCGGCAGCCGAAGCGGTCATCAAACTGACCACCGCCACCGGCCCCACCGCGAGCGTGCGGCTGGTGCCGAACAGGGCATAGGCGATCAGCGGCATGATTGAGGCATAGAGCCCGACCACCGGCGGCAGGCCCGCCAGCAGCGCATAGGCCAGGCTCTGCGGGATCAGCATGATGGTGACGATCACGGCCGCGACAAGATCGTCGCTTAGCGTCTGCGAATTGTAGCTGCGTCCCCATTGCAGGATCGGCAGGAAGCGGGTCAGCGCGGACGGAGCGCTGGCCCGCCCGCCTTCGGGCGCGGCTGCTTCAGGGGTGTCAGCGGCACTGTGCGACCCTTGGGACATTGCGTAACTCTCTTCTCGTCCGGGCTTTGTATCAGGCGCGCGGGGCGGGCTTTACGAGCCATTCGTGGCCCTTGAGCATCCCGTTCCAGTAGATCCACGGCAGCGCCTCGGACTTGAGCAGCCACGAGAGCCGCGCCGGTTTCGTGCCGTCGATCAGCCAGGTGGGGAAGCTGGGCAGCAGCTTGCCGCCATAGCCGAACTCGGCGAGCACGATCTTGCCCCGCTCCACCGTGAGCGGGCACGAGCCATAGCCATCGTAGTCGCTCACCGGCTCCTTGCCGTCGAGCACGGCAAGCAGGTTCACTGCCACGATCGGCGCCTGCTTGCGCGCGGCAGCAGCAGTCTTGGCGTTGGGCATCGAGCCCGCATCGCCAAGGCCCCAGACGTTCTCGTAACGGTTGTGACGCAGGGTGAACTGATCGACATCGACAAAGCCGTTCTCGGCTGCCAGCGGGCTCTGCGCGACGAAATCGGGCGCGACCTGCGGGGGCACGACGTGGAGCATGTCGAACTCGCGGGTGAGCTCGCCCCCGGCGGTGGCGAAGGTGGCCTTCCGCGCGGGGCCGTCCACCGCGATCAGGTTCGAGCCGAGCTTGAGCTGGATGTCATAGCGCTCGACATAGTCCATCAGCGCCGGGACATAGGCCTCAACCCCGAACAGCACCGCGCCGGCATTGCGGAACTCGACCTCGATATCGCCAAGCACGCCTTCATCGAGCCACTGGTCGCAGGAGAGATACATGGCCTTCTGCGGCGCGCCGGCGCATTTGATAGGCATAGGCGGCTGGCTGAAGATTGCTCGACCAGACTTGAGGTTGCGTACCAGATCCCACGTATAAGGTGCGAGTTCGTAACGGTAATTGGAGGTCACCCCGTTCTTGCCGAGCGTCTCGGAAAGCCCTGCTATCTTCTCCCACGCAAGGCGAATGCCGGGGCAAACGACCAGCTGGCGATAGGCGAGGGTGGTACCATCCGCGAGCGTCACCTGGTTGTATTCGGGCTGGAAGCTGGTGGCCGCCTGCTGCACCCAAGTCACGCCCTTGGGAATGACGCCCGCCATGTCGCGCCGGGTAACGGCAACGTCGAAAACGCCGCCACCGACCATGGTCCAGCCGGGCTGGTAGTAGTGGTCGGTGGAGGGTTCGACGATGGCAATGTCGAGCCCGCGCCGCTTGAGCAGCGATGACGCCGTGGAGATCCCGGCGGAACCGCCGCCAACGATTACGACATCATGGATATGGGGCGAGGGCATGGGGCGGCTCCTGGTGGTTTCTGGCGGCGCGCTCAGTCTTCGAGCTGCGCGGCGAGGGGGGATAAGTCGTAGCCTGCACTGGCGGCGTTGCTGATCCGCTCGGCCACCGGCAGGCCATCGGGATTGGCGAGTGTCTCCAGCGTCACGCAGCGCGTTCCCGAGCGGCAGTAAGCGAGCACTTTGCCCGGGGTGCCTCTGCGCACGGCAGCATAGGCCTCGACGGCGGGGCGGGTGAACTGTCCGCTCGCAATCGGAATGTGGTGAAAGGCAAGGCCCGCCGCCTCGGCTGCGGCGCGCATGGTGGCGACGTCGGGCTGGCCGGGCTCCTCGCCATCAGGGCGGTTGCAGATCACGGCAACGAAGCCTTGCGCGGCAAGATCGGCCATATCTTCGGGCTGGATCTGCGGGGCGACGGCGATGTTATCGGAGACGGGGCGAATATCCATTATGCGTCCTTTTCGAACAGGCGAACCAGAACCATGCCGACAAGCATGGTCGCCACGAACACTGCCGCAGAAACGGGTTCGATTACCAGTGCAGCGATGCCGGGGCCTGGGCAAAGACCAGCCAGTCCCCATCCCACACCGAACAGCCCGGCGCCGATCACAAGGCGCGGGGTGATGTCGCGCACGCCGGGCAACGTGAACATATCGGTGAACAGCGGATGGATCATGCGTGGCTGGATCAGCCAGGCGACGGCCATCACCAGCACCGCACCGCCCATCACGAAGGCGAGCGTCGGGTCCCAGTCGCCGAACAGGTCGAGGAACCCGCGCACGCGGGCCGGGTCGGTCATGCCGCCCAGCGCGAGCCCCGCACCGAACAGCACGCCCGAAACCAGCGCCACGAGCGCTTCGGAGGTTACTTTTTGCCGCACGTGTTCATCCCTAGGGGAACGTAAAGCGGGCAGAACGAGACGAGGCTCGTCACCACGAATACGGCGGCTATCACATAGGCGCCAATGGCGAGGCCGCCGGTGATCGTCCCGCTCGCTGCGAGGCCTACGAGCACCACGGCGACGATAAGGCGCAAGGTCTTGTCGAGCGATCCCATGTTCTTCGGCATTGTAACCTCCTTGTCAGATCAGGGCGTTGACGATCGCCACCGTGGCGATCCCCGTGGCCATGAAAGTAAGTGTCGCCACCATCGAGCGGGGCGACAGGCGCGAAAGCCCGCAGACGCCATGCCCGCTGGTGCAGCCCGAGCCGAGCCGGGTGCCCACGCCGACCACGAGGCCGGCGACAGCGATCCACGGCAACGACATGAAGCTCGGCTCCAGCGGGCCGCTCATCGCCATCACCACCAGCGCGCCCAGCGGCAGGCCGATCACGAAAGCCCAGGCGGCCATGCGTGGCAGCGAACTGCCGGCAACGCCGGTGGCGCGGGCGAAAATGCCCGAGACACCGGCGATCCTCCCCGACCCCAGCAGCATAACCGCGGCCGCGAGCCCGATCAGAACGCCGCCAGCGAGGCCAGCAAGCGGCTCGGCATGAGGGAAACCGGGCAGCATCAGACGGCGTTCAGCGGAATCTTGAGGTAGGTCACCCCGTTGTCTTCCGCAGGCGGCATGTGTCCGGCGCGCATGTTCACCTGCACCGAGGGCAGGATCAGGCGCGGCATGTCGAGCGTGGCGTCGCGCGCTTCGCGCATCTCCACAAACTCATCTTCGCTCACGCCGTCATGGGCATGAATATTGCCTTCGCGTTCGGCCCCTACGGTGGTTTCCCAGACGTAATGGCTGCGGTTCTTCGGCAGATAGTCGTGACACATGAACAGGCGCGTCGCCTCTGGCAGCTCGAGAATGCGACGCAAGCTGCGGAACAGCTGGCGCGCATCGCCGCCGGGGAAGTCCGCCCGTGCAGTGCCGTAGTCGGGCATGAACATGGTGTCGCCCACGAAGGCCGCATCGCCCACCACATAGGCGATGCAGGCAGGAGTGTGGCCGGGCACGTGCATCACGGTGACGGGCAGCTTGCCGATCTTGAAGGTCTCGCCGTCGGCAAACAGGCGATCGAAGTCCGACCCGTCGCGCTGGAATTCGCTGCCCGCATTGAACAGCTTGCCGAACACGCCCTGCACGGTGACGATATGTTCGCCGATGGCGACGGTCCCGCCAAGCTGCTCCTTGAGGTAGGGCGCGGCTGAAAGGTGATCGGCATGGGCATGCGTTTCGAGCAACCAGGTGACGGTGAGATCGTGCTCTTTCACGAAGGCAATCAGCCTGTCGGCCGACTCGCACTTGGTCCGACCGGAGGCGGGATCGTAGTCGAGCACCGAGTCGACAATGGCCGCCTCGCGCGTTTCCGCATCCCACACGACATGGCTGACGGTGTTGGTCGGATCGTCGAAAAAGCTTGCGATTTCCGGGCGCGGGACTTCGCCCGCGAGCACTGCCTCGACCTGGCTGGTGGCGGTGCCAAGTGCCTTGTCTGCATTTTCCATGACCAACTCCTCGCTTAGTCAGATACACTTATTATGTATATGTATTGCTTTCTTGGTGTCAAGTGCTAGAGAGAAGGCATGAACGACAATATCAATTTGCCGGCTCCGTGCTCCGGCCTGCGCATTGGCGACCTGGCCCCCGATTTTACCGCACGCAGCACGGCTGGGCCCGTGCGCCTTGCCGATTTCCGCCAGAACTGGCTGATCCTGTTCTCGCACCCTGCGGATTTCACTCCGGTCTGTACCACAGAGTTCGTCGCGCTGGCGCGCGCGGCGGATGATTTTGCGAAGCGTGATTGTGCGTTGATGGCCTTGTCGGTCGACAGCCTGTTTTCGCACTTTGCGTGGCTGCGGATGATTCGCGACCGGACCGGCGTGGAGGTGCGCTTCCCGATTATCGAAGATCCGACGATGGTGATCGCCCGCGCCTACGGCATGGTCGGCACCGACGATGCTGACAGCGGCACGGTGCGCACCACCTTCTTCATCGACCCGGCGGGCACGATCCGCGCGATGACCTGCTATCCGGCCAATGTCGGCCGCTCGATCCCAGAGATGCTGCGCACGCTCGATGCCTTGCAGGCGACGGGCGAAAAGCAGCTTGCTCCGGCTGATTGGCAGCCTGGCGATGCCTTGCTCAACCCGGCCAGCGTGTCGCTCGACGACGTCTTCGCCGCCGAAGAGCCGACCGACTGGTTCCTGAAGGGAGGCGCGCAATGACCGAGGAGGAGCTTCCGGTCGAGGAGCTGAAGGCGCTGGCCCATCCGGTCCGGCTTAGGATCCTGAAGATCCTTTGTGAGGGCGAACGCAATGTTGGCGAGATCGAGGAGATCGGCGGCATTGGCCAGCCTAGCCTTTCGCAGCAACTGGCGATCCTGCGGCAGGCCGGACTCGTCAACACCCGGCGCGAGGGGAAGATGGTGTTCTATGGCGTGGAGCGCGCAGCCTTCCGGCAGATTCTGGAATGCCTGACCAACATTTGCGCCAGGGACGAGGAGGCCCCCCCCGCGCGTACGCCTACACCGTCACCCGGCGCTGCGAACTTCGCGCGGCTTGCTTAAGCCTAACTCTACCCGTCTCGAAGGACTTGCGCAGGTGGTTCGAGGCGGCCCCTCGGTCTGCGACCTCGGTCCCTCCTCACCACGAGCGGGGGTGTTCTCTGGCCCTCAGTCTTCGGACGGGCCGCTCAACATCCCGCCGCCCAACGCAATATACAAGTTGGCCGCGTTCTGATCGGCCGCGCGCTCGGTCGAGAGCAGCGTCTGACGAGCGGCGAACAGGCTGCGCTCGGCGTCGAGCACTTCGAGATACTCGGCCACACCCTCGCGATACCGCAGCCGCGCGATATGGGCGATCTCCTCGAGCGCGGCGATGTTGCGCTGCTGCGCAGCGATCTGCTCGGCGATCCAGCGGCGGCCGGCCAGCGCGTCGGCCACCTCCTGGAACGCGGTCTGCACCGCCTTGTCGTAGTTCGCGACCTCTTCGACTTCGAGCGCCTGCGCATAATCAAGGTTGGCTTGGCGTCCGCCGTTGTCGAAGATCGGCAAGCTGATGCTCGGGCCGAACGACCAGCCGAAGCCCGAGGAATCGAACAGATCGGAAAGATCGGTCGAGGCATAGCCCGCATTTCCGGTAAGGCTGATCGACGGGAAGAAGGCAGCCCGCGCTGCGCCGATGTTCGCTCGCGCGGCGCGCAGTTCCTGTTCGGCCTGCACGATATCGGGGCGCGCCAGCAAGAGTTCCGACGGCAGGCCGGCGGCAAGCCGCGCCGTGTTGGTCTGCTCGGTCAGTTCGCGTCCTTCGGGCAAGTCGCCGGGAATGCGCCCGCCCACCAGCACGCGCAATCGGTTGCGCAGAGTGGCGGCGCTCTGCTGCTCGCTGGCGAGTTGCTGTACGGCAGTTGTCAGCAGCGAGCGCGCCTGCTCGCTAGGCAGGCCGGATTCGACGCCTGCTTCAAGCCGCAGCTGCTCGATCCGCAGCGCATCACGGCGGCTTTCGGCGGTCGCTTCGGCCAGCGCAATCTGCTGGTCAGTCTCGGCGATCTCGAAATAGGTGTTGGCGATATTGCCGATTAGCGAGAGATAGAACGCGCGCTGTGCGGCTTCGGTCGCCAGATAGCGCGCCCGCGCGGCTTCGCTGAGGTTCGCCACACGGCCCCAGAAGTCCAGCTCGAAAGCGGGCACGGCCACGCCGAGCTGATAACTGGTCGAATCGGCGGCGGTCCTTCCGCCCTGTGCGTCGGGCACCTGAGAGCGGCTTCTGGTAACCGCGCCGTTGGCATTAAGGTTGGGCAGACGCTCGGCATCCTGGATGCGATACTGCGCACGGGCCTGGTCTATCCGTGCAGTGGCGGCGATTAGATCGCGGTTGTTGGCAAGGCCAGCCGCGATCAATGTCTGCAGGCGTGGGTCGACGAAGTAGTCCTGCCAGGCGAGTGTGCTTGCGACCTGCGTGCCGTCGGGCCGCAGGTCCGCTTCCCACGCGGTGTCGCTCGCACTGGCAAGATCGGGGCGCGCATGCTCGGGCGCGAGGTTCACGCAGCCTGTAAGCGCGGTGCCCAGAAGGGCGAGGGCGGTCAGACGGCGCGTCATGCCGGGGTGTCCTCCGTAAGGGTGGGCGCGCCCGCCACCGCGGGCTTGTGGCGGCTGAGGTGCTTGCGCACCAGCAGGTAAAGCACCGGGATCAGGAAAATGCCGATGGCGGTTGCCGCGATCATGCCGCCCATCACGCCGCTGCCAACCGCCGCCCGGCTGGCAGCGCCAGCGCCCGAGGCGATTACCAGCGGCACCATGCCGGCAACGAAGGCCAGCGAGGTCATCAGGATCGGACGCAAGCGCAGCCTTGCGGCTTCCTCCACCGCTTCCAAGATGGACTTGCCCTGCGCCTCCCGCTCGATGGCGAATTCGACGATAAGGATGGCGTTCTTCGCGGCAAGGCCGATGATCGTGATCAGGCCGACGTTGAAATAGACGTCTGCCGAAAAGCCGCGCAGCATCGAGAAGATAACCGATCCCAGCACGCCTGCGGGAATGATCAGCAGCACGGCAAAGGGCACGGCCCAGCTTTCGTAAAGCGCAGCCAGCAGCAGGAACACCACCAGCAGCGACAGACCCAGCAGGATACCGACCTGGCCCGCGCTTTCCTTTTCCTCGAAGCTCAGCCCGGTCCATTCATAGCTCATGCTAGCCGGAAGCGCCTTCGCGAGTTTCTCCATCTCTGCAAGTGCCGCGCCTGACGAGTAGCCCGGTGCAGCCTGGCCCGAAATCGTCATCGCGGGATAGCCGTTGTAGCGGGCAAGGCTTGGCGGCCCGGCGCTCCACTTCACTTGCGCAAAGCTGCTGAACGGAACCAGTCCGCCATTGGCGTTGGGCACGCGCAGAGAGAGGATATCTTCGGGCGTCATGCGATAGTCGGCATCGGCCTGCACGATCACGCGCTGGATGCGGCCATCGCGAGGGAAGTCGTTGACGTAGTAAGAGCCGAAGTTGACCGCCAGCGCCGAGTTGACCGCGTTGATCGACAATCCCTGCGCGCGTGCCTGCACGCGATCGACGCTCACTTCGAGCTGTGGATTGTCGGCCTGTTCCTCGGGCCGGACGCCGGTAACCACATCGCTCTGCATCGCTGCGCCGAGCAGCTGGTTGCGCGCCGCCTCAAGCTGGTCGCGGCCAAGCCCGGCGCGGTCCTCGATCTTCATCGTGAAACCGCTGGCATTGCCGAGCGCCTGAATCGCCGGGCGCTGGATTACGAAAACCGTGGCGTCGGAGATGCCGGCAAAGTGCTGCATCGCCCGTCCGGCCAGAGCCGAAGCGCTATTCTCGGGTGCGGTGCGTTCCGACCAGTCCTTCAGTCGGACGAACATCATGGCGTTGTTCTGCCCGTTGCCGAAGAAGCTGAACCCCTTGGCGGTGATGACAGTCGCGATTTCGGGCTGCTCGTCCCAGTAAGCCTGCAGCTCGTTGAGCACCTCCTGCGTGCGGGCGGCAGTTGCCCCGGGCGGAGTCTGCACCACGGTCACGACGTCGCCCTGGTCTTCCTGCGGCAGGAAGGCGGTGGGCAGGCGCAGGTAGAGGAAGGCGGTTACCGCGCAGATCAGCACGAAGGCCATCAGCGCGCGGAACGGCCTCGACAAAATCTTGTCGTTGGTGCGGCCATAGCGGCCCGTCATGCGGGTGAACCAGCGGTTGAAACCGCCGAATAAGCCATCGACCCTGGCCTTGAGCTTGCCCCAGCGCGTCGTCGGCGCTTCCGCTTCGGCGCCATCCTTGTCGTGGACCGGCTTGAGGAAGGTCGCACACAGCGCCGGCGTCAGCGTGAGCGCAAGCACGGCGGAGAAGAAGATCGACGAGGCGAGCGTTACCGAGAACTGGCGGTAAATCCCGCCCACCGAGCCGCCGAAGAATGCCATCGGCACGAACACCGCGATCAGCACCAGAGTGATACCGATGATCGCGCCGGTGATTTCCTTCATCGCCTTTTGTGTGGCCTGCAAGGGCGGCAGGCCCTCTTCGGACATGATCCGTTCGACGTTCTCGATCACCACGATGGCGTCGTCGACCAGGATGCCGATGGCGAGCACCATGCCGAACAGCGTCAGCACGTTGATCGTAAAGCCGAAGAACCACAGGCCAAGGCAGGCGCCCGCCAGCGCAATCGGCACAACCAGCGCGGGAATGATGGTCGCGCGCCAGTTCTGCAGGAACAGGAACATCACCAGGAACACCAGCACCATCGCCTCGACGAGCGTGACGATCACTTCTTCCACAGACAGTTCGATGAAGGGCGTGGTGTCGTAAGGGATCGTCGCCTCGACATCGTCGGGCAGGGTTTCTTCCAGCTCCTTCACCCGCTGCTTGACCGCTGCGGCAGTGTCGAGCGCATTGGCGCCGGTGGCGAGTTGGACAGCCAGGCCTGCCGCCGGTGCTCCGCTCAGCGCGAAGTCGCTGGCGTAGGTCTGGGCGCCCAGCTCCACGCGCGCGACATCTGCAAGCCGCACGGTGTTGCCGCCGCTCTCCGTCCGCAGGATGATCTGCTCGAACTCTTCCACCGTTGACAGGCGGTCGTCGGTCACGATCGAGGCGGTGATCTGCTGGCCATCGGTGAGCGGCTGGTCGCCGATGGCACCGGCACCGACCTGCGCGTTCTGCTCCTGAATGGCGGCCGTCACGTCACTCGGAGCGAGGCCGTACGACGCGAGCTTCTGCGGGTCGAGCCAGATGCGCATGGCATAGGACGAGCCGAACTGCGTGATGTCGCCCACACCGGGCACGCGGCGCAGTTCGTCGACGATGTAACTCGAAGCAAGGTTACCCAGTTCGAGCGAGCCTGTCTCGCCGCTCTTCGAACTGAGCGCGACCACGAGCATGAAGCTGTTGCTGGCCTGCCGCACGCTCACGCCGATCTGGCGGACCTGTGCGGGCAGCCGCGATTCGACGCTGCTCAGGCGGTTCTGCACCTGCGTCTGGGCGATATCGATATCGGTGCCGGGGGCGAAGGTGACATTGATGCTGGACGACCCATTCGAGGAGCTGGTGGCCGACATATATTGCAGGCCCTCGATCCCGTTGATCTCCTGTTCGAGGATCTGGGTGACGTTCTGCTCGACTGTGGCCGCATCGGCGCCGGTATATACTGCGCTGACCGTCAGCGACGGCGGGGCGATATCTGGATATTGCTCGATAGCGAGCGAGCGCAGCGCGAGAATGCCCGACAGCAGGATGCCGATTGCAAGCACCCAAGAGAAGATGGGGCGCCTGATGAAGAAATCAGCCATGGATCAGTTCGCCTGTACCGCGGCGGGGGCAGCCGTGCCGGATGCAGGCGCCGGTGTGGAGGATGCGACCGATACCGGCATGCCGGCGCGCAACTTCTGGATGTTGTTGGTGATGACCCGGTCGCCCTCTTGCAGGCCGCTCTCGACGATCCAATTGCCATCGAACATCGCGCCAAGCTTGATCTGGCGCACCTGGGCCATGCCTTCCTCGTCGATCACGAACACGGTGCCGCCGGTCTCGGTCATGGTCACAGCCACCTGCGGCACGGCAATGCCGTCGGCATAGCGGCCAGCTTCGACGCGCACGCGCACGAACTGGCCGGGCAACAGGATGCCCTCGGGATTGGCGAAGCGAGCGCGCAATTCGACCGTGCCGGTAGCTTCGTTGACCGACTGGTCTAGGAAGTCGATTGTGCCGGGGATGGGATAGTCCGACCCGTCGGACATGGTAAGTGTTACCGGAACGCGGCCACCCTCGGCCAGCACCAGCGAGCCGTCGGCCAGCGAACGGCGGACCGAGAGCACGTCCTGCGCCGAATTCGAGAACACGACATAGACCTGGTCGATCTGTTCGATGGTGGTCAGCAAGGTGGCTTCGGTCGCGCTCACGAGTGCGCCCTCTGTCACTTGCGCGCGACCCGCGCGGCCCGAGATCGGCGCGCGCACCGTGGTGTAGCCAAGCTGGAGCGAGGCCGCCTGCACCTGGGCGCGAATCTGCGCCACGTCGGCATCGGCGGCACGCGAGGTGGCCACGGCTGCATCGAATTCCTGTCGGCTGATGGCATTCTCTTCTACCAGCGGGCGATAGCGCTCGACCACCGCGCGGGCATTGGCGGCCGTCGCCTGCGCGCGTTGCAGGCTGGCCTGCGTCTGGGCGAGGCTGGCGCGAAGTTCGCGCGGATCGATCCGGAACAACGGCTGGCCTTCGCGCACGTAGCTGCCATCCTCGAGGAGCTGCTGCTCGAGAATGCCGGTGACGCGGGCGCGTACCTCGGATTTGCGAACGGCCGTTACCCGGCCCGGCAGCTCAATCACATTGGGGATCGCCTGACCGTCAATCGTGACCGTCTCTACCGGAAGCGGCTGCGGCGCAGGCTGTTCCGCTTCTCCGCCGCAAGCGGAGAGGAGAAGCAAGGGGATGACGATTTTCAAGGCACGCATGAAGAAATCCATTTTGTTGTGCGGCGCAAAATTGTGTATTGGCTCTTACACATTCAAGAGGCGCATGATAGACTTTTTTATCATTAAGGAGGTTTTGGGTTGGATCGCACCGAGGATTTGCAGGACCAGCGATTGCAGGCGCGCCGCGAGGCGATGCTCGATGCCGCCGAGTATCTGTTTGGCGAGCAGGGGTTTGACGATACCACGCTGAATGCCATTGTAGCGCGCTCCGGCGGCTCACTGGCGACGCTTTACAAGTTGTTCGAGACCAAGGAGGGCCTGCTTGCGCAGGTGCTGCACCGGCGTCCCGATCAGGCGCGCGCGGATATCGCCGAAGTGCGTGCGCTGGGCCTGCCGCCGGCGCAAATGCTGCGCGAGATGCTGATGCGGCTAAGGGCGAAGGCTCTGAGCAATGAGAATATCCGGCTGGTGCGCGCGATGGTGGCGCAGTCGATCCGTGACGAGACGTTCTCGCAGCAGTTCCGCGGCGAGCATCTGGAGCGCGCGATTGCCGAAATGTCCGAGATATTCGCCGATCTGCAGGCCAAAGGTCAGATCGCCCCCGACGATCCTGAGGTACTGGCTCGGATGTTCTTCTCCATGATCTCGTTCGACATCTACACTGCGGTGGCCCGGTTCGAGATGTTTCACAAACGTACGAGGGAGCAGGTTGAAGCCGAATTCTCCTTGTTCCTGCGCACCATCGGACTGGAAGTTCCGGCCTGACCGCGGTTGGAATTATCCGCTCAGCCCGCCGGATGTGCGCTTTTTTCGGCTGCGGGCAGTTCGGCGCGGACTATCAGGCCTTGCGGGCCGGACTTCAGAACCAGCTCGGCGCCGATATCGTTGCAGATGTCGCGCGCCATGGCGAGGCCGAGGCCTGATCCCGGCGTGCTGCGGTCGAACCGGGTGCCAATCTCGCAGGCCGTGGCGATCTGTTCGTCCGACATGCCCGGTCCGTCATCACTGATCTCGATCACGACCTCATTTTCGTCGGTCAGGCGAATATCCAGCCGCACCGTCTCGCGTGCCCATTTGCCCGCATTGTCGAGCAGGATCGATAGCAGCTCCGCAAGATTGACGGGGTCGGCGGCCACCACGATCGGCGATTCAGGTGCCGCTAGCTCGAACGTCATCCCGGGGTGAAGACGCCGCATCGCATTGACAACCGGAACCGCAACCTCCGGCAGCATTGCCCGACTGCCCGGTCCGCGTGCTCCGGCGGCGGAGCGCACGCGGGCCAACTGGTAGTCGATCTGCTGGCGCATCTTTTCCAGCTGATCGAGCAGCACCCGGCCCGAAGGCGCCGATTGCGAATCCTGCATGAACCGCTCGGCCTCATCGGTGAGGATCGCCAGCGGGGTGCGCAACGAGTGGGCGAGGTTGCCCGCCTGCACGCGCGAGCGCGCCACGATTTCGCTGTTCTGCCGAATGTATTCATTGAGGTCCGTGACGAGCGGGGCGATCTCGGACGGATAGCGGCCCTCCAGCCGGTCGGCCTGGGCGCTCCGCAGCCTCGCAATCGCCTGCCCCAGACGGTTGAGCGGGCTGAGGCCGAAACTGATGATAGCCAGCCCCGTCGCCAGCAGCAGCGCGGCGAGCACCGCCAGCCAGACTGCCAGCTCGCCGGTGAACGAGGCGATGTCTTCATCCAGTTCGCTCTGATCGGTCGCGATGACGATATGCATGCGTTCCCCCGCCGGCCCATGTTCGAGCAGGCCGTAGGTGATAGCGGGCCCGGTAGGCCCCGCTTCCACGGCGTGGGCAATGCCGGGTGAGTGCGCGACACTCTCGTCGAGCTGCCCGCGTGTCATGCTGTCCGAGCGCAGCGTCGGCTGTCCTGGAACGCTGACCTGCCAGTAGAAACCCGAGAGGGGCACTTCATAGCGCGGGTCCGACAGCGGCCGCATGAGCTGCGGGTGGCCCTCCGCGTCGAGTTCGGCAAGGCGCGCCAGCTCGCGGACATGGACCTCGAGCTCTTCGTGGTACATCTCTTCGATATGTTTCTCGAACACGCGGTTGGCGGTGAACCAGATGCCCGCCACGCCCAGCACCACCCACAGCATCACCGCGAGCAGGAAGCGCAGCCGCAAGCTGCCGGTGGAGATCTGCGGCACGCTCATTTCTCGAACCTGTAACCCATACCGCGAATGGTGCTGATCCGGTCACGCCCGATCTTGCGCCGTAAACGGCCGACCAGCACCTCGACCGTGTTCAGCTCGCGCTCGGCTTCCAGATCGTAAAGGTCTTCGAGGATGTCACCTTGCGGCAGGACTTGCCCGGCGCGGCGCAGGAACAGGTGCAAGAGGCCGAATTCCTTGCGGCTGAGCGCGATCGGCGCGCCGTTATCCTCCACTGTACGCCCGACCGGATCGAGCCGCAGGCCGTTCACCTCCAACGTGGAATCGCGCTTGCCCAAATGGCGGCGTGAAAGAGCGTGGAGTCTCGCCTGCAATTCCTCGAAGCGCACCGGCTTGACCACGAAGTCGTCGGCGCCCGCGTTCAGCCCCTCGACCTTGTCCTGCCAGCTTCCGCGTGCGGTAAGGATCAGGATCGGGCAGGCGATGCGCTCGCCGCGCCAGGCCTTGAGCAGCTCGATGCCATCGCCGTCGGGCAGGCCGAGATCGAGAATGATCGCAGCCATATTATCGAGATCGGGCCAGTGTCGCGCTTCGGCAGCGGTGGTGGCGAGATCGACGGCGTAGTCGGCAGCGCGCAGCCGGTCGCCGAGCCTGCGGCCCAGTTCCGGATCGTCCTCCACCAGCAATACGCGCATCCGTTGTCTCCTGCATCGACCTCGGGGCAAATGCGCGATCAAGCTGACAAGAAGCTGCCAGTCTGACAAGTTGTTGTCAGCTTCGCCGCCCACATCGGCGGATATGAAACCGCACCGCCTCCTCCCGCTCGCCGCGCTAGTCGTGCTTCTGGCACTGCCAGCTTGCTCCGATGATGCCCCCGCCGATACGCAGGCCGATGCTGCGACCCCTGCCTCACAGACTCCGGAGATAGAAACCGCCACGGCTGAGGCCACCAGTTCGCAGCCGCTCGGCACGGTGCCGGCAACAGTGACGCTGCCGCCCGAAGCGCGGGTGGCGGTTACCTCGCCTTTCCCGGGCGCGGCGGTGCGGGTGTTCGTGATCGAGGGGCAGGGCGTTTCGCGAGGGCAACCGCTCGCGATTGTCCGCGCGGCCGAACCCTTGCGTATCGGAGCTGACCTCGCGCGGGCGAACAGCGAGGTGCGCCTCGCCGAAGCGCAGGCCGCGCGGCTTGAGCAACTGGCCGAGGAAGGGATCATTGCGCAGGCCCGTGCGGATGAGGCGAAAGCGCGTCTCGAGCAGGCACGCGTCACCTCTTCGGAGAACCGCCGCCTCGTCTCGCTGGCAGGCGCGGGTCCGGACGGCACGATGACGCTGCGTGCGCCGATTGGCGGGCGTATGTCGCATGTCGGTGTCGAGACCGGAGGGCCGGTCGATCTTATGAGCGCACCCTTCGTGATCGAGGCGACGAGCAGCTACCAGCTTGACCTCGCGCTGCCCGAACGGCTTGCCGGTGCCGTGCGCCCCGGTATGGCTATCGAGCTGCGCCTGCCGCAGGATGGCGGCGAGACGTTGACGGTCGGCGGACAGATCGTGTCGGTCGCGCCATCGATCGATCCCGCAACCCGTTCGGTGATGGCCAAGGCCAGTATCGGCTCCGCGCCCGGTCTTGTGTCGGGGCAGAACGTGATGGCGGTGATTATCGCCTCCGCGAGTGAGGAGGGGGTGTCGGTGCCAAGCCGCGCCGTCACCCGGATTGGCGGCGAGCCCCATGTCTTTGTGAGCGACGGCGATGGCTTCAAGCCGCGTGCCGTGATGGTGCTGGCAGAAGCGGGCGACCGGACGGTGCTGTCGGCAGGCCTGAAGGCTGGCGAAGTCGTCGCCACCAGCGGCATTGCCGAACTCAAGGCAACGGCGGAGTAAGCCGATGCTGCGCAAGCTGACCGAAAAAGCGCTCGAACTGCGCCTCGCCGTGATCGGCCTTGCCGCTGTGTTGGCGGGGATTGGCGGCTGGGCCTTCGCGACCCTGCCGATCGACGCCTTCCCCGATATCAGCACCACGCAGGTGAAGATAATCCTCAAGGCCCCCGGCATGACGCCCGAGGAGGTCGAAACCCGCGTCATCACGCCGATCGAGATGGAGATGCTCGGCATTCCCGATCAGAGCGTGCTGCGCTCGGTCGCCAAATATGCGATTGCCGATATCACCATCGACTTTGCCGACGGGACCGACATCTACTGGGCGCGCCAGCAGGTTGCCGAGCGCCTGACTGCGGTGATGGCTGATCTGCCCGCCACGGTGGAGGGCGGGATGGCCCCGATCTCCACTCCGCTCTCGGACATGTACATGTTCACGCTCGAAGGCCCGCAAAGCCTCGCGGAAAAGCGGCGCGTGCTCGACTGGATCGTGCGCCCCGCCCTGCGCACCGTGCCCGGGGTCGCCGATGTCAACGCGCTGGGCGGCTATGTCGAGACATTCGAAGTGGCCCCCGATAGTGCCGCGCTGGCAACAGCGGGACTGAGCACAGCCGACCTCGCCGCCGCCATCGACGCGGGCAACCGCAACGATGGCGCAGGCCGTCTCACCACGGGCGAGGAGGCGTTGATCGTCCGCTCCACCGGCGCGATCCGCACGCTGGACGACCTTGCCAACACGGTCGTGCGGACAGAGACGGGCGGAGCGATCCGCATTGGCGACATTGCGCAGGTGCGCATGGGCAGCCTCACCCGCTATGGCGCTGTAACCAAGAACGGCACGGGCGAGGCGGTGCAGGGCCTCGTCATCGGCTTGCGCGGGGCAGACGCCTCCAAGGTCGTGGCCGGGGTGAAGGAACGCCTCACCGAGATTGAGGCGACCTTGCCCGAGGGCATGAGCGTCGCCCCGTTCTATGACCGCTCCAACCTGATCGGGAGCGCGGTCGGCACGGTCGAGAGCGCGCTGCTCGAAGCGACTGTGCTGGTGGTGATCCTGCTGCTGCTGTTCCTCGGCGATGTGCGCGCTTCGGTTATCGTGGCGCTGGCCTTGCCGATGGCGGCGCTGCTGACCTTCATCTTCATGCGCTCCATCGGGCTGACCGCAAACCTGATGAGCCTTGGCGGCCTCGCCATTGCGGTGGGGATGCTGGTCGACGGGGCCGTGGTGGTGGTCGAGAACATCGTCGAGCGCTTGTCCGACGAGGACCACGCGCGGAGCAGCAAGCTGCACAACGTGTTCGTTGCCACCGCCGAGGTGGCCAAGCCCGTCGCCTCGGGGCTGGCGATTATCGCTATCGTGTTCCTGCCGCTGCTGACGCTTGAGGGGCTCGAAGGCAAGCTGTTCTCGCCCGTCGCGCTCACCATCGTGCTGGCTCTGGCATCGGCCCTGCTGCTGTCGCTCACGCTAATCCCGGTGCTGTCGTTTTACCTGCTAAAGGTGAAGGCCGGCGCGCACGAGCCATGGCTGATGCGCAAGCTGTCGCCCCGCTATGCCAGCGTGCTGGCCGGATCGTTTTCCCGCAAGAAGCTGGTGTTCGCCGTCGCAGGGGTTTCGCTGGGGCTGACGGCCTTTGCCTACACGGTGACCGGAAAGACCTTCCTGCCGGTGATGGACGAAGGCTCGGTAGTGATGCAGCTCGCCAAGCTGCCCTCGATCTCGCTCGACCACTCGGTCGAGGGCGATCTCGCCGTCCAGCGCGCGATCATGGCCGAGGTGCCCGAGGTCGAGGCGATCATCATGCGCGTGGGCTCCGACGAGCTTGGGCTCGATCCGATGGGCCTCAACGAAAGCGATGGCTTCCTGCAACTGAAGCCGCGCGAGGAATGGCGGGTGCAGGACAAGGAGTGGCTCGTCGACCAGCTGCGCGAGGTGATGGAGCGTTTCCCCGGCATCGAGCCGAGCTTCACCCAGCCGATCGACATGCGCACCTCGGAAATGCTGACCGGCGCACGCGGTGATCTGGCGATCAAGCTGTTCGGCCCGGACCTCAATGAGCTGTCCCGCCTCTCGGGCGAGATTCAGGCGCGGCTCGAGACGCTTGAAGGCACCAGCGAAGCGATGACCGTTGCCAACGATCTGGTCGACTACCTCCAGCTCGACATCGACCGCGTCGCCGCCGGACGGCTCGGCATGCCGGTGAGCGACCTGCAGGACATGATGCGCGCGCAGGTCGAAGGCGTAAATGCGGGTGTGGTATCTGAAGGCGTGCGCCGTGTGCCGATCATGCTGCGCGCCGATGGCATGCGCGAGGCGAGCCCGCAGGTGTTCGCCGACCAGCTTTATCGCGCGCCCTCGGGCCAGCTCGTGCGCGCGAGCGACGTTGCGCACATCACCCGCACTGAGGGGCCGGTGAAGCTCGAACACGAGAACGGCTCGCGCTATGCGATGGTGCAGGCCTTCGTCACCGGGCGCGATCTGGTCGGCTATGTCGAGGAGGCGCGCGCCGACATCGCCGCCAATGTGCCGCTTCCGCCCGGCTACCGGCTGGTGTGGGGTGGGCAGTTCGAAAATCAGCAGCGCGCCAGCGCCCGCCTCGCGGTGGTGCTGCCGATCTCGATCCTGCTGATCTTTGCGATCCTTTATCTGACGCTCGGTTCGCTGCGCGCCTCGGTGCTGATCCTGCTCAACATCCCCTTTGCCATGGTCGGGGGGATGATTGCGCTGGCGCTGTCGGGCGAATATCTCTCGGTTCCGGCCTCGGTCGGCTTCATCGCGCTGCTCGGCATCGCCGTGCTCAACGGGCTGGTGATGGTGACCTATATCCGCCAGCTGCGCGAAGGCGGGATGACGCTGGCCGAAGCGGTGCGGTGCGGGGCCGAGCGGCGCTTGCGGCCCGTGCTGATGACCGCCTCGGTCGCCGCCTTCGGCCTTGTCCCGCTGCTGTTCGCGACGGGGCCGGGATCGGAGATTCAGAAGCCGCTCGCCATCGTGGTGATCGGCGGGCTGGTCTCGGCCACGCTGCTCACGCTCATCATGCTGCCGATTCTTTACGAACGCTTCGGTGAAAGCCGCGCGGAGCGCGAGGCGGGCGATCTTGCCCAGGCCGAACGGGAGGGCCAATAATCATGCGCTTGTTCGCCAGCGGCCGCGCCGCGCTGCCTTTCCTCGCTCTCGCCATGGCTGCACCGCTCGCCGCCGAACCGGGCCTGCCCGACGAAGCCGCCGTTGCCGGTGCGCTGATCGACCACCCGGCAGTGGCCGCCGCCCGGGAGCGTCTTGCAGCGAGCCGCGCCGGCGCCGATGCCCGCGCGGTCGGTCCGCACGAAGTCACTGTGTCGGGCAGCTACAACCGCCGCACCATCGACCGCGAGGGCACCTTCGACGAGTTCGACACCCAGCTGACCCGTGCCATCCGCCTGCCCGGCAAGGCCCGGCTCGACCGCGAGATCGGCGTCTATGCAGTAGATGCAGCCGAGAACATGGCCGAAGACGTACGCCATCAGGCGGCGCTCTTGTTGGCGAGCTATTGGTGGGACTGGCTCGGCGCCGCTGCCGAGGCCGAGGTCGACCGGCAAGCGGTCACGAACTATGAGCAGGCGCTGGCTGCGGTGACGCGGCGTGTGGAGCTGGGCGATGCGCCGCAGCTGGAGGCTGATCAGGCGCGCGCTGCGCTCGGCGCGGCGCGGATCAGGGCCGAGCAGTCAACCGGGCGTGCCGATCTGGCGCAGGCGCGGCTACGGGCGCAGTTTCCCTCGTTGCCGCTGCCTGTCGATGCCCCCGCGATCCCGCCGCCAGCAATGCGCGAGGCCGAGCTTGCCGGCTATCGCGACCAGATCATCGCCAACAGCCACGAGATTGCCGTCGCCGAGGCCGAAGCGCGCCGCGCCGCCGCCTATGCCGACCGCTTGCGGCTCGACCGGGTGGCCGATCCATCGGTCGGCATTCGCCTGTTTTCGGAGCGGGGCGGAGCCGAGCAGGGGGCAGGGCTCGTCTTCTCGATGCCGCTGGGCGGACGCCACCGTTCGGCCTTGGCCGACGAAGCGGGCTCCTCGGCGAGCGCGGCGCTGGCAGAAGAGCGGCTGGCACGTTTCGCGGTTGAGGAAACCGCGAGCGCGGATCTGGCCGAAGCGCGCTTCCGCCTGTCGGCCTGGGAGCGCGCGCGGGAAAGCCTCGCTGCGCAGATGGAGGTGCTCGTGAAGCTGCGCCGTGGCAACGAGCTGGGTGAGATTGGGCTGGCCGACATGCTGTTGGGCGAGCGCTTGGTCCACGATGCTTTCAACGCCGAGGTGGTTGCGCGCACCGATGCGCAGCGGGCGATCACGAAGCTGCGGATCGACGCGCATGAACTGTGGTTGCGGGACTGACGGCGAGACGCTTTATGGAAAGGTCGCGGCGCGTTGGCGCACCAGGCCTCGCTGGAAGTGCGAACATTCCCGATCCGCGCTCGCGTAGATTGATTGGTCGGGGAGACAGGATTCGAACCTGCGACCCTCTGTTCCCAAAACAGATGCGCTACCAGGCTGCGCCACTCCCCGACCGGGATCATTCGCGGATGACAACAAGGCTGGTGGGCCCGGCAGGACTCGAACCCGCGACCTAGCCGTTATGAGCGGCCAGCTCTAACCAACTGAGCTACAGGCCCCGCCTTGTCAGCGCGAAATGGGCCGATAGCCTGTGCAGCCGCGTGCGGCAAGAACTTCGCGTCATTGCCTGGCTAACGCGCCACCGCCGCCAGCACGTCGGCTACCGAGGAGGGCCTGGCGCCGCGCAGCTCGCAATAGGCGAGCACGCGCCGCCACCAGTCGTAAAGTTGGGCAAGATCGTCCTCGGTGCGGACATAGGGCGTGTGGCCGGGCGCCAGCGACGGGCTATGGAACGAGAAAATCAGTACCGGCAATTCAGCATCGAGCGCCATGTCGATCCCGCGAATGGCCTCCTCCACGCCCACGCCTTCGGGGGTCAGCGGAATGCGCTCGAGCAGGCCCAGCCGCGATAGCACCCCGCGCGCCTGCGGCATGCGCCACATCCGGGGATAGATCACATCACCCAGTTCGCGCAGCAGCCCCCAGAACGTCGTCGTGAGCGGCAGTTCGAGCATGGTCTGCGCATCGTCGAGCCAGTAAGGTTTGAGCGGGTGTTGACGATAGTCGGGGCCGCTGCTCGCGGCATAGTCGAACTTGGCGCGCACCGAGGTGTCTATCGCGATGCCATTGGCCTGAAGGATCTCCGCCGTGCGCGGGCCGAGGCCGTAGCGCCCCGCGCGATAGATCAGCGGGGCAGCGCCGAACTGCGCCTCAATCCGGTCGCGCAGGCGGGCAAATTTGTCGGCCTCCAGCGCGTAAGGGAGGTTTCCCGCAAAGCTGTTGGTCGGCGTCACCTCTTCGGTGAACGGCGGGTTGACCCAAGGATGCAATTGGACGCCCACTTCCGCGCGTCCGGCGGCGATTGGCGCGCGCAGGATTTCGCCAGCCAGCTCGCAGGTGGCGATCGGCCAGTCGACCAGATAGATCGGCACGACGCCCATCTCTTCGCAGAACTGTTGGAACTGGGCGATCCGCGACACATGATCGAGCCCATAGCCCTCGCGTCGCAGCGGCTTGTTCCAGTCGAATTCCTCTTCGGTATCGACAGTGAGCAGGTAGCGCACCTTGCTATCGGAGAATCGGGCAAGAGCCTGTGCAGGTGGCGGGTCTAACAGGCTTCGCAGGGCCACCAAATCTACTCCTGATGCACCGGAGCCCCCTATGCGCCGGTTACCTAGCGCGTGCTATTGGCCTGCGCTCCAGCGGTCAATAATCCGCCACCTGTTAGCGGCAGGTGAAGACTTACCTGCGAATCGGTAAAGGTCAGCGTGCCGCCAGCTGCCTTGGCTTCTGCTGCAGCCAGATCAAGTGCGAAGCGCGGGCCGAACACACCCGAGCTGAGCGCACCCCGGCGCTTTTCGTCGAAGGCATCGAGATCGCGCAGCGAATCGGGCAGTTTGCCGGTGAGATGGGCCGCCTTTCCGCGCTGCTCCAGCTTCAGGGTGAGCGTCTCGGAAGGCGCAAGCGCACCTGCCATTGTGGCGAGCAGTCGCCAGGCTAGCAACCGTGTCTCGCTGCGGGCAATGCCAAGCGGAAACGGGCCGCCGGTTGTTTCCAGTTCGATCGTGGCATCACGCGGTTCGAGCACGGGGCGCAGGCGGCGCAGGGTTTCGCCGAAGACCTCGGCCAGGTCGCTCTCGCCGTCTTCCAGCTTCGCCGCCCCGGTCTGCAACCGGGCCAATCGGTCAAGCTCGTCGAACCCTGCAAGCAGACGCGCCGCATCGACCGAGATGGCAGCGGCATGGGCGCGATATTCGTGCGGCGCGGGGCCGAACACCTGCTGTTGGATGACCTCGGCAAAACCCTGGATCGCCCCCACCGGGGTGCGCAACTCGTGGAGCATCTGCCGCATCCGGTCGGCTACGGAATCCTCCGGCTCTTGCGTTTCGGTCGCGCTTGAACGCAAGGGGCGGCGCAGGCGGCAGCGATAGCCGGCGAAGTTTCCGCGCGGGCGTTCGAAGATCGGGGCGGCCTCGACCAGCCATTCGCCGCCGAGACGGCCACGCCCCTTGAGCGTGATTCGCCCCGAATGGATCGGCTGATGAAGGCGAAAGGCCGGGGTCAGGCCTTCACCGAAGCTTACGAGCGGGCCGGGATGGGCGCCGGTAAGCAGCATGCCCAGGGTTTCCGACATGACCGGATCGCTTGCCGCCACCACGCGCCCCTCGGCATCGGTGACGGCGTCGAAGGCCATCACGCTGTTGGAGGTCTCGCCGGCAGGTGTATCTCCCAGCGGCAGGCGCGGGGCGAGCACTGGCGCGCGCCGTGCGGTGCGATAGTTCTCGATACGCTCGATGATCTCGCCGATCGCCCGTGGCTCTGCGGCAGGCGGGGCAGGCTCGTGCGTTGGTTCGACGACGAGGAGCGGCTCGATGGCGGTGGGTGCAGCCGGAGGAAGCGGGGCAGCCGAGGGTTTCGTCTTTGCCGGAGTGGCGTCGTCGGTCAGGTCGTCGACTTGGTCTTCGCGCATGGAGGCGGGGTTTTCCTGCTCCACCACGTCCGCCTGCGCCGGGCGTGCTGCATGCGAAAGCACCAGGTCGCCGATGCCGAGCTGCGCGAGCAGAGCATTGGCGCTGGCGGGCAGGTCGCGGCGATGCCGCAGAAATCCGCGTGAAGCGACTGGCAGACTGGGGATCAATGCGAGCCAATCGGCCTCGGCGAGTCGCGCGGTCGCCATGGCTGCGGCGCCGATCCGTGGTTCGCCTTCTGCGAGCAGCGCAACCAACCGGGGATTGCGCAACCTGAGGCCGCTCTCGCGCAGGATTCGGACCTGTTCGTCAGGCGGAATTTGCTGCTGCAATTCTGCGAGCCGTGTAAATCCCTGCTCGCCCAGCGGGTTTACGACCTGATCGTCACGCAGCGTGCCGAGCAAGTCGAGCAACTGGCGAAACTGCGTACGCTTTCCCGCTTGTCCGAGCGCAGTCATGCGCAACACGGTGGCAAGGCGGTCATCGAACAAGGGTGGTGCGCTCCGCGAAAGGGATGAAGAATCCAGACGAACCCGGCATTACCTCGCCCTCTCACGTTTGGCATGAGCGCTGGCAGCCGCCGTAGCAAAAAGGGACATCCCGAAAGGCGGATAATAACATTTCCGCACAACAGGCTTGCGCATTCCGGTTGTTTCCTCAAGAAAGTTGCACTTGGATCCAGATCAGGTTGAGGTCTCGGCGCAGGTGGGCGCCGCTCTACAACCGTGATCAGCAAAGGGGGGCAAGCCTATGGGAACGCTGGACGCGATTGACCGGAAGTTGCTGGCTGAACTGCAAGCCGAGGGTCGGGTGACCAATGTTGACCTCGCGAGCCGCGTCGGCCTGACCGCGCCGCCTTGCCTGCGTCGGGTGCGCGCGCTGGAAGAAGACGGCGTGATTCGCGGCTATCACGCCGATCTCGATGCTTCGAAACTCGGCTATGCGATCACGGTGTTTGCGATGGTGTCGCTGCGCAGCCAGGCCGAAGAAGACCTGCGCGCCTTCGAATTGCACATGCGCGAACTGCCTGAGGTGCGCGAGTGCCACATGCTCAACGGCGAGATCGACTTCATCCTGAAGATCGTTAGCCACGATCTTCAGAGCTTTCAGGAATTCCTCACCAGCAAGCTGACGCCCGCGCCGAACGTGGCGAGCGTGAAGACCTCACTGACGATTCGCACGGCGAAGAACGAACCGGGGGTTCCGTTGGGTTAGCGGCGGATTGCATCAAGGGCGTTGCCTATGGTCCGTTGCGCCGCAGTGACCAAGCAATCAGCCTCAGGTGCAAGGCGAAAATACCGACAAACATTCCCCCCAAGATGAGAAACGCCGGGAGGACGGCATCCTCCTGTCCTTTGCGCGGCGCAAAGGTTAGCGAGCCGACGAATGCGCTTGTGAGCACCGCGCCCGCAAGCACGGGAATGAACGACAGGGCGACCGCGCGCGGGGCGGTCCAGTTGACTTGACCGCGAAAACCCCATTGCATCGGCAATCTGGTATACTCGCGAAAACGCGCATTGCCACGTCGCGCCATGATTGCAAGTACGGCGAGTGCAACCACGACCGCTGCAAGATTAGCCAAGGCTGCCACTCACGGCACCCCCTTGTCCGCAAGGACAGAAGGAGGCGCCGGGTTGCTCACCCCTCGCGGGTCTCCAGCCACTCTTCGAGCCACTTGATCGTGTAGTCGCCGTTGATCACGTCCTCGTTCCGCACCAGCGCCTGATGCAGCGGAATCGAGGTCTTCACACCTTCGACGACCATCTCTTCGAGCGCGCGGCGAAGGCGCATCAGGCAGCCCTCGCGGGTGCGGCCGTAAACGATCAGCTTGGCGATCATAGAATCGTAGTAGGGCGGAATCGAATAGCCCGAGTAGAGCCCGCTATCGACGCGCACATGCATTCCGCCCGCCGGGTGATAGGCCGTGACCTTGCCCGGTGAGGGGGCGAAGGTGAACGGGTCTTCGGCGTTGATCCGGCACTCGATCGCGTGGCCCTTGAACTCCAGCTCGTCCTGCGTGACCGACAGCGGCTTGCCGTCGGCGACGCGGATCTGCTCGCGCACGAGGTCCACGCCGGTGATCGCTTCGGTCACCGGGTGTTCTACCTGCAGGCGGGTGTTCATCTCGATGAAGTAGAACTCGCCACCTTCCCACAGGAATTCGATCGTGCCGGCACCGCGATAGCCCATGTCTGCCATGGCCTTGGCCACGATCCCACCCATGCGCGCGCGCTCTTCCGGCGTGATGACGGGCGAGGGCGCTTCCTCGAACACCTTCTGATGCCGGCGCTGCAACGAACAGTCACGCTCGCCGAGGTGGATCGCGTTGCCCTTGCCGTCGCCGAACACCTGGAACTCGATGTGGCGCGGATTGCCGAGGTATTTCTCGACATACATCGTGTCGTCACCGAAGGCGGCCTTGGCTTCCGACTTCGCCTGATTGACGAGGTTTTCGAGGTTTTCGGGTCCGGGGATGACCTTCATGCCGCGCCCGCCGCCACCGGCTGCGGCCTTGACCAGCACCGGATAGCCGCATTCGGCGGCCACTTGACGGATTTCGTCCATCGTCTCGACCGCACCGGCAGAGCCGGGGACGAGCGGCAGCCCCAGTGCGCCCGCCGTCTTCTTGGCGGCGACCTTGTCGCCCATGGTTCGGATATGCTCGGGCTTGGGGCCGATCCAGATCAGGTCATGCGCCTCGACGATCTCGGCGAACTTCTCGTTCTCCGAGAGGAAGCCGTAGCCAGGGTGAATCGCGTCGGCACCGGTGATCTCCGCCGCCGAGATGATGGCCGCCTGGTTGAGATAGCTGTCTGTCGCCGAGGGCGGGCCGATGCACACGGCATGGTCGGCCAGCCGCACATGCATGGCCTCGGCGTCGGCGGTCGAGTGGACCGCGACTGTCTCGATGCCCATTTCGTGCGCGGCCCGGTGGACGCGCAGGGCGATCTCGCCGCGGTTCGCGATCAGTATGCGTTTGATGGCCATCAGTTCAGGATCACCAGCGGCTGGTCGAATTCGACCGGCTCGGCATTGTCGACGAGGATCTCGCCCACGGTGCCATCCTTGGGTGCGGTGATCGGGTTCATGACCTTCATCGCTTCGACGATCAGCAGCGTGTCGCCTGCCTTCACCTTGTCGCCCACCGCGATGAACGGCGGCGAGTTCGGCTCAGACGCCATATAGGCGGTGCCTACCATCGGCGACTTGACCGCGTTGGTAAGGTCGGTCGGCGCAGGGGCGGCCGGGGCAGCGGCGGGCGCAGGCGCTGCCGCCGCAGCAGTGACCGGCGCAGGCACGCTGACGCTAGCGGCAGGAGCCGCGATCATCTCGCGCGACAGCCGGATACGGCGATCGCCTTCCTCCACTTCGATTTCGGTCAGGCCCGTTTCACCCAGCAGCTCGGCCAGTTCGCGCACCAGCGCGGTGTCTACCGTCATGCCCGACTTACGGCCCGAAGCCGGCTTTGAATCTGCCATGCAATTCCTCAGTACTTGCGACTAATGATGACCGCCCGCGCTAGTGCCTGTCGCCCCGCATGGCAAGTGTGCGGTCAGGTTGGGGCGGGGCAGATCAGAGACGCGCTGCCGCCTCCAATGCGAGTTCGTATCCGTAAACGCCCATGCCGGTGATCGCGCCATTGGCGGCCATGCCAACATAGGAATGGTGGCGATAGGCCTCGCGCGCGGCCGGGTTGGAGATGTGCACCTCGATCACCGGCGTGGAGATCGAGCGGATTGCATCATAAAGTGCGAGGCTGGTGTGCGTGTAGGCCCCGGCGTTGAGGATAACGGCCTTGGCGCCATCGGCCTGGGCCTCGTGCAGCCAGTCGATCAGGTGGCCTTCGTGGTTCGACTGACGCATCTCGATCGCGAGGCCGAGCTGCGAGGCGCGTTCGTCGAGGCGAGCGGCGACATCGTCGAGCGTGTCGGAGCCATAGATCTCGGGTTCGCGTGTGCCGAGGAGGTTCAGGTTCGGGCCATTGAGGACAAAGATGGTCTGGGTCATGGCGCCTTGCATAGCCGCACTCGCCGTGGCCGCAAAGAGCCATGGGCAAGGCGGCTCGGCCAAGGTGTTACAGGTGTGACAGTGTCCAGATGAGAAAACCGGACGCTGTCACACCTCTTTGGGCTGGGCCTATTGGTCCACGCCCTTGATCTTGCCCCACTGGCGCGCGGCCGTGTAGCCGAGGTAGCCGGTGCCGAACAGCGCGTAGAGCGGCTCGGGCAGGCCATTGAGATAGGCGTTCATGCCGCTGGCGATGTCCTTCGCGGCAGAGGGGTTGAGCGCTGCAAGCACCCCCATCGGCAGCGCGAAGAGCAGCAGTGTGTACATAACATAGAGGAAGCTCGGTCGAGCACGGCTGGTCCACGGATCGGAAGATTGCGCTTCGGCGACGATAGCGGCCAGACGCGCCTGAATCGCCTCCATCTCCTGGGAGCCTTCAAGCCGCAGCAGTTCGAGCTTGGCGCGTTCGCGCGCCTGTGGATCGGGA
The DNA here is from genome assembly GCF_039710615.1 of Aurantiacibacter flavus. Classification (NCBI taxonomy): domain Bacteria; kingdom Pseudomonadati; phylum Pseudomonadota; class Alphaproteobacteria; order Sphingomonadales; family Erythrobacteraceae; genus Aurantiacibacter; species Aurantiacibacter flavus. The sequence goes on from NZ_JBDLBR010000001.1 coordinate 672,300, forward strand.
ATGATCTTATCGATCAGCGAGGCAATGGGGCCGATCAGGGTTTCGAGCAAAGCCATGTGGGTCTCCTTTGGTTAGAGGTTTCTACCTCGTGAACCAAAACGGCTCATGTAGGAAAGCGGTTAGGCAGTTGAAGATGTCAAATATTGGGTTATCACAAGCACACTTACGGGACGCGAAAAGGGGCTTTTGATGCTGGGCAGCACACAACATCGGTATTCGAGCGGGGCGATTCTGCTGCACTGGCTTCTGGCGCTGTTGCTGGCGGGCGAATTGGCGCTTGGCTTTGCCATGCCGCGCGATGCCAGCGGGTTCGAGCTGTATCAGCTGCACAAGTCGATCGGCATCACGATCCTGTTGCTCACCTTCGTGCGTCTTGGCTGGCGGTTTACCCATAGTCGTCCTCCGAAAATCGAGGGCGGGTTTACCGGCTTTCTCGCCAGCGCGGTGCATGTCGGCTTCTATGTGCTGATGATCGGGGTGCCGCTGACCGGCTGGGCGATCGTCTCGACCTCGGCGATCAGCGTGCCGACGATGGTGTTCGGCGTGGTGCCCTGGCCGCACTTGCCGCTCGACGCGGGAATGAACCACACGTTCGAGGAAGCGCACGAGATTCTCGCCAAGGTCGGCATAGGCCTGTTTGCGCTCCACGTGGTGGGGGCCTTGCGGCACCATTTCCTGATGCGGGATTCGCTGCTGGGCCGCATGGCGCCGGGCGGAGTGGCATCGGTGGCGCTTGGCCTCATGGTCGCAGTGATTGCGCTGTGGGCAGCGGTTTACTTCGGGATCGGTGGAAGCGCCGGGCACGAGCACGAAGGGGAAGAGCAGGAGCAGGATGTGACGCTGCCGCCCGATGGCTCGGAAGCCGAGGGGCGCGTTGCGCTCGACGCCGAGAATGTGGCGGAAGAAGAACCGACGGAAGATCTGGCCGACGAGGACGCAGAAGAGCCTGCCGATGACGAGGTGGTTGCCGAAGAGGAGCCAGCGGCCGAGGAGACCGAAACGGCTGGCCCTCCGCCATCGTGGACGATTCAGCCCGGCGGTACGCTTGGCTTCAATGTCGACAACGGCGGTATGGCGCTCAATGGCAGCTTCTCGCGTTGGAGCGGCACCATCGCGATGGATCCGGAAGCGCCCGAAAGCGCGCGCATCGCTATCGAGATCGACCTCTCCAGCGCCTCGCTTGGTGATGGCACCCAGAACGCCATGCTCAAGGGCCCGGACTTTCTCGGCGCCGGGGCGAATCCCACGGCGACCTGGCGCTCGACCAGCGTGCGCCGGGTCAGCGGCAATCGCTACACGGCTGATGGCACGCTCAACCTGAAGGGCGTGAGCCGCCCGCAGCGCATCGCCTTCACGCTTTCGGGTAGCGGCGCCCGGCGCTCGGTCAGCGGCACAGCAGCGATTGATCGCAAGGCGTTCAACGTCGGCACCGGCGATGCGGCGGAAAGCGTTGCCCCTACGGTGAACGTCAACTTCGCCTTCGATGCGGCACGCTAGAATAGGGAGTTGGGGGGATTTCCACTGGTCGGGACGACTGGATTCGAACCAGCGACCCCTACACCCCCAGTATAGTGCGCTACCAGACTGCGCCACGTCCCGATGCCAGTGGAAGCGCGCCTATAGGGAAGGCTCCGCGCCATGGCAAGCGGTTGGATTGGCAATCCGCACAGTTGGCCGAATTTGGCCTGATTGCCAGCCTAAGGCATTGCTGCTAGGCGCGGCAGCCACGCACCGGGGAGGGTGTTGTTGCTTGCGCCTTGGCCGGGCGATCTTACTTCTTCCCAAGCTATTCTGTTCATTCGTGCTGTCATTGGGCCGATCCTATGCTTGATATTCTTGCCGCCGGCGCCGCCGGTTCGTCGCCTCCCGGTTGGGTCCAGTTCCTGCCCATCGTCGGCATGATCGTGATATTCTGGTTTCTGATCTTTCGCCCGCAGATGAAGCGGCAGAAGGAACACGCCGCGAAAATTGCCGGGGTGAAAAAGAACGATCAGGTTGTGACCGCTGGCGGCGTGATCGGCAAGATCGTGCGGGTCGACGATGACTACGTCGATCTCGAAATTGCGCAGGGTGTGAAGATCAAGGTCGTCAAGAGCACGCTGGGCGACATCGTTCCGCCCGGCGGAAAACCTGCCAACGACTGATGCAACGGGTCAGATAAACCATGCTCGATTTTCCGCTCTGGAAGCGCATTTCGCTGTGGGGCGTTGCCCTGCTGGTGATTCTGGCCGCGCTGCCTTCTATCGCTTCGCTTTCAGGAGTGCGCTGGCCGTCCGGCTTGCCCGATCGGGAAGTGAACCTTGGCCTCGACATTGCCGGGGGTAGCCACATCCTGCTTGAGGCGCAGCCTTCGCAGGTGGCCGCGCAACGGCTGGAAACGCTGGAGGAATCGGTCCGCTCCACGTTGCGCGATGCCGAGCCGCGTATCCGGATCGGCGATATCTCGACCGCGAATGGCCGCCTGTCATTTATGCTCGACGATGCCTCGCAGGTCGATGCCGCGCGTGAAGAGCTGCTCCCGCTTATCAATGGATCGGGATTGATCCGCGAGTGGGATCTCGCCGTGAACGACGGCAACCGTTTCATCCTCACGCCGACCGCGCAGGGCCTTGAAGAGGCCGTCAGCAACGCGATGGATTCGGCGACCGAAGTGGTGCGCCGCCGTATCGACGCGCTCGGCACGCGCGAGCCGACCATCATCCGCCAGGGCGATAATCGCATTGTGGTGCAGGTGCCGGGCCTCGAAGACCCTGCGGCTCTTAAGGAACTGCTTGGCCAGACCGCCAATCTCGAATTCAAACTGGTCGATACCAACGCACTGCCTTCGGACATCGAGCAGGGCATTGCTCCCCCGGGCAGCGAGATTCTCGAAGGCGCTCCGGGTAGCGACTATGAAGGCCGGCGCATAGCGGTACGCCGTCTCGGCGGCATTCGCGGCGATACGCTTACCGGCGCACAGGGCACGGTCGACCCGCAGACCAACGAGAACGTGGTCACGATCCAGTTCGACCCGACCGGCGGTGCCCGCTTCGCCAAGCTTACCAGCGAGAACGTGAACCGTCCGTTCGCCATCATCCTCGACGATGAGGTGCTGTCCGCCCCGAACATCAACGAACCGATTATCGGCGGTTCCGCGCGAATTTCCGGCGGGTTTACGGCTGAGAGCGCCAACCAGCTGGCGATTCAGCTGCGCTCGGGTGCACTGCCTGTCGATCTGTCGGTGGTGGAAGAGCGGACAGTGGGGCCGGACCTCGGCGCCGATTCGATCAAGCGCGGCATGGTTGCCATGGGTATCGGCTCGCTGCTCGTCGTGGTGCTGATGATCGCTACCTATGGCCGCTTCGGCGTCTATGCGACGGCTGCGTTGGTCATCAACGTGCTGATGATCCTGGGGATCATGGCCTTGATGAGCACTACGCTTACCTTGCCTGGCATCGCCGGTTTCGTGCTCACCATCGGTGCGGCGGTTGACGCAAACGTGCTGATCAACGAGCGTATTCGCGAAGAACGAAAGCGAGGACGTCGCGTGTTCAACGCGGTGGAGACCGGCTACCGAGAAGCGACCCGCGCCATCTATGACGCCAACGCCACCAACTTCATCGCCGGTGTGCTGCTGTTCGCCTTCGGCTCGGGCCCTGTGCGCGGCTTCGCGGTGGTTCTGATCATCGGCCTGTTCACCAGCGTGTTCACGGCCGTGACGTTCACCCGGATGTGGGTGGCTGGCTGGCTTCGTAGCAAGCCGTCTGAAATCCACATTTGAGGGGAGAGACAATGCGCCTTCTGAAACTCGTCCCCGAAGACACCAACATCCACTTCCTCAAGTGGCGTGTGCCTTTTTACATCGTCTCCTGCCTGATCATCGCGGCCAGCTGGGCGCTCGTGTTCACGCAGGGCCTCAACTATGGCGTCGACTTCGCCGGTGGGCAGGAAATCCGCGCCACCTTCGCTGGCGAGGCCGAGGCTCCGGTTGCCGAACTGCGCGACACGATTAGCGCCTTGCCTGAAGTGGAGAATCCCACGATCCAGCGTTTTGGCGAGCCAAATCAGGTCTCGATCCGCGTGCGCCTGCCCGATGAGGCCGAGGGCGATCCCGGCTTTGCCAACCGCATGTCCGAACAGATCACCTCTGCGATGCGCGCGCAGCACCCGAATGTGGTGATCGATGGTGTCGACTCGGTCTCGGGCAAGGTCTCGAGCGAGTTTCGCGACACCGCGCTTTATGCCCTGCTGTTCGCCATGATCGCGATCTCGATCTACATCTGGATCCGGTTCGAGTGGCAATTCGGCGTGGGCGCGCTGTTCGCGCTGTTCCACGACGTTTCGATCACGCTGGGCATGTTCGCGCTGTTCCAGATGGAGTTCTCGCTCCAGATCATCGCCGCGATCCTCGCCATCATCGGCTATTCGCTGAACGACACCATCGTGGTTTATGACCGTATCCGCGAGAACCTGAAGAAGTATCGCAAGATGCCGGTGCCTGAGTTGCTCGACCTGTCGGTCAACGAGACGCTAGCGCGCACGGTGATGACTTCGCTCACGCTGCTGGTCGCGCTCGTTCCCCTGCTGCTCTTCGGCCCGGCGAGCCTGTTCGGCCTCGTGGCGGCGATCACGCTGGGTATTTTCGTCGGCACCTATTCGTCGGTCTACATGGCCGCGCCGATCCTGATCTGGCTCGGCGTGACCAGCGACAGTTTCGTGCCGACCGAAACGGTGGCCGATCGGCAGGAACGCAAGGCCCGCGGCGAAGTCTAGACGGTTAGCCGCTCGTAATAGGAGGCCAGCGCTTCGGCATTGGCCTCCCAGCTGAAGCGGGCTGCGCTCAGGCTAACCACTTCGGGCGGCGTTGCCTCGGCAAACAGCTCTTGCAGCGCCCGGGCAATCGCATCGGCATCGCGGGCAACGATCCGGCCTGCCGCGCTCGCCTCGTCAGGCAGTATCTCGCGCGCACCGCCGACATCGGTGATGACCAGCGGCGTTCCGCAGGCGAGCGATTCGACCCAGGCGTTGGCCAGGCCTTCACTGGCGGCGGGGAGCGCCGTTGCGTCCGCCGCTGAGAGTACACGGGGCAGATCACCATGGTCGAGCGATCCGAGGAAATGCACACGGTCTGACAGGCCCAGTTCCTGCGCCAGTTCGGCGAGTGCCGCGCGATCCGCTCCGGCTCCGACTAGCGCCAGATGGGTATTCGGCAATTGCGTCAGCGCGCGGATCACGAAATGCTGACCCTTGCGCGGAATCAGCGCACCGATGGAGGCCACCAGCCGCACGTCGGGCGCCAGCGTCAGGCCGAAATGGCTCGCCAGGAATGCGCGGCTCTCCGCCCGGTCGAGCGGGTGGAACAGGCTGCGATCGAGCCCGGTGTAATGCACGGTGATCTTGTCGCGTGGGAGGCCGATTTCCGCCATGTTGTCGGCCAGCGCTTTGCACACCGCGAGCAGTCCCGAAGCTTGCTCCGCGGCGGCACGCATCTTGCGGTTGGCATAGGTCTTCATGCCCCAGTGCGAAATATCCGCCCCGCGCGCCTTGATGCTGAGCGGCAGGCCCAGATCTTCGGCAATGCGGGCGGCAGCGGGGCCGTCGGGATAGAAGAATTGCGCATCGACCAGATCGAACGGTGCGATGGCGTGGAGCTGGCGGGCCAGCGGCAAGGCCGCGCGCACGATCATCGCGGGGTTGAAGGGCCCGCCGACCGAGGGAATGAGCGTGAATCGCGGGCGAAAGACCTGGACGCCGCCCTCGACGCCCGAGGTCGCAGCCAGTGCCAGCGCGCGATAGCGGCCCATCGGCACCGGGGTGACACCGATCGGATTGATAACGGTGACGCTCCAGTCGCCGCGCGCCGCCAGCGCTTCCATTTGCCGCGCAACGAAGGTGCCGAACCGCGGTGTATGGCTGTTAGGGTAGAGCGTCGCCAGCGATAGGACGCGTTTCATCGTCCGGGCTCCGCTACAGTTTTCGCACCAGCATTTCGGCTACGGCGAGCCAGGGCGGCCCGTCGATCACGATCTGCCGCTGCCCGCTGCCCGGCGGCAACAGGCCGACGAGATTCCCCCGGCGGTCGATCAGCCTGCCGAAAGCGAATCGCCCGCCCGAGCGGGGTGCGAGCACGTCGCGATTGACCAGCGCCGGCACTTCGTCGGGATTGACCTTGCGCAGCCATAGCTGGTCGCCGCTGCGATATTCGCCCTGGCTGTATTCGACGACGAGGCAGATCAGAGTTCCGCCGTCGACCAGCTCGGTCGGCAGGATCGCGTCGCGCGGCGCGGTGAGGCTTTCGGGGCCGGTGTCGGTAAGCCGGGCGATCACCTGCGGCGCTGCCTGCTCCTCGCCCTTGACCAACGTTTCCGGATCGACGCCAAGCGCCGCACCGATGCGGTTCATCCAGGCAAGCGAGAGGTTGCGCATGCCGGTTTCGAGGCGGCCGATCGTCTGCGCCGTGGTCGGCGGATCGCAGGCCTCGGCCACTTCGGCCAGCGTCAGGCCCTTTTGCTTGCGGATGGCACGGATGCGATTGATCACCGCTCAAGGCTCCAACATAACCAAATCGGTTTTTCCACTTTCCTACATCGTACCTCTGCTGGCAAGTCGCCGCCGCAGCAATTTTGGGGAGAAAGATTATGTCGATGCCGCGCGAACTGGTCGAACGCGAGCTTTCCGAGGAGGGGCCGCGCCGCACTTGCAAGGGTGGCCAGATCTCTCGCAGGCGGCGTAGCGTCACCATGAACCTTGCGGAGAGCCCGCTGAGTTGGTTGCACGCCCACGGACACTTGGACGACCGCCTGTTCGCCGCTGGCGAGGCACTGCGCAACGATTATGAACGGGCGCAGGTCGCGCCCTCGATCACGATGCGGTGGGATCCAGTACGGATGAAGTCGACCGGAGAGCGCGGGCTGGAGTCGGGCGAAAAGCAGATCGCCGCGCGCCAGCGGTTCGATGGGGCGATGAAAGCGGCCGGGCGCGGGCTTGAGGACGTGCTGTGGCGGGTGGTCTGCGCGGGTGAGACCTTGCCGGTGGCGGAAAAGGCGCTGGCCTGGCCGGCGCGCTCGGGCAAGCTGGTGCTGCGGCTGGCGCTTGACCGGGTGGCGGACTTCTACCGCGTGCGGTGAAGCTTAGCGGCCCGTCAACGTCCAATACAAGCGCTGAACTAGCGATACGACCCGCTGCCAGCGAGACGGTCGCGGTTGCGACAGGCAGACATCCTCGCGGACCAGACGCGCGCGAAGCCTGCTTTGCGCGGAGGGCGCAGGTTCGAGCGGCGTTGGCGCGGGGCGGTGCGCGTCCTCGTCCTCGAAATGGATGATCGATGCGACACCGTCGTCGATAGCGGTCCGTTCCGTCGGCTTTGGGGCATCAATCGGCGCGCGCGCGCGTTGGGGCATGACTGCCTTGGGCAGCGACGGCGCCGGTTCGCGAAGCGAGAAGCCGGGACCAATGTCTTCGTAATCGCGGATGAGACGCGGCTTCGGCGTGTCCGGCTCGGACGGGGCAACGGGCGGTGCAAGCTGTGGCTCGACCGGTTTCGGTTGGTCGGCTCCTTGCAGGGGCGGCGTTGCCTGGCTGGGCGCCGACGCGGCCGGATCCTGCATCGGTGCATCGGGCAGGGTGCCGAAGAGGTTTGTCTTTGGAGCCCTTGGCGCACGCGGCCTGGTCAGAGCCAGCACCTGATCGGGTGCTGGCGCGTCGGCTTCGAGCACCTCGTCTTCGTCATCGTCGTTGAAAGGAGAGCGGCCCGGCACAAACGCATCGTCGCCGTCGTCGTCCGACATTGGAGCGAGTCCGAACAGGCTGACGGCCGCACGGGGGCGCTGCACGGGCTCGTATTCGCCCATTTGCTCGGCCGCGCCTTGCTGAAACAGTTGATGGGCCTGTGCCAGCTCGTCGGGGTCGACGACTAGGACGGGCTTCTTCTTGAGCTTGCGCGCACCCATGCTGGCGAGGCTGCCAAAGGCATCCTCGGAGCGCAGCGCTGCGGAAGAAGAGTTCGGACCCATAGGCCCCTTAAACCGCAAGTTGGTGGAGGCGGAGTGTCGATAGTTGGTTAATCGCAGGTAAGCGTTAAATTCGTGCCTGCGAAACCGTTATCCCTCAACCTGCTCCGCCAGTTCGAGCCATCGCATCTCTGCCTCGTCCTTCTCCTTCCGCGCCAGTTCGAGCGATTTGGAGATGCGTTCGAACTTGTCAGGATCGCGGGAATAGAGTTCGGGATCGCCCAGCGCCGCTCCGCCGTTGGCGATCAGCCGGTCGAGTTCCTCGATCCGCGCAGGGAGCTGCTCGTAGTCGCGCTGGTCCTTGTAGCTGAGCTTGTTCGAGGCCGGGGCAGGGGGCGGCGGTGGTGGAGGCGGAGCGGTATCGGAGGCCTTCTTTGCCGGGGCCTTGGCTCGTGCCTTGCGCTGGGCCTGCCAGTCCTCATAGCCGCCCGCCACGATATCGACCGTGCCGCTGCCATCGAGGCCGAGTGTGACGGTGACGGTGCGGTCGAGGAAGTCGCGATCATGGCTGACAATCAGCACGGTGCCGTCGTAGTCGGCGATCACTTCTTGCAGCAGGTCAAGCGTTTCGAGGTCGAGGTCGTTGGTCGGCTCGTCGAGCACCAGCAGGTTCGAGGTGCGCGAGAATTCGCGCGCCAGCAGGATGCGCGAGCGTTCGCCGCCCGAGAAGGTGCCGATCTTGGCGTCGACCACCGAAGGATCGAACAGGAACTCCTTGAGATAGCCCTGTACGTGCTTGCGCACCCCGCGCACATCGACCCAGTCGCCGCCCTCGGCCAGCACGTCGCGGACCGTCTTCTGCGGGTCGAGCAGCTTGCGTTGCTGGTCGATCATCACACCCGACAGGGTGTTCGCGTGGGTGACGGTGCCGGTGTCGGGCTCCAGCTCGCCGGTGAGCATCTTGAGGAGGGTGGTCTTGCCCGCGCCGTTCGCGCCGACCACGCCTATGCGGTCGCCGCGCTGGATGCGCAGACTGAAGGGCTTGATGATCGTGCGTTCGCCGTAGGTTTTGGAAATATCCTCGGCCACGATCACCGACTTCGACTTGAACTCCGCATCGCTGCCAAGCGCGATCTTGGCAGTGCCCGTGGGCTGTATCATGGCGGCGCGAGTGGCGCGCATCTGCCACAGCTTTTCGAGCCGACCCATGTTGCGCTTGCGCCGCGCGGTCACGCCGCGTTCGAGCCAGTGCGCCTCGATCTTGAGCTTGGCGTCGAGGCGGTGGGCGTTGCGAGCCTCTTCGGCATAGACCTGCTCTTCCCAGGCCTCGTAGCCGCCGAAGCCGACTTCCTTGCGCCGCATATTGCCGCGATCGAGCCACAGGGTCGCGCGGGTCAGCCGCTTGAGGAAGGTCCGGTCGTGGCTGATGACGATGAAGGCGCCGCGAAAGCGCGTGAGCCAGTCTTCGAGCCAGTCGATGGCGGCAAGATCGAGATGGTTGGTCGGCTCGTCGAGCAGCAGCAGGTCGGGGTCCATCGCCAGCGCGCGGGCGATGGCGGCGCGGCGTTTTTCACCGCCGCTGGCCGTGGCAGCCTCGCGGCCCATGTCGATGCCGAGCTGGCCCGCAATGGCTTCAACCTCGTATTCGGCGGGGGCATTGTTGCCGCCAAGCGCGAAGTCCATCAGAGTGGCGCAGCCGGTGAAGTCGGGCTCCTGCTCCAGCCACACAATGTTTGTGCCCGGCTTGATCTTGCGGAGGCCGCGGTCGGCCTCGATCTCGCCGGTGATGAGCTTGAGCAGTGTGGTCTTGCCCGCGCCGTTGCGGCCTATCAGCGCGAGCCGGTCGCGCGGGCCGATGTGGAGGTCGAGGCCGTCCCCCTGCGCCGGGTTGCCGAACAGCCAGCCGCCGCCTTGCTGGAGGCCAAGGCCTTCCCAGGAGAGAATAGGGGGTTCTGCCATGATCGGCGCGACCTAGTGAGACGGCGAGGACCTGACAAGCTCCGCGCGCGTTCAGGAAGCGGAAATCGGCTGTCGCGGAGATAGCCGTTCATTCATTCACGGAGTTATCACATGTCTCGACATTCTTTCGCCGCTCTTGCCGCATCCGCCACGCTGGTCGCCATGGTGCCGCTGGGCGTTGTGCCTGCGAGCGCCGCCGAGGTGGCGATCAGCACACAGGGGCCGGTGGTCGAATTGCAGGTGACGCAGCAGGTGCTGTCCGATCCGGACAAGGCGACCATCAATGCCGGTGTCACCACGCGCGGTGCAACGGCAGTGGAAGCGATGCAGGACAACGCCACCCAGATGGAGCGTGTGCTGGCGCAGGTGAACAGCCTCGGCGTTCCGGAAAACCGCGTGCAGACCAGCGGCATCACGCTCAATCCGCAGTACGACTATCGCAACAACCAGCAGCAGTTCACCGGCTATGAGGCGACCAACACGGTCACGCTGGAACTGCGCGATCTGGATCGGATCGGACCGGTGCTTGATGCGCTTGTGGCAGCAGGGGCGACCAACCTCAACGGGCCGAACTGGGCGATTATCGACGATAGCAGCGCCGAAGAGAAAGCCCGCGAGGCCGCCTTCGCGCAGGCCCGCGCGCGCGCCGAGGACTATGCCCGGATGGCAGGATTCGGTTCGGCCCGCCTGTTGGCCGTGGAAGAGACGCTCGACTACGCGACCCCGATGTTCAACCGGGTCGCGCTGGAATCTTCCAGCGGGGCGGCTGATGTCGCCACCCCCACGCGGCCCGGCCAGGTGGCGACGCAGATCACGCTGACCGTGAAGTACGCGCTCGAGCAATAGCGTACAGGTGAGAGCTTGCGGCGGGCAAAGCGCGGCATTCACACCTTGTTCAATGCCTGGGACTTAGGCAGAACCCGTGATGATGACCGCTTTTGCCTTTCGTATTTCTGCCTTGGCCACGGTATCGGCGCTCGCGCTGGTCGGTGCGGCACTGGCAGTTCCCGCCGCCGCACAGCCGATGCCGTCGCGCCTTCAGGCCGACGATCAGGCGAGCGCCCGTGCCGAAATGCAGGCCGGGCGCAACCTGCCGATCCGCTCAATCGAGCAGCGCATCGTGCCGCGTTACGAGCGGCAAGGGTTCGAATATCTGACCTTCGAATATGATGGCGTCGCCGCAATCTATCGGCTCAAGTTCATCAAGGACGGGCGCCTGCTGTTCGTCGATGCCGATCCGCGCACCGGCCGCGTGCTGCGCGAACAGCGTTAAGCCGTCAGGCGGAAACCGCAGGCTTGGTTGACGCGTTCATGACATTCGCCCAAGCACGGGCGCAGATGTTTGCGAAGGGGTATCAATGCGCATCCTGATCGTGGAAGACGAGCCGACACTGGGCCAGCAGCTCAAGAACACGCTGGAGCAGAACGGCTATGCGGTCGACCTTTCGACCGATGGTGAAGACGGCCATTTCCTCGGCTCGACCGAGGAATACGATGCCGTGGTGCTTGATCTCGGCCTGCCCGAGATCGACGGGCTGACCGTGCTCGGCATGTGGCGCAAGGAGGGGCGCAAGTTCCCCGTGCTGGTGCTGACCGCGCGCGATTCGTGGTCGGACAAGGTGGCCGGGCTCGATGCCGGGGCCGACGATTATCTCGCCAAGCCGTTCCAGACCGAAGAGCTTATCGCTCGCTTGCGCGCGCTGATCCGCCGCGCCTCGGGCAATGCCTCAAGCGAACTGACCGCTGGCGATGTGCGGCTCGATACGCGCTCTGGCCGCGTCACCCGTGCTGGAGAGCCGGTCAAGCTTACCGCGCAGGAATACAAGCTGCTGAGCTACCTGATGCACCACAAGGGCAAGGTGGTCAGCCGCACCGAACTGATCGAACATATCTACGATCAGGATTTCGACCGCGATTCGAACACCATCGAGGTGTTCGTAACGCGCATCCGCAAGAAGCTCGGCGCAGAGGTAATCACAACGATCCGTGGCCTCGGTTACAGCCTCGACGACCCCTCCGAAGGCGCGCGCGAATAGCGGCGATGACGAGGGCGTGGCTCCCGTTGACGTGAGCGCCGGGGAGGCGCCCGCGGGAGAAATCGCGCCCGACATGGAAACGCGCAACACCGGCTCCATCGCGCGCCGGATGATGATTATCGCGGCGGTGTGGATCGTCGTGCTGCTCGCCATCGGTGGCTTCGCGCTGGATCGGGCGCTGACCCAGTTGCTTTCCAAGCAGTTCGACGAACAGCTCGAACTGCCGCTGACCGCTATGATCTCCTCGGCTGAGATCGACCCTTATGGCGACGTGTGGTTCAATCGCCCGCTCGCCGACCAGCGCTTTCTGGAGCCGAATTCGGGGTTCTACTATCAGATTAACGGCAGTGGCGCGGTGAACTACTTCTCGCGCTCGCTGTGGGATCGCACGCTGGCGATCGACGAGGATATCGACGCCGAAAATCCGGTCTTTTACGATTCAGACCAGTTCCCGGACGAAAGCCTGCGCATGGTGCAGCGCACGGTGCAGATTCCGGGTTCGGACACGCAGTGGCAATTCGTGGTCGCCGGATCACGCGAAGAGCTGGACGACCAGCTCAATTCCATTCGCGCGCTGCTCGGCTGGTCGTTTGCGGTGCTAGGCGTGGGCCTGTTCCTGATGGCGGTGGCGCAGACCTGGTATGGCCTTTCGCCGCTGCGCCGTATCCGCCGCGCGATTGCCTCGATCCGGCAGGCGGGTTCCAACCGGGTGACCGAGCCGCTTCCGCTCGAAGTGCAGCCAATGGTGCAGGAGCTCAACGCGCTGCTCGATCATTCGCAGAAGCAGGCCGAAGAAGCGCGCACCCATGCGGGTAACCTTGCCCATGCGCTCAAAACACCGCTTACCGTGCTCAACAATGCCGCGCGTGAGCATGATCCGGGGCTCGACAGCATCGTGCTGCGCGAATCGGCCAGCATGCAGCGGCAGGTCGATCACCATCTCGCCCGCGCCCGTGCGGTGGGGCGGCGGGCGATTGGCCATTCGCGCAGCCTGGTGATGGAAAGCGCCAGCGCGGTGGAGCGGGCGGTGCGCACGCTTTATCCCGAGGTGCGGCTTGATCTGGCGGGCAATGCGGCTGCCGCCGTGTCGCTTGAACGGCAGGATCTGGAAGAGCTGCTAGGCAACCTGATGGAGAACGCGGCCAAGTACGGTGGCGGCTCCGTGTTCGTCACGGTCGACGCGCGGCCCGACGATCCGCTGTGCGCGATCTGGATCGAGGACGACGGCATCGGCATTCCCGAGGAGCAGCGGGTGGCGATCTTCGAGCGCGGCGCCCGGCTCGATACCGAGAAGCCTGGCACCGGGCTAGGGCTCGCCATCGTGCGCGATGTGGCGGGAATTTACGGCGGCGAGGTCAGCCTCGGCGAAAGCGAGGATCTGGGCGGGCTGCTGGTGGAGCTGCGGCTCCCGCGCGCCTGAGCGCTAGCCGCGTCGCCGCCACCACGAGGCGAGCAGGCTGCCAATGCACACATGCCAGACCGCCGACAGCGCTGCGGGCACCGGTGCCAATGCGGCCTGCGAGGCCGATGCAAACTGCGCTGCAAAGCTCGGAGCCTTGGCGAGGCCCGAACCGAGCCCTGAATTCTGCATCCCCACCTCGATGCAGACCGTCCGCGCCTCGCGGCTGGCAAGGCCCATCAGGCGCGCGAAAGCATAGCCGAAGCCGAACCCCAGCAGGTGCAGCAGGAAGGTCGCGATCAACAGCGCCCCGGCATGGGCGCGGATCAGATCTTTCGCGCCGCCTACAATCCCGCCGACGATCAGGATCACCAGCACGATGGCGACCAGCGGCAGCACCTCGCCCACGGCGCTCGCTGCGCGCGGTAACAGTTCTGACAGCACGGTACCCGCGATCAGCGGCACGAGTACGATCGTCACCATGTGGGCAAACAGGCTCCAGCGGTCGATATCTACATAGGCTCCGGCCAGCGCTCCGGCGAGCAGGGGCGTGGCCGCGATGGCAACGAGGGTCGAGGCCATGGTCATCGCCACCGACAGCGCGACATTGCCCTTGGCGAGATAAGTTACGATGTTCGAGGCGGTGCCGCCGGGGCAGCAGGCCACGAGGATCAATCCGACCGCCAACCCCTGCTCCAGCCCCATGCCCCGCGCGATGGCAAAGCCCACCAATGGCATGATCGCGAACTGGCCGACCACCCCGACCAAGAAGGCTCGGGGCATCGTGACCAGCGCGCGAAAGTCGGCAAAGCGCAGGGTCAGCCCCATGGCCAGCATGATCAGCCCGAGAAACACCGACAGCAGTGGCTGGCCGAGCAGGCGGTGCGAACCGTCCGTCACCCAGGTGAAGGCTCCCGGCACGAACCACGCCAAGGCGACTCCCGCCAGCGTGAGCGGCGCAAAGTTGTTGGTTAGCCTACGCAGCATCGGCGCTGGCGAGGCTTATTCGCCGCGCGCCTTGCGGTGATGGCGGATCACCTCGTCGATCACGAAACGGATGAACTTCTCCGAGAACTCGGGATCGAGATCGGCGTCTATGGCGAGCTTGCGCAGCCGTTCGATCTGGCGCGCCTCGCGGTTGGGGTCGGCGGGGGGAAGCTGGGTCTTCGCCTTGTACTCGCCCACGGCCTGGGTGATGCGAAAGCGTTCGGCCAGCATATGGATCAGCGCGGCATCGATATTGTCGATGCTCTTGCGAAAGCCGTCCAGCACGGGGTCGGCGGGCTTTGCCTTGGTGGCCATCTTGTGCTTCTCGTATTCTGGCTGTTCGACGGGCTCGGTCATCGCCAGCCCTCTTGGGCGAGAAATGGTCGCTTGCCAAGCGTGTGTCGGTTCTCCATCTGGTGCGCATGAGTGACAATGTGGTCCCGATCAAGCGCGCCATCGGCGCTGACGAGCCGAGCCTTAGCCCAATTCTGTCGCTGACGGCGACGGCGATGAATTCGGTCAACCAGATCATCCTGCAACGGATGCAGAGCGAAATTCCGTTGATTCCGGCGCTTGCCGGGCACCTGATCGCAGGCGGGGGCAAGCGGATGCGCCCGATGCTCACGCTCGCGGGTGCGGAGCTGGTGGGTTATGAAGGCACGCGTCACCACAAGCTCGCCGCCGCGGTCGAGTTCATTCACACCGCCACCCTCCTGCATGACGACGTGGTCGATGGCAGCGAGATGCGCCGGGGCAAGGAAGCGGCCAACATCGTGTTCGGCAACCCGGCTACGGTGCTGGTGGGCGATTTCCTGTTCAGCCGCGCGTTCGAGCTGATGGTCGAGGATGGCAGCCTCAAGGTGCTGAAAATCCTCTCGGGCGCCAGCGCCACCATCGCTCAGGGCGAGGTCGACCAGCTCACCGCCCAGCGCAAGATCGAGACCAGCGAGGACCGCTATCTCGGCATCATCGGCGCGAAGACGGCGGCGCTGTTTGCCGCCGCGAGCCGGATCGCCGCGGTGGTCGCGGAAAAGGACGAGGCCGCCGAGCGTGCGCTCGACGACTATGGCCGCAACCTCGGGGTGGCGTTCCAGTTGATCGACGATGCGATCGACTACGATTCGGATGCCGCCGAAATGGGCAAGGACCGGGGCGACGACTTTCGCGAGGGCAAGATGACCCTGCCGGTGATCCTCGCCTATGCGCGCGGCACGCCGGAAGAGCGCCAGTTCTGGGAGGAAGCCATCGCCGGTTTCCGCGATACCGACGAGGATCTTGCCCACGCGGTCGAGCTGATCGGGCGTCATGACTGCATCTCCGCCACCCGCGAGCGGGCGCGTCACTTCGCGCAGAAGGCCTGCGATGCGCTGGCGATGTTCCCCGACAGCAAGGCGCGCCGGGCGATGGTCGAGGCAGCGCAGTTCGCGGTTTCGCGCGGGTATTGATAACCCATATCCGCTCGCCCTGAGCTTGTCGAAGGGCCGTTCTTGGTTCCGGAACGACGGTGCGAAAGGAAGGGCAGTGCTTCGACAAGCTCAGCACGAGCGGGACGAAAATGGTGAGTGAAGCGCTTCCCATCCAGGCCGTGCTGCCCGAGCTGCTTGCCGCCCTGCGCGAGCGTCCAAGCGCTGTCCTCATAGCGCCACCGGGTGCGGGTAAGACCACCGCCGTCGCTCCCGCCTTGCTCGACGAGCCTTGGTGCACCGGACAGATCATCCTCACATCGCCGCGCCGTGTCGCCGCGCGCGCCGCTGCGGAGCGGATCGCGCAGATGCTTGGCGAAGAGGTCGGGCACCGCGTTGGCTACCTGACCCGGCTCGATTCTAAGCAATCGAAGGCGACGCGCATTCTGGTCGTCACCGAGGCCATTCTGGTCAACCGTTTGCTGGACGATCAGGAAATTGCAGGCGTTTCCTGCGTGCTGTTCGACGAAGCGCACGAACGCCATCTCGATAGCGACCTCGGCCTTGCGCTGGCGCTTGAAACGCAGGGCGTGCTGCGGGAAGACCTGCGGTTGTGCGTGATGTCTGCCACCATCGACGGCACCCGCTTCGCCCGTCTTCTGGGCGAGGGCGCGCCAGTGATCGAGAGCGCGGGCAAGGCCTATCCGTTGGCGATTCGCTGGCTCGGTGCTGCTCCCGAAAAGCGGCTCGATGAGACGATGGCCTCCGCCGTGCTAACCGCCTGGCGCGAGGAGCAGGGCGATATTCTCGCCTTCCTCCCCGGCGTCGGCGAAATCGAGCGGCTGCGCGAGCGGCTTTGCGAGAAGCTCCCGAACACGCCGGTGCTGCCGCTGCACGGGCAGGTCGAGCCCGCCGCACAGCGCGCGGCAATCCGGCGCGATGGCGAGGGGCGGCGGCGGATTGTGCTCGCCACCAGCATTGCCGAGACCTCGCTGACGCTCGATGGCGTTTCGGTGGTGGTCGACAGTGGGCTGGCCCGCCGCGCCGAGTTCGACCGGGCAGCGGGGACCACGCACCTTGTCACCGCCCGCGCCAGTCAGGCTGCTGCCGCTCAGCGGGCGGGCCGTGCTGCGCGGCAGGGGCCGGGCGTGGCCTATCGCCTGTGGGAAGAGGCGGGGCACGCCGGTCGGCCCGCGTTCGATCCGCCCGAGATGCTCACCGCCGACCTCGCGCCGCTGGTGCTGAGCCTCGCGCAATGGGGCGTGGTCGACCCGCTGAGCCTCGCCTGGCTTGACCAGCCTCCCGAGGCTTCGCTTGGCTCGGCGCGTGAGCGGCTGGGCAAGCTTGGCGCGCTTGATGAGGCGGGCGCGATTACCGCGCAGGGCCGCGCGATTGCGGCGCTGCCGATGGAGCCGTGGCAGGCCGCCATGGTGCTGGCCGGGGCGGATAGCGGCGCGGCGCTGCTGGGGGCGAAACTGGCGGTGCTGTTACAGGAGCGCGGCCTCGGCGGACGTAGCGAAGACCTCGAAGCGCGGCTGATGCGCTGGGACGGTGAGCGCTCGGGGCGGGCCGAGGCGGCGCGCAAGCTGGCGCAGCGGTGGGCGAAGTTGGCGGCGGACAATGGTACAAGCACCGTTTGCGTCGAGCGCAGTCGAGACACCGGACGCGATGCGTCTCGACTGCGCTCGACACGAACGGATGGTGTTCCGGCTGCGAGCCCCGCCATCCTCATCGCCCGCGCGCTCCCGGAAAACATCGCCCGCCGCCGTGATCCCTCGGGTGAGACATGGCTCTCGGCCGGTGGGCGTGGCTATCGACTGGATCCGGCCAGCCCACTCGCGCGCGCCGAGTGGCTCGCGATTGGCGATGCGCAGGGGCAGGCCAAGGCCGCCCGGATCACTGCCGCCGCACCGCTCATGCTCGAAGATATCGAACAGCACCTTGGCCACCAGATCGAGAAACGATCCGTCGCGCGCTGGAACGCGGCGGAGGGCAGGGTCGAGGCGCGGCTCGAGCGTCGGCTGGGCGCAATCACGCTCGCCAGCGGGCCTGACCCTGCGCCGGACCCGGAGGCCATCAACGCGCTGCTGGTGGAAAAGGCTGTGGATAACCTTGTGGACCTACTGCCGAAAAGTCTCCTCGCCCGAGGCCGGTTCGCCGGGATTGCGGTGCTCGCGCCCGATCAGCTTGCCGCCCGTGCGCAAGAGTGGCTGGCCCCGCTGCTCGATGGCAAGCGAAAGCTAGACCTGCCGCCGGGGCGCTATGCCGAGGCGGCGCTGAACCTGCTCTCGTGGGAAGAACGCCAGAACCTCGACCGGCTCGCCCCGCGCCAGTTCGTCAGTCCGGCTGGCACGCACCATGCCATCGACTACGACAGCGATCATGCCCCCGCCTGCGAGGTCCGGGTGCAGGCGCTGTTCGGGCTCGACCAGCATCCGATGATCGGCACCACGCCCTTGCTTATCCACCTCACCAGCCCGGCGGGAAGGCCGCTACAGGCCACGCGCGACCTGCCCGGTTTCTGGCGCGGATCGTGGGCGGACGTCGCCAAGGATATGAAGGGTCGCTACCCGAAACATCGCTGGCCCGATGAACCTTGGGCCGAGCGTCCGAGCCTCAAGACCAAGAATGCCTTCACACGTTCGAACGAGTGATCTAGGAGCGGAATTCGCGATTCCGCTCATCCTGAGCCTGTCGAAGGATCGTTTTTACTTTGCCGGCTTGGTACAACACCGCAAGGTGAAAGGCGGCCCTTCGACAGGCTCAGGGCGTGCGGGAAGAGATCTCTTACAAATGCGCAGGCCAGAATCATGCAAGCCCGTATCTACCAGCGTCCGAAGAACGCCATGCAGTCCGGCAAGGCCCGCACCGATCAGTGGGTGCTCGATTTCGTGCCCGCCGAAGCCAAGAAGCCTGATCCTTTGATGGGCTGGGCCGGGAGCGGCGACACCCAGCAGCAGGTGCAGCTGAAGTTCGAAAGCTGCGAGGCCGCGCAGGCCTATGCCAGCAAGCACGGCATCGACGTCATCGTCCACAAGACCCCGCCGCGCGCGCTGAAGATTCAGGCCTACGCCGACAACTTCAAGTAAGAGTCTGACCACAAGTGAAAATCTGGAATTACGGTATTCTCGCCGCGCTGATCGCGGCGGGTGGATGTGCTGCGCCTGCGAGCGATGTGCAGAGCCAGTCGACCGAGGCTAGCGCGCCCTCTGGCGCGGCAATCGAGGCGGCAACCGCCCGAATCATCGATATCGAGGAGCGCAGTGGCGGTCGGCTTGGCGTTGCGCTGGTCGATCCCGAAGGGCACGTGCTGCTCTCGCATCGCGGCGACGAGCGGTTCGCCATGTGCTCGACGTTCAAGACGCTGCTGGCCGCGCGTATCCTCTCAGACCCGAACGGGTTGCAGCTTGACGACCGGCTGACGATCGATCCGGCGGCGGTGGAAGGCCATGCGCCGTTCACCCGCTCGCGGCTGGACGAAGGGTGGATGACGGTCGGCGAGGCGGCCGAGCATATCGTGACTGTGAGCGATAATGCTGCGGCCAACCTGCTGCTCGATCAGGTAGGTGGCCCGAGCGGGCTCACACAGTGGATTCGCAGCCTTGGCGACGATGTGACCCGGCTTGACCGGCGCGAACTCGAACTCAACGAAAACGCCGCGGGCGATCCGCGCGACACCACCGCTCCGCTGGCCTTTGCCGAAACCTATCGCAAGGTCATGCACGATGATGCGGTCCTCGGCGACGCCCAACGCGATCAGCTTGCCGGGTGGCTGGCGGCGAGTGTGACCGGGCTTCACCGCTTGCGCGCAGGAATGCCCGAAGGCTGGCGTGTGGGCGACAAGACCGGTTTTTGTGCCGAACCCGGCGCGGAGGAGATCAACGATATCGCGGTGTTCGATCCCGATGGCGAGGGCTGGTACACGCTGGCCTTCATGCTCGACCGCCCGCGCGAGACGGGAGCCTTTGTCGACAAGCTCGGGGCCGAGGTTGGCGCTATCGCGGCGAAGCTTGTTCGCCCCGGAGCGTGATCTTGCGCTTGAACTGTCGCGGTTAGGTTGCCATATGGCGCGCCGGGAGTCGGGTGGACGTTTGCGTTCGCTCACCGGGTCAGGTCCGGAAGGAAGCAGCCCAAGTGTCTTGCGGCGGGTCGCTCGGCTCCTCTTATCTCTTCAGTCAGAGAATTATGCGGGCACAGCGCTGGTGCAATCGTTCGACAGCGCGTCCGCTCCGGCCTAGATTGCGGGCATGAGCGATTCACCGGACAATTCTGGCCTGCCGCCTTGGGATCAGGGCGAAGAGGACGAGGCCAAGCCAAGCGCGGCAGAGCTGGAAGCCGCCGGGCAGAACGCCATGTTCGGCGATTCGGAGCCTGTTGCTGCGCCTGCTCGTGTGGCGGAGGAGGCTGCCCCCGCACCGGTCGCGCCTGCGCCAGTTCCCCTGGCCGCGAATCAGCCCTATCGCGTGCTAGCGCGCAAATATCGGCCGCAGACCTTTTCCGAGCTGATCGGGCAGGAGCCGATGGTGCGCACGCTTTCCAACGCCATCGCGCGCGACCGGCTGGCTCATGCCTTCCTGATGACCGGCGTGCGCGGGGTCGGCAAGACCAGCACCGCGCGGCTGATCGCCAAGGCACTCAACTGCGTCGGCCCCGATGGCGAGGGCGGCCCGACGATCAATCCGTGCGGCGTTTGCGAGCCGTGCAAGGCCATCGCCGAGGGGCGCCATATCGACGTGATCGAGATGGACGCCGCCAGCCACACCGGCGTCGACGACGTGCGCGAGATCATCGAGGCGGTGCGCTATTCCGCCGTATCGGCGCGCTATAAGATCTACATCATCGACGAAGTTCACATGCTCTCGCGCAATGCCTTCAACGCGCTGCTGAAGACGCTCGAAGAGCCGCCTGCGCATGTGAAGTTCCTGTTCGCGACCACCGAAGTCGACAAGCTGCCGGTAACGGTGCTGAGCCGCACGCAGCGGTTCGATCTGCGCCGCATTCCGTCCGAGCTGCTGGCGAGCCACTTCGCCCACATCTGCGAGCTGGAAGGCGTGACAGCCGAGGACGAGGCCATCGCGCTGGTCGCCGCTGCTGCCGAGGGTTCGGTCCGTGACGGTCTGTCGATCCTCGATCAGGCCATTGCCCATGCCGATATGGATTCGGGCGAGGGCGAAACCAAGGTTACTGCCGCCAAGGTTCAGTCGATGCTCGGCCTTGCCGATCGCGGCGCGCGGCGGCGGCTGTTCGAGCACCTGCTGAAAGGCGAAGCGCCCGAGATGCTTTCGGCGGTCGACGGACAGTATGCGCTCGGGGTCGAGCCTTTGGCGCTGATCCGCTCCTTGATGGAGTTTACGCACAAGATCGCGCTGGCGCAGGTCGCAGGCGGTGAAAGCGATGCGCCGATCGCTGATGAGCGCGAAGCGGTGAGCGACTGGGCCGGGCGCTTGTCGCCGGGGCAGGTCCACCGTTTGTGGCAGTTGCTGCTCAAGGGACACGAGGAAGTGGCCCGCGCGCCCGATCCGCTGGTGGCGGCGCAGATGGCCTTGCTGCGCGTGCTCCATGCTGCCGACATGCCCGATCCGGGCAAGCTTGCCCGGCAATTGCAGGATATGGCCGCAAGCGGCTCGGGCGTTGGCTCGCCGTCTGCGGGCGCGCCGGCAGGGGGGGCAGCCGCAGCTCCGGTCGCTTCGGCACAAGCGGCCGGGATCGAATGGTCCGAGCTGGTCGACCGGGTCGATGCCAGTGGCGCGCTGATCGCGGCAGCCACCATGCGCGACTGGGTGCGGGTGATCAGCCTTGCCCCGGGCGAACTTATCTACCAACTCGCAGACGGCATCAGCGACGATCCCTCGCGCGAGATTCGCGAGGCGCTGGTGAAAGCCACCGGCGCAAGCTGGCGGGTCGAACGCGGGGAGGGGCAGGGTGCGCCCTCGCTCACCGAGCAGGCCGAGGCCGAAGCGGCTGCGGAGCAAGCGCGGGTGCGGGCTCATCCGCTGGTCCGGGCCACTCTCGAGGCCTTTCCCGAGGCCGAATTCGTCGAGGATACAGAAGCGCCGCGCGGCCACCAGCAGTGGAGCCAGCGCGGCTAGAACGAGGACAGACAAATGCAGAGCATGGAAGAAATGATGAAGGCCGCGCAGGAAGCGGCGCAGAAGATCCAGCAGCAGATGAGCGACGCGCAGGTGAAGCTCGACAATATCGAGGTCGAGGGCAATTCTGGCGGCGGTCTGGTAAAGGTCCGTGCCAGTGCGCGTGGGCGCATTATCGGCGTCGCCATCGACGACAGCCTGATTGTGCCGGACGAGAAGCAGATGCTGGAAGACCTCGTCGCGGCCGCCTTCAACGATGCGCGCGACAAGGCCGACCGCGCCGCTAACGAGCAGATGCAGGAAATGCAGTCCGGCCTGGGCCTGCCGCCCGGTTTCAATCTTCCCGGCATGGGCTAAGCCGACTGGCCGGTGGCTGTTGGCTCCGTCCACAGCCCCGGCCTTTTATCGCATTGCAGGGGCGGGCGGTCGTCCCCATATCCTTGAGTAAACGAGCTTTCGGATACCTATTTATGACCGCATTTCCCCTTCTTCCCTTACGCGACATTGTCGTGTTTCCCGGCATGGTCGTGCCCCTGTTCGTGGGCCGCGACAAGTCGGTTGCCGCGCTTGAAGCGGCGATGGCTGGCGATCAGGATATTCTGCTGGTCGCCCAGCTCGATCCCAACTGCGACGATCCCGAGGCCGACGATCTCTATCACGTCGGCGTGATCGCGCAGGTTCAGCAGATGCTCAAACTGCCCGATGGCACCGTGCGCGTGCTGGTCGAAGGGCAGGCGCGCGCCAAGATGCTAGACATGCGCGAAAGCGAGGGCTTCGTAATGGCCCAGACCGCGCTGATCGAGGAACAGACCGCCTCGGGCAACGAAGTCTCGGCGATGATGCGCTCGGCGCTTGACCAGTTTGCCGAATATGCCCGCCACAACAAGAAGCTCAGCGACGAGATCGAGGGCGAGCTGCGCGACATCGAGGATGCAGGGGCGCTGGCCGATGCCATTGCCGCCAGCCTTGCCGCCAAGGTCGATAGCAAGCAGCAGTTGCTGGCCGAGGCCGATGTCCTGAAGCGGCTGGAGATGGTTTTCTCGGTGATGGAGGGTGAGCTTTCGGTCCTCCAGGTCGAACGCAAGATCCGTGGCCGCGTGAAGCGGCAGATGGAGAAGACCCAGCGCGAATACTATCTCAACGAGCAATTGAAGGCGATCCAGAGCGAGCTGGGCGGCGGCGAGGGCGAGGAGGGCGACGAGATCGCCGAACTCACCAAGCAGATCGGCGAGACCAAGCTGTCGAAAGAAGCCAAGGCCAAGGCCGAAGCGGAACTCAAGAAGCTCAAGTCGATGCAGCCGATGAGCGCCGAGGCGACCGTCGTGCGCAACTATCTCGATGTGCTGCTCGGCCTGCCGTGGGGCAAGAAGAGCCGCCTGAAGAAGGATCTCGCCAAGGCGCAGGAGGTGCTCGATGCCGATCACTATGCGCTCGACAAGGTGAAGGACCGGATCGTCGAGTATCTCGCAGTGCAGGCGCGCACCAACAAGCTTAAAGGTCCGATCCTGTGCCTCGTCGGCCCTCCCGGCGTCGGCAAGACCAGCCTCGGCAAATCGATCGCCAAGGCGACGGGGCGCGAGTTCATTCGCCAGTCGCTCGGCGGTGTGCGCGACGAGGCCGAGATTCGTGGCCACCGGCGCACCTATATCGGCTCGATGCCGGGCAAGATCGTGTCGAACCTCAAGAAGGCCGGCACCAGCAATCCGCTGTTCCTGCTCGACGAGATCGACAAGCTGGGACAGGACTTCCGCGGCGATCCGGCTTCGGCGTTGTTGGAGGTGCTCGATCCCGAACAGAACGCCAAGTTCCAGGATCACTATCTCGAACTCGACATCGACCTGTCGGGCGTCATGTTCGTCTGCACGGCGAACTCGCTAAACCTGCCGCAGCCTCTGCTTGACCGGATGGAGATCATCCGCCTCGAGGGCTACACCGAAGACGAGAAGGTCGAGATCGCGACCCGGCATCTGGTGTCGAAGCAGATCAAGGCGCATGGGCTCAAGAAGGGTGAGTTCACGCTCACCGAAGAGGGGCTGCGCGACCTGATCCGTTATTACACCCGTGAGGCCGGGGTGCGTACGCTTGAACGCGAGATCGCCAAGCTGTGCCGCAAGGCGCTGCGACAGATTCTCGAAGGCAAGACCAAGAGCGTGACCATCACACCCGAAAACCTCGCCGATTTCTCCGGCGTGCGCCGCTTCAAGCATGGCGTGTCGGAAGACGAGGCGCAGGTCGGCGCGGTGACGGGCCTCGCCTGGACTTCGGTCGGCGGCGAGTTGCTAACCATCGAGAGCGTCACCACACCGGGCAAGGGCGAGGTGAAAACGACCGGTAAGCTCGGCGACGTGATGAACGAGAGCGTCGCGGCGGCCTTCAGTTTCGTGAAGGCGAGGGCACCTGCCTATGGGATCAAGCCCAGCGTTTTCGCGCGCAAGAACATCCATATCCACCTGCCCGAAGGCGCGGTGCCCAAGGATGGGCCGAGTGCGGGCATCGGCATGGTCACCTCGATCGTCTCGACCCTCACCGGTATCACCGTGCGGCCCGAGGTGGCGATGACCGGCGAGGTCACGCTGCGGGGCCGGGTGCTGCCGATTGGCGGGTTGAAGGAGAAGCTGCTGGCGGCGCTGCGCGGCGGGATCAAGAAAGTCCTGATCCCCGAGGAGAACGAGAAAGATCTCGCCGAGATTCCGGACAATGTGAAGGAAGGTCTCGAGATCGTTCCGGTCAGCCATGTCGATCAGGTTCTCGAACATGCCTTGAGCGCGATTCCCGCTCCGATCGAATGGACCGAGGCCGACGATCTGGCGAGCCAGCCTGCCAACGGCGGCGACACTCCGCTTCCGCCAACCGCCCATTGAGCTGCTGCTGCTGCGGCGCAACACCCGCGTTGCGCCGCAGCGAATCGTTCAGATATCATGCCGCAGTTTCATCGGGTGGCCGGTTGGTTCGGTAATTAATGGGTGGCCAAACTATCTAAACCTTGAATTTACCGCAGAATTACGCCTGTTGGAGTGGCTTTGCCTTTGACACTGGGGGCAAAAGTCGCTCTCTTGCTGCGCCAGCGCGGCGAGTCTGTATCCGCTTCTTGGCTTGCCGCTAGGACACTGGAACGAGGGGTTTCCAACGAGATGAACAAGAACGAATTGATCGGTGCCGTTGCTGACGTCAGCGGCCTGTCGCGGAGTGATGCTACCAAGGCTGTCGAAGGTGTGTTTGACACCATCACAGGTGCCCTGTCGAAAGGTGACGAAGTTCGCCTTGTTGGCTTTGGCACCTTCTCGGTTGCAAAGCGCAAGGCTTCCACGGGTCGCAATCCGCGCACTGGCGAACCGATGACGATCAAGGCTTCGACCCAGCCCAAGTTCAAGGCTGGCAAAGGCCTCAAGGATGCGGTCAACTAAGCCGGTCCAACCTGCGTCCGGTCTTTGCGGCCGGCAAGATGAGCCGTCCCTTGCGGGACGGCTTTTTCTTTGCCCTTGGGCGGTCAGCCCGCCGTGCGCGTCGCTATGGCGTAGAGGGCGATGGCTGCGGCGTTGGAGACGTTGAGGCTCTCCATTGCCTCGCTGATCGGCAGCTTGGCCAGCGCGTCGCAATGGCTTTCGACATTGGCGCGCATGCCTTCGCCTTCAGCTCCCAGCACCAGCGCAACCGGCCCGGTGGGAAGGGCTTCGGCAAGCGTTGCCTCGGCCTCACCGGTCATGCCGATGCGCCAGTATCCGGCCTCGGCAATCTCCTCGAGCGCGCGCGACAGGTTTACCACCCGGACCCATGGCACCTTTTCCAGCGCGCCGGAGGCAGACTTTGCCAGCACGCCGCCTTCGGGCGGGGCATGGCGATCCTGCGTAACGATGGCAGCTGCATCGAAGGCCGCCGCCGAGCGGAGAATCGCGCCGACATTGTGCGGATCGGTCACCTGATCAAGCAGGAGAATCGGCCGGTTGTCGTCGCTATCGAGCACGTCGTTAAGGTGCAGATCTTCAAGCGGTTCGCATTCGAGCACCAGCCCCTGGTGCGGCGCATCGCGCGCGACGAGGCGGGCGAGGTCTTCCGGTCCGGCATATTCCAGGGGAAAACCGGACGGCAGGTCGCCGCCCAGGCTCTCGACGCCTTCATGGGTGGCCCAGAGCTTGCGGTGCTGGCGAGCGGGATTGAGGAGCGCGGCCTCGACCGCATGGCGGCCCCATAGCCGCACGGCGCCCTTACCAGCGCGGCCCGAGCCGCGTCCGCCTTTCATGCGCCCGGCGCGGCCGCGCAGATTTCGTTTTTCCGACTGTTTTGCCATTTCGTGTCCTACTTTCGCGCGCCTAGTGCCAGCGCGACCATTGACAGGCAAGCGGCGCTTCGCCAAAGGGGCGCCTCTCGGCCGGAGCGGCCCTGTTTTCGGGGCCACTTTCGCAGCAGGTTATATGGCCTGCATCCGGCATCTGTGTGGACAGGTGGCCGAGTGGTTAAAGGCAGCAGACTGTAAATCTGCCCGCGCAAGCGTACGCTGGTTCGAATCCAGCCCTGTCCACCACCGCCGCCACCCACCGATGCGACCCCCAGCCGCGTTCAGGCTCGGCAAACCCGCGCATAAGCCTGCGGCTGCGCTTGTAGGCTCACGCTGCATTTACTAAATTGTTCCGATGGCAGGTGAACTGAAAGACAATCGCGGGCGCGGTATTGGCGAGTGGAGCTTTCCGCCCGTCCATCCCGAGGGGCGCCGCTTCGGGCTGCTGGCTCTGGCTATCGCACTGATCGTGCTGTTCCTGATTGATTGGGAATATCTCGGCTGGCCGCTGCTGGCGCTGACCGGCGGTGTGTTCGCCTTTTTCCGCGATCCCGAACGTGTGGTGCCGCAGGGAGACCGGCTAATCGTGGCACCGGCCGATGGCATGGTCTCGCTGATTACGCAGGTTCCACCGCCGCCCGAACTGCAGGGAGCTGACGAGCAGGGGCGCCCCGGCCTCGGCAGCGAACCGGTCACGCGCATTTCGATCTTCATGTCGGTGTTCGACGTCCACATCAACCGTGCGCCCGTGGCCGGAACAATCCGCCGGATCGTCTACGTGCCAGGCCGCTTCCTCAACGCCGACCTCGACAAGGCCAGCGAAGAGAATGAGCGCCAGCATATCCTCATCGAAAAGGCCGACGGCTCGCCCGTGGGCTTTACGCAGATCGCCGGTTTGGTGGCACGACGAATCGTGCCCTTTGTGAAGCCTGGCGACATCGTTGCGGCAGGGCAGCGCGTCGGTCTGATCCGGTTCGGCAGCCGCGTCGATGTCTATCTGCCCGCCGGGACTGACCCCAAGGTGCTTCCCGGCCAGCGGATGATCGCGGGCGAAACGGTTTTGGCCGAGGTCGGGGCGGCAGCGCTGATCGAAGGCGTGACGCAGTAGGGGGCGAGAATGAGCGACGAAGATCTCGACCGCAACGAACTGCCGCTTGAAGAGCGACCGGTGCCGCATGGCCCGGCCTGGCTCGGCCCCAAGGCAAGCGAGGACGAATCGACTCAGCGCTCGCTGGCCCCACGCGGGCTGTCGATGCGCGCGGTGCTGCCCAATGCGATTACGGCAGCGGCGCTGTGTTCCGGGCTGACCGGGATCCGGTTTGCCATCGAGGGCGAGTGGGAAAAGACCATGTTCGCCATCATCCTCGCCGGAATGCTCGACGGGATCGATGGCCGTATCGCGCGGCTCCTGAAAGCGCAGTCGCGCTTTGGTGCCGAGCTGGACAGCCTTGCCGATTCGCTGAGCTTCGGCATGGCGCCAGCGCTGGTGCTATTCCTGTGGTCGTTGCAGGATTTGCCCCGGTTGGGGTGGTTCGCAGCGCTCGCCTTCGCCATCTGCTGCGCCCTGCGGCTCGCCCGTTTCAACGCGCAGATCGATGTTGACGAGCAGCCGCATAAGTCTGCCGGCTTCCTGACTGGGGTTCCGGCGCCGGTAGGGGCGGGGCTCGTCTTCCTGCCGCTCTATCTGTGGCTGAGCAGCGGTCTGGCGATCTTCCGCGAGCCGATATTGGTGGGTGTATGGGCGCTGGCGATAGCGGTGCTGATGATCAGCAACATCGCCACCTTGAGCTGGAAATCGCTGCGCCCGTCTACCGACGTAAGGCTGCCGGCGATTGCTCTTTCGGGTCTGCTGTTCGCCGCGCTGCTGAGCGAGCCATGGTGGACGCTGGCGTTTATCTGCGTGGTTTACCTCGCGCTGATGCCGCTTGGCATCATGCGCTATTCAAGGGTCAGACGCGCTCGCGACGAAGCCGCCAAGCCCCCTGTGCGAAAGCCGCTGGGCGTGGATGAAGTGGAGCAATCCCTGGCCGAGCGGCCCGATCGATAAACGAAAGTTCGGCGCGGATACTGCGCCATTGCGCGAGGCCCTCGGCGCCGGAGCGATAGCACACGAGTAGCGACAATCCGGCGACGGCACCGAAAAATAACGAGAGAGCGACAGCAAGGATCATCGTAAGCTTCCTTATTGCAAACCGCCGGGTGTTCCGGCAATGTTCTCAATGGCCCCTCTGTTCTATTTTTGTTCCGTTGCGTCAAGTCGTTTTTCGTCCGTTCTGGAACAAATACGAAGATCGGCCGAGTTCCGGTGTTCGCTACGGGGCGCGCGCAGTTTGGGCTGGATTATTTGGTGCACGTCCGCTAAAGGCCGCCGCGTTGAAGCGGGCTATGCGATTCCCTTGCATGGGCGTTTTTCAGCAAATCCACATGGATGGCACACATCACCGGTGCCGCATCCGGCTCTTGCCGGGTCCGGTTCCCCGCTATCCAGAGGCTTAACCGGAAAGGAATTTACCTATGGCGGCTCCTACCGTCACGATGCAGCAATTGATCGAGGCCGGCGCACACTTCGGCCACCAGACCCACCGCTGGAACCCGCGGATGAAGCCGTATATCTTCGGCGCCCGCAACGGTGTTCACATTATCGACCTGTCGCAGACCGTGCCGCTGATGGCACGCGCGCTTGACTTCATTCAGTCGACCACCCGTGCGGGCGGCAAGGTGCTGTTTGTCGGCACCAAGCGCCAGGCGGCCGAGCCGATCGCCCAGACGGCGCGTTCGTGCGGCCAGCACTTCGTCAACCACCGCTGGCTGGGCGGCATGCTCACCAACTGGAAGACCATCTCGGGCTCCATCCGTCGTCTCAAGACGCTGGAAGAAATGCTCGGCGGAGACACCGCCGGCCTGACCAAGAAGGAAATCCTCAACCTCACCCGTGAGCGCGACAAGCTCGAGCTGTCGCTCGGCGGTATCCGCGACATGGGCGGCGTGCCGGACGTTATGTTCGTGATCGACGCCAACAAGGAAGATCTCGCGATCAAGGAAGCTAACGTGCTCGGCATTCCGGTCGTCGCGGTGCTCGACACCAACGTCAATCCTTCGGGCATCGCCTTCCCGATTCCCGGCAACGACGACGCCAGCCGCGCCGTGCGCCTCTACTGTGAGGCCGTGGCTGCTGCCGCGTCGAGCGGTCGCGGTGAAGGTGTGGCCGATTCGGGTGCCGACATCGGTGCCATGGACGTCCCGCCGGAAGAGGCCGCCGTCGCCGAAGCTCCGGCTGCCCAGGCCGCTGCCGACGCCTGATCTGGGCGCAAGCCGCTCAATGTAAGCGGCATGTCACACAGGCACTCCAAGGCGCCGGCCATCACAGGTCCGGCGCCACCGGAACAGAATAAAGGAAGAAAACAATGGCTGCATTTACCGCAAGCGACGTGAAGGCGCTCCGCGAAAAGACCGGCGCAGGCATGATGGACGCCAAGAAGGCGCTCGAAGAAACCAACGGCGACATCGAAGCTGCGGTTGACGCGCTGCGCGCCAAGGGCCTTGCTGCCGTGCAGAAGAAGTCCAGCCGCACCGCGGCCGAGGGCCTTGTCGGCGTGACTGTCGAAGGCACCAAGGGCGTGGCCGTCGAGGTGAACTCGGAGACCGACTTCGTTGCCAAGAACGAGCAGTTCCAGGACTTCGTGCGCAAGACTACCGAGGTAGCTCTCGGCGTCGAAAGCGACGATGTGGAAGCGCTCAAGGCTGCGACCTATCCCGATGGCGGCACCGTGGCCGACAAGCTGACCAACAATGTCGCCACCATCGGCGAGAACCAGCAGGTTCGCCGCATGAAGAGCGTGGCCGTGTCGAACGGTCTGATCGTGCCATACATGCACAATGCCGCCGCGCCGAACCTCGGCAAGATCGGTGTGCTGGTCGCGCTTGAGAGCGAGGCCGGTGCCGACGTGCTCGAGCCGCTCGGCAAGCAGATCGCGATGCACATCGCCGCAGCCTTCCCGCAGGCGCTGGACGCTGACGGCCTCGATGCCGACGTGATCGAGCGCGAGCGCAAGATCGCTGCGGAGAAGGCTGCCGAGAGCGGCAAGCCTGCCGAGGTGCAGGAAAAGATGGTCGATGGTGCCGTCAAGAAGTACGCCAAGGAGAACGCTCTCCTTAGCCAGATCTTCGTGATGGACAACAAGACCCCGATCGCCGACGTTGTGGCCAAGGCAGGCAAGGAAGCTGGCACGTCGATCGTGCTGAAGGACTATGTCCGCTTCCAGCTCGGCGAAGGCATCGAAAAGGAAGAAACCGACTTCGCGGCGGAAGTGGCCGCGGCTGTGGCCGGCTGATCCTTTCGATCATTGCAGACTTAAAGACGGCCGCCGGGGGATGCTCCGGCGGCCGTTTTGCTATCGCGATGCTGCCAAGGTGAGAAGCCAGATTTCGGGCCGCGTGCCGAACCTCACCGGCAAAACGCTTGTGCCAAGACCTGCGCCGACGATGGTCGTCCGCCCACCCTCGACGACCTTGCCGCAGCCATAGCGGTCACCATAGCGCGACATGTGGGAGACGGCGCCGACAAGGGGGAAGCGAATCTGCCCGCAATGGGTGTGCCCGGCGACGACCAGCGAGACTTCGGCAGGCACTTGCGGGGCTATGTCCGGGCTGTGGGTCAGCAACAGGCGACCGCCCGCCAGGCGCTCGATCGCCGCCAACACCACGGGCACATCGTCATGTCCGGTGTAGGCGTCATCGACGCCCCCGATCGCAAGCGGGCCGATCTGCACGGCTTCGTTTTGCAGGACAGTGACGTGGTTTGCCGCCAGTTGCGTTTTCAGGCTGTCCCAGCCGAACCAGTGATCATGGTTGCCTGGAACGACCACCACCCCTAGCGGCGCGCGCAATCCTCCAAGCGGGGCGACAATTTCCTCAGCCGTGTAAAGGTGGGTGGCCAGAGCCTTCTCGCTGACCAGGTCGCCTGCGATCAGCACGATATCTGGCGAAAGCGCGTTGATCTGCGCGACGATACGCTTGAGCCGCTTCGGGGGCATGTCAGGTCCGGCAATGTGAACGTCGGAAATTACAGCCGCCGAAATTGGCCCGGTGCCGGGCTTCATGCCATCAAGCCTGACGCTGGCAAGATGCACGACCGGATCGCGCATGGTGTCATACCATGCCTTACCCGCCACTGCGGCGGCGATCAGCGTGAACGCCACCACCGCTTTGCGCCAGTGGCGCGCCGAAAAAGCGAGAAATCGGGCCATTGGCGGATGTTGGCGGGGGATGGGGTTCATTGCAAGTCGGCCCATATATCGCCGCGCCCCTTGGCACGTGCGCCGCCGCCCTCTAAGAGCGCGCAACACCCGCTTCACGCCCGAGGAATCTGCTCCCATGCTCCTGCCCGACACCAAACGCATCCTGCTCAAACTTTCGGGCGAGGTGCTGATGGGCGAGCAGGAATTCGGCATTGACGCGGAATTCGTCGCCAGCCTTGCCGAAGAGGTGAAGGCGGCCCATGCAACCGGGCTGGAAATCTGCCTCGTGATCGGTGGCGGCAACATCTTTCGCGGAATTTCGGGTGCAGCCAAGGGGCTCGATCGCACCACCGCCGACTACATGGGCATGATGGCGACCGTCATGAACGCGCTGGCGATGCAGAATGCGCTGGAGAATGCGGGCGTCGAAACCCGCGTGCAGAGCGCCATTCCCATGCCCGCCGTGTGCGAGCCCTATATCCGCCGCCGCGCCGAGCGGCATCTGGAGAAGGGGCGGATCGTGATCTTCGCGGCAGGCACCGGCAACCCGTTCTTCACCACCGACACCGGCGCGGCGCTGCGCGCGGCGGAGATGAATTGCGACGCGCTGCTCAAGGGCACCAGCGTCGACGGGGTCTACGATAAGGACCCGAAAAAGGCCGACGATGCGGTCCGCTTCGAAACTATCTCGTATTCGCAGGTGCTTTCGGCCAATCTCAAGGTTATGGATGCAGCGGCAGTGGCGCTGTGTCGCGAGAACGACATCCCGATCGTGGTGTTCTCGATCCGCGAGAAGGGCAACGTGGCGCGCGTTCTGGCGGGTGAGGGTGTGCAGACGATTGTCCGCAAGGACTGACACAGACATAACGAATTTCAGGAACTTATCATGGCAAAGTACGACAAGGCTGACGTGGAACGCCGCATGGCGGGCGCAGTAGAGAGCCTCAAGGGCGACCTTGGTGGCCTGCGGACGGGGCGCGCGAACACTGCATTGCTCGATCCGGTCGTGGTCGAGGTTTACGGTTCGATGATGCCGCTCAGCCAGGTCGCCACGGTTTCGGCGCCCGAGCCGCGTATGCTCAGCGTGCAGGTGTGGGACAAGTCGAACGTCAGCGCCGTCGAGAAGGGCATCACCAAGGCCAATCTCGGCCTCAACCCGATGAGCGACGGGCAGACGATCCGCCTGCCGCTCCCCGATCTCAACGAGGAACGGCGCAAGGAACTGGCCAAGCTGGCCGGAAACTATGGTGAGCAGGCCAAGATTGCGATTCGCAACGTGCGCCGCGATGCCAACGAAGCGCTCAAGGACGACGAGAAGAAGAAGGAAATCTCCGAGGACGAGCGCAAGCGCCTTGAGGACGAGGTTCAGAAACTGACCGATCAGTATGTCGCGGATGTCGACAAGGCGACCGAGGCCAAGGAAAAGGAAATCCTGACGCAGTAAGCGCCAGAAAGGTTTCCATGTCCGCACCGTCCTATCCCCGCCATGTCGCCATTATCATGGACGGCAACGGCCGCTGGGCGAAGAGGCGCCGGCTGCCGCGTGCCATGGGGCACAAGGCGGGCGGCGATGCGGTCAAGCGCGTGGTCGAGGCCTGCGAAGTGCTCGGGATCGAGTGCCTGACACTTTATGCCTTCAGCAGCGAGAACTGGAAGCGCGAAGCGGAGGAAATCTCCGACCTCATGAACCTGATGCGCCGCTTCATCGAAGCGAATATCGCAGAGTTCATTGCCAAGGGTTTGCGATTAAGAATTATTGGCGATTACAAGGCTTTCGAGCCGGATATTGTCGCGCGACTTGATGATGCGCTGGAACGCACGGCAGGCGGCACACGCACGCTGGCGGTGGCGCTGAACTATGGCGCGCAGCAGGAGATCGTACGTGCGGCGGCGCTGGCGGCGGAAGAGGGCGAGGTGACGGCCTCGGCCATCGAGAAGCATCTCTATACTGCCGACCTGCCGCCGTTGGACCTGCTCATTCGCACCAGCGGCGAAGTGCGGCTGTCGAACTTCCTGCTGTGGCAGTCGGCCTATGCGGAAATGATCTTCACCGATGTCCTGTGGCCCGATTTCGGCGAGGCCGAGCTGCGCGCGGCTTGCGAGGAATTTGCCACGAGGGAGCGCCGCTATGGAGGGCGCTGACCGTAAGGCGAAGGGTGCGTCCGATCTCGGCGTGCGCGCGGCAAGCGCGGTGGTCATGCTGGCTGGAGCGGGCTTAGCGATCTGGCTTGGCGGCTGGGTGCTGACCGCATTCATTGTCGCTGTGGGTGCAGCCGGCTTCTGGGAGTTTTCGCGCATCGCAAATGCGGGCTTCACCGGTGGGGCGCGGCTCGCCTGGACAGCATTCGGGGCCATCTACCTCGGCCTCGCCGCCTTCGTGCTGGCAGGCGTCAGCGCGCAAAGCCTCTCGTGGCTGGTGCTCATCATCAGCACGGTGATCGCGGTTGACGTATTCGCCTATTTCTTCGGCCGCTCAATCGGTGGGCCAAAAATTGCACCGCGGATCAGTCCATCGAAGACCTGGGCGGGACTGGGCGGAGGGGCGATTGGCGCGGCGCTGGCGATTGTGCTCAATTCGCAGATTCCGCGCTGGCTGTGCGAATGGCGCGAGCCGGGCTATGCTCCGATGCACGGTGGCTTTGCCACGAGCTGCAGCCAGTATTGGCAGCCCCATGCCGAACAATACGCGGCGCTTATCGGTGTTGGACTGCTCATTGCCATCGTCGCGCAGAGCGGCGACTTTCTGGAAAGCTGGCTCAAGCGGAAGGCAGGTATGAAGGACTCTTCGAACCTCATTCCCGGCCACGGCGGCGTGCTTGATCGCATCGACGGACTGGTGGCGGTGTCGATTCTCGTCGGCCTCTATCTGCTCATCACTTCGCCGCAAATTTTTGGGCTCTCATGACCCGCACCATTTCCATCCTTGGTGCGACCGGCTCCATCGGCGATTCCACGCTCGACCTGATCCGTCGTAACCGCGACCATTGGCAGGTCGTTGCGCTTACGGCCAATTGTTCCGCGGAAAAGCTGGCGAAACTCGCTATCGAGTTCGAGGCACAAGTCGCTGTTGTTTCGGATGAAGGATGCCTGGCCGAACTGCGCCAACACCTCGCAGGGACGCAGATCGAAGCCACTGGAGGCCGCGAGGCGCTGTGCGATGCGGCAGCGCGCCCGGTGGATGTTACCGTTGCCGCGATTGTCGGCTGCGCGGGGCTCGGCCCGGTGATGCGCGCTATCGAGCAGGGCCGCACGGTGGCGCTCGCCAACAAGGAGGCGCTGGTTTCCGCAGGCGACGTAATGATGGCGGCGGTGCGCCGCCACGGCACCACGCTGCTGCCCATGGATAGCGAGCACAACGCGATCTTCCAGTGCCTGGAAGGCAATGCGATCAAGGACGTGCGCTGGATCACGCTCACCGCAAGCGGTGGGCCGTTCCGCACCAAGTCACTGGCCGAGCTGGAAGCCGCGACCCCCGCACAGGCCGTTGCGCACCCTAACTGGGACATGGGCGCGAAGATCAGCGTCGACAGCGCCACGATGATGAACAAGGGGCTCGAATTCATCGAAGCCTGGCACTTGTTCCCGGTCGGGCTCGACCGGCTAAGGATCGTCGTCCACCCGCAGAGCATTATCCATTCGATGGTCGAATACCGCGACGGCTCCACCCTCGCGCAGCTCGGCCCGTCTGACATGCGCGTGCCCATCGCCTCGTGCCTTGCTTACCCCGCGCGGATGGACACGCCGTGCAAGCCGCTCGACCTTGCCGCCATTGGCGAATTGACCTTCTTTGCCCCCGATGAGGAGCGCTTTCCGGCCACGCGTCTGGCACGCGAGGCGGCGCAGGCGGGCGGCGGCGCACCGGCGGTGCTCAATGCCTCCAACGAGATTGCGGTGGCCGCTTTTCTGGACGGTCAGATAAAATTCACCCAAATTGCTGCATTGGTTGGCAGAGTGCTCGAAAAATTCGGGCCTGATGCGCCTGCCGGTCTCGAAGACGTGCTATGCGTCGATGCCGAGGCGAGGGCATGCGCCAAGGAGATGTTGCAAGTTGCCTGATAGTTTCGAATCGGTTCCCCTGTGGATGATGCTGGCTGGCTTCCTGCTGATGCTCGGCCCTCTCGTCACCCTGCACGAACTGGGGCACTATCTGGTGGGCCGCTGGTTTGGTGTCGGAGCAAAGGTCTTTTCGGTCGGCTTCGGCAAGGAGCTCTGGGGGCGCACCGACAGCCGGGGCACCCGTTGGAGAATCTCGGCGATCCCGATGGGCGGCTATGTCCAGTTCGTAGGCGACATGAACCCTGCCTCTGCGCCCGATCCCAATGCGCCTGCAGAGCGGGGCGCGTTCCAGCATGCCAGGCTCTATCAGCGTGCGCTGATCGTGCTGGCCGGGCCGCTTACCAACCTGCTGATTGCCGTGCTGATCTTCGCCGGATTCGCGATGAGCTTCGGCGTGCCGAGCACCCCGCCCGTGGTGCAGGCGATCACCCAAGGTTCCCCCGCCGAGGCGGCAGGGCTGGAGCTGGAAGACCGGATTGTCGCCGTCGATGGTGACGAGGTCGAGAACTTCCAGCAGCTACAGGAACTGATCCTGCCCTATCCGGGCCGCACCGTCGACCTGACCTATGACCGCGACGGGACCGAGCGTACCACAGAACTGACCATCGCCGAGATCGAACTGAAGGATCGCTTCGGCAACGCCTCGCGGATCGGGCGGATCGGGATCGGTTCGTTCGAGCAGGAATTCGTGCGTGAGGGGCCATTTGGCGCGCTTGCCTTCGGGGCCGAGCGTAGCGTCGATCTGATGGGCATGATGGTCACCGGGATCAAGCAGATCATCGTCGGCGAACGGTCGGTGGAGGAGCTTGGCGGCCCCATCACGATCGCCAAGATTTCCGGCGAGCGGCTGAGCCTCGGCCCGCTACCCTTCGTGGAATTGATCGCCTTTATCTCGATTAACTTGGCATTCATTAACCTGCTGCCAATCCCCACGCTCGACGGCGGGCATCTGGCTTTTTATGCGGCAGAGGCGATCCGTCGCAAGCCGGCCAGCCCGCGCAGTCAGGAATGGGCGTTCCGCACCGGCATGGCATTCGTGCTCGCGCTGATGCTGTTCGTCACGATACTGGACATTGCCAAGTTGCCGATCTTCGGTAGCTAGGCGGGGATAAGGACGGGTACTCGCTTCCCAATACGGACGGATTGCTTGATTGCGCTTGGCGCATCGGGCAAGGGCGCTTCTCGCGCCATATCCCACCTTTCCCAACTCGCCAGTTTGGATATGGCAAGGGCAAGGTTGGTTCCGGGAGGCTTGCGGTGCCGAGATGAGTGGACGGATAATGGGTTCGAAGACAGCGACGCCTTGTGCCAAATTCTTTGCTGCAACCCTGCTGGGCTGCACGATGCTGGCAGGCCTGCCTTGCACCGCGCTGGCGCAGGAGACCGAGGCCGATAGCGCCGCCGAAGAGGCCACGCCGAGTGAGCCGCAGGGCGATGTCATTCGGTCCATCGCTGTCTCGGGCGCGCAGCGGCTCGAACCGGCAACCATCGTCAGCTACGTTCAGCTGCGTGTAGGCCAGGTCTACACTGCGGCCGCGGCTGACCAGGCGCTGCTCGATCTCGCGGCGACCGAGCTGTTCTCCGACTATCAGATCGCCAACAATAGCGGCAACGTGGTCATCACGGTGCAGGAAAACCCGGTGATCAACCGCATCGTGCTGGAGGGCAACAAGCGCCTCAAGGACGACAAGATCTATCCCGAGATTAACCTCTCGCCGCGCCAGATATTCACCCGCTCGAAGGTCCGCGCTGACGTTGCCCGCATTATCGAGCTGTACAAGCGTCAAGGCCGCTTTGCTGCGAGTGTCGAGCCGCAGATGGTGATGCTCGACCAGAACCGCGTCGACGTGATCTTCGAGATCACCGAGGGGCCGAAGTCGAAGGTCCGCCAGATCAACATCATCGGCAACGAGGTGTTTTCCGATGGCAAGCTGCGCGGGGAAATGGTCACCAAGGAGGCGGGCTTCCTCAAGATTTTCAGCTCGAACACCAGCTACGACCCCGATCGCCTCGCCTTCGACCAGCAGAAGCTGCGTCAGTTCTACCTGACCGAAGGCTATCCTGATTTTCGCGTCGTTTCGGCGGTGGCCGAGCTTACGCCCGACAAGCGCGACTTCATCATCACCTACGTGGTCGAAGAGGGCGAACGCTACAAGTTCGGCGACGTCGAGGTGGTCAGCCAGCTGCGCGACTTCAGCTCCGAGGCGCTGACCTCTTCGCTGACCATGCAGAGCGGCGACTGGTACAATGCAGAGCTGGTCGACAATACCGTCGAAGGCCTGACCGAGACCGCCGGTGCCTTCGGCTATGCCTTCGCCAATGTGCGGCCCGACATCCGGCTCAACCGTGAAACGCTGACGATGGACGTCACCTTCACCGTGGCCGATTCCGACCGGACCTACATCGAGGCGATCGAGATCAACGGCAACACGTTGACGCAGGACAAGGTGATCCGCCGCGAATTTCGCATCGCGGAGGGCGATGCGTTCAGCTCGCTTCAGGTGAGCCGCTCGAACGCGCGTATCAACTCGCTGGGATACTTCCAGGAGAACTTCGAGATCGAGCAGGTCGAGGGCTCGACCGCCGACCGCATTCGCCTCGTTGCCAACGTCCAGGAAAGGCCGACCGGCGAACTGTCGCTGTCGGCGGGCTTCTCCAGCCTCGAAAGCTTCATTTTCTCCGGTTCGATCCGGCAGAACAACTTCCGCGGTCGCGGCCAGTCGATCGGGCTGGGGGTGAACTATTCGCGCTATCAGAAGTCGGGCAACATCAGCTTTACCGAGCCGCATGTGTTCGACCGTGATATCGCCGCCGGCTTCGAGATCTACCGGCAAGACTACAACAACCGCTACTATTCGAGTCAGACTGCAACGTACGAACAGTCGACCACCGGCGCGCGGCTGAGGACCGGCATTCCGCTTTCGGAATACCTGAGCGCGCTGGCCAGCTATACGCTCAATTTCCAGGATATTACGGTCGACGAACGGACCTACTTCGCCGACTTCGACGGTGACGGGGTGGCCACCTGCGAGCCGGTGCGCTCCGGTCGCTATCTGTGCGAGGCGCTGGGCAGCCGGACGCAGTCGATCCTGGGGCTCTCGCTGAGCTACAACTCGCTCGATTCGCGACTGCGTCCCACACGCGGGCGTTCGGCCACGGTTGGGCTCGACCTGGCTGGGCTTGGCGGCAACACGCGCTATCTCCGGGCGCGGGCCGAAGCGGCGCAGTTCGTTCCTTTGGGCAGCGGCTTCATCGGTTCGCTCCGCCTCGAGGGTGGCTACATCATGGGTTGGGGTAGCCGCGATCCGGGGCAGAGCGACGTGCTGCTGACCGACCGCTTCTTCCTCGGCGAATCGCAAATCCGCGGCTTTGACATCCGAGGTGTCGGGCCGCGCGTGGTGCGCCGTTTCTACACGCAGGATGAGGACGGTAACTACATCCTCAACGATCTCGAAAACGACAACAACCAAGACGACGCCCTGGGCGGCAAGGCCTACTATCTGGCTCGTGCCGAAATCGAGATTCCGCTCGGTTCCGGCGCGCGTGAACTTGGCTTGCGGCCCTCGATCTTCGTCGATGTCGGTTCGGTGTTCGGTGTCGATACCCCGGCACTCAACCAGAACACGCCCGATGATCCGATCCTGGTCGCCCAGCGCAATGCTGCGGGTGACTTGCTCTACAGCCAGCTCAAGGTCGATGGCAGCGGCGCGCCTGTGCTCGACGGTGACGGCAACCAGCAGTACGAATTCGTCACCAGCCCCACCTCGCCGACCGGCGCGACCAACGAGCAGGCATTTCAACCTATCGGTCGATTCTTCGCCGAGGAATTTGTCGGCAACACCTGGAAGCCGCGTATCACCGCCGGTATTGGCGTAAACTGGAACTCGCCCTTCGGTCCGTTCAGGATCGATCTAGCCTACGCCCTGTCTAAGGAACGGGGCGACCAGACCAAGACACTCTCGTTCAACGTAGGGACCCAATTCTGATGAAACTCCTCACCAAGACCGCGCTTGCCGCAGGACTCGCTCTCGCCTCTCTGACCGCTCCTCTCGCCACGGCTCCGGCCATGGCGCAAACTGCGCAGAAGATCGCCATCGTCAATTTGCCGGCGGTGATTGCCAACTC
This sequence comes from Aurantiacibacter flavus, assembly GCF_039710615.1. Taxonomy (NCBI): domain Bacteria; kingdom Pseudomonadati; phylum Pseudomonadota; class Alphaproteobacteria; order Sphingomonadales; family Erythrobacteraceae; genus Aurantiacibacter; species Aurantiacibacter flavus. The sequence continues at coordinate 711,792 of NZ_JBDLBR010000001.1, forward strand.
GACGGCCTATCAGGCGGCGCAGACCGCTCAGCAGACGACCTATGCCGCGCAGTTGCAGCAGGCCGAACAGCGCCGCGCCGCCTTGCAGGCCCAGATCAACCCGCTGATGACCGCGTTCCAGACCGCTCGTCAGGCGGCGAACCCCGATCAGGCTGCCTTGCAGCAGCAGGCGCAGCAGATCCAGCAGTTGCAGCAGAGCGGGCAGGCCGAACTCAACCAGATCCTCGCGCCGATCTCGCGTTCGGAGGCCTATGTCACCGAGCAGATCGAGGAGCGCCTTGGCGCTGCCGTCCAGGCCGCCGCGCAGGCTGCTGGCGTGACCCTGGTGGTGAGCCCGGACACGGTTTTGTGGGCCGACAACTCGCACAACCTCAACGAGGCCGTGCTGAACCAGCTCAACACCATGCTGCCGAGCGTGCAGGTCACGCCGCCCGAAGGCTGGGTGCCGCGCGAGATGCGTCAGCAGCAGGAAGCCGCCGCACAGGCGCAAGCTGCTCAGGGTCAGCCGGCCACTTCGGGCCGCTAAAACAGGCATCGACGGGGCAGGGCGCATGAGCGACATCTACGACATCCCGAAGATCCTCAGCGCCCTGCCGCATCGCTATCCGATGCTGCTGGTCGACAGGGTGGTCGAGCTCAACAAGGGCGAGTCCATCCGGGCGGTGAAGGGCGTGACCTTCAACGAAGGTTTTTTCCAGGGCCACTTCCCCGGCGCGCCGATCATGCCCGGCGTGCTTCAGATCGAGGCGTTGGCGCAAGCCGCCGGCATCCTCGCTGTGGAGACGCTGGAGCTGGCGGGCAGCGGCAAGCTGGTGTTCTTCATGGCCATCGAAGGCGCGAAATTCCGTGCCCCGGTGACGCCGGGTTGCCTGCTTGAGCTGGAGGCGAGCTTCGTCCAGCAACGCAGCAAGGTGTGCAAGTTTGCCGGTAAGGCGAGCGTCGAGGGCAAGACCACCTGTGAGGTGCAGTTCACCGCGATGATAGCGGACGCCTAATTTGTTTTGCGTCGGCCCATCCGGGCCGACCTCCTCCCGGCTATTCACTACGGGGCCGGTGCGGGCGGGCGGTCGCCCTTGCGGCCCTGCGAGCCGATCCAGGTCTTCGGACAAACACCTTGCTTTTAGGGCGCGTAACAGCTACCCGCGCGCCTTCCCATTTACAGCTGAGGCGGTCGGAACCGCTTCGAGGCTACGAAGGACCAATGCCATGAAGGCCGATATTCATCCCGATTACCACACCATCACGGTCAAGATGACTGATGGCACCGAGTTCCAGACCAAGTCGACCTGGGGCAAGGAAGGCGACACCATGAACCTCGAGATCGACCCGACCAGCCACCCGGCCTGGACCGGCGGTCCGCAGCGTATTCAGGACGGTGGCCGCGTGGCCAAGTTCAACCAGCGTTTCGGCGGCCTCTCGCTCAAGAAGAAGTAAGCGAGCCGCGCCAGCACTGGCGTTTATTCGAAAAGGGCGGCCTTGCGGGGCCGCCCTTTTTTATTGCCGACTACCAGGCCAACTTCACCAGCCTTCATGAGGCCATTTGCCATCGGGCGATGGCGTGAACCGCAGTGTGCCGGCCAGTAGCCGCACACCCTCGTTATCGAGCTGGTGCTGCTGGCCGTTGTTGACCGATACCTCAGGAAAGTCCTCGTAGGGTCGCACGCCTTCGAGCGTGGCGGCGTTGACCGCATAAAGATCCGGGTCCGAGCGCGGCCGGTGGAAGCAGTGGATGCCGCAGGTCTTACAGAAGTGGTGCTTCGCCGCGCCTGTGTTGAAGCTGTAGCAGGCGAGCGAGTGCTCGCCTTGCGTGACGGTGACGGCTTCGCGCGGCACGTAGACCATCACCGCGCCCTTCATTGCGCAGATCGTGCAGTTGCAGCGCGAGCCGCGCAGTGTGTCGTCGGGAAACTCCACGGTGAAGCGGACTTCGCCGCAATGGCAGCGAGCATTTCGGACCATAGTCATTGGTTGAGCTCTCTCCAGGCGTCGAGATTCCACATGTCGGACAACGGATCGATCTGCTCCATCGCGAGCCGTTCGTTGGGTGGCCAGGGTTCGGCATCGCCGTCGCCGACAAATGCGGCGTCCCGCGTCTCGGCATCGGGCCACAGGGCAATGGCCACAAGCTCGCCATCCTTATTCTTGCCGATCAGCGAGCCCAGTCCGCCGCGTGTGCCGAGGTCGCGCGTAGCCTTGCGCCAGCGGTCGAGAAAGGCGGCTTCGTGCTCGGCGGCAACGCGCCAGCGATAGATGAACACGGCTCCGCTCATTGGCTCCATCCCCATGGCTTCTCGCGATACCATTTGGTGATCACGTATTTGAGGCCTTTGCGCACCTTCATCCCGTGGTGCAACGTGACGGGGTTCGGTCGTCCATCCTCGCGCCGGTTGTTCCAGCACAGCAGACGGCCCGTCTCGGGTTTGAAGGTCTTGTCGATCACCTTGAACCGCGTCGCGCCCCCGGCCTCGACGTGGTTCAGGTAGATCATGAAGGTCCATGTGCGGTTGCCAGCCAAAGTGCAGAACTTGTGAAAGTCCGGCCCATCGGGCTCGAAATAGTCGGTGTGCGGTTTGAACTCCTGCCCCACATCATAGCGCTGCCCTTGTGCCGGCTCACCATGGGCTGGGTCGATCCGATTGAGCGCGTGCAACCGCTGTTCGAGGTCGACCACGGCGGGTTCGTCGGCCGGGAGGTCGCAAGTTTCGCTGGTGCGGAAGTAATTGTCGCCGTTGGGGTCGGCGATGGTGGAGGGGCGGCGGCCGCGCTCGATCAGGGCGATCAGCTCCTGACACAGGCCTGGCGGAAGAAACCCGGGCACCTGAAACAGGGCCAGCCGTGGGTTGGGAACGCGCATTGTTCCGGCGGCTTCGAGCAGGATTTCGGGGCTGGTGGCGCCGGGTTGTATCATGGCTGTGGGTGATAGTGTGCGCGGGGCAGGGTTCAAGCATGAACAATAGTCGCACCTTTCGCGCAATTTTCGCTTTGCAAAACGGGGAGTGTGTGCAAGAGGCGCTCGCCCGTGCCGAAAGCCGCTTGACCGGCTGGCACAGGACCGTAACAGCCCGTGCATTGATCAATGCCTGGCTGGCATGTGGCGATCGTAGCTCAGTTGGTTAGAGCGCCGGTTTGTGGTACCGGAGGTCGGGGGTTCGAGACCCCTCGATCGCCCCATTTTTCCCAGCATTGCAGGCTTTTGCACTGGGGATTCCCGACATGACTGTGCCCGGCTCTGCCGCCATCTGGACCATGCCCGATTTCGACGAGCACGAACGCGTCGAGGTCATCCACGACCGCGCTTCGGGCCTGACCGCGATTGTTGCACTGCATTCGACTCACCTTGGCCCCGGAGCGGGCGGTACGCGCTTCTGGCACTATCCGCAGCCGCTGGCGGCGGTCCGCGATGCGCTGCGCCTCTCGCGCGGGATGAGCTACAAGAACGCACTGGCAGGCCTGCCGCTGGGCGGCGGGAAGGCCGTGGTGCTGCTCGACGAACAGCGGACCAAGACGCCGGAAATGCTCGCCGCCTTTGGCGATGCCATCGAAGCGCTTGGCGGGGCCTATGTCACCGCCGAGGATGTCGGCGCGAGCGAGGCCGACATGGAGGCGATCCATCAGCGGACCGAGCACGTGTGCGGCTTGCCCGTCGCCGAGGGGCAGGCGGGGGGAGATCCCGGTCCCTACACGGCGCAGGGCATCTTTTTCGGCATCAAGGCGGCGGTCGCGCACCGGCTCGGCCGCGCGGACATGGACGGCGTGCATGTTGCGGTGCAGGGCTGCGGCTCGGTCGGCGGCGGGGTTGCGCGACTGTTGGCGGGCGAGGGCGCGCGGGTTACGCTTGCCGATATCGACCGCACCAAAGCCGAGGCACTGGCCGTTGAACTGGGCGGCAACTGCGTGCCTACCGAACAGATCATGCAGGTCGCGTGCGACGTGTTCAGCCCCAATGCGCTGGGCGCGATTCTCGACGATGCGAGCATCCCGCAGCTCGACTGCGCGATTGTGGCAGGCGGGGCGAACAACCAGCTCGCCCGTGCCGAGCATGGCGAGATGTTGCGCGAACGGGGCATTCTCTATGCGCCCGACTATGTGATCAACGCAGGCGGCATCATCAATGTCGGCCTCGAATACCTTGCCCGTCGCGCTGGCGAGACCTGTTCGGCCAGCACCGTGATGGAGCGTATTGGTGGGATTGCCCGCAAGCTCACCGCGATCTGGGAGGAAAGCGAGCGTTCAGGTACGGGTGCGCATGAAGTGGCCGACCGCATGGCGCGCGAGGCCATCGGGCGCGGGGAATAGCCCCGGTTACCCTTGCTCTGCCTGCGCACTAATGCCAAAGGGACGAACCGCTTGATGCGGCCAAGAAGTTGACTTTGTCCGAGAGATGCACGGCTACGCCAACCCCGCCCGGTTTCTGAAAATCGCACGCTGGTTCACCATGCCCTTGCTGGTGGGCGGTCTGGTTGTGACTGCGGCGGCGCTGGCGTGGGGGTGGACTTCGGCTCCGCCCGACCGGCTGATGGGCGATTCGGTCAAAATTCTGTTCGTCCATCTTCCGGCCGCCTGGCTCGGCATGGGCGGGTGGACGGCGATTGCGATTGCCAGTCTGGTGGAGCTCGTGTGGCGTCACCCGCTGGCCGCGATCTCGGCGCGGGCGGTGGCGGTGCCGGGTGCGGTGTTTGCCTTCCTGTGCCTTGCGAGCGGCTCGATCTGGGGCCGCCCGACCTGGGGCACATGGTGGGTGTGGGACGGACGGCTGACCTCGATGCTGGTGCTATTGTTCCTCTATCTTGGCTACATCGCGCTCACCAATGCGCTGGCCCGTGAAGGCTCGTCGAGCCGGATCGCAGCGATTTTCGGGCTGGTCGGCGCGATCAACGTGCCGATCATCAACCGCTCGGTTGTCTGGTGGAACTCGCTGCACCAGCCGCCTTCGATCACAATGGGCAATTCGGCCATCGACCCGGTCTACCTCTATCCGCTACTCGCCTGCGTGCTTGGCTTCTCGTTGCTGTTCGGCGGCGTGGTGTTCGCCCGGATGCGCGCGATCCTGGCCGATGCGCAGGCCGAAGCGCGGCTACGGCGCAAGGCGCAGAAGGCTGAGCTGGCCCAAGCCACGGCAGGAGACGCCTGATGCGTGAAACGCTCGACATGATGGACTTCGTCTACGCGGCATATGCGATCTGCCTTATTGGCACGCTGGCGCTGGCAGGTTGGAGTTTCGCCACCATGCGTGCGGCTGAAAAGCGCCGCGAGGAGAGCCGCAGGAAATGACCGACAGTGCGACCAAGGGCCTCAAGCCGAAGCATCAGCGGCTGGTGTTGCTGTCGCTCGCGCTGGTGGCGCTGATCGGCGCGGGGCTGCTTGCGGCATGGGCGCTGCGCAATCAGGCGAGCTATTTCTATCTGCCGAGCGAAATCGTCGCCGAGGCTCCCGCTCCCGATCAGGGCGTGCGGCTAGGCGGAATGGTCGAAATGGGCTCGATCGAGGAGCAGCCCGACGGGACCACCATCCGCTTCATCGTGGAAGACGGCACGGCCAAGGTGCCGGTCAGCTTCACCGGCATCGTTCCGGCGCTGTTCGTCGAAGGATCTGGCGTGGTCGCCGAGGGCAGGATGGGCGCTGACGGCGTGTTTGTGGCAGAGGATCTGCTCGCCAAGCATGATGAGAACTATGTGCCCAAGGAACTTGAAGGGATGAGCCAGGCGCAGGTCCGCCAACAGGTGGAAGCGACGCTCGAATGATCCCCGAGATAGGCCTTGCCGCGCTGTGGCTTGCTGCGGCGCTTGCTGCTTTGCAATTGCTGGGTGGCCTGCTCGGTACGGCCGAGAAGGGGCATGCGCTTGCTGCGCTGGTCCGTCCGGCGGCGGTGTTGCAGGCCGCCTTGTGCGGGTTTTCCTTCCTGTGCCTCCTTTACAGCTTTGTCGTCACCGATCTGTCGGTGCTTTTGGTGGCGAACAATTCGCATTCGATGAAGCCGATGGTGTTCAAGATCGCCGGCGCCTGGAGCAACCACGAGGGCTCGATGCTCATGTGGGTGACGATCATGGCGATGGCGGGCGGGGCGATCGCGCTGATCGAGCGGCGCCTGCCTGAGCGGACCATGCTGGCAACGCTCGGCGCGCAGGCCTTCGTCGGGCTAGGGTTCTATGCCTTTCTGCTGATCTCCTCGAACCCTTTCGAGCGGCTCAACCCCGCGCTACCCGAGGGCAATGGTCTCAACCCCTTGTTGCAGGACGTGGCCGCCGCCTACCATCCGACCACACTCTACGTCGGCTATGTCGGACTGTCGGTGGCCTTCAGCTTCGCCGTGGGCGCACTGTTGACCCGCAATGTGACCCCCGACTTCGCCCGCGTGATGCGCCCCTGGGTGCTGGGGGCGTGGATTTTCCTCACTATCGGTATCACCGCTGGCTCTTACTGGGCCTATTACGAGCTGGGCTGGGGCGGCTGGTGGTTCTGGGACCCGGTGGAGAACGCCTCGCTGATGCCATGGCTGGCGGCGACGGCCTTGCTGCATTCGGCCTCGGTGCTCGCCGCACGCGACGCCTTGCGGACATGGACGATCATGCTCGGCGTGGTGGCCTTCTCGATGAGCATGGTCGGCACCTTCCTTGTGCGCTCGGGCATTCTCACCAGCGTCCATGCCTTCGCGGTCGATCCGGAGCGCGGCAGCTTCATCCTTGCGCTGTTGGCGATCAACATTGGCGGCGCTTTGGCCGTCTTCGCCACCCGGGCCAGCACCGTCTCGGAAGGTGAGCGCTTCTCGCCGATGAGTCGCGAGGGTGCTTTGGTGGTCAACAACGTGATGCTCTCGGCGATCCTCGGCATCGTGCTGCTGGGTACGCTCTACCCGCTCTTGACCGAGGCGTTCGATGTGAAGGTCTCGGTAGGGCCGCCCTATTTCGATCCGGTGGGCGCTATTTTCTTTTACCCGATGCTGGCGGTGCTGGTGATTGGCCCGCTGCTGCGGTGGCGGAAGGATTCGTTCGCCCGTGTGAAATGGCCGGTTCTGATTGCCGCCGCGCTGGGTCTGGCGGTTTTGATTGCCGTTGCACTGCTGAGCGACATTTCGCTGCTTGCGCTGCTTGGTCTGGCGCTCTCGGTCGCGGTGGCGGTATCGAGCTTCGTGCCGTTGCGCGGTCGTTCGCTGCGGCGGCTGCCGATCGCGGTCTGGGGCATGTGCATCGGACATTTCGGGCTCGCCGTGGCGCTGTTCGGCATGTCTGCCGACAGCGCGTTCCAGACCGAGCGATTGGTCGCTGCCAACATCGGCGACGTGGTCGAGGTCGGCCCGTGGCAGGCGCGGCTTGATGCGGTAAAGCCTGCCGCTGGCCCGAACTGGGTCGCCATGGAAGCCGAGATGAAGGTCGCTTACCAAGGCGGCAAGTGGCGCGATGCGCGTCCGCAGTCTCGTCATTTCTGGACCCCGCCGCAGGAGACCAGCGAAGTGGCGCTGATCACGCGCTGGAACGGCCAGCTCTATGTCGCAGTTGGCAATCAGGCGCAGGACGGGCGCTGGCAGCTGCGCCTGTGGTGGAAGCCGTTTGTGACCTGGATCTGGTATGGCGGGCTGCTGATCGCACTGGGCGGCGCGCTGGCGCTGGTCGGGCGTGTGGCAGGCGATTTGCGCCGCCGTTCCGCAGCAGGCAAGATCGCCGAACGCCGTGAAGAGCAGGAGGCAAGCGCATGAGAAAAGTCCGCATCGGCCTGTGGGTGCTGGTCGGCATTGCCGCGTTCCTGTTCGGTCTGTTCGCCTATCAGCTGAGCCAGCCCAAGGACGAGTTCATAAAGAGCGCAATGATAGGGCAGGATATCCCCGCCTTCGATCTGCCCGCTGCCACTGCCAGCCGCCCGGCGCTTTCGAGCGCCGATCTCGCGGACGGCAAGCCCAAGCTGCTCAACATCTTCGCCAGCTGGTGTGTGCCCTGCGCGGCCGAGGCGCCGCAGCTCGCAGAGCTGGAACGTGCTGGTGCGACCATCGTCGGCGTGGCGATCCGCGACCGTGAGGAGGATGTCGATCGCTTCCTCGCCACCTATGGCAATCCCTTCGCCCGCATCGGGCGCGACGACATTTCCGAAGTGCAGCTCTCGCTCGGTTCCTCGGGCGTTCCGGAGACCTTCGTCATCGATGGACAGGGGCGCATTACCTATCAGCATATTGGCGATATCCGTCCCGAGCAGGTCAGCATGATCCTCGAAGAATTGCGCAAGGCCGGAGCATGAGGCGGCTGGTTGCTCTTCTCGCGCTGATCCTCGCGCTTCCGCTGGCCGTGCCGGTGCTGGGGCAGGATAGCCTGCCGCCGGCGCCCTATGCCTATCAGCAGCTCGACGATCCGGCGCTGGAGGCCAAGGCGCAGGACCTGATGATCACGCTGCGCTGCCTCAAGTGCCAGAGCCAGTCGATTGCCGACAGCGATGCACCGATGGCGGGCGACATGCGCCATCAGGTTCGCACCCGTATCGCTGCGGGTGAAGACCCGGAGGAGGTCCGCGCCTGGCTCGTGTCGCGCTATGGCGACTATGTCAGCTATAAACCTCATCTCAGCAGCTCGACATGGCCGCTGTTTGCGATTCCGCTGCTCGTGGTGCTGGTGGCGGGCTTTGCCATCACGCGGCGGATAAAGGCGCGCAAATGAGCTGGCTGATCGTCATTGCGCTGGCCGCGCTCGCCTTTGCGGCGACCGTGTTTTTGTTCAAGCTGGAAAAGGCTCTGTGGTCGAGCTTGCTCGCGGCGCTTGCGGTCGGGTTGGCGGGTTATTCCCTGCAAGCGAGCCCCGGCTTGCCGAGCGCGCCCAAGGCACAGGGCGTGAACCGTGCAGCGCCGCTGTTTGACGTGGTCGAGGTACGCCGCGAGCTGCTGGCCAGCAATGAGCGTTCGCGCGCCGACTTCATCGTTACCGCCGATGCGCTCGTGCGTGAGGGGCGTTATCAACCAGCAGCGCAACTGCTGGCCTCGGTCACGCGCGACAACCCGGAGGATTTCGAAGCCTGGATCGCCGAGGGCAGTGCGCTGGTCGAACACGCCGACGGCATTCTTACCGTGCCCGCGCTCTATGCTTATCGACAGGCGGCAGAGCTGAAGCCGAAGCACCTCGCGCCGAACTACTTTCTCGGTGTGGCGCTTATCCGGCAGGGGCGCATGCTTGAGGCGCGGCAGGTGTGGGGCGACTCGCTGGCGGCAGCCGGAGAGGATGCGCCAGGTCGCGCAATCGTTGCCCAGCAGCTCGAACGGCTCGACGCGATGCTTGCCGCCGTTTCGCAGATGGAGGAGGGCGCACCCCCTCCGACGGCAGTAGCGCCCGATCCGTCTGGGCCATAGACACATGGTCTGCCCGCGATTGCGCCGGGTTTGCCACGCTGCTAAGCGGCGCGCTTCGCAATTGCACACAAGCGACATGAGTCGAAATCCTCGATGAGCGTAGCCGGGCCCGACCGCACCAGTGCCAAGCTGAAACTCGCCGTCGGTGCAGTGGGCATCGTGTTCGGCGATATTGGTACGTCGCCGCTCTACGCGTTCCGCGAAACTTTCCGCGGCGCGCACCATCTGCCCATCGACGACATGCACATCTTCGGTGTGCTGAGCCTGATCTTCTGGTCGATGACGATCGTGGTGTCGCTGCAATATGTCACCATCCTGATGCGGGCTGACAACAAGGGCGAGGGCGGCTCGCTCGCGCTGGTGGCACTGCTGTCGCGCCACGTCGGCAAGTCGAAGCACAGCTGGCTGGTGGTGATCCTCGGCGTGGCGGCGACCGCGCTGTTTTACGGCGACTCGATGATTACGCCTGCCATCTCGGTGCTTTCGGCGGTCGAAGGTCTGACCGTGGTCGATAGCCGGCTTGATTCGCTTGTCATTCCCATTGCGCTGGTGCTGCTGATCGCGCTGTTCGTGCTGCAGAAGCGCGGCACGGCCAAGGTGGGCGCAATGTTCGCGCCGGTTATGGGGATCTATTTCCTTGTGCTGGCGGGGCTGGGCATCTGGTACATCGTCCAGAGCCCGCAGATCCTGTGGGCGCTCAACCCCTGGTACGCCTACCAGTTCTTCCTCACTGACAAGTGGTTCGCCTTCCTTGCGCTCGGCTCGGTAGTGCTGGCGGTCACGGGGGCCGAGGCGCTCTATTCCGATATGGGGCACTTCGGTCGCGGGCCGATGCGGCTGTCGTGGTTCGGTTTCGTGATGCCCTGCCTCCTGATGAACTACTTCGGGCAGGGCGCGATGATCATCGGGCTTGGCGATGCGGCGGCGGAAGAGGCGATCCTCAACCCGTTCTTCTACCTTGCGCCCGAGGCCTATCGCCTGCCGCTGGTGATCCTGGCCACCTGCGCCACCTTCATTGCCAGCCAGGCGGTGATTTCTGGCGCATTCTCGATCACCCATCAGGCGATCCAGCTCGGCTTCGTGCCGCGTCTGTCGATCCGCCACACCAGCGACGAGCATCACGGCCAGATCTATATCCCGGTCATCAACTGGGCACTGATGTGCGCGGTGATCCTGCTGGTGTTGTTCTTCCAGAAGTCGTCCAACCTCGCGAGCGCCTATGGCATCGCCGTGACCGGCGCGATGACGATCGACACGTTCCTGATGGCGGTTCTGTTCGTCAGCGTGTGGAAATGGAAGTGGTGGATGGCAGCGCCGGTGGTGGTGCTGTTCCTGATCGTCGACGGGGCCTATTTCGCCGCCAACCTCACCAAGTTTGCCGATGGCGGCTGGTTCCCGCTGATGATCGGCGGCATTGCTTTTACCTTGCTCACCACCTGGTCGAAGGGGCGCAAGCTGATGCGTGAGCGGATGAGCGAGTTCTCGCTCCCGCTCGATATCTTCGCCAAGTCCGCCCGGTCGAGCACGGCGCGGGTTGAGGGCACGGCCATCTTTCTTGATTCGGCCACAGCGGGGACGCCCTCGGCGCTGCTGCACAACATCAAGCACAACAAGGTGCTGCATGATCGGGTGGTGGTGTTGACCGTGCGAATTGCCGATACGCCCTATGTCGATCCCGATGCGCGGGTCGATGTAATGGAGCTGGGCGACGGGTTCTATCGCGTCACGCTGCACTATGGCTTCATGGAAGAAACCAATATTCCGCAGGTGCTCGACAACCATCGGATTTGCGGCGGTCCGTTCGACATGATGAAGACGAGTTTCTTCCTCTCGCGGCAGACGCTGCTTTCTGCCGACAAGCCGGGAATGATGATCTGGCGCGAGAAGCTGTTCGCCTGGATGATGCGCAACTCGACCACCGCGATGGAGTTCTTCGGCTTGCCGACGAACCGCGTGGTGGAACTGGGCAGTCAGGTCGAGATTTAAGATCAAGTCCCGTTCGTGGTGAGGAGGGATGAGGTCGAAGGCCGAACCCCGTCTCGAACCACACGCGCATCCCTGTCCTACTCAGCCTGCGGCTTCGTGCCCTCCTCAGGACGAACGTAGTCGTACGATCAGTCGTGCGGCGGGTTCTGCACGACTTCCTCTTCATCCCCCAGAGATAGCCCGTGTTTCAGCAGCATTGGTATCTGGGTGAAGGTGAACAAGAACGACAGTGGCATGAACAGCCACAGCTTCGCCGCCAGCCAGGCTTCGAAGCTGATCGTGTAGATCAGCACCGTGTTCAGCGCAGCGAGGAACAGGAAGAAAATCCCCCAGTTGCGGCTGAGCTTGAGCCAGCCTTCGTCGCTCAGTCCCTCGAAAGCGGTTTCGAGCAGCACCTTGAGCAGCGCCTTACCCTTGAGCCAGCCGCCCAGCAGCATCACGCCGAAGCCGAGGTAGATCACGGTCGGCTTCCACTCGATGAAGCGCTCGTCCTGGAAGTAGATCGTCAATGCGCCGAAGCCGACGATCAGCACTGTGGACAGCCACAGCATCGGGCTGATCTTGCCCAGCCGCAGCTTGCTCACCGCCAGCGCCACCAGCGAGGCAACGATGAAGGCGCCGGTGCCCTTGACCACCGCCAGGATTTCGCCCGCCGCATCCTCACCTTCGGGTGAGAACCACTTGTAGGCGAGGAAGAACACCAGCAGCGGGCCGTAGTCGACCGCGACGTTAAGCCAGCCGCTGGCGGGTTTTGTCTTGGTGGCTTCGGTGGTCATGTTATCCCAACAATCTGTGGTCCGCTCATCCTGAGCTTGTCGAAGGATTGCCCTTACTTCCGCCTGAAGCGCTGAAAGAAAAGCAGCCCTTCGACAGGCTCAAGGCGAACGGATGTGTGTTCTTTAATCAGCCTCAAGCCACCCCGGCAATCACGCGGGCGACAAGATCGGGGTCGAACGGGCGCAGGTCGTCGAGTTTCTCGCCCACCCCGATTGCGTGGATCGGCAGGCCATATTGCTCCGCCGCCGCCACCAGCACGCCGCCACGCGCGGTGCCGTCGAGCTTGGTCATGATCAGGCCGGTGACGCCTGCCACCTCCTTGAAGATCTCGATCTGCGACAGCGCATTCTGCCCGTTGGTGGCATCGAGCACCAGTACCACGTCGTGCGGCGCCTCGGGGTTGAGGCGGCCGAGCACGCGGCGGATCTTGGCCAGTTCGTCCATCAGCTCGCGCTTGTTCTGGAGCCGTCCGGCGGTGTCGACCACCAGCGCGTCGATCCCGGTGTCGGTCGCCTGTTTCACCGCGTCGAACACGATCGAGGCCGGGTCGCCGCCTTCGGGGCCGGTGATGATCGGCGCGCCGATGCGCTCGGCCCAGACTTTCAGTTGGCCGATGGCGGCGGCGCGAAAAGTGTCGCCCGCGGCCAGCAGCACGCCATAATCGTCCTCCTGGAACCAGTGTGCGAGCTTGGCGATGGTGGTAGTCTTGCCCGATCCGTTGACCCCGATCACGAGGATCACCTGCGGGCGCGGGAAGGCGGTCACCTCCAGCGGCTTGGCGACGGGGCGCAGGATCGCGGCGATTTCCTCGGCCACGGCTTCCTTCAGCTCCTGCTCGGTGATGGTGAGGCCGAAGCGTTTTTCGGCCAGCTTGGCGCGGATGCGCGCGGCGGCGGAAGGGCCGAGGTCCGACAGGATCAGCGCATCCTCGACATCGTCGAGCGTGGCACCGTCGAGCGTGGCCGAGCCGACCACCCCGGTGAGATTGTCGGCAAGGCGTTCGGAGGTCTTGCGGAAGCCGCCGAACAGCTTCTGCGACCAGGACGGAGCGCTATCGGTCAAACCAGCAGGCCTTCTGTCACTTGGGTGGGAGTTACGGCGACGATTGTGCCGGGCACGGTGCCCGGGGATAGCTGCACCCGTGCGAAGTTGCCAGCATAGCCGGTGCCGTCGCTTTCGGTAAGCACGGATAGCTCTTGGCCCACAAGGCTCTCCAGCCACTGTTGGCGGGCGCTCGCGACAGCCTCGCGCAGCTCGGCCGCACGCTGGCGGATCACGGGCTTGTCGATCTGCGGCATCCGCGCGGCAGGCGTGCCAGGGCGGGGTGAATAGGGAAAGATGTGGCCGTGCACGACCGGCAGCTCGGCGATGATCGATAGGTTGTCGGCGTGGTGCGCCTCGGTTTCGGTGGGAAAGCCGACGATGATGTCGGCCCCGACGGCGATCTCGGGCCGCGCAGCCTTGAGGCGGGCCACCAGATCAAGCGCCTGCGCCCGGCTGTGGCGGCGCTTCATGCGCTTGAGAATGAGGTCCGCGCCGTGCTGCAACGAGAGGTGGACATGCGGCATCACGCGGCGCTCGCTGGCGATGAGGTCGAACAGTTCGGCGTCGATCTCGATCCCGTCGAGGGAGGACAGGCGCAGCCTTTGAAGCTGCGGGAAAGCGTCGAGCAGCGCGCGCACCAGCGTGCCGAGCGCGGGCGAGCCGGGGAGGTCATGCCCCCAGCTGGTGAGGTCGACCCCGGTAAGCACGACCTCGGGTGCGCCTTGATCGAAGTGCTCCTCCACCTCTTGCAGCACCTCGGCCACGCTCAGCGAGCGACTCGCGCCGCGCCCCTGCGGGATGACGCAGAAAGTGCAAGCGTGATCGCAGCCGTTCTGCACCCCGATGAAGGCGCGGGTGTGCAGCGGGGGTGGGGTACGCTCGGGCTCGGGCACGTTCCACACGCGCGCGTCGAGCTTGTCGGCATTGGCGATCAGGCCATCGACCTCGGGCATGGCGGCGAGCTGCTGGCGCTCGATATCGGCGGCGCAGCCGGTGACGAGCAGGCGGGCATCGGGATTGGCGCGGCGCGCGCGGCGGATCGCCTGCCGGGTCTGGCGCACGGCCTCGGAGGTGACGGCGCAGGAATTGACCACCACCAGATTGCCTTCGCCCGCCACCAGCGCGCGGATGCGCTCGCTTTCGGCGATATTCAGGCGGCAACCCAGGGAGATGACTTCAGGCGTTGGGTTCAAGCGAAGTCGTCCCAGGCGAAGCTGCCGCGAAAGCTGACCGTGGCGGGGCCGGTCATGGTGATGCGGTTGTCCGCGCCCCAGCCGATCCGCAGCGGACCGCCGGGCAGGATCACCGTCACCTCGCGCTCGGTCAGCCCGCGCCGCATGGCCGCGACGGCCGTGGCACACGCGCCCGTGCCGCAGGCGCGGGTGAGGCCGACGCCGCGCTCCCACACGCGCAGGCGGATCGTCTCGCGGTCGGTCACGGTGGCGACGTTGACGTTCACCCGCTCGGGGAACACCGCATCGTGTTCGATCTGCGGGCCAAGCTCTTCGAGCGGCACTACGTCACAGTCGGGCACGAAGAAAATCGCATGCGGGTTGCCGACGTTGACCGCAACGGGCTGCTCCAGCGCGTCCCAGCCGAGCGGCATGGCGAGCGTATCCATCGCATAGGCGAGCGGGATCTGCTCCCAACCGAAGCGCGGCTCGCCCATGTCGACGCTGATGTCGGCGCTATCGGGGCGGGTGGCGATCGTGCCGCCGAGCGTTTCCAGCGTCGCTGGTTCGCCGAGCAACAGGCCGACCGCGCGGCTGGCATTGCCGCAGGCCTCGACCTCGCCGCCATCGGCATTGTGGATCACCATGCGGCAGGTGGCATTGGCGCTGGGCTTCAGGAGGATGAACTGGTCGCAGCCGATCCCGAAATGGCGATCGGCCAGCTGCCGCACGCGCTCGGTTGCGAAGTCGGGCAGGTTGTCTGCACGGTCGTCGATGACGACGAAGTCGTTGCCCAGCCCATGCATCTTGGTGAACTCTACGCGCATGCCCCGGCAAGTAGGGCGCGCGCCGCCCGGTGGCAATGGCTGTGCCGCCGCCAAAGTGCTCAGCCGACGAGGCGGCCCTTGATAGTCGGAGGGATCGGTGCCGTTTCGTCGGCGGCCCGTGGCGCGACTGCTTGGCCCGTGGTTTCGGTGCCTGCCACGCTTTTCGAAAGGCCCGTCCTCGCCAGACGCTCTTTCGTCGTCGAAGCGTCTTCAGGGCGACCATAGAGATAGCCCTGACCCTTGAACTGGCCCAGGGACTTGAGCGCTTCGAGCGCCTCGGCGGTTTCGATCCCTTCGGCTGTGATCGGCAGGTTCAATCCTTGGCCCAACGAGACTATGGCTTCCACCAGTTCAGCGCCCTTCTCGTCATTGGTCAGCTCGGCGACGAAGCTGCGGTCGATCTTCAGTCGGTCGAACGGCAGGTTGCGCAGCTGCGCGAGGCTTGCATACCCGGTCCCGAAGTCGTCGAGGCTGATCTTGATGCCCTGGTTCTTAAGGCTGGTCGTAATCGTGCGAACGGACGCAAGGTTCTCGTGCAACGAGGTTTCGGTGATTTCGATTTCGAACCTTGAGGGTGGAAAGCCGGTCTCCACCAACAGGTGCAGCAACTGCTGCGCAAACAACGGATTGCGCATCTGAACCGGCGAGATGTTGACCGACAGCGTCAGGCGTGGATCCCAATCCTTGGCGTCGTTCAATGCCTTGCGGATCAGCGACTCGGAAAGCTCGGAGATCAGTTCGTTTTCTTCCGCCACGGGGATGAAGACATCGGGATTGACGAGGCCATATTCCGGCGAGTTCCAGCGCGCCAGCATTTCGAACCCGACCAGTTCGCCGGTCCGAAGATCGATCTGCTGTTCATAGTAGGGGACGAACTCATCGAGCGCGATACCACGGCGGATCGCCCCTTCCAGTTCATTGCGGAAACGCAGCTCGGTCTCCATCGCGGGTTCGAACCAGAAGTATCCGTTCCGCCCGCGCTTCTTCGCCTGATACATTGCAATATCGGCACGGTGAATAAGAACCTCGGCGGTCATTTCCGCGTCTTCGAGATCCTCTTCATCGGTCGTGGCAATGCCGAGAGATGTGCTGATTTCCACCTCGAAACCCTCGTGCGCGATCGGCATGCGAATGTGTTCGATCAGCCGATCGGCGATATTCTCGATGCGAGCACGAGCATGGTGGGCATAGGAGATGGCACAGGCGAATTCGTCGCCGCCCATCCGGATGGCGATGCTGCCGGCAGGCAGGATCGAAGTGAGCAGCTCGGCCACGGCCTGAAGGACCCGGTCGCCAAGTTTATGGCCGTTGAGGTCGTTGATCTGCTTGAAGTTGTCGAGGTCAAGCACCATCACGGCAACCTCGTTTTCGCTCTCGGTAGCGCGCGTCAGCATCCGATCGATGGCGGGCAGACCTGCACGCCGGTTCAGGCATCCCGTCAGCGGATCGCGTTCGGCCAGCGCCTGAGCACGTTGTTCGGCAACCCGCCGTTCGTGCACTTCCTGATGCAGGTCGGTGTATCGCCGCCAGCCGAAGATCAGCAGCGCGATATTGAGCAGGACCGCGTTCGACAGCAGAATGTCGGACGAATAGGAATGCGTCATCCACGAGTTTACGATTTGCGGCATCACCGTGCCGCCGGTGCCCACAAACAGGATGATGGCTGCCGTCGCAATTCCCAGCGCCACGAGATCGTGGTCGGCCTTTCCGCTGCGGCTTTCAGCCCACTCTATGTCGTCGTGCTGGTGCATAGGCAGTTTTAGTCGACAAGCCCCTCAGTTCTTCTGCTGTTTGTCGCGCAACACATTCAATATCCGGTTAATTGCGCTTGTGGCGTCATCCGGCTAGGCCCACCGGCAGATAATGGAGGGCTTTTCGTTGCACCGCTGGCTGATCAAATCGGAACCGTTCAAATACTCGTGGGATGACCTGTTGCGCGATGGCGAAACGGTTTGGGACGGGGTCCGCAACCACCGCGCCGCCAACAATCTGCGCACGATGGAGAAGGGCGATCTCGCGTTTTTCTACCATTCTAACAAGGGATTGGAGATCGTTGGCATCGCCGAGGTGAGCGAGGCCGGGCTGATCGATCCGACCGATGCCGAAGGCAAGTGGCCGACAGTAAAGTTCAAACCGGTCGAGCCGGTGCCGAGCCCGGTGACACTGAAGGCGATCAAGGCCAATCCGGCGCTTGAAGGAATCGAACTTGTCCGCCTTGGCCGCCTCTCAGTGGCCGAGCTGACCGTTAAGGAATGGGACGAGATTCTGCGTATGTCGAAGGACGCCGCCTAGGCCCCACGCAACCCGCTGATCGTCGCGCCGCCCGCGCTGAGCTGCTCGATGTCGGTCAGGCAGTGGATCAGGCGCAGGCCATCGTGCCGCATGGCCTCCTTAACCGCGGCGTCGAACTCGGCATTGGTGCTGACCGTTGCGGCCCAGGCGCCGTAGCTGCGGCCCATCATGGCAAAGTCCGGATTGGCGAGGCGAGTCGCGGAGACGCGGCCCGGATACTCGCGCTCCTGATGCATGCGGATCGTGCCATAGGCAGAGTTGTCGAACACGATCACCAGCAGGCTCGCGCCATGTTGCGCGGCGGTCGCCAGTTCCTGCGCGTTCATCAGGAAATCGCCGTCGCCGCAAACGGCCAGAACGCAACGCTCGGGAAAGCGCAGGGCGGCGGCAACGGCGGCGGGAATGCCATATCCCATCGCGCCCGCCGTGGGGGCCAGCTGCGAGGGGAAGCCCGCATAGGGCCAGTAGCGGTGCCACCAGCCGGAGAAATTGCCCGCGCCGTTGCAGATAATCGAATCGGCTGGAAGCACTTCGCGCGCCGTCGCCAGCGCGCGGGCGAGGTCGAGAGGGAACAGCGCTTCTTCTCGCGGCGTGTTCCATTCGCGCCATTCGGCGTGGGCCAGCGCTCCGGCATCGAAGGTGATGATGCTGCCATCGTCCCAAAGCATGGCATTTTCGGAGAATTCCGCCGGGTCGGCGCAGATCGCCAAGTCGGTGCGATAGACGCGGCCCAGTTCCTCCGGGTCGGGGTGAACGTGGACCAGCACCTGCCCCGGATGCTCGGGCGTGATGAGGGTATAGCCGTCGGTGGTCGCCTCGCCGAGCCTTGCGCCGACCACCAGCACCAGATCGGCATCCTTGATCCGGCTGACCAGCTGGGGATTGGGGCCATAGCCGAGGATTCCGGCATAGATGCTCGAAGAGGGGGGCAGCGCGTCCTGACGGCGAAAGGCCGTGGCGACAGGCAGGCCGATCCGCTCGGCGAACTGGGTGAAGTACGTGCGCGCCTTTTCGTGCCAGCCCGCTCCGCCGACAATTGCCACGGGGGCGGCGGCATCGCCGATCATCGCCATCAGGGCGGATAGCGCATCGGGGCAGGGCGGCTGGGCCGGGCGCACTACGGCGGGGCGCGGGGTGGCGGCAACTTCGGCCTCGTGCAGCATGTCCTCGGGCAGGGCCAGCATCACCGGGCCGGGGCGTCCAGCAATGGCGGTCGACCAGGCGCGGGCGACATATTCGGGGATGCGGGCAGGATCGTCGATCCGCGCGGCCCACTTGCATATGGGGCCGAAGAAGGCGGCGAAGTCCATCTCCTGAAAGCCCTCGCGATCACGCATGGTGCGGTCGACATCACCGATAAACAGGATCATCGGCTGCGAATCCTGCATCGCCACATGGACGCCGATGCTGGCGTTGGTGGCGCCTGGGCCGCGGGTGACGAAGGCTACGCCCGGCTGCATCCGCATCGCTCCATCGGCGCAGGCCATGAAGGCTGCGCCCCCCTCTTGTCGGCAGGTTACCACGTCGATGGCATCGTCATCGGCCAGAGCGTCGAGCACCGGCAGGAAGCTTTCGCCCGGGACGGTAAAGACGCGGTCGCAGCCCTGTTCGGCAAGGCAGGCGACAAGCAGCTTGGCTGCGGTGAGCGGGCTTTTGGCAGGAAGTTTCATCTGCAACGGGCTAGCGCGGCAGCTCCAGCTGGGCAAGCGAGGCCATCGCGGCCAACCTGTCCCCTCTCTGGACATAGGCCATGGCGCGCTCGCCAATAGTTACTGAAACGTTAACCTGCCTCGCCATGAGAAGAGCACTCGTCCTGACTTCCGAATCGGCTCGCCACCCGTTCCGGGCTTCGCTGCCTCCCCATGTCTTCGCGCGGATGGGGGAGGTCGAGCGGCGCGTGCCGTGGCATGTTCGCCTCGGCCTCAGCCGGGCGGATATCGAGAGCGCGGCCGCGACCTATTGCACCGGCTTCGTCGCGGCCTTCACCTTCTTCGCCTGAACCGGCAAGATCAGAGGCGGCGCGCGGCCTTTTCGGCCTGCCACAGCCGCCAGCCAAGCCAGGCTGAGATCACGCACATCCCTGCGCTGAGCAGCAGTTGCTCGGCCAGCGGAACGCCGACGAAGCTCAGCCCCAGCGCCAGGATAGAGCCGATCACCATGGCTCCGGCGTTGACGATGTTGTTCGCGGCTACTGTCCGGCTCGCTTCGCTGGTCTCGACCCGGGTGGTGAGGAAGGCATAGAGCGGCACAACGAACATGCCGCCGAACACCGCGATGAGCAGCAGCGCGCCGAGCACGATCCAGGCCATCGGGTGCGAGATGAACTGGCCGACATCCAACAGGTCCGTGCTGCCGATGCTGGCGTGCCAGGCGCGGCAGACGAAGTAGAACACCGCCACCATCACCCCCATTACAATCACCGAGGCAGGCGAGAACCGCGCCGAGACATCGCCCTTGAGCAGTGCGTTGATCGCCACCGAGCCAATCGCAATCCCGATCGAGAACACCACGAGGAACAGGCTCGCCACTTCCTTGCTCGCCATCAGCACGTTTTTGGCGAGCGGCGGGAACTGGATGAACAGCACCGCGCCGATGGTCCAGAAGAAGCTGATCGCGAGAATGGCGTAGAACACCTCGCGGTTGTGCATGGTGCGGGCAACGATGCGGACCGAGGCGGTGAAGGGGTTGTAGTCGATCGGCTCGACCGCGCCGATGGCAGGGGCAGGCGGGATCTTGCGGCTGGAAACGAAGCCCAGCGCAGCAATCACGATCACCAGTATCGCTGCCACCTCGACCTCGATGAACCCGGCAAGGATCGTGCCCGCCATGATCGCGAGATAGGTGCCTGCCTCGACCAGCCCCGTTCCCGCCAGCACTTCCTTGGGTTGCAGGTGTTGTGGCAGGATCGAATACTTGATCGGCCCGATAAAGGTCGAGTGGATGCCCATGGCGAACAGCGCCAGGAGCATCAGCGGCAGGGCGAGCGCTTCTGTCAGCACTCCCATCCAGGCGAGCGTCAGCCCTGCGGCGCCCACGAACATGATCCCGATCTCTGCAGCTTTGACGATGCGGATGATCTTCGCCTTGTCGCGCATGTCGGCCAGTTGCCCGGCCAGCGCCGAGAGCAGGAAGAACGGCAGGATGAACAGGCCCGAAGCGACACCCGAAAACACCGTCTCCGCCGCGGCCGAATTGTAGACCGAGTAGACCACGAACAGCACCATGGCGTTCTTGTAGAGGTTGTCGTTGAAGGCGTTGAACAGCTGGGTCACGAACAGCGGGCCGAAGCGCTGCTGTCGGAGAAGATAGGTCGAGGTGAGCATTTATGCCTTCGCGCTGCCTGCGGACTTTCACGCCCGCGGGCGCTGTCATCTGCCTTAGGGATTTACATCTGATTGCGCCAAGGCCTTTTTCCCGTCGCCATATCGCACTAGGGGCAAGACATGCTGACGCTGCCCAACATTCTCACCATGAGCCGGATCGCGATGATCCCTCTGCTTGCCGCTCTCTTGTGGTGGCCCGGCTGGCACGCGGGTTATCTCGCCGCCTTCGCGCTTTACTGCGTGATGGGGATCACCGACTATTTCGACGGGATGCTGGCGCGCCAGAGCGGGAGGGTATCGAAGCTCGGCATCTTCCTCGATCCGATTGCAGACAAGATCATGGTTGTTTCCGTGATCCTCGTGCTGGCGGCGATGGGGGTGCTGAACGGGCCCTATGCGGGCGATGTGCATGTGATTGCGGGAATGACTATCGTGATCCGTGAGATCGCGGTGTCGGGCCTGCGCGAGTTCCTGGGCGGCCTGCAGGTGAGTGTCCCGGTGTCGAAACTCGCCAAGTGGAAGACGACCTTTCAGCTGATTTCGCTTGGCTCACTCATCCTCGGCGAGGGGCTGCCCGGCTGGACCATGGAGGCCGATGGCATCGTCCACAACGTGCCGCACATTGTGGGGCTCATCAGCCTGTGGGGCGCGGCGGTGCTGACGGTGATTACCGGCTGGGACTATCTGCGCGTTGGCCTCAAGCACATGGATTGAGCCGCTCGGCGCGGGGTCACTTCCACCATTCGCAATAGAGCACGTTGCTCCATCTGCGTGCGCCCTTGCCGAGACCGATGGCGCTCACCCTTGCCTGCCCGAGCAGCGCCGCAACATCGCCGGTAAGGTTCTGTCCGCAGAGCGGCGGGGTTTCGACACCATATTGTGCTTCGGGCCCGATCCGGTCGCGCATGGCTTCGCGGAACGCGCGATGCAGGTCGTAGGTGCCGATGTCGCTGGCGCTTGGGGTCGGGCGGAAGTCGGTGGTCACATGCAGGTTCACGAAGTCGGCGGCATGCGGACCGAAGCGCATCAGTTCGAGATAGGGCTCGGCATAGTTTCCGCAGTCGAGGCAAGCACTGGCAATCTGGAGATCGAGCGGGAAGGCCGCATCGGGGTTCTGTGCCTCCAGCGCTGTGATTATATCACCCATCGCCAATTGGTCGGGCGCTGGCATGCTGGAGCGAGCGCTTATGAGACCCTCCACATCCACGTCGCAAGGCAGTTGGGCACTGTTGCCGTTGGGCGTGCCATCGGGGCCGGTCTCCTCCACATATTTGCTGAGGTCGGCGCTAAAATAGCTGACTGCGTCATTGGTGTACTCGACGCTGACCCAGCAGCCGTCGAGATTGTAGCTGTAAGCGCTGTTGCGGACCCATTCCGCGGCGGGGAGCTTCCGGTCGATCAGGTCCTTGGGCCGGCCGATCGTGTTCCACTGGGCGAAGTCCCGCAGGGTCCAGCACGGCGGGCCGCTGCAATTGGCCATGACAACTTCGTGTACCTCGCTGACATCGAAAGCGACCGTGTCGACGGTGGTCTGGGCGGTGGCAATCTGCTGGGTAGTTTCGGCGGATTCTTTGCGGTCGATCTTGAATGCGGCGACCGAGATGACAAAACCGAACACGCCGAGAATAGCCAGCAGGCCCGTGGCAAAGGGATGCGCCCCGAATAATTCGATTGTGCCCCGAATCGGCCCCGGCTTTTGCTGTTCGCTCATCGTGCTGCCCCCACTGGCGTGAGGCGGCACTATCAAGCTCAATCACCCCTATGTGAAGCCCTCAATACCTAGCCCGCGCACAGCTCCTCGGCCAGCATGCGGAATTCCTCCTCGCGCGGCGAATTGGCGCGCCAGACCAGAGCGATCTCGCGGCTGGTCTTCGCACCTTTGAGGGGGCGGGCGACCACGTTCGTCTCGTGCAGGATGCCGGCATCGATCGCCATCTTGGGCAGCATCGTCAGGCCTAGGCCATTGTCGACCATCTGCACGAGCGTGTGCAAGCTGGTGCCGATCATCGTCGCACTCGCGCGCAGTTCGGGCCGGTTGCAGGCAGCGAGCGCGTGTTCCTTCAGGCAGTGCCCGTCTTCGAGCAGCATCAACCGTGCCTCGTCGATCATAGTGGGGGGAATCTCGGCGGGTGGATCGCGCGGGTCGTTTTTCGGAAAGGCGACGTAGAGTTCGTCGTCGCAGATCGTTGCCTTGGCGACCTCCCCCGTGGCGAAGGGCAGGGCGAGCAGCACGCAATCGGCGCGGCCATGGTGGAGCGATTCGATGGCGTGGTCGCTCGTCTCTTCGCGCAGGAACAGTTTCAGCTGCGGGCGTTCCTTGCGCAGACGTGGGAGCATGCGCGGGAGCAGGAACGGGGCGATGGTGGGAATCACGCTCATGCGCAATTCCCCCGAGAGCGGCTGGCCCGCCGCCTGCACCAGTTCGCTCAGTTCCTCGGCCTCGCGCAGCAGGCGGTGCGCCTTGGCCACCACCTGATTGCCGAGCGGCGTGAACCGCACGACCCTGCGGCTGCGCTCGACCAGCGTCACGCCGAGCAGGCTTTCGAGTTCGCGGATGCCCGCCGAAAGCGTCGACTGCGAGACGAAGCTGGCATCGGCCGCGCGGCCGAAATGGCCAGCCTCGTGCAGCGCGACGAGATATTGCAGCTGCTTGATGGTGGGGAGGTAGGTGCTCATGACAGTGCCTCCCTTATCCGCTCGCCCTGAGCTTGTCGAAGGGCTGCTTTCGTCTTTCCGACCGCCAGAAGGAAGAGCAATGCTTCGACAAGCTCAGGATGAGCGGACGTTGTGAAAACCTACTCCGCCTCAGCCTGCGAGGCCATGTCGGCGTGGATTTCGTCGATGTGCGTCATCTTCAGCCGCCCTTTCTCGACCGCGAAGGCGAGCTTGCCTTCGACCAGATCGAGCGCATCGCGACCGAACACCTCGTAGCGCCAGCCGTCGAGCACCGGCAGCTTGCGGATACCGGCGGCCAGCGCCTCCATCTCGTCCGATCGGGTGAGCAGGCGCGAGGCGACGTCGATCTCGCGGCAGCGGATTTTCAGCAGCAGCTTGAGCAGGTCGGCCACCAAGGCCCCTTCCTTGCCCAGCGGCGCGCCGCGGCCCGAACGTTCGGGCAGCTCGTCGCTGGGCAGCGGCTCGGCAGCGGCGAGCACCTTCATCAGCCGCTTCCCGATGTCGTTCTCGGCCCAGGCCTGCGACAGACCGCGCACCTTGGCGAGATCTGCCTGCTTTTTCGGCGGGTGGCTGGCGATGTCGGCCAGCGTCTCATCGCGGATGATGCGGCCGCGCGGGATGTCCTTGCCCTGCGCCTCGGTCTCGCGCCACGCGGCGAGCGCCTTCAGCCGCCCGAGCACCGCCGGGTTGCGGCCGGGTGCGCGGATGCGCCGCCAGGCGACCTCGAGATCGTTCGCATAGTTCGCCGGGTCGGCCAGCTTCTCCATCTCGGCATCGAGCCAGTGGCCGCGGTCGGTCTTGATCAGTTTCTTCAGGATGCGCGGGAAAATGTCGGCCAGATAGGTCACGTCTCCGATCGCATATTCGATCTGTCGCTCGGTCAGCGGGCGGCGGCTCCAGTCGGTGAAGCGGGCGCCCTTGTCGATGGTCTTGCCGAGCCAGCTTTCGACGAGGTTGGCATAGCCGATCTGCTCCGACTGGCTGATCGCCATCATCGCGATCTGGGTGTCGAAAATCGGGTGCGGGGTTTTGCCGGTGAAGTTGTAGACGATCTCCACGTCCTGCCCGCCGGCGTGGAAGACCTTGAGCACGTCCTCGTTCTCGCACAGCAGGTTCCACAGCGGGGTAAGGTCGATGCCCTTGGCCAGCGGATCGACTGCCGCAGCTTCCTCGCCATTGCCGATCTGGATCAGGCACAGCAGCGGATAATAGGTGTTCTCGCGCATGAACTCGGTGTCGACACAGACGAAATCGTGTTCTGCAAGACGCTCGCACAGTTCGGCGAGTTCGGCGGACTTGGTAATCAGGGGATGGATCTTCATGTCTTTCCCATACATCGTTCGGACGGTTCACCGCCCATCGGCCCGCCCTTCGCCATAGCCATCGCCAGCGGTGCTGACCTTGACAAAGCGACTGGCTTGCCCTGTTAGCGCGCGCGTAAAGCACCGGCTTTGAGCGACCCTTGCGTAGCGCGCTCTTAGCCCCTTAGCCCGCCTTTTGGAAAGAGTCCCCATGCACGCCTATCGTACTCACACATGTGCCGCCCTGAACCAGAGTGACGTCGGCCAGAGCGTCCGCCTGTCGGGCTGGGTGCATAACAAGCGAGATCATGGCGGCGTGCTGTTCGTCGACCTGCGCGATCACTATGGCATGACCCAGATCGTGGCCGACAGCGATTCCCCCGCGCTGCCGGTGCTCGAAAAGCTGAAGCTGGAATCGGTTGTCACCATCGATGGTGATGTAAAGGCCCGCGCGCCCGAGGTGGTGAACCCGAACCTGCCGACCGGCGAGATCGAGGTCTTCGCGCGCGAGGTGAATATCCAGAGCCGTGCCGAGGAACTGCCGCTGATCGTCAACTCGGCGGAGGATTACCCGGAGGAAACGCGCCTCAAGTATCGCTTCGTCGACCTGCGGCGCGAGCGGGTTCACAACAACATCGTGCTGCGTTCGCAGGTCATTTCGAGCCTGCGCCAGCGGATGATTGCGCAAGGCTTCAACGAGTTCCAGACCCCGATCCTCGGCGCGTCCAGCCCCGAGGGCGCGCGCGACTATCTGGTGCCGAGCCGCCTGCATCCGGGCCGCTTTTATGCGCTGCCGCAGGCGCCGCAGATGTTCAAGCAGCTGCTGATGGTGGCGGGCTTTGATCGCTATTTCCAGATTGCCCCCTGCTTCCGCGACGAAGATCTGCGCGCCGACCGCAGCCCCGAATTCTACCAGCTCGATTTCGAGATGAGCTTCGTCACGCAGGAAGACGTATTCCAGGCCATTGAGCCGGTGCTGGCAGGCGTGTTCGAGGAGTTTTCGGGCGGCAAGTCGGTCACCCCGGCAGGCGAGTTCCCGCGCATTCCTTATCGCGAGGCGATGCTCAAGTACGGCTCCGACAAGCCCGACCTGCGCAACCCGATTGTCATTTCAGACGTGTCGCACCACTTCACCAAGTCGGGCTTCGGCATCTTCGAGAAGATCGTCGGCACCGGCGGCGTGGTCCGCGCGATTCCCGCGCCGAACACGGCGGAAAAGAGCCGCAAGTTCTTCGACGAGATGAACGACTGGTCGAAGAAGGAGGGCTTTGCCGGGCTCGGCTACGTCACCCGCAAGGGCGGCGAGTTCGGCGGACCCATTGCCAAGAACCATGGCCCCGAAAACATGGCCAAACTCTATGAAGAGCTGGGGCTGGGCGACGACGACGGCCTGTTCTTCGCTGCGGGCAAGGAAAAGGACGCGGCCAAGCTCGCTGGCGCGGCGCGCACCCGCACCGCCGAAATCCTCGGCCTGATCGAAGAGAACTGCTTCAAGTTCTGCTGGATCGTCGACTTCCCGATGTACGAGTACGACGAGGAGGCCAAGAAGGTCGACTTCAGCCACAACCCGTTCTCGATGCCGCAGGGCGAGATGGAAGCGCTCGAAACGCAGGACCCGCTCGATATCCTCGCCTGGCAGTACGACATCGTCTGCAACGGCTATGAGCTGTCTTCGGGCGCGATTCGGAACCACCGGCCGGACATCATGTACAAGGCCTTCGAGGTCGCCGGGTACAGCAAGGCCGATGTGGACGAGAATTTCTCGGGCATGATCGAGGCGTTCAAGCTCGGCGCGCCGCCGCACGGTGGCTCGGCGCCGGGGATCGACCGCATCGTGATGCTGCTCGCCGACGAGCCGAACATCCGCGAAGTGATCGCCTTCCCGCTGAACCAGCGCGCGCAGGATCTGATGATGGGCGCGCCCTCGCAGGTCTCGGCCCGCCAGCTGCGCGATGTCCATATCCGCACTGTTGAACCGCCGAAGGAAGGATGACCCGGGAGACCGCTATAGTTGCATCCCGTTCAGGTTTCTCCGCCTAAAGCTTACGCAAAGCGAGCAGGCGAAAGGGCGTGAGCATGATACGAAAAGCGGTTCTGGCGGCTTTTGCGGCGCTGGCATTGGCGGCTCCGGCTGCGGCGGAAACGCTGACCGTCGAGACCTATCGTCCCTCACATAGCGAGGCTGCGCTCGGGGTGCAGAGCCTGGTGGTCGAGCGTTTCGCTGGCAGGGAAGGCGCGCGCTTCTCGTTCATGGTCGCCGACGCGCTGCAACAGGCCTCGATCCGCGGGCGTCCATGGTTCACGGTACTGGTCGATGCGGGAGGCGAGGCCAATGCCGTGCTTGAGGGCCGGGTGACGCCGCACATTTCCGAACACCGGTTCCGCCGCAAACGCGAGGTCTGCTGGACATACGATGAAGACGGCGACTGCACCGAGGAACGCAAGGTAGACCTCGAGTGCATCCGGCTGACGGTCAACGTGCGGCCCGATGTGCGGCTGTTGGCGCGCGACGGCATCTTGCTGTGGACCTTCACCTCGGCGCGGAACGATCAGGAAGAATTCTGCCCGGATGTCGATGACTATCCCGATGTGGATGCGATGATCGACGGCGTGTTGCCCGATCTTGTGCAAGACATTCGCCGGGAGCTGGCCCCTACGGGTGTCCTTGAGCCGGTCCGCATCATGGAAAGCCGCAGCGGCCTCAGCGGCGATGCGCGCGACGCCTTTCGCGAAGCCGTCCGCCTCACCAAGAACGACGAAGCCGCCGCCTGCGACATGTTCGAACGGCTTTATGCCGCCAACCGCGAGCAGCCTTCGCTTATGTTCAATGTGGGCCTGTGCGCGGAACGGCGCGGCGATCACCCGCAGGCTCAGGTCCTGTATCAGGCCGCGCTGGCCTCCAGGCGGTCGGACGACGAGGCTTCGGCGGGGCTGCGCCGGATCGACGATACGGCCGTCGCGATCTCGCAAATCGCCTTTCACTTTGAACAATAGCGTTGCAATCCCCATATTGGACGGCGCAAAGCCGTTGCACGGCACTTGCCAGCCATCGCAGCACTCATTAGGGGCGATTGCGAAACGAACTCAGAACCCTTCGAAAGGCACAGTTTCATGAGCGATATCGCTGACCGCGTTAAGAAGATCGTCGTCGAGAACCTCGGCGTCGAGGAAGAGAAAGTTACCCCCGACGCAAGCTTCATCGACGATCTGGGCGCCGACAGCCTCGACATCGTCGAACTGGTGATGGCGTTCGAAGAGGAATTCGGTGTCGAGATCCCCGACGATGCGGCTGAGAAGATCAACACCGTTGGCGATGCCATCAAGTACATCGAAGAACATACCGACTGAGGTCGGACCGCCTCGTTCGCGAAAGGTCCGCCCGATCGCGGACGGGGATTAAAGGCTCAGCCATATCGGCTGGGCCTTTTGTGAATGTGGAGAGCTACTATGCGGCGTGTCGTCGTAACCGGATTGGGGCTTGTCACGCCACTGGGCGCTGACGTCGAAACAACATGGGCCAACCTGATTGCGGGCAAGAGCGGGATCGGCACGATCACCCGCTTCGATACCGAGGGTCAGAAGTGCCTGATCGCCGGCGAGGTAAAGCCTGCGGACCATGAGTATGGGTTCGACCCGAACAAGCGGGTCGATCACAAGGTCCAGCGCCAGGTCGATCCGTTCATCATCTATGGCATCGATGCCGCCGGACAGGCGATCGAGGATGCGGGCCTTGAAGACATGCCCGAAGAGATGCGCCTGCGCGCGGGCTGTTCGATCGGCTCGGGTATCGGCGGCCTGCCGGGCATCGAGCTCGAATCGGTCAACCTGCACGAACGCGGGCCAAGCCGCGTCTCGCCGCACTTCGTGCATGGCCGCCTGATCAACCTGATCTCGGGTCAGGTCTCGATCAAGTACGGGCTGATGGGTCCGAACCATGCGGTCGTCACCGCCTGCTCCACCGGCGCGCACTCGATTGGCGATGCCGCGCGGATGATCCGCGACGACGATGCCGACATCATGCTGGCGGGCGGCGCGGAAGGCACGATCAACCCGCTCGGCGTGGCCGGCTTTGCCCAGGCGCGCGCGCTCAACTGCTCGATGAACGATCGGCCCACCGAGGCCAGCCGTCCCTATGACAAGGACCGCGACGGCTTCGTGATGGGCGAGGGCGCAGGCGTGGTAGTGCTCGAGGAATACGAGCACGCCAAGGCACGCGGCGCGAAGATCTACGCCGAAGTGGTCGGCTATGGCCTGTCGGGCGATGCCTATCACGTCACCGCGCCGCATCCGGAAGGC
The DNA here is from genome assembly GCF_039710615.1 of Aurantiacibacter flavus. Lineage (NCBI taxonomy): Bacteria > Pseudomonadati > Pseudomonadota > Alphaproteobacteria > Sphingomonadales > Erythrobacteraceae > Aurantiacibacter > Aurantiacibacter flavus. The sequence continues at coordinate 740,805 of NZ_JBDLBR010000001.1, forward strand.
AAGGGCGCGGAAAATTCGATGCGCATGGCTCTGCGCAAGGCTGGAATGGAGTCGGGCGACATCGACTACGTCAACGCCCACGGCACCTCGACCATGGCCGACACCATCGAACTGGCCGCGGTCAAGCGTGTGCTCGGCGACGATCTGGGCGGTGCCTCGATGAGCTCGACCAAGAGCGCGATTGGCCACCTGCTTGGCGGCGCGGGTGCGGTGGAGAGCATCTTCTGTATCCTCGCCATGCGCGACGGCGTGGTTCCGCCCACGCTCAACCTGCACAATCCGGATGAGGGCACCGAAGGCGTCGATCTGGTGCCCCTTGAGGCGAAGAAGCGCGAAGTGCGCGCGGTCCTCAACAACAGCTTCGGCTTCGGCGGCACCAACGCCTCGCTGGTGATGAAGAAGGTCGACTGACATGCGCCTGCTCGGCGGTTTCCTGTTTGCCGCCGTTCTGGCCGTGGTGGCCGTCGTCGGGTGGGGCGCATGGGGCTGGTATGGCGCCTCGACAGTGGAGAAGGAGACATCCTTCATCGTGCCGTCGGGTGCCTCGCTGGCGTCGGTGGCCGACAAGCTCGAAGACGATGGCCTGATCGCCTCGGCCGAGACCTTCACCCTGCGCGCCAAGCTGCTGGGCAGCGATGAGCCGATCAAGGCAGGCGAATTCCTGATCCCGGCAGGCGCAAGCGGGGCGGCGATCCTGTCGAAGCTTCAGAGCAACGACGTGCTGCGCCGTTACGTGACGATCCCCGAGGGTATGCCTTCGATCCTCGTCTACGAGACGCTGATGGCTGAACCGCTGCTCACTGGCGAGATTGAGGTCCCTGCGGAGGGCTCGGTGCTGCCTGAAAGCTACGACTTCCAGCGCGGCGAGAGTCGGCAGGCGGTGCTCGATCGGATGCAGTCGGCCATGACCGAGGCGCTGGCCGAGGAGTGGGAAAAGCGCGGGCCGAACGCTGCGGTAAACACTCCGCGTGAGGCGCTGATTCTCGCTGGCATCGTGGAAAAGGAAACCGCGCTGCCCGAGGAGCGGACGAAGGTCGCCGGGCTCTATTCCAATCGCTTGCGGCAGGGGATCATGCTGCAGGCCGATCCGACGATCATCTATCCGATCACCAAGGGCAAGCCGCTGGGACGGCGCATCCGCCAGTCTGAAATCGCGGCGGTGAACGATTACAACACCTATTCGATGCTGGGCCTGCCCAAGGCGCCGATCACCAATCCGGGCCGCGCCAGCATCGCCGCCGTGCTCAACCCGGCCGAGACGAGCGCGCTTTACATGGTGGCCGATGGCAGCGGCGGCCATGCCTTTGCCGACACCATCGAAGAGCACAAAGCCAACGTCGAGAAGTGGTATGCGCTGCGCCGCGAGCGGGGCGAGATGTGAGCCCGGACCGGGCCGGGGGTGACAAGGGCGAACCAGCTCCGCTGATCGTTACCGCGCTCCTGCCCGAGAGCTTGCAATCGCGCGCCGACCAGCTGCGGCAGGCGCACTTTCCGCCAGAGCGCAACTTTCTCAAGGCGCATGTCACGCTGTTCCACGCGCTGCCGCCAAGCTGTGAGAGTGAGGTGCGCGCGGTGCTGTCCGAGCTGGTGCGCGAACACGCCCCGGTTCCGGCCTATCTGACCGGTGTGATGAAGCTGGGACGGGGCACGGCTCTGGGGATCGAGAGTGAAGGCATGCTCGCCTTGTGGGAGCGGCTAGCGGAGCGCTTCCACGGCCTGCTCACCCCGCAGGACGAGCATCGCCCGCGCCTGCATGTAACAATCCAGAACAAGGTATCGCTGGAGGATGCCAAGGCGCTTCAGGCCGAGCTTGCGCCGCGCATCATGCCGCGCGAATTCGCCTTTCGCGGCTTTGGTCTGTATGCGTACCGTGGCGGTCCATGGGAGCTTCTGCGCGACTTTTCGTTCAGGGGCCAGGCGCGGGTCGACGACTGATTTGCAAAGAGAGAAGAGGCAGGGTTGACCGCCGCCTCAGGGCGACCTAAAGGGCGCGCCTTGCCAGCGCGTTTGCACAGCAAACCAAGGCGGCAAGCATGGTATGGCGGAGTAGCTCAGCCGGTTAGAGCAGCGGAATCATAATCCGCGTGTCGGGGGTTCGAGTCCCTCCTCCGCTACCATTTCGTGAAACATCTCAAACCTCGCAAAAATGGCGGTTTTCCGGCGCGTTGTGGTGTTGGAGATGATCGCAATCGTCCTCACGCATGCGTCCTTGAGTTGGAAAGTTCTGGTCAGCTTTCGACCGGTTTGGACGCCTGTTGTGCTATGATTTGCGCTATTGTTTTCTCGCCTCATGTTGATCGAGGTAGCCATGGGAAAGGCCCCCAATTTCGATCCTTCGAGCCTTGATATGCTCCGTTCGGACAGGCGTTCCGATCCGTTGGTGGCCGGGCTTTGTGGGATTGTCAGCGTCACCGGTACGAAGACCTGGACGTATCGGAGGCGCATCGCGAAGCCGGGTGCGATCGTGCAGCTCACGCTTGGCACCTATCCAGCTCACACTAATCTGGATGCGCGCGAGTCGGCCAGCGGGTTGAATGCCGCTTTAGAGCGAGGGGAAGACCCTGCGCTCCTTGCTCCAGCGCAGGATCGCCATGCTGCCCAGTTCCCTGATACGCTCGCGTGCCTTTGCATCGTCGAGCCACGGCCTGTCGTCCGGCACCGGGCGCCAGATTATTTTGCGCTGATCTCCTTGAGCATGGCGTTGTCCAGCATCGAATCCGCCAGCAGATTCCTATAGGGCTTCGGCCTTTCACGGCTTCCGTCCAGACCTAAAGCTGGGTGCACCGCGCGCATTCAGAGCGTCCGCAACGATCGAATTCCGAGTGGAAGGCGGCTTACCATCTGTTGGGCCTGTGTTGGGCAAATTTTCAAGCACCACCAACAAATGAATATGCGCTCGATCAAGCAGTAAGCTAAACGAGCCGCCACATTCCTTTGGGCAGAATCGCCAAAAATGAGCTTGAAAACGAGAAAGAGCTTCCAGCTTGGCAGTCTTGCCAAACGGAACGCATCGGATGTCCTCCCCCTTGGTGACGAACACGCACTTCAGTCCGCGGGGGCGGCTTTCCACGCGCTTGCCGACACAATGCCGCAAATGGTCTGGTCCACTTTGCCCGATGGTTCGCACGACTACTACAATGCGCGCTGGTACGAGTTCACCGGCGTCGCGGAGGGCTCGACCGATGGTGAAGGCTGGGCGGGCATGTTCCATGAGGATGATCAACCAGAGGCCTGGAAGAAGTGGAGTCACAGCCTTGCAACCGGCGAACCATACGAAGTCGAATATCGACTAAGGCATCATAGTGGCGACTATCGGTGGATGATCGGTCGTGCGCTTCCGATCATCGATGAAAATGGCGAGATTCAACGTTGGATCGGCACTTGCACCGATATTGAGGATCAGAAACGGACAGCGCTTCAGAACGAGATTTTGAGCCAAGAGCTTAGCCATCGCATCAAGAACATTTTTGCCATCGTATCGGGGCTTATCAGTCTTACAGCGCGAGCGGACTTAGCCTTCGCCGAAACGGCACGGAAACTGATGGAGCGCATTGCCGCGCTGGGCCGTGCGCACGAATTCGTGCGACCACATACCGACAGGTCACGGCCCAAAGTTGATCGTATGACGCTTTCAACGTTGCTGGCTACGATCTTCGAGGCCTATCCTGCCTACTCCGAGGGACGTATTGAGATAATCGGCGCCGAAGTCCCGATCGATAGCAAGGCGGCCACTCCGGTCGCGCTGATCTTTCATGAGTTGGCGACGAATGCGATGAAGTACGGTGCTCTCGCCGAGCCGGACGGGCGTGTCCGGCTTGAAGTTTCCGAAGACAACGACATGGTTTGTCTCGGGTGGGGCGAATTCGGGAAGAATGCAGCGCGGGTAAGTTCACCAGCGGGCTTTGGTACCCGTCTCATCGACATGGCCATCAAGCAACAACTTGGCGGTTCTTATGAGCGTCGGTGGGAAGCTGGCGGACTGGTGATGCAAATGTTCCTGAAGCGGAACCGTCTGGAGCAGATGGCCTAGCTCTATTCGAAAAGGACCATTTCAGCTGGCGGTTCGGTGTCCTTTCCTTGTCGTACCGCGAGAACATACGCCAGCACATCTTTCAGCATGGCAAGGTCGACAGGTTTTTCTACCGCACCCAGAGTGCCGGAGATGCCATCGCCGAGTTGCGCAGGATTGGCCGTTACAAAAACGACTTCCACCTTGAACTCGTTAGCCAGTCGGGCGCCGATGTCAGGACCGGTCGCTCCGTCGGCCAGGTTCACGTCAACCAATGCAACGTCCAGCTCTTTTTCGGCAATCTCCATGGCCGACTTCATATCGTCAGCAACTCCAGCGCAGCGATAGCCCAGGTCGCACACCACGGCCTCCATCTCCATCGCAATCAGGAATTCGTCTTCGACTATGAGAATATTGGTCATTGCGATTATCAGTCGGCTTGTGCGGTGGAAGGGTTCGCATGCCTAACGGGGGCAGGCTGTAAGGGTTCCCAGGTCTGATGGATATCCTAGTGTCGTGGGTCTCTTCCCCGCTGCCTTATGCGGCACGAAAATGCCCAACCGTAGCCTGCAGATCAGTTCTACCGTTCGTGGATGGCGCGCTTACTGCCCTTTGGTACTCGGACTCCGATTTTCTTTCGCGGCAATCCATGGCCCGGACCATCATTTGAAGGCAATATCAGGTCGAGTAGAATTCCGTTCCGACGAAGATATCTGACTGCGCTTGGTGAACTTCCGGGGACACCGCAAATCCGACACCCCGCTGCCGCAAGGTCCTCGAGCCGACAGGTTGCAAGCGATACACTTTTCCCGCTGACATTTCGCAATCCAGCGCCTAACGGACAGACCCGATGCAACCCTTGCGTGCTTTACTTGATCGGCGATGCCATCTTGCGCTTGGGCTCGTTGTGCTTGCAATCTGCATCAAGGCACTGATGCCTGCCGGCTACATGGTATCGCCTTCGGCCGACAAGGTGCTGACCGTCACGATCTGCTCCGATGTCAGCAAGGGCGTCAAGCAGCTGCAACTGACCGTTCCCGGCAAGCCTGCAGGGTCAGACCATGCGAGCGCGGCCACCAAGGGTGACCATTGCGCCTTTGCCGGGCTCGGTCATGTCGCCATTGGCGGGGCCGATGGCTTCCTGCTCGCGCTCGCCTTTGCCTTTATCCTTGTGCTCGGCCTTGCGCCCTCGCGGCGTTTGTCGATCGGAGAGGTCGCCTATCTTCGCCCGCCCCTGCGCGGGCCACCGACTGCCGCCTGACAATCTAGCCTGATCTGTCGGCCCTGCCGACGCGCGCCTTCGCTGCGCGCGTTGCGCTGTCGGAGTTGTTTTTCCATGTATTCGATTCATCGCTGCCCGCAGGGGCAGTCCCTTGCGTTCAATACTGCGCATGCAAAGGGCATCGTCCTGCACCTGCGCGAAAATCGTTCGTCGCTGTCGCAGGACGCGCGCATCACTTTCACCGTGCTCATCGGCCTGTTTATGGCCATGGCAATCCTTCCCGCGCTCAAGGGCGAACTGCTGGTGCCCATCTTTGCGCTTGGCACCACGGCACTGCTGCTTTGTGCTCTCGATTGGCACAAGCGGTCACGCCCCGCGGCAGAGTACCTGACCATCACCGGCACCAGCCTGAGCTGGTCCAGTCACGATGCGGCATCGGTCGAGCTGCCTCTTCACGCCACTCGGCTGGTGCGCGAGGAGGCGTCGCCTACGCGCTTCAGGCTGTTTCTCGAATGCCGCGCCGAGAGGATCGAGGTTGGTCGGTGTCTTAGTCTGATGGAAAAACGGGCAATCGCCCCGCTGATCGCCAGCCATCTTGGGGAGGCAGGCGCATGAGCGTCGCCGCGATCTGCCCGTACACTGCACGCATTCTGTTGCGGATACGGTGGCTGGCCTGGGGCGCAATTTTCGCGCTGATGGCCATGCAGTTGGCACCGCATCTAGCCGGACCGTCTCAAACCCAAACAGCGCCAGCCTCTGACTTCGTCGCCGGACGCATGTCCGTCCTCGGCTGATCGCATTCACCCGCACACATCGAATGAAGGACCACCAACCAATGACCATTATCGCCAACCACCTGCGCCTTGCCCTTATCAGCAGTTGCGCCATCGCGCCTATCGCGGCCAATGCGCAAGACAGCACACCCATCGAAGCCATCGACGTCGTGTCGGGCCAGAGCAGCGAGAGCATCGTCGAGACTCCGATCACCGGAACACGCCTTGAACGCGACAGTCTGGCGCGCAAGCAGGCCAGCACTAGCGACACTGCCGAGATCCTGGCCGATATCCCCGGCGTGAGCGCCAGCTCGGGCGGCGGCTTTTCGTCGATGCCGGCGATCCGCGGCCTGTCGGAGCAGCGCCTCACGGTGTTGGTCGACGGCTTTGCCATCGACATGGCCTGCCCCAACGACATGAATTCGCCGTTGTCTTACACTGACCCGCAGACCGTCTCTTCGATCAGCGTGCTGACCGGCATCGCCCCGGTCAGCAGCGGCGGTGACAATATTGGCGGTGTGATCGCAGTGGAAAGCACGCCGCCGCAGTTCGCTATCATGGGCAACACGCTGCTAACCGGAGAGCTGTCGAGCTTCTATCGCTCGAACGGTGACGGCTTCGGCGGTGCCGCCAAGCTGACCTTTGCCACCGACAGCCTCAGCGCGACCTATACCGGCTCTTACATCCAGTCCGACCAGTACGAAGGTGGCGAGGACGACGGCCTCGTGCGCTCGACCGAATTTGCCAAGACCGATCATACGCTGGCATTGGCATGGCAACATGCCACCGGTCTGGTCCAGCTCAAGGGCGGGATTCAGCGCTCGCCTTACGAGGGTTTTGCCAACCAGTACATGGACATGGTCGACAACAAGAGCTGGTTTCTGAACGGCAGCTACGATGGCTATTTCGACTGGGGCGATGTGGAACTGCGCGCAGCTTACCGTGACACCGACCACATGATGGACTTCCTCGAAGACAAGCAGCCTGGTGCCATGCCGATGAACACCGAGGTGCATAGCTTCGATGGCTCGGTGAAACTGTCACTGCCGCTGTCGATGCACGAGACACTGCGGGTCGGGGCCGAATACCACGATCAGTGGCTCAACGATTACTGGCCTCCGGTCGAGGGCAACATGATGATGGGGCCGGGAGAGTTCGTGAATGTCAACGGCGGCAAGCGCGACCGCGCAGGCGCCTTCGTCGAATGGGAGCGTCACTTCAGCGACCGGCTGTCGGCCATTGCGGGTGTACGCTATGACCGGGTGACGATGAACACGGGCGAGGTGAAGCCCTATGGCACCAGCATGATGCAGATGGCTGACGTCATGGCCGCCTCCGCCTTCAACGCCGCCCAACGTAAGCGTACCGATGACAACTGGAGCGGATCGGCTGTGATCGTCTATGAACTTTCGGACATTGCTGCGCTCGAACTCGGCTATGCCCACAAGGCGCGTTCGCCCAACCTCTATGAGCGTTACAGCTGGGGGCGCGGCTCGATGGCGAGCCGCATGATCGGCTGGTATGGCGATGGCAACGGCTATGTCGGCAACCTCGACCTCAAGCCAGAGCGCGCCGACACCGTGAGCGCGGCGCTTGGCCTGGGCGACGACAAGGCTGGCTGGAGCCTGCGGATCGCTCCCTACTATACCCGCGTCAACGACTACATCGACGGTGCCTTCGTTCAGGAATTCACCGACATGATGGGAGTGCCGACCGGCTTTGTGCAGCTGCAGTTCGCCAATCAGGATGCCGAGTTCTACGGGGTCGATGTGTCGGGTGCGGTTGAGTTGGGCGAGGGCAGGCCGGGCAACAGCACGCGGCTGACCGGTGCGCTGTCCTGGCTAGAGGCCAACAACCTTTCCGATGGTGGCCCGGTTTACCGGCAGATGCCGCTCGACGTGAAGCTGGGCATCTCGCATCACAGCGGCGCGCTGGAACTTGCCGCCGATGTGGAATGGGTGGCCGAGAAGACTCGTGTCGATGCAACGCGCAACGAGCCGCGCACCGATGCCTATGCGCTGGTTAATCTTGGCGCGGCCTATACCATCGGCGGCGTGAGGGTGAGCCTCGATATCGAGAATGCGCTGGACACAGGCTATGCCTTGCCTTTGGGCGGTGTCTCGCTTGGCGACTATCGCGCAACCGGTGGGCTTCGTCCGGTTCCGGGCCGCGGACGTTCGATCAACGTCGGTCTGTCGACAGGCTTCTGACGGACGCGGGGAGGCCAGCTGGCGAGGGGAAGGGGCCAAAGCTGATGGCTTATGCAGACGTCCGAGACGGCTGGCATCCTACAGTTCTTGCTGGCACGCTGGCGGCGCATCTCGCGCTGCTGGCGGTCGCGGCAACGGCGCTGCACGTCTCATCGAAGCGAGGGGACCGCAAAGCCGAGGCGGTCGTTGCGCTGTTCGATGGCGCACAGGCGGCCCCCGCGGCCGAGGTATCTCCGCCGCCTGAGGCGCCTGCGACTAATCCGCGCCCACTGCCCTCGCCGGAGCCTGAACGGCCGCCGAAGACATCGTCCGTTTCGGAGCATGGCGAGGGCGAGCCGGGGGAGCCGGTCGCTGTGGACATGCCGGCATCGGTCGGGCCGCAACTTGCTTTGCAGGTGCCGGAACTGGCCACGGGCGATACCCTGTCCCTGCCGCCACAACCGGCTCCCATGCGACCGCCGCCGGAAGCTGCACACGATGCCTTGAGCAGATACGCAACTGTGCTTCGCAGCAAGATTATGGCTTGGGTTCCGCGGGGGCGTCGCAAGGAAGGGCAGGTGTTGGTGCGGTTCCGGCTCGACAGAGGCGGGCGCTTGCTCGAAGCAGAAATCGCGCGTTCCAGTGGTGATGTGCAATTTGACCGGACGGCTTTGCGTATGGTGCGTCAGGCCGCCCCGTTCCCGCCCCCGGACGTAGCAATTCCTGAAGAAAGGCTGGATTTCACCATCCCTGTCCGCTTCCACTGAAACCGGTGGTCGGGCAAAGTGAGGTAGCGTGGAGGCTGGGCTACCTCACCCTCGATATCGCTGCATCCTGCGCCGGGGCGGTTCGGTCAGCCCTTGCCACGGATTGAAGCCGGTCAGGCAGTGAAGTGATTTCGATGGGCCTTTTCGATTGCACATTCCCACGCATCAATTTGCCTGTCCAGGCTAAGCGCTTCTCGGCGTGAATAGGTGAGGGCGCTCTCGCGGAGGGACTTATACTTCTCCTTGTTAGTCCATAGCTCTCTGATCTGATCTGCCCAAACAGAGGCGTGAGCTTCATGCGAGATCACAACCCCTCCATCGCCGATGGCTTCTGGGAGCCCACCACGGTCGCTGCCGACAACGGGTATGCCGGAAAACTGCGCCTCACTCGCAATCCTTCCATAGCCTTCATTCCACTGGCTGGGGCAGAGCAGAATCCGCGCCTCCCGGTAGACATCCCGCATGTCCTGGGTGGTTGGCCTGAGCGTGATGTTGTCCAGATTTTCGATGCGCTTGTTGAGCGAGGCACGCTCCTCTGGCGTTAGCGGCCAGGCTTCCTGAAAGATGAAAGGAATATCCGGGAGGAGGGCGGCGACTTCCAGCGCAATGTCCAGGCCCTTGACGCGGCTTGGATTGATGAAGACGACATTGCCTCCGGTTTCCTCGACAAGATACTGCCCTGGATCGATCAAGGGATGGATCACCGAGCAGTCGGCCCGAAATTTTTCACGGTATGCAGCGGCGGTAAATTGCGAGTTTGCGACGCCCTGAAGCGGTCCCAGGCCGCCTATATCGAAGCCGTGCTCATTGAACTCGACGTCCTGAAAGCTGAAAAGGATCGGCAAGTTCAGGCGATGAAAGGCCTGGGCTACAAGGCCAGTCTTATGTGCCTGCACGATAACCACGTCGGGTCTGAAATGTTTGGCTACCTCTGCAGCAGTTTCGTGAGGAAACCAGCTTCGGTATATTGGATAGCCCTGATTGTTGTCAGTTACTGCACGGCGGCCGGTCAGCTTCATCAGCAGGCGCGCTCTCCAGCCAATAAGGCCATTGCCAATAAGGGCGCTGGTCAGAGCGACATCATGCCCACGTTCAGCCAAGCGCTTTAACAATGTATCGCCTGACCGCTGCGATCCGCCGATCATTTGCGGTATTGTCGGTCCGCCCGTGGCCAGCAAGATTTTCAAGTCATTTTTTCCTGTGTTGGATTTTGCCCTATTGCTTGTGCAAGGTAATTAATTGGGAACAGCACAGCGCAACTGTTTATAGATACGAAAATTCGACAAATCACATGTGCTTCGATTGATTGGGATGAATACGTTCACACCGCTTCGAGAATGCTTTCCGGATGGCTTCCGCTGCCTTCCCTGTGCATGGTTCGTCCGCTAAGTAGCGAGCAGTTGTTGCGACGCAATAAAAATGGCCCGCCGATGCGAACGAAATCGGCTGCGCAGCTATCGGGCGCGAATGGAGTTCATGGGTGAACAAGAACGTGCGAAAACGCATTGCGCTGTCGCCGGTATCGACCGAGTCCAATGCGTTCTGCAACCTGTTCACGCAGGCGGTGGAGCAGGCAGGCATGCAGCCCGTGCCCTATCAGTGGGGGCTGCGCGATCTCTCTGGTACAGATGCTGTGATCTTCCACTGGCCCGATCGGTTCCTGCGTCCCGACGATCCTTATACAACGGCCCAGCAGCTCTGGCGCCTGCTGCTCTTGCGAAAAACCCATGGGCTCAAGCTGGTATGGGTGGCGCACAATGTTGCGCCGCATGATGGGGCGGATTCGCGCTCCGTGCTTCGTTCAATGTTTCTGGGGGCACTGGACGGGATCATCTACCTGTCTCAGCGCTCGCGAGACCTCGTCCGCGAACGGTATGACGTTCCCCGGCATGTCATCGAACAGCTAACCGTCCATGGAAGCTATCCGGGGTCCTCCACGCCTTTCCTGCCGCCGGAGCCGGGCATGCCGGTTTCGATCGCATCGGTTGGCCTCGTGCGTCCGTACAAGAACCTGGAAGAACTCGTCGAAGCCGCGCGCGCTCTAGATCCGGCCAAGGTGGACGTGCGCATTGCGGGCAAACGCCATGATGCCGGATATGCCGCCGAACTGGAGTCGATGGCCGGGCCGGGCGGCGCGATACGTTTCGACCTGCGCGATACCTTGCTGAGCGAGGCGGAGATGGAGGCCGCGATCGACGCCGCTCACGGGGTTGTGCTGCCTTATCGCAACATCCTCAACAGCGGATCCGCCATTCATGCCTTGTCACGCGGACGCCCGGTGCTGGTCCCGGCGCTGGGGTCCATGCCCGAACTGGCGCAGCTTGTCGGTGAGGATTGGGTGCGGCTCTATGATGGTGCATTGAGTGCGCCGACGCTGGCCGACTTTGCGGCGCATATTCGCCGCCTGCCAGCTAGCGCGAAGCCGAATCTTTCACCGCTCTCATGGGACCGCGTGAAGCGTGACCTAGATGAGTTTTTTGAGCAGCTTTTCGCGCAACGGCGATAGCCAACCGCCCACCGGCAACGCACGACTTTCGCGACCTGATTGTTCTCAATACTCAATCCATGCCGACTTCTCGCGGAACATTTCTTTCCGTCAGACCATGGCGACAGAGGCAGCGCTAGCCGTGGAATGTCGCGTGGAGTTCGTGATAATTGCGCGCGATGCTACGGGCTAATTCCTTGTCAAATCCGCGCAACCCACGGTCCGCTGTACGTCGCCTTAGCGATAGCTTTAGCTTATCAAGGCGTGTGGGGCGCCGCATCTCCCGCACCAGCTCCGCATTGCGCTGATGGATCAGCGAGCGGCCTGCATGGATGGAAGATGGATAGGCGATTTCCATCAAGGGAAATGGATAGGGAAAGACGATCGGGAGGCCGGTCGACCAATACGAATCGTTGGTATCGTCGATCGGCTTGGTCAGCCCGCCATTTGCGGCGGCATTGTCCAGCAATATGCGAGCGCCCGCGCGCGATACGACGTAGCACTGCGTGCCCAACGTGGGCCATTGAGCGCGGTAGAAAGCTAGCCGTCCGATGTTGGCGATGAAGCGCGACGGCACAAAGAAGCGTGCGTAGAGCTTGTAGAAATCGAGGTTGCATAGTTGCATGAATTTCACGTGGGCCGCAAACTTGGCGGTAGGATCGAACAGCACATCGTCTTCGACTGCCATCAAGTAATCGGCGGAGCCATCCAGAAACTCGCGCATCACGGTGAGGTGGCTGGCCGCACAGCTTCGTTCCGCAGGGGACAGTACGGATCCACCGGTCTGGAAGGCTATCCGGTCGTCATAGGAGACCGGCAGGGCTTCAGCAGGAACGACATCGTGAAATGCCCAGTCGATGTCCCCAAACGGCTCCATCATCGCGGTGAATCGTTGGCGCCGCTCGATCGCATCGGCGAAGGAAATCACACGAGTAATAAGTTTGGGCTCGAGCTTGGCCATGGACTTCGTGGAGGTCGTTTGCTCATTCACGCAATAACTCTCCTCATCATGTTCACCCATGCGCTTAGCTATGACTTACGTCTTCTGACGACCGGCGCAACCTCAGGTGCCGAATGGCAGTCCATATTGGCGCTCTGCTTCACGAGGTTTGATGGTGGAGAACGGCGACTCTCCTCGATTCGCGCCTTGCGCCTTTTGGGAGAGCGCGAACCAGTCTTCAATCCGCGCGAATAGGGGGCAGTGCAGGACTCGTAAGCCGTCGGCGCCGATCACGACCACCCTCGCGCAAGGCAACCGTGTGGGCATCGTTGCCTTGCCTTCCGGCGAGTCCTTGCAAATCGATGACGAATTTGCGACCTCGCGCGCCAGCAGTCGGTCCTCATGCCGGGGGCAAGGCAAGGGATACTGATTGAGAATGGCCGGTTACGAGGCTCTGCCCGAACGCAACCCCACCCGTTTGAAGCGGAAAATGCGCAACTTCTTCGGAGCCTGGGGAGTATTCTTCCAAGGTTTTGTGGAGCACCCGGTGATGGTCGGTTCGATCATCCCGTCGTCGCGTTTCACGATCAGGAAGATGCTTGAGCCCGTCGATTGGGGAAGTTGCAGGCTGTTTGTTGAATATGGGCCAGGCGTGGGTACCTTCTGCCAACCGGTGCTCGACAAGCTGCCGAGCGATGCCAGTTTGATCGTGATAGACACGAACAGGCTGTTCATCGATTATCTGAACCGTACGATCCAGGATAGCCGCTTCATCGCCGTCCATGGTTCGGCGGAAGATGTCGAGCAGATCATTCGCTCGCACGGCCACAAGCATGCCGACTATGTGCTGTCGGGCCTGCCGTTCTCGACCTTGCCCGAGGGGCTCGGTCCGCGCATCGCTGCGGCGACATACCGTGTGATCCGTCCAGGCGGGGCCTTCCTGACCTATCAGTTCAGCAAGGCAGCCTATAACCTTACCGCGCAGCATTTCGATCGCGTGGACAGCGGCTTCGAACCACTCAACATCCTTCCGTGCCGCCTTGCCTGGGGGTGGAAGAGTGCGCCACAGTCCGGCGCTGCCGGCGAGTAGCTCTTCACCAGGCCTGACATCGCAAGCTGTCGAGAGCCGGCAGGACATTCTCGATGCGTTTTTCGCCCATTGCTGGAACCAGCCGAGCAAGGGTTCGTAAGGTAATAGTCACAAGTAGGGAATGACCGGCTGCTGTTGCGGATGCTCCATTCCCGATAGGAATCCTACCGCAGGAAAGGTCTACATTGCCCTACCAGCCGCTCTCCGAATACCGCGCCCTTATCAGAACCAACCACTTCGCCGACGAGCAGATGCTGCTCGATCAGCTCATTGCCAACCATGGCCCGTCGGAGGAGCAGCGCAAGGCGATAGGCGAGCGCGCGTGGAGCGTGATCGACCGGGTGCGCAAGCACACCAAGCCGACGATGATGGAAAGTTTCCTTCAGGAATATGGTCTTTCCACCGAGGAAGGGCTGGGCCTGATGACGCTGGCCGAGGCGCTGCTGCGCGTGCCCGACAGCGAGACGGTCGACCGGCTGATCGAGGACAAGATCGTCCAGGCCGACTGGGGCGATCACTTCGGCCATTCTGACAATGCGCTCGTGAACGCCTCAACCATGGCGCTCGGCCTCACCGCCACGCTGCTCGATGATCCAGAACATGCCGGGCCGCTCTCCGCAGTGCAGAACGCTGCCAAGCGCCTTGGCGCGCCGGTGGTTCGCGCTTCGGTGCAGCAGGCCATGCGCGTGTTGGGCGGGCAGTTCGTGCTCGGCGAGTCGATCGAAGAGGCGATGAAGCGGGCGCGCAAGTGGGAAAAGCAGGGCGCGACCTACAGCTACGACATGCTCGGCGAGGCGGCGGTTACGGCCAAAGACAGCGAAGTGTTCTTCGATGCCTACATGCATGCCCTCGATGAGATCGCGAAGGCGGCCAAGTCCGATGACATTCGCGAAAATCCCGGCCTGTCGATCAAGCTCTCGGCGCTTTATCCGCGCTATGAGATGAGCCAGCAATCACGCGCCATCCCTGCGCTGGCCGAGCGCGTGAGCGAGCTTGCGCGCAAGGCGGCGGAGGCCAATGTCGGGCTCAATGTCGATGCCGAGGAAGCCTATCGTCTCGGCCTCTCGCTTGATCTTATCGAACTGGTCCTGGCCGACCCGCGCCTGGCCGACTGGGACGGCTTCGGCGTCGTGGTCCAGGCCTTCGGCAAGCGCGCCAGCTTCGTGATCGACTGGCTCTATGCGCTGGCCACACAGCTTGATCGCAAGATCATGGTGCGGCTGGTCAAGGGCGCCTACTGGGACAGCGAGATCAAGCTCGCGCAGATGAACGGGGTGGAAAGCTTCCCCGTCTTCACCTGCAAGTCAGCCACCGACATCAGCTTCATCTGCTGCGCCAACCAGTTGCTCGACAAGGCCGACCGCATCTATCCGCAGTTCGCCACCCACAATGCGCACAGCGTGGCCGCCATTATGGAGCTGGCCGGCAACCGCCGCGACTTCGAATTCCAGCGCCTGCACGGCATGGGCGAGGGGCTGCACGGTTTCCTGCTGAAGGATCGTGACGTCCGCTCGCGCATCTATGCGCCCGTTGGCGCGCATCGCGAGTTGCTCGCCTATCTGGTGCGGCGCCTGCTCGAAAACGGCGCGAACAACAGCTTCGTGGCCCAGCTTTCGAACCCGCAGGTGGCGACAGAGGAGATCGCCGCCGACCCGTTCGAAACGCTGGCTGCGGATCGCGAGAAGTCGAAGGACAAGGTGGTCCCTCCGGCGGACATCTATCTTCCCGAACGCATCAATTCACGCGGCTATGATCTGGCGGTGCGCGAACACCTGAACCGCTATCAGGAACTGCGTATGCCCTATGCGGAGAAGATCTGGCGCGCAGGCCCGCTAACGGCGGAAGGAGCTAATTCCGGCGAGGAGATCACCATTTGCAACCCGGCCTTTCCTGATCGGGTGGTAGGCTATGTGATCGAAGCGGACGCTGAGACGGTCGAGTATGCGCTGGACGCTGCGCGGCCTTGGGATGCCACGCCCGAAGAGCGCGCAGAGAAACTGCGCCGCATTGCCGATCTTTACGAGGCGAACGAGGGCGAATTCTATGCCCTGCTGACGCGCGAGGCGGGCAAGAGCCCGGTCGACACCGTAACCGAGCTTCGCGAAGCGGTGGATTTCCTGCGCTACTACGCCAGCCAGTGCGAGAAGCCCGAGCTGGCTGGACGCAAACCGCGCGGTGTGATCGCCTGCATCAGCCCATGGAACTTCCCGCTCGCGATCTTCACCGGCCAGATTGCGGCCGCATTGGCAGCGGGCAACGGCGTGATCGCCAAGCCCGCCGAGACGACGCCGCTGGTCGCCTTCATGGCCACCCGGTTGTTCCATCTGGCGGGTGTACCGGAAACGGCGATCCAGCTCCTGCCCGGAACGGGCGCTGAAGTGGGCGGTCTGCTCAGCGGCGATGCGCGGATCGATGGTGTGTGCTTCACGGGTTCGGTCAACACTGCGCAGGTTATCAACCGGAGCATAGCCGACGCGCTGTCTCCCGATGCCCTGCTTATCGCTGAAACCGGCGGGTTGAACTCCATGATCGTCGATAGCTCGGCCTTGCCCGAGCAGGCGGTGAAGGACGTGATTACCTCGGCCTTCCAGTCCGCTGGGCAACGCTGCTCGGCCTTGCGCATGCTCTATGTCCATCAGGACGTGGCCGAGCAGTTCATCGAGATGCTCTCGGGCGCGATGGATGAACTGACGGTCCAGGATCCGTGGTACCATTCGACCGACGTTGGCCCGGTAATCGATGCCAAGGCGCAAGAGTCCATCAGCGATTATATCGACAGGGCCAAGGCTGAAGGGCGGCTCATCAAGCAGATCGATGCGCCCGAGGAAGGTCACTTCGTCGGCCCCGCAGTGATCCGCGTGAACGGCATCAACGATCTCGAACGCGAGGTGTTCGGCCCGGTGTTGCACCTCGCGCTGTTCGGCAAGCAGGAGCAGCTGCAGGACATCATCAACAATGTGAACGGGCGCGGCTACGGGCTCACCGCAGGGCTGCACACGCGCATCAAGCGGCGGCAGAACTTCATCTCCGACCGGATCCACGTCGGCAACATGTACGTCAACCGCAACCAGATCGGCGCGGTGGTCGGCACCCATCCGTTTGGCGGCGAGGGCCTTTCAGGCACCGGTCCCAAGGCGGGCGGACCGCACTACTTGCCGCGTTTCTATGTTGATGAGATGACGAATGATCCGGTGACGCAGGGGCGCGAGGTTTCGCTTGAGGAACTGAACGCGGCGCTCGCTGAGCTACCCGAAGCACCGAACCGCAAGATCGACGAAACCGAAATGCCCGGTACGACCGGCGAGAGCAACTGCCTCTCGTTGCACCCGCGCGGGCCGATCTTGTGCCTTGGCCCCGATGGCGAACAGGCCATGCGTCAGGCCCAGGAGCTGCGCGAACTGGGCTGTCCCACGCTGGCCGTGGCGCCCGGTGCAACCGGTGAGCATGCGATCGACGGGTTCGTGGATCGTGAACTGCTGGCCGAAGCCGAGCCGCTGAAGGTCGTGGTGAGCTTCAGCAACGCCGAGGACCGCAAGGCGATCCGCAAGGCGCTGGCTAGCCGCGATGGTGCGATTGTGCCGCTCTTCACCACGCCCGACTTCGCCAGCCGGTGCCTGGTGGAGCGGCACATCTGCATCGACACGACCGCCGCTGGCGGCAACGTGTCGCTGCTCAGCTAGCGCTTCTCGTCGGGGAACGGTTCGAATGTGGCCTGCTTGGCCGGTTCGGGCCGTTCCCACGGCAGATGGCGTTCGTCCAGCGTGGTCAGGTTGTTCTGTTCGACCAGCACCGCGCGGGAATGATAGCCGAGCAGCTGCTTGACCGGAATGTCGAGGTTGCGCACGAGGATCTCTGTTTCCTCGGACGTGAAGTCGCTCATCCCGCGCGCGCGCTCCTTGCCATCTTCGTCGTAGATGTGGATCACGTCGCCCTTGTTGTAAGAGCCTTCGATCCTGATCACGTCTTCGCGGTGAACGCCGCGTTCACCCGCATCGACCTCATCGGCAGCGCTGCCATTGATCACGATAGAGCCGGCAATGTGCAGCCGTTCGGACAACCAGGCGTGCCAGGTCGCCAGAGGTTCCGAATGGGCGAGGCAGATGGTGCGCGGACGCTCACCAAACAGCGCTGACGAAATCGGGCTGTCGGCCTCGCCATTGGCGATGATCGTGTGGCAACCCGAATTCTGCGCCATGTTGGCAGCCTGCAGTTTGGTCAGCATGCCACCAGTGCCCAGAGTGCTCACTCCCTCTGTCACCGACAGATACTGGCTGACGTCCTGCACCTCTTCCACCAGCTTGGCATCGGGGTTCGATGGATCCTGGTCGTAAAGGCCATCGACGCTGGTGAGGATGATGAGATGTTCGGCGAGCACCATCTGCGCGACCTTGGCGGCGAGGCGGTCGTTATCGCCCACGCGGATTTCCTCGGTGGTGATCGTGTCGTTCTCATTGATGATTGGAACGACGCCGGCCTCAAGCAGGCGCACCAGAGTGTTCTTGGTGTTGAGGAAGCGCGAATGGATCTCGAAATCGCCCAGCGTCACCAGAATTTGCGCAATATTGAGGTCGTATTCGTGGCCGATCTGCTTGTAGGCGTTGAGCAGAAGAGGCATCCCGCAGGCGGCAGAGGCCTGCTTGTCACGCAGCCCGGCATCTTCGGGTGATACGCCCATCATCTTCATGCCGAGCGCAACAGAACCGGAAGAGCACAAAAGAACTTCGTAACCCTGATCACGGAGCAGCGAGAAATCTTCCATTATTCGCTGCATGAATCCCCAGCGTGGGGTCAAACGGGTCTGATCCGTAAGAAGGCTGGATCCGATTTTTACGACAATCCTTTTGCGAGCCATAGAACAACCAAGTATTACTTCGGGACAAGGGCGATATATTTAAAAGGTTAATTTCGGTGTAACCGGCAGGATTTACGTGTCGTGTTGCCCGCCGATCTGACGGCAGACCATATAGGCGACGATGAATTTCTCGCAAGGCACTGGCTGGGTAAATTAAGCCAATGCGTCTGCAATATCGCTGAGTCGGGGGCAAAAGCGCAGATTGCGCAAGGCTGACCTTGAATGCGCGCCGTTCCGGCGATACCGCGATGCAACACGCAGTTTCAGCCGGGGAAGTTACCAGCCTGACCATGAGCGACTTCGATGCTCTGGAATTTCGCAGCGCGCTCGGCCGTTTTGCGACCGGGGTGACCATCGTCACCACCGTCGATGCGGCTGGCGAACGTTACGGTGTGACGGCCAATAGCTACAATTCGGTCTCGCTCGATCCGCCGCTGGTGCTGTGGTCGCTGGCAAAGACCTCGCGTTCGATCGCCGCATTCGAGGATTGCGAGGCTTTCGCGGTGCATATCCTTGGCGCGCATCAGGAAGAGCTCGCCAAGCGGTTCGCATCCTCGTCGGCGGACAAGTTCTCCGGGCTCGACGTTCATGCCGGGCTGCATGGGGTGCCGCTGTTCGAGGAATGCGCGGCCCATTTCGAATGCACGCTGGAAAACCGCTTCGAGGGCGGGGACCACGTGATCTTCCTCGGCCGTGTGGAGCACTTTGCGCACGGTGATGCGGCGCCGCTGTTGTTCCACGATGGCAAGTTTGCCCGTGTCGAGGCGTCGGAGAAAAAGGCATAGCGGGTGATGCTGAAATGAATGCAACCGGTGGGGAGGCTCGACATGAGCCTCTGCCCGCGCCGCCGAGCCTGCGCGACCTGAGCGAACGCGGCCCGTTCGCCCTGTTCCTCGATTTCGATGGCACGTTGGTCGAACTCGCGCCTGGTCCCGATGAGATCGTGATTCCCTCTTGGCTGGTTGAGTCGCTGAACCGCCTGTCGGCCCGTCTGGATGGGCGACTGGCGCTGATAAGCGGGCGCGCTATCGTCGATCTTGAAAAGCATCTCGGCCCGCTGGCGCTGGCGCGGGCTGGGTCGCACGGGGCTGATTGCCGTCTGGCCGATGGTACGGTCTTGGGCAGGGCGCCCACGGCGCTCACCGATGGCGCGCTGGGCGAACTCGCCGCCTTTGCAGAGATCGAAGGTTTCGTGCGCGAAGACAAGCCACACGGTGGCGCGTTGCATTATCGCCATGACCCCATGCTTGAGGACAAGGGGCAGGCCTTCGCCAAAGCCTTCGCGGGCCGCCACGGACTTGAGATAAAGCGTGGGAAATGCGTGATTGAATTCGTTGCCAGCGGGGCAGACAAGGGCGGTGCAGTCTCCGCGCTGATGGCCGAGCCACCCTTTGCCGGGGCGTTGCCGGTGTTCGTGGGCGATGATGTGACCGACGAAGACGGCTTTCGCGCCGCCGGGCAGCTTGGCGGCTTTGGCGTGCTGGTGGGCGATCGCGAGGGGTCGCAGGCGCGTTTTGGGCTGGATGGGCCCGCTGATGTTTACCGATGGCTGGAGATTGGATGACACACACACCTTCGCTCGAACTATGGCCGATCGGCAATTGCCAGGTGTCCGGCCTTGTCGACCGGACCGGCGCGATTGTCTGGGGCTGCGTGCCGCGTGTCGATGGCGACCCGACGTTTTGCGCGCTGGTCAACGGCGATGCGCAGGACGTGGGCGTCTGGCGCTTCGAGATAGAGGGGCAGGTCTCTGCCTCGCAAAGCTATATCCGCAACACGCCGATTCTGGTCACGCGGCTTGAATCGGAAGATGGCAGCGCGGTCGAGGTGCTCGATTTCTGTCCCCGGTTCGAACGTTCGGGCCGCATGTATCGCCCGGTCGCCTTCGCGCGGATCGTGCGCCCGGTGGCCGGAACGCCGCGGGTCAAGGTCGTGCTACGACCGATGAAGGATCACGGCAACACGCTGGCGGAAACCACCTACGGCACCAACCATATCCGTTATCTCACCAGCGGTCAGGCCTTGCGGCTGTCGACCGATGCGCCGGTCGGCTATGTTCTCGAACAGCGCGTCTTCCGCGTCGAAGAAGATACGCATTTCTTTCTCGGCCCGGACGAGCCGTTTTACGGCAACTTGCGCGAACAGGTGCGCTCGATGGAGCAGCAGACGCGCAAGTACTGGCAACTGTGGTCGCGTGGCCTTGCTACCCCTTACGAGTGGCAGGAAGAAGTGATCCGCTGCGCGATCACGCTCAAGCTGTGCCAGCACGAGGAAACCGGCGCGATTGTCGCTGCGCTGACGACCTCGATCCCCGAGGCGCCAGGTTCGGAGCGCAACTGGGACTATCGCTACTGCTGGATTCGCGATTCGTATTATACGGTCCAGGCGCTCAACCGGCTCGGCGCGCTTGACGTGCTGGAGAAGTACCTCGGCTATCTGCGCAACATCGTCGATGCGTCCAAGGGCGGGCACATCCAGCCGCTTTATTCGGTGATGGGCGAAGGGGAACTCAACGAAACCACCGCGGGGTGGCTGGCCGGCTATCGCGGAATGGGGCCGGTGCGCATCGGCAATGCCGCCTACAAGCAGGTGCAGTACGATTGCTATGGCCAGATTGTCCTGCCGACGGTGCAGGGCTTTATCGACAAGCGACTGCTCCGGATCGCCGACGAACGCGATTTCGAAGCGCTTGAAGAAGTGGGCGAAAAGGCCTGGCAGATGCACGACAAGCCCGATGCGGGCCTGTGGGAATTCCGCACCCGGCAGCAGGTCCACACCTATTCCGCAGTCATGAGCTGGGCGGCCTGTGATCGGCTTGCCAACAGCGCAGAGCATCTGGGCAAGCCCGACCGGGCCGAACACTGGCGCACGCGCGCCGACGCCATTCGCGCCACCATCGAGGCGAAGGCCTGGAAGGAGGAGGGCGGCCACTATGGCGCCAGCTTCGAGAGCGATTATCTCGATGCGAGCCTGCTGCAGCTGCTCGAACTGCGCTATTGCTCGCCCGACGATCCACGCTTCGTGGCCACCTTCGAACAGGTCGAGAAAGAACTGCGCAGGGGCGAACACATGCTGCGCTACGCCGCCGAAGACGATTTCGGCGCGCCGGAAACGGCTTTCAACATCTGCACCTTCTGGCTGATCGAAGCGCTTGCCATGACCGACCGCAAGGACGAGGCGCGCGAACTGTTTACCACCATGCTCGATCATCGCACCGGCTCGGGGCTGCTGTCGGAGGATATGGATTTCGAAACCGGCGAACTGTGGGGGAACTTCCCGCAGACCTATTCGCTGGTTGGAGTGATAAACTGTGCCGCCCTGCTGTCGCGCCCGTGGAATGCGTTACGCTAGGCCAAGCGCGTCAGCCTGAGGGCTGAACGGGGGACAATATGAGCAGACTGGTAGTCATTTCGAACCGCGTCGCGGTGCCCAAGGCGCGCGGCGCTGCCGGGGCGCAAGGCGGGCTTGCCGGTGCGCTCAATGCGGCCCTGCGCAAGAATGGTGGAATCTGGTTCGGCTGGTCAGGGCAGGGGGTGGACCAGTTCACCGGCTCGATCAACTATGCCCGATCGGGCGACGGCGTCACCACCGCCACCATCGATCTCGAATATCAGGACGTCGACGAATATTATAACGGCTATGCGAACTCCACGCTGTGGCCGCTGTTCCACTTCCGTATCGACCTGACCCGCTACGAAAACGAATTCGGCGTGGGCTACGAGCGCGTGAACGAGCGCTTTGCCGAGGCGGTTCTGCCGCTGATTGAGGCAGGCGATGACATCTGGGTGCATGACTATCATCTGATGCCGTTGGGGGAACAGCTGCGCGAAAAGGGGGTGAAGAACCGCATCGGATTCTTCCTCCACATCCCGTGGCCGCCGACCAATCTGCTGGTATCGCTGCCATTCCACGAGCGGCTCGTGCGCGCATTGCTCCGCTATGACCTGATCGGATTGCAGAACGACACCTGGCTCGACAGCTTCCTGCATTATTGCCGCAAGGAGCTGGGGGCAGAGGTCGACGAAGAGACCGGCACCGTGGTCCTCGAAGGGCGCAAGACCATAGCCAGGGCCTATCCCATCGGGATCGACTTCGAGCACTTCATGAGCAAGGGCGAAACCGGAGAAGCGCGCCAGGCGCAGCAGCGGCTCGAATCCTCGACCCGCCACCGCACGGCGATGATCGGGGTGGATCGGCTCGACTATTCAAAGGGACTGCCCGAGCGCCTCGACGGTATCAGCCGCTTCTTCGACAACTACCCCGAGCGGGTGCGCGACCTCGTTTTCATCCAGATTGCACCGCCCAGCCGCGAAGACGTGCAAAGCTACCAGCACATCCGCGCCGTGCTCGAACAGAAGACCGGCCAGATCAACGGCGCGCGTTCCGAGGTCGATATCGTGCCGATCCGCTATGTGAACCGGGGGCATAGCCAGGAGGAACTGTTCGGCTTCTATCGCGGCGCGAAGATCGGCCTCGTCACGCCCTTGCGCGACGGGATGAACCTGGTGGCCAAGGAATATGTCGCGGCGCAGGACCCTAACGATCCGGGCGTGCTGATCCTGTCGCGGTTCGCCGGTGCTGCGCCGCAGCTCGATTGCGACGGCGAAGGCGCGCTGATGATCAACCCGCACAGTTCTGACGATATCGCGCACCATATCCGGCTCGCGCTCGACATGCCCTTGGAAGAGCGCAAGGCACGGTGGGAGCGCATGATCGGCACCGTACGCGACGACAACGTCCATTGGTGGACCGAGAACTTCGTCGGCGATCTGGCTGCGATCAAGCTGGATTGACCTTGGTGGCAACCGCTTGGGGGCCTCGCGGTTAGCGCTCCATCGCGGAACGCTATTGTGGTCAGACTGTCGATATCAGCGCATTGATGGCCATGAACAGCAAGGCCAACGAGCTGAGCAGGAACAGTGCGAAGCGAAACGGCACGGTGTTGACCAATGCCTGCCACAACGAATGCGCGATCCGCAGCGCGGCATAGAGCCAGGCGGCAATAAGCACGGCCTGTGAGTAACCGACCAGAGCGAGGATCAGTACGCAGGCATAGAACAGCGTTGGCTGCTCCATGAGGTGTGCGTAATTGTGGGCTTTCCAGTTTACCTCGGGTGCGAGGACGCCCTCAAGGTCCTGTCCCCGACCGCCCCTGCGTTTCCCGATAGGGATGTTGGCGTGGGCAAGCGCAGGCAGACGTACGGCCGCCATCCAGATCAGCATTATCAGCGACCAAATGATAAGCACCGCTGCGGGGGCTAGAATCTGGGTATGCATCGTTAGACCTCCTCAGCCGGCGACTTGCCGAGCCCTATCTAGCGTGCTCCTGCTTCGAGAACACGTGCGAACTGGCCGGGATCGACATTCCCGCCGGTCGCCATGACCACAGTGGTTCCATCGAGACTGGCCTTGCCGGAAAGCGCAGCGGCCAGCGCCACCGCTCCGCCGGGTTCGAGAACCAGCCGCAGCCGGTCGAAGGCAAGGCGCTGGGCATCCTGCACCTCGGCTTCGCTGACGCGCAGGCCGAAAGGGCAACGCTCGCGCAGTACGGCGAAGTTCAGCGGGCTGGTGGCCAACGTTTGCAGAGAGTCGCATTGAGTGGTTGGCGGATTGTCGGCCACACGGCAGATCTCGCCCGCTTCGAGCGACCGGCAGACATCGTCCCAGCCTTCGGGCTCGACCGGGACCACCGCGGCATCGGGGCAGGCCAGCGCCAGACCGGCGGTCAGCCCGCCGCCGCCACAACAGGCGATGATACGATCGACCGGAGGCGCGCCCCGGGCTGCCAGTTGCTCGGCAATCTCGATCCCGGCGCTGCCCTGTCCCTCGATCACCCACGGGTCGGCGAAGGCATGGCAATAGGTCGCGCCTTTCTCTTCGGCGATGGCCTGCGCGATCTCCTCGCGGTTTTCCTTGAGACGGTCGTAAGTCACGATCTCGGCGCCCAGCTCGCGGGTGCGCGCCAGTTTGATCGGCGGCGCATCGGCGGGCATGACGATGGTTGCCGCCATGCCCAGCCGGTGGGCGGCCCAGGCGACGCCCTGCGCATGGTTGCCGCTCGACACGGCCACAACGCCCGCCGTGCGTTCCTCTTCACCGAGAGCGGAGAGTCGGTGCCATGCGCCGCGTATCTTGAATGCGCCGACAGGTTGCAGACACTCGGCCTTTATCCAAACCTGCTGGCCATTGATCGTCATCGGGAGGAGAGGCGTGGGTGGGAGGATTTCGGCCACCTTCCGAGAAGCTTCGAGTACGCCGTCGCGGGTGGGCGTGCGGGGTTCCTGATCGATCATTCGCCAACCTATGGCACTCGTCTGCGTTGCGGACCAGCCTCACCGATGCTGCGCATGCGTTCGGAGCTTTATCCCGTGCGCGAACGCGGCTATCTGCGGCCCCGACCTATACCTATCTTCGGAGTCTTCTCCCCATGACCGATCCTCTCAAGAGCAACCGCAAGGCCGAACTGCTGTCGACCCAGGTCGAGCATATCGACATCACGAGCTTCGATGCGCGCCCCATCATCGACGCCATGGGCAAGATGAGCTTCACCAGCCGTGACCTCGCGCGCGCCACCGGCATTTACAACGACATGCTGTCCGACAAGGACTGCACCGTGTTCCTCGTCATCGCAGGGTCCACCAGCGCGGGCGGCTGTATGGATCTCTATGCCGAGCTGGTGCGCAACAACATGGTCGACGCCGTCGTCGCCACCGGCGCCACCATTGTCGACATGGATTTCTTCGAGGGGCTGGGCCACAAGCACTATCAAGCGCTCGAAGTGCCTGACGACGATACGCTGCGCTCGCTCTACATCGACCGCATCTACGACACCTACATCGACGAGGACGACCTCCAGAACGTCGATCACACGATCTTCGAGATCGCCGAATCGCTCGAGCCGAAGGCCTATTCGAGCCGCGCCTTCATCCGCGAGATGGGCAAGTATCTGGTCGAGCACGGCAAGAAGGAAAACAGCCTCGTCAAGCTCGCCTACGAGAACGACGTGCCGATCTTCTGCCCGGCCTTCGTGGATAGCTCTGCAGGCTTCGGTCTCGTCAAGCATCAGGTCGACGCGATGAAGGCGGGCAAGCCGCACATGGTGCTCGATGCCATTGCCGACTTCCGTGAGCTCACCCAGATCAAGATCGAGGCGGGCGTATCGGGCCTGCTGATGGTGGGCGGCGGTGTGCCCAAGAACTTCATTCAGGACACCGTGGTCTGCGCCGAAATTCTCGGCCACGAAGAAGTCGATGTTCACAAGTATGCGGTGCAGGTGACGGTGGCCGACGTGCGCGACGGTGCCTGCTCGTCCTCGACGCTGCAGGAAGCGGCAAGCTGGGGCAAGGTGAACACGGCAATCGAGCAGATGGTGTTCGCCGAGGCCGGTTCGGTCATGCCGCTGCTGGCGTCCGACGCCTACCACCGCGAGCACTGGAAGAAGCGCGAACCGCGCCGCTGGGCCAAGCTGTTCGATCAGTAAGCTCGCGCGAAGGGCCGAGCTAGCGCGGTGCCTCGTTGAGGCTCGTGGCCAGCTCGGCCATTGCCATGAACTGATCAATCGAACGTCCGACATTGGCGCGATCCCGCGTGGCGTCGATCGAGCCGCTTTCGAACATGTTCTGCGACG
Organism: Aurantiacibacter flavus; assembly: GCF_039710615.1. Taxonomy (NCBI): domain Bacteria; kingdom Pseudomonadati; phylum Pseudomonadota; class Alphaproteobacteria; order Sphingomonadales; family Erythrobacteraceae; genus Aurantiacibacter; species Aurantiacibacter flavus. The sequence continues at coordinate 766,759 of NZ_JBDLBR010000001.1, forward strand.
ACAGGACGATCGTCAGTTCGCCGTCCTTGAACAGCGCGCGCACGTCCCTGCCGTTGAAGGCGTCTTCGAGCGCGATCAGCTTTTCGATATAGATCGGGTGCACCAGCCAGCGCGCCTCGACCTGATCGTTGGTGTAGATGGTGAAGGCGTCCTCGAATGCGGGGTGGACCATATCGGCCCGCGCCAGCTTCACGCCGTCGAGTTCGATCTGCTCCTTCTCGCCGAGCCAGAGCATCTTCTGGTGCTTGCCCGAGCGCTCGACCAGCGTAACGCCGTGGAAATGCCGCGCCGCGGCAATCGTGATGATCGGGCCTCGGAAGACGGTCACGTAACGGGTGTTCTTGCCGCTCTTCTGTTTGCGTTCGAGATGGGCCTCATGAAGCGAAAAGGCGAGCTCGCCGAGATCGCCCTGCCACAGATCCTCGAATGACGCGCGCGAATAGGACTTGAACATCTCGTGTTCGCGCGCGCGCCGAAACCCTTCTCCGGCGGCGCAGTCGTGGGTGTAGGTGAGGCCCAGCGTGCCGGCGATGGCTTCGTTGATGCCGGTTTTCGTCGCCTTGACCGCCTCTGCGCGCGGGCGCCAGGCCCAGACCGCGCCGAGCATCGCCTTCGCGAAGATCAGGAACAGGCTGATCTCCTCGCCCGCCGAAGCGATGCTCAGCACTGCGATCAAACCCAGGATTCCCGACCCGAGCCAGAGGAAGCGTCGGTTGCTTTTCTCCCGCGCTTGATCGCGAACACCGGCCTGTGTTTCCAACCATCGGCCAAGATCGCCTGCCATCAAGGCGTCAATGTCCGGTTTTTCGATCATGGCCCCAAACCCTTTGCGCGGGCGAGGATTACTGGCACAAGACTCGCGCACAGGGATAGAGGAGAAATGGGCGCATGGACCTGATTGTGGGCATGGCCATCGTTGGCGTGCTGCTGCTGGTGGTGATCGGCATTTACAACCGGCTCGTTTCGCTGCGGCAGCAGGTGCGGCAGGGCGTTGCCGATATAGACGCGCAGCTGCGCCAGCGGCACGATCTTATTCCCAATCTCGTCAATATCGTGAAGGGCTATGCCGCGCACGAGCAGGATACGCTGGAGCAGGTGATCGCGGCGCGCAACGCGGCTGCGCAAGGCTCGCTCGCCTCGGGCGACGAGCAGCAGCTGCGTGCCGCGCTCGACCGCCTGCTGGCATTGGGCGAGGCCTATCCTGATCTCAAGGCCAACACCAACTTTCAGGAACTCCAGCGCGAGCTTTCTGTTATAGAAGACAAGCTGGCTGCCGCGCGCCGAGCGCTTAATGCCGCGGTTGCCCGGTACAACACCGGGCGGGAAACATTTCCGGCGGTGCTGTTCGCCGGTGTCCTTGGTTTTTCGGAGGCAGATTTCCATCGTCTTGACGACAGCGAGAAGGGTTCTGTGGACGCAGTGCCGCAAGTGCGATTCTAGTGGTCCATTTTCACTTGCAGTTCATTCTGTGCGGACTATATGCGCGCTTCCGCTGCCCCAAGGGATTCCCACCGCAAGGCAGCTTCTTGTCGGTTTAGAGCCTTAGGGGGTCCCTTGAATTGCACCATTTTCCTGACGCACAAGCTGTAGTCCGCGCCCTTTCGCCCGACGAGCCCGTCATTCTGACGCGGCCGCAGGCGGCTGCGCGGGCGGCGCGTTTCTTCGTCGAGCATTTCCCGGGCACTGCGATGTATGCGGTGAAGGCGAATCCCTCGCCCGATCTCATTCGCATCCTGTGGGAGAACGGCGTTACCCATTACGACGTCGCCTCGATTGGCGAGGTGCGCATGGTTCGCGCCGTGCTGCCGCAGGCCGAGCTGTGCTTCATGCACCCGGTGAAGACCGCCAGCGCCGTGCGCGAGGCCTATTTCACCCACGGCGTGCGCACCTTCAGCCTCGATACCATCGAAGAGCTGGGCAAAGTGGTGAAGGCCACCACCGATGAGAACGGCGAGCCCGCCGAAGATCTGCGCCTGCTGGTGCGCCTGCGCGTCTCGTCCGAGCATTCGGAGCTGTCGCTGGCGGCCAAGTTCGGGGTTGACCTCGTCGATGCCGCGCCGCTGCTCCAGGCCACGCGCCAGCATTGTGACGCGCTGGGCATCTGTTTCCACGTCGGCAGCCAGGCGATGACGCCGTTCGCCTATGTCCAGGCGCTCGAACGTGTGCGCGCGGCGATTGCCGAAGCGGCGGTGACGGTCGATATCGTCGATGTCGGCGGCGGGTTCCCCTCGTCCTATCCGGACATGGAGCCTCCGCCACTGGAGGATTACTTCGCGCTCATCCACCGCCACTTCGAGGCGCTGCCGATTTCCTATTCGGCGGAGCTGTGGGGCGAGCCGGGCCGTGCGCTGTGCGCCGAATATTCGTCGATCATCGTGAAGGTGGAGAAGCGTCGCGGCGACGAGTTGTTCATCAACGACGGCGCCTATGGCGCGCTGTTCGATGCGGCGCATGTGGCCTGGCGCTTCCCGGTCCGCGCGCTGGAGGACGACCTCACCCAGCCGCTCGCCGAGTTCTCCTTCTACGGGCCGACCTGCGACGATGCCGACTTCATGAAGGGCCCATTCCTCCTGCCGGAGGATATCCAGTCGGGCGACTTCATCGAGATCGGCATGCTCGGGGCCTATGGCGCTGCCATGAAGACCGGGTTCAACGGCTTCGGAGCGGTCGAGGCCTCCGTGGTCGACGACGAGCCGATGGCGAGCCTTTACCTCGGCCGCAAGGACGAGCGGGTCTCCGACAATGTGGTGAGCCTACGCTAAGGTCGGGTGGCCCCGCGTAACCATTTGCAAAATTACTTCCCGTAATGGGACGGAGCCATCTGGTCGTTTAGCGGCGGTTCGATGGCACTCTACGCGCACGCGACAAGCCCGGTTGGAGTTCCCATGATTCGCAGCAAGCTTTTGACCGCCTCTATACTGGCCGCCGGTGGAGTGATGTTCTCGACTGCCGCTATGGCGGAGGTTCCCGTTGGAACCGAGGTGCTGCGGGAATGGAACCTCGTGGTTCTCGGCGATCTCGCTTCCAGCTCGGAAGTCGAGGGGCGCACCTTCGTTGGCGGCAATCTCAGCGGCAACGCGTCGAACTACAACATCATGCCCGATGAGCCTTCGCCCAATGGCCAGCCCGGCCTGATCGTGGTCGGCAACGTGACCGGCGGCCACAAGAACCTCAACAATGGTTCAGGTGCTATCGTTGGCGGCAATGTGGACAGCGGGTTCAACCTCAATGGCCAGCAGACGGTGCAGGTCGGAGGCACGCTGTCGAACACCAATATCAATTCGAATGTCGTCACCAGCGGCATTGCCGCGAGCGATCCCGCCTTCGTGCAGAACCTCAAGCAGGACGCGAGCCTGCTTGAGAGCAGCATGCTCAACCTGTCTGCCGACCTGGAGGGCCTCTCGCCCAACAGCACAATGGAGACCATGGGCAGTCGGGGTGTCTTCAACGCTGCGCCCGACGCCGAAGGGCTCGCGGTCTTCTCGATCGACGCAGCCGACCTTAACGCGATCGGCGAAATCGACTTCCGCCTCAACGGCGCGGAAACGGTGGTGGTGAACGTGACCGGATCGTCGGTCGTTCTGAACGACAACTTCCTCGGCGGAACGCAGGAACTGGGCGAGAATGTGATCTGGAACTTCTCCGAGGCCGAGAACCTGGAGTTTACAACGGCTTTCGGCGGCTCGGTGCTGGCTCCCAAGGCCAAGGCGACGACTGCCAACTACATCGAAGGCTCTGCCGTGTTCGGCAGCCTGACGCAGAACGGCGAGATGCACGTCGGCACCTACAAGGGCGGCTACACCCCGCCGGGAAATCCCGGAACGCCTCCGGGTGGTTCGTCGACATCGAGTGGCGGCACGCCGGTTCCGGAGCCGGGCATGCTGGGCCTGTTCGGTGCTGCGTTGGCTGGTCTTGTGTTCCTGCGCCGTCGCCGCCGCCGCCAGAACGCCTGAGCACTTAAATCCGCTTCAAACAAAAGGGGCGGCCTCCAAGCAGGAGGTCACCCCTTTTTATATGCCGGATCTCCGGCGGAGGATTGTCGGGATGTCAGGCTGCTACGCGAAGTTGCAGTTCTAGCCGCTCCCAAATCTCCACCAGCGCGGTGGTCAGCTCGTCCATCATCACCTCGGTGTGCGAGGGGCCGGGGGTGAAGCGCAGCCGTTCCGTGCCGCGCGGCACCGTCGGGAAGTTGATCGGCTGCACATAGACGCCGTATTCCGCGAGCAGAATGTCGGAAATCTTCTTCGCGCGCACCGGGTCGCCCACCATCAGGGGGACGATGTGCGTGGTCGAATCCATCACCGGTAACCCGGCATCGCGGAACTTTGCTTTCAGCATCGCTGCGGCGGCCTGCTGGCCATCGCGCTCTGCGCTCGATTGCTTGAGGTGTTTCACCGAAGCGAGCACGCCCGCAGCCAGCACCGGGCTGATCGAGGTGGTGAAGATGAAGCCGGGCGCATAGGAGCGGATGCAATCGATGATCCGCGTATCGGCAGCGATATAGCCGCCCATCACGCCAAACGCCTTGCCCAGCGTACCCTCGATGATGTCGATCCTGTGCGCGGCCTCGTCGCGTTCGGAAATACCGCCGCCGCGTTTGCCGTACATGCCCACCGCGTGGACCTCGTCGATATAGGTGAGCGCGCCGTACTTCTCGGCCAAGTCGCAAATGGCGTGGATCGGAGCCACGTCGCCATCCATTGAATAGACGCTTTCGAAAGCGATCAGCTTGGGCACGTCGGAAGCTTCGGCGGCGAGCAGCTCTTCAAGATGGGCGACATCGTTGTGACGCCAGATGCGTTTTTCGCAGCCCGAATTGCGGATGCCCGCGATCATGCTCGCGTGGTTCAGCTCGTCGGAGAAGATCACGCAGCCGGGCAGCAGCTTGCCCAGCGTGGAGAGCGTTGCATCGTTCGAGACATAGCCCGAGGTGAACAGCAGCGCGCCTTCCTTGCCGTGAAGTTCGGCCAGTTCGCGCTCAAGTTCGATATGGTAGTGCGTGTTGCCGCCGATGTTGCGCGTGCCTCCCGAGCCCGCGCCAACATCGTGCAGCGCCTCTTCCATGGCGGCGACGACCTTGGGGTGCTGGCCCATCGCGAGATAGTCGTTCGAGCACCAGACAGTGATCGGCTTGGGGCCGTTGTGCCCGGCAAAGCAGCGCGCATTGGGGAAGGCACCCTTGTTGCGCAGGATGTCGATGAAGACGCGATAGCGACCCTCGCCGTGGAGACGGTCAATCGCCTGGTCGAAGATATGATTGTAGTTCAGCGTACCGGTCCGATCTGCGCCGCGCGCTTGGCTGCGGCAATCCTCATGCGCGGAATTAGTCAACACAGCGTTATTTTGAAAGGGCGATGTTTGCGAAGGGTTCTCATTACAACCCTGCAATTCTGCCAATTCCGTAGTGTTGGAGAGCCCGATGTAGCGCGGTGTCATGGCTGGCGTCACCTGTGATGATTGCAAGATCGCTGTCGGGCTTCGTGAAGGCCTGACCGCGCGTGAGATAGGCAATGCGGCGGGCAATTCCTTGCGCTCCATCAACAAATGCGACTTCCGGCCCGAATTCTTTGGCCAGTTCTTGGGTCAGCAGCGGGAAATGGGTGCAGGCGAGTACCACCGTGTCGATCCGCTCGCCGCCCGCTTGGCGGCGTAGCCCGGCAACGGCTGCGGCAATGGCTGCCGGGTCGGGTTGTTCGCCGCGCAGCTTCTGTTCTGCGGCCAGGACAAGCTCGGGGGCGGCGTGGCGCAGCAACGTCTTGCCCTTGGCGAACTCGGCCTCGAGGCGGTCGACATAGGGTTGGCGAATCGTAGCGGCGGTGCCGAGCAGACCGATACCCCCGGTTTGCGTTGCTTCGGCGGCGGGTTTGATCGCAGGTACGGTGCCGACAATCGGTGTTTCGAGCACCTCGCGCACCATGCCCAGTGCAATGGTCGAGGCGGTGTTGCAGGCGATGCAAATGAGGCGCGGGTGATAGCGTTCCGCGAGTCGCCCCGCCAGCCCACAGACGCGGGCGGCGATTTCATCCTCGCTTTTGTCGCCATAGGGCAGAGCCGCACTGTCAGCGACGTAGATGTATGACGCTTCGGGCAGCAGCGCGCGTGTTGCGGACAGCACGGTGAGCCCGCCGACGCCCGAGTCGAACATTAGGATGGGGGCATCGGCACGCATATTCGCTCCAAATCCGTTCGGGCCGAGCTTGTCGAAGCCCTGTCTTTTCCCGTAAGCGCGGCGCTATAAGATTGCACGGCCCTTGGGCAAGCTCGGGGCGGATGGAGCTGTGGTTTGGATTCTCTTTTTGCATTCCTGATCGGATATGCCTTCGGTTCGATCCCGTTCGGCTTGCTGCTCGCTATGGCGGCGGGCAAGGGCGATATTCGCCAGATCGGCAGCGGCAATATCGGCGCGACCAATGTGCTGCGCACCGGCTCGAAGGGGCTGGCGGCGGGGACGCTGTTGCTTGATCTGGCCAAGGGGCTGGCTCCGGTGCTGATCGTGCGCGCGCTGTTTGGCGAAGAGGGCGCGCTGCCTGCCGCTGCGTTTGGCCCGGTGCCGCTCGCGGCGCTCGGCGCGGTGTTGGGGCACTGCTTCCCGGTGTGGCTGAAGTTCAAGGGCGGCAAGGGCGTGGCCACCAATGCGGGCGTGGCCTTCGGGATCGGTTGGCCGGTTGGGCTGGCCTATGCGCTGGTGTGGCTCGGCTTGCTCGGCACAGTGCGGATCAGCTCGGTCGCGGGTATGGGCGCGGTGCTGGCGGCTGTGCTGGCCGGGGCGCTGCTGGGCTATGATCGCTTCGTGCCGATACTGGCGGTGATCGCAGTGCTGGTGATCTGGCTCCACCGCGCGAACATCGCTCGCATCAAAGCCGGGACTGAACCGAAGGTCGGCGGCAAAAAGTGAGCGAGGGGCGGGCTGCAGGATCGTCGCTCTCGCAAGCGGAAGCCTATGCCCGCATCCGCCTGCTGCGCTCCGCCAATGTTGGCCCCGTGTCCTATCGCCAGCTGCTGGCGCGGTATGGCAATGCCGAGGCCGCGCTGGAAGCTCTGCCCGAACTGGCCGCGCGCGGGCTGAAGAAATCCTATCGGGTGGCGACGCGCACCAGGGTAAGCGCCGAGATCGAGGCCGCGCGGGCGACAGGCGCGCGCTACCTGTTCCACGACAGCGCCGACTATCCGCCGCTGCTGGCCGAGTTGGAAAGCGCTCCGCCGATCCTCACCGCGCGCGGTGACCCTGCGCTTGCGCATCGGCCCGCCGTGGCGATGGTTGGCGCGCGCAATGCCTCGGCGGCGGCGTTGAAGCTGGCGCGCGATCTGGCGCATGAGCTGGCGGGGGAGGGCTATGTGGTCGTCTCAGGGCTGGCGCGCGGGATCGACGGGGCCTGTCACGAGGGCGCCTTGCCCGCCACCATCGGCGTGATCGCCAGCGGGATCGACATTGCCTATCCGCCGCAGCACGCCAAGTTACAGGAGCGCATCGCCTGCGACGGCCTGCTGCTGGCGGAACAACCCCCCGGTACCGAACCACGCGGGAGCCACTTTCCCTCGCGCAATCGCATAATCGCCGGAATCGCCGCCGGAACGCTGGTGGTCGAGGCCGCCCCGAAGTCGGGCTCGCTGATCACCGCGCGGCTTGCGGGCGAGGCGGGACGCGAGGTGATGGCGATCCCCGGCTCGCCGCTCGATGCGCGCAGCCACGGGTGCAACCAACTCATCCGCGAGGGCGCGATCCTCGTCCAGAGCGCTGAGGACGTGATCGAACTGCTCGCCGGGTTCGACGGCATGCCCCGCTCTCAGGTGCGCGAGCCCGAGCCGGACTTCGCCTCCGCGCCTGACGATGAGGTGCCGGCCACTGACCTGGCCGACCTCCTCAGCACCGCCCCCGTCGCCATCGACGAATTGATCCGCCAGACCGGCTCCAGCCCCGGCGCGGTGCACATGGCCTTGCTTGAACTGGAGATTGCCGGGCACCTTGCGCGCCACGCCGGGGCAAAAGTCTCGCTAGCCGGATGAGCCCAGCCTCGCTAACTGCCTGCTTGACGCGAGGCTGCTAATCGCACCACCCTCGCGTGTACGTACACGTGTAAGGGACTGACGGCTTTCTCCATGCAGCTAGTTATCGTCGAATCGCCCGCGAAGGCGAAGACCATCGAGAAGTACCTCGGCAAGGACTACAAGGTCCTGGCCTCCTACGGTCACGTCCGCGACCTGCCGCCGAAAGACGGCTCGGTCCGCCCGGACGAAGATTTCGCGATGGACTGGGAGGTCTACGCCGACAAGCGCAACCGCGATCAGGTGAAAGCCATTGCCGACGCGGCCAAGAAGGCCGACCGCCTGATTCTCGCCACCGACCCCGATCGCGAGGGCGAGGCGATCAGCTGGCACGTGATGGACCTGCTCAAGCGGAAGAAGGCTCTGCCTGCCCATGTGCAACGCGTCACCTTCAACGCGATCACCAAGCCCGCTGTCACCAGCGCTATGGAGAAGCCGCGCGATCTCGATCAGGATCTGATCGACGCCTATCTCGCCCGCCGCGCGCTCGACTATCTGTTCGGCTTCACCCTGTCGCCGGTGCTGTGGCGCAAGCTGCCCGGTGCCAAGAGCGCGGGCCGCGTGCAGTCTGTCGCGCTGCGGCTGATTTGCGAGCGCGAGCGCGAAATCGAGGCGTTCAAGCCCGAGGAATACTGGTCGGTCGTCGCCCATATGGAGCATGATGGCAGCCAGTTCGACGCGCGCCTCGTCAAGTTCGACGGCAAGAAGCTCGACAAGATGTCGCTCGGCAATGGCACCAGCGCCGAGGCGGCGAAAGCGGCGGTCGAGGCCGGGCGGTTCACCGTTGAAGAGGTCGAGACCAAGCCGCTCAAGCGCAATCCCGCGCCGCCGTTCACCACCTCGACCTTGCAGCAGGAGGCAGCGCGCAAGCTCGGCTTCTCGGCCAGCCACACGATGCGCTGTGCCCAGTCGCTCTACGAGGCGGGCGCGATCACCTATATGCGTACCGACGGCGTGCAGATGGACCCATCGGCCATCGACGCCTGCCGCGATGCCATCGGCGACCGCTACGACAGCGCCTATCTGCCCGAGAAGCCGCGCTTCTATTCGACCAAGGCAAAGAACGCGCAGGAAGCGCACGAGGCGATCCGCCCGACCGACTTCACCCGCGACCGCGCCGCATCGGGCGACGAAGCAAAGCTCTACGACCTCATCTTCAAGCGCGCGATGGCGAGCCAGATGGCAACTGCGCAGCTTGAACGCACCAGTGTCACCCTGCGCGAGGCGACCGGCCAGCACGAACTGCGCGCCACAGGGCAGGTGGTGAAGTTCCCCGGCTATCTCGCTGTCTATTCGGAAAGCTTCGACGAGAAGAATGACGACGAGGACGACGGCCTGCTGCCGGTGCTGCGCCAAGGCGATTTGCCGGCCAAGAAGGGTGTCGACGCCACCCAGCACTTCACCCAGCCGCCGCCGCGCTTCTCCGAGGCGAGCCTCGTCAAGCGGCTGGAGGAACTGGGCATCGGCCGTCCGTCGACCTATGCCTCGACCATCCAGACCCTAAGGGATCGCGCCTATGTGCGAATGGAGAAAAACCGTTTCTTCGCAGAGGATTCGGGCCGTCTTCTGACAGCCTTTCTCGAACGCTTCTTCCCGACCTATGTCGCTTATGACTTCACCGCCGGGATGGAAGACGAGCTTGACGAGGTCTCGGGTGGCCGCGCCGAATACAAGGCGCTGCTCGAAAACTTCTGGAAGGACTTCAAGCCCAAGTCCGACGAGGTGATGGAGCAGCAGCCTTCGGAAGTGACCGAAGCGCTCGATGTGTTCCTGGAGGACTATCTGTTCCCCAAGCGCGACGACGGCAATCCGCCGCGCTGGTGCCCGAAGTGCGCCGAGGAAGGCCGTGACGGCGGCGAGCTGCATCTGCGCGGTGGACGGTTCGGCGCCTTCATCGGCTGCGTGAACTATCCCGAGTGCAATTTCCGCCGCAAGTTCGGCCAGCCGGGCGAGGGCGATGGCTCGGAAGACGAGAGCATGGGCACCGATCCCGAAACCGGCCTGCCGGTCGAGCGCAAGACTGGCCGCTTCGGCCCCTACGTGCAGATCGGCGAGGGCAAGGACGCCAAGCGCGCGAGCATTCCCAAGGATATCGATGACTTCGACCTCGACTGGGCGCTGAAGCTGCTGGCGCTGCCGCGCATCATCGGCAAACACCCTGAGACGGGCATGGATATTGAGGCTGCGATAGGACGTTACGGGCCATACCTCAGGCACGATGGCAAGTATGCCAAGCTCTCGGGCACCCGTGACGTGTTCGAGACGGGCATGAACGCGGCGGTCTCACTGTTGGCCGAAGCGGCCAACCGCAAGGGTGGTGGCAGGGCCAAGGCCGAGCCGGTCAAGACCTTCGGCGCGCACCCCGAAAGCGGCGGCGAGATGAAGGTGATGCCGGGGCGCTATGGCCCCTATGTCACCGACGGCACGACCAATGCGACCATTCCCAAGGATGTGAAGCCCGAAGACCTCACCGAGGAACAGGCGATCACGCTGATCACGGAAAAGGCCGCGAAGGGTCCGGCGAAAAAGCGCAAGGCTCCGGCAAAGAAGAAAGCCCCTGCCAAGAAGAAGGCGCCTGCGAAGAAGAAGGCTGCGGCGAAGAAGCCCGCTGCGGGAGACTAACGCGCCGGCGCGATGGTTTCCTGCAGCGGCGTGGATGTGCCACAAGCGCCGCGTGAAACCCGCTCCCGCCTTTCAGCATTGCCCCGCTGCATGCAAAGCGCTTGTCGCGCGTTCTGACTCGCTGCGGTGTCAACTTCGACAGGTCGACGTAAGCCGGTGGGAACTTTGGGCTTTTCCCAAGGTTGTGGGCGCGACAGTGTGTCAACTTTGTCAAGTTCGGGTGCGAAAAGAACAATTGGCGATCAGCTTGCCTTTCTTCGCAGTTGCACACAAGTGGGGCGGATGGATCAAATGAGCTCAGTCGCACGCGCCCGGGAGGCCGCCGCTTCCGAAGACGGCTTGCCACTTCCGCGCCGGATCTGGGCGATTGTCGCCATCAGCCTGGGCACGAGCCTGCTGGTGATCGACGGCGCAATCCCGACCGTGGCGCTGCCGACAATTGCTCGCGACCTTGGCGTTTCCAGCGCGATGGTGACCAATATTATCACCGTTTATCAGCTCGTGCTGGTCATGCTGCTGCTGCCTTTCTCCTCGCTCGGCGACAGGCTCGGTCATCGTACCCTTTATCAGTATGGGCAGGCGATGTTCATGGTCGCCTCGGGGCTGTGCTACTTCGCCGATAGCTTCGCCTTGCTCATGGTGCTGCGTGGGGCGCAGGCGATAGGCGCGGCGATGGCGCTGAGCGTTTCGGCAGCGATGCTGCGGCAGATTTATCCGTCGACCAAACTTGGCACCGGGCTGGGCGTCAATTCGGTGATCGTGGCCAGCTCCGCCGCGCTGGCGCCGACATTGGGCGGCTACATCGTGGGCCACACCGATTGGCACCTGGTGTTCGTGGCCGCCGTGCCCTTTGCCATCGTGTCGCTGATAATTGGCCGCACCTTGCCGGACCCAATTCCGCTTAACCGGCGCAGCGAGCTGGTTTCGGGCGTATGGAGCGCGCTATCGATGTTGCTGCTTGTTGGCGGGCTGCAACTGGGCACGCATGGGAGCGTGGTGGTTGGTATGGCGGTCTTTGCCGCTGGCATTGCATCCACCGCGATGCTGGTGCGCCGTGAACGCCAGCGTGAAACGCCGGTGTTGCCGGTCGACCTGCTGGCAAGGCCCGTGATCGGGCTGTCCGCTCTGGCGGCGATGGCTTGCTTCGTATCGTCGGGCGCGCTGCTCCTGTCACTGCCGTTCCGCCTGGAGACAGGCATGGGCTACGATCCGCAAGTGGTCGGTACGCTGCTGCTGCCGTTTCCGCTCACCATGTTGGTAGTCTCGCCAGTGGCGGGCTGGGTTTCGGACCGGGTGGCGCCCACCAAGCTCGGGGTGGCGGGTATGGCCATCGCGATCGTTGGCCTGCTGCTGTTGGCGACGATGGGCGACGATCCGGGCAAGTTCGGCATCAGCTGGCGGTTGTCGTTCACGGCGCTGGGCTTCGGCCTGTTTTTCAGCCCCAATTCGCGCCTGATGATCGGCCGCGCCCCGCGCGAGCGGGCGGCAGCGGCGGGCGGACTGCTCAGCACCTCGCGGCTCTTCGGGCAGACGCTGGCCGCCGTGCTGGTGGGTATCCTGTTGCAGGCCGGTTTCGGCCAGAGCCCGGTTCCGCTCTATGCCGCATGTGCGCTGGCGGTGGTGGCAGCGGTCTGTTCGTTGGCGCGCTATCGGACCTTCACCAATACGTCGGTCAGCTAGCTGGAAAGCATCGCGGCCAGCGCCTCGGCAATCGCGGTATGGCCTTGCGCGGTTGGATGCCAGGGGGCACCGGGGCCGGATGCTGTCGGCGAGAACCCGCGTGAAAAAGGGCGCGGGTCGCAGACAGTGTGCGATGCCGAAAGTGTGTCGACGGAAAGAACTTCGGCCCCGCTCGCCCGTGCCGCGCTGGCCGTCACCTCAGCAAGCCTGTGCGCAAGCTCGCGAGCCTGTTCGGCGGCATTCGCGCTGATAGGCGTGGCGCTGCACAGTTCCTCGGGCACCAGTGTGACATATTGCACGAACACCACCCTGGCGGCAGGTGCGGTGTCATGGATTTCGCGAACGATTTGCCTCAGGTTGGTTTCAAGCGCGGCATAGTCAGCATCGGAGGGCCGATGCGGCAGGTCAGGGCAGGACCGCGTTTCTCCGCCCATCGCCATGCCCACCGCCGGATCGCATGAGGCGGAGAACAACAGACCCATGTAGTTGAGGTCATTCCCGCCCACGGTGATCGTGACCAGCCGTGTATCGGGACGCACCGCAGAAAGCTGGGCAGGCAGTTCGTTCCATGCGTCCAGCAGGTGCGCGGACGTGGCCCCGCCGCAAGACTCATCTTCCAGCGCAAGGTTCAGATGGGCGGCAAGCAGGCTGGGATAGTTATTGACGGCGCGGTTGCAACGTTCGGGAGTACCGGGTTTGTTCGGCCCGATCCCCGCGCCAGCCGCAAACGAGCTGCCCATTGCAACATAGTGCGAGCCTGTTGGTACGTCGCGGGCGTCAGGAAGGCTTGCGCAGGAAGTCGCCAGCGAAAGAAGTGCAAGGGCAGCCAGCGGCCTCACTTGACCCAGTCGAGCCCGATTTCTTCGAAGATCTCGCGGCTTTCCGACCACTTCTCGTCCACCTTCACATGCAGGAAAAGGTGGACCTTCACGCCGAGGATTTCCGCTAGCTCGGCCCGTGCCGCCTCACCGATGGCCTTCAATTTGCTGCCGCCCTTGCCGAGGACAATGCCCTTCTGGCTGTCGCGCGCGATCACGATCTGCTGGTGGATTTCCACCGAGCCATCGGGCCGCGTCTGATAGCTTTCGGGCCGCACGGCGCTGTCGTAGGGCAGCTCTTCATGCAGTTGCCGGTAAAGCTGTTCACGGGTAACTTCGGTGGCGAGCAGGCGCTCGCTTGCATCCGAAACCTGATCTTCGGGATAGTGCCAGACGCCCTCGGGCATCAGCGAGGCCAGATGGGTCTTGAGTTCGGGCACACCGTCGCCGGTCAGCGCCGAAACGAAGAACACCTCGGCGAAGTCGGCCATCTCGGTCAGCTCCTGCGCCAGCGCTAGCAGTGGCTCTTTCTTCGAGACATCGACCTTGTTCAGCACCAGATACTTGCGCTCAGGGCGGCCCTTGAGGTTCTCTAGCAGCGGGATCAGCTCGTGCCGCCGCTGCTTGACCGGGTCGACAATCAGCAACACCGCATCGGCCTCCACTGCGCCTTCCCACGCCGCTGACACCATCGCCCGATCAAGCCGCCGCTTCGGCGCGAAAATGCCAGGGGTGTCGACGAGGATCATCTGCACTTCGTCGTGCAGTGCAATGCCGAGCATCCGCGCGCGGGTGGTCTGCGCTTTGGCGCTGGTGATGGCGACCTTCTGGCCGACCAGCTGATTAACGAGCGTCGACTTGCCCGCATTTGGCGCGCCGATCACGGCCACAAGGCCGCACTTTGGGGGAGCCTGATCGCTCATCCGTATTTCTCCATGAACAGCCTTGCGGCTTCGGTCTGCGCGTCTTGCTTGCCGCTGGCAGTGGCCTCGACCGCGCCGACCTTGTGTACGCTCACGCGCACTGTGAACTTGCGGGCGTGGTCGGGCCCTTCGATGTCGACCACTTCGTATTCAGGGGGCTTGCGCTGGTTGCCTGCGGCCCATTCCTGCAGCGCGCTCTTGGGATGTTTGGCGCGGCCTGCTGCGCCGTCCATTGCCTCGGCCCAGATCGTGCGGATCAGGTCGCGAGTGGGGGCGAAGCCGACTTCGAGGAAATTGGCCCCCAGCAGCGCCTCCATGATGTCCCCGAGCACGTTGTCGCTGTCGGACGCGCCATCGTCACGCGCCTGCTTGCCCAGGCGAATGTGCGCGGGCGCTCCGATGGCGCGGGCACGCGCAGCGCACTGATTGCGTGAGACGAGCGCGTTCAACCGCTGGGCGAGCTTGCCCTCGGCGCTCTGGTCGCGTTCGTAGAGCCACTCGGCCACGGTCAGACCAAGCACCCGGTCGCCGAGGAATTCGAGCCGCTCGTAGTTTCCCGCCTCGCCGGTGCTGCCGTGGGTGAGCGCATCGCGCCACAGGCCCGCCCGGTTGACGGTGAAGCCCACGCCGGTGAGCCATTTGCGGGTGTCGGAGGAAAGCTCGCTCATATCGGCTGTCCGATCCGGCTCCACCGCGCGGCGGTGAACCATGTCCACGGCTTGAGCCATTCGGCGCTGCCGTCGGTCGAGAAATACATGAAGCTGGCGCGGCCGACGAGGTTCTCGACCGGCACCATGCCGACCCATCCGTTCGCCACCGCAGGCTTGCGCGAATCCTGCGAGTTGTCGCGGTTATCGCCCATCATCAGCAGGTGGCCTTCGGGCACGGTGATCGACGGCGTGTTATCGACTTCGACGGTGGTGAGATCGAGCACGTTGTAGCTCACCCCGTTGGGCAAGGTCTCGCGGAACTGCGGGAACGAGCAGGCGAAGCTGCCATCATCCTGCCGCACGGTGAAACGCGCACGACCGGGGCCGCAACCGCGCGCGGCGGTGGTCGGCAGCACGAAGTTCGCGACCGGCTCCTTCGGAACGGCCGCGCCGTTGATGTAGAGCACGCCATCCATCATCTGGATCGTGTCGCCGGGCAGGCCGATCACGCGCTTGATATAGTCGCTCTTGTCGAGCGGATGCTTGAAGATCGCCACGTCGCCGCGCTCGGGCAGGGTGGAGAACAGCCGCCCGTCGCCGACATCGAGGTCGAACGGCAGCGAATACCGCGAATAGCCATAGGGCCACTTGGCCGCGAACAGGTAGTCACCCACCAGCAGGCGCGGCATCATCGATTCGGACGGGATGTTGAAGCTCGTGAACACCAGCGTGCGGAACAGCAGCACGATAAGCACCAGCTTCACGAGGAACCAGGCGAAGCTCTTGGCATCCTCCGGCTTCTTCTCGGGCTCGGCCGCTGCGCCGGTGGGTTCGGGCTCGCGCAGTTCGCGGATATGGTCGGTGTCGCTCATCGTGGCGCGGTCATGTTGCCCGCGCGGCCCTCCGTCAAGCGGGGCTTCGCCTTGATTGCCTTCGCATGTGCAACATTTTGCGGTTTTCTTTGCCCGACGATAGGCCTAGCCATTGCGCCGAACAGAATTGAGGAAGGGATCTGACATCACCATGAGCACCACTCGCGAGGAATGCTGGAACGCGCTGGCGCAACTGCCGCAACCCACCTTGGCGGAGCTGTTCGCGGCGGATGAGGCTCGGGTGGAGAAGCTGACCCGGCGGATAGAGCTCGACGATGGCGGCATTCGTTTCGACTGGTCGAAGACCCACCTCGACGATGCGCGGATCGAAGGCTTCGAAGCGCTCGCCAAGGCTTCCGACTTCGACGAGATGCGCCGGCGGTTGTTTGCGGGCGAAGTGGTGAACCCGACGGAGGAGCGCGCTGCCGAGCATTCCGCACTGCGCGGTGTTGGCAAGGACTCCAGCGTGGAGGAAGCCGAGGCTCTGCGCGCACGGATGCTGATGCTGGTGCAGGCGATTCACGATGGCGTGCTGGGCGAGGTGCGCCATCTGATCCACGTCGGCATCGGCGGTTCGGCGCTCGGTCCGGCGCTCGCGGTTGACGCGCTGGCGCGCGAGGATGCGCTGGTCGATGTGCATGTGGTCGCCAATATCGACGGGCTCGCGTTGGAAGAGGCCTTCGCCAAGTGCGATCCGGCCACCACGCTGGTGGCGGTTGCCTCGAAAACCTTCACCACCATCGAGACGATGACCAACGCCCAGAGCGCGCTGCGCTGGCTGGCCGACAACGGTGTGGACGACCCCACGGGCCGGGTGATCGCGCTCACCGCCGCGCCGGAAAAGGCGGTGGAATGGGGCGTGGATGAAACGCGCATCCTGCCCTTCGCCACCAGTGTGGGCGGCCGCTATTCGATGTGGTCGAGCATCGGCTTTCCGATTGCGCTTGCCATCGGGGTGGAGGGCTTCGAGCAGTTCCTCGCCGGTGCCGCGGCGATGGACCGGCACTTCGAAAGCGCCGAGGACAGCGATAACCTTCCGCTGCGGGCGGCCTTTGCCGACTTGCACTATGCCCGTATCTTGCGCGCGCAGACCCGCGCGGTCTTCGCCTATGACGAGCGGCTGCGGATGCTGCCCGACTATCTCCAGCAGCTCGAAATGGAATCGAACGGCAAGAGTGTGACCGTGGGGGGCGAGCCCGCCGAAATCACCGCACCGATCACCTGGGGCGGAGTGGGCACCGATGCGCAGCATGCGGTGTTCCAGCTGCTACATCAGGGCACCCACCTCGTCCCGGTCGACTTTATCGCCAGCATCGAGCCGGGCGATGCGCTCGACCCGGCGCATCACCATATCCTGCTGATGAACTGCTTTGCCCAAGGCGCGGCATTGATGGCGGGCAAGAGCAACGACGATCCGCATCGCAACTATCCCGGCAACCGTCCCTCGGCGACGATCCTGCTCGACGACGTGACGCCGGAGAGTTTCGGCGCCCTGATTGCTTTCCACGAACACCGCGTTTTCGCCGCGGCGGTGCTGATGGACATTAACCCTTTCGACCAGTTCGGTGTCGAGCTGGGCAAGGAGATCGCCAAGAAGATCGAGGCGGGTGGCGAGAGATTCGACCCCTCCACCGAAGCTCTGCTCAAGGCCGCTGCGCTCTCCTGACCGCTCTGGCATGCTGAATAGCGTGCTCCGGAAAAATCCTTAGTTGGAGAACGGCACGGTGAAACTGCCCGAATGCTAGACGCTTACGTTCGAACAGAGCGTCGGGAAAGCGTTGGGACTGTAAGCAGTGAAGGGTATCGTTTTCAACATCTTGCAGGAAGCTGTCGAACAGAAGTTCGGTGAAGACGCCTGGGAGAGCCTGATCGATGCTTCGGGCGTGTGCGGGGCCTATACCTCGCTCGGCAGCTATCCAGATCAGGAGCTCTTCGCGCTTGTCGCGGCGGCGGCGGCCTTGCTGGAAACGAATGAGGCCGAAGTTCTGCGCTGGTTCGGCCGCAGCGCCATGCCGATGCTGGAGGTTCGCTATCCGGAGCTGTTCGTGAACCACCGCACGTCGCGCAGCTTCATCCTCAGCGTCAACGATATTATCCACCCCGAGGTGCGCAAACTCTATGCGGGCGCCTCTTGCCCGCATTTTCACTTTGACGAGGATACCGAGGGACGTCTGCTGCTCGGTTATCGCTCGCCACGCCAGCTCTGCCAACTGGCGCACGGCTTTATCGACGGCGCTCTGGATCTGTTCGACGAGCGAGCGACAATCGAGCATCTGTTATGCATGCATCGAGGCGATGGCATCTGCAGGATGGCCATCGACTGGCATCCGTGAGCGCGCTTCATGACAGGATCGAAAGCGACACGGACAGCCGTGTTCAGCGTCTCGAGCGCCGCCTTGAGCGCGAGAGAAAGGCGCGTATCGATGCCGAGGCCGTAGCCGAGGCAGGTCTGCGCGAGCTGTACATCAGTCAGCGGCGGCTGAAGTTGCTGCATAAGGTTACCGTGGCGGCAAACTCGCCTGGAGGCCTGCGCCAATCTTTGCACGCGGCGCTGGAGGAGATCTGCACCGATCTCGATCTGGCCTGCGGGATTGCCTATACGGTGACCGACGGCGGCGAGGCGGCGCGCGCGATCGACCTGTGGTTTTCCGCCGAGCCGAGCCGCATCTTCGATTTCATCGAACTATCGCGCGAGGCCGAATTTGCCATAGGCGAGGGGCTGCCCGGTCGTGTGCTGGCCGATGGGAAAGCTCATTCGCTTGAGGACACCTCGCAGGCTGCGGACGGCGAGGGCAGTGCGCTGGCATTTACCGCTGGGCTGGGATCGGGCTTTGCGTTCCCCATCACCATCGCCCGCGAAACGGTCGCGGTCTTCGAGTTCTTCTGCCGCAAGATGATCCACCTCGATCCGCCGTTGCGCGCGCTGTTGGAGCAGATTGGCGTTCAGGTCGGACGGGTGTTCGAGCGCGAGCGCAGTCGGCAGGTGCTGCTGCACGAGGCCCGCCACGATGCGCTTACCGGTTTGCCTAACCGGATTGCCCTGCTGGAACGTATCAGAGCTGCCGCCATTGCCGGGAACGACGATGCCCTTGTCAAGATTATGGTGGTCGATCTCGACGGGCTGAAGGGAGTCAACGATCTGATGGGGCACCATGCAGGTGACCAGCTCATCAAGACCGCCGCGCGGCGGCTTGAGGCCTGCGTGCTCGGCCACCAGCGATCGATGCTGAATGCAGGAGGAAGCTCTTGCGTGTCGCGGGTGGGGGGCGATGAATTCATCATCTTGCTCGAAGGCAGGGAGTGGATTGATCAGGCCAGGGGCCTGGCCGAAAAGATGCACCGGGCTTTGGCAGAGTCTGAAGGGCTTCTTCCGGGCATAAGCGGTATTGCAGCTTCCATTGGGATCGCCAGGCTCGAAGGGACCGGCGATCTCGACCAGCTGGTTCGCAACGCCGATGTCGCCATGTATGCGGCGAAGGAGCGCGGCGGCTCGACCACCGTTGAGTTCGACGAGTCCATGCGCGACACGTTTCGATTCCGGGACGAACTCGAGAAGGAGCTGCGCGAGGCGATCCGCGCCCGTCAGTTCTTGCTCAATTTCCAACCTATCGTCGAGGCGGCGGATCCGAACGTGATCGTCGGTTTCGAGGCGCTGGTGCGTTGGCAGCATCCACAGCGCGGACTGGTCCATCCGGCAGATTTCATCCCGGCGGCGGAAAGCTGCGGACTGATCCTCTATCTGGGCGATTGGGTGCTCGAAGAGGCCTGTGCCGCGATTGCCCGGCTGAATGCCTGCGGCGGGCGCGGAGCGGACCGCTATGTGTCGGTCAACGTTGCGGCTCACCAGTTCCTGTCAGCGAGTTTCTCGGCGCGCGTGGGCGAACTCATCATGCGCAAGGGAATCGATCCGGCGAACCTGAGGCTCGAAGTCACCGAAGGGGTGGCGATTACCGACGCGAAGCGCACCCGCGAGGTGCTCGAACAGATCCGTGCCTGGGGCGTTAAGACAAGCCTTGACGATTTCGGCACCGGCTATTCCTCGCTGAGCTACCTGCAGCAGTTACCGTTCGATACGCTCAAGATCGACAAGAGCTTCGTCGCCGACCTCGACGACAAGCGTTCGCAGCAGATTGTGCGCACAATCGTCGAACTGGCGCGCTCGCTCGACCTCTCGGTGGTGGCGGAAGGGGTCGAGGATGCCATGCAAGGCGAGCTGCTCGCGGCCCTTGGTTGCGATTACCTGCAAGGCTATCATTACGGACGTCCGCTCGCCGAGAGCGAGGCCTTCGCACGATTATGACTTTCTTGCGTAGTCGCGAAAGAAATTGACTTTTTGGCGATAAGCCGCCAGAGCCCTGCCTACCGAAGCGCATGGCAGCGTGAACAGGCGATACGTCGCCCCGGCCGCGGTTCGGTTATGTTTTCCCAAGCTTCCCATTTCACGCGGGCGGTTCCTTACCTCCGCGAGTGCGCGCCCATATGGCTGCGCGCCTTCGCACTGCATGCGAGTATTTCTCTATGACTACCACTTTCGACCAGCTCGGCCTGTCGCAGCCTGTCCTTCAGGCGCTCGACATGAAGGGCTACACCACCCCGACCCCGATCCAGCAGGAGGCGATCCCGCCCGTGCTCGAAGGTCGCGATCTGCTCGGTATCGCGCAGACCGGCACCGGCAAGACCGCTGCCTTCATGCTCCCGAGCATCGACAACCTGCGCAAGAGCGACAACCGCGTACCGTTCAAATCTTGCCGGATGCTGGTGCTTGCCCCAACGCGCGAACTGGCCGGGCAGATTGCCCAGTCGGCCGAGGACTATGGCGCGCTTGCCGGGCTGAAGGTTCACTCGATCGTCGGCGGCACGTCGGTCAACAAGGACCGCAACAAGCTTCACAAGGGTACCGACATTCTGGTAGCGACGCCGGGCCGACTGCTCGACCTGATTGACCAGAAGGCGTTCAACCTCGCTGGCCTCGAAATCCTCGTGCTCGACGAGGCCGACCAGATGCTCGACCTCGGCTTCATTCATGCCCTGCGCAAGATCCGAGACATCGCCCCGAAGGACCGCCAGACGCTGTTCTTCTCGGCCACCATGCCCTCGCAGATCAAGGAACTGGTGAGCGGCTACTGCAAGAACCCGGTGCAGGTTTCGGTCACGCCCGAAAGCACCACGGCTGAACGCGTCGACCAGTATCTCTTCATGGTCCAGCAGGACGAAAAGCAGGCCCTGCTCGGCCTGATCCTGAGCAAGCGTTATGAAGTGCCGGGCAAGATCGAGCGCGTGCTCATCTTCACGCGCACCAAGCACGGCGCCGACCGGGTGGTGAAAAAGCTGGAGCAGGACGGCATCCGTGCCAATGCGATCCATGGCAACAAGAGCCAGCCCCAGCGCCAGCGCGCGCTTGACGAGTTCCGCAGCGCCAAGACCTCGGTGCTGGTGGCAACAGACGTTGCCGCGCGCGGGATCGACATTCCGGGCGTGAGCCACGTGATCAACTACGAGCTGCCCAATGTGCCCGAGCAGTATGTCCACCGCATCGGCCGGACCGCGCGTGCGGGCCGTGACGGCGTGGCGATTGCTTTCTGTGCCGAGGATGAGCGCACCTATCTCAAGGACATCCGCAAGACGACCGACGCCGAGTTCGAGCGCCTGCCGTTGCCGGAAAACTTCCGTGCCGTGGTCGAAGGTGTCGGGCCGACCAAGCCCGCGCCCAAGCAGCAGCGCCAGCGCGTTGCGCCCAAGCCGCGCGGTGCCTCCGCCGGTGGTGGTCGTGCGCAAGGCAAGCCCGCTCAGGGCAAGCCTTCTGGTCAGAAGCGCGCGGGCGGTGAAGGCCGTCCGGGCGGTCAGGCTGGACAAGGCGGACAGGGTCGCCCCGGTGGCGGTTCGCGTCGTCGCCGTGGCGGCGGTGGCGGTCAGGGCGGCGGAGGCGGAGGCCAGCGCGGTCGCGGCTAATCCGCAACGCAAAGCCCTTCCCCTGTGGGGAAGGGTTGGGATGGGGGTTCCACGCCAGCCAAGTATCTAGCACCCACCCCCAGCCCCTCCCCAAGGGGAGGGGAGCAAGGCGGGTGCATCAGACTCTTGGAGGCAACGCCTTTCAAATCCTTCCGTCAGCCCTCATATGGCCTGCTCCGCCACGAAGCAGCATAGGGCCACATCATGAGCGACTACGACTACGACCTTTTCGTCATCGGCGCCGGGTCGGGGGGTGTGCGCGCCTCGCGCATCGCCGCCAGCCACGGCGCGAAGGTCGCGGTCGCCGAGGAGTACCGGATCGGCGGGACCTGCGTCATCCGGGGCTGCGTGCCCAAGAAGATGCTGGTCTACGGTTCGATGTTCGCCGAAGAGCTGGGCCATGCCGACAAGTACGGCTGGACCATCGAAGGCGCGACATTCGACTGGAACGCGCTGCGCAGCTTCGTGATGGCCGATGTCGACCGGCTCGAAGGTCTCTACGGCAACACGCTGTCGAGCCACGAGGTCGAGCTGTTCCGCGAACGCGCGACGATTGCGGGGCCGCACGAGGTGACGCTGGCAAGCGGGAAGACAGTCTCCGCCGGCACGATCCTCATCGCGACCGGTGGCTGGCCCTCGGTGCCCGAGTTTCCCGGCAACGATCTGTGCATCACTTCGAACGAGGTGTTCCACCTTGAGCAGCAGCCGAAATCTCTGGTGGTGCAGGGCGGCGGCTATATCGCGATGGAGTTTGCCTCGATCTTCAACGCGCTCGGCACTGAAGTCTCGGTCATCAACCGTTCGGATAAGGTGCTGCGCGGCTATGACGTGCAGATCGTCGAGCGGATGCTGCACATCGCCATGGAGCGCGGCATCGATTTCCGCATGAGCTGCGAGATCGAGAAAGTCGAGCGCGATGGCGATTGCCTGCTCGTTCACACCGGCACGGAAAATCCGATCCGCGCCGATCAGGTGCTGATCGCCACCGGGCGCAAGCCCAACAGCGAGGGGCTCGGTCTCGAAAACGTCGGGGTCGAACTGGCTGGCAACGGCGCGATCAAGGTCGACGAATACAACCAGACAAGTTGCGAGAGCATCTATGCCGTGGGCGATGTGACCGACCGGGTCCAACTCACACCCGTAGCTATCCGCGAGGGCCACGCCTTTGCCGACAGCGTGTTCGGCGGCAACAAGCGCACCATCGACTACGACAACATTCCCAGCGCCGTTTTCACTCAGCCGCCGCTGGCAGGCGTTGGCATGACCGAAACAGAGGCCCGCAGCCAGTATGGAGGGGTGAAGGTCTACACCTCGGACTTCCGCCCGATGAAGAACCTGTTTTCGGACCACGTGGAGCGCGGCCTCTACAAGATGATCGTCGACGATACCTCGGGCAAGATCCTCGGCATTCACATGATCGGCCCGGAGTCGCCGGAAATCCTGCAAGTCGCCGCTGTGGCGGTGAAAGCGGGGCTCACCAAGCAGGCCTTCGACGACACCGTCGCTCTCCATCCGAGCATGGCGGAAGAGCTGGTACTGCTCAAATAGCGGGGGCCGACTGCGCGCTTCGGGCGTTGGGCCTGTATGTGGTTCGACAGTTGGACAGATATCGCGCAGATCGCGCTTACGAGCCTTTGCATCTATGCTCTGATTATCGTGCTTCTGCTGCTGGCGGGCAAACGCTCGCTGGCAAAGCTGAACGTGTTCGACCTCGTGGTGACGATTGCCCTGGGGTCGATCCTCGCCTCGACCATGATCGTGAAAGATATCTCTCTCAGCGATGGGCTCGTGGCGATGGGCGTGCTTGTCCTGCTGCAGTTCCTCGTTTCGTGGCTGTCGGTGCGGGTGCGCTGGTTCAAGCGATTGATCCGTTCCGATGCGCGGCTGATCTTTCGCGATGGCAGCTTTCTTGAAGGCGCTATGCGCGAAGAGCGGGTGACGCAGGCCGAGGTATTGGCCGCGATCCGCAAGAAGGGTCACGGGAAAACCGAGGAGATCGCCGCCGTTGTGCTGGAGACAGACGGTGACTTCAGCGTAATCGCCCACGGCCGCGCCGCCGATTACAGCGCGGTCGCCCCGATGCTCAGCGATGGCGAGGGCAAGGAATAGGACGGTTAGCTGGCAAGCTGTTCTGAGAGAAACGCGGCCACATCGTCCATAGCCACACACTTGTCGAGATAGGCCTCGCCGATGCCCTTGAGCAGGATGAAGGGCAGGGTACCTGCGTCCATCTTCTTGTCATGCAGCATGTGCGCGGCAAGGTCCTTGCCCGAACAGGTAAGCCCGAGCGCGGAAATCTCGGTGCGCAAGCCCGCGGCGGCGATGGCGGAGGTGACGCGAGCTGCGTCATCAGCACTAATGTTGCCGATCCGCGCTGAGTAGCGCGCCGCCAGTACCATCCCCAGCGCCACGCCCTCGCCATGAAGCAGGGACGAGGAAAAGCCGGTTTCGGCCTCAAGCGCATGGCCGAAGGTGTGGCCGAGATTGAGCAGAGCGCGCGTACCGGTGGTTTCGCGCTCGTCCTCGGCCACGATCCGGGCCTTGGTCGCGACACTCTGCTCCACCGCATAGGCCAGCGCTTGCGCATCGCCATCGACGACCTTGGCCCCGTTTGCCTCGCACCAGTCGAAGAAGGTCCGGTCACCAAGAATGCCGTACTTGATCACCTCGGCATAGCCCGCGAGCATTTCGCGGCGGGGCAGGGTGGCCAGCGCGCCCGTATCGGCCAGCACCAGCGCGGGCTGGTGGAAGGCGCCGATCAGGTTCTTGCCCTGCTTCGAATTGATCGCGGTCTTGCCGCCTACTGACGAATCGACCTGCGCTAGCAGCGTCGTGGGGATCTGGATGAAGCCGCAGCCGCGCTTTAGCACGCTGGCGGCAAAGCCGGTCAGGTCGCCGATCACACCGCCGCCCAACGCCACGATATGATCGCCGCGCTCGACGCCCTTGCCGAGCAGCCACTCGACCACGCCTTCAAGGCCCGTCCAGCTCTTGGCGGCTTCGCCGGGATCGAGCACGAGGAAGTGCGGCGTGTATCCTTCTTCCATCAGCGAGCCGGTCACCGTTTCACGCCAGTGCTCCGATACGTTGGCATCGGTGATGATCGGTACGTCTTTCTTGCGTAGCAGCGGGCCGCAGTGCGTGGCGCAATCGGCCAGCAGACCTTCGCCCACGCGCACGTCATAGGCGCGCCCTGCCAGCTCAACCCGAATTACTGCCCCAACGTCTGCCATGTCTTCAAAGCCTCCAGAATGCGGGCGACCACCTCGCCATGCGGCCCCTTGCCGCTGGTCACCTTGATCGGCGCCCGGGCATAGGATGGCTCGCGCTCGGCCTTCAGCCGGGCGAGGATTGCGCGCTTGTTGCCTCCGCGCAAAAGCGGGCGGTTATCGTTGCGGCTGACCCGTTCGAGCAGCGTTTCGAGATCGGCATCGAGCCAGATCGCGATCCCGCGCTCGAGAATCATCTCCGCTGTCTGCTGTTGCACGAAAGCTCCGCCTCCGGTCGCGATAACAGCATGGTTCTGATCGAGCAGCCGTTCGATCACGCGCCGCTCGCCGTCGCGGAAATAGTCTTCGCCGAACTGGTCGAAGATTTCGGGCACGCGCATCTGTGCCGCTTTCTCGATTTCGTCGTCGGCGTCGTAGAAGGGTATGTCCAGCTCCGCGGCCAGTCGTCGGCCGACCGAGGACTTGCCCACGCCCATCATGCCGACCAGCACTAAAGGCCGTGCAAGGCGCGCGACAAGGGTCTTTCGGCTCTCGCTGTCGGGTAGGGCAGGTGGCTTGGTCATTGCCGCATGGCCTATAGATAGGCTAACCGCTGGCGCAAGCGTGCCGACTGTCGGCGATACGGGACTGCACAAGAGTGAGACGTGGCGGAATGAGTGCCCTGGTGGTGATTGCGGTGTTGGCTCTCGTCGTGGCCCTGGTGGCGTGGTTCGATGGTGGCCAACAGGAGATTCGGCAGATTTCGCAGCCTGTAGACTGGCCTTCGGAGGTTGCACGATGAAACGGACGGCTCTCCTGCTCGCCGGTGTGGCTCTGGCCTGCACCTCGGCAACCTTTGCTCTGGCCGCGCCCGAAGACCTGCTTCCGCCGAGCTTCGGCAATGCGCCACCTCCACCACCTCCGTCTCCCGCACCATCGCCTTCGCCGCGTGCGTCCAGTGGTACACCAGCAGCACGCCCGTCCACTGTGTCAGGTCCAAGCGTCGATACTGGTTCCAATTCGAACCCGGTGGTCCAACCGCTACCCGGACCTGGTGAAGACCTGCCGGTCGCGGATAGTGGCCGGGTCTCCCTGCCCGAAGGTTTCCCCACGCTGGCCGAGCTGGAGGCGATGGAGCCCGACGAGATCGATCAGGTCCTCGGCCTGACGCCCAAATACGATATTCCTCCCGGTGCCCGACGCTCGATGGAGAAGGTGGGCGTGCTGTCGAGCGCGGAGGGTGGTTTCCACTCACGCAGCTTCGCCGGTCAGCCCGCGCGCCTGGTTGAGGCCGCGCTGGAGGCCGCCAAAGGGCCGATGATCTCGCGCTGGGGGCACATCCTGCTGCGGCGCGTGCTGGCGAGCAGGCTCGATGCGCCTGAGGGCATGGACCCGGCGGGCTTTGCCGCCATGCGCGCCTCTGCGCTCAACGCGATGGGCGAGGAGACGGTGGCCCGCGCGCTGGTGCAGGATGTCGATGGTTCGAACTACAACCGCGCGCTCACCGATGCGGCGATGGAAAGCTATCTCGCCACCGGCGACATTCTGGGCATGTGCCCGGTGGCGCGGCTTCAGCCGCTGCTGCGCGAGGATGGCGAGTGGGAGATGATCCAGGGGCTCTGCCTCGCCTATGATGGACAGGTCCGCAGTGGGGAACGACGCCTGCAAAAGGTGCTTGGCACCCAGATGGCCCCGACCATCGACGTGCGGCTTGCGCAGCGTTTTGCCGGGGCTGCGGGCGAAGGGCGGCGTGCCGTCAATATCGAGTGGGACGGGGTCGAAGACCTCACCCCGTGGCGCTTCGGGCTGGCGCGCGCCTTGGGGGCGGACATTCCCGAAAGCCTGCGCCGCCCCGGCCAGCAACCCGAACTCGACATTGCCGAGGTACAGATTCCGGCCAGCCCGCTGCTCGACCGTATCAAAGCTGCTGACGTTGCGGCGGAGCGCGGTATCTTTTCGGCTGCGGCGATGGTCGACCTTTATTCGCTGCTTTATGCCAGCGACCTTTACGATGCCGGTGCCAAGGCCCCGGCACGCCAGTTGCGCGCTGCCTATGCCGCCGCCGATGTTACCCAGCGGATCGCGGCCATGCGCAGTCTGTGGACGGCCAACCCCGGCTATGGCTCGCGGGTGCTCACGGCCTATGCCGCCGCGCGGATCGAGCCGTCCGAAGCGCTGGCCGACGATGCGGGCGAGCTGATCGCCTCGATGCTTACCGCCGGGCTTGATCGCAATGCCATGCGCTGGAGCGGTGTGGTCGAGGATGGCTCGCTCGGCTGGGCCCTGCTTTCGCTGGCGCGGCCTGCCGGCAGGGCTCCGGTCTCGGCTGGCGCGGTGGAGAGCTTTGCTGATGTGAGCGAACGTAAGGCCCGGTTCCTGCTGGCAGGGCTGGCGGGTCTTGGCCGTTTGAGTGACGATGACGCGCGCAACCTTGCCAGCAACCTTGACACCTCGCTCGATCGCACCGGCCCATGGCGCGCCAAGATCGAGCGCGCTGCCGCCACCGACAATGCTGCGCTGGTCGCCTTGCTTGCCGGTGTCGGAATGCAGGGCCAGAGTTGGGCGGGGATGACGCCGCGACAGCTCTACACCATCGTGCGCTCGCTCGATCAGGTTGGCCTTTCTGCCGAGGCGCGCATGATTGCGGCTGAAGCGGTCGCACGCGGCTAATGGCGACGCGCGCTGCCTCCGGCGCGATTGCGGCCTTCCTCGACATGCTCGCGGCAGAGCGTGGCGCGACGCGCAATACGCTTGATGCCTATGGCCGTGACCTGCGCGCAAGCGAGGAAGCGGTTGGCGATCTTTGCGCGGCGGGGCGCGAACAACTGGCGCGGCTTGCTGGGCAATGGGCGCATCTGGCGCCCTCGTCGGTGGCGCGGCGGATTTCCGCGCTGCGTCAGTTCTTCGCCTTCGCCGTGGACGAAGGTTGGCGCGACGACGATCCCTCGACCGCGCTGGCCCGCCCGCAAACGCGCCGTCCGTTGCCGAAGCTGCTCTCGCACGATGACGTCGCCAGGCTGTTCGCCGTGCTGGAAGAGGAAGCGGCGACCAACAGCCCGGCAGCTATTCGGATGCTGGCGCTGGTCGAGCTGCTCTATGGCTCGGGCCTGCGCGCGAGCGAGCTGGTGTCGCTGCCGTTATCCGCCGTGCCGCGCGATGCGCCGTTCCTGTCACTGGTGGGCAAGGGCGGGGTGGCGCGCATGGTGCCGGTGTCGAGCCGCGCGCGCACGGCCCTGTCGCGCTGGCTGGAGGTTCGCCCGCAAGGATCGAAGTTCCTGTTCCCCTCGCGCAAGGCCTATCTCAGCCGAATCAGGCTTTATCAGCTGATCAAGGAACTGGCCGCGCGCGCCGGGCTCGACGCCTCGAAGGTGAGCCCGCACGTTCTGCGCCATGCCTTTGCTACGCATCTGCTCGAAGGCGGGGCGGACCTCAGGCTGCTGCAAACGCTGCTCGGACATGCCGATATTTCGACCACGCAGATATACACCCATGTCGACGCTGCGCGGCTCGTGGCTCTGGTAAACGCGCGTCATCCTCTTGCGGGCGACGGGCGGGCGAGCTAGCGCGGCCTTTATGGTAGCTTACCTCGAATTCGAAAAGCCGGTCGCAGACCTTGAAAGCAAGATTGCCGAGCTGCGCGCCGCAGCGGGTGAAGACGGCGACGTCGACATCTCGCCCGAACTGGCGCGGCTGGAAGCACGCAGCGCGAAACTGCTGGCCAGCACCTATGCAGGGCTGTCGCCATGGCAGAAGACGCAAGTCGCTCGCCATCCGGGCCGTCCGCACTTCCGCGACTATGTCAGCCTCGGCTTCGAACATTTCATGCCGCTGGGCGGTGACCGCCTCTATGGCGACGACCGCGCGATAATGGGCGGCCTTGCTACCCTGCGCGGGCGCAAGGTCATGCTGATCGGGCACGAGAAGGGCAATGACACCGTCAGCCGGCTCGAACACAACTTCGGCATGGGCAAGCCCGAGGGCTACCGCAAGGCGATCCGGCTGATGGAAATGGCCGACAAGTTCGGCCTACCGGTGGTGACGCTGGTGGATACCTCAGGTGCGTTCCCCGGCATCGAGGCCGAGGAGCGCGGTCAGGCCGAGGCAATCGCTCGTTCCACCGAAGCCTGCCTCGCGCTGGGCGTGCCGATGGTGGCGGTGATCGTGGGCGAGGGCGGCTCGGGCGGCGCGGTGGCGCTGGCGAGCGCCGAGCGTGTGCTGATGTTCGAACATGCGGTCTATTCGGTGATTTCGCCCGAGGGCTGCGCGTCGATTCTCTGGCGCACCGCGGAAAAGGCGCCAGATGCAGCCGAAGCGATGAAGCTCACCGCGCAGGATCTGGCCGAGCTGGGCGTGATCGACCGTATCGTGCCCGAGCCGGTTGGCGGTGCGCAGCGTGATCCGGCCAAGGCTGTGAGCTCGCTGATCGAGGCGATCGACGCGGAACTCGACGGGCTAGCTAAGCTCGATTCGGCCACCCTTCGCAGACAACGTGAGGAACGGTTCCTCGCGCTTGGCCGGAACCTCTGAGAGCCCAGGCTGTTTGGCTTAGGACCCTTGCCGTGCTGCGTTGCGCGGAATAGCCAAGCGGTCATAAGGTAAGGGAACGGGCAGGGGCGGCACGTGGCTTCCCCCTGTCGTCCTTTCGTTAGATGAGGATCTTCACATGTCGCACGGTGTCCGCGCATTTCGTTTGTCTTCCCGCGTCAAGGGCCTGCTTGCGGCAACCAGCGCGTCGCTTGGCCTCGTCGCCTGCGCCACGGTGCCGGGCGCAAATGTCGCGCCCGGTTCGCCCATCACGCAGGCCGAGGCCCAGCAGGGCGCGGAATATCACGAACAGTTCGTGGCCGAGTTCGGCGGCGAAATGTCGGGGCCGCAGGCACGCTACGTGTCGCAGGTGGGCCAGAATATCGCCGTCCAGTCAGGACTGGCGACAAGTCCCACCGCTTTTGATGTGACCCTGCTCAATTCGTCAGTGAACAATGCTTTCGCGGTGCCGGGAGGCTATGTCTATGCCACGCGTCAGTTGGTGACGCTGATGAACAACGAAGCAGAGCTGGCCGCGGTGCTCGGGCATGAGGTTGGCCACGTTGCGGCGCGCCACTCCGCGCGGCGTCAGGCGGCAGCGCAGCGCAACCAGCTCGGCGGGTTGGGCGTTGCGATCCTCAGCCAGGTGCTGCTCGGCAACAGCGGGCTGGGCAACACGATCGCGCAAGGAGCGATGCAAGGGTCGCAGATGCTCACCTTGAGCTATTCGCGCAGTCAGGAAATAGAGGCTGATGAGCTTGGCATCAGGTATCTCACTTTGGCTGGCTATGATCCCCACGCGATGGCGACCTTGCTTTCAAGCCTCGCGGCGCAAAACGCGCTCGACGCGCAATTGCAGGGCCGCGCCAACGCCACGATCCCCGAATGGGCCAGCACGCACCCTGATCCGGCGAGCCGGGTCCAGAATGCGCTTCAGTTGGCTGGAAATGGCACCGGGGTGGTGAACCGTGACAGCTTCCTCAACAACATCGACGGGCTGATATATGGCGACGATCCGGCGCAGGGCGTGATCGAAGGCAGCCAGTTCATCCACCCTCAGCTGCGACTGAGCTTTACCGCGCCCCAAGGTTTTTACATGGTCAACGGGACCAGGGCCGTGAGCATCAACGGCGATGCCGGCAAGGCCCAGATGACCACCGCTGCCTTCTCGGGCAATCTGGATAGCTATATCCGCTCGGTGTTCCAGGCGATTGGCGGCCAGAACTCCAATCTCGCCCCGACCTCGATCCAGCGCACGACAGTGAACGGTCTGCCTGCGGCCTATGGCATGGCACGGGTCAACAACGGTCAGCAGCAGGTCGACGTGACCGTGTTCGCCTACGAGTTCTCGCCCAATCAGGCGTTCCACTTCCAGGCGATCACGCCCGCGGGGCAGGCCTCGGTATTTAACGAGATGTTCAACTCGATGCGCCGAATCAGCGCGAGCGAGGCCAATGCCGTCGTTCCGCGCAGGATCGATATCGTGACCGCGCAGCGCAGCGACACCGTCGCCACGCTGGCGCGGCGCATGGCCTATCCCGATGCGCAGGAGGCACGGTTCCGGGTGCTGAATGGGTTGTCGGGCAACGCGACGCTGGTTCCCGGCCAGCAGTACAAGATCGTGGTGCGCGTGAACTGAGCACAAAGAAAAGGGGCGGCAGGTTTCCCCGCCGCCCCGTATTTCTGTTATGCCTTATAAGGCTGTTGTTACGTCTAGGTGGCAGCCGGGCCAGCCATTTCGGTCTTCACCTGGTTGAAGGTGGTGCTGAGCTGGTTGCCGAGAGCGCCCATGGCGGTAATCGCGGCGACGGCGATCAGGGCAGCGATCAGGCCGTATTCGATGGCAGTGGCGCCAGCTTCGTCGCGGGCGAGCTTGTTGAAGAAGGTCATGGTTGTCTCCTGAATTTTCGAAGTCTTCGGTACCCGATCCAGCTGGTTCCCCATCCGGACACTTGGGTTTTTACGGATGAATCGTTGATAAAAGGCTAATCGCTGCTTGCCGCGACGACCTTGGTTCTCACATCGCCCCACATGTTGACGGTGACGTCGGCAACGCCTTGCAGGATGGTTACCATGGCGAGCACGATTAAGCTGAGAATCAGGCCATATTCCACCGCAGTTGCGGCGGTGCGATCGGCCATGACGTGTTTGAACAATTTCCATGCTGCCATGGAGGTCCCCTTTTCCTAGGCGCGTGGGTAAGAATGTCAGTAAAGAGCTAAGGAACGATTATTAAGCACCTTACGGAGGTTACGTTGCCTGTCTGGATGCCCGTGGTAGCTATCGCTCTTGTCGACGCGGAGGGGCGTGTCCTGCTCCAGCAGCGACCGGCGAGAAAACACCATGGCGGCCTCTGGGAATTTCCCGGCGGCAAGATCGATGCCGGAGAGACGCCACGTGATGCTCTGGCGCGCGAGATCGCCGAGGAGTTGGCGATCCAGGTGAAGCCTTGTGATTGCGCGGCCCTGCTGCTTGCCGAGGAGGCGCGCGAAGGGCAGCCTCCCGTGGTCTTGATGCTCTATCGCGCGACCTGCTGGCGCGGTTCGCCGGACGGGCGCGAAGGCCAGACCTGGGGCTGGTTCACCCGCGAAGAGGCTCGGGGGCTGGCT
The DNA here is from genome assembly GCF_039710615.1 of Aurantiacibacter flavus. Lineage (NCBI taxonomy): Bacteria > Pseudomonadati > Pseudomonadota > Alphaproteobacteria > Sphingomonadales > Erythrobacteraceae > Aurantiacibacter > Aurantiacibacter flavus. The sequence continues at coordinate 798,658 of NZ_JBDLBR010000001.1, forward strand.
TTGGCACCGATGGATCGCGAGTTAGTGGAAAGAATATCGGATTAGGGCTTGCCAAGCGGCACAGGGCTCCGTATTCGGCCGCTTCCCGAGCGCACCCGTAGCTCAGCTGGATAGAGTACCTGACTACGAATCAGGTGGTCGGAGGTTCGAATCCTTCCGGGTGCGCCATTTTTCCCCATGACTTAGTGTTTCCAGCTGCGCCCTCCCGGGGCGTGCTAAGTCACGTCTACATGCACGCGGACCGGGGTCGATTCAGACTCGCATGGGGCTGTGCATCTGAAATGAAGCCTGCCAGGTTTCGTGCATGCCAGCGGACTACTGCGCCGGCAGTTTACCCGCATCTAACGGTTACGAAATCTATCCAGCGTTGAATCCTGCTCGTGGTACTGCAGCCCATGTGCTGTCTTTTCGCAGGAACCGGAGCACTCCTTGAAGTCGGTACCAGAGGTTGATCTGGCGGTATCCGAAATTCTCGATCAGCGCGGCCCAGCCTATTCTCAGGAGATCCCTTGCCGATGGCGTGCGACGCAGCTGCTGCTCCTCCAGTATGAGCGTTCCGACGCTCAGGGCGCTGCCAAAAACAACCGATACAAAGAAGAACGCAACCGCCATCATAGGATCCAGCAAACCCAGCAGGGCAGCAGCCGGGATCACTATGTAACCAAAAAGCTCAGCCGGCGGCCCCAGGACATCCTCAAGAACAATATGCGGCATGGCGAGCATTCCGACACGTCCGTAACGCGGATTGAAGATCATGCGCCGATGCCGCTGCAGGGTCTCCAACGAACCTTGCTGCCAGCGGGCGCGTTGATTATCGAGCCCCTTGAGCGCTGACGGCGCCTCCGTCCAGCACACGATGTCAGGCACGAACGCGAACCGATAGTCGCGCTTTTGCTCGCGCAGATGGCGATGCAGCCGCACAACAAGTTCCAAATCTTCGCCAACCGTATCGTGTCGGTATCCGCCGATCTCCACCAGTGTTGATCGACGAAATAGTCCGAATGCACCGGAAATGAGCATCAGTGTGTTCGTATGCGCGTTCGCCACGCGGGCGGTAAGGAATGCCCGGAGGTACTCTACCACCTGAAATCGCGGCACGAGCCCCTTGGCGACACCGATCTCTTGAAGCGATCCTCCCTTGATCGTGCAGCCGTTCACAACCCTGATCGCGCCGCCCACCGCCACAAGGCGGCCATCGTCGTGCATGAAGGGTTCGGCAGCGCGCAGCAATCCGTCGGGCTCGATAATGGAATCGGCGTCGATCACACACACGAGCGGCGTGCGAGCGAAACCCAGGCCTGCATTTGCCGCGTCAGCCTTCCGCCCGTTTTCCTTGTCGATAACGAGCAGGTTAGGAAACCGGCGGGAAGTGTAGGCCCCCCGTATCTTCGTTTGCTGAAGTTCCGCGATCTGCCTGCGATCACATTTCTCCAGTTCGAAGGCGCGAAGCAACTGGCCCAGCGTGTCGTCCTTCGATCCATCGTTGACGACAATCACCTCGTGCTCTGGATATTCCAGCGCAAGGAGCGCCTTGACACTTTCGACGATCGACAGCTCTTCATTATAGGCAGGCGCAATCACGGTGATGGGCATCGCGAGATCGGCGTAGCGTTGCCACAGCTCGCGAGCGCCCTCGCTCGGTTCGATTCTGGTTACGAACACCCAATTGGCAATCAACAGCTGGGCAAGGCCGATCATGTTGCGCAAGAAAACCACGATGAAGCAGAAGACCGCTACCGCGATAATGCCATTGGCCGCAGCATCCTGAAAAGCCGCCCAGGTCATGCGTAGCTCCTCGAGCTTGAGCCGTAAGCATTCAAGGCAGCCTGGCCTGACGCAAAGCCAAGCGTCTCCAGGGCCTGTTCAGCGCGCAGCCGCACCCACAGCTCCGGATCTTCGAGCAGATTTCGGATATCATCCACCGCCTCTTTCAGGCCCAATGCAGAGCAAGCATTTACCGCCTGCGTTCTTACCGTCGCATCGGGATCATGGAGGGCGGACCGGACAAAATCGCGGCCGCCCGGATGGCCAAGCTTGGCGCTGGCGCGCATTGCGGCTGAACGCACCTCGGCATGGTCGTGGCAAGCGGCTTTTTCGAGCAACGCGATAACACTGACATTGCCACTCCACCCAAGAGAATCGATCACCTGCGCACGCCAGACCGGGCTCAGATCATCCTCCAGCAACAAGGCGAGCTGGTCCGGATAATCAGGCGCACTTGCCCGCAGCAGCGCAACATCCAATTTGCTTGGCGCGCGCGCCGTCATCCGCAGGATTCGCATAGTCTCGCGCGGTGGTGGAAGCGCATGGGCAGCAGCCAGCGCGAATGCGGCCTCCACCTTGACCCTCTGGCTGCGGTCACGCGCAAGCATCTCACGAAGGCGCGCGATACAGGATTCGCTGCCAAACCGCTGCAACATCCGGATCGCACTCACCCGCTCGGACCGGCGCCAGCTATGGGAGCGGCGCACCGTGGCCGACAGCAAGCCGTCGAGTTCGGCAATCTGCATAAGCCGATCGCGCTCGCCGCCGCGAAGCAGCGCCTGCACCTGGCTTACCGCCGCCAGCCGACGCCTAAAGGTCCAGCCCTTCTCGTCGCCCTCGGGACGATGACCTGCCACCCTGCGGAGATAACTGCGGGTGATTGCAGCATCGATCTTCTTGTTTGCAGCGATCCTGCGCTCGGCAATGTAGCGGCGCAGCACCAGCAACAGGAAAATCGCCACCACCGCGATTGCCATCCAGGCGGAACCCGAAATGACCGTGTCGTAAAATGTCAGCGATAGAGTCATGATGCGCCGAACCGAAAGCCAAGTACCAGCGTGCCTGACAAACGCCGATAGCTGCCCTCGCGATCCTCGTAAGCTCCGACAGTAGTAAGAGTGAAGCCCTTGCCAAGGGGAACAGAAAGCCCACCCGCAGCGCTACGCAGCTGCCTTACGCCGTCTTCCTCCACATCAGGGTAGCTTGCGAGAACCACAAATCCGCCCAGCCGCCCCTCGGGACGATAATTGAGCTGAAGCGAGCCGCCGAGCCGATAGTCCTCGCCGCCGCCAAGCAGGTTTATTGCCCGCGCGGTGACCGAGGTGGCATCATCGAATGCGAAGCGCAGGCCAGGCTGAAGTGCGAAGACGGTCCTTTCGCGATAGTCGGCGTATCGCATATCAACCAAGGCCGTCAGGCGGTTGCTCAGGGCGACCTCGCCGCCAGTACCGATGCTCCAGCTCTCCCGGAAGTCCGCATTGGGCACGACACTGCCCGACACATACGCCAAATGCTGCCCGAGCCGCTGATCGAGCCGGGCCGAAACGCGCACGTCGGTGGTGGCGCGCTCTTCTCGCTCGACCGCCAAGCTGGCACCGGTGTTCCCGCCGAGGGAAAAACCCACGCTCGCGTCTTGCGAAAACCATGTCTCTCCGGCGCGATTATCGAAGGCAATATCGGATACTCCGCCGCCAAAGGTCAGCGCAGTGAGACGAACGCCCTGTTGATCTTCCCGCTGCGCCAGCTTTGCCCAAAGCGAGTCCAGCTCGGGATAGTCAGGTGCAACCGACGCGATCGCCTCGGCCTGATGCTGCGAGGCAAGCCGCTCGCCTCGCCAGAAAAGGATATTTGCGCGCGCCAGCTGGATGTCGAGATCCTGAGGAGCAAGCGCCAGCGCGCGATCGACCAACCTCTGCGCATCGTCAAGGTCACCCTGGGCCGCGCGAACAGATGCAAGCCGACGCAGTAGGTCGGGATCATCTGGATATTTCGCAAGCAGCGCTTCCAGTCCTTCACGCGCTTGCGCAAAGTCTCCGGCGACCCGAGCGCGTTCTACGCGTTCTAGCTTAGTTTCTCGCGGCTCTGGCCCATCCTGAGCAGCGGCAGGCGTCGCCATCGCGAAGATCGCCAGGCACGTGAGGAAGCCAGCGTTTCTCACACCCCCTCGGGGAGCAGCTTCTCGATGCGAACGAGCAGTTCCTGCGGAATGAACGGCTTGGTCAGATAGTCGGCAGCGCCGGATCTGATCGCCGCCACAACGTCCGCCTCGCCCTTGCGAGCGGTCAGCATAACGATGGGGATGTCCTTGGTTTCCGGATCGCTCTTGATAATTCTGAGCACCTCGTGCCCCGGAATGACCGGCATCATGGAATCGAGCACCACCAGGTCGGGTCTCTCCGATTTGATGCTGTTTACTGCTTCCTCGCCGTCGCTGGCCACGATCGTATCATAGCCCGCCCCTTCGAGACGAAACTTGACCAGCTCCACCAGGATCGGATCGTCGTCCGCTATAAGGATGTTGGCCATGGTACTCTCCGTTAGCGAGCACTACGACTACCGTAATTTTCCTTAATTTCGTCTAAATATGGCGGCTGGTTGTGCCCTACCTGCTGGCCGACTTGCGTCAGGTTTTCGAGACCTGCTCTGCAAGCTCCGCCCGTATATCGTGCAGTAGATCAAGGTCTGAATCGTGGCCGGAATTATCCAGAAGAAGACGTTCAATCTCTCTGCATTTTTCACCAAGCGCAGACCGGCCGAAGTAGCCTGCAACTCCCGCAATCTGGTGCAGGAGGCTGGCGATTTCTGTCCTCTCCTCGTCCTTCATCTCATTCCGGGCGATTACGGCATCAATCACGTCCAGCGCGCTGCTCACACGATCGTCGAACATGCGATTCAACCGGGGGTCGGTTTCTTCCTCCAACTCGGTTGCGGGACATACATCTGTCTCTGATGCGCGATTAGCCCACCTGGCCAGCACTTTGTTCAGCTGGGCTAATCGCAAAGGCTTGGCGACATGGGCTTGCATTCCCGCTTCATGGCAGCGGTGGATATCATCGGCATAGGCGTTTGCCGTAACCGCGATGATGGGCAGTTCCTCGGGCGTAATGCCCGCTTCACGGATCATCGTGGTGGCACCAAGCCCGTCGAGAAGCGGCATTTGTATGTCCATGAGCACCATCTCAAACGGCGAGCCATTTTGCTTGGCGCGCATCACCATGTCGACCGCTTCCCTGCCGTTGCGCGCAAGATCGCAGATGTGCCCGGCCTTTTCGACCATTGCCATCGTCACTTCCTGGTTCACAGGGTTGTCCTCCGCGATGAGGATGCGCAGCGCGACCGGCTCAGCTGTTCTTGGTTCCGAAATATTTTCCAAGGCTGCCTCATCGGGCAAATCCGTCTCTTGTAACGGCAAGCTGACGACGAAGCGCGATCCTTCTCCCACTTCGCTTTCGGCCCGTATTGTGCCACCCATTAGTTCGACCAGTTGGGCACTGATCGGAAGGCCAAGGCCGGTTCCGCCATATTTGCGCGCAATTGTGTCGTCAGCCTGAGTGAACTTGTCGAAAACCGATGGGAGCCGATTGGCCGGTATCCCAACCCCGGTATCTCTCACAGCAAGGTTCATGCGCGCCGGCGAGTCACTGGTTGCTTCGACCAGCGTTACGACGACTTTCACCATCCCCTTTTCGGTGAATTTGACGGCATTACCCACGAGATTGAGAACAACCTGGCGCAAACGCATCTTGTCGACGAGGACATGCTTGGGCAGTCGCATGTCGATCTCAAGCGAGAGAATGAGCCCTTTCGAATCCGCCACCGGCTCCATCAGACGCACGACATCGCGCAAATACCGTCGCAGATTCGTTGGTTCTTCCGTGATCGTCATCTGGTTTGCTTCGATCTTTGCGAAGTCCAACAAGTCGTTGAGCAGGCGAAGCATTGACGCGCTCGAATCAGAGATCATCTGCAACCGCCGCCGCTGCACAGGGTCTTTCTCTTCGCTCAAGGCAAGCTCGGTGAAGCCGATCACACCATTCATTGGGGTTCGGATTTCATGGCTCATGTTGGCCAAGAAGTTCGTCTTCGCGGTATCGGCAGCCTGGGCCTCATCACGCGCCTTGGTTAGGCTGTTGCGCATCATGATCTCTTCCGTCCGGTCGATGATCACGCCTACAATGGTGGTAGCCTGCCCCTCTTCGCAGCGTACCTTGCCGATGACTTCCACATGCCGAAGCTTGCCGTCCTCCCTGAAAATGCGCGCTGAAAAGCGGTAGGTTGACAAAGTAATCATGGCTTCCTCAAGTGAGGAAGATACGATTTTCCGGTCGTCCGGATGATAATAGGCGATGGCTTCCTCGAGCGAGACCGCCTTTCCGACCTCGCGTCGGTGGATGCGATAGACCTCGTCGGACCAATAGATGATCTGGTTTACCGTATCGAATTGCCAGTGGCCAACGTGCGCAGTGGCTTCGGCCAGCTCTAGCATCGCATTGTGCCGCTCAAGTTCGGCAGTCGCTTCCTCGACCTTACGAAGCACTGTTCCTTCACGCCGGGTGAAGGCAATGAGGAGAGCGCCCAAGAGCACCGAGATAATAATGCCGCTAACGAGAACCAGCGTGTCACCCTGATTGCTGATGCGTTTTTCGAAAGCCGGGAGGCTGCGCCAGCGAAGGGTGATGATCTGATTCCCGATTTCAATCCGGCGTATGTCCTGGAAGCGCGGCTGCTTCACATCGTCTAATGACGTCGAGAACATCAAGTTTTCAGGCGTGGGCTCGGTTCCGAAATAGACTTCAAGCGAGAAGTCGTTCCCCTCCCTCGGTGTCAGGTCGATCAAAAACTCCTCGGCGACGAGTGGGGAGTATGCCCAGCGCGTGTTAGTCGGCCTAGTCTTCTCGCTAACCGGCTTCATAAACAGAAAGCCGACACCTTTTTTGGCATCTTGAACCAATTCGATCGGCCGGGTCATCGTAGCACGCCCATTGCTACGAGAGCGTAAGATAGCAAGGCGGCGACCTTCCTCGAAGGCGAGATCGAGCCCAAGCGCGGGAAGATTATCGGATAAGGGCTCGATCCGATTGATTATGAAATGCTCATCGCGATTTACCTTGGGATGAATTGCATTTCGATCACCGTATTCGCGCGCGAATTTCTCCCGAAATGCGGGCAAGTCATCTTTTGATACGGCCTCAAAAAAGCCTATCCCTCGCATGCCGGGATAGTTTTGCCGAAGGTCTAACCTGTCGACGTAATCCCTCCATTCTGCAGGCGTGATGCTCGCGGAGTTCGCCGCGAATGCCGAACTGGCATCCAGTGCGCGCTCGTAGGCAGCAATTCGATCAGCCAGCGCCCGCTCTGTATCTGTAGCCATTGCGGTGAATGCCCGGTGAGACATTTCATACTCGCGCTCCGCCATGTACTTCCAAGCGTAGGATGTAAGCAGCAGCATCGCGGCGATGGCTATGGCAATGCCCGAGCTCGCGCTCGGCAAACGACGCCCTCGCCACCTTACTGGTATGGGTGAGTAGTTAGAGAAAAGGAGCATCGGCAGAACGAATGCAACCCCAATCACGTCTCCTGTTACCCAAGTAAGCCAGTTATCTGTCAGCATCTCAGTCGAAACGAGACCCTGGGCCAGTAGCGTTACGCTACCCACAGTTGCCGAAACAAGGCAGGGGAGCAGGATCACCAGCACCAGAAAGCGTGCAAGTTGGAGCGGTTCCAGGATCTCGAGGTGCGGCCCCGATCTGCTGACAGCAAGGCGGCCGATCAGCGCCTGTGCGCAAGCCCCAAAGGCAATCGCAGCCGAAACAACAACCACCGGCATCAAAGCCGCAAGAGGAGTCTCACTGTCAACGCTATTGAAATAATTGGTGGCAAACGAGCCGAGCCAGATTCCCGGCCAGATAGACTTGCCCCGAACCAGCAAGGCGCACAGGGCTATGCCAGAAGCAGGCCATATGATCGTCGCATAGCCAGGCGGAATCGCCAGAGCGAGCCCGATATAGCCCGCGATAAAATAGCCGATGGCCAGAAGCGTGACATCGCGCAACCAACGCACGACCGACGCTTTTGAACGCAGGGGGCCAAATTTCTCCGCGAGCTCTGAGACCACCGCTGTCATGCGTTGCGCCTAAAGATTGATCCAAGCGAATGCGGATAATGGAAGGAAGTTAATGAGTTCGAAAGCGGAGATGCGGAGCGAACGAGAAGCGTAATCGTAGGTGCGCAAGCATTTCCCTGTCGAAGACAAGATCAGGATCGTGTTCGAAGGCTTTTTGCGGTTGCTCTGAACGCGAAGATTTCCTCCAGCGAAAGGTGGAGTCCGCCACTGACAAGGAGACGGACGGATGAAGCGGGGATGCCAACGGCGAATGTGTGCCGCCGTCACGGGATCAGCTCGGCGACCTTCTTTACGTGGAAGTCCAGGTATGGCGGGCTGGAAGTGTCGGATGCCCGCCGGCTGCGCCGGCCGGGGCGAACAGGTCACCAATGACAGCGAATTTAGCGTGGCTCATGCAGCGCATCAGCAGATCGATAAGGGGAAGGTGGGCGAGGGCGCGTACCGGGCGACGCGCAGAAAGGATGACCCAAACCTGCAATCAAGCCGCGACTTCGCCTCAGGTCATGGTGTCGGGCCGCACCAGGCGATCGAACGCTGCCTCATCCACGAGCCCGAGTTCGAGGGCGGATTCCCTTAGGGTGAGCCCTTCTGCGTGAGCGTGACTGGCGATTTTCGCCGCCTTGTCATAGCCGATTTCGGGGGCCAGTGCTGTCACCAGCATCAGTGACTGGTCGACCAATTGCGCAATTCGCTCCTGGTTCGGCTGTATGCCCTCGACGCACCTCTTGGCGAAACTCTCCATTGCGGTTGCCAGCAAGTCGATCGATCGAATTGTCGCTGCTCCAATCATCGGCTTGAATACGTTGAGTTCGAATGCCCCCTGCATGCCTCCGATGCCAGCCGCGTGCTGGTTTCCGATTACCTGCGCGGCTACCATGGTGAGCATCTCGCATTGCGACGGATTGACCTTTCCAGGCATGATCGAGCTGCCCGGCTCGTTGGCAGGAAGTTGCAGCTCACCAAGGCCGGAGCGCGGCCCGGAAGCGAGCCAGCGAATGTCATTGGCGATCTTCGTCAGCGAAACGGCAAGAGCGCCGAGCGCGCCAGACAAGCGCACCAACGCATCGTTTGAGGCGAGGGCCTCAAACGAATTGGCCGCAGGTTCGAACTCATACCCCGTGATGGCTGACAATTCGTGGGCCATCGTCTTGCCGAAGTCATCGGGCGCATTGAGGCCCGTACCAACGGCCGTTCCGCCTTGCGCCAGACGCCTGACATCGCGCGACGCAAAGTCGATTGCGGCAAGATTGCCGTCCAGCTGCGCGACGTAACCGGAAAACTCCTGGCCGAGCGTAACCGGGGTGGCGTCCTGCAGGTGGGTGCGACCGATTTTCACTATGGTGCGCCATTCCTGCGCCTTGGCGGCCAGGGCGTCACGCAACCTCGCGAGCGCAGGAAGCATCCGTTCGGCCAGCGCTTCGGTGGTGGCGACATGGAGTGCGGTCGGAAAGCTGTCGTTGGAAGACTGGCTCTTGTTCACATGGTCGTTGGGGTGGACTGGAACCTTGCCGCCACGGGTTCCGGCGAGAATTTCGTTGGCGCGACCGGCGATCACCTCGTTGACGTTCATGTTGCTGTGCGTTCCGCTGCCGGTTTGCCAGATTGCCAGCGGGAACTGGTCGTCGTGCAGCCCTTCGATCACTTCGCGTGCGGCGGTTTCGATGGCACCAGCCAGCTCTGGCTTCAGACCATGCGCGCGGTTCACCCGTGATGCCGCTAGCTTGATCGTCGCCAAGGCGTGAACAATCGACAACGGCATGCGCTCGTGTTCGGGGAACGGAAAATTGGTCAGGCTGCGCTGGGTCTGCGCGCCCCAGTAGCTTTCCGCGGGGACATCGACTGGCCCCAGGCTGTCAGTCTCGGTGCGGGTTTCGTTCATGCCAATCTCCCATGCGTCAACCGGGGTAGGGCGAGGTCTTCAACACTCCGGCAAGGTGGGCCGCATTGCTCGCGACCATCGCTGCAGTCTGCGTCACCTTGTTGGGGACCTTGTCGAGATCCTTGAAGTCAACCGAGCCCATGGCCTCGCCCACCCAATAGCAGGCTGCCACCGCTGGGATGGTGAAGCCGACGTCATTGAGCGACTGGAACAGCTGCGCCGATGAAAAGTGCGCCCCGTCTTCGTTGCCCACGATCGCTGCGACAGCGACCTTCGAATAGCTTGGCATGCGGCCATCATCGTCCGTTTCCGCGAGAAAGGCATCCAGCCGCTCTAACACTCGCTTTGCCACGCTGCTGACCTGGCCCATCCAGATCGGCCCGCCGAAAATCAGAATGTCGTGTTCGAGCAGTTCCTTGCGCAAGGACGGCCATTCGTCTCCCTCGCCTTCATCCGATGAGACGCCCGGCTTGATGTCGAGAGCGGCCACGCGGACGGTGCGGGTGACTTGGACTTCATGCTTGGCAAAGGCTTCGTTCAGAACCGCGATCATCGCATCGGTTGACGAAGCCGCCTCGGCATCGGACTTGAGGGAACAGTTTAGAGCGAGGGCTTTGACAGGCATGCCAAGCCAACGGGGCGTCATGCCCGATGTTCCGAGTTTTCCGTTTGGCAAAGCCTGGCGTTGGCGGTTCCGGTCCGCAGTTAAAAGTCATGCTCGCAGAAGTCAGCGATCCGAGATCAGCCCTTGTCATCGAACCGATCGGGCGGCGCCTCGTCGGGACCGCGATCCGGCCGGTCGATATCGGGGGTGACCGGTTCGATTTCGTCGGGCCGCTGGGGCACAGGTTCGCGTCGCTCGGGAGGCGAAGGCGGGGTTTCTGGCGGTGCCTGCGGGGTGGGAAGTTCAGGCTCGGGTTTTGGGTTCGTACTCATACCAAGGCAACGATCGGCAGGCCGATTGGTTCATTGCGCTTAGGCACGCGGCTCAAGCAACCCAACACGTTGTTCGCGCGCTGACAAATCCAGAGCAACCAAGAGTTACGCGAAATGCCAGCGCCCGCGGAGGCGCGCCGATTGGTTGGAACGAGCTTGCAGACATGCCCGTGGCAACCCGTTCAGCACGGCTGACGCCCAGCGCCTTCGCGCGCGCCAAGAGCAATACGCTGGCCGGCTGGGGGCCGAACACTCGCTGCGCGACTTCTGACGCGCATTCCTCAACCGGAAATCGTCGTTCGTCGTGGCAGGGGCACGCCTCGCACCATTCAGGAAACTGCATGGCCAGGCGCGCCGTTGGTTTGCCGAACCCTTCCGCAGCTATCAAATCATAACCGGAAAGCGCGCCCCTATGACCGAAACATTCCAGCCTGAAATTGACGAACAGCCCCGTATGCCCGGCGCCGAAGCCGATATGGACGACAAGCCCGACTGGCACCCGCGCTTCCCTGGCTCCGGTCGGCTCGATGGCAAGGTTGCCATCGTTACCGGCGCTGACAGTGGCATCGGCAGGGCCGTAGCCGCGCTTTTCGCTCGCGAGGGCGCCAACATCACGATTGTCTATTTCGCTGACGAGGAAAGCGGAGATGCCGAGAAGACGAAGGCAATCGTCGAGGACGAAGGCCAGCAGGCGATCTGCCTGCAAGGCGATCTCGGGCGGCGGGAGTTTGCGGAGGAGGTCGTCGCCGCCACGATTAATCGTTTCAAGCGGCTCGACATCGTCATCAACAACGCCGGCGAGCAGCACCCCGATGACGACATCGAGGACATCAGCGAGGAACAACTGAAACGGACGTTCCAGACCAACATGTTCTCGATGTTTTTCATGGTGCAGGCCGCCCGTCCACATCTCGCCAACGGCAGCGCAATCGTCAACTGCACGAGCGTAACGATGTACAAGGGCTCTGCCAATCTGCTCGACTATTCAGCTACCAAGGGCGCCATTACCGCCTTTACCCGGTCGCTATCCGAAAACCTTGTTGGCGATGGTATTCGGGTGAACGCTGTCGCTCCCGGCCCGATCTGGACTCCACTCAACCCGTTTGGCGGCCAGCCGCCCGAAGACATGGACGATTTCGGCAAGAGCACCCCCATGGGCCGCCCTGGCCAGCCCAACGAGGTTGCGCCAGCGTTCCTGTTTCTTGCTTGTGATGATGCCAGCTACATGTCGGGGCAGGTGTTGCATCCGAATGGCGGGATCATCGTCACCAGTTGAGATTGCGCGCGCAGACCAGCGAAAGACAAAGGAGAAAACCTATGCCCGCACAATCGAAGGCTCAGCAAAAGGCGGCAGGAGCTGCCCTCGGCGCTAAACGTGGCGACACCAAGGTGAGCGAATTACAGGGGGCATCCAAGGAGATGTACGAGTCGATGAGCGAGGACGAGCTGGAAGACATGGCCAGCACCGAACGGAAGGGCAAACCCGAACACAAGGGCGATTGATTGCCCCATCATCCAAACGTCCTGCCGCGACATTCTGGCGATCCGACGCGCAAATAGTCCGGCGCCTATCTCTGGCGGAACGTACCGCCGGGCCCGGAGTTAACCTCCATGAACATCCGTTTCTGGAGAGACTTCATGCAACACGACATTTTTGCGCGCCTCAAGCGCGACCACGAGAAGCATCGCGATCTGCTCGACAAGATGAGCCAGACGCATGGCGAGAGCGACGAGCGCAAGGTGCTGTTTGAAGAGTTCACGAAGGAAGTGAAGAGTCACGCAGCCGCAGAAGAGCAGGCGCTCTATTCGACCATGCTGCGCAAGCCCGACACCACCGACGAGACACGCCATTCGGTTGCCGAGCACCATGAGATCGAGGAAGCGCTCAACGATCTTGCCGCCACCGACATGTCGTCCTCGGCATGGATGGCCAAGTTCAAGCAGCTCGATCATGACTATCGCCACCATATCGACGAGGAAGAGGAAGACCACTTCCCCGACTTCGAGGACTATCTCACCGACGAGGACCGCGACCATATGCAATCGGTGTTCGATCGACGTAAGGAAGCCGAGAAGGCCGATGCGGGCGTGACGCCCGAAAAGGCGGAAGACGCCAAGGAATAGCGCTTCTGTCGAAAGGCAATCCGCAACAGCGCGCGTAGGCGCAAACAGGAGCAATCATGCCGATGGCGCGCGGTACGGCTGAGGCGGAAAGCAAGCTCGACGAGTTCGACGACAGTTCGGTTGCGCCGGGCGTATGGCGCTATGCCAAGGCCCGGCGCGTGCGCGTCGCGATCGACGGCGAGGAATATTTCGACCTCGTCCAGCAGGCTATGCTGCGCGCCAAGCAGCGGATCATGCTGATCGGGTGGGATTTCGATACCCGCATTCACCTCAGGCGAGGCCGCCGCTGGTATCAGCGCCCGTTTGACCGATCGTTCCCCTCGCGGCTGGGCAGCTTCATCCTCTGGCTCAATCGGAATCGCCCCGGGCTGGAGGTGCGCATCCTCAAGTGGAGCTACTCGGTCTTTTCGCTGGCGACGCGCGGTGCCATGCTGTTCGACCTGCTGCGCTGGGCGCGCCATCGCAGGATCGATTTCAAGTTTGATACGGCGCATCCGGTAGGGTGCAGCCATCACCAGAAGATCGTGGTGATCGACAAGCAATTCGCCGTATGCGGCGGCATCGACATGACCGGCGGCCGCTGGGACACGCGGGCGCATGAGACCGAAGATCCCGAGCGAAAGCTGCCGAGCGGTTCTCTCTATACCCCATGGCATGACGTGACCATGCTGATGGAAGGCGATATTGCCGGGGCGCTGGAGGATCTGGGCCGCCAACGGTGGATTACGGCAGGCGGCAAGCCGCTCAAACCGTCTGAGAAAAGCGAGGAAAGCGCCTGGCCCGAGGGGCTGGAAGCGCATTTCGAAAATGTCGAGATCGGCATTGCGCGCACGCGGGCCGAGCATGGCGGTATGCGCAAAGTCCACGAGGTGGAGCAGCTTTTCTGCGATCAGATCGCCAGCGCCAAGCGCTTTATCTATGCCGAAAACCAGTATTTCGCCAGCCGCGCTGTGTGCGAGGCCATTGCGAAGAGACTGGCCGAGCCCGACCCGCCCGAGATCATAGTTGTGCATCCCCACACCGCCGATGGCTGGGCGGAGGGGCAGGCGATGGACCCGGCCCGCGCGGAACTTGTCACCGCGCTCAACGAACTCGACAAGCACCATGCCTTTCATCTTTACGTGCCCTACACCGATGATCAGCCGATTTACGTTCATGCCAAGCTGATGATCGTCGACGATGAATTGCTCCGAATCGGCTCGGCCAACTTCAACAACCGGTCGATGGGGCTCGATTCGGAGTGCGATGTGTTCATCGACTCAAACCGGCCCGGAAACGGTCATGTCACGGGGCAGATCGAACGGTTGCGTCATTCGCTGCTGGCCGAGCACTGCGGCATGGCGGAAGAGGCTGTACCGGCCCTTCTGGCGACCTATGGCTCGATGGCGGCAATGATCGCCGGGATCAACCAGCGTGGCGAGGGCTTGCAACGGCGGCATTTGCGCCCATTTCATCCCGCAACGCCGGACGAAACGACGCGCGACATGGCCTTGCGAGAAACGCTCGACCCGGAGGAGCCGGGGGATGTGTTCACGATAGTCCCGGCGAGGAATGGCCTTTTCCGTCGCGGCAGCCTATTGGCAAAAGCGAGAGCCAAGGGAAGAGCCCGGCTGAGAAGGATACGCCAGGTCGATTGATGAGTTGCAATCATGAAGAAGAGACGGTCGGCAATAGCAAGCTGCCGGTTCCCGAAAACGTTCAGGAAGCTATCCGCACGCTCATCCGCTGGGCGGGCGACGATCCAACGCGCGAGGGCCTGACGGACACTCCGGCGCGGGTTGCACGCGCCTGGAAGGAATATTGCCAGGGCTACGAGGAAGATCCGCGCGTCCACCTTTCGCGCGTGTTCCACGAGGTCGGCGGGTATGACGAGATCGTGCTGTTGAAGGACATCCCGTTCCAGAGCCACTGCGAGCACCACATGGCGCCGATCATCGGCAAGGCGGCGATTGCCTACCTGCCGACCGACAAGGTGGTGGGCATCTCCAAGCTGGCGCGGGTGCTGCACGGTTATGCGCGGCGCTTGCAAATTCAGGAACGGCTGACGGCCGAGGTGGCCCAGTGCATCCAGGACGAGCTTCAGCCGCGCGGCGTGGCCGTGGTGATTGAGGCGAGCCATGCCTGCATGTCGGCGCGCGGTGTGCGCACGCAGGGCGTGAGCATGGTGACGAGCCGGATCATGGGCCTGTTCCGCAAGGACCATCGCAGCCGCGAGGAAGTGCTCAAGCTGATGGGCTATTGATGCGCGCTGGCTGCGTCGCAGATCAAGTTAAGGACAGACAACGATGACGGCATTGCGGGTTCGCGGCGGGCAGAAGCTGAGCGGACGGATCGAGCCATCGGCCAACAAGAATGCGGTGCTCCCGGTGCTCTGCGCAACGCTGCTGAGCGATGCGCCGATCATGCTGCGTAACGTGCCCGAGATCACCGATGTGACGCGCATTCACGCGTTCTTCTCCGAGCTTGGCAGCAAGGTTGAGTGGGACAAGGCGGCCAAGACGTTCTCTGTCGATCACTCGACCATTTCCTCCAGCGCTCGGGCCAGCTTGCCGCAGGCGATGCGGGCCTCGATCATGATGATCCCCGGCCTGCTTGCACGTCTGGGCGAGGCGCGGCTTGAGCACGAGGTGAAGGGCTGCACGCTAGGCGCGCGCGAGATCGATCCGCATGTCGAGGTGTTCCGCAACTTCGGAGCCGAGGTGTCGTCCGAAGGCCGCCATATCGTGTTCCGCCAGCGCGGCGCGGGCGAGGCGACCCGCATGTGGCTCGAATATGCTTCGGTTACGACGACCGAGAACTTCATCATCTCGGCGCTCAATGCCAAGGGCACCAGCCAGATCGTGAATGCCGCGTGCGAGCCGCATGTGCAGGAGCTGTGCGCGTTCCTCGAAAAGATGGGCGCGCGGATCAAGGGCAAGGGCACCTCGATGGTCAGCATCGAGGGCGAGCCCACGTTTACCAGCGTCGACTACACCTTCGCCGACGACTATCACGAAGTGGCGACCTTCCTCGCGCTGGCGGCGGTGACCGGCGGCGATATTTCGGTGCGCAACGGCTGCCCCGAGCACTTCATGCTGATCGATCGCACGTTCGAGAAGTTCGGCGCCCATGTCGAACACAAGGATGGCTGGTCGCGCATGGAAGCGCCCGAGCGGCTGAGCGTGAAGGACAACTTCACCTCGCACCTCACCGTGAAAGTGGAAGCCGCGCCATGGCCCTATATCCCGGCCGATCTGCTGCCGATCTTCATTGCTCTTGGCGTGAAGGCCGAGGGGCAGGTGATGTTCTGGAACAAGGTCTATGAAGGCGGGCTGACCTGGCACACTGAACTGTCGCTGTTCGGTGCCCATACCCTTCTGTGCGATCCGCATCGCCTGATCACCTTCGGCGGCGAGAAGCTGGTCCCGGCAACGGTGACGAGCCCCTATATTATCCGCGTCGCGATCGCGATGCTGATGGTGGCGGCGAGCATCGACGGCGAGAGCACCATTCTCGATGCCGACCCGATCCGCAGGGCACACCCGGACTTCGTGAAGAACATCGATTCGCTTGGTGTCGATGTGGAATGGGGTGATTGACTTGGGTTAATTGTCAGGCAGCGGTGGCGGCTGGGCTGCTTCGACGAAGAACTGTGAACTGGCAACAACCGGCATGGGGCGGGCGAACAGGAAGCCTTGTCCGTAGTCTACGCCAAGCGCCGCAAGCATGGCGCGTTCTTCCTCGCACTCCACGCCCTCGGCCACGAGCTTGCTGCCAATCTGCCTGGCAAAGTGAACCATGGCTGTGGTGAGCGCCTGACGGGCGACATCCCGGTGAATGTCGCGGGTGAGCGACATATCGAGCTTGAGCAGATCAGGTGCGAGATCGACCAGATGTCGCAGGCCGGAGTAACCGGCCCCCACGTCGTCGATCGCAATCCGTGCATGTGCCGAAAGGCCCGCGAGCTTGTCTTTCAATGCGCAAAAATCTGCAACCTGCTGGTGCTCCGTCACCTCGACAACCAACTTGCGATCGCCATGGGGTGCCAGCAATTCTTCGACTGCGCCGGTCATGATCGTTTCCGGCGAAGCATTGATCGACACATAGGCAGTGCGAGGCAGGTAGTCTGCCGTTGCGAGAGCAGAGCGGATGGCCAGAAGCTCAAGCTCCACACCCCTTCCGACCTCGTTAGCTTCCGCAAACCATTTGTCCGGTCCCCGCTTGTGCGCATCGGGGAAGCGGGCGAGGCATTCGGCACCGACAGGTTGCCCTGTGTCCATTGCAACGATGGGCTGGTGCATTATCTGCAATGAGCCGCTGGCGAGCAAATCACTTACGGCACCTTCCAGAACGGCACGTCTTTCACCGCTTTCGAGGGTTCGTTCGATCTGCTCGACAGCGAGAGCCGCAAACGACTTCAGCACCCCCAGATCGCGCGTGGTCATAGTGCGATCAGGTTTGCGGCTGAGGCAGCAGAAGCTGCCATAGATTGTTCCGTCCGACAGTTTCAGCGGGACATTAAGATGGCACCCTACCGGCAGGAACTCGGTAATCGCGAGCGTCCTTGCAAAAGGATGGTCGGCCGGATCCTGGATAAGTTCCGGCAGACGGCCTTGGGCGATGTGCCAGCAGTAGCTGTCGTCACGCGAATCGCGATATCCAGGCCCCATCGGCAGATCTAGGTCGCTGTCGACGTGAGTGAGTTCCTTCTCATGGTTCTCCACGTAGCGGGAGACAAAGGCGATCTCGGTTCCAAGGTGTTCGCGAACCGCCTTGAGTATGCGTCCGACCGATTCATCGTTGACGGGCTGATGGCGGCGGATGGCGGAGGCAGGGGCAAGGGGCCGCTCGGAAATAGCGCTAAGTGGATAGGGCATAGCAAGTGCGTTATCTGGAAATGGTATAGGATTGGTCACCAACCGCAGCGTGCCACGCACGAAAAAGGGCGCCGCTGTGGGCGCCCTTCGTTGGCAGTGCTATGCTAGCGCAGGCTTAGAGCTGGCCGAGCATGTGCTCCGCGCTCGATACCTTGAACTCGCCGGGGCCTTCGACGTTCAGCTCTTCGACCACGCCATCGTTGACGATCATCGAGAAGCGCTGTGAACGCGTGCCCATGCCATAGCCGGAGAAATCGGCATCGAGGCCGAGCGCAGTGGCGAAGTCCGCGCTGCCGTCAGCCAGCATGGTCACATCATTGGAGCCGGCATCCTTGCCCCAGGCGTTCATCACGAAGGCGTCGTTGACCGAGACGCAGGCGATCTCGTCGATGCCCTTGGCTTTGAGGTCGGCGGCCTTTTCGACATAGCCGGGCAGGTGCTTGGCCGAGCAGGTCGGAGTGAAAGCACCGGGCACGCCGAACAGCGCCACCTTCTTGCCGGCGAAGAACTCGCTCGATTGCACGGCATCGGGGCCTTCGGCGGTCGCCTTGACCAGTTTTACGTCGGGAATCTTGTCGCCTTGGGAAATCATCATGTCAGGTATCCTTCCTGGTGAGGGTCACGCGAGACATAGGAAGCCAGCCTGGAGGTTGCGAGTCATCATTTGCGCGAGCGAGGAGGGTTTACCTCGCACCGATGCGGCCCTATGGCTCCTCGCCACATCTGTGCCGCGCGGAGCCCCGGCGGCGCTCATCCCCACATGACAGGAGAAGTGCGCGTGGCTGACGCAAAGAACGACTATATCATCAAGGACATTGCTCTGGCCGACTATGGCCGTGCCGAGATCGCTATTGCCGAAACCGAAATGCCGGGCCTGATGGCCACGCGCGAGGAATTCGGCCCCGCGCAGCCGCTGAAGGGTGCGCGCATCACCGGCTCGCTGCACATGACGATCCAGACCGCGGTGCTGATCGAGACGCTGACCGCGCTCGGCGCCGATGTGCGCTGGGCCACCTGCAACATCTTCTCGACGCAGGACCACGCCGCCGCCGCCATCGCCGCGCAGGACATTCCGGTGTTCGCGGTGAAAGGCGAGAGCCTCGCCGAATACTGGGACTATGTCGGCGAGATCTTCGACTGGGACAAGGACGGCTCTGGCCAGACCGCCAACATCATCCTCGATGACGGTGGTGACGCCACCATGTTCGCCCTGTGGGGTGCGCGCGTCGAAGCGGGCGAAGAGCTGCCTGCCCCGGCCAATGCCGAAGAAATCGAATTCCAGCGCTCGCTCAAGGCCTTCCTCGCGAAGAAGCCGGGGTACCTCACGGAGACGGTGAAGACCCTGCGCGGTGTTTCGGAAGAGACCACCACCGGCGTCCACCGCCTTTACAGCCTTGCCAAGCAGGGCAAGCTGCCGTTCCCCGCCATCAACGTGAACGATAGCGTGACCAAGTCGAAGTTCGACAACCTTTATGGCTGCCGCGAATCGCTGGTCGACGCGATCCGCCGTGCGACCGACGTGATGCTGTCGGGCAAGGTCGCCTGCGTTGCCGGCTATGGCGACGTCGGCAAGGGCTCGGCGCAGTCGCTCCGCAACGGCGGCGCGCGCGTGCTGGTGACAGAAATCGACCCGATCTGCGCGCTGCAGGCGGCGATGGAAGGCTTCGAAGTGACCACGATGGAAGACGCGGTGACCCGCGCCGACATCTTCGTCACCACCACCGGCAACGAGGACGTGATCACCGCCGATCACATGAAGGCGATGAAGCCGATGGCGATCGTCTGCAACATCGGCCACTTCGATAGCGAGATCCAGATTTCTGCGCTCTCGAACTACGAGTGGAGCGAACTGAAGCCGGGCACGGACCTGGTGAAGTTCCCCGATGGCAAGGAAATCATCGTGCTCGCCAAGGGCCGCCTCGTGAACCTCGCCTGCGCCACCGGCCACCCCAGCTTCGTGATGAGCTGCTCGTTCACCAACCAGGTGATGGCGCAGATGGAGCTGTGGGAAAAGCACGAGGACTACGAGAACGACGTTTACGTGCTGCCCAAGCACCTCGACGAGAAGGTGGCAGCGCTGCACCTCGACAAGCTTGGCGTGAAGCTGTCGAAGCTGAGCCAGAAGCAGGCCGATTACATCGGCGTGCCGGTGGAAGGCCCGTTCAAACCCGAGCATTATCGCTATTGATCGGGGGGTTGCGCCCCGCGAGCAGCTTGCATCGCGGGGCTGCCGGTCATAGCTGACGGAAGATGGAACTCACCCCTCTTGCCGCGGCTATGCTCGGCCTGCTGCTGGCGACATGGACCGGGCTCGCTGCCTGGCTGGCATGGCGTGCCCGCGCACGGGAGCGTGCGGCACGCACTGCCTTGGTGATATCGCGCCGCCTGACAGCCATGATTGAAGAATCGCCGGCAGTGCCGATGCTGGTGCGGGCCGATGGCAGAATCGAAGGGCCGGACCGGCTTGCGGCCTGGCTCGGGCTCGATCATTTGCCTGAGTTCCTCTCCGAACTGGACAGCGGAAACAGCGGGCTAGCGCCGCGCGAGCTCGACAGGCTGCGTGAGGCGCTGCGACGCACCCACAAGACCGCGGCTCCGTTTTCGCTAGCCCTCCACCCACAGCGATCGAGCCGTAGCCTTGCGGTCCATGGCAGCCTTGCCGATCCGGCGGTGGCGAGTGGCGGGGCGGCGCTGACCTGGTGGTTCGACTTTTCCTCAAGCCAGGTTGAGCTTGAGCGCCTGCGCGCCGATGCAGACCGAGCGCGAGCCGATTTCATTGCACTGATCGGACTGATCGAGGCCGCGCCGATGCCGATGTGGTTTCGCGGGCCCGACATGCGGCTCCGGCTCGTCAACGGCGCCTATGTTGAGGCTGTCGGGGCGAACGATGCGAACGAGGTCGTCGCGCAGCAGATCGAGCTCGTCGAGACGGTCGAGGGACGGACTGCTGCCGATGTCGCCTTGCAGGCGCACAGCGAAGATGAGGCGGTGGAGCGCATCGTTCCTGCCACCATCGGCAATCAGCGCCGTTCCTTGCGCGTCTCCGACCTGCCGCTGGGCGAGGACGGGGTGGCGGGCTATGCCGTCGATATCGAGGATATGGAGGAGCAGGGTCGCGCCTTCCGTGCCTTCCGCGAAGCGCAGCGCTCGATGCTCGATCAGCTCTCGGTGGGGGTGGCGCAGTTCGATCCGGACGGCGTGATCGCTTTCGCCAACCAACCGTTCGCGCGCATCTTTTCGCTGCCCGCACCGGCCCTCGCACGCGGGCTCGATTTCGAACGTTTCATCGATATCGCACGCGACAAGGCGCGGCTGCCCGAAGTTCGCGACTTCCCCGAGTGGCGGGGACAGTTGCGCAAGTGGTTCGTGTCCGACAGCGCTATGGAGGATGCGTGGACGCTGCCCGACAACACTCATCTACGTATCGTCGCGCAGCCGATGCCCGATGGGTCATTGGTTCTGGTGGCAGAGGACCGCTCCGAGCAACTTGCGCTTTCGGCCACGCGCGACACCTTGTTGCGCACCCGCACGGCCACGTTTGACTCGTTGTTCGAGGCGCTCGCGGTGTTTGCGCCCAATGGCCAGATCCAGCTGTGGAACCGCACCTTCCCATCGACCTGGGGCCTTGAGGAGGCCTTCTTCGACAAGCATCCGCACATAGATGCTTTGCTCGAACAGCTTGGCGCGCGTCTCGCCAGGCCCGGCCAGCGCACGGCGATCGGCGAGGTGGTGCGTGCCGCCACGCTTGACCGGCAGCACAAGAGCGGGCGGGTGCTTATGGCCGACGGGCGCACGCTCGAATTTGCCGGCGTGCCGCTGCCCGACGGCAACGGGTTGCTCACCGTGCTCGACGTGACCGATTCGACCAAGGCCGAGGCGGCGCTGCGCGAACGCAACGCAGCGCTCGAAGAGGCCGACGCGATGAAGACGCGGTTCCTCGCCAATATGTCCTACGAATTTCGCACCCCGCTTACCTCTATCGGCGGTTTTGCCGAGCTGCTGGCAAGCGGGATCGCGGGCGATCTGAGCGATCAGGCGAAGGACTACGTGAACGCGATCATCACCTCGGTCGAGCGGCTGTCGCAGCAGATCGAGACCGTACTGGACCTGACCCAGAGCGAGGCCGGATTGCTGCCGATGGCGCAAGAAGAGATCGCGCTGTTTGCGTTCCTCACCCGCGTCGTGCGCGAACGCGAAGAGGCAATCGAGGCCAAGAACATCACGCTTGACCTGCGTGGGGATCGCTCGTCCGGGGCGATCACCGGCGATGCGCGTCAGCTGGCGCGAGCGGTTGGAAATGTACTGGACAATGCCATTGCCGCGACGGGTAGCAAGGGCCGCGTGCTCGTCGCCTTGCAGCGGCGCAAATCGGGCGTGCAAATTGTGATTTCGGACAACGGCGCAGGGATGAAGCCCTCGGAACTGGCGCGCGCGCTCGACGGCTATAGGCGCCCGGGCACTGACGAAGGCAAGGCTGGCAAGCGCGGCCTCGGCCTTCCGCTCGCGCGGCAGTTGATCGAGGCGCATGGCGGACGGCTCGAAATCCAATCGGAGAAGGGCGTGGGTACCACCGCGACCATCTACCTGCCATGAGCGGGTCGGTCCCGCTGCCGGACCTCGCTGCGATGGCGGCGCTGGGCGAACGCATCGCAGAGCTGCTTCGACCGGGCGACGTGGTGGCGCTCGAAGGCGATTTGGGCACGGGCAAGACGACACTGGCGCGCGCCATCATCGCCGCGCTCGGCCACGCTGGCGAGGTGCCATCGCCGAGCTTCACCATCGTTGAGACCTACGATCATCTTTCGCCCCCGCTGGTCCACGCCGACTTTTACCGCCTGGAAGACCCTTCGGAAGCAAATGAGATCGGGCTCGACGACTATCGCGAGGGCGCGGCGCTGATCGCCGAATGGCCGATGCGCGCGGGCGGCTTCGGACACGAGGTCGCGTGCCTCGCCATCACGCTCCACTTTCGCGACGAAAACGGGGAAGGGGGGCGTATGGCGATTGTCGAGCCGGGGCAAGCTTGGCTAGGGCGGTGGAGATGACCCAGACTCTCCCGCGTCGTATCGACGAGTTCCTGATCGAATCGGGCTGGGCCGTGCCCGATATCGAGGTGCTGCCCGGCGATGCCAGTTTCCGCCGCTATTTCCGCCTGCGCGACGAGGGCAGGGCGGCGCTGTTGATGGATGCTCCACCCCCAGAAGAGGACGTGCGCCCGTTCCTTCACGTCGCGCACTGGCTTAACGGACAGGGCCTGCGCGCGCCGCAGATTTATGCCCAGTGCGAGGAGCGCGGGCTCATCGTGCTGGAAGACTTCGGCCCCGAGCGGATGCGTGACTGGCTCGATGAAAACCCGGCTGGGGAAAGCCGTGTCTATGGCGAAGCGATTGATGCGCTGGTTGCCTTGCACCAGTGCCCGCCCGGCCCCTTCGCGCCTTACGACATGGCAACGTACCTGCGGGAAGTGGCCCTATTGCCCGAGTGGTTCTGTCCGCATGCCGGAATCGAGGTCGATGCGGCAGGGTTCGAGGCGGCATGGCGCAAAGTGCTCGCTCCGCTCCTCGAACGGCAGGCGCCCGGCGTCACCGTGCTGCGCGACTACCATGCCGAGAATATCATGCTGCTGCCCGATGGCTCGCAAGGGCTGATCGACTTTCAGGATGCGCTGGTCGGCCACCCGGCCTATGACCTCGTGTCGCTGCTGCAGGACGCGCGCCGCGACGTGTCGGAGGAGCTGGAGGCGGCCATGCTCGCACACTATTGCCAGAAGGCTGGCTGCAACGAGCATTTCGCCGCCGACTATGCCCGGCTCGGGGCGCAGCGCAACGCCAAGATCGTCGGCATCTTCGCGCGCCTTGACCGGCGCGACAGCAAGCCGCGTTACCTTGCGATGATCCCGCGCGTGTGGGAAGCGCTGGAGCGCGATCTGGCGCATCCGGCGCTCGCCCCGGTCGCGCGCTGGTTCGATGCCAACATCCCCGCCGAAATCCGCGCCAGCAAAGGCAAACTCACCGCATGACCAAGCTCGCTTCCGATACCGCCATGGTGCTTGCGGCAGGCATGGGCAAGCGGATGCGTCCGCTGACCGCCTCGATGCCCAAGCCGATGGTACGGGTGATGGGCAAGCCCATGATCGACCATGCGCTCGACCGGCTTGCCGATGCCGGCGTGGCCAAGGCGGTGGTCAACGTCCATTACATGCCTGACACGCTTGAGGCACACCTCGCCGAGCGCAAGACTCCGGCCATCACCATTTCGGACGAGCGACCGCAGCTGCTTGAGACCGGCGGCGGGCTCGTGCGGGCGCAGGGCCAGTTACCCGATCCGTTCTTCTGCCTGAACTCGGACAACATCTGGCTCGACGGTCCGCGCAACTGCTTTGCCGACCTTTCCAACCGCTGGGATCCCGATCAGATGGACGCGCTGCTACTGGTGGTCGCGCACAAGGGTGCGGTGAACTTCCGCGGGTTGGGTGACTTCCACATGGACGCAGCAGGCCGCCTGCGTCGCCGGAACAAGCCGCGCGTGGCGCCCTTCGTGTTCACCGGCATCCAGCTCGTGTCGAAGCGCCTGCTGCGCGATGCGCCCGAAGGCCCGTTTTCGACCAATGTGCTGTGGGATCGCGCCATCGAGGAAGGGCGGCTGTTCGGCCTGCCGTTCACCGGCCAATGGTTCGAGGTCGGCACCCCGCAGATGATCGCGCCGACCGAAGACGCGCTCAGGAATGTCTGAGCGGGCCGGGCCGAGCGTTTATTCCATCGCCGCGCATCGGGGCTTTGCCGATGCGCTCGTGGCGGGGCTGGTCCCGCGTTATGGCGATGACACCTTCGGCCTCGCCCGGCTGACGCTGCTGGTCCCCTCGACCCGCGCCGCGCGCACTATCACCGAGGCCTTCGTGCGCCATGCGGGCGAGGCGGGGACAAGCGGTCTGCTGTTGCCGCGCATGGTGCAGGTGGGCGATCTCGATCTCGATGAAGCGCTCGGGCCGCTGTTCGATTCGCTTGGCGCAGGCGCGGCGGTGCCCCCGGCGGCCGATCCCGTGCGGCGGACGCTGAAGCTCGCGCAACTGATCGGCGAGGTGGAGGGCAAGGACGCTCCGACAGGCGCGGCGCTCATGCGGCTTGCCACCGAGACCGGGCGGGTGATCGACCGGCTGCTGATCGAAGATATCGAACCGCATGATCTGCTGAGCGAGCGGGTACTCGGCATCCTTGCCGCCAACTCCGACCATTGGCGCGACAACCTCGCGTTGTTCGCCAAGGTGCAGCTTCTGTGGCGCGACCATCTGGAGCAGCGCGGCGAGATCGACATGTCGGCCCGGCGCAACCTGCTGTTTCGTGCGGCGGCCCGCCGGTTGCGCGAGGCTCCGCCAGAGAATCCGATTGTTGCAGCGGGCGTGACCAGCGCCGCGCCTGCGCTGGCCGAGATGCTGCGCACCATCGCCCACATGCCGCAAGGCGCGGTGATCCTGCCTGACTTCGACCTGTCTATGGACGAGGAGGTGTGGGATGAACTTGGCCATGCCGGCGATCCGTCGCTGGAAGAGCCGTTCGGGCGCGACGATGCGATCACCCATCCGCAGTATCACCTCAAGCTGCTGCTCGGGCGGATGGGCATTGCCCGCGAGGAGGTCCGCCCCTGGCACCGCGCCGGTCTTGGAAAAGGTCCGCCCGCGCGCAGCCATGCTATTTCCAGCCTGTTCCTGCCACCTCTCGCGAGCCGCCGCTGGGCTGCACTTCCGGCGAAGCAACGCCGGCTCGCGGGTGTGCAGCTGATCGAGGCGGGCAACCCCGAGGAAGAAGCGCAGGCCATCGCACTGCTGGTGCGCGAGGCGCTGGACGTGCCCGAGCGACGCGTTGCGGTGGTGACGCCCGACCGGGGGCTGGCCGCGCGGGTGTCGCAGCATCTGCGGCGCTGGAACGTGCGGGCGGACGATTCCGCCGGTGTCCCGCTCAGCCAGACAGCGGCGGGGCGGGTGCTGCTGCTGCTCGCCCAGGTCGGGGCCGAGCGGGCTGCGCCGGTGCCGCTGATGGCGCTGCTGGGCCATCCGCTGGTGGGGCACGAAGAGCGCGCCGACTGGCTGCGCGCGGTGCGACGGCTCGAACTGCGGCTGCGCGGTCCGCGCAGGGCTTCCGGGCTGGAGGAGCCGCGCAGGTTGGCTGAGAAAGCGGGCGTTGCCGACTGGTGGCAGACGGTCGAACCGATCCTCGTGCCGCTGCTGGAAGTGACCGCGCCGCTTGGCCTGGCCGAGTGGCTTGACCTGCTGGCCGCAGCGGGCGAAGCGCTGTGCAGCGAATCTCTATGGGCGCGCGAAGATGGCCGCGCGCTGTCGGCCTTCATTGAACAATGGCGGCTGCATGCGCGCGAGGTGCCGGTGGACTTTGCGTCCGACGAACTACCGCGCGTGCTGCGCGATCTGCTCGATCAGGTGGCGGTGCGCCCGCAGTTCGGTGGCCATCCGCGTGTGGCGATCTATGGCCTGCTCGAAGCGCGGATGACGCGCGCCGATCTCGTGATTTGCGGTGGCCTGAACGAGGGCACCTGGCCGCCAGCCCCCACGAGCGATCCTCTGCTCGCGCCCGCAGTTTTGCGCGCGCTTGGGGTGCCGGGGGCGGACTTCCGCATCGGTCTTGCCGCGCATGACCTTGCCGGGGCTCTGGGCGCGCCCGAGGTGGTACTGACCCGCGCGCGGCGCGATGTCTCCGGCCCCGCGATCCCCTCGCGTTTCCTGCTGCGGGTACGCGCGCTGCTCGGCGGCGACCTGGCGGCGGCGGCAAGCGACGAACAGACGCTGAGGCTTGCGCGCGAGCTTGACCCCGCGCCGATGGAAATCGCACCCTATCCGGTGCCTGCGCCAATGCCCTCGGCAGACCAGCGGCGGCAGGACATTTCGGTGACCCAGCTTGACCGGCTGCGGTCCGATCCGTTCGAATTCTACGCCAGCAAGATCATGGGCCTGCGCGATTTAGACCCGCTCGACGCCGAGCCCGATGCGGCCTGGCAAGGCACGTTGGCCCACGCGATCCTCGAACACTGGCACAAGGGCGAGGGGCAAATTGAGGCACTGGCCGAGCAGCACCTCGCCGACATGCACACCCACCCGCTGATGCGCGCCTTGTGGAAGCCGCGTCTCGTCCGCGCGCTGCAATGGATCGTGGCGCAGATCGGGGAAGACCCGCAGCGCCAGCCATTGCCCAACGGGATCGAGGCCAAGGGCGAGATGCATGTCGAAGGCATCCGCATCCATGGCAAGGCCGACCGGATTGACCGCATGGCCGACGGCACCCTCGCGATTGTCGACTACAAGACCGGCGGTCCGCCGACCGGCCCGACGGTCGAAAACGGCTATGCGCTGCAACTGGGCACGCTGGGGCTGATCGCGCGGGACGGCGGGTTTACCGGCATCGTCGGCGATCCGGCCGCATTCGAATACTGGTCGCTCGGCAAGGCCAAGGTGAAGGACCACCCGACCGGCTTCGGCTATGTGACCACGCCGCTGAAGGTTGGCTCGAAGCGCTCGGGCATCCTGCCCGAGGACTTCCTGCCCGAGGCTGAGCGCTACCTGCATGATGCACTCGGCCGCTGGATTCTCGGCGAGGAGCCGTTCACCGCCGGGCTCAATCCCGATGCGCCGGGCTACAACACCTACGATCACCTGATGCGGCTCGGCGAGTGGCAAGGGCGCGGGGACGAGCGATGAGCGGCGCGGTCTATCCTTTGCAGAACAACCAGATGCTGGCGGTCGACCCGGCGGACAGCGTCTGGCTGTCGGCCTCGGCGGGCACCGGCAAAACGCAGGTGCTGTCGGCCCGCGTGCTGCGGCTGTTGCTCGCCTCCGATGTACGGCCCGAGCAGATCCTGTGCCTCACCTTCACCAAGGCGGGCGCGGCGGAAATGGCGGTGCGAGTCAACGAGGTGCTCGCGAACTGGGTGCGCATGCCAGCGGAGGCGCTGGCAGCTGACCTGCTCGCCATCGGTGCCAGCGCCGCCCCCGAGACGATCGCCCGAGCGCGCAGCCTGTTCGCCAGTGTGCTCGATTGCCCCGGTGGCGGGCTTAGAATCGATACAATCCACGCTTTCGCGCAGTGGCTGCTGGCGGCCTTCCCGAACGAGGCGGGGCTGGTGCCCGGCACGCGCCCGATGGAGGATCGCGACCGCGACCTGCTCGCCTCGCAAGTGCTGGCCGATCTGGTCGAGGACTGGGACGAGAGCGATCCTGGCGGCATGGCCGCGCTGGAGGAACTGAGCGTGAGACTCGGTCCGGCGGACGCGCGCAAGTGGCTGATGCGCTGCGCCGCCGCGCGCGAGGCGTGGTTCGGACCGGGCGCATGGCAACCGCCGCTCAGGGGCCGGGTCGCTCAACTGGTCGGGCTGCCTGCCGAGGCCAGCGCCGCCGATTTCGCCGGAGCCTGCGCGGACGGCAGCGCCGGGGTCGAACTGCTGCGGCAGGTCATGTGGGCCTACGACGGTTGGGGCGCGGCGAGCGGGCAGAAATTCTCCGCGTTGATCGGCGAGTGGCTGCTCGGTACGCCCGAAGAGCGCTTCGCCACCAGCGGCGCGCTGATGGGCGAGCTGTTCAACGACAAGGGCCTGCTCAAGTATCAGAACAACCTCGCCAAGGCCGATCCGGCGGTCGAGATGGTGGCCGCCGATGCGCTCGCATGGCTCGAAAAAGTGCGCCAGCAAGCCGCCTTGCTGGAGCTGGTCGAGGTGCTGACCCCGGCGCTCGAACTGGGGCGGCGCTATGCACTGGCCTGGGACGAGGCCAAGCAGCGCGAGGGGCTGGTCGATTTCGACGACCTTATCCGCCGCGCCGCCGCGCTGCTCGCCGATCCGGGGCAGGGCGAGTGGATCCGCTACAAGCTTGACCGGCAGTTCGACCATATCCTCGTCGACGAGGCGCAGGACACCAACGCGAGCCAGTGGGCGATCATCGACGCGCTGACCGACGACTTCTTCGCCGGGATCGGCGCAGCGGGCGAACGCCAGCGGACGATCTTCGTGGTCGGCGACTACAAGCAGGCAATCTTCGGCTTTCAGGGGACGAGCCCCGACAACTTCCTCTCCAAGCGCGACGATTATGCCGCCAAACTGCGCCAGCGCGCCGCCAATGCTGGCCAGTTGCGCGAAAAGCTGCGCTGGCGCGAGTTGCAGGATCTGGACCTCGGGCGGTCCTACCGCACGGCGCAGCCTGTGCTCACCTTTGTTGATGAGGCCATCGACGCTATCGGCCACAAGGCCTTCGGGCTCGACGAGCGCCCTGCGCCGCATGTGGGCGACCAGCGCCCCGGCCTCATCACGTTGTGGGCGCCGGTGCCGGGCAAGGTCGGCGAGAGCGACGAGGAAGACGGGCCCGAACTGCGCGTGTCCGAGCCCGAGCGGCGTATGGCGGACAAAATTGCCCAGTCGATCCTGCGCATGTGGAACGGCGGCTTTGCGCTCAGCAAGGGCGGCCATCGCAATGCGACGCCCGGAGACTTCATGGTGCTGGTGCGCAAGCGGCGCGAGCTGGCCGGGCTGATCGTGGCGCGGCTGCATGCGGCGGGGGTGCCGGTGGCGGGGGTGGACCGGCTGCGGCTCGCCGCGCCGTTGGCGGTACAGGACCTGATGGCTGCATTGCGCTTCGCCGCGCAGCCGGGCGACGACCTGCAACTGGCGAACCTGCTCGTCTCGCCGCTGATAGGGTGGAGCCAGGAGCAGCTGCTCGAACACGGCTATCGCGGCGACAGCGGCAAGAGCCTGTGGCAGCACCTGCGCGACAATCCGCACCCTGAGGCCGAAGCGGCTGAAGCCATGCTGCTTGACCTGCTCGGGAGGGCCGATTTCGAGGTTCCGCAGGCGCTGCTGCACTGGATACTGGTCGGGCCGTGGCAGGGGCGGCGCAAGCTGCTCGCACGGCTGGGCAGCGAGGCCTCCGATCCCATCGACGAGCTGCTCAACGCCGCTTTCCAGTTCGCCGCGAGCAACACGCCGAGCCTTCAGGGCTTCATCCGCTGGTTCGACGCAGGCGAGGGCGAGTTAAAGCGCGAGGCAGAGGGCGGCGGCGATTTCGTGCGGGTGATGACAGTCCACGGCTCGAAGGGTTTGCAGGCCCCAATCGTGATCCTCGCCGATGCCTGCGGCGATCCCGATAAAGGCATGGCGAGCGGGCTGGAGCTGGTCGAAGAACCCCTCGGCGGCGGCACTCCCCGAGCGATCCCGCTACTCCCGCTCGGCAAGGACGAGCGCGTGGGGCCGGTCGCCGAAGCGGCCGATGCCGCCAAGGCCGCCGAGCGCGAGGAGCATTGGCGCTTGCTCTACGTCGCCATGACGCGCGCGGAAGAGGCGCTGTTCATCGGCGGCGCGCTGGGCAAGCTGGAGAAAGAGCCAGCGCCCGATAGCTGGTATGCCCGCCTCGCGCCGCTGTTCGCGGGCGATCCGCTGGACGACGACATCTGGGGCGCGCGCACCGAACGCGGCGAGCGCGCGCCTGATTTCCCGCACCGCAGCCAGCAGGCGCTGCCGATCCCCGAGGTGCTGCCGCGCTGGGCCACCACCCCGGTCGGTGAAGAGCCGCGCCCGCCGCGTCCGCTTGCGCCGAGTTCCGCCGCGACCGAGGAGCGCGGGGCCGATCCGCCCTTGCCGGTCGCTCAGGCCGCGATTGCCGCGCGGCGCGGGGTGCTGATCCATGCGCTGCTCGAACGGCTGCCCGACGTGTCCGAGGACATGCGACCCGCTGGCGGGCGGGCATGGCTGGCGCGCCACGGGGCGGACCTTGCCGAGGCCGAGCGTGAGGAAATGCTGGACCGCGCGCTCGCCGTGCTGGGCGAGCCAGAGTGGCGCGACCTGTTCGGCCCTGACGCGCTGGCCGAAGTGCCGCTCGCCGCCGTGGTCGGTAGCGAGGTCGTCGCGGGCACGGTCGACCGGTTGCTGGTGACGCCGGAGCGCATTATCGTCGCCGATTTCAAGACGGCGCGCCGTCCTCCGGCGGGGCTTGCCGAGGTGCCGCAGTCCACGCTGGCGCAGATGGCGGCCTATGTCGCGGCGCTGGAGGTGATCTATCCGGGGCGCACGGTGGAGGCCGCCGTGCTCTATACACAGGTTCCGCGCCTGATCGCCTTGCCCGAGGCGGTGCTGGCAGCGCACAAGCCCGGCTTTGCGGGCGCCGAATAAAGCTATGCCCCGTGCTTATTGTCCCGCCATGGGCAATGACTAGATTGCACGAAAGACAAGGAGATTTTCGATGGCAACCAAAGCAGTGACCGACGCCAGCTTCCAGTCCGACGTGCTCGAGGCCGACAAGCCTGTGCTGGTAGACTTCTGGGCCGACTGGTGCGGCCCGTGCAAGATGATCGCCCCGGCGCTCGAGGAGATTTCGGACGAGCTGGAAGGCAAGGTCGAGATCGTGAAGATGGACATCATGGAGAACCCCGATGTCCCCGGACAGATGGGCGTGCAGTCGATCCCGTTCCTGGCGCTGTTCTCGGGCGGAAAGGTGGTCGCGCACCAGATGGGTGCAGCGCCGAAGAATGCGCTCAAGAACTGGCTTGAGAGCAATCTTTGAGCTTATCCGTCGCCCCGGCCTTGAGCCGGGGCCGGGCTTCTTGATCGCGATGAAGTGAGCCCTGGCCCGCCTCAAGTGCGGGCCGACGCGTGGCTAGAGCGGCATGACATAGCATCCACTCGCAAAGCCCCTCCCCTTGGGGAGGGGAGCAAGGTGGATCAGGCTAATGTCATCCCGCTCTAGGGCAGGGCTGAGAGCCGCTCGGCCATAGCGTCCCACAGCGCGGGCGAGGCCGCGCCGATCAGGCCTTTGCGCTCCCACTCATCGACCCGGTAGGCCGAGCCATCGGGCCGCGCGGCCTTTCCGCCCGCTTCGTTGAGCCACAGTACGCCCGCCGCATGGTCCCAGGCCAGCGTGCGCTCGAAGATCGACACATCGTTGGTGCCCAGCGCAAGGCGCGGATATTGCTCGGCGGCGCAATAGGGGATGTCGACCAGCGAATAGTGCGGGGCTATGTGCTCGGTCATCGCCGTGCGTTTGGCCTCGTCCATGAACAGCAGCGAGATTGCGGCGACCGGCGGGCTTTCGCCGGTGGCGCGCGCTTCAACCCGCTCGCCGTTCACAAAGGCGCCCTTGCCCTTGTGCGCGACGCACAGGCGACCAGAGAGGCAATCGTAGATCCACCCCGTGTGCGCTTCTCCGCCAGAGGCCATGGCGAGCAGGATTCCGAACGGCGGCTTTCCGGCCGCAAAGTTGCGGGTGCCGTCAATGGGGTCGATGATCCAGCAGTCGCCCTTGAGTCCTTTAGGCACCTGCGGATCGGCATGGGCAGCCTCTTCGCCGACCACGGCAAGGCCGGGAACGATCCGCGCCAGACCTTCCGCCAGCATCTCCTCGCTCTGTTTGTCGGCGATTGTTACCGGGTCGTTGCCACCCTTATCCTCCACTTCGCCCTCGGCAAGGTTGCGGAAGCGCGGAAGGATCGCGCGTTCGGTCACCTCGCGCAGCAGTTCTTCAACTGCGGCGTGGAAGGCCATTACGTCGGTCACATCTCCCCTCCCGTGAACGGGAGGGAGGTATCAGGAGCGGTAATCGGCATTGATGCTGATGTAACCGTGGGTGAGATCGCAGGTCCATACCGTCGCGCTGCCTTCGCCGAGGCCGAGATCGACGGTCAGGTCCACCTCGTCGCCCTTCAGGTGCTCGGCAACCGGGGCTTCGTCGTAGTCGGGCAGGGGCAGGCCGTCCTTCGCCGCCCAGGCCCCGCCGAACGCAATCCCGAGCTTGTCGCGGTCCGCCGGTTCGCCCGCCTTGCCGACCGCCATCACCACGCGGCCCCAGTTGGCATCTCCGCCCGCAATGGCCGTCTTCACCAGCGGCGAGTTGGCGATCGCGAGCCCGACCTTGCGCGCGCTATCGTCCGACACTGCGCCTTGCACGGTCACGGCGATAAACTTGCTGGCCCCTTCGCCGTCGCGCACTACCAGATGGGCGAGCTGGCGGCAGACATCGTGCAGCGCTGCAGCAAAGGCGTCGGCCCCGGCGTCGTCGACATGCGCGAGCGGCACATTGTCTGCCTTGCCGGTGGCAAAGGCGAGCACGGTGTCGCTGGTCGAGGTGTCGCTGTCGACGGTGATGCAGTTGAATGTCGCATCGCTGGCGGCAGAGAGACAGGCCTGCAGGAAGGCCGGTTCGACCGCCGCGTCGGTGAAAATGTAGCCGAGCATCGTCGCCATATCGGGCGCGATCATGCCCGAGCCTTTGATAATCCCGTTGATCGTGACCTTGGTCTCGCCGATCATCGCCGTGGCGCTGGCGCCCTTGGCGAAGGTATCGGTGGTACCGATTGTGTTGGTGGCCTCTTCGAACGAGCAGGGCTCGGCGGTAAGCGCGGCGGCGACGCCCGCTTCGGCCTTGTCCTTGGGCAGTGGCACGCCAATCACGCCGGTCGAGGAAACCAGCACCTCGGCGGGCTCGCAGCCCAGGTGAGCGGCGACCTGCGCCATGATCTGTTCGACCGCGTCACGCCCGCGATAGCCGGTGAAGGCGTTCGAATTGCCCGCGTTGACGACCAGTGCCCGGGCATGGCCGAGCTTCACCTGCTCGCGCCCCAGCTCGACCTCGGATGAACAGCAGACATTGCGCGTGAACACGCCCGCGACCGAAGTGCCTTCGGCGAGTTCGGCATAAGTGAGGTCGCAGCGGTCCCAAGTCTTGTACTGCGCGCGGGCCACACGCAGCGTGACGCCGGCGATGGGCTCCATGGCGGGGAAGGGCTTGGCGAGCGGGGAGGTGGCGATGTCCATGCGAGGCCCGATAGGCGCTTGGCGCGCGCTGGGCAATCAGGTGCGAAGCGCGTTGGCATAGACAAGCGCGAATAGATCGCTATCTGGGCCTGTGATGCTTCGCCGTCTTTTGACCCTGCTTGCCGTGATGTCGGGCTTTGCGCTTGTCGCAGAGCCTGCGCGTGCGGTGGAAGCAGGCGTCGTCTCGATGGCCGAAGCGGCGGATAGCGGCGACTGTTCGACCATCGTAGCAGCACCGCTCGAACTTTCTGGCCGCATTGCCGTTGCGCCCACGCGTCGCCCCTGTGGCGAACGCCCGGTGGTGGTGTGGAGCCCCACGGTCCAGCTTCAGGCAGACCGCGCGCTGGAATAGCGCCCCTGCGCTTCGGCGCGCCCTTCATCGCACCCGTTTTCCGCCGCGCCTCTTGCACGCGCGGCTCCTCCATATTCACAGTCAGGAATCCCCCGCATGTGGCAGTCTATCGCCAAGTCCCTGTTCGGCTCCTCCAACGACCGGTACATCAAGTCGCTCGAAAAAATTGTCGCGCGGATCAACGGCCTTGAAGACCAGCTGGCTGACTTCTCCGACGACGAATTGCGCGCCCAGACGGCCAAGTTCCGCCAGAAACTCGAAGAGGGGCAGTCGCTCGACGACCTGATGCCCGAGGCCTTCGCCACCGTGCGCGAGGCGTCCAAGCGTGTTTACGGGATGCGCCATTTCGATGTGCAGCTGATCGGCGGCATCGTGCTCCACCGCGGCCAGATTGCCGAGATGAAGACCGGCGAAGGCAAGACGCTGATGGCGACGCTCGCCGTCTATCTCAACGCCATCGAGGGCAAGGGCGTCCACGTCGTCACCGTCAACGACTACCTCGCTCGCCGCGACGCTGAGGAGATGGGCAAGCTTTACGCCTTCCTCGGGCTGACCGTGGGCGTAATCGTGCCCAACCTGCCCGAACATGCGCGGCGCGACGCCTATGCCGCCGATATCACCTACTCGACCAACAACGAGCTGGGCTTCGACTACCTGCGCGACAACATGAAGCATTCGCGCAGCCAGATGGTGCAGCGGCCCTTCAACTTCGCCATCGTCGACGAGGTCGATTCGATCCTGATCGACGAGGCGCGCACCCCGCTTATCATCTCGGGGCAGACCGAGGACAAGTCCGAGCTCTACATGTCGATCGACGCCGTGGTGAAGGAGCTCGAAGAAGAGTATTACGAGACCGACGAGAAGGCGCGCAATGTCCAGCTGACCGAGGACGGCGTCGAGATCATGGAGCAGCGCCTGATCGCCGCCGGGCTGCTGGCGACCGATAACCTCTACGACGTCGAGAACACGCAGGTTGTGCATCATCTCGACCAGGCCCTGCGTGCCGTGAAGATGTTCAAGAAGGACACCGACTACATCGTCAAGGATGGCAAGGTCGTCATCATCGACGAATTCACCGGGCGCATGATGGACGGGCGCCGCTGGTCGAACGGCCTGCACCAGGCGGTCGAGGCGAAGGAGGGCGTGGAAATCCAGCCCGAGAACCAGACCATGGCCTCGATCACCTTCCAGAACTACTTCCGCATGTACCCGAAGCTTTCGGGCATGACCGGCACCGCCGCCACCGAGGCGGCTGAGTTCTTCGACATCTACAAGCTCGATGTTGCCGAGATCCCGACCAATCTGCCCATCGCGCGCATTGACGATGATGACCAGTTCTACAAGAACACGCTCGACAAGTTTGCTGCCATCGCCAAGGCGATCAAGGAGAAGCAGGAGATCGGCCAGCCCGTGCTGGTCGGTACGGTCTCGATCGAGAAGAGCGAATTGCTCAGCCAGTTCCTCGACAAGGAAGCCGTCAAGCACAGCGTTCTGAACGCCCGCATGCACGAGCAGGAAGCACGTATCGTAGCTCAGGCGGGCCGTTTCGGCACTGTCACCATCGCCACCAACATGGCTGGGCGCGGCACCGACATCCAGCTCGGCGGCAACCTCGATTTCCGCATCGGCGATGAGCTGAGCGAGATGGAAGACGGCCCCGAGAAGGACGCCGCCATCGAGCGCATCAAGGAAGAGATCGCCGCCGAAAAGGCGCGTGTGATTGAGGCGGGCGGCCTGTTCGTGCTCGGCACCGAGCGCCACGAAAGCCGCCGCATCGACAACCAGCTGCGCGGCCGTTCGGGCCGTCAGGGCGATCCGGGCCTGTCGCGTTTCTACCTCTGCCTGGAGGACGACCTGCTGCGCATCTTCGGGCCGGACACGCTATTCTCCAAGATGATGAATTCGAACCTCGAAGATGGCGAGGCGATCGGCTCGAAGTGGCTCTCGAAGGCCATCGAAACCGCGCAGAAGAAGGTTGAGGCGCGCAACTACGAAATGCGCAAGCAGGTCGTACAGTACGACGACGTGATGAACGACCAGCGCACGGTGGTTTACGAGCAGCGCGCCGAGATCATGGACTCCGAGAAGGTCGATGACGTGGTTGAGGAAATGCGCCGCGATGCGATCAATGCCATCGTTTCGTCTGCTTGCCCGCCCGGCTCCTATCCCGAGCAGTGGGATATGGAAACGCTCAAGGCCAAGGTTGAGGACGTGATGGGCGAAACGCCCCCGTTCGACGATTGGCTGGAAGAGGAGCAGGTCGATCCCGAACTGATCGAAGAACGCTTGCAGGCGATTGCCGAGGAGAAGCTCGTCGGGCGCGTGGCGCAATTCGACGAAGACGTGTGGCGCGCCAATGAGAAGGGCATTCTGCTCGAACGGCTCGACCACCACTGGAAGGAGCATCTCGCCACGCTCGACGCGCTACGCCAGGTGGTGTTCCTGCGCGCCTATGCCCAGAAGCAGCCGATCAATGAGTACAAGCAGGAAGCCTTCGGCCTGTTCGAATCCATGCTCGATACGCTGCGCGAGGATGTGACCCGTGTGCTGCTGACCGCGCATTTCCGCGTTGCGCAGCCGACCCCGCAGGCGCCGCTGCCCGACCTGCCCGATTTCCTTACCGGCCACATCGACCCGCTCTCGGGCGAGGACAATTCGAACGATGGCGACGGTTCGGCCCGGTTTGCGCCGCTGTTCGGCTCGCTGGCCGGATCGCCGGTGGCAGGTGTCGGCCCCGGCGGCGCGGAGAGGAACGATCCTTACAAGGACCAGAACGTCAACCGCAATGCGCCATGCCCGTGCGGTTCGGGCAGCAAATACAAGCACTGTCACGGCGCGGTCTGAGCGGCAGAGCCCTTGTCATAATCGTAACGCTCGTTAGTAACCTCTCGTGAGAGAGGAGAGGGCGATGCGAATTTCGAGGTTGGACTTGCCGCGCTGTCAGGTCGGCGAGGGGCCGGTGTGGGACGTGGCCGAGCAGGCTTTGTTCTATATCGACATCCTCGCGCAGAAGGTGTTCCGGTGGGATCCGATTACGGGCGACCATGCGCAGTGGGACGTGCCCGACATGATCGGCTCGATGGCTTTGCGCGAAGAGGGCGGGGCCATCATCGCTCTGGTCAACGGCGTTCATAGCCTCGACTTTTCCACCGGCGCGGTCGAGCCGCTGGCATTGATGGAGCCGGCCGATCCGGCGATCCAGCTCGCCGATGGCAAGGTCGATCGTAAGGGGCGCTTCATCTTCGGCACCAGCCACCGCAAGGCGAGCGAGCCTGTGGGCGGTCTCTTCGCGCTTGATAAGGGCACGATCCGTCAGCTCGACAGCGGGCTGATCCTCGGCAACGGCCCCTGCTGGTCGCCCGATGGCGCGACGCTCTATCACGCCGACAGCATGGCGCACCTGATCTATGCCTACGACTACGACATGGAGAACGGTACCGCCTCCAACCGGCGCGCGTTCTTCAACACCAGCGACTATGGCCCGATCCCCGATGGCTGCACGGTCTCTGCCGATGGCGACCTGTGGACCGCGATCTGCGAGGGCGGGGTGTTGCTGCGGATATCGCCAGAAGGCGAGGTCAAGCAGGTGATCGAAATGCCCACGAAACTCCCCGCAAGCTGCATGTTCTTCGGCGAGAAGTTGGACCGGCTGTTCGTGCCCAGCATCGACCCTTCGTTCCTAGGGCGCGAGCCGGGCGAGGGCGACGGGTGGAACTATGTGATCGACGACCTCGATGCCACCGGCCTTTCGGAGCCGCGTTATCATGGATAAACGACTTCCCCCGCTGTTGGTCGCGGTGTTCATCAACATCGCCGGGTTCAGCTTGATCCTGCCTCTGCTGCCGTTTTATGGGCAAGTGTTTTCGGCCAGCTCGTTCGAGATCGCGTTGCTGTTCGCGGCCTATTCGTTCGGTAACGTTTTCGGCGAGATACACTGGGGCCGCCAGTCCGATAGTTGGGGTCGGCGCAAGGTGTTTTATATCACCACCTTCATCGCCGGGCTGACCTACATCGCCTTTGCCTTTGCGCCAAACCTGTGGGCCGCGATCGCTATCCGCATCGTCAGCGGGTTCTTCTCGGGCACACTCAGCGTTGCGCAGGGTTTTATCGCCGACGTTTCCCCGCCAGAGCGACGGGCCAAGACAATGGGCTATTTCGGCGCGGCCTTCTCGCTTGGCTTTGCCTTCGGGCCGGTGCTGGGTGGCCTGTTCGCGGGCGAGGAAGTCGCGGCGCATAGCTTCTACGCACCCATCCTTATCGCCGGGGCGCTGTCGATCATGGCGAGCATCTGGTGCTTTATCGTGCTGCGCGATGCGGTCGAGCCGTCGGGCAAGGGCCGCCCGCTGCCCAAGTACTCTGAGGCTTTCGCCTTCGTTTCGTCCGAGCCGCTGTTGTCGCGGCTGTTTGTGATCTCGTTCTTCGGCATTGCCGCCTTCGCCTCGATGGAGGCGATCTATGGCCTGTGGAGCGAGGCCAACTTCGGGTGGAGCGCGAAGGACCTGGGCTGGGCCTTCCTCGCCATTGGCGGCGGCGGGCTGTTCGCACAGCTGGTGCTGATCGGGCCGCTGGTGGCCCGCTTCGGCGAGGCGCGGGTGATCCTGATCGGGCTCGCCTGCCTCGTGCTGGCCATGCTGCTTCAGCCGATTATCCGCACGCCCTTCACCGGGGTGGCGCTGATGGGTTTGCTGATGACCGGGCACAGCCTCGCTTTTCCCTCGGCCGGTGCACTGCTCAGCCGCAACACCCCGCCAGAGCGGCAGGGCAGCACGATGGGGCTGCTGATGGCCTCGAACGCGATAGGGCGTATCATCGCCCCACCAGCCTTCGGCGCCTTGTTTGCGCTTGGCATGGACCTGCCGTGGTATGCAGGTGCGGCGATGATCGCGCTGGCGGCAGTTATCGCATTGCAGGCGGTGCGCCTGCTCGATGCAAAGCGCGCGGCGGCGGCCTAGCGGTAGCGCGCGGGCGCTTGGAGCACGGCGTTGGCGATCAGCAGGTCGAGCCCGTCGAGATAGCCGCGTGTCGACGGGTCCTGAGCGAAGCCGACCACCAGTCCGTCGCCATGCTCTTGCGCCATGAGGTAAGGCTTGAAGGCCATCTGGCGGCGGTTTTCGTCCCAGATGTAGCCACTAGCGAGCAGCTCGTCGGGCGCGGCATAGCGTACGGCATTGGTTCCCGTTCCGCGCGCAAGCGGGGTGAAGATCAGGTTGCCAGCGGCATTGACCACCGGCCCTGCCTCATAGCCTGCCGAGAGGATCGTATCGGGATCGATGGCGGTGTTGAGCAGCGCGCCGGGAAGCACGTCGGGCAAGGCGTCGGGGTCGCCGATGAGGCTGCGATATTCGGCCAGGCTGGCGATATCGGTGCCCGGTGCAACGGGGCCTTCGCCCGTTATCTTCGCCTTGGCGTTCCGCGCCGACGCGGCGCCTTCCGGCTTGGTCTCCAGCAGTGTCTCTTCGCCTCGGTTCAGGTCCATGATGGAGCGTCCGATGGCGACCAGCACGCCGCCGTCTTCGGCGAAGCTAGCGAGCGAGGCAAGGCCACCGGACCCGAGCGCACGGGCAGGGCTCCCATCTGGCACCAGCAGCACATCGTAGCGGCCCAGGTCGGCCTCACCCACCTTGCCGGTGCGGATCGGCGCGACTGGCATTCCAAGCCTTTGCTCGATCACATAGCGCAGCGCCCCGGCCGAAAGCGGCGACACGCCATCGTCCCACAGCATCGCGATGCGCGGAGCAGTGAGCATGGCAACATCGTCGCTGCCCAGGTTGGGACCGCGGTCGACCCAGCCATTCGCGAGCGCACGGGTCTGTGCGCCGATCACGCGGGCAAGAGCGTTCAGCTCGTCGAGCTTGCCCGCATTGGCCGCAGCGGTGAAGACCACCGAACCGCGCGGATAGGTTTGCCCGCCGGTCGAGAAGGCCTCGGCGCTGGAGCGACCGATGAGCCCGGCGCGCAAGGCCTCGGCAACCAGCCGCGCCTGTCCGCTGTCGCTCCAGGGCACGACCAGGCCGAAGGCGCCGGGCGGCTCGGTACGGTCGGGCAGAGGCGTGTCGGCGGCAAGCGTGCTGCCACCATCCGCGCTGGCGCAGAGCGAGACATCGACCCCAGACATCAACCCGAGCGACCACGCGGTCGAATCGTAAAGCTCGTGCGGCAAGTCTCGGCTGCGGCGATCCTCCTGCTCCGCGATGAAGAAGGTGGGCAGGTCGGTCTGCTCGTCGAGCAGCGAGCGCACCAGTCGCCCGGTGCCCTGTTCGCGCGGCACGGCGAGGTAGCCTTGCGGATAGCTCTTGCCGCAGGCGCTGGCCGGGCCGCTCACCTGTCGCACGGCAATGCCTTGCAACGCTAGCCGGCGACCGAGTTGTTCGGCGTTCCAGTAGCGCGAAGCGAGGTTGATCACATAGCTGCCGCGCCCGGCTTCGCCGGTGGCGGCGCTGCGTCGATAGGCGGCGTAGTCCGTCAGGAAGCGGCGCGCGTTGGTGGCGACCGTGTAGGCCGTGGCGAGCGTAGTGGTGAAGTGGTTGCGCACCCCGTCGCGATAGGTGAGCAATGTGTCGTCGGGCCGCTCGTAAACGAGGCCGCGCGCGCTGGCCTGCTCGAATGTCATTCCAATCGCGCCGTTGAGCATGGGCCAGCTATCGCCATAACCGGGATAGAATGCGTCGAAGACTTCGCGGGTGTAGTAAGGCTGGCCGATGGCATCCAGCGCGGCGGCATTGTTGCGCCCGAGCAGCTCCTGCGCGGAGATCTGGCCGAGCGTGATGTTCGGATTGATGGGGTTGGCGACGGGCGGCATGAAATAGGTGCTGTCGCCGCCCATCTCGTGTGCATCGACGAAGACAACCGGCTGCCAGTCGCGCACGGCGGCGACCTTGCCGCGAGTTTCGGGCTGGGTCAGCGCGAACCAATCGCGGTTGAGGTCGAACAGGTAGTGGTTCACGCGCCCGCCCGGCCAGGGTTGATCGTGCTCGGCAGTGTCGGGATCGGCCTGCGGAACCAGCCCACGCGCCGCCACGGTGCTCTGCACGAAACGGTTGCGGCCATCGGGGTTTTGCGAGGGGTCGATGATAACGACGCTGTTGGCGAGGATCGTGTCGACCGTCGCGTCGCCCTTTGAGGCGAGCAAGTGATAGGCAAGAGCCAGCGCGGCATCGGTGGATGAAATCTCGTCGCCGTGAACGCCATAGGAAAGCCAGGTTACGGGCACGGTGCGCTCGATAATGGCGCTGGCGGCGGCGGGTGCGAGGCCGCGTGAAAGCTCGCCCATATCGGACTTGATCGCATCAATCCGCGCCATGTTGGCGGGGCTGGCGATGACCGCATAGATCAGCGGGCGGCCTTCCCAGCTCTCGGCATATTCGATCAGCCGCACCCGGCCAGGAGCCGCCGCCGCGAGCGCCTCCATATAGGTGAGCACATCGGCAGGGGCGGTGATCTCTTCGCCGGGAGCGTGACCGACGACTTGGCGTAGCTCGGGGATGTCAGGATCGAAGGTGCCGGGAAGAATTGACTGCGCGGCCAGTGGCGTGGTGGTGGCGAGCAGGCTGGCAGCGCCGAGCAGCGCGGCGCGGACAATGGTGTGGCGGATCATCAAGCTTCCCTGTCGTTTTGTAAGGGCACGATGATCGGATTGGCGGCTTTAGGCAAGCAGCCATGCACAACCTTTTGCAAAAAGGTAATACCGGCTCAGGCACGGAACCCCGCAAGGCGGGTTATCGCGCTGATATGGAATGGAAAATGGCTCCCCGAGTAGGATTCGAACCTACGGCCAAGTGATTAACAGTCACCTACTCTACCGCTGAGCTATCGGGGAGCAGCCCTCAGGCAGGTGAGGGCCTATATGGGGGCGATTCCGGTTTGGCAAGGGATGATTTCGGCTTTCGGTCGGTGCTTCGAAAAAAGTGCCGAAGGGCCGCCAGCGACGAAAAGAACCCTAGTGCGCGAATTGCTCGGAAACGATCCGTTCATCCAGGGCCTGGCCCGGATCGAACAGCATGATCATCTCCTTGTCGCGCGCGATCTCCACCTTGACCTCGGCCACGTCGCGCACTTCCTTCTGGTCTGCCACCACCGCCACGGGGCGCTTGGCCGGTTCGTTTACGCGGAAGGTGACCGTCATCCAGTCGGGCAGGATCGCGCCCGACCAGCGGCGCGGGCGGAAGGGGCTGATCGGGGTCAGCGCGAGCATCTGCGAACCCAGCGGCAGAATTGGTCCGTTGGCCGACAGGTTGTAAGCCGTCGATCCCACGGGCGTGGCCAGCAAAACGCCATCGCCCACAAGCTCGGGGATGCGCACGCGTTCGTTGACGGAGATCTCGATCTTGGCGGTCTGGCGCGTCTCGCGCAGCAGGCTGACCTCGTTAATTGCGTAGTAGCAGGTCGTCTCGCCGCTCTGGGTGGTGGCGGTCATCCTGAGCGGGGCGATGCGCATCGGTTTAGCGCGGTTGATGTGATCGCCCAGGCCGCGGGCGCCGTGCCAGCGATTCATCAAGAAGCCGACCGTGCCAAGATTCAACCCGTAAACTGGCAGCTTGCGCCCGGCGTCGAGCATGTGGTGCAGCGCGTCGAGCATCGAGCCGTCGCCGCCAAGCGCCACCACGCAGTCGGCCTCTTCCACCGGCACGAAGGCAATCTGTTCACGCAGACCGCGCGCCGCCTCGCGCGCGGGATCGGTCTGCGCATGGAGCAGCGCCAGCTTGGTGAATTCGTGGTCGGCCATGAAAAGTCCCCGCGCAAAAGCCGCGGCTGTACTATGAAGCGGCGTCCCGATTTGCAACGTAGTCAATTGCGCGCGGGCATTCTAGGCCGGTTTGGCGCAGGGGCCGACGATGGATTCTCAAGAGACCGAATGTCATGACCGGCTGACCGGAGTGCTCAATGCCCGCGCAGCCATGCAGCAGTTGGGTGACTGGCAGGCGGGGACCGATCCCGGACAGGTCGCTCCTATTCACGCCATGTTGCTGTCGCTAAAGCGCTTCTCTGCGGTGAACCTGGCTTATGGCAAGGCTTCGGGCGACCGGGCTCTGGTCGAGATAGCGGGGCGTATTTCCGCCTTCGCACGCGCCGAGTTCGACCGCGAATGGCTCGTCGCGCGCATCACGGGGAGCACCTTCCTGATTGCCGCGATGGAGGCCTCCAGCCGCGAGCGGTGGCAATGGCTGGCCGAAGAGCTTGCGCTCGACATTGCCCGGCCTCTTGCGAGTATGGAGGCCCCCGCGCCGGTTCGTTTATGGCCGCGTATGGCGCTGTTGCGCGCCGTGGCGGGAGAGAGCCCAGAGCGCATGATAACGCGGCTTGGCGAGGCGCTGGAGAGTGGGCGTCACAATCCGGGCAAGCGGTTCTGCTGGGTTGACGGGACGCGCTCGCTGCCCGATCGTAGCGCGTCGCAACTCGAAGCCGATCTTATTGCCGCGCTCGGTCGCGACGAGATCGCCATCGTCTATCAACCGCAGTTCTGCACGAAGACCGGCGCAATGGTCGGGGCCGAGGCGCTGGCCCGGTGGGAGCATCCTACCCTGGGGAGGATCGGCGCGGGCGCCATGTTGGCAATTGCCGAGCGGGCCGATCATATCGGTCAGCTCTCGCGCCATATTGTGCGCAAGGGCCTGCTCGGCGCGCGCGACTGGCCGCTCCACCTCAACATCTCGCTTAACGTCACCAGCGCGGACCTTGCGACCCGCGATTTCGCCGAAGTGCTGGCCGATGCGGCGAGCCAGGCGGGGATCGCCCCCGAACGAATTACTCTCGAGATCACCGAGCAGGCGCTGGTGATCGAACTGGATCGTTCGGCGCAACGGCTTCAGGCTCTGGCCGATCGCGGTATGCAGATCGTGCTCGACGACTTCGGCGCGGGCTTCTGCAACTTTCGTTACCTCACGATGTTGCCGTTGACGGGCCTCAAGCTCGACCGCTCGATGATCGAGAACCTGGGCGAAGACAGCCGCGATCTGGCGGTGTTGCGCGGAATAGTCGCGATGGCGCAAGCGCTCGATCTCTCTGTCGTGGCGGAGGGGGTCGAGACCGAATCTCAAAGGGCGATTGTGGGGGCAGAGGGTTGCGTAAAGTGGCAGGGATTCCTCGGTGCCCGGCCTA
The DNA here is from genome assembly GCF_039710615.1 of Aurantiacibacter flavus. NCBI lineage: Bacteria > Pseudomonadati > Pseudomonadota > Alphaproteobacteria > Sphingomonadales > Erythrobacteraceae > Aurantiacibacter > Aurantiacibacter flavus. The sequence goes on from NZ_JBDLBR010000001.1 coordinate 842,577, forward strand.
TGTCCGCCGACGAACTGGCTTCCTTTATGGGAGACTGAGGGCTAGGAGCGCGCGCCTGTTTTCAAGTAAAGAGGTGCCGCCATGCGAAGGCTCGATGCCAGCCAGAAATACCCGATGGTCCTGCCCGACGGCACGCAGGTGAAGACGGTAGTCCACCTAAATCAGGTGATCGACCACCCGCGCATCGAGATCGGCGACTTCAGCTACTTCGGCCACCTCGAAGTGCTGGATGACTACGCGGCCTACCTCGCGCCCTATATCTATCCGCCGAGCAAGGAGAAGCTGGTGATCGGCAAGTTCTGTCAGATCGCCCACGGTGTGCGGATCATCACCAGCACCGCCAACCACGATACTTCCGGCTTCTCGACCTTCCCATTCGCCAACTTCATGATGGATTCGAGCATGGAAATGGCGGACGTGGTCAAGCTGATGGACCTGCCGGATCGCAAGGGCGACACCGTGATCGGCAACGACGTGTGGATCGGGATGAACGCGATCATCATGCCCGGAGTTACCATCGGCGACGGAGCGATCATCTCGGCCGGCGCCGTGGTGGTGAAGGACGTCGCGCCTTTCACGGTGGCAGGCGGCAACCCGGCGCGGGAAGTGAAGGCACGCTTTGATGCTGAAACCACCGCCGCGCTGCTCGATATCGCCTGGTGGGACTGGCCGCACGACCTGATCAGCGACAATTTCACCGCCATCACCGGGGCTGACATCACTGCCTTGCGCGCGGTGCGGCCGACCAACTAACCCTTCTTCGCCGCCTTGCGGGCAATCCCGCTCAGGCCCTTGGTCAGCTGGAACAGCCCGTTGAGCCTGCTTTCCGGGTTGCCCCAGGCGCGCTCGATCACGAGCTTCATGTCGGGCCGCAGGCGGGCGGTGCCTTGCAGGCGCTCGACATAGGCGAGCAGGCCGGCCGGATCGGGGAAGTCGTCATTGTGGAAGGTGACCAGGGTGCCGCGTGCGCCCACATCGATCTTGGCGATGTTGGCGCCGATGGCCTGCTGCTTCACCTCGATCAGGCGGATGAGGTTCTTGGTCGGGGCGGGCAGGTCGCCGAAACGGTCGATCATCTCGGCAGCCATGGCGTCGAGGTCGCCCTTGTTCTCGGCCTGGTTAAGGCGGCGGTAAAGCGCCATGCGCACCGCCAGATCGGGCACATAGTCTTCGGGGATCATGATCGGCGCATCGACCGTGATCTGCGGTGACAGGCCGGTGCTGTCGCGCTCCAGCCCAACCTCGCCTGCCTTGGCGGCGAGGATCGCGTCTTCGAGCATCGATTGGTACAGTTCGAAGCCGACCTCGCGGATATGGCCCGATTGCTCGTCTCCGAGCAGGTTGCCCGCACCGCGGATGTCGAGATCGTGGCTGGCGAGCTGGAAGCCCGCACCCAGCGAATCGAGATCGCTCAGCACTTTCAGGCGCTTCTCCGCCACTTCCGAAAGCGCGGTGTTCTCGGCCGTGGTGAGGTAAGCATAGGCGCGGATCTTCGCGCGGCCGACGCGCCCGCGCAGCTGGTAGAGCTGGGCAAGGCCGAAGCGGTCGGCGCGATGAATGATGATGGTGTTCGCGCTCGGAAGGTCGAGCCCGCTTTCGACAATCGTGGTCGAGAGCAGCACATCGTACTTCTTCTCATAGAACGCGCTCATGCGCTCCTCGATCTCGCTCGGCGCCATCTGGCCGTGCGCGGTGACGTACTTCACTTCCGGCACGGTGTTGTGCAACCAGTCCTCGATCTCGGGCATGTCCGATATGCGGGGGACGACGATGAAGCTCTGCCCGCCACGGTGATGTTCGCGCAGCAGGGCCTCGCGCACCACCATTTCGTCCCACTCCATCACATAGGTGCGTACCGCAAGGCGGTCGACCGGCGGGGTCTGGATGGTCGAGAGTTCGCGCAGGCCGCTCATCGCCATCTGCAAGGTGCGCGGGATTGGCGTGGCGGTCAGCGTCAACACGTGAACGTCGGCGCGCAGCTGCTTGAGCTTTTCCTTGTGATTGACGCCGAAGCGCTGCTCCTCGTCGACCAGCACGAGGCCGAGGTTCTTGAACTTGGTGTTCTTGGAGAGGATCGCGTGGGTGCCGATCACCACGTCCATCGTCCCTGCCGCCAGTGCTTCGCGGGTTTCTTTCGCCTCCTTCGCACCGACCAGACGCGAGAGGCGCCCGATGCGCAGCGGGAACCCGGCAAAGCGTTCGCAGAAATTCTGGTAGTGCTGGCGCGCAAGCAAAGTGGTGGGGGCCACCATCACCACCTGTTGCCCGGCCATGGCCGCCACAAAGGCGGCGCGCAGCGCGACCTCGGTCTTGCCGAAGCCGACATCGCCGCACACGAGCCGATCCATCGGCCTGCCGCTTTCGAGATCGCCCAGAACGTCAGCGATGGCCTGATCCTGATCCTCGGTTTCTTCCCATGGGAAGCGGTCGAGGAACTGGTTGTAGCTCGCCTCGTCCACCGCCAGCACCGGGGCCTTGCGCAAGGCGCGCTGCGCGGCGACCAGCATCAGCTCGCCCGCGATGGCGCGGATGCGCTCCTTCAGGCGGGCGCGCCGCTTCTGCCATGCTTCGCCGCCTAGTCTGTCGAGAGCCGCACCATCCTCGCTGCTGCCATAGCGGGAGAGGACGTCGATGTTCTCGACCGGGATGTAGAGCTTGTCGCCGCCGTGATACTCCAGCATCACGCAGTCGTGCTGGCTCTTGCCCACGGCAATGGGTTCGAGCCCGAGATACTTGCCGATCCCGTGATCAACGTGGACCACCAGATCACCCCGGCGCAGCGCCTGCAATTCGGCGAGGAAGGCGTCGGCGTCTTTCTTCTTCTTGCGGCGGCGCACGAGCCGGTCGCCGAGCAAGTCCTGCTCGGTGATCAGCTCGATGTCGTCGCTGGCAAAGCCGGTGTCGAGCGGCAGGACCATCGCCGCAAGCCGCCCCTTGGCCGATTGCCCCAGCGCTTCCTGCCAGCTTGCGGAGAGGGTAGCGGGGGCTCCGGCCTCTTCGAGGATCGAGACGATCCGCGCGCGCGAGCCTTGCGAATAGGCGGCCAGCAGCGGGCGCTTGCCCTGCTTGCCGAGCGCGGTGAAATGCTTGGCGGCGGCCTCATAAACGTTCTCGCCGCGTGAGCGCTCGGGCGTGAAATCGCGCGCCGAGCGGAAGCCGAAATCAAGCGACTTCGCATCTTCGGGGCGGGCGAACTGGTCGGCCACATGGGCGGGCCACTTGGCGAAGAGTCCGGCTGCTTCCTCCGGCTCCAGATAGAGCGCATCGGTGGCGAGCGGACGGTAGCTGCCCTTGGCCTGGCCTGCGACTTCGCTGCGCTGGCGGTGATAGTCGGCGATGTCCTTCAGCCGCTCTTCCATGGCGGAAACGGCGCCTGCATCCATCACCAGCACGTCGGCGGGCGAAAGGTGGTCGAACAGCGTAGCGAGCCGATCTTCGAACAGCGGCAGCCAGTGCTCCATCCCGGCAAGCCTGCGGCCTTCGCTGACCGCCTCGTAAAGCGGGTCTTGCGTGGCGGTGGCGCCGAAGCGCTCGCGGTAGCGGCTGCGGAGGCGCTTGATCGTATCGTCGTCGAGCAGCGCTTCGCTGGCGGGGAGCAGGAGGTGGTTTTCGATCACCTCGGTGGTGCGCTGGGTGCTCGGATCGAACAGGCGCAGGCTTTCCAGCTCGTCGCCGAAGAAATCGAGCCGGAGGCCTGCTTCGAGCCCGCTCGGATAGATATCGAAAATCGAGCCGCGCACAGCGAACTCGCCGGTGTCGACGACGGTATCGGTGCGCGAATAGCCCTGTCGTTGTAACAGCGCGGCGAGGCTCTCGTGCCCGATGCTAACGCCCGGCTTCAGCTCTCGCACCGCCTCGCGGATGCGGAACGGGGTGAGCACGCGTTGCAGCACGGCATTGATGGTGGTGACCAGCAACTGGGTGCCGGGTTTGCCCTGTTGCAGCCGGTAAAGCGCCGACAACCGCCGCGCGCTAACTGAGAGTGCGGGGCTCGCGCGATCGTAGGGCAGGCAGTCCCACGCGGGGAATTCGATTACTTCAAGCTCGGGCGCGAAGTATGCTGCGGCATCCGCCACAGCCCGCATCGCCGCATCGTCGGGCGCGACGAACACCGCGCGGCCCTTCGAGGCGCGCGTGAGATCGGCCAGCACCAGCGGCTGCACCCCGCGCACCAGCGAGGACAGCGTGAGCGGTGTATCCGCCGAGAGGATGCGATTGAGGTCGGGCATGGGGAGTTACTGGATCGGCTGCGGCGGGGATGGGCGCTCAGATGCGCACGTAATCCAGTTTGCGCAAGGCGGTGAATTGTTCTCCGTGGAATTCGGGTGGAGCCTCTGCGGTGCCCAGCGCCCATGACATGATGTCGACGTCTTCCTCGTCGAGCAGCTTTTCGAACCAGACCAACTGCGCTTCGTCCCAGCCTTCATGATAGGCGTCGAAGAAGCCACCGATCATGTAGTCGGCCTCGCGGGTGCCCCGGTGCCAGGCGCGGAATTTCGCGCGGGCGAGGCGGGTGGAAAGGTCTGGGGTAATCATCGCCGCGCCTCCTATCCGATGCGCGCGGCTTGGGCTAGAGCTTCATCCATGCGCCCCGAAGAGCTCAACCCTCTGTTTGCCGAGATCGATAGCCTCGATGGCATCGGCCCAAAGCTGAAGAAGCCGCTCGAACGGCTCGGGCTGGAGCGGGTGCGCGACGTGCTCTATCATCTGCCCGAACGCTTCGTGGCGCGGCGCAGCGTGGCCGATCTCGACGAGGCGCTGGTGGGCGAGCAGATCGTTGTCGCGCTGACGCCCACCGAGCATCGCGCACCGCGCAATCCGGGGCGTGGGCCATACCGCGTGCTGGCCGCCGACGCCAAGGGCAACATCTGCGCGCTGACCTATTTCGGGCGCGCCAGCTACAACGCCAAGAAGCAGCTTCCGGTGGGCGAGAAGCGCTGGGTCGCCGGGCGGCTCGACCAGTATGGCGATATGCTTCAGATCGTTCACCCCGACCACGTGACCGAGGACAGCGCGGGCGCCATGGGCCGCCTGATCGAGCCGATCTATCGCCTTGCCGAAGGGCTGACCCAACCGCGTATCGGTGCGATGGTCGAGCAGGCCTTGGCGCGAATGCCCGAGCTGGCCGAATGGATCGAACCGGGCTTGCTTTCCCGCCAAGGCTGGCCTGAGTGGGCCGAGGCGTTGAAACTCGCTCACGCGGGCGAGGCAGCCAAGGCGCGCGACCGGCTCGCCTACGACGAACTGTTCGCCAATGCGCTCGCCCTCATGCTGGTGCGGCAGAGCAACAAGGCGCGCAAGGGCCAGAGCCTTCAAGGCGACGGAACCTTGCGCGACAAGCTCGCGCTGCCGTTCCCGCTGACGGGCGCGCAGAAACGCTCGATTGCCGAGATAACCGGCGACATGGCGCAGGCGAGCCCGATGCTGCGATTGCTGCAAGGCGATGTCGGCGCGGGCAAGACGGTGGTGGCGCTGGAAGCGATGCTGGCGGCGGTCGAGGCGGGCGCGCAGGCCGCATTGCTCGCGCCGACCGAGATCCTCGTGCGCCAGCATTTCGAGACATTGCGCAAGATGGCCGCGCCCACCGGGGTGACCATCGAGCTACTGACCGGGCGCGACAAGGGCAGGGCGCGCGAGGGCATTCTGATGGGGTTGGTCGACGGTTCGGTGCAGATTCTCGTCGGCACCCACGCCATTTTCCAGCCTACGGTCAGCTACCGTAACCTCGGGCTGGTGGTGATCGACGAGCAGCACCGCTTCGGCGTTTCGCAGCGGCTGATGCTTACGCAAAAGGGCCGCGTTACCCCGCATACCCTCGCCATGACCGCAACGCCGATCCCGCGCACGCTGGTGCTGGCGCAATATGGCGAAATGGATGTCAGCCGCCTCGACGAGATGCCGCCCGGACGTCAGCCGATCGACACCCGTGTGGTGGCGCTCGACCGAATGGCCGATGTGGTCGAAGGCGTGGCACGGCATATTTCCAGCGGCCAGCAGGCCTATTGGGTTTGCCCGATGGTGCGCGATAGCGAGACCGCCAGCGATGACCTCGCCGCCGCAGAAGCCCGCTTCGCGGCACTGAAAGAGCGGTTCGGTGAGGATGTGGTGCTGGTCCACGGCCAGCTCGCGCCCGAGCAAAAAGATGCCGCCATGGCGCGTTTCGCGGCAGGCGAGGCCAAGCTGCTGGTTGCGACGACGGTGATCGAGGTCGGGGTCGATGTGCCCAGTTCCACCCTGATGGTGATCGAGCAGGCCGAGCGGTTCGGCCTTGCCCAGCTCCACCAGCTGCGCGGACGGGTAGGGCGCGGATCGGAGAAATCGGTCTGTCTCCTCTTGCGCAGCAGCGAGCTTTCCGAAGTGGGCAAGCAGCGCCTTGCCCTGATGCGCGAGAGCCAGGACGGGTTCTATCTCGCCGAACAGGATCTGGAGCTGCGTGGTGGCGGCGAACTGCTCGGCACGCGCCAGAGCGGCGAGGACGGGTTCTCTATCGCCAGCCTCGAACAGGTTCAGAAGTATGGCGAAATGGCCAACGATGACGCGCGCCTGCTGGTCGAGCGTGATGGCGGGCTCGACGGGCCACGCGGACAGGCCGCGCGTACCTTGCTCTATCTGCTGGAGCGCGATTGGGGTGTGCAAATGCTCCGAGGCGGCTGATCGACAGCCATCGGGTAACAGTGTGGCGTCAATGCAACACTGCTGTTGAATCTGCGCCTCAACGCGGCGTCGTATTGTATTATCTTTGCGCCATATCAAATGCACCGCGAGCGAACTTTGCCAGCTGCCGCTGTGCAATTAGAGTTTGAGGAAGAGGAACTTCGATGACACCCAGGAATTTCGCCCGCGTCGCCAGTCTTGGCACCGCGTCTCTCGTCGCACTGGCCGTTGCCGCACCGGCTCTGGCGCAGGATGCCGGGCAAGCCGACGATGACATGATCATCGTGACCGCGAACAAGCGCGCGCAGGATATGCAGGACGTATCGGTGGCGGTCTCCGCCGTTGGTGGCGAACTGCTCGCCGATCGCGGCATTTCAAACCTGGCCGACATCCAGTCGGCCGTGCCGTCGGTCACCTTCGGCAACGACTTCAACCAGGCCAAGGTCTTCATCCGCGGTGTGGGCGCCAACACCTCGACCACCGGGTCGAGCACCGGCGTCGCCATGCACGTCGATGGCGCTTATGTCGCTCGCGCCGAAGCGCAGCTGACCTCGATGTTCGACCTTGAGCGCGTTGAAGTGCTGCGCGGCCCGCAGGGCAGCCTCTATGGTCGCAACGCGGTTGGCGGTTCGATCAACCTCATCACCCGCAAGCCGACCGACTACCTGACGGTCGATGCCCAGTTCACGCTCGGCAACTATGAAACAAAGTCGGCGGAAGTCGGCATTGGTGGCCCGATCACCGATGGCGTGATGTTCCGTCTGGCGGGCCGCGTAGATGAGCGCGCCGGTTACGGCGTCGATCCGGTCAATGGCTGGGACGTCGATGACAACTCGCGCCAGATGGTTCGCGGCCAGCTGCTGTTCGACTTCGATCAGGGGTGGGACCTGCTGCTGTCGGCAGAGTATTACGGCCAGCACGACAACTCGGGTGCGGTGCACTATTCGGCTCCGGCCTTCCCCGGTGTTGCGCGCCTTGCCCCTATCGGAGCCGGCGGCTTCGCCACCGACCCGCGCGATCTCTCGAGCGACGAACCGCCCTCGGTCGACACCGAGACCTACAGCTTCACCGCGAACCTCGGCATCGACCTGAACGAGAACCTGCGGCTGACCAACCTTGCCAACTATCGCAAGTTTGACACCCAGCTGATCCAGGATCTCGACATTTCGGCGGTCGTGAACCGGTTGCCGCAGGCGACCACGGTGCAGACCCGCACGATCGATGCCGAGCAGTTCTCGAACGAACTGCAACTCGCGATCGATACCGATTTCGTCACTGGTGTGGCTGGCCTCTACTACTTCAACGAGCGTCAGAAGCCGCGCGATCAGGTCGGGCTTTCAAGCACGACCGGTATGCAGAGCAACATCACCACGCTCGCCACCCGCCCGGTGGTGATCGACGGTACGCCCGCTCCGGTCGGTTCGATCTCGCTGGCCGAATCGCTCGACATGTGCGCGTTCCAGGCTGGCGCTGCGCCCAACCGCGTGTGCCTGCGCTCGAACCTCGGAACCGAGGCCTATGCCGCCTTTGGTCAGCTGAACTTCGACATGGCCAAGTTCGGCCTGGATGGCGTCTCGATCAAGGTCGGAGGTCGCTGGAGCCATGAAGAGGTCGACAGCCGCAACCCGTCGATCATCATGACGGCCAACGCCAACCCGGCGGTGTCGACTATTCTCGTCAACACCAACGAGGGCACCTTCACTGAGCGGACCTTCGAGGACTTCACCCCGGAACTCGGCATCAGCTGGGAGCCGAACTCGGACATGCTGTTCTACTACACCTATTCCGAGGGCTTCAAGGCTGGCTCGGGTGAGAACGCTGCCGGTTCGACTACCATCGTCGACCCCGAGAGCGTGGTGAACCACGAAATCGGCGCCAAGCTGCAGCTGTTCGACCGGATGCTGACGCTGAACCTTGCGGGCTACACCTACGAACTGACGGGTCTGCAGATCAACAAGACCGTGGGTGGCGGCCCCGCCGGCTTCACCACGATCTTCGAGAACGCGGCCGAAACCAGCGCGACCGGATTCGAGGCCGACTTCGTGTTCTCGCCGGTGGATGTGTTCCGCCTTTCGGGTGGCCTGAGCTACACCGACAGCAAGTACGACGATTTCGTCACGCTTGATCCGCTTGATCCGGTTAACGTGTCGCAGCCCGGCCAGCCGGCCTATGACCCGGTGACCAACCCGAGCCCGACCGCCTTTGGCGGGCCGTGCCCGGCGGATTCGCTTGACGACTTTGGCCCCTGCCGCATCCAGCTGGCTGGCAACCCGACGCGCAACACGCCCGAATGGTCGTACAACCTGCGCGCCGAGCTTGATGCCTCGCAGGATCTGCTGGGCGGCACGCTCACCCTTGCGGGTGACATGTATGGTCGTTCGGACGTGTTCTTCACCGAGTTCAACCGCTTGGTGGAAGGCTCGGAGGCCTACACGATGTTCGACGCATCGCTGCGCTGGGAGGACAACAACGGCGGCCTCTATGCGCTCGCCTATGTCCGCAACATCGGCGACACGCTACGTCGTTCGAGCACCTTCGCGCTGTCGACCGGCCGCGTGATCGGCGCGACCTACTTGCCGCCGCGCACCTATGGCCTGACGCTGGGCTATCGGTACTAAGCAAGCGGCCGGGGCGGGCAACCAGCCCGACGCAAAACGAAAAGGCGCTCCCTCACGGGGGGCGCCTTTTTCGCGTGTGGGGGCTGGCCTTTCGCGACACTCCCTTGCGAGCAGTGCCCCGCCACCCCAAATGGCGGACAAAATCAACTGGAAGGGATACCCCGATGACCACCCAGCCGACCGCTGCCGACCTTGCCGCCGACATCAAACGCGTGTTCGCCGCGCAGCAGGAGCATCAATGGGAGGTCAAGGCTTCCAGTGCCGAGGCGCGCAAGGCCAAGCTCACGAAGCTGAAAGAGGTGATCGGCGCGCGGACCGATGACATCATCGCCGCCGTGCGCGAGGATACCCGAAAGCCGGAAGGCGAGATCCGCGTAACCGAGGTGCTCAATATCCTCGGCAATATCCAGCGCAACATCGATAGCCTCGACGACTGGATGAAACCGACCGAGGTGGGCTCATCCTCGAACCCCGACGACAAGGCCGAGATCATCTACGAGGCGCGCGGCGTGTGCCTGATCCTCGGGCCGTGGAACTTCCCGCTCGGCCTCACCTTCGGCCCGCTCGCGGCGGCTGTGGCGGCGGGCAATGTCTGTATGGTCAAGCTTACAGACCTGTGCCCGGCGACTGCGAAGATTGCCAAGGCTATCGTCGAAGAGGTGTTCGACGAGAACGAGGCCGCTGTGTTCGAAGGCGACGTGAGCGTGGCCGAGGCACTGCTTGACCTGCCGTTCAACCACATCTTCTTCACCGGCAGCACCAAGGTCGGCAAGATCGTGATGACGGCTGCGGCCAGGAACCTCGCCAGCGTCACGCTGGAGCTGGGTGGCAAGTCGCCGGTCATCGTGGACGAGGGCGCGGACGTCGCTGCCATCGGGGCTGCGCTCGCCGGGGCCAAGCAGTTCAACGGCGGGCAGGCCTGCATCTGCCCCGACTATGTGTTCGTAAAGGAAGGGCAGAAGGATGCGCTGGTCGAAGCCTTTGCCAGCAACGTTGAGACCAACCTCTACGAGGACGGCAAGATAAAGCACGAGGCCATCGCGCAGGTGGTTAACAAGGGCAACTACGACCGTGTGAAAGGCCTGTTCGACGATGCCGTGGCCAAGGGCGCCAAGGTTGCCGTGGGCGGCACGTTCGAGGAGGACACTCTTACGGTCCACCCGACCATGCTCACCGACGTCACCCCGCAGATGACCATCCTGCAGGAAGAAATTTTCGCGCCGCTGCTTCCGGTCATGACCTACGACGATATCGACCAGGCGATCGGTTACATCGAGGCGCGCGACAAGCCGCTCGCGCTCTATGTGTTCAGCCCGAATGAGGAAAACGTCGAGAAGGTGCTTCAGCGCACCAGCTCGGGCGGAGTGACGGTAAATGGCGTGTTCTCGCACTATCTCGAAAACAACCTGCCGTTCGGCGGCGTGAATGCCAGTGGCATCGGCTCGTACCATGGATACTTCGGGTTCAAGGCATTCAGCCACGAGCGCGCGGTCTATCGCCACATGGCCGAGGCCTGATCTTAAGCCCACCGACAGCAAGCCCCGGCTTTTCCATTGCGAGGCCGGGGCTTGCCGCCTAGACGCCTCGCAGTCGCTTAAACCATACAGAAGCTCAGGCCCTTGATATTAAGCCCTTTCGAATGGACCGTCGCCAAGCGCTATATGTTACCCGGTCGCGGCGAAGCCGTTATCGCGCTGGTGGCTGGCATTTCGATCACCGTGGTGATGCTCTCGGTCGCCATGCTGGTGATCGTAATGAGCGTGATGAACGGCTTTCGCGCCGAGCTGCTTGACCGCATTACCGGCCTGAATGGTCATGCGGTGATTCAGGGCTATGGCGACAAGATCGACGACTGGCAGCAGGTGCTTGAGATCGTGCGCACGACCGAGGGCGTCACCAAGGCCTCGCCGATGATCGAGAAACCGCTTCTGGCAAGCTACGAGGGACGGGCCGACGCGGTGTTCGTGCGTGGAAACACGCCCGAGGACATCGCCGACATGAAGCAGAACCTTGTCTCGGGGTCGCTCGACGATCTCAAGCCAGGTGAGCGCAATGTTGCCATCGGCTCGCGGCTGGCGTTCAATCTGGGGCTGAGGCTGGGCGACACGATCACGATCATCAACCCGCAGGGCCGCACCACGCCTTTCGGCACCTATCCGCGCCAGGTCGGCTACACGGTAACCGGCATTTTCGAAGTCGGGCTCTACGACTTCGACGAGCGTTTCGTCATCATGCCGATCCCCAATGCGCAGACCCTGCTGCTGACGGGTGACACCATCGGCATGATCGAGGTGCAGGTCGACGATCCCGACAAGGTGAGCGAAATTCTCGGGCCGGTGCAGCAGGCAATCTCGGGCCGCGCGGTGCTGACCGACTGGAAGACCCTCAACGCCTCGCTGTTCGAGGCCTTGCAGGTGGAACGGGTGGCGATGGCCTTTGCATTGTCGATCATCGTGCTGGTGGCCGCGTTCAATATCCTGTCCTCGCTGGTGATGCTGGTGCGTTCCAAAACGCGCGATATCGCGATCATGCGTACGATGGGCGCGCGGCGTAATTCGCTGATGAAGATCTTTGTCACCACCGGCTCGGCCATCGGTGTAATTGGAACGGCAGCCGGGCTGACGCTGGGCTTTGTGGTGCTCTATTTCCGGCAGTCGATCGTAAAGTTCATCGAGGTTGTGACCGGGCAAAATCTGTGGGATCCGCAGATCCGCTTCTTGTCCGAACTGCCCGCGCGCACCGACCCGTTCGAGGTGATCGCGATTGCCGGCATGGCGATGGGGCTGTCGTTCCTTGCAACGCTCTATCCGGCCTACCGAGCGGCTAATACCGATCCGGTCGAGGTGCTTCGCTATGAGTAGCCCGGTTGTCCGTCTTACTTCGCTGGCCCGTAATTTCGAGCAGGGCGGCGAGGTTATCGAGGTTCTGCGCGGGGTCGATCTGACGATCCAGCCCGGCGAGATCGTGGCGCTGCTGGGGCCGTCAGGCTCGGGCAAGTCGACCATGTTGCAGGCGGTGGGTTTGCTCGAAGGCGGCTTCTCGGGCCGGATCGAACTCGCCGGTGTCGATGCGAGCAAGGCCAGTGCGGCAGAGCGCACCACAATGCGGCGCGAAAACCTCGGCTTTGTCTATCAGTTCCACCACCTGCTGCCCGATTTCTCCGCCGAGGAGAACGTCATCCTTCCACAGCTTCTGCTGGGTATAAGCCGGAGCGATGCCGAGGCGCGCGCGCGCGACTTGCTCGGCGCGCTGGGCCTCGCGCATCGGCTGACACACCGGCCGAGCCAGCTTTCCGGCGGTGAACAGCAACGCGTGGCCGTAGCCCGTGCGCTGGCCAACAAGCCGCTGCTGGTGCTAGCCGACGAGCCGACTGGCAACCTCGACGAGACCACCTCCGACAAGGTCTTCGCGCAATTCCTCGAATTGGTTCGCGGGCAGGGGAGTTCGGCCTTGGTGGCGACGCATAACGAGCGGCTTGCGGCGCGGATGGACCGGGTCGTACGCTTGTCAGAAGGGCGCCTCGAATAGGCCGGTTCGCGCGGAAACCCGCAGCGCGCTTGGGCGTTGATGAAGCAAACTTAGGAGCGTTCTTAGATGGTCGATTTTCCCAGCAGCTACAGAGCCGAGGGCACGAACCGCCAGGGTATCCAGTGGGATGACCGGGCGTTCCTTCATGCGGCGGGAGATGGCGATGGCGTGCTCGACCGGGCCAAGGCGATCAGGAGCGGGACCTTCGCGGAGCTGGTGGCCGAAATTGCTGCGCTGCCGGAGGACGAACGTCGCGGCTACTACATCCAGAAGGCCGGCGACCGCGAGTTTCATGCCGAAGAGATCGCCGCCCTTGCTGCGCGTGACGACTTCCCGCGGAAGTGATTGATCGCCTGCCGCGATCCTCTAGGTTCGCGGCAGGTGCCCGATGAAGTGCGCCGGAGGTATCGGAGTCGCGCGTGCTGGGATCTTTCAACGACTGGTTTCTAGGTCTCGGCGCGCAATACGGCGTCAATCCATACATCTTCGGCGCGATCTACGTCGGCGCGATCCCGTTCTTCCTCGCCTCCATTGGCTGGTTGGTGAAGCGGGCACGGGCAGGCCGCTCGACCGTGGCCCCCACGATGCTGGCGGGGTTCTTCTTCGTATCGGCCTATCTCTATCTGGCGATTTTCGGTGAGGACATTCCGCTTTGGGTGTGGATGTTCCTTGCCGCACTAATAATCTACGGCGCGTGGTCGACGATCCGCGACACCCGCCGCAAGATCGCCGCCAAGGAAGAGTAAGCTACTCCCCGTTGTTGTCGACCGTGATGTTGACCTGTTCGCCGTCAGGGCCGGTGATGGTCATGGTCGAGCCATCCTCGCTCGCCTGCATCGAGCCAAGGCCACCCATATCGAGCGACATCTGATCCTGCGCATCGGCCGCTGCGATCATTGACGGCGCGGTAATGGCGGTGGAGATCGCACCGGCGATAAGCGAGATCACGAAGGCTGCAACCACCGTGGCAATGGTGAAGACGGGCAGCTTGTCCGGAGCCACGCCCATCACCGGAACCGCGCCCTTGTAGAACAGGTAGAGGCTGTAGATCGCAAAGAGGAGCCCGATCACCGAAAGCGCCGGGAGAAGCCCCACAATGCCGCCCACCATGCTTGCCGTCATCGCGTAGGCCACGAGGCGGAAGGCAGCCGGATAGTCATCCTTGCCACCGAATTTCGGGCTGAGGAAGTTTGCGACGAAGGCGACCAGCCACACGCTCACCAGCGCCATCACGTAAGAGGTTATGAGCGTGGTGATGCCCGTCATCAGGCTGGGGCGGTAGGTGAAGCCGAGAGCGCCATATCCAAACACCTGGCCGCCGATAAAAGCCGCAACCGGCCCGATAGCGGCAAGCGGCACGACATAACGCAGGAAGACGTCTTTGGGCGAATCGCTCTCACCCGCTATGGCCTGCCACTCGGCGGCCGGAGCCATCAAAATGCCCTTGGCGCGCGCCAAAATCGGCGATGGTCCGGATTGTACTGGATTGTCACTCATGTGTTCGTCCCCCAACGAAACCTGACGTGTGCGAAGTTGAACACGAAATCGGGAGACTGGCAAGAATATTGGGTTTTCCCCAAGCCCTGCAACAGACCCCTTGATCGACCGGGCCGCTCTCCGCACATTCACCGGCCCATGCCATATGCCCCCTTTGTCCCCTTGCGAGTCTTTTCCAGTTTCTCGATGCTGGAGGCGGCGATCGACCCCAAGCAGATCGCCAAACTGGCGAAGGAGCGCGGCTTTCCCGCCATCGCCATCTGCGACCGCAATGGCCTCTATGGCTCATCCGCCTTCGCGGGGGCCTGCAAGGGCGAGGGGGTTCAGCCCATCATCGGCACGCTGCTGGGCGTGGCGCGCGACGTTACCGGCGAACTGGTCGATTACCTGCCGCTGTTCGCTCAGGGCGAGCAGGGGTGGAACAACCTGTGCCACCTCGTCAGCCGCGCGCATCTCGACCGCCCGCTAGAGCTGGAACCGCACGTGCAGCTTGGCGATCTGGCCGGCCATACCGAGGATCTGATCGCGCTCACCGGCGCGGGCGAGGGGGCCTTGGCGCGATGGCTGGCTCAGGGCCAGACAGCCCAGGCCGAGGAGCTGCTAAGCCAGCTTGAAGAGCTGTTTCCCGGCAAGCTCTACATCGAACTGGCGCGGCGCGGCGATCCGGTAGAGGAGGCCGCTGAGGGTGCGCTGATCGACCTCGCCTATGCGCGCGACCTGCCGCTCGTGGCAACGAACCCCGCGCACTATGGCGAGCCCCACATGCACAAGGCGCACGATGCCATGCTGTGCATCGCCAACTCGTCGCAGCTTGACAGTTCCGACCGGCCCACCTCGAACGCCGAGACCTACATCAAGCCCGCCTCGATGATGGAGGAGCTGTTCGCTGACCTCCCCGAAGCGCTGGCAAACACGCTGGTGGTGGCACAGCGCTGTGCCTTCGCGCCGCCAAAGCGCAAGCCCATCCTGCCCAGCCTCGCGGGCGATCAGGAGGGCGAGGCGCGGATGCTGGAGGAGGACGCGCGCAAGGGCCTCGCCATGCGGATCGCGCCTTATTACCCCGAAACCGATCAGGCTGAGCTTGACGAAGCCTTGTCCTTGCTTGCCAGCGGCGCGCCCGAGGAAGGGCAGCCCTTCGACAAGCTCAGGGAGAGCGGGAATCTCGAAGAGTTCCGCGAATATGCGAAACGCCTAGATTTCGAGGTTGGGATCATCCAGCGGATGGGCTTCCCCGGCTACTTCCTGATCGTTGCCGACTTCATCAAGTGGGCCAAGGCACAAGGCATTCCGGTTGGGCCGGGGCGCGGCTCGGGTGCGGGCTCGCTGGTGGCCTGGGCGCTGACGATCACCGATCTCGATCCGATCCGCTTGGGGCTGCTGTTCGAACGTTTCCTCAACCCGGAACGCGTTTCCATGCCCGACTTCGATATCGACTTCTGCGAAACGCGGCGCGGCGAGGTTATCCGCTATGTGCAGGCCAAATATGGCCACGATCACGTCGCGCAGATCATCACCTTCGGCAAGATGAAGGCACGCGCGGTGCTGCGCGATTGCGGGCGCATTCTGCAAATGCCCTATGGTCAGGTCGATCGGCTCACCAAGATGGTGCCCAATCACCCGACAGACCCCTGGACTCTGCCACGTACGCTCAACGGCGCGGCCGACTTCAAACGCGAATACTCGAACGACAACGAAGTGAAGCGGCTCGTCGATCTGGCTATCCAGCTCGAAGGCTTCCCGCGCAACTCTTCCACCCACGCGGCGGGCGTGGTGATCGGCGACCGCCCCTTGTCGCAACTGGTGCCGCTCTATCGCGATCCGCGTTCGGACATGCCGGTGACGCAGTTCGATATGAAGCATGTGGAAGACAGCGGGCTGGTGAAGTTTGACTTCCTCGGCCTCAAGACGCTGTCGGTGCTGCGCAAGGCGGTCGACCTACTCGCGCGGCGCGGGATCGAGGTGGAGCTGGACACTCTCGCATGGGATGATCCGGCGGTGTTCGAACTGCTCAAACGCGGCGACACAGTCGGCGTTTTCCAGCTGGAATCGGAAGGGATGCGCCGCACGCTGACTGCGGTAAAGCCCACAAAATTCGAGGATATTATCGCGCTCGTGTCGCTTTACCGACCCGGCCCGATGGACAACATCCCAAGCTTCGGCAGGCGCAAGGCAGGCGAAGAGGAGATCATCTACCCGCACGAAAAGCTGAAGGGCATCCTGGAAGAGACCTACGGCATTTTTGTCTATCAGGAACAGGTGATGCAGGCCGCGCAGATCCTCGCGGGCTATTCGCTCGGCGACGCCGACCTGCTGCGCCGCGCCATGGGAAAGAAGATCCAGGCCGAGATGGACGCCCAGCGCCTGCGTTTCTGCGAGGGCTGCAAGGAGGTCTCGGGGATCGAGAAGGACGAGGCGAACAAGCTGTTCGACTTGATCGACAAGTTCGCCGGCTACGGCTTCAACAAGTCGCACGCCGCCGCCTACGCGCTGCTCGCCTATCAGACCGCGTGGCTGAAGGCGCACTATCCGGAGGAGTTTTACGCCGGGTCGATGTGCTTCGACATGCACCAGTCGGAAAAGCTGGCAGTGTTCGTCGACGACCTCAGGCGCAACGGGCTGAAGCTGCTCGGTCCCTGCATCAACCATTCGGAGGCCGAGTTCCACGTCGAGCAGACCGAAGAGGGGTACGCCGTGCGGTTTGCGCTCGCCGGCTTGCGGAATGTGGGCGAGAGGGCGATGGAGCAGGTGGTGGCTGAGCGCGAGGCGCGCGGAGCCTTCGCCAGCCTCACCGACGTGTTCGAACGGATGCCCGCAGGCGCGATGAACCGCCGCCAACTCGAAAGCCTCGCCGCGTCGGGGGCATTCGACGCGCTCGAACCCAACCGCGCCAAGGTGCTCGCCAATGCCGACATGCTGATGGCCGTGGCCGATGCCGCAAGCCGCGAGCGTTCAAGCGGCCAGGCGGGCCTGTTCGGCGGAGACGACCATGCCGAGCCCGAAGTGCGTCTGGTCGAAGCAAAACCATGGCCGCGCGCCGAGCAGATGGCGGCGGAGCGCGAGAACTTCGGGTTTTACTTCGCTGCCCACCCGGTCGAGCAGTTCCGCCATGCTGCCTCGGCGCAAGGGGCGCGGACCTATGCCTCGCTAATGACCGGCGGGGTGCGCGGGGGCCGCGAGAACGCGGTGGTCGCGGCGATGGTCGAGGGCGCGAGCAAGGGCCGCACCAAGCGCGGGGCCGAATTCATCCGCGCGGACTTCTCCGACAGCACGGGCAACTTCTCCGCCGCCTGCTTCGAGGAAGGGCTGGTCGAGAGCTTCCAGCGCTGGGCCTCGGAGGGCACCTGCGTGCTGCTGAACGTTGAACTCGATAGCCCGAGCCCCGACGAGCCGCCGCGCATCACCGTGCGCGGGGCCAAGCCTCTGGCCGAGGTGACCGGCTCGGCCAAGATGATCCTGCGCGCCGATGTCTACGACGAGGCGGGGCTTGCCACCTTGCGAGCGATGCTCGAACCGGGGCAGCCGGGCCATGGCGAGGTTCTGGTGCGCCTGCGCATCGGTGAGGAGCAGGAGCCGAGCGTGCTGCTCGGCCGCGATTTCGCGCTCGATGGCTCGCTGGTCGACAAGCTGTCCAATGTTGCCGGACTGGGGTCAGTCAGCCTCGCGCCGATCCGGGGGATCGGGCACCTGCGACTGGTGGCGTAAACAGATTCTGGTTCGTCAGTCGTCGAGCGTGACAAGTAAGCATGCTCGAAAGGCGCCGTTTACTGCGTCTTGCCGGTGCCAGATTTCGACGACGTCATAGTATTGGAAATAGCCTGCCGCATCTCGGGCAAGGTGTTCGCCGACATGCGGCAGGAAGTCGAACTCGGCTGCGAACAGCAGCGTTTCCGGATCCTTGCTGTCAAATACTTCAACCAAAGCCATAAAGCCCTCCGTGGGGTATGATTGCCATGTCACCCAGGTTCGGCAACCAATTGTGCCCCGCCACCTCCAGATATAGGTTCATATCTCTCGGCGGTGCCTAGTCTACGCAGCAGGCCAAAGCAGCGCGGGCAGGGTCGAGCCGAGCAGCAGTGCGGCCATCACCACGTTGAACACGCGCAACTGGCTCTCCTTGCGCAGCACCCGCTCGATCCCGCGACCGGCCACCAGCCACAGCGTCACGCTCGGCAGGTTGACCAGCAGAAATACCCCGACGAGCGCCGCCACATCGGCGTACGAGCCGCCCGGGGCGAACAGCGCGCTCACGGCGATCGCCACCACCCAGGCCTTGGCGTTGATCAGTTGCAGGCTCAGCCCCTCGATGAAGCCGAGCGGCTTTGTCTGCGTCGCGCGCGCCTTGGCGGGACTGCTGCGGGCCAGCTTCCAGGCCAGCCACAGCACCACCACCGCGCAACCGAGGCGGAACACCAGATCGGCCTCGGGATGGGCGAGCAGGATCGCCGCCGCGCCCAGTCCGGCCAGCGCGATCAGCATGTGAAAACCGACGATGATCCCGCACAACAGCGGCAACGACCGGCGCACACCGAAGTTTGCGCCCGATGTCATCAGAAGGATATTGTTCGGTCCGGGTGTGATCGAGCCCACGAGCGCAAACAGGGCGAGGCTGGCAAAGCTGGTTTCCATGCCGGCAATAATACGCTGCAATGGGCGCAATATCCTTGTGAAGCGCAGTGCGTTCCCGGTAACAGCGCAATTAATGCCGAGAAATGACGAAATAGACCGCAGGATATTGCGCGAACTTCAGCGCCATGCCCGACTCACCAATGTCGAGCTGGCCGAGCGGGTGGGGCTCTCGCCCTCGGCCTGCCTGCGCCGGGTTCAGGAGCTTGAGCGCGCCGGGATCATCACGGGCTATCACGCGCGGGTCGACCCTCTCGCGGGCGGCGCCGGGTTCATCGCCTATGTGACAGTGGCCCTCTCCTCGCACTCGAAGGAAAACCTCGAGGCGTTCGAACGCGCGGTGGCAGGCGCACCGCAGGTGGTCGAGTGCCACAATATCACCGGCGCGACCTCCTATCTGCTGCGGGTCGAGGTCGCCGGGTTGCAGCAATACAAGAAGTTCCACACCGAGACGCTCGCCGCCGTGCCGGGAGTGGCGCAGATTACCACGCATGTGCTGCTCGCGACAACAAAGCACCGGTTCGACTGAACGCACACAAGGAAAAGGCCCGACAGGATCGCTCCTGCCGGGCCTTCTTGTGTCTGGGCCTAGGGCCGGTTGGGCTTAGTTGCCCGAGCCGGGACCGTAGGTGACTTCGACGCGGCGGTTCTGCAGCTCGCGGACACCGTCGGCAGTCGGCACGCGGTTCTGCGTTTCGCCGAAGGCTTCGGTGCTGATGCGAGCGGCGGGGATGCCGCGGCCGGTCAGGTACTGCTGGACCGAAGCGTTACGACGCTCCGACAGGCCCATGTTGTAAGTGGCCGAGCCCGAACGGTCGGTGTGACCGGCAAGCATGATGCGGGCGGTGCCGCAATCGCCATAGGCCGTAACCGCCGAGTTCAGAACGCTGGCAGCCTCAGCCGTGATGTCCGACTTATCCCAGTCGAAGAACACGATGTACGGGCCAGTGTTGCAAGGCTGCGCAACCGGAGCCGGAGGAGGCGGCGGTGGGGGAGGCGGAGGAGGCGGAGGAGGAGGTGGCGGCGGGGGCGGAGCCGCCGGTTCGCTGCCACCGAAGTTGTAGATCAACGTCGCGAGAAGCGAATGCGTGGCAAAGTCGGTGTCGAGCGTGCGATCCGCTTCGTCGAGCAGAGTCACGTCGTTCACGCGATGATACTTGTACTTCAGCGAAGCTTCGAGCTTATCCGACACCGGCGCGCGCAGCTGGGCGATACCCTGATAGGCGAAGAGAATATCGTTATCGTCGACAAAGTTGATATTCGCGCCGGTGGACAAATCGAAGAACCGCGCGTTCGAGAAGCCCGCGCCGCCGCCGATCGAGAAGCCGATACCGTCTTCACCACCGAAATCGAGCAGCAGGTTGGCCATGCCGCTAGCGACATCGACCTTGCCGTGACCCTGGTCGTAACTCGCGAAACTGAGCGCGGTCCCGCCCGTATAGATGCCGCCCGAAGTGGCATCCACGGGGCCGAGGGTGATGTGCTTGTAGGCACCTTCTGCCTCCAGGCGGACCGGGCCGAAGTCATAGCCGAGCACGGCTTCTGCTTCCCAGCCCGCGTCGAGATCGAGGTCGACCGTGTTCGCGGTGCCAACGACACGCAACGACGGATCGTCGGCGAGCACAATGCCCCCACCGAGACCGCCATAGACCTGGCCATCGCGCGCCATGGCAGGTGTCGCAACGAGCGCCGTGGCTGTCAGGAGGCCGATTGCGGAAAGTCTCATTCGTCATTCCCCTTGCTGCTGGCCGCGATTACGAAACACGGCCGTTAGCGAGCGCTTAGGCTCGAGATAAGGCAAATTGGAGACAGTCGCGCGAAGCCTGAAAATCTCCGTTTCGGCTATCCTAGAACAGCGACAACTGGCCCGTGGGCTCTGGCTTTCGAAAAGCGGTGGTGTCGAGCGCGACGACCTTGCGCGACATGCCCGCACGGCGGCAGGCGAGGTGGAAGCGCTTGCGGAACAGGTCGGCCCAGACTCCTTGCGGGCGCATCCGGGCAAAGAAGCGCGGGTCGTTGTCGCGACCGCCGCGCATGTCGCGCAGAGTGGCCATGACCTTGCCCGCACGGTCGGGGTAATAGGTCTCCAGCCATTCGCGGAACAGCGGGGCAACCTCGTGCGGCAAGCGCAGCGGTATCCAGGTTGCCGACTTGGCCCCGGCAGCGGCGGCGCGCTCGATCAGCCGCTCCATCACGTCGTCGGTGATGGCCGGGATCACGGGCGCGATGGAGCAATTGGTGTGGACTCCCGCTGCCGAAAGCGCGGCCAGTGCAGCAAGGCGCTTTTCCGGGGTGGTCGCGCGCGGTTCGAGCTGCGCGGACAGCCGCGCGTCAAGCGAGGTGACCGAAATCGCCACCGCCACCAGATCATGCCGTGCCAGCTCCGCGATCAGATCGAGATCGTCGAGAACGCGGTCGGACTTCGTCGTGATCGTCACCGGATGGCGCAGCTCAAGGCACAGTTCGAGGATCTGGCGGGTGATCCGGTATTGCCGCTCGATCGGCTGATAGGGATCGGTGTTGGTGCCCATGGCAATCGGCGCGCACTTGTAGCGCGGATGCGCCAGCTCGCACCGCAGCAGCTCTGCCGCATTGGGCTTGGCGAACAGCCGCGTTTCGAAGTCCAGCCCCGGCGAGAGATCGAGATAGGCATGGGTGGGCCGGGCAAAGCAATAGATGCAGCCGTGCTCGCACCCGCGATAGGCGTTGATCGAACGGTCGAACGGAATGTCGGGTGATGTATTGTAGCTGAGGATCGAGCGGGGATGCTCCTCGGTTACCTCGGTGCGCAGCGGGGGAGGCCCGCCATCGACGGCCTCGCGCGCATCACGCCAGTCGCCGTCCTCGGTCCGCTCAGGCAGGGCAAAGCGCGCGGAAACCTTGCCCGATTGCGCCCCCCGTCCTTTGATCCGCTGCTGTTCCACAGTAGGAACATAAACGGAACATTTGAGTCGGGAAAGCTATTTTTCCCGCAGCCTCGGCATCAGTTCGACGAAGTTGCAGGGCCGGTTGCGGCTGTCGAGCTGTTCGGCGAGGATCTTGTCCCAGCCATCCTTCACAGCGCCGTTCGAGCCGGGCAGCGCGAAAATATAGGTGCCCCGCGCCAGCACGGCGCAGGCGCGTGATTGCACCGTGCTGGTGCCGATGGTGTTGTAGCTGACCCAGCGGAACAGTTCGCCGAAGCCGGGGATGTCCTTCTCCTTCACCCGGTCAAGCGCTTCGGGCGTCACGTCGCGCCCGGTAAGGCCCGTGCCGCCAGTGGAGACGACCGCGTCGATGGCCGGATCGTCGATCCACGCCTCAAGCTGCGCGGCGATCAGTCCCGCATCGTCGCGCAGGATCGTGCGCGCGCCGAGCGTGTGGCCTGCGGCGGTGATGCGCTCGGCCAGGATATCGCCTGAGGTATCCTCCTCCGGGCCGCGCGTGTCGGACACGGTCAGCAGCGCGATGGTGATGGGGGTGAAGGTTCGGGTGGTGTCGATAGCCATCGGAGTGCCTTAGTTGGAGAAGTAGACGCGGCCGCTGGTCTGCCCACGTTCCTCGCCGGCGGTGCCGGTGGTGAGCTGCGGCCAGACGTTCTGCGCCAAAGCGCGGCGACTGGCCGAGGGGGCGCGGGCCTGCCGCTCGTACATCCAGTAGTTGCGCATCACGATGGCGACATAGCTGCGCGTCTCCCAATAAGGAATCGCCTCCATGTAAAGCAGCGGATCGTTCTGGTCGTTGACCTCGCTCTCCCAGCGGCGAACCGGAGTGAGGCCGGCGTTATAAGCCGCCATCATCTTGGGCAGCTCGCCCCTG
The DNA here is from genome assembly GCF_039710615.1 of Aurantiacibacter flavus. Taxonomy (NCBI): domain Bacteria; kingdom Pseudomonadati; phylum Pseudomonadota; class Alphaproteobacteria; order Sphingomonadales; family Erythrobacteraceae; genus Aurantiacibacter; species Aurantiacibacter flavus. The sequence continues at coordinate 865,295 of NZ_JBDLBR010000001.1, forward strand.
ATAGAAGAATCGTCGCGCAGCATCTGGATGTTGCACTGGCCCAGCGCGAGGTTGGTGCTCTCGTCGAACACGTTGATGGAACCGGACGACTGGCCGACGCAGCCCGCGTGCTGGCGCACAGTGATCGGCGTAATCTGCATCAACCCTTGTGCATTGGCCGGGCTCACCGCGCTGGCGCGGAAGTTCGATTCCTGCAGGATATGCGCAAAGGCCAGCGCCGGATCGATCTGCCACCCGCCGCGCGGTGCGATCTTGGGCGCAGGGAAGTAGGAGGCCGGGTCGCTGCTGGTGCCGACCGGCGCGTTGTAGGCCATGTAAAGCTGTGTCTGCGGGAATCCGAGCGAGCGGGCCAGACGCGAGAGCGCGGCATAGTTGCCGGCCGGGCCGATGGCCGCTTCATGCAGAAGCACCTCGCTGCTGAGCACGTCGCGGCCCAGTTCTGCCAGCGCAATGGCAGTCCGGACGTTGTCATTACCGCCGAGCTGCTGCCAGTCGGTCTCGGAGAAGTCGGCGCTTTCCACCCGGTCGGGCAAGTCGCGGCCCAACTGCTCGGCAGCGAGCATTCCGTACATCGTGCCGTCGTTGGCTGCAGCCTGTCCGAGCATCTCGGTAGCCAGATCGGGCTGGCGGCACAGCAGCGCGGAGCGGGCACCCCAGTAGAGCGCTGCCGTGCGCAGTTCCGGGTTGATCGCGTTGTAGGCTGAGCGCCGGAACGCATCGAGCGCGCCTTCGCAATCGTTGAGTCGCCACGAGGCCAGCCCCTCGACCCACTGCCCCTCGGCCACCCATTCGCCAGTACCTTCGCTCACGGTGCGGGCCATGGCCAGCGACTGAGCGTCCATATTCTCGATGAAGTATGACCAGGCGACGCGCTGGCGCCATTCGGCCCGTGCATCGGAGCTGAGCGAGGCGTCGATCCCGTCGAGCAGCTGGCGTGCGCCATTGGGATCATCGTTGGTGATGCGTTCGAGGATCGCGGCTTCGAGCGATGAAGGCATCGTGCCATCGTTCACCGAGCGCGGGCGGGTGCGGCGGACCTGTCCCGGCTGCTGGACGAACCCTTGTTTGGCGGGCAGCGTCAAGGGCACCGATGCCCCGCGCCGTTCGCCCAGACGGGCCAGTTGCTCGGCCTGCGGCAGGTTGCGACCGCTCTGCATCCAGGCCTCGATCTGCGGAGCCTCGACGCGCGGCGAATTGGCGGCAAGGTAATACTCGGCGCGGGCGACCGCGTGGAGCGGCCCATCCGGCCGTTGCGCCAGCAGGCTTTCGACCTCACCCCAGCGCTCTCCGTCGATGGCGCTGAACAGCGCGCCGTAATAGTCGCGGTCAGACTGGTTGAGCACCTGTGGCACGTCGCTCTGGGTTATGCGGGCGGTGAAATAGGTGCGCGAATCCTGCGCCGTGGCGGGCGCACACAGGCAGGCCGTGGCGGCGAGGCCAAGGGCCATGCGTAGGGTCAATGGGCGAAGCGTCATTGGCTGGGCATCCAGTCAAGCAGCGCGCGCCACAGGCGGGCGCGCTGGCGTGGGTGAGCAACGAGGTGTTCGGGCGCGCGCGCGGTGAGCGCCGGGATATCGGCAAGCTGGCCTTGACCCTGCGCCAGCCCGAGCATCTGCCCCATGCCGTCGCCCAGAACCAACACCCGCTGTGGCGCGGCGAGTGCGATATGGCGCTCGGTGATGGCGTTAAGGCCGACGCGCGCTAGGCCGGGCCAGTCGGGCATGGTGGTGGGGCAAGGCAGGGCGCTGGCGAAATAGGCTTTGTCTTCCGTCAAACCGAGTGCGCGCAGGATGTTCTCGAGCAAACGCCCGTGATCGCCCGCGAGCAGCCGATCACTGTCGCCAAATTCAGGCATCGGCACCAGCACCATGATTGGCGCCTCGGCAGGGCCACGCGCGGCGACCCGGTTGCCATGCGCAAGCGGAAGCTCGGTCGTCGGGTCTTGCCACCAACTGGCGAAGGCTTCGAGCGAGGTCGGCAAGGTCGAGGCATCAAAGCTCGGAACCGCCTCTGCCTCGGCTTGGGCCGTTGCTTCGGCCGCTTTCGGCATTGCCTCGGGACTGGCTACCTTCTCACGCAGCAGCGCCTGCGGCTCGTCGTCGAACAGGTGATCGACACCCGCATCGGCCCACCACGCATTTATCGCGGCAAGCTGATCGGCGAAAGAACCAGCAGGTGAATTGTCGAACCCGAGCACGGCGCCACCCTTGACGTTGGCGTGGCTAGCGATCAAGCCCCAGTGCCATGATCTCACTGCAAAACGGGCCGAAACGATGAGTGCGGAGACGGAAATAGAACGCGAAAGCATGCCCTGCGACGTCGTGATCGTCGGCGGTGGCCCGGCCGGCCTTTCCGCCGCAATCCGGCTGAAGCAGCTCAATGAAGAGCTGGAAGTGGTCGTGCTCGAAAAGGGCTCGGAGATCGGCGCGCATATTCTTTCGGGCGCGGTGGTCGATCCCAAGGCGCTCGACGAGCTGCTGCCAGAATGGCGCACGATGGACTGCCCGATGGCCGAAGTGCCGGTCACCGATAACTGGCACTGGCAGCTTTCGAAGGGCGGCAAGACCAGTCTGCCCCACGCTTTCATGCCCCCGCTGATGAGCAACAAGGGCTGCTACACCGGCTCGCTCGGCAATCTGACGCGCTGGCTTGCCGAACAGGCCGAGGCGCTGGGCGTGATGGTGTTCCCCGGCTTCCCCGCCGCCGAAGTGATGCTTGGCGAGGATGGCGCGGTGACCGGCGTGATCACGCAGGACATGGGCGTTGCTGCCGATGGCAGCCATAAGGGCGATTTCCAGCCGGGAATGGCAATCGAGGCCAAGTACACTCTGCTCGCCGAGGGCGCGCGCGGCAACCTTACCAAGCAGATGAAGGCGCGCTTCGATCTGGAAGCGAACTGCGAGCCGCAGGTCTATGGCCTCGGCATCAAGGAGCTGTGGGACATTGATCCGGCCAAACACGTGCCGGGCCGGGTGATCCACACGCAGGGCTGGCCTTTGAGTGAGAGCGATACCTGGGGCGGGGGCTTCCTCTATCATCAGGCAGGCGGACAGGTGGCCTTGGGCTTCGTGACCGCGCTCGATTACAAGAACCCCTACGTCAGCCCGTTCCACGAATTTCAACGCTGGAAGCAGCACCCGGAAATCCGCGCGATCCTCGAAGGCGGCAAGCGCGTGGCTTATGGCGCGCGGGCGATCAACGAGGGCGGGTGGCAGTCGGTGCCGCAACTGGCCTTCCCCGGCGGCGCGCTGATCGGCTGTGCGGCAGGCTTCGTGAACGTGCCGCGCATCAAGGGTAGCCACACCGCGATGAAGAGCGGGATGCTGGCGGCCGAGAGCGTGGCGGCAGCGATTGCTGCGGGCCGCGAGCATGACGCGGTGATGGAATACGATGCGGCTCTGCGCGAGAGCTGGATCGCCACGGAGCTGAAGCTGGTGAAGAACGCGCAGCCCGCCGTCGCCAAGTTCGGGGGCGAGATCGGCACCGTGCTGGCGGGGGCGGACATGTGGATGCGCTCGCTGAAGATCGGCCTGCCGATCACGATGAAGCACCACCGCGATTACGAAGAGCTGCAACGCGCCGACCTGCACCAGCCGATCGAGTACCCCGCGCCTGATGGGAAGATCAGCTTCGACCGGCTCACCAGCGTGTCCTACTCGTTCACCAACCACGCCGAGGATCAGCCCAACCACCTCAAGGTGGCGGACATGGAGCTGCAGCGGGTGAGCGAGCTGGGCGTCTTTGCGGGTCCGTCGACGCGCTATTGCCCGGCGGGGGTCTACGAGTGGCTGATCGAGGACGGCAAGGAGCCGAAGTTCCAGATCAACGCGCAGAACTGCGTCCACTGCAAGACCTGCGACATCAAGGACCCGAACCAGAATATTACCTGGACCACGCCCGAGGGCGGTGGTGGGCCGAACTATCCAAATATGTGAGGGCAGATTTTGAAGCGATTGCGGACGTGAGCAAATTGGCCGATACTATTCTGATGAGCGGTCGAACAAAGCCTCTGACTATCGCTTTCTATCTTGCTTTCGCTGTGTGGTTCATAGCGATGATCTATGTTGGAACGGGGCTTTATCGATGGCTCATCCATCCTTACGCGCAAATCGTGTTCAATGGCGCTCTTTGGGTAACATTTATTGCAATTGTTGTCGCAGTGGCTCGTCGGTCACTTCGCCTCGCATCAATTCCCTGGATTGATTTGGTTGTCTTTGGTTGCGCTCTTGTAGCTCTCGACTTGTTTTGGCGATTTTATCTGAGCTTGCATGCCTGGGATGCCTACAAGATTACTTCAGTCATGGCTGACGCTGCCGCGCCTATAATTTGTGGAATTGGCATTGTTGCATTTGTGGGAGAGTGGCGGCGCGTATGACAGCGCGCGCGCAGCTGCCCATGACCGGGTTCGCTCGGAATGGTTGCGCTCGCAGGTGATTGCGACCACGCGGATTCCGGCACGTTTGATTCTGGGTGAGGTTGAGCCGGTTGTGGTGCGGATAGTCGAGATTTGTCGGGAGCGGATCGGGCGGGGGGCTTTCCAGCGGCCCGTGCCCCTCCACCATGCTGCGCATGGTCCCCCTCCCCCGGTGGGGGAGGATTGATGCAAGAAACCGCCTACGCCAAGATCAACCTCGCGCTGCATGTCCGCAAGCGGCGGGAGGACGGCTATCACGAGCTCGAAACGCTGTTCGCCTTCGTCGATGGCGGCGACACGCTGCTGGCCAAGCGCGCCGAGCAGGACCGGTTGCAAGTGGTCGGCGAATTCAGCACCTTCCTCACCTCTCCCCTCCCCACCGGGGAGGGGTTGGGGGTGGGGGCTCCGGCATTCGATGATCAAGACGGCGCAAGCCCCCCACCCCACCCCCCCCCCCAAGGGGGGAGGAGTTCTGGCGCGAACATCGTCATGCAGGCGCTGGGCGCGCTGCCTCGGCCCAACGGCCTCGCCATCACGCTGGAGAAGAACCTCCCCGTCGCGGCGGGGCTGGGCGGGGGCTCGGCTGACGCCGGGGCGCTGTTCCGGGTGGTGGAGCGCGCGCACGGCCTGCCCGACGACTGGCGCACCCGCGCCGCAAAGCTCGGCGCCGATGTTCCGGCTTGCGTCGAGAGCATCACCTGCGTCGGGCGCGGGACAGGGACCGATCTCGAACCCATCGACAGCGACCTCACCGGAACGCCTGTCCTGCTGGTCAACCCGCGCGTGCCGCTCGCCACCGGGCCGGTGTTCAAGGCGTGGGACGGCAAGGATCGCGGCCCGATGCCCGAGGGCACCGCACGCGAAATCGCCCAGGCAGGCCGCAACGACCTGCGCGATCCCGCGATCAGCCAGTGCCCGGTGATCGCCGAGGTGCTGGCGGCGCTCGGCCAGAGCGCTGCGTGGAAGGTCGAAATGTCCGGCTCGGGCGCGACCTGCTTTGCTCTGTTCGATACCACTGAAGCCCGCGATGCGGCGGCGGCGGCTATGCCAAGCGAATGGTGGCAGATGGCGGGGAAGTTGCGGTAGGAAGTTCAGAACCCCGTCCGCTCGCCCTGAGCTTGTCGAAGGGCCGTCCTTACTTTCACCCTCGCGCTGAATTCTGAAGAGAAGGGCAATCCTTCGACAAGCTCAGGATGAGCGGGTGTTGGTGTTTGGCTCAACATGAACAGGTGTCGCGCTGGGTAAGGACGAGCGCGAATTTTGCTGTATAGGCGCCCCATGACCTTCACCCCCTTCCGCCAGATCGGCACCCCCACGCGCAGCGGCATCGTTGCCGTTTGCGACCATGCCTCCAACCACGTTCCCGATGGCGTCGAACTGGGCGTCACCGCCGAGGTTCTCGAAAAGCACGTGGGCTGGGACATCGGCACCGCCGGAGTGGTCGAGCGGCTGGTGCGGAGGCATGGCATGGCAGCGCACCTTGCGACGCTCAGCCGCCTCGTGATCGACCTCCATCGCGAGGAAGAGTCCGCAGGCCTGATCCCCGAGGTAAGCGACGGCATCCTCATCCCCGGCAACATCGGAGCCGACCGCGAGGCGCGGATCGAGGCCTATCATCGCCCCTATCACGCGGCGATGGCGAGCTGGCTCGACGAGGCCGACCCGGCGCTGATCCTCTCGGTCCATTCGTTCACGCCTCGCATGGAAGATCGCGGCGAGCCGCGCCCCTGGGAGATCGCCCTCCTTTACAATGAAGACGACCGCGCCGCGCAGCACGCGATGAAGTTCTTTGCCGATCAGGGTCTCGTCGTGGGCAACAACGAGCCCTATTCGGGCCGCCAACTCAACGCGACGATGAACCGCCATGCAGAGGCTCATGGCCGCCCCTATTGCGCAATCGAAATTCGCAACGACATGATTACCAACGAGACCGGCCAGGCCCGCTTTGCCAAGCTGCTCGCGCAGATGGGTCAGACGGTTGTCCACGCGCTGGCAGGCTAGGCGAGCCGTTGCAGGTGCAACCGCATTAGCGCTTAGCTTCACGCCTTCGCTGCGCTAAAGGCGCAGCCACAAGCAAATTCAGTCAGGACAAGTTCAATGCCCGCCTATCGTTCCCGCACCTCCACCCACGGCCGCAACATGGCAGGCGCGCGCGGGCTCTGGCGCGCGACCGGCATGAAGGATGGCGACTTCGGCAAGCCGATCATCGCCGTGGTGAACAGCTTTACCCAGTTCGTGCCCGGCCACGTCCACCTGAAGGACCTCGGCCAGCTGGTCGCGCGCGAGATCGAGGCTGCGGGCGGTGTTGCCAAGGAATTCAACACCATCGCGGTCGACGACGGGATCGCCATGGGCCACGACGGGATGCTCTACTCGCTGCCCAGCCGCGACCTGATCGCCGACAGCGTGGAATACATGGTCAACGCGCATTGCGCCGACGCGATGGTCTGCATCTCCAACTGCGACAAGATCACGCCTGGCATGCTGATGGCCGCGATGCGGATCAACATCCCGGTGGTGTTCGTCAGCGGCGGGCCGATGGAAGCGGGCAAGGTTGTGCTCAAGGGCAAGGAAAGGGCGCTCGACCTCGTCGACGCCATGGTTGCCGCCGCCGACGAAAGCTATACCGACGAGGAAGTTTCCGACATCGAGCGCTCGGCCTGCCCGACCTGCGGCTCGTGCTCGGGCATGTTCACCGCCAACTCGATGAACTGCCTGACCGAGGCGCTTGGCCTGTCGCTGCCGGGCAATGGCTCGCAGCTTGCCACCCATTCGGACCGCAAGGGCCTGTTCGAACGCGCCGGGCGGCTCGTGGTGGCGCTGGCCAAGCGCTACTACGAGGAAGACGATGCCACGGTTCTGCCGCGCAATATCGCCAGCTTCGAAGCCTTCGAAAACGCGATGAGCCTCGATATCGCGATGGGCGGCTCGACCAACACCGTGCTGCACCTGCTCGCCGCCGCCAACGAGGCGGGGGTCGACTTCACCATGGCCGATATCGACCGGCTGAGCCGGAAGGTGCCGTGCCTGTGCAAGGTCGCTCCGGCGAAGAACGACGTGCATATGGAAGACGTCCACCGCGCGGGCGGGATCATGGCGATCCTCGGCGAGCTTGACCGGGCTGGCCTGCTGCACACCGCGCTGCCCACTGTCCATTCGCCGACGCTCGGCGATGCGCTGGCCGACTGGGACATCGCGCTCACCAACAATCCGGTGGTCCAGGAATTCTACAAGGCCGCGCCGGGCGGCGTACCGACGCAGACCGCCTTCAGCCAGTCGCGCCGCTGGGACGATGTCGACCGCGACCGCGAGAACGGCGTGATCCGCAGCGGCAAGCATGCCTTCTCGCAGGATGGCGGCCTTGCGGTGCTTTACGGCAATATCGCGGAAGACGGCTGCATCGTGAAGACCGCCGGTGTCGACGAGAGCATCCTCAAGTTCTCCGGTCCGGCGCGCGTGTTCGAAAGCCAGGATGCGGCGGTCGAGGCGATCCTCGCGGGCAAGGTGGGCGAGGGTGACGTGGTCATTATCCGTTACGAAGGCCCGCGCGGCGGCCCCGGGATGCAGGAGATGCTCTACCCGACCAGCTACCTGAAATCGAAGGGCCTGGGCAAAGCCTGCGCCCTGCTGACCGACGGGCGCTTCTCGGGCGGCACTTCCGGCCTCTCGATCGGCCATGCCTCGCCCGAGGCGGCGGAGGGCGGCAATATCGGCCTCGTCGAAGAGGGCGACGTAATCACCATCGACATTCCGGGCCGCACCATCGCGATGGAAGTGTCCGACGCGGACCTTGCCGCGCGCCGTGCGGAAATGGAGGCGAAGGGCGATGCCGCATGGCAGCCTGCCGCCGTGCGCACGCGGCGGGTATCGCCCGCCTTGCAAGCCTATGCCGCGATGACGACCAGCGCAGCCAAGGGCGCAGTGCGCGATGTCACGCAGGTTACCGGGAAGAACCGGGCGTAGGCCCTTTCCTACGGGGGCTTTGCGAGAGTAAGCTCGCCGCCATGATGCTGACCTCGCTCCTCTTCCGACGCCGCGCTCGCCATGTCTTCGGGTCGCGGCTCAGGCGGGACAGTTTTTTTGCCTCAGGACCGTGTAACACCTGTCACACCTTGGGCCTTGCCGGGCTGGCCGCGCTCACGCTGGCCGGATGCGGCAGCGCCAGCGGCGATGAGCTGGCGGAAGGCGCTGTGATGGTCGAATGCGCGGTCGTGGGGGCGGCCTCGTTTGCGCCCGATTGCAGCATGGAGCTGCGCGAGGATAGCGATGGCCGCACCGCGATCCTGCGCCATCCCGACGGGGGCTTCCGCCGGTTCCAGCTTGGCGTTCCGGGCGAAGGCCTGATCACCGCCGATGGGATGGAGCAGGCCGAGGTCGTGCCCGGTGAGGGGATAGTCGAGGTGCGCGTGGGGGCAGACCGCTACCGTCTGCCGATGAAGCCTTAGCGGTATGGAAGCGCCCAACCAGATCCTCACCGCAGCGCAGATGCGCAGCGCGGAAGATCGCCTCATCGAAGGCGGCACCAGCGTCATGGAGTTGATGGAAAGGGCCGGACACGGCGCGGCGGACTGGGTCTATCGCATTGCGGCGGGGCGCAAGGTCACGGTGCTGTGCGGCCCCGGCAACAACGGCGGCGATGGCTATGTGATCGCCCGCGTGCTGGCCGAACGCGGCGTGCCGGTGGAGGTGGTCGCCCCGCGCGCTCCCACGACCGATGCAGCGAAAGAGGCACGCGCGCGTTGGGGCGGCGAGCCGGTCGCAACGGCCAAGGGCGCGGTGCTGGTCGATTGCCTGTTCGGAACGGGCCTCTCGCGTCCGCTTTCGGACGATCTGCATCGGCTGCTGATCGAGCTGAGCTACCATCACGAGCACTGGATCGCGGTGGACCTGCCAAGCGGGATCGACGCTGACAGCGGCGAACTGCTCAACGATCGGCTTCCCGTCTACAGCCTCACCATCGCGCTCGGCGCGTGGAAGCTGGCGCACTGGATGATGCCCGCGCAGGCCATCATGGGCGACATGCGGCTCGTCGATATCGGGGTGATGCCGGTGGAGGGCGCGGCGAGCCTGTCGGAACGACCGCTCCTGTTCGCGCCCGAGCGTGATGACCACAAGTACTCGCGCGGGCTGTTGGCCGTGATCGGCGGCGCGATGCCCGGCGCCGGTGTGCTGGCCTCGCGCGCGGCGATGCACGGCGGGGCGGGCTATGTGAAGCTTTACAGCGATCACGATGGCCTGCCCGGTGTGCCGCCCGATCTGGTGGTGGCAAGCGAGGCCATGCCCGCGCTGGCGACCGATCCGCGCATCTCCGCTGTGCTCATCGGGCCTGGGCTGGGCCGCTCGGAAGAAGCGCGTTCGGTGCTGGCCTGGGCGCTCGCCTGCGATCTGCCGACCGTCTGCGATGCCGACGCGCTGGTCTTGCTCGAACCCGAGATGCTGGAGGACCGCAGCACGCCGCTGGTGCTCACGCCGCACGCGGGCGAGCTCGATGCCATCGGCAACGCCTTCGCCAGCTCGGAGCCCGACCGGCTCGAACAGCTCACCGAGCTGGCCGAGGCGATCGAGGGCGTGCTGGTGGCCAAGGGGCCGGATACGATCGTGGCCGCACCGGGCCGCCCGCCGGTGTTCATGCCGCCCGCGCCCAGCTGGCTATCGACCGCGGGCACTGGCGACGTGCTGGCGGGCCTTATCGCCAGCCAGCTTGCTGTGGGCGAAGTGACCGCCTTTCAGGCAGCGCAAAACGGCTGCTGGCTCCATCGTGAGGCAGCGCTGCGCGCCGGACCTGCGTTCTCGGCAAGCGATCTGGTCGCGCAGGTTCCGGCAGCCTATGGGGCCTTCCTGTGAGCGAAACCGAACAGATCATCCGCATCGCCGCCAAGGGCGATGGCATTACCGCAAGCGGGCGTCACGTCCGCTATGCTGCCCCCGGCGACACCATCAGCGCTGACGGTGCGATTACGCCAGGGCCGCACCATGCCACTCCGCCATGCCGGCACTTCGGCAAGTGTGGCGGATGCCAGTTGCAGCACTGCGACGACGAGGCGCTGGCCGGCTTCGTGCGCGACCGGGTGGTGAACGCCGCCGAGGGGCAGGGGCTGGTGCCGGCCAAGGTCGCCGCGCCGCACATGTCGCCGCCGAACTCGCGCCGCCGCGCTTCGCTGCGCGCGATCAACGGCGGCGGCCGCGCCGTGATCGGCTTCAACGAGGGCGGCTCGCACAAGGTCGTCGACATGCGCGAGTGCCATGTGCTGCGCCCTGAGCTGATGGCTGCGCGCGACACGCTGGCGGCATACTTCGGCAAGCTGAAGGGCAAGTTCGCCATCGGGGTGGAGCTGGCCTTGCTCGATCAGGGTATCGACTGCCTGTTGTCGGGCTTCATGCCTGAGGGGCTGGAGCAGACCGAAGACCTGCTGGAGCTGTGCCGCCGTTCGGGCTTTGCACGGTTGTCGCTCGATCAGGGCTATGGACCGGAGGGGTTCTGGGAGCCCGAGCCGGTGACGATCACGCTGTCGGGCACGCCGGTCGCCTGTCCGCCCGGCGCCTTCCTGCAAGCGACCGACGATGGCGAGGCGGCGCTGGCCGGCGCGGCTCAGGAATGGCTCGCCGGTTGTACCAACGTGGCGGACCTGTTCAGCGGGCTCGGCACCTTCGCGCTGGCGCTGGGTGAGGGCCGCAAGGTGCTGGCGGCAGAGGCCGAGCGGGCCGCCTTGCTCGCCTGCCGCACGGCGGGCGCGAAGGCGGGCTTGCAGTTGGAGGCCGCGCACCGCGACCTGTTCCGCAACCCCCTGCGCGCCGAAGAGCTGCGCGGCTTCGACGGCATCGTGCTTGACCCGCCGCGTGCAGGCGCACGGACGCAGGTCGAACAGATCGCGGCTTCTGGGGTGGAGCGGGTGGTCTACATCAGCTGCAACCCGTCAAGCTGGGCGCGCGATGCCACACTGCTGCGCGAGGCGGGTTACGAGCTGGCAGAGCTGCGCCCGGTCGGCCAGTTCCGCTGGTCAATCCACGTCGAGCTGGCCAGTCTGTTTGTTAAATAGGGCCTGTTCGTCAAGCGCGGCGATTAGCTGGCTGAACAGCCAGTCGCTGTCGGCCCTTGCGGAGAAGGCGTGATCGGCCCCCTCGCGGCGATGGAGGCGCGGGTCGGACTGGTCCCACACGGTGGCAAAGGCCTGCGCGGTGCGGTCGCGCATGGCGAGCAGGATGCGGGCGGGGCCGGCAAACCGGCTCAGCCCTTTGCGCATGTCCTCGGCCAGCGACGAGGGCGCGGCGGGTTTGCTGAGCGCTCCTTGCAGGCCGCGCGCCAGCTTGCGCAGATCGACCCCTCCGCTCACCAAGCGAAGCCACTCGCGCGGGTCCTTGAGGCGGGCGGCATAGCGGGCGCGGATCGCCTCGGCGGGCATGGCCGAGGCATCGTCCGCGGTCTCGCCCTCGAAGGTCCACGGGTTGGCGAGTACCAGTCCGTCGCACCCGGAGCCCGCGCCGAGCATCAGCGCGCTGGCCGCATCGCAGTTGCCGAAGGCCACCACGCGGCGCAGGCCGGGTCGGGCAGCAGCGAAGGCGCGCAAGGCGGCGGTGATGTCGGGTGCGCTGCCGGTGAAACCGAGGTTGTCGCCGCTGCTGTCGCCCACGCCGCGCCGGTCGAAGCGGAGCACCGGGTAGCCTGCCTCGGCGATCCGGGCCGCAAGGCGGGCCTGTCCGGCGAAGGCTCCGGCGCGGGTCTCGTTGCCGCCGCTGACGATCAGCAGGCCGACCGGGCTTGCCGCCTCGTCGAGGGTGCAGGCGAGGGTGTCGCCCTGGCAGTCGGCGGTGAAGTGGGTGCGGCTCATCGGGTCAGCCCAGCGGCGATGAGGTCGGCCAGCGCGGCGGCTTGTTCGGGGTTGTGCTCGGGCTCGGTGCGCAGCCACAGCAACGGGCCGCCCGGTTCTAGCGGCGCAAGTGCATTCGGAGCGAGTGTGGCTTCGGCGAGGTCAGACACCATGGTCGCACCCAGATGGTAGCCCGCCAGCGCCAGCCCCTCGACCTTGCCGGTCTGGAGCAGGGCTTCGGTTGTCTCAGGGCGGCCAGCCTCCTTGGCGGCGAGCGTCCGCGCCCGGAGCAGCGCGCGCAAGGCCGACTTCCCGGCAAGCGGAGCATAGGCAAAGCCGGGCAGGTCGGGCACCAGGTTCGCGCCAGCACGAATGGTCAGCACATGCGAGCATCCGAAATGGTTCGTCGCTTCCCCAGCAGACGCGCGCCACGATCCGAGCGTCTGTTCGGGCAATGCTGACATGCTTTCGTTGCAACCGGGCAGGTCAGGCAGGACGCTGGCTATGCCGCGCTCGGCCAGCAGGCGCATCGTCTCTACGGTGAAGTGGCGGGTCTTGTTGCCCTCGTCGAACCAGGCAGGGAGGACAAGCAGGCAGGGGCCGGTGTCATCGCCAAAGCGGATTGCCAATTCGTCGCTGCCGCCGGGCGCCCGCCAGGTGGTCAGCACGGTCGGTCAGCCCTCGGCGCGCTTGGCGCTTACGAAGGCGAGCAAGGCGCCGTATGTCTCCAGCATGTCGCCATCGACCTCGTCGTCCTCGATCAGGATGTCGCAGCGGTCCTCGACCTCGGTGAGCAGCCCCGCCACCGCCATCGAGTCGAACTCGGGAATATGGCCAAACAGGCCCGAATCCGCATCAAGCTCGGCGACGCGTTCGTCCGACAGGCCCAGCACGTCGCGCAGGATCGCGCGCAGGATAGCGTCGGTATCGTCGGGCTGTGTCACCGAAGCGGGAAGATTGGTCGTCATAGTTTTTGGGCCTTAGCGAGGGCGGATCAGCGAAACAAGTTTGCGCAGGGCGGTCCTGGCCAGTTCGGGCCAGTTGCCGGGCGCGCCGGGCCTCAGACAGGTGAGACGACGGCGTTCGCGTATCTGTTCCATCCAGTCGCGCTTGTAGGCATCGTCGCCCGTGCCAAAGTCCACCAGCGCGACCTTGTCCACATCGATGACCTGCGCGAACAGCGCCGCTGATAGGGTGGTTCCGGGCGACAGCGGCTTCGCGCTCTCGCGGTGGGCGAGCTTGTGGATATAGGCCGTGCCGCCGTCGACGGTCCAGAACTGCGCGGCCACCGGTTGCCCTTCGGCCCGGGCGAGGCCGAAGCGCATCCGGCCCGCAGCGGCTTCCTCGATCGCGAAGCGTTTGAGCAGCGCCGGATCGCCCTCCTCGGGCTTCCAGCTATCGGCATAGATGTCTTCGTAGGCAGCCCAGTCCTGCTCATCGAACTCTTGCGAGAGCGCAATCTCGACCTTGCGGCCCTTGCGCTTGAGCGTGGTGCGCAGTTGCCCCGGGCGTTCTGCCAGATAGTCCGCATAGCTGCGTCCGTTCACGGTGAGCACGTGGTTCACGTCGCAGCGTTCGTCGCGCACGATCCAGCCCGTCCGGCGAAAGGCGTGGGCGAGCAGGGCGGTGCTGCCGTCTTCCACACTCAGTTTGTCGAGCACCACCCGGCGGCTGTGATGGGCAAGGTCCTGCGCCAAGACGCGCAGCAGGTCTGCATCCGGTGCGGGGCCGCTGTGCAGCGGCGCCCAGGTGAAGGCATACCAGTTGGTGAGCGAGATAAGGCTCGCGCCCTGCCGTTCGAGCGGCAGGCAGACATGTTTATCACCGTCACTGGCACAGACCAGATAGGGCCGCTTCCCCGCCTGTTCGAGCAACGCAAACCAGCGCGGCCGAGCAAAGGGCCCGGCGTCAGCCCAGCCTTGGGCTTGCAGATCGTTAAGACTGGCGTGATAGCTGATCGCTGTCACAGCAAAGAAGTCCCCATCTCTTGAAGCAGCCCGCAAACCTTTTCGAACCCGATCCTGCTCCGTGGCCGCTCGATCATCTCGCCCTGCGCGGGAGCGACGATAGCGCGGCTCTGGTGCTCAAGCACGAAGTCCTTAGCTGGAAGGACTTAAGAAGCCGTATCGGGCAGCTTGCGGGATGGCTGGCCGCGCGCGCGTCTGAGCCGGGTACGCGGGTGGCGAGCTGGGCGGGAAAGGGCGAACTGACCTGCCTGCTGCCGCTTGCTGCGGCGCGGGCAGGGGTGGTGCACGTCCCGATCAACCCGCTGCTCAAGCGCGCGCAGGTGGCGCATATCCTTGCAGACTGCGGGGCGAGCCTGCTGCTCGGAAACAAGGCGCGGCTGGCACTGCTCGAAGAGGGCGACCTGCCCGAAGGCTGCGCGGCGCTGGAGGATCTTACCGCGCTGGTCTGGGCTCAGGAGGCTGAAGCGCTGCCGCCCAGCACGGCCGATCCCGATACGCTGGCGGCCATCCTTTACACCTCAGGTTCGACCGGACGGCCCAAGGGTGTGATGCTCAGCCACACCAACATGTGGCTCGGCGCGGTCAGCGTCGCGCACTATCTCGGCATGGCCGCCGATGACGTGACGCTCGGCGTGCTGCCGCTGAGCTTCGACTACGGCCAGAACCAGTTGTTCTCGACCTGGTATGCCGGAGGCAGCGTGGTACCGCTCGATTACCTGACCCCGCGTGATGTGGTGAAGGCCTGCGCGCGCCATGGCGTGACCACGCTGGCGGCTGTCCCACCCTTGTGGGTGCAACTGATCGAGCAGGACTGGCCCGCCGAGGCCACCGCGCCGATGCGCAGGCTCACCAATTCGGGCGGCGCGCTGACTGAAGACATGGTCCGCGCCCTTCGCGGCATGTTTCCCGATGCGCGGCTGTTCCCGATGTACGGGCTGACCGAGGCCTTCCGTTCGACCTATCTCGACCCTTCGATGGTTGACGAACACCCGACCTCGATGGGTCGCGCCATCCCCTTCGCTGAAATCCTCGTGGTCGACGACAAGGGCGAACCGGCCAGCGAAGGCGAGCTGGTCCACTGCGGGCCGCTGGTTGCGCAGGGCTATTGGAACGACCCTGAGCGTACCGCCGAACGCTTCAAGCCTGCGCCCAGAGCTTCGCTTTATGGCGGAATGGCGGTTTACTCGGGCGACATGGTGCGCCGCGACGAACTCGGCCTTCTCCATTTCGTCGGCCGCTCCGACGCGATGATCAAGAGCGCGGGTAACCGCATCAGCCCGCAGGAAATCGAGGAAGCTGCGGTCGCCACCGGACTTGCCAGCGAGGCCGCCGCCTTCGGCGTGCCCGACGCGCGGCTCGGACAGGCGATCCATCTGGTCGTGCGCGGCAGCGGCGACGAGGAGGCCCTGCGCGCCGCGTTGCGGGCCGACCTCCCGAATTTCATGCAGCCTGCGGTGATCCGCTGGGTCGAGGCCATGCCTTTGAACCCCAATGGCAAGATCGACCGCGCTGCGCTCGCGAAGGAACATTCATGAAGCCGCTCGGTCCCATTCCGGAAGACTATACCGCCATTGACGGCGAACTCGCCATTGGCGGTCGCAAGGTGTCGGCGCTGGTCAAGGAAGCCCGGAGAACCCCGCTGTTCGTCTATTCGCGCGACATTATAGGCGCACGGGTCGCCGCCTTGCGCGCCGCCATGCCCGAGCAGCTCAGCATCCACTATGCGATGAAGGCCAACCCCTATCCGCCTTTGCTGGAGCATATGGCTGAGCTCGTCGACGGGCTCGACATTGCCTCGGGCGGAGAGCTGGAGATCGCGCGCAAGGCGGGCTACCTCCCGCGCGAGATCAGCTTTGCCGGGCCGGGAAAGCGCGATGGAGAACTCAAGGCCGCGATTACCACCGGGGTTACGCTCAACTGCGAAAGCGAAGGCGAAATTGCGCGCGCGCTGGCCATGGGCAAGGCGCTTTCGGTCAAGCCGCGGCTCGCCATCCGGGTTAACCCGGGTTTCGAGATGCGCGGCTCGGGCATGAAGATGGGAGGCGGTGCCAAGCCCTTCGGGATCGACGAAGAACAGGTTCCCGCTCTGGCGCGGCGGATCGTCGACGAAGGCGCGGATTGGCGCGGCTTTCACATCTATACCGGAAGCCAGGCGCTCGATGCGTCCGCCATTATCGAGACGCAGGCCAATGTCATCGCACTGGCCGCACGGCTCAGTGAAGAGGCGGGGGTCGCGGTGCCGCATCTCAACATGGGCGGCGGTTTCGGTATCCCCTATTTCGACAAGGATACCCCGCTCGATATCGGTGCCATCGGAGAAGCGCTGAAGGCAAATTTTGCGGAGCTGCCCGAACGTCTGCGCGAGACACGGTTTGCCATCGAGCTGGGCCGCTACCTGGTCGGCGAAGCGGGGGTCTATCTGACCCGGATCGTCGATCGCAAGGTGAGCCACGGCACGACCTACCTCGTCACCGACGGCGGTCTGCATCACCAGCTCGCCGCTTCGGGGAATTTCGGTGCCGTGGTGCGGCGGAACTATCCGCTTGCCATTGGCAGCAGCTTCGATAGTCCGGGCGAGGAAGAGGTGAGCGTGGTCGGGTGCCTGTGTACTCCGCTGGACCGGTTGGCCGACAATGTCCTCCTCCCACAAGCCGATGTTGGTGATCTGGTCGCGGTCTTTTGTGCCGGGGCCTATGGTGCCAGCGCCAGCCCGGCATCGTTTCTAGGGCAGGGACCAGCCGCCGAAATGCTCGTCTGAATTTGCCATATACCGGTTACCGCTGAGCTGTCCCTTATTGGGACGGGGGCTCACAAACCCCGCTATTCCGGCGGGTTCGGACGCAAAACTAACGCAATGTTCACCCTTTTTGGCGAGAAGCGGCTGCGGATCCAAGGGCCTTTGGGTTGCGCCGGGCTTAGTCCCGGCCGCGCCTCAGGTTCGACCACGTGAAGGACTTTCGATGCGAACGACAAAAATCGCCCGTTTCACTCTTGCCGGCGCGGCCCTTGCGCTGACGTTGAGCGGTTGCGCCACCAGCAGCGCGCCGCAGCTCGAACCGGCGCGGTTCGTGGCCATGCAGGAAGGTCCGGGCGAGGAATATGTCATTGGCCCGCTTGACGAATTGACCGTGCACGTGTGGCGCAACGACGAACTCGGCGCTTCGGTGCAGGTACGTCCTGACGGGCGCATCACCACCCCGCTGGTGGCGGATATGCCCGCCGTGGGCAAGACGCCGACCATGCTCGCCCAGGACATCCGCCTGCAGCTCTCGCAGTATATCGAGGAGCCGCTGGTCACCGTCATCGTGAACAAGTTTGCCGGCACCTTCAGCCAGCAGGTCCGCATCGTGGGCGCCACCGAGCAGCCCGCTTCGCTGCCATACCGCGCGAACATGACCCTGCTCGATGCGATGATCGCGGTGGGTGGCCTCAGCGAATATGCGGCAGGTAACCGCGCCAAGCTGATACGTTTCGATCGCGAGAGCGGCCAGCAGGCCGAATATTCCCTGCGCCTGTCCGACCTGCTGCGCAAGGGTGACAGTGATGCCAACGTGATGCTGATGCCGGGGGATGTCATCATCATCCCGGAAAGCATGTTCTGAACCGGAGGCGGGGGGCTTGAACCAACTTCTGGAAGAGGCACGGGCAGCGATATGGGCGGTGTGGAACCGTCGCTGGCTCGCGCTGGGCATTGCCTGGGGCCTGTGCCTGTTGGGCTGGCTGGTCGTGGCGCTGATCCCCAATTCCTACGAGAGCGAGACCCGCATCTTCATTCAGCTCGATGACGTGCTGGCCGAGCAGATCGGCATCGGCTCGGCCAGCCGCGCTCGCGATATCGACCGCATTCGCCAGACGCTGGTGAGTTCCGTCAACCTTGAAAAGGTCGTGCGCGCCACCCGGCTTGGCGATGCCGTCACGACCCCTGCGGAAATGGAGGCTGCCACCACCCAGCTGGGCAAGGAAATTGCGGTCGAAAGCCAGGGCGAGAACATCTTCGAGATTACCGTCACTATCGGCCGCAGCGACTTTTCCGACCGCGAGAACGCGGAACTCGCCCAGACCGTCACCCAGCGCATGATCGACATCTTCCGCGAGGAAAACCTCGGCGGTGCGCGCGACGAGATGCAGCAGTCTATCGCCTTCCTCAACGAACAGCTCGCAGAACGCGAAGCGGAGCTGGCCAAGGCCGAGGAAGAGCGCCTGGCGTTCGAGGCCGCCAACCCCGACCTCGTGGGCGGCTCGGCGGCGATCGCCTCGCAGATGAGCGCCACGCGCAACGAACTGCGTAGCGTCGAGGCCGATCTCGCTGCCGCACAGAGCGCGCTCGCCGCGCTGCGCGGCCAGCTTGCCAGCACGCCCCGCACCATCATCACCGCCAACTCGGGCGGCCCGCAGGCGGCACTGGCGCAGGCCGAAGCGAACCTTGCCGCGCTCCAGGCGCGCGGGCTCACCCCCGAACATCCCGACCTGATGGCCGCGCAGCGTACGGTGGAGAACCTGCGCGCGACCGTCCAGCGCTCTGGCCCCGGAAGCGGGGGTTCGCTTAACCCGGCCTTTACTTCGCTTCAGTCGATGCTGGTCGAGCGTGAAGCGAATGTGCAGGCGCTCATGTCGCGGGCCGCAGCCCTTCGTTCGGAGATCGCCTCGATCAACAGCAGCCTCGCGCGCGAACCTGGCGCGACCGCCGAGGCGCAACGCATCAGCCGCGATTACGACGTGCTGCGCAAGCGCTACGACGACCTGCTCAACGATCGCGAACAGCTTCGCCTGCGCGGCGATGTCGAGAGCGAGAACAGCGCGATCAAGTTCGAAGTGATCGACCCTCCGAGCACCCCGCGCGCGCCCGCCGCGCCCAATCGGCCACTGCTGCTGGCGGGCGTGCTGATAGTAGGGCTGGGAGCGGGGGCGGCCACTGCCTTTGCGCTGTCCAAGCTTGGTTCCACCTTTGCGACTGCGAGCCAGCTTGAACGCGAGATAGGGCTGCCGGTTATCGGCACGGTGTCGCATGTGTTCACCCCTGCGGGCCGCGCTTTGCGGGCCAGGCGTTTGAAGTATTTCGCTGTCGGCGTCGGCGGGCTAGGGCTGCTGTTTGTAATCCTGATGGGCCTCGAATTCGTCCAGCGCGGGCTGATGGCATGAGGATGGACGCATGACCGACCAGAGCAAGATCCCCGGCCCGGGCCGTTCGCTGTTCGACCGCGACGAAGATGTCTGGGGCGCTGACGAGCTGCGCCCGGCTCCCGTTCCCAGCGAGCTTGCGCGCCCGGTAAACCGTCAGGCTCCGAAGCGGGTTGAACCGGCAGTGTCTCCCTTGCGCGATTTGCAGCACGCCGCTCCGGCCCCATCGTCTCCGGCTTCATCGTCGCCGGCCCCATCGTCGCCAGTCTCGGTGTCGGCTCCTCAGGTGCAGGAAGCCGTGCCTGCCGATGTTGCGCCGCTGCAACTCTCAGGCCACATCGAACCAATTGACCGCGAGCAGTTGCAGCGCGCCGGCCTGATCCTGCCCGAAGGCCAGGTGACTGGCCTCCTCGAAGAATTCCGCATCGTGAAGCGGCAGGTGCTCAATTCTGTGCGCAAGGCGCGCGAGGCGGGCAAGGGTGCGCGCGCTCAGCGGGTGCTCGTCTGTTCGCCGCTACCCGCCGAGGGGAAGACTTTCTGCGCCGCCAACCTCGCTCTGGCGATGGCGGCCGAGAAGGACAGTGAAGTGTTGCTGGTCGATGCCGACTTTGCCAAGCCCTCGATCCTCTCTACGCTTGGCCTCTCCAGCAGCACTGGGCTGATGGACGCGCTCGCCAATCCCGATGTGCGGCTCGAAGACTGCATTATCGAGACCGACATCGCCGGTCTGCTAGTGCTTCCAGCGGGCAACCAGACCAATTCCGACAGCGAGTTTCTGACCAGCGAGCGCACCGCGCAGGTGCTTGACCGGCTGACGGCGGGTGCGCCCAATCGCATCGTGATCTTCGATTCTCCTCCGGCGCTGGCGGCTTCTCCGGCGGCGGAACTGGCGCGGCACGTGGGCCAGGCCATCGTCGTCACCCGCGCCGACCGCACCGGCCAGAGCGCGCTTGAAGATGCGCTGACGCTGCTTTCTGCCTGCCCCGATATCAAGCTGCTGCTCAACGCGGCGCACTTCAGCCCCAGCGGTCGCCGGTTCGGCACCTATTACGGTCAGGAGGCGTGAGGATTATGCACCGGTTCCGGCATTCCACTGCTCTGGTCGCCACGCTTGTTGCCGCTTTCGCGACGCCCGTGATGGCGCGCGATGATGAGGCGAGCGGCGAGCGCCAGAGCCGCGTCCAGATCACGCCCTACATCGAAGCGGCACAGGTCGTGACCGCCGAGCTTCAGCCTGGCTCCGACGTGTTTACCTATTCGCGTCTCGGGGCAGGTGTTGACGCCTCCATTTCCGGGCGCAACTCTGCCGCTTCGGTTTCGCTGCGCTACGAACGCTCGATCGGTTGGGACGACGACGTTGCCGATGTCGACACGTTGACCGGCATCGCGCGCGGTTCGCTCGCGCTGGTGCCGCGCACGCTCACCCTCGAGGCGGGCGGCATGGCGGCGCGCACGCGGGTCTCGCGCAACGGCGCCACTTCCATCGGCGGCTATGGCGTCAATTCGGATTCAACCACGCAGATATACTCGGTCTATGCTGGTCCCAGCCTGCAAACGCAGGTGGGTGATGTCGAGGTCACCGGAGCCTACCGGATTGGCTACGCGCGGGTGGATTCGCCCGACGTCGTGACGACCTCCTCGAATGGCGATCTGGTTGACGTGTTTGACGACAGTGTGAGCCAGGCAGCCACCGTGCGGGCAGGAATTGCCCCCAATGTGGTGCTACCGGTCGGCCTAGGCGTTGGCGCCGGATGGAACCGGCAGGACATTTCCAATCTCGATCAGCGGATCGACGACCGCCATGTGCGCGCCGACGTGACCGTGCCAGTCAGCCGCGATGTCGCGCTGATTGGCGGCGTGGGTTACGAGGACGTCGAGGTTTCGAGCCGCGATGCGGTGCGCGATGATAGCGGCACCCCGGTCATCGGGCCCGACGGTCGCTACGTCACCGACGACAGCCAGCCGCGCCAGATAGCCTACGAAACCGAGGGGCTGATCTGGGATGTCGGCGTGATGTGGCGCCCGAGCCGCCGCACCAGTCTGAGCGCAACGATTGGCCGCCGTTACGATTCGACGACCTTCTATGGCTCGCTTTCCTACGCGCCAAACGCGAACTCTTCGATCAACGTTTCGGTTTACGACAACATCACCGGCTTCGGCGGACAGATGTCGGACTCGCTCGCAGGACTGGGCACAGACTTCGAGGCGATCCGCAATCCTGTGACCGGCGATCTGGGCGGGTGCGTGGGCAGCCTTGAGGGCGGCAATTGCACCCTCGCAGGGCTCGGCTCGCTGCGCTCGGCAACTTACCGCCGTCGCGGTGTCAGCGCCAGCTACGCTCGCGCCATGGGCCGCACGCAGCTTGGGCTCGGCCTGGGCTATGATCGGCGCAAATACATCGCCGCGCCGGGAACGGTGCTCGCCCCGCTGGATGGCCTGAAGGACGAGAACTACTGGATCGCCGCCTATGCCAGCCGCCAACTCGACCGCCAGTCGAGCCTCAATTTCAACGCCTCGGCGTCATGGTTCGAAACTGGACTCGATAATGCCGGCGGCTCGCTTGGCTACAACGCGACGCTTTCGTATTATAGGACCATCATCGCAGGCCTGAGCGGCACGGCGGCCGTTGGCCTCGATGGCATCACACGCGAAAGCCTGCCCGATTACACCTCTGCATCGGCCCTGCTCGGCCTACGCTATTCATTCTGACGGACTACGGGAGTTCACAGATGCACGACCAATTCTACGGCTTCACCGCGAAGCCCTTCCAGCTGACCCCCGATCCGGACTTCTATTTCCGCAGCGCCACGCATCGCAAGGCACTGTCGTACCTCGGCTATGGCCTCGCGCAGGGGGAGGGCTTCATCGTCATCACCGGCGAGATCGGCGCGGGCAAGTCCACGCTGGTCGCGCACACGATCCGCAGCCTCGATCCGAACCAGGTAACGGTGGCGCAGGTCGTCACCAGCCACCTCGATGGCGAGGAGATCATCCACGTTATCGCGCGCGCGTTCGGACTGTCGGTGGCGGGTCATGACAAGGCGACTGCGCTGGGCGAGATCGAGGCGTTCCTGCACGAAGAAGCGCGCGCGGGCCGCCGCTGCCTGCTGGTGGTGGACGAATCGCAGAACCTGTCGGTCTCGGCGCTCGAAGAGCTGCGGATGCTGTCGAACTTCCAGCTTGGCAGCCACCCGCTGTTGCAGGTGCTGCTGCTCGGACAGCCCGAGTTCCGTGCCACCTTGCAGAACGAGCCCGCGCTCGAACAGCTGCGCCAGCGAATTATCGCCGCCCATCACCTCGAGCCGATGCAGGCCGAAGAGGTGGAGCCCTATGTATTGCACCGCCTTCAGAAGGCAGGCTGGCAGGGCAACCCGCAGTTTGCCGAGGGCGTGTTCGCCGAGCTTTACGAGGCCAGCGGCGGCATTCCGCGCAAGGTCAACCAGATCGTGAACCGGGTGCTGATGCTCGGTTCGCTTGACCGGGTCGAGGTGATCGATGTCGAATTGGTCGACCACGTGCTTTCCGAAATGGCATCGGAGACGTCCCACCTTGCGCCTGTGAAGGTGCCGCAGGAATTCGGCCAGCCGACAGCGCAGGCAGCCCAGGCCCCGGTGACCGAGCAGACCGCTCCCTCCGCGATCGACCCGCAATTGATCGACGACCTGCTGGCCGAGCGTGACGTGCGCATCGCCGAACTCGGGCAAGCGCTGGACGAACTGGCGGCAAAGGCCGACGGCGGATCGCATGCCGATTCCGATCTGGAGATGATGCGCGAGCAGATCGCCGAGTTGCAGCATGCCGTGCTCGATCTGTCGGGACAGGCGGAAGACAGCGTCAAGCGGCTGCTCACGCCGGAAATTGAGGCCATGCGCGAAAGGATGGTCAAGCTTGAGGCTCGCACCTTCGAGCAGGAGCGCACCATCCGCCAGACGCTTTCGATGCTGATCGAGTGGATCGAAGCGGAAATGGATTCGAGCAAGGCCGCCTGAGCGGCGGTTGGGGGCAGAGCACCGTGAACGCGATTGCGCCAGATCGTGCCGCCAGTCAGGGCAAGGCCACATCCGCAAGGGTGGTCAATGCCCTGTCGGTCGATGTCGAGGACTGGTTCCAGGTCGGCGCCTTCGAGAAGGTGATCGATCGCGATAGCTGGCCTTCGCTGGAAGACCGGGTGGAGCGCAACGTCGAGGCGATCCTCGCCATGTTCGACGCGGCACAGGTCAAGGGCACCTTCTTTACGCTGGGCTGGGTGGCCGAGCGGCATAAGCAGCTGATCCGCCGGATCGCCGACGCAGGCCACGAGATCGCCAGCCATGGTTGGGATCATGCCCGCGTGTTCACGCTCAGCCCTGAGCAGTTTGCGCAAGACATTACCCGTGCGCGCGGCGTGCTGGAGGATGCGGGCGGAACTGCGGTAAAGGGTTATCGCGCCCCGAGTTTCTCGATCGACAAGCGCACTCCCTGGGCTTTCGAGGTGCTGGCCGAGCAGGGCTATGCCTACTCGTCGAGCGTGGCACCAGTCGCGCACGATCACTATGGCTGGCCCGAGGCCCCCCGCTTCGCGTTTCGCCCGCTGGCCGATGCCGATCTGATCGAGCTGCCGGTGACCACCGCCATGCTTGGAAGCAGGCGCGTTGCCGCTGGCGGCGGTGGGTTCTTCCGCGTGCTGCCCTATCACTTCAGCCGATGGGCGATCCGGCAGGTCAACCACCGCGAGGGGCGGCCTGCGATCTTCTATTTCCACCCGTGGGAGGTGGACCCGGGCCAACCGCGCGTGCCCGATGCGCCGCTGCGCTCGCGCTTTCGGCACTACACCAATCTCGACCGGATGGCGGGCAAGCTCGCACGTGTGGTGAGCGAGTTTGCATGGGACCGGGTCGACACGGTTGTCGCGCGTGAGGCGGCGATGCTGGACGCCGCACGATGAACGCGCCGTTCGTCATGACCACCGATGCTGTGCGGCTAGCCGAGCTCACGCAGCCCGACGAGTGCGCGCGTATCGAGGCCTTCGTCGCGCGGCAGGGAGGCACGCTCTTTCACTCTCCGCAATGGCTTCAGGCCGTGGAGCGCGGCACCGGGCAGCGGGCCTTGGGCCTGATCGCCGAGCGCGGTGAAGAGCTAGCCGGATGGATGCCGCTTACCGAGCTACACTCGCCGATTTTCGGGCGCACGCTGGCGTCGTCCGGTTTTGCCGTGGGCGGCGGTGCGCTGGCAGGTGATGAAGCGACGGCCGAGCGGCTGATCGTCGCGGTCGAGGAACTGGCGCAGCGGCTTTCGTGCACGAGTGTCGAACTGCGCGGCGGACCGGCGCGGACAGGGTGGGACTTGCTGACCGAACGCTATTGCGGGTTCGTGATGCCACTGGCCGAGGATGACGAGGCCCAACTCGCCGCGATCCCGCGCAAGCAGCGCGCCGAAGTGCGCAAGAGCCTTGGCGCCGATCTCGAAGTCAGCGTTGGCCGCGATGAGGCCGACCGGGCAGCGCACTATGCCGTCTATGCCGAAAGCGTTCGCAACCTGGGCACGCCGGTTTTCCCGCGCAGCCTGTTCGATGCCGTGCTCGATGCGGTCGATGCCGATATCCTGACCGTGCGCCATCACGGCGTTCCGGTATCCTCGGTGCTGTCGTTCTACCACGCAGGGGCGGTGATGCCCTACTGGGGTGGCGGCACCTATGCCGCGCGCCGCCTGCGCAGCAATGACCGGATGTATTACGAGCTGATGTGTCATGCCCGCCGCAAGGGCTGCACCTCGTTCGATTTCGGGCGCAGCAAGACCGGCACCGGCCCCTATTCCTATAAGAAGACCTGGGGCTTTGAGCCCCAGCCGCTGACCTATGCCGAATGGACCGTGCCGGGCTGCGAGGCGCGCGATGCCGATCCGCTCAGCCCGCAGCACCAGTCGCGCATTGCCGCGTGGAAACAGCTGCCGCTGGCCGCGGCCAACCGGCTCGGCCCGCTGATCGCGCGGGGGTTGGGCTGATGCCGGGAGAGATCCTGTTCCTCGCGCATCGGACACCCTTTCCGCCCGACCGGGGCGACAAGATCCGTTCGCACAATGTGCTGAAGGCGCTGGCCAGGCTTGCTCCGGTGCATGTCGGCTGTCTGGCCGAGACCGATGCTGACATGGCGGAAGAGCAGGAATTGGCCGGGCTGGCGGCAAGCTATTGCATGCCGCGCCGCGCGAAAGCGTTACCCGTCGCCGGGCTGGAAGCCTTGGTGAAGGGCAAGCCGATCAGCCTTTCTGCCTTCGCAAGCGAAGGACTTCATCGCTGGGTTCGCGAGACGCTCGCGAGCCGTTCGATCCAGACAATCTATGTCTTCTCGGGCCAGATGGGACAATATGTCCCGCAGGATTGGGCCGGACGGCTGGTGATTGATTTCGTCGATGTCGATTCGGCCAAGTTCGAGGCCTATGCTGCGAAGAGCGGCTGGCCGATGCGCTGGGTCCATGCGCGAGAGGGCAGGCTGCTGCGCCAGCACGAAGCGCAGCTCGCCGCCCGAGCCGACCGCTCGCTGCTGGTGAGTGAGGAAGAGGCCGCCCTGATGCGCGCGCGTTGCCCAAGTGTGGCGAATATCGGCGCGCTGCGTAACGGGATTGACTGTACGGCCTACGATCCCGCCGAGGTCCGCCCGCATGCCGATCTGGCGGACACAGTCGGCCCGCATTTCGTGTTCTCCGGGCAGATGGACTATGCACCCAACATCGACGCTGTGCAGCGGTTTGCCCGCCAAATCATGCCCGCGATCCTTGCCCGCCAGCCTGCGGCTCAGTTCCACATCGTCGGGCGCGCGCCCACCCCCTCAGTGCGCAACCTGGCGAGCGAGCCGGGCACGCGAGTGTGGGGCGAAGTGCCCGACATGCGCCCGTTTCTCGCAGCGGCCAGTATGGTGGTCGCTCCGCTAACCATAGCGCGCGGGGTCCAGAACAAGGTGCTTGAGGCCATGGCCATGGCCAGGCCCGTGCTCGCCTCGCCGGAGGCCTTGACAGGAATCGACGGCGATCCGGGCGAACACTTCCTCCGCTGCGAGAACGATGCCGATTTCGTCGCTCAGGCCTGCGCGCTGGCGGACGACACTGCGCGCGCTGAACGCATCGGCAACGCAGGTCGTCAGCTCGTGTTCGACCGGATGAGCTGGCCCGCGATGATGGCACCGCTGGCAGCCATTGTCGGCCTTACGCCCGGCCCTGACCGAACGGCGCGCCGCGATGCGGCTTGACGCGATCTCTCCCACGCGCGCTCCACTGACCGAGAGCATCGTCCCGCAGTGGCGCGCCCCGCTGTTGCAACTGGCACTGGCATGGGTGGCGTTGCTGGCGCTGTTCGCAGGCGAATGGGCGGCCATGATGGGGCACTGGTGGAGCAATTCCACCTACAACCATATCCTTCTCGTGCCGCCGATCCTTGTCTGGCTCGTCTGGCAGCGGCTGCCCGAGCTGGCACTCCTGACCCCGCGCGCCTGGTGGCCTGGCCTTGTTGCGCTGGGCGCGGCCTTGCTGGTCTGGCTGCTCGGCAACATCTCTGGGCTGGCCACGGCGAGTCAACTTGGCGCGGTGGCAATGCTGCCCGCCAGCGTGCTGGCGCTGCTCGGCCCACGGGCCTCCTATGCGCTGCTGTTTCCGCTGTTTTACAGCGTGTTCCTCGTGCCAATCGGCGAGGAACTGGTGCCCGTGCTGCAAATGATCACGGCGGATATCACGATTGCGCTCACCCACTTATCGGGCATTCCTGCCGAGATCGAAGGGGTGTTCATCGATACGCCGGTGGGTCTGTTTGAGGTGGCGGAGGCTTGCTCGGGCGTGAAGTTTCTCGTTGCTATGGTGGCGCTCGGCGCGCTGATCGCCAACCAGTGCTTCCGCTCGGTATGGCGGCGGGCGGCATTCATGGCGGCCTCGGTGATCGTGCCGATCCTCGCCAATGGCGTGCGCGCGTGGGGGACGATTTACATAGCGCAGTTCCAGGGCATCGAGTTCGCGGCGGGGTTCGACCATATTTTTTATGGCTGGATCTTCTTCGCCGTGGTGATGGCGACTCTGGTAGGCGCTGGCTGGCGATTCTTCGACCGCAGCGTGGACGAGCCCGCGATCGACCTCGCAGAAATCCAGGGCGCAGGCTGGATCACGTCGCTCGAACGGTTTGCGGCTCCGGGCTGGGCGGTGCTTGCAAGCCTTGCAGCGCTCGCCATCGCCACGACCGCTTGGGCAGGCGTAGCCCGCGCAGTTGAGGCTCCGCTGCCGCAAGCCATCGTGCTCCCCCAGGTGGCTGGATGGGAGCAGGTGCCGACCGAGCAAGGCTGGCCATGGCGACCCCAAGCTCCGGGTGCGGACCGCCGCCTGTTCGGCACCTATCGTAGTGCAAGCGGCGCGCGGGTCGACGTGTTCCTTGCCTATTACGCCGCGCAGGAAGAGGGCCGCGAGGCCGGAGCCTATGGCGAAGGCGCGCAGCCGCCTGGCACCGAGTGGCGCTGGCTGGGCGAGGCCCCCGCCATCGACGGCGGCAAGGCCGACCGGCTACAAGCCGTTGGCGTTCACCCGCGCCTGGCCATGACCTGGTATCGCCATGGTGACTGGACAGGCAGCAGCCGCCTCGAACTGAAGGCGCTCACCATGCGCGACCGCCTGCTGTTCACCGCCCGCCCGACCGCAACGTTGATCGTCTCGGCAGAGGGCAGCGGGGATGCGGCACAGGCTGCCATTTCCGACTTTATCGGCGCTATCGGCCCGTCCGGCAAATGGATGGACCGGATCGTCGGGCTGGACTAGGCAACGCGCCCATGTGCGGGATCGCTGGCATTTTCCACTGTGGCACGGTCAAGCCGGTCGATCCCGCCCGGGTTGCGCGGATGTGCGACGTGCTTGCCCATCGCGGGCCGGACGGATCGGGCGTGTGGAATGCACCGGGTGTTGCGTTGGGACATCGCCGTCTTTCGATCATCGATATCGAGGGATCACCGCAACCGATGCTCTCGCCCGACGAGCGCTCGATCATCGTGTTCAACGGCGAGATCTACAACTACCGCGAGCTGCGCCGGGACCTTGCCTCGCTAGGCGAACAGTTCCGCACCGATGGCGACACCGAGGTGATCCTCGCGGCCTGGCGCCGCTGGGGGCCGGACTGTGTGCGGCGGCTCGACGGGATGTTCGCCTTCGCGATCTACGATCAGGGCGAGCGCACGCTGTTCCTTGCTCGCGACCGGTTCGGGGTGAAGCCGCTGTTTCTGGCGCATCTCTCGGATGGATCGCTGGCCTTCGCCTCAGAACTGAAAGGGCTGCTCGCGCACCCGCTGCTGCGGCGTGACGTCGATCCGCTGGCGATCGAGGACTACATGACCTGGGGCTATGTTCCCGATCATCGCTCGATCCTCAAGGGCGTGGATAAGCTGCCTGCCGCGCATACCATGCTGCTGCGCCATGACAGCGCGGTGCCAGAGCCGCAGCGCTATTGGGATATCTCCTTTGCGGACCGCCACAAGGGCAATCAGCGCGACCTGGAGGCCGAACTGCTGCACCGGCTGAAGCTGGGGGTATCCTCGCGCATGGTGGCCGACGTGCCGCTTGGGGCCTTCCTCTCGGGCGGGGTCGACAGCTCGACCGTCGTGGCGATGATGGCGGAGGAGGCGCGCGAGCCGGTGCGCACCTGCTCGATCGGGTTCGACATCGCCAGCGCCGACGAGACCAGCTACGCCGAGCGTGTGGCCGAGCTGTTCGGGACCAACCACGCCGCGCGCACCGTCAGCGCCGACCAGTTTGACGCTATCGACGCCATCGCGGGCATGTTCGACGAGCCTTTCGCAGATGCCTCCGCGCTGCCGACATGGCGGGTGTGCCAGCTCGCGCGCGAAAGCGTGACCGTGGCGCTCTCGGGCGACGGGGCGGACGAGGCGCTGGCGGGCTACCGCCGGCAGGTGTTCCATGCGCATGAGGAGCGGGTGCGGGCCATGATCCCGCAGGCGCTGCGCGAGAAGGCGCTGGCTCCGCTGGGCGCGGCATGGCCAAAGGCGGACTGGCTCCCGCGTCCCCTGCGCTTCAAGTCGACCTTGCAGTCGCTTTCGGGGACGGGGCCGCAGGGCTATGCGCGCGGGCTGTCGGTAACACCGCCTGAGGTCCGGCTCGGCCTCTATTCCGATGCGCTCTCCCGGCAGATTGGCGACTATCGTGGCGAGACGGCGCTGATCGAGCGGATGGCAGGCGCTCCGGCACGCTCGGGCCTCGATGCGGCCCAATATGCCGACCTGACGTTCTGGCTGCCGGGCGATATTCTCACCAAGGTGGACCGTACTTCGATGGCGGTGAGCCTCGAAGCGCGCGAGCCGCTGCTCGATCACCATTTGGTGGAGTTCTGCGCGCGTCTCCCCGAGGGGATGCGGGTGAAGGGCGGGCAGGGCAAGTGGCTGCTGAAGAAGGCGATGGAGCGCTATCTGCCCAAGGACATCCTTTATCGGCCCAAGCAGGGTTTCGTGACCCCGATTGCCGAATGGTTTCGCGGGCCGCTGGCCGACAAGGCGCGCGGCATCGCCGGGCCTTCGGCGCTGGCGCGGACGGGCTGGTTCGACAACGCGCGGCTGGCTGCGGTGGCCGAGGAGCATATCTCCGGGCGCAGCGATCATGGGCGGCTGCTGTGGCAACTGGTGATGCTGGATCGTTCGCTGGCCCGGTTGGGGATAAGTGGCTAGGCTCCGCAGGCCATCACCGACGCGCAACCAATCCTTCGAGACGCTCAGACTGCGTTTTCGCTCTTCAGGACGAACGGGGGTGCGGGGAGGGATGCCAGATACCGTTCGTCCTGAGGAGGGCACGAAGCCGAAGGCTAAGCGCCCGTCTCGAAGGACAGGCTCAAAACCTTCGGTAGCTAGTCACCCTCGCCATGGCCGAGCGCCATATACTCGCTGCTCTGCATCTCGTTGAGGCGGCTTACCGTGCGTTCGAACTCGAAGGCCCCATCGCCCGCAGGATAGAGGTCGTCATGCGCGCAGGCGGCAGTGGCGAACAGCTTCACCCGGTGCTCGTAAAGCGCGTCGATCAGCGTCACGAAGCGTGCCGCCTCGTTGCGCATATGCGGACCCATCTGCGGAATGCCGACCAGGATCACCGTGTGATAAGCGCGCGCGATGGCGAGATAGTCGGGCGCGCCGCGCGCCTCGCCGCAAAGCCGCTTGAAGCTGAACACCGCCACGCCCTTCAGGCTCTTGGGCACATGCAGCGTGCGGCCGCCGCCGACATCCAGTTCCGCGCTGGGCACATGCTCGGCATCTTCGGGCGCGAAATCGGTCAGCCGGAAGAACGCCTCGCGCACCTTCCCCGTGGCCTCGTCGCCAATCGGGCAGTGCCAGGTGTCGAGCCCGCCGATGCGCTGCATCCGGTAGTCGGTTGGGCCATCGAGCGGGAGCACGTCCAGTTCCTCCTCGATCAGCGTGATGAACGGAACGAACAGGTCACGGTTGATCCCGTCCTTGTAAAGATCGCGCGGAGGGCGGTTACTGGTTGTAACAACGGCAATCGAATGCTCGTGGATCAGCGCAGTGAACAGTCGGCTCATGATCATCGCATCGGCTGAATTGGTGACCACCATCTCGTCGAAGGCAAGCACGCGCAGCCCCTCGGCGATCTCACGGGCGATAATCGGGATCGGATCGCCGCTTTCGCTCTTGCGAGCATCGCGCAGGTGGGCGTGGACCTCTTGCATGAAGGCATGGAAATGCACGCGCCGCTTCTCGGATATGGCGAGGTTCTCGTGGAACAGATCCATCAGCATGGACTTGCCGCGCCCGACGCCGCCCCACATGTAAACGCCCTGCGGCCGCACCTTCTTGCGCCCGAACAACTGGCCGAGCAGCCCGCCGGTCTCGTCAGCCTCCAGCTCGCGCTGGAGCCGGTCGAGCCGTTCGGCGGCGCGGCGCTGGTCGGGGTCGGGGCGCAGCTGGCCGTCGGTGATCAGCCGCTCGTAGCGTGCGAGTACGCTCATCGCGAAACCTGTTAGCTCGCAGCAATCTTGCGCAGGATCGAGGACCACGAGCCGATAATCGCGCCATCCTGCTCGACGGTGCCGCGCACGAAGAGCATTTTGCCCGTTTCGCGGACTATCTGTGCCACGGCATCGAGCGGCCGCCCCGCTTCAGCCGAGCCGACGAAATGGTTGTTGAGTTCGATGGTGACCCCGCCCGGAAATGCGCCGTCGCTCAATTCGGTGGCGGCAGCAAATCCGGCAATGTCGATCAGGCCCAGAATCATCCCGCCGTGAATGACGCCATACTGGTTCTTGTGCCATTCCTCGGGCATCATCCGCAGCCGTGCCACCTGCGGGCCTTCCCGCCGGATCAGCAGCGTTCCGACGACGGCACGGTTATAATGCTCGGCCTCGCCGAAGGATGCATCGATCCATCCGGGGTGGTCGGGATGTTCGCGGCGCGAGGCCGGGTCGCTTGCCTTCACCAAGGGTCAGACGTGCCTTTCGGCCATCATCTTCTTCGTTTCGGCAATCGCCTTGGCGGGCGAGAGGCCCTTGGGGCAAACGTTCGCGCAGTTCATGATCGTGTGGCAACGATAGAGGCGGAACGGATCTTCCAGCGCATCGAGCCGTTCGCCGGTCATCTCGTCGCGGCTATCCGCCAGCCAGCGATAGGCCTGAAGCAGGATCGCCGGGCCGAGAAACTTGTCGGAATTCCACCAGTAGCTCGGGCACGAGGTCGAACAGCAGGCGCACAGGATGCACTCGTAAAGCCCATCGAGCTTCTCGCGCTGTTCGGGCGACTGGAGCCGCTCCTTGCCCGAAGGCGTGGTGCTGACGGTCTGCAACCAGGGGCGGATGCTGGCATACTGGGCATAGAAGTGGGTGAAGTCGGGCACCAGATCCTTGATCACCTCCATGTGCGGCAGCGGGGTGATGCGGATTTCGCCCGAAAGGTCTTCGATGGCGGTGGTGCAGGCGAGGCCGTTCTTGCCGTTCATGTTCATCGAGCACGAACCACAGATACCCTCGCGGCACGAGCGGCGGAAGGTCAGCGTGGGATCGACCTCGTTCTTGATTTTGAACAGCGCATCCAGCACCATCGGTCCGCAGTCGTCGAGATCGATCTCGAAGGTGTCGTAGCGCGGGTTCTTGCCGCTGTCGGGATCGTAGCGATAAATCTTGAAAGACTTCACACGGGCGGCGCCTTCGGCCTTATGGACATTGCCCTTGCCGGAAATCTTGGAGTTCTTGGGGAGGGTGAAGGTCGCCATGGGATCGGTCCTGTATGAATTTGGTCCCTATCTAGCCGCCTGAGGCGTTGGCGCAAGGTGTGCAGGCGCAGCAGAGCGAGGAATTTCACACTCAGGCGCGCAATTGGAGAGCGAAAGCGGCAATGACCATCG
The DNA here is from genome assembly GCF_039710615.1 of Aurantiacibacter flavus. Classification (NCBI taxonomy): domain Bacteria; kingdom Pseudomonadati; phylum Pseudomonadota; class Alphaproteobacteria; order Sphingomonadales; family Erythrobacteraceae; genus Aurantiacibacter; species Aurantiacibacter flavus. Next base: position 897,946 of record NZ_JBDLBR010000001.1, read on the forward strand.
GCAAGGCAGCAGTGTTCGGGGCAGGCGGCGGCATCGGCAGCGCGCTGGTGGCCGGTCTGGCAGCGCGGGGCGTGGAAGTTCTGGCCGGCTCGCGCAGCGGCGAGGGGCCGCATCTGGAAGGCGTGCGACGGTTTGCCTGCGATATCGGCGACGAGGACAGCATCGCGCAGGCGGTGGCGCACTGGACCGGCGATCCGCCCGACCTGGTGGTGGTGGCAACAGGTGTCCTGACGCTGCCTGACGGTACGGGGCCAGAGCGAAGCTACAAGGCGCTCGATCCCGAGGCGATGGCGGAGATCTTGCGGATCAACACGATCGGTCCGGCGCTGGTTGCGAAGCATGTGCTGCCGTTGTTCCCGCGTGAGCGACGAAGCGTGTTTGCGGCGCTGTCGGCGCGGATCGGGTCGATCTCCGACAACCGGATCGGCGGGTGGCATTCGTACCGCGCTAGCAAGGCGGCGCTCAACATGCTGGTAGCGAACTTCGCCATAGAGATGGGGCGCACCCATCCTCAAGCCGTGGTCGTCGCGCTGCATCCTGGAACCGTCGATACGCGCCTGTCGTCCCCTTTTCAGAGCAACCTGCCAGAAGGACAACTGACCACGCCTGACGATGCAAGCGCCAACCTGCTATCGGTTATCGAAGGGCTGAACCCGGCAGACAGCGGCGGCCTGTTCGACTGGCGCGGAGACCGCATTGCGCCGTGATCGCGATTGGTGACGGCGAAAAGACCTGCTAAACGAAGCATCTGGCGGCGCGAAGGAGCGGCGATGGGGCTTGGGGCTTGGTATGACGCGCAGGTGCTTCCGCGCGTTATCGCGATGGCATGCGGCAGCGACGATGTGGCGCAATTGCGCCGTGAGGTCGTGCCACTGGCGCGCGGCGCGGTGTTCGAACTCGGATGCGGCGGCGGGTTTAACCAGCAGCTCTACGATCCCGCGCAGGTCACCAGCTTTGCCGGTATCGATCCCAATGCCAATCTGCTCGAAGCGGCGCGGGGAAGGGCGCAGGCCCACGGGCTATCCGCCGATATCCGCGCGGGCGTTGGCGAAGATATCGCCTTTGCCGACGGTGCCTTCGACGCGGTGGTCTGCACATACACGCTGTGTTCGGTCGGCGATCAGGCGAGAGTGCTGGCCGAGCTGCGCCGGATACTGAAGCCAGGCGGACGGCTGATCTATCTCGAACATGGTCGTGCACCCGATCCTGAGGTGGCCCGCTGGCAACGGCGGATTGAGCCGGTCTGGAAGCGGCTTGCAGGCAATTGCCACCTCACCCGCGAAATCGGCGCGGCCATCCGTACTGCCGGGTTCGAGGTCGGGCCCGTTGGTCAGGACTACTTTGCAAAGGCCCCGCGCTGGGCGGGCTGGATGGAGTGGGGCACAGCCCGCCGCGCCGGGGCCTGAAGCGGCCCGTCCATGCGAAACGGGCCGCTTGCCCGAAGACAAGCGGCCCGCTCGTGTTGCTTTGATAGAGTGATCAGGCGCCAAAAGTGCGCTGCCACCATCCGCCGCGACGCGGCTGCTCTTCGGACGTCTGTTCGCCTGCTTCGCTCTCTTCGGCGGGAGGCGTTTCCGTCTGCGCTGCTTCCTCAGCGGGTGCAGCTTCCTGCGCCGATTGGACCGGGGCCGGGGCCGCCTCTGCCTCGGGCTTGGCCTCGCTTGCCTCCTCCGACGCAGGCGCAGCCTCCTCAGGAGCCGGTTCGGCGACCTTCTTGGCGCGCGAGCGGCGCTTGGGCTTCGGAGCCTCTTCGGCTGGCGCTGCGGCCTCCGTTTCCGCTTCGGGTTTCGGCTCGGCCTTCTTGGCGCGCGAGCGGCGCTTGGGCTTCGGAGTTTCTTCTTCGGCTGGCGCAGCGGCCTCCGCTTCGACTTCGGGCTTCGGCTCGGCCTTCTTGGCGCGTGAACGGCGCTTGGGCTTGGGCGCTTCTTCCGCGACCGGCTCGGCGGTCTCCGCCGCTTCGGCAGCAGGTTCCGCTGCCTCGGCTACTTCGGGAGCGGGACCCTTTTCCTTGCTCTCGGCGGCGTCGGGGCTGGCCTTCTCGGCCGCGCCATCGTCGCCTTGCGAGCTTGCTTCATCCTCGCCCTCGGCGCGGTCCTCGTCACGGCGACGGTTGCGGCCACGGCCACCCCGGCGACGGCGGCGGCGCGGCTTGTCCTCGTCGTCACCCTCCTTATCGCTTTCGCCCGTCTCGGAGGATTCATCGTCCGCGCCGGCATCGCCACCGCTATCCGCGCTGTCGTTGTCACCGTCCTCGGGGCGGCTCTTGTTCCGGCCCCGGCCACCGCGACGGCGACGGCGACGCGAGGACCGGCGCTGATCGCCATCCTCGCTGTCGTCGGTCTCGTCCTCGTTGCCGTCGTCTTCATCCTCGTCGTCAACAGGGTCATCGTCCTCGTCGACGATCTGTTCGAACTTCGGCGTTTCTGTCGGGCGCGGGCCGGAGGAAGTGACGCGCATCTTCGCGCCTTCGTCTTCGCCCTCGGGCTGGACTTCAACCGTCACGCCATAGAGCTTCTCGATCTCGGCAAGATCGGCGCGCTTGGAGTTGAGCAGGTAGATTGAAGCCTCGGTCGAGGCATAGAGCGTAATCAGCGTGCCCTTGCCCTTGGCCGCCTCGTCCTCGATCAGACGCAGCGCCGACAGGCCCGCCGAGCTGGCGGTGCGGACAAGGCCGGTGCCGTCGCAGTGCGGGCACTCGCGCGTGGTTGCCTCGAGCACGCCAGTGCGCAAACGCTGGCGGCTCATTTCCATCAGGCCGAAGCCCGAAATGCGGCCGACCTGAATACGCGCGCGGTCGTTCTTCAGCGCGTCTTTCATCGCCTTCTCGACCTTGCGCACGTTCGAGCCGTGTTCCATGTCGATGAAGTCGATCACCACGAGGCCCGCCATGTCGCGCAGGCGCAACTGGCGCGCGATCTCGCGCGCGGCTTCGAGGTTGGTGTGGAGTGCCGTCTGCTCGATGCCGTGCTCCTTCGTGGAGCGGCCCGAGTTGATGTCGATCGAGACGAGCGCTTCTGTCGGGTTGATGATCAGGTAGCCGCCCGACTTGAGCTGCACCATCGGATCGTACATCGCCGAGAGCTGATCTTCCGCGCCATAACGCTGGAACAGCGGTACCGGATCGGAATAGTGCTTCACCCGTCGCGCATGGCTGGGCATCAGCAGTTTCATAAAGTCGCGCGCGGCCTTGTAACCAGCCTCGCCTTCGACCACGACCTCTTCGATCTCGCGGTTATAAATGTCACGAATGGCGCGCTTGATCAGGTCGCTGTCCGAATGGATCATCGACGGCGCCGACGACTTCATCGTGTTCTCGCGGATCTCGTCCCACAGGCGGGCGAGATAGTCGAAGTCGCGCTTGATCTCGGTCTTGGTGCGAGAAAGCCCGGCGGTACGCACGATCAGGCCCATCGAGCGCGGCAGCGACAGGTCGCTGACGATACTCTTCAGGCGCTTGCGGTCGGAACCCGACGAAATCTTGCGGCTGATGCCGCCGCCATGGCTGGAGTTCGGCATCAGCACGCAGTAGCGGCCCGCCAGCGAGAGATAGGTGGTGAGGGCAGCGCCCTTGTTGCCACGCTCTTCCTTGACGACCTGCACCAGCAGCACCTGGCGGCGCTGGATAACGTCCTGAATCTTGTAACGGCGACGCAGCGCCTGACGCTTGGCGCGGGCTTCGTCGATTTCCTTCGCGCGGCTGCCGCCGCCACCGCGACGGCCATTGCCCTGACGGCGCGCGCGGCCCCGGCCCCGGCCACGACGCGAGCGCTGCTCGCCGTTGTCGTCCTCGCCGGACTCGCTGTCGTCACCTTCGTCATCGCCGTCAGCACTGGCATCTTCGCCATCGCTGTCGTCGTCCTCGCCGTTTTCGACGTGGCCATCCTCGATCGTCGCGACGTCGTCCTTTTCGGAGGTGTCGATCTCTTCGACGCCGGGTTCGCCCTCGTCGTCGTCTCCATCGTGACCGTCGAGGTCGCCATCGTCGCCGTCTTCCTGCTCGCGCAGCGCGGCTTCTTCCTCGGCGGCGGCCTGTTCTTCGGCCAGCAGCGCGTCGCGGTCGGCCTGTGGAATCTGGTAGTAGTCGGGATGGATTTCGCTGAAAGCGAGGAAGCCGTGCCGATTGCCGCCAAAATCGACGAACGCGGCCTGCAGGCTGGGTTCTACCCGTGTAACCTTGGCGAGATAGATGTTGCCCTTGATCTGCTTGTGTTCGGCAGATTCAAAGTCGAATTCCTCAATGCGATTTCCCTGGAGCACCGCCACCCGAGTTTCTTCCGGGTGGCGCGCATCGATAAGCATGCGCGTAGCCATTGATAAGTCTCCGGACAGCGGGGCGCGAGCAGGCGGCGCCTGCGCGGCTGCGCTGTCCCAATGTGTGAATCCCCGTAGCCATGGGCATTTTTCCAGTAGGCTGCGGGGGAGATGGACAGATTCCACGGGCGTTCCGCCCGACGGAACCGTGATTCGTGTCTGCAGCAATGCCAAGGCGCAGCTTCGTGTTCTGCGCAAAGCCCGGTTCGCCTGCGCGGCAGCACAGAGGCTGCGGCTGGGCGAGGGGACTTATGCTTGGCATTACGACATCAACCTGTAACTGCGGCGGAAAGAGGGGGAGCCCTTCCTTTCCAGACCTTTGCCGACCACTTTGGTCGGATTGCATTTCGCTAGCATTCGGGGAAAGGCTCGGCAACCTTGTTGCGCATTCGGGTCAATTTCTCTTTGCATCGTGCTAGGTAAATGCTCGAAGGGCCGACAGTGCCGTGGGGAATAGTGCAATACGGTGTCTGATCGCTTAAAGATAATGCTGATCTTTCTGGCGCCCGTGCTGCTGCTCGGGGTTATTTATGCCTGGGGTCTCACCATTCCTGTGCCTGTTCTCGGCCGCGGCTATGTGGTTCGGATCGATCTGCCTCAAGCCGGGCAACAGCTCGATCTCCCCGAAGTGCTGGGGCCGCAGGACAAGAGCCGGCCGCTGGTGGTTATCGACGCGGGCCATGGCGGGCTTGATCCGGGCGCAGTGGGGCCTGGCTTTCAGGAAAAGCGCATTGTGCTCGGTCTGGCGAAGGCTCTGCGCGACCGGTTGCTCGAAGACGGTGGCGTGCGGGTCGCCATGACGCGCGACGACGATAGCTTCGTGGTCCTCGCCGAACGCGTCGTCATCGCCCGCGAGCTTGGCGCGGACCTGTTCGTCTCGATCCACGCCGACAGCGCCGGCGAGCAGGCTGACGTCCGCGGCGCCAGCATCTATACGCTGAGCGATGCCGCAAATTCGCAGGCGGCCGCCCGCTTTGCCCAGCGCGAGAACGAGGCCGACGTAATCAACGGTCTCGACCTGTCCGGGCAGAATGAAGCGGTCGAGACGATCCTGGTTGAGCTTTCCCAACGGCAAACCGCCGCGCAATCGGACGAGTTCGCCTCGCTGATCGTGCGCGAGGGGGAGGGGCGGCTGGCATTCCATCCCCAGCCACGGCGGCAAGCCGCGCTGGCGGTGCTGCGTGCGCCCGATGTGCCCGCAATCCTGTATGAGGCTGGCTTTGTCAGCAATCCCGACGAGGCCAGGCGACTGGCCTCTGCCGAAGGTCGTGAAAACTTCGCTGAGACCATGGCGAGCGCAATCCGCATCTTTCTTGCCCGCAATGCGGCAGCTCCCTGAACGATCACGTTCAAGCTGTCGCATCTATCTGGCGCCGCACGGCAAGGCCATGCTAAAGGGCGCCGCAAATGAGTGACGATCATACCATGGACGACAGCTCCACCAGCCTTCGCATCCGCCGCAATGCAGGGGCCGCCTTTGGCCGCATCGGCGAGATCTGGCGTGCAAACCTGCTGGTCCGCCTTGCGGGCTACGCGCTGTTGCTGGGGCTGCTGCTCGCCGCCGCCCTGTGGGCCGTGCTGGTGCGCGATCTGCCCGATGCGGAAAGCCTGCTCGACTATCGCCCGAACCTGCCCACCGTTGTGCGCGGGATCGATGGCGAGATCGTCAGCCGCTACGAGCGTGAACGGCGCGTGGAGCTGCAGTTCAAGGACCTGCCGACGCAGCTGGTCAACGCTTATACCTCCGCCGAGGACGAGACCTTCTGGAGCCATGGCGGCATCGATGCCGGCGGCTTCGTCAACGCCGTGATCGACTATATCTCGAAGCTCGGCTCGGGAGAGCGGGCGGTGGGCGGCTCGACCATCACGCAGCAGGTGGCCAAGAACATTCTCGTCGGCAACGAATATTCGGTCACGCGCAAGCTCAAGGAGATGATCCTCGCCACGCGTGTCGAGAGCGTGCTGTCCAAGCGCGAGATCATCACCTTGTACCTGAACGAAATCCCGCTCGGGCGGAGGTCGTTCGGGGTGCAGGCGGCCGCGCGTGCCTATTTCGATAAGGATGTCGACGATCTCGAACTGCACGAGATGGCTTACCTCGCGATCCTGCCGCGTGCGCCGGAAGTCTATAGCCGCGCGAAGAACTTCGAGACCGCGCGCGCCCGGCGCAACTGGGTGCTCGAGCAAATGGAAGACAACGGGCATATTACCGGTGCCCAGATGGAGGCAGCCCAGGCCAGGCCGCTCGGTATCGTCAACAGCTCGAGCAGCAGTCAGACTGCCGATGCGGGCTACTTTCTCGAGGAAGTCCGGCGCGAACTGATCGAACGCTACGGTGAGGAGGCCGACGACGGGCCGAACAGCGTCTATGGCGGCGGGCTGTGGGTACGAACCTCGCTCGATGTCGAAATGCAGGATGCCGCGCGCGACGCGCTGCGCAATGCCATCCTGCGCTACGACAACAACCGCCCCTGGAAAAAGCCGATTGCCACGGTCAATCCGGGCGATGGCGATATGAAGAGCCAACTGCGCAGCTCCTATATCGGCATCAACTATCGTGACTGGCGGATCGCCGTGGTGCTCAGCCGGTCCGGCGGCTCGGGCAGGGTTGGCTTTGCTGACGGTGATGAAGGACGCCTGGCAGGATCGCTGCCGGATGCGCTGAAAACGGGTGACATCATCGCCGTTTCGCCCGAGGGCAATGGCTGGCGCCTACGCGGGATTCCCGAGGTCTCGGGCGGCTTCGTCGCCATGAGCCCGACCACGGGCCGCGTGATGGCAATGCAAGGCGGCTTCGATTCGCGGCTCGGCGCTTTCAACCGTGCAACCCAGGCGCTGCGCCAGCCGGGTTCGACCATCAAGCCGTTCGTCTATGCCACCGGGCTCGACAACGGTATGACACCGGCTTCGCTCATTCCCGACCGGCAATATTGCTACTATCAGGGTGCCAACCTGGGTGAGAAATGCTTCACCAATTTCGGCGGCTCGCGCGGCGGCGGGGAATACCCGATGCGCTACGGGCTGGAGCAGTCGAAGAACCTGATGACCGTCCACATCGCGATGGATTCGGGGATGGAGAACGTGATCAAGACGTTCGAGAACGTCGGCATTGCCGACAAGGATCAATACGATCCCTATCCCGCCTTCGCGCTTGGCGCGGGCGATACCACTGTAATGAAGATGGTGGCCGCCTATTCGATGATGGTGAACCACGGCAAGCTGATCCAGCCTTCGCTGATCGACTATGTGCAGGATCGTAATGGCAAGGTCATCTGGCGCGCCGACGAGCGGGCGTGCAACGGCTGCAACATGGACGAGTGGGACGGCGAGCCCATGCCCCGGTTCGAGCGCATGGGGGCGCAGCGGATGGACCCGCGCACCGCGTTCCAGATCGTCCATATGCTCGAAGGTGTGGTCCAGCGCGGCACCGCAACCCGGTTGAAAGTGCTCGAAATGCCGCTGTTCGGCAAGACCGGCACCAGCTCCGGCCCAACCAACGCCTGGTTCGTGGGCGGCTCGCCCGATATCGTGGCGGGAACCTATATCGGCTTCGACCAACAGTCGCGCACGCTTGGCGGCTATGTTCAGGGCGGCAACACGGCCGCGCCGATCTTCGTCGATTTCGCCAAGGCGACGCGGGATCGCTGGTCGGAACGGCCCTTTATCGCTCCCGATGGGGTGCGAATGGTGCGGATCGACCGGCGCAGCGGACGGCGCGTGTTCGATGGCTGGCCTTCGCAGGAAGCCGATGCGGTGATCTGGGAAGCGTTCAAGCCCGATACCGAGCCACGCCGCAGCGGGCGTGATGGCGATACCATTGCCGCCATGCGCGACCTGATCCTGGCGCAGTTGCGCAGGCGCGAGCAGGGCGGCGGCAATCAGGGCGGTGCTTCCGAGGGCGAGCCGAGCAACTTTGCCGAGGATCAGGGCGGCATCTATTAAAGCGCCGCCCGCGTTCCATGTCCTCAGCCCTTTCCCTTAGCGCCCGGCTGCGCTAGTCGGCGCGCTTTGTTTTAGCGGAGACCAATGCCATGCGTGCCGAAGGGCAGGCCCATATCGACCGGATCGAAGCCGCGCTGGCGCTGGTTCGGAAATCGCTCGACTGGGACGCCGCTCTGCGTCGGCTCGACGAACTGGAAGCGCGCGTGCAGGATCCGGACCTGTGGAACGATCCAAAGCACGCGCAGGCTGTCAGCCGCGAGCACAAGAACCTCAAGGACGCGGTCGAAACCGTGAACGAGATTGCCTCGGAAATGTCCGACGCGGTCGAGTTCATCGAGATGGGTGAGGCCGAGGGTGACGACGAGGTGGTGGCCGATGGCATGGCCACGCTCGCCTCGCTGGCCGAACGGGCCGACCGCGACAAGGTGAAGGCGCTGCTCTCGGGCGAGGCCGATGGCAACGACACCTATATCGAGATCCATTCCGGCGCGGGCGGCACCGAAAGCTGCGACTGGGCCGAGATGCTGTTCCGCATGTACTATCGCTGGGCCGAGAAGCGTGGCTTCAAGGTCGAGGTGGTGGAATATCAGGCGGGCGACCAAGCCGGCATCAAGTCGGCCACGCTGCTGATCAAGGGCGAGAACGCCTATGGCTATGCCAAGACCGAGAGCGGAGTTCACCGCCTTGTCCGCATCAGCCCCTATGACAGCTCGGCGCGCCGCCACACCAGCTTCTCGAGTGCCTGGGTCTATCCGGTGATCGACGACAATATCGAGATCACCGTCAACGATTCGGACCTGAAGGTCGACACCTACCGCGCCTCGGGCTCGGGTGGGCAGCACGTGAACACGACCGATTCCGCAGTCCGCATTACGCACATTCCTTCGGGGATCGTGGTCGCCTGCCAGTCCGACCGCAACCAGCTCAAGAACCGCGTTACCGCCATGAACATGCTCAAGGCCCGCCTCTACGAGCGCGAGATGGCCGAACGCGAAGCTGCGGCGGCAAGCGAATACGAGGAAAAGACCGAGATTGGCTGGGGCCGCCAGATCCGCTCCTACGTGCTCCAGCCCTATCAGATGGTGAAAGACCTGCGCACCGGCGTCACCAGTCCCACGCCCGACGATGTGCTCGATGGCGATATCGACGCGTTCATCGCTGCGGCGCTTGCGCTCAAGGTGACAGGCGAGGCGGTTGAAGTGGACGACGTCGACTAGGATCGCGCGCAATGGAAGGTCATCCAGCTTGCGATCTTTGCCTTCCGCGCTCTGGCGGAGTAATGGCGCCTGCCATGTCTGGCTTGCGCTCTCTGGTTGCCCTTGCATCATTTGCGTTGCTGGCTGCCTGCCAGCAGCCGGACGACGCTCGCGCACCGGGATCACAGGAATTTCCCAAGGCCGACCGGCCCGTTTCCGCTGGCGGGGCGACCGCCTTTTCGAATGAAGAGGCGCGCGACCGGCGGCAGGAAGCCGAAACGGTGATGGACCTCGCCGGGATCGAGCCCGGTATGAGCGTGGCCGATGTCGGCGCGGGTGAGGGCTATTACACCGTCCGCCTGGCCGCCCGCGTGGGCGAAACCGGACGCGTGCTGGCCAACGATATCAACGAGGATGCGCTGCGCCGCCTAGGTAGCAGGGTCGAGCGCGACCGGCTAGATAACGTGTCGATCAAGCCGGGCCTGCCCGACGATCCGCGCCTGCCGGTAAACAGCTTCGACCGCATCATGCTCGTGCACATGTATCACGAGGTGGAGGAGCCCTATGCCTTCCTCTGGCGAGTGCGTCCGGCGCTGCGCGAGAAGGGGCATGTAGTGGTGGTCGATGTCGATCGCCCGATCGACCAGCACGGCATCAGTCCGCAATTGCTGTTTTGCGAATTTGCCCGTGTGGGCTATCGGCTGACCGAGTTTGTTCGCAAGCCGGAAATCGCCGGCTATTATGCCGAGTTCGAAGCGGTCGGAGAACGGCCAGAACCGAGCGCGATAGAGCCGTGTGTTCAGGCCGATGTGGAAGATATGTCCGCCACCAGCTGATCGGTGGCGGCTCAGGGGAAGTAGATGACGTTCAAGGGTTTGAAGCCGATTATGTATGGTGGCCGCGAGGTGTGGCCGCTGGTGGAAGGTGGCAAGGGTGTTTCCGCCACCAACCACGCCAGCTCCGGGGCCTGGGCCGCGGCGGGTGGCATCGGCACGGTCAGCGCGGTCAACGCCGATAGCTACGACGCCGAGGGCAAGATCGTGCCCCAGGTCTATGAGCAGCTGACGCGCAAGGAACGGCATGAACAGCTGATCCGCTATGCCATCGACGGCGGCGTGGAGCAGGTGAAACGCGCTTACGATATTGCTGGCGGCAAGGGCGCGATCAACATCAATGTGCTGTGGGAAATGGGCGGGGCGCAGCCCGTGCTCGAAGGCATTCTGGAGCGCACCAAGGGCCTGGTCACCGGCGTGACCTGCGGCGCGGGCATGCCCTACCGCTTGTCCGAAATCGCGCAGCGCTATGACGTGCACTATCTGCCCATCGTCAGCTCCGGCCGTGCCTTCCGCGCCTTGTGGAAGCGCGCCTATCACAAGGTTTCGCACCTGTTGGCGGCGGTGGTCTACGAAGACCCTTGGCTGGCGGGCGGTCACAATGGCCTCTCGAACGCGGAAGATCCGAAGAAGCCGCAGGATCCCTATCCCCGTGTGGCCGAACTGCGCGCGATGATGCGCAAGGAGGGCGTGGCCGAAAGCGTACCGATCGTGATGGCTGGCGGCGTCTGGTATCTGCGCGAGTGGAACGACTGGATCGACAACGACGAGCTTGGCCCGATCGCATTCCAGTTCGGCACCCGCCCGCTGCTGACCGAGGAAAGCCCGATCCCGCAGGGCTGGAAAGATGCGCTGCGCACGATCCAGCCCGGCGATGTGGAGCTGCACCGCTTCAGTCCCACCGGCTTCTATTCGAGCGCGGTGCGCAACCCGTTCCTGCTCGACCTGATGGCGCGGTCGGACCGACAGATCCCGTATAGCCGCGTCTCGGCGGGCGAGCACACCGTGCAGCTCGACGTGGGTGTGAAAGGCAAGAACTTCTGGGTCACACCCAAGGACCTGGAACGGGCACGGGCCTGGGTGGCCGAGGGTCACACCACCGCGCTTAAGACGCCTGACGACACGGTGATCTTTGTCACCCCGGAAAAGCGCGCTGAAATCCGCAAGGATCAGGCCGATTGCATGGGTTGCCTGTCGCACTGCGGGTTCTCGAGCTGGAAAGACCATGACGACTACACCACTGGTCGCCTTGCTGATCCGCGCAGCTTCTGCATCCAGAAGACCTTGCAGGAAATCGCCCATGGCGCTCCGGTGGAGGAGAACCTGATGTTCGCCGGCCACGCGGCCTATCGCTTTGCGCAAGACCCGTTCTATTCGAACAACTTCACTCCCTCGGTGAAGCAGTTGGTCGACCGCATCCTGACCGGGGACTGATCTGGGCGGCAAGGCCAATCCGCCGCCCTTGCGCAATACGCTGCGCGAGGGACTGGCTTTGCCGGCTTTGCTTGCCAACCCTCTTCGCCCGCCGCGCAAAGGCAAGCGGATCGGGGAAGGGCGGGCGGTGCTGGTCATTCCCGGCCTGGCCACGGGCGATGTGTCTACCCTGCTGATGCGCCGCACCTTGCGCGCACGGGGGTTCGTGCCGAGCGGGTGGCGGCTCGGGATGAACCACGGGGCCGACCTTGCCAAGCTCGCCCGGCTCGAAGCGCGGATTGCCGCGCTGCACAGCCAGACAGGGCGCAAGGTGGTGCTGATCGGGTGGAGCCTTGGTGGCCTTTATGCCCGTATCCTTGGGCAGCGTGTGCCCGGGCATATCGCTTCGGTCATCACCGTCGGCAGTCCGTTCTCGGGCGGGCGGCGAGACAACGCCGGGTGGCGATATTACGAGATGATCAACGATCACACCGTCGACAATCCGCCTTTCGCCGAGGATTTCAGCATAAAGCCGCCGGTGCCGACCGTGGCAATCTGGTCGGCTATCGACGGGATCGTCGCGGCCCATTCGGCGCGCGGGCGCGACGACGAGAGCGATCTGCGCCTCGAAGTCAGGGCCCAGCACTTCGCACTCGGCACCTCGCGGCGTTGCATCGAGCAGGTCATCGAGGCCATCACCATGGCCGATGCGCTCGGCTGAGCTTGCTGCTCGGCGCAACTGCGGCTAGGGCGCGTGCCAATCTCTTTGAAATCGGAAGCAGACCCATGAAGATCAGCGGCGTGGACATCCGTCCCGGCAATATCATCGAATACGAAAAGGGCATCTGGAAGGTCGCCAAGATCCAGCATACCCAGCCCGGCAAGGGCGGTGCCTATATGCAGGTCGAGATGAAGAACCTCATCGACGGCCGCAAGACCAACGTCCGCTTCCGCAGCGCCGATACGGTCGAAAAGGTGCGTCTGGACACCAAGGACTACCAGTTCCTCTATGAGGACGGCGATATGCTGGTGTTCATGGACACCGACACCTTCGAGCAGATCCATCTGCCGAGCGACCTGCTGGGCGATGCCCGCCCCTTCCTTCAGGACGGCATGCAAGTTTCGCTCGAACTGTGGGAAGAGCGTCCGATCTCGGTCGAGCTGCCAAGCCAGATCGAAGCCACCATCGTCGAGGCCGACGCCGTGGTGAAAGGCCAGACTGCTTCTTCGAGCTACAAGCCTGCCGTGCTCGATAACGGCGTGCGTATCATGGTCCCGCCGCACATCGAAAGCGGTACCCGGATCGTGGTCGACGTTTACGAACAGAGCTACGTTGGGAAGGCTGGCTGATGCAGATCGCCCAGGCCGGGATCGATGATCTTGACCTGCTTGTCCCGCTGTTCGAATCGTATCGCGCCTTTTACGGCGGCCAACCACAACCCGAAAAGGCCCGCAACTTCCTGCGTGAACGCATGGAGCGCAGCCAGTCGGTTGTTTTGTTGGCTCGCGAGGGTGAAGAGGCTGGCGGTTTCGTTCAGCTCTATCCGCTGTTTTCCTCTGCCGCGATGGCTGACGTGCTGGTGCTCAACGATCTTTTCGTCGCGCCCAAACATCGCCGCAAGGGTCTCGCCGCAAGGTTGGTGAAGGCGGCAGAAGAATACGCTGTTGGGCAAGGTGTCAGTCGGCTTCGCCTGAGCACGCAGCACAGCAACACCTGCGCACAGGCGTTATATGAAGCTGCGGGTTGGGAACTTGACCGAGAATTCCGTACCTATAACCGCGCCCTCTAGATTTCAGGAAAAGGCATCATGGCAGCAATTTCAGGCCTCATTCGCGTGATGGAAAAGGCCGCCCGCAAGGCGGGTGCCCGCCTGCGTCGCGACTTCGGCGAAATCGAGAACCTGCAGGTCAGCCGCAAGGGCCCGGCCGACTTCGTATCCAAGGCAGACGAAGCCTCCGAGCGCATCCTGTGGGATGAATTGAAGGCGGCGCGGCCCGGTTGGGGCTATCTGCTCGAAGAGGGCGGCGAGATCGAGGCGGAGCCGGGGCAGCCGCGCTTCATCATCGACCCGCTCGACGGCACCAGCAACTTCCTCCACGGCCTGCCGCACTTCGCGATCTCGATCGCGGTGCAGGAGCGCAAGCTCGGCTCGGACGAGTGGGGCGAGGTCACGGCCGGTGTCATCTATCAGCCGATCACCGACGAGACTTTCTGGGCCGAGAAAACGCGCGGCGCTTGGCTGCAAGATGCACGGCTGCGCGTTTCAGGTCGCAGGCAGCTCAGCGAGGCGCTGATCGCCACCGGCACGCCCTATCAGGGCCACGGCAACTTCTCCGAATGGACCCGCATCTTTGGCCGTGTCGGCCCGAACGTTGCTGGCATTCGTCGCTATGGCGCGGCCTCGCTGGATCTTGCCTGGCTCGCCGCTGGCCGGTTCGACGGGTTCTGGGAAAGCGATCTTTCGGCTTGGGACACCGCCGCGGGCTGTCTGCTGGTGCGCGAAGCTGGCGGTTTCGTCTCCGACTATCGCGGGCGCAGCCTCACCATTTGCGACAAGCAGGTGATCGCCGGGAATGACCAGATGCACTCGCGTCTCCACAAGCTGGTGACAGAAGCGCTGAAGGCATAGCTTGTCATGGCGTGCGGCGGGCTGTATCGGCTTGCCGCCTGACCGATGCCTCCGTGGCGGAATTGGTAGACGCGCTCGACTCAAAATCGAGTTTCTTCGGAAGTGCCGGTTCGAGTCCGGCCGGAGGTACCAGGCATCGAGAGGGGCGCTCACGGCGCCCCTTTTTCGTTTTCTGCGTACAAGTTGCTATGATGTCTTTGCTTCACCTGCGCGCAAGGCTGGGATAGAGGGCGCTTATGCTCGCAATGCCTTCTTACCATGCGCTCGCAGCCATGGTGCTGACCGTCGCCGTGTTCTACCTGTTCGCGCGGGGGAAGATGTCGACCGAGATTGTTTCGCTCGGCACCATCGCGGTGATTGCGGTTGGCCTCTATTTCTATCCCTTGCCCGATACCCTGCCGACCGATGGCTTCGCGCTCGCTTTCGGGGGATTTGGCCACTACGCGCTGATCACGATCTGCGCGCTGATGATCATGGGACGCGGGCTGGTGGTGACCGGCGCACTCGATCCGGTGTCGCGCGCGCTCGAACGGGTGTGGAAGGTCAATACCCAGCTCGGCCTGTTCGTCTCACTGGGAATCGCCATGGGCCTTTCCATGATCGTCAACGATACGCCGGTGCTGGTGTTGCTGTTGCCAATCTTCGTCGCGCTCGCCCAACGCGGGGCGATGCCTGCTTCAAAGACACTCATCCCCATCAACGCCGCCGTTCTGATCGGCGGCATGGCGACCACCATCGGCACCTCGACCAACCTGCTGGTGGTCGGCATCGCAGTCGATCTCGGCATGCCGCAGATGAGCGTGTTCCACTATACCCCGATCGTGCTGGCGGCGGGTCTGGTCGCGTTCCCCTACCTGTGGCTGGTGATGCCGCGCCTGTTGCCCGATAACTCGCCCGACAAGGACCATGTCGAGCGCCGCTTCTTCGCCAAGCTGCGCGTAACCGAGCTGAGCGGGCTGGTGGGCAAGCACTTCGATGAAATCGTCGACACGCTGCCGGAAGATTTTCGCTTCGAGGAGCGGCCGACGGGTCCGTTCGAGGCGGGCCAGCGGATGATGATCTCAGGCACCCATTCCGGGCTTGAAAATGCAATGCGACTGCTGCGCGGGCCGGTAGCGCCCGCTTGGGTGATCGACCGCATCCAAAGCGAGGGGAAGGCGCGGGGCGAGGACATCGAGGTCGTTGAGATGATTGTGACCGGCGACAGTCGCCTGATCGGCCGCACGCTGGCCAGCAGCAATATCGCCGATCACTATGGCGTGGCCGTGCTAGGCATCCACCGCCCGGCCAAGCCGCTGGCCGAGGATCGCGGCAATGTCGATGCCGATGTGCGCCTCGCTGAAGGCGACGTCTTGCTGGTGATGGGGCTGGGCGATGGGCTGGAAGCCTTCACCGCTGGCGACGGCCTGCTCCGGCTCGAGGGTGCGCGCGAGATGCCGCGTCGGTCCAAGGCGCTGATCGCGGCTGCGATCATGTTCGGCTCGGTCGCCTTCGCCTCGGCCGGGCTGGTGCCGATTGCCATCTCCGCGCTGGCCGGCGCCATCCTCATGTTCGTGACCGGCTGCGTGAAGTTCGACCGGGTGGGCAGGGCGCTCTCGGGCAAGGTGATCGTGTTGGTCGCCGCCAGCATCGCTATCGGGCGCATCGTGCTCGATAGCGGCGCGGCCATGTGGCTGGGCGAGGCGCTGGCGCTAGGCCTGCAACATCTGCCACCGGCAGGCGTGATCGCCGCGATCATGCTGTTCGTTACCGTGTTGACCAACTTCGCCTCAAACGCCACGGCAGCCACTGTCGGTACGCCCATCGCATTCAATCTCGCCACGCAACTGGGCATGCCGCAGGAGCCGCTGGTGCTGGCCGTGCTGTTCGGCTGCAATCTGTGTTACGCGACGCCCATTGCCTATCAGACCAACATGCTGATCATGGCCGAGGGTCGGTATTCCTTCGCTGACTATCTGCGCACGGGTGTGCCGCTAGTGCTCATAATGGTCACCACGCTCAGCATCCTGCTGGCGATCAGCTACGGGATGTAGGCTTAGTCGCGCCGGGCCTTGCCGCTGCGCAAGGTAGAAGCGCGTTCGAGCGCTGCCAGCTGGATTTCGCGCTGGGTTGGGTCGAGCATGCCTGCCTCACGCAAGCCCTCGACCAGCGCCTCGTATTCCTCCTCGCTAAGACTATCGAGATAGGCCTGCGAGTAGCCCGCAAGGGACGAGCGAGTTCCTCCGCTCATAGCTCGGGACGGTGCGATCATACCGCCCGCTTGCACCGGCCGCATCATCGGTGCTCCGAAGGTGTCATCTGACTCCTTATAGAAATCGCCCGATTCGTCTGCGTTGGCGGATCTGTTGCTGTCGCGGCGCAGCAGCCTGGGATTGTTTTGCACGGCATCGGCTTGGGGGGGCTCGGCCTGTTCGGCCTGTACTTCACGATGGCTCCCGTCTGCCAACAACGCCACGAGCGTGGTGAGCGCAACCGTGGCCATAGCAAAGTGCTTGAAAAGGTTGGCCGGTACGGGGGGCTTCCTGATCTTTGCCATCGCAGGTCTAGCTAACTGATTAACCCTTAATATTCGCGTCCAATTTATGGTAAATTTGGTGTTTCGCACATTCCAGGTTGCGCGCTCCAGGCCGCCTGGTTGTAAAATTTACCGACAATTTATCCTTATCGGCTAACGCTCAGTGGCCGGGCTCGTGACCGGGGACAAACGGCAGGAATCATGATCCGACTATTCAAACACTACATCCCGCACGCTGTGCTGCTGCTCGGCTTGCTCGATTTCGTGTTGTTGCTACTGGGTGCCAATCTCGCGTGGACCTTCCGCGCGACGCAAATTGGAATGGAGCCCGGAACCCTGCCACAGCGGCTCGTTCCGCTGAGTGCCTTTGCCGTGACCACGCTTGCCGCAATGATCTCCGTGGGCGTTTACGGCGCCGACGCGCTGCGTTCGATGCGATTTGCCTGCGCGCGCCTGCTCGTCGCGGTGAGCCTTTCCATCCTTGCGCTTGCGCTGATCGACTTCCTCTTGCCGGGACACACCTTCTGGCGATCGACGCTTCTTTATTCGATGGGACTCTCCATCGCCCTACTGGTGACGAACCGGCTGCTGGTGGGCGGGCTGCTCGGCACGGCGGCCTTTCGCCGCCGCGTGCTGGTGCTTGGCGCGGGCCCACGAGCGCAGCGCTTGCTTGAACTGAGCGAGCGGCCCGGGAGCGGATTTGGCATAGTCGGCTATATCGCCATGGGCGAGCAGCAGAACAATCTCATCGCAGAGGCCATCGCGCGTTCGGCGATCCACGATCTGGCCAAATTCGTCAGCAATCTGGGTGTGACCGAAGTTGTGCTGGCGCTGGAAGAACGACGCAATGCGCTGCCTCTGAAAGACTTGTTGAGGATCAAGACGGCAGGCGTGCACGTCAACGACTTCTCGAGCTTCCTTGAGCGCGAAACAGGCCGCGTCGACCTCGATACGCTCAACCCGAGCTGGCTGATCTTCTCCGATGGCTTCTCATCGAGCCGGATGTTTTCGAGTTTCGGAAAGCGCGTTTTCGATGTGGCCGCCAGCCTCACCTTGCTGGCACTGACCTTTCCGGTGATTTTGTTTTTTGCTCTTGTCATCAAACTGGATTCGAAGGGCCCGGCTTTCTTCCGGCAGGAGCGGGTGGGGCTCTACGGCCAGAAGTTTGAGCTGGTGAAGCTGCGTTCGATGCGGACCGATGCTGAAAAGGACGGGGCCAAATGGGCTGACAGGGACGATCCGCGCATCACCCGCGTTGGCCGACTGATCCGCAAGATCCGCGTCGATGAGCTGCCGCAGGTGTGGACGGTCCTCAAAGGCGAGATGAGCTTCGTTGGCCCGCGGCCCGAAGTGCCCAAGTTCGTTGACGAACTGGATGCCGATCTGCCTTATTATGCCGAACGGCACATGGTGAAGCCGGGCATCACGGGCTGGGCGCAAATCAATTACCCTTATGGCGCATCGGTCGAGGATGCGCGCGCCAAGCTGGAGTATGACCTCTACTATGCGAAGAACTATACGCCCTTTCTCGACCTGCTGATCCTGCTGCAGACGCTGCGTGTAGTGCTCTGGCCTGAAGGTGCCCGGTAATGGGGCCGCTGTGGTTCCTGTTTGTCTCTTTTCTGTTCGTGGCAGCGGCTTCGGGCGCGGCAGTGCTTGCGCTTTGGCTCATTTCCAGCGAGCGCGCAAAAAGCCCGTCTAAGACGGCCAGCGCAATCGCACTCGGGATATCGAGTGCTTGGGCCTTTTGCGCGACTGGTTTCGGCTATCTCTCCATTCCGGCGCAACTGCTGCTCTCCGCCTCCTATCTCGCCTGGCTCTGGCTGCTCTATCGACTGTTTGGAGACGATGACCGCGACAAGAAGCTGGCACCGATCCGGCCTGTGGTGGCCTCGTTAGCGCTGGTCGAGCTGCTACACCTGGCAACGCTGCTGACCCTGTTCAACCATCTGGGCAACTCCGCGCAGGCGCAAGTGATCGGTCATTTTGTCGTCATATTTCGCCTGTTGTTCTGCGTTGGCGCGCTGGTCTTGGTACACAACCTCTATGCCGGGGCCGAGCAGCAGGCCCGCCAATCGCTGCGCTGGCCCGCCGCGGCGATGGGGGCAATGTGGCTTTACGACCTCAACTTCTACACCATTGCCTATCTGCTCAACCAACCGCCAGAGCTGCTGGCGCAATTGCGTGCAATGGCATTGCTGGCGGCGGTGGTGCTGCTCGCGGTCGGTTCGCTCCGCAACGAGTCCGAGCTGAAATTCCGGCCCTCGCGCACCTTTGCGTTTCAGTCCTTCTCGCTGCTGGTGATCGGCACCTACCTCGTGGTGATGGTGGTGGTGGCGCAGGCAATTTCCTATGCGGGCAACGCCTATGCTCCAACCATGCAGGCCGTCTTTATTCTGGCGGCGAGCGTAGTGGCCCTCGCGGTGCTGCCTTCGCCTAAGCTGCGCCGCTGGTTGCGGGTAATGGTGTCCAAGCACCTGTTCCAGCACCGCTACGACTACCGCACCGAGTGGCTACGCTTCACGGACACCATTGGGCGCGCCGGGCCGCAGGCACCTCCTTTGCCGCAGCGTATCGTGCAAGCCGTGGCCGACGTTACCGATAGCCCGGCAGGGTTATTGCTCACTCCGCTTGACGAAGGCGGGCTGGCGCTTGCCGCGCGCTGGCAATGGAGCACGATTGAGGTTCCGGGCGTGGCTGTTTGCTGCGAGAGCGCGCGCTTTTTCGAGCAAAGCCAGTTCATCCTCGACCTCGACGACCTGCGCGCCGGACGCGAACAGGATATCCCTCAAGGCGCCTATCCCGACTGGCTGTTTGAGGACGAGCGCGCGTGGGCGGTGGTCCCGCTTGTCCACTATGAACGCCTCGTTGGCCTCGTGGTGCTGGCACGCCCGCCACTGGCACGCCAGCTAGACTGGGAGGACTTCGACCTGCTGCGCGTGGTCGGCCGTCAGCTCGCGAGCTACCTCGCCGAGCATGCGAGTCAGGATGCGCTGGGCGAAGCGCAGCGGTTCGACGAGTTCAACCGCCGCATCGCCTTCGTGATGCACGACATCAAGAATCTCGCCAGCCAGCTTTCGCTGCTGGCACGCAATGCCGAACTACACGCCGACAAGCCCGAATTTCGCGCGGACATGCTGCTGACGCTGAGAAACTCGACCGACAAGTTGCAGGGCCTGCTGGCACGCCTCGGTCGCTACGGGGCCCAGTCCGGTGCGGTTCGCGAGCAAATCGATCTGGCAGCCCTGATCCGTTCGGTCGCCGGGCAATACAGCGCGCGGCATGAGGTGATCGCAACAAAGCATCCAACCTGCTTCATTGAAGCCAACACCGAAGCGCTCGAACAAGCGCTGGTCCATCTGGTGCAGAACGCCATCGAGGCGAGCGCTTCGAATTCGCCGGTGACGCTCGACCTGCGCGTGGAGCAGGGCACCGCGATTATCGAAGTTGCTGACAACGGTGTTGGCATGAGCCCCGAGTTCATCCGCACACACCTGTTCAAGCCGTTCCATTCCTCCAAGCCTGGCGGCTTCGGCATCGGCGCATTCGAGGCGCGCGAGATGATCCGCGCCATGGGCGGGCGGCTCGACGTCGAATCGCGCGAAGGACAGGGGACGCGCTTTTTACTCCGTCTGCCGACCAGCACAGCTGCCGCCGCGCAGTCCGATATCAACGATGTAAACGCCGAGGTGGCATGATGAGTGATCCCAAACCGACCCTGTTGATCGTCGAGGACGATGAAGGGCTGCAGGCACAGCTGAAGTGGTCTTACGACGATTTCGAGGTAGTGATCGCGGGTGACCGCGAAAGCGCGCTCGCCGCGCTGCGCGCGCATACGCCGCCGGTGGTCACCCTCGACCTTGGCCTGCCGCCCGATCCTGACGGCACGAGTGAGGGTTTTGCCGTGCTCGATGCGATCATGGCGCTGAAGCCTGACACCAAGGTCATCGTCGCCTCGGGCCATGGTGCGCGTGAAAGCGCCTTGCAGGCCATCGAGCGCGGCGCCTATGATTTCTACCAGAAGCCGGTCGATATCGACCAGCTCGGCCTGATCGTGCGCCGGGCGCTCAACCTGCACCAGATCGAATGCGAGAACCGTGCGCTGGCTGAGAGGGTCGGCGAGGAAAAGACCGTGCTCGGCCGCATGATCACCGCTGCGCCCGAGATGGTGAAGGTCGCGCGCACCATCGAGCGGGTCGCCAACACCAATGTCTCGGTCATGCTGCTGGGCGCAAGCGGCACGGGCAAGGAGCTGCTCGCCAAAGGCCTGCACGATGCCAGCAACCGGCGCGAAGGGGCCTTCATCGCGATCAACTGCGCGGCGATCCCCGAAAACTTGCTCGAAAGCGAGCTGTTCGGGCATGAGAAGGGGGCCTTTACCGGTGCCGTGAAAACTACCGAGGGCAAAATCGAGCTGGCCGATGGCGGCACGCTGTTCCTCGACGAAGTGGGCGATATTCCGCTGCCGTTGCAGGTCAAGCTGCTGCGCTTCCTGCAGGAGCGCACAATCGAGCGCATCGGCGGTCGCAAGGCGATCAGCGTCGATACGCGGATCGTCTGCGCTACCCACCAGAACCTCGAAAGCATGATTACGGAGGGCTCGTTCCGCGAAGACCTGTTTTATCGCCTCGCTGAGGTGGTGATCAAAATCCCCAGCCTTGCCGAGCGGCCGGGCGATGCGGTGCTGCTGGCCAAGGCCTTCCTCAAGCGGTTCGCCAAGGAAATGAACCCCGCCGTAACGGGCTTCTCTTCCGATGCGCTCGCCGCGATCGACAGCTGGGGCTGGCCGGGCAACGTCCGCGAGCTGGAAAACCGCGTGAAACGCGCGGTCATCATGGCCGATGGCAAGCTGGTGGGGGCCGAGGATCTCGATCTGGACGCGGGCGAGGAAGTGGCGGGTGAAGTGCTCAACCTCAAATGCGCGCGCGAACAATCAGACCGCAAGATGATCCGCCACGCACTGGCGCGCAGCGAGGGCAATATCTCGAACACGGCCAAGCTGCTGGGGATCAGCCGCCCGACGCTATACGACCTGCTGAAGCAGTACGACTTGCAGGCCTAGGCTTGGGACGATGGCTCCGCCTCGCCCGGGACTGCCCCGTGGCGACGGTTGAACCGGACCGACCACCACAGCGAGAACCCGATCAGCGTCGCTCCGATCAGACCGGTGAAGACCTCGGGAATATGCACGAGGGCCGATAGCAGCATGATCGCGCCAAGCACGATGATCGCCCAGAAGGCGCCGTGTTCAAGGTAGCGGTATTCGGCAAGAGTGCCTTGGCGGACAAGGTGGATCGTCATCGATCGCACGAACATGGCTCCGATAGAGAGCCCCAGCGCAATCACGATCATGTTGTTCGACAGGGCAAAGGCGCCGATCACGCCATCGAAGCTGAACGAAGCGTCAAGCACCTCGAGATAGAGGAATCCGCCCAGGCCCGAACGCATCACGGCGCCGCTCGCCTTCTTGGCCTGTTCCTTCTGGTCAAGCCAGGAGCCTAGCGCGTCGACCGCAATATAGGTGGCAAGGCCCAGTATGCCTGCCGTAAGGAAAGTCAGCGCCTCCGCTTCAGTCAGGAAAGTGGAAATAACCCACAAGACCACCAGCAGGAGGCCAATCTCGATTGCGGGCAAAGCAGACACACGCGACAGGCGCGTTTCTATCGCGGTGATCCAGTGAACGTCCTTCTCGCCGTCGAAGAAGAACTTGAGGCCGACCATCGCGAGAAAGGCGCCGCCGAAGCCGGCAATGCCGATATGCGCTGACGATACGATCCGTTCGTATTCCTGCGGATTGTTGAGCGAGAGATCGATCGCCTCTATCGGACCGATCCCCGCGGCGATGGCGACGATGGCAAGCGGGAAGATGATGCGGGTGCCGAACACGGCGATGGCAATGCCCCAGACGAGGAAGCGTTGCTGCCATTTCTCGTCCATCTCCTTGAGCACGGTGGCATTGACCACCGCGTTATCGAAGCTGAGCGAAACCTCCAGCACCGAAAGGATTGCCACGATCCAGAGGATCTCCAGCATCCCGCCAAAGCTGCCTGTGCTCGCTGCCCCATACCATACCGCCAGCCCGAAGCAGACGAGTGTGAAAACGAGCGAGAATTTATAGTAGCGCAGCAGTGTGGACATGAACCAGGCATCCCGCCGTGAGAAAGTTGGGTCGGTTGCGAACTAGGGAGCGCTAGGCGGGTGAGGCTGACGGCGCAAGCACTGCCCCCAGATACCCGTTGCGCTACTTAGGTTGATAGGTCTGATCTGGACCGGGAAAGCTGCGCTCGCGCACCTCCGTGGCGTAGGTCTCGGCGGTGCGGCTGATGAGGCCGGCCATGTCTTCATAGCGCTTCACGAAGCGGGGGACGCGTTCGAACATCCCGAGCATGTCCTCGGTAACCAGCACCTGCCCGTCGCACTGCGCAGAAGCGCCGATGCCGATGGTGGGGCAGCTCACCGCCTCGGTCACGGCGATGGCGATGGGTTCGACCACGCCTTCTACAACAATGGCAAAGGCGCCCGCATCGCACAGGGCCTTTGCATCGCTGACGATCTTGTCCGCCTCGGCATCGGAGCGCCCGCGCGCGCCATAACCGCCGAGCACATTCACCGCCTGTGGAGTGAGCCCGACATGGCCCATCACCGGAATCCCACGCTGGACGAGGAAAGCGACCGTTTCGGCCATGGCCGCGCCGCCTTCGAGCTTTACGGCAGCCGCGTTGCTTGCCTTCAGCAGCGTGGCGGCGGCTTCGAACGCGGCCTCGGGCGAGGCCTCGTAGGCGCCGAAGGGCATGTCGACCACGACCACCGAATGGTACGATCCGCGCACCACGGCGGCGGCATGGTTCGCCATCATGTCGAGCGTGACAGGGATGGTCGAGGGCAGGCCGTAAATCACCTGTCCCAGCGAATCTCCGACCAGCAGCATATCGCAATGCGGATCGAGCAGTTGGGCCTGCCGCGCAGTGTAGGCCGTGAGCATGACGATCGGTTCGGCGGTGACGCCTTCCACCTTGCGCGCACGGATCGCAGGCACCGTCAGCCGTTTCATCGGCGCAGGCGTGGGATTGGCGCGGCTGGTGGAGGTATCGAGCGTGAAGCTGGTGGACATGGTTTGCTTCTAGCAGATGGATCACTCGACGCGAGGGGCTTTTCCATGCATGTTCGCGGGATTGGTGGGACTTCAAGGGGTTTGTATGGTTGGATCCGGCGCAGTAGCGGCGAACGACGGCTGGTCGTCGCGCACGGCATTCCTGATGGCGGCGATCGGTGCCGCCGTGGGGCTGGGCAACATCTGGCGTTTTCCAACTCTGGCTGGTGAAAATGGCGGCGGCGCCTTCGTGCTGGTCTATGTCGTGTGCGTGGCGTTGATCGGCATGCCCATGGTGTTGACCGAGGTGCTGCTCGGGCGTGCGGGCGGGGGGCATGCCGATGCGGTGGGATCGGTGGCCGACGTGGCCGAACGCTCGGGCCGCAGCCGCAAGTGGGGCGCTTTTGGCCTGATCGAGGTGATCGCAGCCTTCTTCATCCTGTCGTTCTATTCGGTAGTGGCGGGCTGGGTGCTCAACTACGTGTTCCTGTCGGGCGGGGATGTGCTGTCAGTCGTGCTGGCGGGCAATCCCCTGTCGCCGGCCTTCGTCGGCCAAAGCCAGGCCGAGGTAACGGGCATGATGGGCACGCTATTCAGCTCGCCTGGACGGATGATTGCCTTGCACTCGCTGTTCATGGCCGTGACCCTGGGGATCGTGATGCTCGGGGTGGGCGGAGGTATCGAGAAGGCGGCCACCTGGCTAATGCCGGCCTTCTTCGTGCTGCTGGTTCTGATCACGATCTACGGCGCGTTCGCAGGTTCCTTTGCCGAGGCGGTGGTCTTCCTGTTTACACCCAACTTCTCGGCCCTGACCCCGCTGGCGGTGAACGAGGCGCTGGGGCAGGCGTTCTTCTCGCTCAGTCTCGGTTCTGCCGCGCTCATTACCTACGGTTCCTATGTCCCTGCTCGGGTAAGCCTCGGCTCGACCGCGGCGATGATCGCGGCTGCCGATACGGGGGTGGCGCTCCTTGCTGGCCTGATGATTTTCCCCATCGTGTTTGCTGCCGGGCTCGATCCTGCAGCGGGGCCGGCGCTTATTTTCCAGTCTTTGCCGGTGGCCTTTCAGGGGATGCCGGGCGGTGCGCTGGTGGGGTTGGCCTTCTTCTTGCTGATCTTCTTTGCCGCACTCACCAGCTCGATTTCGCTGCTGGAGGGACCGACCGCCTTTGCCATGTCAGCTTTCAAGCTCCGGCGCGGACCGGCGGCGATTTTGGTGGCCGTGTTGGCCTTCGCGATCGGGATTGCCTGTGCGCTGGGCTACAATGTGTGGTCGGACGTTCGACCGCTGGCGTTCTGGAGCGTCTTCGAAAACACCAACATCCTCGATTCTATCGACGGGGTGACGGGCAAGCTGATGTTGCCGCTGGCGGGGCTGGGCCTTGCGGTGTTTACCGGCTGGCGTGCCGACCGACGTCTGGTCGAAGCCGAGAGCGGTCTTTCGGGCGCAACCTTTGTGCTGTGGCGGGGGCTGGTCGCGTGGTTGGCACCAGTCGCGGTCGGTCTTATCCTGCTGTTCGGATTGTTCCCCGGCCTGTTGGGTTAGGGGCCGGGCCGCCCCAAAGGGATAGGGCGGCCTGGCCACGTAATCAGAGCATTGTTTCGGCGTGCTCGTCCTTCGCTTCATCGAGCATGTCGAAGCCGAACAGCATGCGCGCCGTATCGAGGAAGCCGAGGTCCGAGTTCCACAGCTCGGCCTGGCCCAGATCCATCCGGAGGAGGATCAGCTCGGGATCCTGCTTGCCCTGCGGATACCAGGCTTCGACCGGCTTGCCCCAGAATTGCTCGAGCCGTTCGCGGCTTGGCTCTTCGCTGAGCACACCGTTGAAACGGGCGAACATCTCGTGGTCCTTGGCGGCGAAGGTCGCGGTCACGGGGCCACCTTTGGCGAGGGCAGAGGAGCGGCGACCGAAGAACCAGATCGCGTGATTGGCATCCTTGTCGAGCTGCGCAGTCATCGGAACGGCAGTGGCGGGGTCGGTGTCCTGCTGGAGGAAGACGAACGGGCTGTCGTCGAGGGCCTTCCAGAACTTGTGTTTGAGCGCTTTGGTGTCGGTCATGAACAATCTCCTTTGTTTACCAACGGCGTGTCGGCCTTGCGGTTCCGCTCTTGTCATGTCCTTCTGGAAAGAACATAATAAGAACAAAGGAGTCGAATAATGGAGCTGGCCTCGCTGCCTCGAGCGGCGGAACTGGTGCATGCAGGGACGCGCAACCCGCGTTGGCATCCCGGCGCTGCCCCGGCGCTGCATAGCGAAATCTTTGCCGCCTCCAGCGATGGCGGCGGCATGGGCGCGCTGCTGGCGCTGGCAGGCGCGGCCCTGCGTCAGCGCGAGCGTGGCCGGGTGGAAGAGCGTGCGCTGCTGTGGGTGCAGGACAAGGCGGCGATCCGGCTGAGCGGGCGGCCCTATCCTCCCGGCCTGCCGCAAGCTCTTCGCCACCGGGTCATTCACGTTGCGGCAGACAGTGCCAAAGATGCGCTGTTCGCCTTGGAGGAGGGCCTGCGCTGCCGCGATCTGGCCTGCGTGATCGGCGAGATTGCCGGCAACCCCAAGGAGATGAGCTTCACCGCCTCACGTCGGCTCACGCTGGCGGCGGAACGGCATGACGTGCCGCTGTTCGTGCTCCGGCACGACGCTCGGCTCGATCTCGGCTCGGCGCGGATGCGCTGGCAGGTGCGCTCGGCACCATCGGTTCCGCCGCTGTGGGATCGCGGTGCTCCCGGCCATCCGAGCTGGCATGCCGAGCTGTTCCGTGCCCGCGGGCACGCTCCGGGAGAATGGACCTTGCGCGATGATGGACACGCCCTTGGCGCCGAACGGATCGCAGCGCCGGATCATGGCGATCTGGTGCCGGACGCTGACGCTCGATCGCTGGAGACAGGCTGAAGGCTGCACGCCCGGAACGGGGGCCGACGCTGCACCGCTGGTGCTGACTATCGACACGGCTCATGGCCCCCGCATCGAGGCGGTAAACGCGGCGGCGCTGGCCGAGGGAGCCGCGCCGGGCATGATGCTGGCCGATGCGCGCACCCTGTGCCCAAGGCTCGATCTGCGCCCGGCAGACCCGGCGGGCGACCTCGCCTTTCTTGAGCGGCTCGCCTTGTGGGCGCAGTGCTGGGGGCCATGGAGCGCGCTCGACGCGCCCGATGGCGTGCTGGTCGATGTGTCAGCGGTGGCGCACCTGTTCGGCGGCGAGGCGCGCCTGCTGGCCGACGTGACGGAGCGCTGCGCCGCACGCGGGCTGACCGTGCGGGTGGCCATCGCGCCCACGGCAGGGGCGGCCTGGGCGCTGGCGCATCACGGGCCGGAGCGCGCGATCCTTGCGCCGGAACACGATCCGCTGGCCCGCCTTGCCGATCTACCCGTTGCCGCGCTCAGGCTCGATCCCGATGTGTTGCTGGTGCTGCGGAGACTCGGGCTGAAGCGGATCGGCGATCTGGTGCGGGTCGAGAGCGGCGCGGGCGACCGGGCCGGCGGGCGCGATGCGCTGCGCCGCCGTTTCCGCACTCGCCACGCGGCCAGCGCCAACCCGCTGATCCGGCTCGACCAGCTGATCGGCCATGTACCCGAGCCACTGCTGCCCGTGACCATGCCCGAGGTGCCGCTGGTGCAGCGCCGCCTGATGGAGCCGATCCGCCACCGCGATCTGCTCGACACGGTGATGGCCGATCTGGCGGCGGATATGGAGCGGCTGCTCGAAGGCTGGGGCGAGGGGGCGCGGCGGCTCGATCTGGCCATGTGGCGCGTCGATGGCGAGGTGCTCACGCGCCGCCTCGACCTGGCCGCAGCCACTCGCGACGCCGCACATATCTGCCGCCTGTTCGCGGCAAAGCTCGACGATATCGACGCCGGGTTCGGGATCGAGATGGTGCGCCTCACCGCCAGCTGGGCACAGTCGCTGCCACTGGGGCAAGCCGATCTCGAAGCCGCCGCCGAGGAGCACGGCACGTCGCTCGCGGCCTGTATCGACCGGCTCAGCGTGCGGCTTGGGGCAGGCGCGGTGCGCCGCCCGGTGCTGCACCCCAGCCACATCCCCGAACGCAGCCTGCGCTGGCAGCCCCCGCTGGAGCCTGAGCCGCTCCATCAGGAGGAACTGCGCTTCCACGCGCGCCCGGCCAAGCTGCTCGACAAGGCGGAGGCGATTTCGGTGCTGTACGCCAGCCCCGATGGCTATCCGCGCCGGTTTCGCTGGCGCGGCGAGGTACATGAGGTGGCGCGGGTCGAGGGGCCGGAGCGGATCGCCCCCGAATGGTGGCGCGAGCGCGGCAATGCACGCCTACGCGACTATTACCGCGTCGAGGATGGCGAGGGGCGGCGTTACTGGATTTATCGTAGTGGCCTTCCCGATGACGGGCGCGGTGGAATGCCTGACTGGTTTTTGCAGGGGCTATGCGGGTAGGTGCACAACCCCTGCGAACAATCACCCCGCCGCCTTCTTCACCCGCCGGTTGCGCTGCACCATATTCAGCATCTCCACGCCGACAGAGAAGCCCATCGCCGCATAAATATAGCCCTTCGGCACGTGAACGCCGAAACCGTCGGCGATCAGCACGAGGCCGATCATCACCAGGAAGGCCAAGGCAAGCATCACCAGCGTCGGGTTCTTCTCGATGAACTTGGCCAGAGGATCAGCCGCCACCATCATGACGCCTACGGTGATCACCACGGCCGTGACCATGATCGGGATCTCGTCGGTCATGCCCACGGCGGTGAGGATCGAATCGACCGAGAACACCATGTCGATTGCCACGATCTGGAGGATCACCGTGCCGAAAGTGGCCGTCGCCGCGGCGGCCATGCCGGGGGTCTTGTCCAGCAGATCACCCGAATTGTCCTCCGGCTCCATCGAGTGGTGAATCTCCTTGGTGGCCTTCCACAGCAGGAACAGGCCGCCTGCCAGAAGGATCAGGTCACGGCCGGAGAAGGCGGTATCGAAAGTCGGCTCGCCATAGGGGCCGGGGGCGCCACGAATGCCGAGATCGAACAGCGGCGCCTGCAAGGTGACCAGCCAGCCGATCAGCATCAGCAGGCCAATCCGCATCACCAGAGCCAGCGCGAGGCCAATGCGGCGCGCGCGCTGCTGCTGGTCCACGGGCAACTTGTTCGAAAGAATGGCGATGAAGATCAGGTTGTCGATCCCAAGGACGACTTCGAGCGCAATCAGCGTAAGCAGCGCGAGCCATGCGCCGGGATCGGAAAGGAGGGCGAGGATATCCATCAATGGTCCCTGTTAATGGGGACCGCATTGCGAAACGGCCCCTGTTGAAGCGTCCGACATCACGAGCACAAGCTCGCCAGAGGGGCCCGGCCGCCAGTGTGCTCTAGCCGTGCGCAGGCCGAATGGAAAGGTTCAGCGATAGACGAATGTTGTTGGCGCTGCAATTTTAAGAACATATATAGAACATATGTTGCAGGCTGCGATTATCGGAAGTCGTGTCACCCGCTGTGAAGGCGTGTGAGGAAGAGATGCCTGACGCTCCGCTCACACCCGGCAAGCGCCATGTCGCGACCGATCCTGCGCTGATCGGTAAGCCCTCGCGCGCCAGCTTCGTCGAGCTGGGGGTGATGAGCTGTTTCTCGTTCCTGCGCGGGGCTTCCGATGCGGTCGACCTTGCGCTCACCGCGCGGGCGCTGGGCTATGATGCGCTGGGCATTGCCGATGCCAACTCGATGGCAGGCGTGGTGAGAGTGCATGGCGAGGCCAAGGCACTGAAGCTGCGTCCGGTGATCGGCTGCCGGATCGAGACAGTCGAGGGGCTGGCCTTCCTCGCCTATCCGCAGGATCGCGCCGCCTATGGTCGGTTGTGTCGGCTGATTTCGGCAGGCCGGATGCAGACGTTGAGCGGCGAGTGGCAGGACAAGGGCGCTTGCGCGATTTCGCTGGCGATGCTGGCGGCTCATTGTGAAGGGGTACACTTGATCGCGCTGCCACCGCGCGATCTGATGGCGGAGTTCACCATTGCGGTAGAAGATAATGTGGTGGCCTTTCCGGTGCAAGAAGCACGCGGGGACGCGGAGGCGCGGAGTAGTATTTCGTTCTCAGAGGCGCAGAGGCACAGAGAGGGCACTTCTCCGCAAAGCGGCAATTCCACACGCTCCGTCACATCTGCCGGAAAAGTTGGAGATGAAGAGCGGCTGAGCCGCGAGCGTAAGCCCTCTGCGCCTCTGCGCCTCTGCGAGCGCCCTCAAAACCTCCGCGTCTCCGCGTCTTCGCGTGAACCCAAAACCCGTCCGCTCACCAAGGCGTATGCCGACCTGCTCCCGCATCTCGCCCGCCAGCTGCCTAACCTGAAACATCTCGCCGCCAGCTTCCTCTATGCCGGCGATGACATCGCGAGGATCGAGCGGCTCGACATGCTCGCGCGCGCCAATGGTATGACGATCCTTGCCACCAACGATGTCCACCACCACGCCCCTGAACGCCGTCCGCTGCAAGACGTGATGACCGCGATCCGCCACAAGACCACCATCGCCCAGGCGGGCCACCTGCTCCACGCCAATGCCGAACGGCACCTGAAGTCTCCGCAGGAGATGGAGCGCCTGTTCGCCCGCTGGCCCCACGCGATTGCAGCGGCACGGCAGGTGGCCGATGCCTGCACCTTCGATCTGGAGCAGTTGACCTACGACTACCCCGAGGAGATATACCCCGAAGGCCGCAACCCGCAGGAGCATCTTGAAGCCGAGACATGGCTCGGTGCGGAGCGGTGCTATCCGCCCGAGGAGTTTCCGCAAGGCGTCCCCTCATCGGTCCGCGAAACGCTGGAGCGCGAACTCAAGCTGATCGGCAAGCTCGGCCTCGCGCGCTATTTCCTCACCATCAAGGACATCGTCGATTTCGCCCGCGGGCAGGAGCCGCCGATCCTGTGCCAGGGGCGCGGCAGCGCGGCCAATTCGGCGGTCTGCTACGTGCTCGGCATCACCAGCGTCGATCCCGCCAAACACGCGCTGCTGTTCGATCGCTTCATCTCCGAGGAGCGCAAGGAGCCGCCCGATATCGACGTCGATTTCGAGCACGAGCGGCGCGAAGAGGTGATCCAGTACATCTACAAAAAATATGGCCGCCACCGTGCGGGGCTGTGCGCGACGGTGATCCACTACCGCCCGCGCATGGCCATCCGCGAGGTGGGCAAGGTGATGGGGCTCAGCGAAGACGTAACCTCGGCGCTGGCGCGCACGGTCTGGGGCAGCATGGGCCGCGAGGTGAGCCACCGCCACGCCGAGGAAATCGGCATGGACCTATCCGACCCGCACCTCAGGCGCGTGCTGGCACTGACCGAGCAGATGATCGGGATGCCGCGCCATCTCAGCCAGCATGTCGGCGGCTTCATCCTCACCGCCAGCCCGCTCACCGAAACGGTGCCGATCGGCAATGGCGCCATGCCCGAGCGCTCGTTCATCGAGTGGGACAAGGATGATATCGACGCGCTCGGCATCCTCAAGGTCGACGTGCTGGCGCTGGGGATGCTGACCTGCATCCGCAAATGCCTCGATCTGCTGGAGGATCACCATGGCCGCACGCTGACGCTGGCGACGGTGCCGCGCGAGGACGAGGAGACCTATGCCATGCTGCGAAGGGGCGATTCGCTGGGCGTGTTCCAGGTCGAGAGCCGGGCGCAGATGAACATGCTGCCCCGGCTGCGCCCACGCGAGTTTTACGATCTCGTGATCCAGGTCGCGATCGTGCGCCCCGGCCCGATCCAGGGCGATATGGTCCACCCCTATCTGCGCCGAAGACGCGGGGCAGAGGCGGTGGAGATACCCGCGCCGAGCCCCGAACACGGCCCGCCTGATGAACTGTCGAGCATTCTCAAGCGGACCTTGGGCGTGCCGATCTTTCAGGAGCAGGCGATGAAGATCGCGCTCGATGCGGCGAAGTTCAGCGCGCTTGAGGCAAACCGGCTGCGCAAGGCCATGGCCACCTTCCGCAGCCGGGGCATGGTCGACGAGCTGCAGGATATGATGGTCGGACGCATGATAAAGCGGGGCTATGACCCGGAGTTTGCGGAGCGGTGCTTCAACCAGATCAAGGGCTTTGGCGAATATGGCTTTCCGGAAAGCCACGCAGCCAGTTTCGCGCATCTGGTCTATGTTTCAAGCTGGCTGAAGTGTCACTTCCCCGCGGCCTTTGCCTGCGCTTTGCTCAATTCGCAACCGATGGGGTTCTATGCCCCGGCGCAAATCGTGCGCGATGCGCGCGAGCATGGTGTCGTGGTGTTGCCGGTCGATGTGAACCACTCGGAGTGGGATTGTACGCTGGAGCTTGTTGAGGATTCACGCGGAGGCGCGGAGACGCGGAGTGGAGTTTCACTCACAGAGGCCCGCCAATCCGCCAGGCAGGACCGTCACATCGCCCTGCGTTTGGGTTTTCGCCAACTCGATGGGTTGCCCGAACACGCTGCCGCCATGCTGGTCGCCGCACGGCAGGCGGAAGGTGTCTTTGCCGATGTGAGCGATCTTCGCGAACGCGCGCGGTTGATCCCCCCGCATATCGAAAAGCTCGCCAGCGCCGACTGTTTTGGCTCGCTAGGCCTCAGCCGCAGGCAGGCGCTGTGGGATGCGCGCAGCCTCGTCGCCGCGCCCGATCTGCCGCTGTTCACCCATGCCGAAACGCGCGATGAAGGCGCCGAGCGGGGCCGGGCGGTGCTCCCCACAATGCCGCTCAGCGAGGAGGTCGTCACTGATTATCAGACCACGCGGCTCAGCCTGAAAGCGCACCCGATGAGCTTCCTGCGCGCCTCGCTGGGCGAGCGCGGGTTTGTCCGCGCCGCCGACCTGCGCGCGCGCAAGAACCGCACGATGGTGCAGGTCGCCGGCGTGGTGCTGATCCGCCAGCGCCCCGGTTCGGCCAAGGGCGTTTGTTTCATCACCATCGAGGATGAGACCGGCATCGCCAACGTGGTTGTCTGGCCCGACCTGATGGAGCGTTTGCGCCGCGTGGTGATGGGCGCACGGCTGATGGAAGTGCGCGGGCGGGTCGAGTATGACGACGAGGTGGTTCACATCATCGCCCAGCATATCACCGATACGACACACGACCTGCATCTCCTGTCGGATGACCTGCTCTCCACTCCGCTCGCGCGCGCCGATCACATCAAGTCGCCACTGCCCAGCGGCAAGGTCAACCCGCGCGACAATCTGCGCGAAGGGGCGGACGATCCGGTCGAACCGTGGCAAGATCCTCCGCCCGGCAACCGCGATTGCGGCTTCCACGGCCCCGATTTGCGAGGCCATCCGCGCGATCTTCGGATCATTCCCAAGTCCCGCGACTTTCACTGACATGGCCAGACCAAAGCGACGCCGCCAATCGCGCAGATTACCAGCGCCTGGAACTTGGGCCAGCCTCATGGCGCTGGTCGCCTTCGTATATGCGGGGTGGATATGGCTGCAGGAGAACCCGCAGCATAACCCCTGGGCACCGCTCGATCTGCGCCAGGAACGGGGCTGGGCCACCGCCGCCAAGCTCGAACTGGCGCGCGAGGATATGGCCGAGTGCCGCGCCGTGCTCACCAGCAGCGAGGTGACCTTTACCGCGCTCGATCCCTCAGGTGAGGGGGAGTGTCGCCGTGAAGATCGGCTGACGCTGCTGCACCTTTCGCTGACGCCCGCCCGCCCGCAAATGACCTGCCCGGTCGCAATCGGGCTGGAACTGTGGACGCAAGACCTCACGCCGCTCGCCACAGATATGCTCGGCTCGCCTATCGCGCGGATCGAGCAGCTCGGCACCTATTCGTGCCGCCGGATGTATGGCGCGGATAGCGGCGACTGGAGCGAACACGCCACCGGCAACGCCATCGACATCGCCGCTTTCGTGCTGGAGGATGGCCGTCGGATCAGCGTGCTCGACGACTGGGACGACGAGGGCGGACGCGGCCAGTTCCTCTATGCCGCACGCGACAGGGCCTGCGCCAGCTTCGGAACCGTCCTATCGCCGGACTACAACGCCGCGCACGCCGATCACTTCCACCTCGACCAGGGGCGCCCGGCAATGATCGGCGCCTGTCGCTAGGCTCAGACCGGTTCGAGCGCGTAACCCGCAGAGCGCACGGTGCGGATCGGATCGCGCGCATTGTCGAACGCGATGGCTTTGCGCAGGCGGCGGATATGCACGTCGACCGTGCGCTCCTCGATCTCGCTGCCCGTGCCCCATACCGCGTCTAGCAACTGGCTGCGCGAGAACACCCGGCGCGGGTGCTCCATGAAGAACTTGAGCAGGCGATATTCGGTCGGGCCGATCTGCAGGGAGCGGCCACGGCGCTCCACCCGATGCGCGACCGGATCGAGCTTGATGTCGCCCGTCTCGATCGTCTCGCCCGCCAGCGCCGGGCGCACGCGGCGCAGCACTGCCGATACACGCGCCAGCAACTCGCGCGGCGAAAACGGTTTGGTTACATAGTCGTCGGCGCCGGTCTCCAGCCCGCGCACACGATCATCCTCGGCCTCGCGCGCGGTCAGCATGATGATCGGAACGTGGGCGGTCGCCTTGTCGCGGCGCAGACGGCGGCAGACCTCGATCCCGCTGGTGCCCTCGATCATCCAGTCGAGCAGGACCAGATCGGGCGTCTCCTCAGCCGCCATGACCAGTGCCTCGTCACCATCCGCACTGGTGCGCACCTCGTAGCCTTCACTGGCGAAGCGGTATTCGAGCAGTTCGGCAAGCGCCGTATCGTCTTCGACCAGCAGGAGTTTGGGAGTGGACATAATGCGAAACCTCATGGGCGGCCGCACAAGCGCGGGCCGACGTCACGCGGTTATGGCATTTTTTCGACAGATTTGTGACAATGAGACACAACGCTGACAACGAACCGCCTTTAGCGTTCGATATCCTGTGGATAGGTGCCGACCGCGGCGAAGTGAACCATTTCGGCCACGTTGGTCGCATGGTCGCCGATCCGCTCGATATTGCGCGCCACGAACAGCAGCTGCGCCGCGCTCGAAATGGTGGCAGGATTTTCTACCATGTAGCTAACATAATTGCGGAAGATGCTGTCGTAGAAAGCGTCGACCTTGGCGTCGGCTTCGATCACGTCGCGCGCCACGATGGGGTCGCGCGCAGCATAGGCGGTCAGCACGTCGTGGACCATCTCGATGGCCACCTCGGCCATGGCCGGCAGCAGCGTGAGCGGCTCGAACCGGGCGCGGCCTTCGATGCGGCCGGTGCGCTTGGCGATGTTCTTGGCATAGTCGCCGATCCGCTCGATCACGCCGCCGATCTTCAGCGCGGCAATGATTTCGCGCAAGTCGTCAGCCATCGGCGCGCGCAGGGCGAGCATCCGAACCGCCATCGCATCGACCTCGGCCTCAAGCGTGTCGAGCTTCTTGTCGCGCTCCACCACCTCGGCGGCGAGCACCTCATCACCATTCAGCATGGCCTCCATCGCCTGATGGATCGCAAGCTCGGCCAGACCGCCCATTTCGGCGATCAGCCCGCGCAGGCGGGTGATGTCCTCGTCGAAGGCCTTGACGGTATGTTCGCTCATCAGCCGTAACGCCCTGTAATATAGTCCTTGGTCCGTTCTTCCGCCGGGTTGGTGAAGACATCGGAGGTAAGACCGTATTCGACCAGATGGCCGAGGTGAAAAAAGGCAGTTCGCTGCGACACGCGCGCTGCTTGCTGCATCGAATGGGTGACGATCACAATAGCATAATTACCGCGCAGATCATCGATAAGTTCCTCGATTTTGGCGGTAGCGATCGGATCGAGCGCGCTGCACGGCTCGTCCATAAGGATCACCTCGGGCTCCACCGCAATGGCGCGCGCGATGCACAGACGCTGCTGCTGGCCGCCTGAAAGCGCGGTGCCGGTATCGGTCAGCCGATCCTTGACCTCGTTCCACAGGCCCGCGCGGAGCAGACTCTTTTCCACGATCACATCGAGATCGGCCTTGCTGTCGGCCAGCCCGTGAATGCGTGGGCCGTAAGCGATGTTCTCGTAGATCGACTTGGGGAACGGATTGGGCTTCTGGAACACCATGCCAACCCGTGCGCGAAGTTGCACGACGTCCATCCCGCTGTCGTAGATGTCCTCGCCATCGAGCGCGATCTTGCCAGTGACGCGCGCCGAGGGGATGGTGTCGTTCATGCGGTTGAGCGAGCGCAGGAAGGTTGACTTGCCGCAGCCGGAGGGGCCGATAAAGGCGGTCACATATTCGCTGAACACGTCGATCGATACCGTGTCGATCGCCTGTTTGTCGCCATAGTAAACCGACACGTCGCGCGCGGTCATTTTTGCGGGGCCATGCTCGGCGCGCTCGGCGTCGATCGAGGGCATGGCCGCCCGCACTTGCGGGGCTTCCGGATTGTCGGTCATCACCATTTTTTCTCGAAGCGGTTGCGCAGGTAAATGGCAAGGCCATTCATCAGCAGGAGAAACACGAGGAGGACGATAATAGCCGCGCTGGTGCGTTCCACAAACCCGCGGTCGATTTCGTCCGACCAGAGAAAGATTTGCATCGGCAACACCGTGGCGTTGTCGGTAAACCCATCAGGCGGAGTGGCAACGAAGGCGCGCATGCCGATGAGCAGCAGCGGAGCAGTTTCGCCGAGAGCGCGCGCCATGCCGATGATGGTGCCGGTGAGGATGCCGGGCAGCGCCAGTGGAAGCACATGGTGAAAAACCACCTGGATCGGCGAGGCACCGATGGCAAGAGCGCCGTCGCGGATCGAAGGCGGAACCGCCTTGATCGCGTTGCGCCCCGAAATGACGATTACCGGCATGGTCATCAGCGCGAGGGTCAGGCCGCCGATCAGCGGCGCCGAACGGTAACCGGGAAAGATAGTGAGGAACACGGCAAGGCCCAGGAGGCCGAAAATGATCGAGGGCACGGCGGCAAGGTTGTTGATCGAAACCTCGATGATCTCGGTCCAGCGGTTCTTCGGTGCATACTCCTCGAGGTAAAGCGCCGCCAGCACACCGATTGGAAAAGCGAGAACAAGCGTGACGATCATCGTCAGGATCGAGCCTTTGAGCGCGGCCCAGATGCCGGCAAGCTGCGGGTCGGTCGCGTCCGACCGGGCAAGGAAGCCGATGTCGAAGCGCTCGGCCAGCTTGCCTTCGGCCGCGAGCCTCTCGGCCAACGGCTGAAGCTGGAGCTGGCCGTCTCCGGCAAAAGCGGAGGCAAGCGAGTTGCTCGCCGGAAGCCATAGCGTGGTAGACCGATTGAGGATCGTGGGATCGGCAATGATACGCTCGGCGACCGAGCGCCAGGCATCCGTGTTCAGCTGTTCGGCGCCTTGTTCGCCCAGGCTCTGCTCGGCCGAGAAGGCGACGACGTCGGGCAGTCCCTGGCTTTCGAGCGCGCGGATCTGCACCGCGTCGCTATCCACTGTTGGATCGAGCGAGAGGGCGGCCCCGGAAAGGTCGATCTCCAGCCGCAACTCGGCGCGCTGAAACCCGCCCAGCCCGTTTAGCGTCATCGTCACCAGCAGAAACAGCAGCATGGCGATCGAGAAGCCCACCGCCGCCATGCCGAGGTACTTGAAGCGCCGCTCGGCAGCGTAGCGCTTCTTCAGCCGGGCGGCGAAGGCCGGGGTGCGGGTGGGACCGAGAGGGGCGGCGGTGTCAATCATAGGCTTCACGGAACCTTTTCACCACGCGCAGGGCTATGAAGTTGAGCGCCAGCGTCACCATGAACAGCACGAAGCCGAGCGCGAAAGCGGCCAGCGTGGTCGGATGATCGAAGCTGCCTTCGCCGGTGAGGAGGGCGACGATCTGCACTGTCACGGTGGTCATCGCCTCGAGCGGGTTGGCGGTGAGATTGGCGGCAGTCGAAGCGGCCATCACCACGATCATCGTCTCACCGATGGCGCGGCTGATCGCCAGCATCACCCCTGCCACAATGCCTGGCAGCGCGGCGGGAACCAGCACGCGGCGGATCGTCTCGTTCTTGGTCGCGCCCATT
This sequence comes from Aurantiacibacter flavus, assembly GCF_039710615.1. Taxonomy (NCBI): domain Bacteria; kingdom Pseudomonadati; phylum Pseudomonadota; class Alphaproteobacteria; order Sphingomonadales; family Erythrobacteraceae; genus Aurantiacibacter; species Aurantiacibacter flavus. Next base: position 935,773 of record NZ_JBDLBR010000001.1, read on the forward strand.
GCGAGGCTGCCATCGCGCATCGCCGATGGCACGGCGGCGATAGAATCGTCGGCCATGGAGGAAACGAAGGGAATGATCATCACGCCCATCACCAGGCCGGCCGAAAGCGCGCTCTCGCTCGATGGATTGGACACGCCGACGGCCACGGCCAGATCGCGAATCGCAGGGCCGATGGTGAGCGCGGCGAAATATCCGTAAACCACGGTGGGCACACCTGCGAGAATCTCAAGCGCAGGCTTGGCCCAGGCGCGGAAGCGCGGGTTGGCATATTGGGTGAGGTAGATGGCGCTCATCATGCCGATTGGGATCGCCACGATCATGGCAATAATCGCTCCGATGAACAGCGTGCCCCAGAACAGCGGCACCGCGCCATAGCGGCTGGGGTCGATAGCTTCGACCCCGCTCATCGGATCGGGGTTCCACTGGATGCCCAACAGGAAATCGAGCGGCGAAACCATGCTAAAGAAGCGCCAGGTCTCGAACACCAGCGTCGCGAAGATGCCGAGTGTGGTGAAGATCGCCACCAGCGAGAAGGCGAGCAGAACGCCCATCACCATGCGTTCGACATGGTTGCGCGCGGCAAGGTCGGGCTTGAGGCGCAGGAAGACGTAGACTGCCGATGCGCCTGCGATCAGCAGGGCAATGCCGATCCCGATGTAGGTGTAGAACTGGCTCGACGCGGCGTAGACCTCGGCCAGCGCGCGAGCCTCGTCGTAGAAGTTCGGTCCGCCCGGGTTGCTGGCGAGATTGCGCGCTTCGGCGAGGATAGCCATGCGCTGCTGCCCAAAGGCGGGCAGGCCTCGCGCTGCCGGGCTATCCAGCACCTCGGCCATGACAAGCTGCGACGAGATCGGCCCCCAGGCCAGCAGGAACAGCGCCATCGGCACCGCCACCCACAACGCGGCATACCACCCGAAGTGCGACGGTAGCGCGGCATGGCGTCTCGCTGTGCTGTTGGCGCGGAAGGTTTGCGCGCGCGCACGTGCGAACAGCCAGGCCACGAGGCCAAGGCCAAGAGCAAGCAGGATCGGCAAAGCAGGCGACATGCTGAGCGCTTCGTCCGGCTACTGGAAATCGGCCGGGGTGAGTGCGGGGCGGGAAGAGATCGCTGCGTCCATCTCGGTCATCTTCTCGGCCGGGTTGGCGACCAGGCCGACCTTGGCGAGCGGGCCCTCGGCCGTCCAGTTGTCGCGCCAGACCTGAAGATATTCGACCATGCCGGGAATGGCGCCGACATGGTCATTCTTTACATAGACATAGAGCGGACGCGCGCCAGGATAGGCGAAGCTGGCGATATTGTCGTAGGTCGGTGCGACCCCGTTCATCGTCAGGCCTTGCAGCTTGTCCAGGTTCTCTTCGAGATAGGAATAACCGAACACGCCGATGGTGTTGGGGTTGCTCTCGATCTTCTGCACGATCAGGTTGTCTTGCTCGCCCTGTTCGACGAAGGCTCCGTCGGCCCGCACTTCGGTGCAGATCCGGTCTTCTTCCTCTTCGCTCAGCCCATCGGGCAAAGGCCCGGCCTCGCAGCCGACCGCGAGCACCAGCTCCTTGAGCGCATCGCGCGTGCCCGAGGTCGACGGCGGACCATAAACGAGAATCGGAAGATCGGGCAGCGAGGGATCTATATCGGACCAGTTGCTCGCCGTCTGCTCGCCGCCATAAGGGTTCGCTGCGAGAGCACGATAGACGATCTCGGGGGTCAGGGCGATCGTTATGCCATCACGCGCAGAGGCGAAGGCGATACCGTCCAGGCCGACCTGGATTTCGGTGATGGCGTTCACACCGTTGGCGGTGCAGGTCTCGAACTCGCTCTTCTTCATCCGGCGCGAAGCATGGGCAAAATCGGGCGTATCCGGCCCGATACCACCGCAGAACAGTGCAATGCCCGCGCCCGAGCCGATCGCCTCGATAACCGGCGACGAATATTCGGGATAGGATCGAGCGAAGGTCTCCGCCACCACCTTGGCAAACGGATAGACGGTCGAGGAGCCCACGGCGCGAATCCCCGCGCGGCCTTCCTCGGCATCGCCGCAGGCAGAAAGCAGCGCGCTGGCGGCCGCAAGCATGAGCAGGGCAGGTTTCGCATCCATCGGCAATTCCAATTCCTTCCGAACACAACCTAGGTCAGCCAGGTTACGCGGTGGCTACAGCCAAGGTCGGCGATCAAAGCAACCCCTGATTTCGTGACTCTTGGGGACTGTGTCTCTCAGGCCAGCCTGCGAACCTAGGCTTCGGTCACCAGCGGAAGCTTCACTTCCACCGTCGTTCCCTTGTCGAGCTTGCTACTGATGTCGAGCCGACCACGGTGCCGTTCGACGATATGCTTCACGATAGCAAGACCCAGTCCGGTGCCGCCTTGTGCGCGGCTGCGGCCCGGATCGGTGCGGTAGAAACGGCGAGTGAGGTGCGGGATGTGTTCGGGCGCAATGCCTTCGCCCTCGTCACGCACGGTGATGACCGCCATCTCGCGTGTTCCATGTTCGAGCATGACGGTGACGGGCTTATCCTGCCCACCATATTTCATCGCGTTATCGACCAGATTGCGCACGAGCTGTTCGAGTTGGCGCGAATCGCCGCGTACGGGAAATGCGCCTTTGGGAATGTCGCAGACGAGGCGATCGATTCGATTGGGGCCGGCCCCGTCGCGCGCGGCCTGCATCACGATTGGTCGCAGGTCGATTTTTTCGCGCGGGTGGTCGTGCTTTTCCGCCTCCACCCGGCTCAAGCTCATCAGATCGTCGACCAGCGCCTGCAACCGTCGGGCCTCTCGCAGGACCGTGCCGTAAAACTTGCTGGCCTGTTTCGGATCGACGCTTTCGCCTTCGTCCTCCAACGTCTCCATATAGCCGATGATGGATGCGAGCGGCGTACGCAGCTCGTGGCTGGCATTGGCGACAAAATCGGTATGCGCGCGGCTGACATCGGCCTCGGCGGTGCGGTTGACCAGTTCGATCAGGCAATAACGCTCGTCGATCGGTTGCCGCGTCATCTGCCAGCTCGACCGTGGCCCGGTGAGGCCCTGCACAGTAGTCGAGCCGCCCTTGGGCCGGGAAAGCAGATCGACGGCTGCCGGATGGCGCAACGCAACGCGTGCGTCCTGCCCGACCACATGCGCGCCGATCGCTTCGCGCGCGGCGGCATTGGCGGATATGATTCGATTTCCGTCGAGCATCAGCACCGGGAGGCCCGAATGTTCGATCATGTCGCGCATGCCCGAGCGCGTCATCTTCACGCTGTCGAGTTCGAGCGTGCGGGGCGGAGGAGGCGGCGGCGCGAACAGCCAGAGCGAACCTATCCACACCAGGCATGCCCCGGCGACAAGCCAGAAATCCATCCCGGCAGCGACCAGAACGGCGCCCGTTATCAGCGCAAGTGCGATACCGGCATATGGCAGCGGACGTCCACCCATGCTGCGTGCCACAGCACAAGGTTTGCGGCTTGGCTAGGGAGAAGTTGGCGAGGGCCGGATTAAGTCCGGCTGGTGACCCCTACGGGAATCGAACCCGTGTTTCAGCCGTGAGAGGGCCGCGTCCTGACCGCTAGACGAAGGGGCCGCAATGGCCGTGTAGTAAAGCGCGCCTCGCGCTGGTGACCCCTACGGGAATCGAACCCGTGTTTCAGCCGTGAAAGGGCCGCGTCCTAACCGCTAGACGAAGGGGCCATGCGCGAGGCGAGCGGCGCACTTAGGGGGGCTTTGGATTCGGGTCAACCCCTCATCGCAACACGGGGCAAAGACTGTGCAGATCAGTCGGCCCAGGCGGCATCTTCCAGATGCAGTTCGGCGGCGGGACGGCTGCCCCAGTCGTCGATCTTGGCGCGCCCGGCCAGATGCAGCAAGCGACCCCTCGCGCCGTGCAGAAGGGCCTGCCCCATGTCACTTTCCGCCGCGCGAAAGGCGATTGCCTTGAATGAAGCGCCGTCCTGCCCGGCAGCGATCACGCGCAGGTGATCCTTCCCGACTACGTCGGCCTTAACGAGCCGCACCGGCCCCACGGCGACGCGCGGCCCGGGCCAGCCCATGCCATATGGGCCTGCCGCTTCGAGCGAGGTAACAAGATCGGGCACCAGCCCGCCCGGAGCAACCGCGATATCGAGCAGCATGGTCTGTTCCGCACTGGCCCGGGCGACCTGCTCGGCGAGCCTTTCGTCGAGCCAGTCGGAGAAGCCTTCGAGCTTATCCCCAGCCACGGTGAAGCCTGCGGCCATTGCGTGCCCGCCACCCGCCACCAGCAGTCCTTCAGCCCGTGCGGCGATGATCGCTGCGCCGAGGTCCACGCCCTGTATCGAGCGGCCAGAGCCTTTGCCTTCTCCGGTCTCCGGGTCGATCGCCACCGCAAGGGCAGGACGCCCATGTTTTTCCTTGAGCCGCCCGGCCACGATGCCGATCACGCCGGGGTGCCATCCGTTTCCCGCCACGGTGATCACCGCGCGGTTATGTTGCGCGGAGATCTGCGTTTCGGCCTCTTCCTGTACTTCGGCCTCGATGGCGCGGCGCTCTTCGTTGAGCTGGGAAAGCTGGGCGGCGATCTGCCGTGCTTCCTCCGGGTCTTCAGTGGTCAGCAGGCGCACGCCGAGCGTTGATTCGCCCACACGCCCGCCGGCATTGATTCGCGGGCCCAGGGCAAAGCCGCAGTCGCTCGCCTGCGGGGCGGCTTTCAGGCGGCTGGCGTCGATCAACGCAGCCATTCCGATGTTTGCACGCTTGGCCATGACCTTGAGCCCCTGCGCCACGAACGCGCGGTTTAGCCCGCGAATCGCCGCCACATCGGCCACGGTGCCCAAGGCCACCAGATCGAGCAGACCCATCAGGTCGGGTTCCGGCCGGTCTTTGAAATATCCGCTGGTGCGCAAGCGGCGCACCAGCGCCACCGCGAGAACAAAAGCAACCCCGACCGCCGCCAGATGTCCGTGCGCGGCGGCCTCGTCATCCTCGTCGAGCCGGTTCGGGTTCACCAGAGCAAGGGCAAGCGGCAACTCAGGCGCGCACTTGTGATGGTCGACCACGATCACGTCGATTCCCGCATCGTGCGCCTCTGCCAGCGCATCGAAGGCCATTGCCCCGCAATCGACCGTTACGACAAGGCTCGATCCCGCGCGGCCAAGCTCGACCAACGCAGCTCCGCTCGGACCGTAGCCTTCGAGCAAGCGGTCGGGGATATAGTGCCCCGCATCCAGCCCCAACTGGCGCAGCAGACGGATCAGCAGAGCGGAACTGGTAGCCCCATCGACATCATAGTCACCGTAGATCGTCACCTGTTCCTGTGCGATCACTGCCTCGGCCAAACGCTCTGCCGCGCGGTCCATGTCGCGAAAGATCGAGGGATCTGGCAGGAAGCCGCGCAGACTTGGTTGGCGATGCCGGTCGAGGTCGTCTGGAGCCACACCGCGCGAAAGCAGCAACTGGGTGACAATGTCGTTGCTCAGAGCTTCGGCAGGGGAGGCAAGGGCCATATTGCCGCCCCGCCACAGCCAGCGTTTGCCGGACAACGACCGATCGACCCCAAGGACAGTAGTGTGGTTGTACATTTTCGCGGGGCTAGGCCATGCGGAAACTATGGGAAAGAGGATCCGCTCCCTCGTCTACATATTCTCACAGAGCAGCGTATGCTAAAGTTTGTGAACCCTAACATTGTATCTGTCATATTGGCTGTGCTCCGGAATTCAGGAGCGAGGTTCGCCCTTGCCCACATCGCGGGGCGGGAAGCGAGCCTGTGGATTGGGAGATCAAGGCTATCGTCAGCGTCGAAGGCCGGGACTTTCGGGAAGACCGATCTGCCGTCTCGCTCATCTTCGATGCGGGCGGAAGGCCAGATATATCCGCGATCGCCACGATCGCAGCGAGCAACGGGAATTTCTCGCTGAACTCCAACCCTCCGGGAATTTCCCTCGGCGCGAAAGGATGGGTTGAACTGCTCGTCAATGGCCTGACTTTCGACGTGACCGGTCTTCGTCCGGGTCCAGGAGACGCGCAGCCCGAACAAAAGCATCTCTTCGGACTGACAGGGACATCGGACTTCGCCGCCTGCGAGACCGTAACCATCAGACCCGGCACCCATCTGTCTGGTGGGAGAACCATGTTTCCGGTGCTGCGAAGCCTCGCATTGGTTGCCGCCCTGCTTTCTGATCTGCCGCAGCTGCGCGCAATCGCCTGGCATCCCGCCCGTTCATGGAGCGAACCGGGCTACTTTCGTTCGATTGTATTTCGCTGGATTGAGGGCGGGGTCTTTCCCGGCCTGGGGCTCACAGCCGTCACGCCCACCGAGGAAGGCGGATTGATGAGCGAAGGGTTGGCGACCTTCTCCGGGCAAGAGCTGGTGCTCTCACCCGAACTCGCGCGTGATCGGGCCGAGGGCACCAAGCTGGCGCTGCGTCTGATAAACTGGCTGACCGAGAACGGCAGGATAGACGAGGGTACGTCGATCATGGGGCCCTCGGGCGAAACGCTGCATCTCGTGCCTGACGCCAATCAGCAATTTGTTAAGGTGACTGCGTCTTTCTGACCATGTGGGAACGGGTCGCAATACGAGCGCAGCCGCTGCGGCTGGCGCTTGCCGCGCTGTGCAAGCAACAGCGCGGCGCAAATTGCCGTTCCGTTCGGTCAATCGGCGCGACGCTCCCGGATTCCAGCCCGAAATGCAGCGCCACCACCTGCTGCCGCGACAATTGTTCTTCAAGCCTTGCTTTGCCAAACTGATCGAGGCGGTTGGGAACGACCGGCTCGGTTATGACGACTTTCGGCGCAACGGGTTGCTCCTCCCCGCTACCGAGGATGCCGCCTTCAGCGCGTGTTTGCCTCTCCATCGCGGGCCGCACCGAGCCTACAACGAGTTGGTGATGGAGCGGTTCGGGCAGATCGAAGCGCGCTGGTCGCGCCTACACAGACACGCGCCTGAAGCTGCGCTCGGCGAAGCGTTGATGCGGCTCGATTTGCTGCGCAACGCGCTCCGGAATAAACTGCTCAATGTTGGCACGCGACCGTACCGCCTCAATCGACACGACCCGCTGGGCAAAGGGCTGGACTTTGCCGAACTCGATGCGATGGCCGATGCCCTGTGGGCGAGCAGCAACTGGACGCGGCACTGACTCGCCGCATCCAGCGCTAATGCTCTTAGGCCTTACCCATTCCTGGCCCGTGGTGCGCAGAGTTTGCCGCCGAGAGGATCGCACGCACGCTGGCGGTCGCAACGTCCTCGTCGATGCCCACACCCCAGACGATGCGCCCATCAGGCAGGGCACATTCGAGATAGGCCGCCGCCCGCGCATCGCTGCCCTTGCCCATGGCATGTTCGGTATAGTCGAGCACATCCAGCTCAAGGCCATAGGCGTCGCGGATTGTGGCAAGCACTGAAGAGACCAGCCCCTTACCGCGCCCGGAAACGCGCTGCGGCTCGCCATCGACCTCGACCGTGCCGGTGAAGATGCGCGTGCCGTCGCCAGCGCGGCTTTCCTCGTAATCAACCAGACGGAAGTGACGCGGCTCAACCTTCACGTAGTAGGCCTTGCGGAAGCAGGTCCAGATGTCCTCCGCATTCAGTTCGCGGCCGAGTTCGTCGGCCATCTGCTGCACGTGCTTGGAGAAATCGGCCTGGAGGCGCTTGGGCAGTTTCAGCCCCTGACCCTGTTCGAGCACCCAGGCAAAGCCGCCTTTGCCGCTCTGCGAATTAACGCGGATCACCGCTTCATAACTGCGACCGAGGTCGGCGGGGTCGATCGGCAGATAGGGCACGCGCCACAATTCGTTATTCTGGGTCGAATGGGCTTCGAAGCCCTTCTTGATTGCGTCCTGATGGCTGCCCGAGAAGGCTGTGAACACCAGCTCGCCGCCATAGGGGTGGCGCGGGTGGACCGGGAGTTGGTTGCAGTACTCAACCGTCTCAATGACCTTGTCGATGTCCGAAAAGTCGAGCCCCGGATCGACGCCTTGCGTGTACATGTTCATCGCCACGGTCACGAGGCAGCAGTTCCCGGTGCGCTCGCCGTTGCCGAACAGGCAGCCCTCGACGCGGTCGGCGCCGGCCATCATGCCCAGCTCCGCCGCAGCGACGCCGGTACCGCGGTCGTTGTGCGTGTGGAGCGAGATTACCGCCGCCTCGCGGTTGGGCAGGTTGCGGCAGAAATACTCGATCTGATCGGCATAAATGTTGGGCGTCGCCGCCTCGACCGTTGCTGGCAGGTTGAGGATGATCGGCCAGTCCTTGGTCGGGCCGACGATCTTCATCACAGCCTCGCAGACCTCAAGGCTGAAATCGAGTTCGGCGGTCGAGAAGGTCTCCGGCGAATACTGGAAGTGCCACTTCGTATCGGGCTGCTTCGCCGCCTCGTCGACGAGCAACTGCGCGCCTTTGATCGCGATGGCCTTCACGTCTTCGCGGCTCATCCGGAACACGATGTCGCGCCAGGCGGGGCTCACCGCGTTGTAGAGATGGACAATCGCCTCGCGCGCGCCCCGCAAGCTCTCGAAGCTGCGGCGGATCAGGTCTTCGCGGCTCTGCGTGAGGACCTGGATCACCACATCCTCGGGGATGCGATCTGCCTTGATGAGGCCGGTGATGAAGTCGAACTCGGTCGCCCCGGCAGCGGGGAAGCCGACCTCGATCTCCTTCACGCCGACTTCGCACAGGAGGTCGAAGAAGCGGTTTTTCTTCACCGCATCCATCGGGTCGATGATCGACTGGTTGCCATCGCGCAGATCGGTGCTGAGCCAACGCGGTGGCGTGGTGATCGTGCGGCCGGGCCACTGGCGGTCGGCCAAGGGCACCTGCGGAAAGGGCTGGTATTTGCGGGACGGATCTTTGAGCATCGGCATGATGGAGTTGCCTTATCGCCTGACGCGCGCACGGCAAGACCGCGCGCTGCTGTTTCTTTACGAAGCTGGAAGGGCCCTTAGGCGGGTTCCTGCCACGCGGGCAGGACAAATGGCGCGCCTAAGGGCGCGTAAGTCGAAGCAGCGAAAGAAGCTCGCGGGTGCTCATAGAAGCATCATATGCGGGCAGGAGCGCCGAATGTCCAGCCCCGCCGCCATGTCGCCAAACGCAAGAAGCGCGCGAGGTATGGCCCCGCGCGCTCCTGCTGTGGGTTCTGAAGTAAAGCTTACTTCTCGAAGGCAACCGAGATTTCGAGTTCGACCTCGTCGCTGATGCCGAAGGGGATACCCCATGCGAGGTTCCAGTCCGACCGCTTGATGGTGGTCGTGCCGTGGAAGCCGAGCGTTGTCTTCTGGCTCATGGCGTTCGTGCCCATGCCGGAAAGCTCGGCCTGAATGGTCACAGGCTTGGTCACACCGTTGAAGGTGAGATCGCCCATGATGTGCGCAGTGGTGTCGCCGGTCTTGTGGACGGCGGTCGACACGAAGCGGGCAGCCTCAGGTTCAGGGCCGAAGAAGTCGGGATCGCCGCCGTCCTTGCCGGGGCGCAGCAGGTGGTCTTTCAGGCCTTCGCTCGGCACGGTGACCGCAGCAATCGGAATGGTCACGTCGAGCGCGGCGGCTTCGACATTGGCCGGATCGATCGAAAGCGTGCCTTCAACGTCGCCGAAAATGCCGAAATAGTCATTGAAGCCGAGGTGGCTGACTTCCCATACGACCAGCGAGTGTGAAGGGTCGGTGGCATAGTCGCCCGACTCGACGGCAGCGAGGTCGATAGCGCCCGGGGCGGGCGCGCCCTGTGCGTTGAGGCTGCCGATGGCAACAGTGGCGAGGCCTGCGGCGGCTAAGGTGGCGAGGATGGTCTTGCGCATTCGAGATCTCCCGTTCGAAAAAGCTTAGTTAATTGATAGAGTCAAATTGAGGCATGTCGAGGTTCAATGTGAAGGCGGCGGCGCACCTTGTCCACTGCGAACTCGCGAATAGGTCGCATTCTTAGATGAATACATCACGCTCGCGTCAGTCCCGAAGACGGTAGACAAGGCGGTAGCGGCCGGGTCCGGTTTGAAGGCTTAGCGCCAGTTCGTAATGCTTGGCCAGTTCGCGCTCGACGATGGCGCGGGTTACGCGGTTGCCTCGGCTGTAGGCGGGCAGGTCGGTGACCACTGCATCGGGTCGGGCGGCAAAAATGCGCTCGACTTCGAGGCGGCTGTTTACGCCCAGCGCTTCGGCCTCGTTGGCCATGTTGAGTGAGCCGGGGAAGGCAAAGGGAGTTGGCAGGCAACTGCCCGACAGCCGATAGAGCGCGGGAAAGCCATCGTGGACATAGAGGCAGCCCGGCACCTCTCCGATGGCTTCCACCATCGCCATTGCTTCGGTGCGCCCGCCCTTGGTCTCTTCATAGTGGTAGAGCAGGTACTGTCCGGCGACAGCGCCAAGCGCGAGCAGGGCGATGCCAGTCTTGCGCCAGCGCACGAAGGCGGGCGCGAGCACCACGAACAGCGGAGCGAACAGGGGGATGAAATAGTGCGGGCTGTAAGCGCCGACGAGCAGAATCGCCGCCAATGCCACGGCCAACCATTGCCATTCGAAGCGCCGCTCGCGCAGGTCCGTCCGCTTCAGTGTCGCAAGCAACAGGAGCGCGGGCAAAAGCACGATCGCCGCGCTTCCCAGCAGATCCTCGCCCATGACTGACAGCTCGTCGGGCACGCGCAGGAATTGCGATTGGAAATTGGCAAAGGCGAATGCGTCGAATGCGCCGATATGCCAGTAGATCGCAATTGCCGCGAGCGTCGGCAGCATGGCCAACAAGGCCCAAACTGCAGCCCACTCACCAATCCGTCTGACACACCAACCTCGGCGATGAGCAAGCGCAAGAAGCCATAGTCCGAAGAACAGCCCCTCGAGGCCCGCAGTATACTTGATCTGGATCGCCAGCCCCACCAGCGCCATCGCGGCAGCCCCGTCGCCAGCGAGGTGTGGCCCGCGCCGATGCACGAGGAAGGCCGCACCTGCAACCAGCGGAGTGTAAAGCACCGAAGCTTGGGTGCCTTCGCCTTGCGCAAGGTTGAGCCAGATAACGTAAGCCAGCCCGCCCATGAACGCGGCCCTGCCGTCCGCTCCGGCGCGTCGGGCCATGCGACGAATAAACTCGGCAGTGGCAACGACCGCCACAAGACCGCCGATCTGGCTCGCCAGCAGACCGTCACCGCCGAACAGCTGCCCGATCCAAACGAACGCCGCAAAGAGAGAGAACAGGCCGACCGGCTTGCGGTCCCAGATGTCGACATAGGGGAGGGCGCCATCGAGCATGCGGTCGCCCACCAGCAGATAATACTGCTCGTCGAACTCGATCACTGGATTGCCGAATGTCTGCGCACGCAGGATCGCCGCCGCGATCAGAAGCCACAGGACGGGCGGAACGCGGCGCATAGCGTTCATGTCTGGTGCTGCTCTTCCACGAGCGAATCGAAGGCGGCGAGGTATGCTTCTGCTGCGTTTGACAGACAGTGCCCTCTAATCGCTTGCGCGATGACCTCTGCGGTGGGGAAGGGCCGGGCCGCACGCTCCAGCACCGCCTGAGCAAGATGCGCCGCATCATGAGCGGCGACCAGCGTCCCAAGCGAAGGATCACGCGCAACGATGTCCGCGAGCCACGGGGTGCATGGGGTTGCCACAAAGGGCACTCCGGCCACCAGCGCTTCGCCGATTACTGCGGGAACGCCCTCGTAGCGCGAGGTCATCAGCAACATGTCCGCCTGCCGAAAGAAGGGCACGGGGTTAGACACATGACCTTGGAGAGTGACGTGATCCTCAAGCCCGAGCCGAACCACTTCGTGGCGCATGCGTGATTCCATGGCTCCGCCGCCGATCATTGTCAGCGCGAAGGGAACACCCATATCGCGCAGCTTCGTGGCCGTGGCGAGCGCCAGCAGCGGATTCTTCTGCGGCTCAAGCCGACCGACAAATAACAAGGATAGCGGAGAGCGGGGCTGCCCATCGCGGGCAATGATGAGCGCGTCATCATCGAGAAAGGGGTCCGGAATTGCGATGGTCCGTGGTGTCGGGACGAGTTGCGCCAGTTCATCACGCAAGCCGAGGGACATGGCCACCAGCTTGTCCACTCCGCCAGACCACCAGTTCGCGAGCGCGTGCGCGATCCGGCCTGTTCCCAGCTGGTCAGGGACCAGCGGATTGCTGACCTTACCGACAATCGGCACCTGCGGCATCACGTGCTTGAGCGCACGCGCGACGGCGAAATGGAAATTGCCGATCAGAAACACGGCATTGGGCGCGAGCGCCTTGGCTGGCCCCGCCATGGCCGCGCCCAAGCGCATGCGCGAGAAGGTGCTGCGCGGTACCGGCTCTGCCAGCACCTCGATCCCGACACCGCCCGGTACCTGCGCACGCATCGGTCCGTCGCTCGCACCCGCCAGCACGGTGACACGCCGCCCCCGGCGGACCCATTCGCCCGCCAGACGAAAGGCGATCCGCTCCGTCCCGCCAAGCGAGAAGTCGTGGATCGGGATCAGGATGTGCCGTGCGCTTGCCTCGCCCATATCCCGCTCGAACACGAAAAAGCGCGCCATGGGAAGGCCATGGCGCGCTTTTTGCGATTCCGTTTATGCGATCAGGTTCAGTTCTTTTCCTGGTCGACCAGCTTGTTCTTGCCGATCCACGGCATCATCGCGCGCAGCTTGGCGCCGGTCTGCTCGATCGGGTGGGCTTCGGCAGCCTTGCGGCTTGCCTTCAGCTCGGGCTGGCCAGCACGGTTGTCGAGCACGAAGTTCTTCACGAAGCGGCCCGACTGGATGTCGGCGAGGACGCGCTTCATCTCGGCCTTGGTCTCTTCGGTGATGATGCGCGGGCCGGTCACGATATCGCCATATTCGGCGGTGTTCGAGATCGAGTAGCGCATGTTGGCGATGCCACCTTCATAGAGCAGGTCGACGATCAGCTTGGTCTCGTGCAGGCACTCGAAATAGGCCATCTCGGGGGCATAGCCCGCTTCGGTCAGCGTCTCGAACCCGGCCTGGATCAGGTGGGTGATGCCGCCGCAAAGCACGGCCTGCTCGCCGAACAGGTCGGTTTCGCATTCTTCCTTGAAGTTGGTCTCGATGATGCCCGAGCGGCCACCGCCAACGCCCGAGGCATAGGCGAGCGCCACATCGTGCGCATTGCCCGAAGCGTCCTGGTGGACCGCGATCAGGCACGGCACGCCGCCGCCCTTCTGATATTCGCCGCGCACCGTGTGGCCGGGGCCCTTGGGCGCGATCATGATCACGTCGATGTCACTCGGCGCTTCGATCAGGCCAAAGTGGATGTTCAGGCCATGTGCGAAAGCGAGCGCGGCACCGGGCTTCATGTTGCCCTTGAGGTCGTTGTCCCAGATCGCGGCCTGATGTTCGTCGGGCGCGAGGATCATGAGGATATCGGCCCAGCCGGCAGCTTCGCTGTTCGACAGTACCTTGAACCCGGCGCCTTCAGCCTTCTTGGCCGAGGCCGAGCCGGGGCGCAGCGCGATGGCGACGTTCTTGCAGCCCGAATCGCGCAGGTTCTGCGCATGGGCGTGGCCCTGCGAACCATAGCCGAGGATGGCGATATTCTTGTCTGCGATCAGGTTCAGGTCGCAATCGGCGTCGTAATAGACTTTCATCTCGTCTTTCCTGCTTATCTTATGGAGTCGCTCTGCGGGAAATGCGCTGAGCGCGCGACTCGGAAAAAAGTGCCCCTAGCGGCAATGCCCCCCGTTCGGGAACGGGAAATATAGTTTCATTGTAACGACCGGACGTCCGGCGCTCAGACGCCTTCGCTCCCGCGCATCATCCCAACCACACCCGTGCGGCCAACCTCGACCAGTCCCAGCTCGCGCATCAGCGAGATGAAGCTGTCAATCTTGTCAGGTGGCCCGGTGATCTCGAAAACGAAGCTTTCGGTCGTCGTGTCGACCGGGCGGGCGCGGAAGATATCGGCCAGGCGCAGGGCCTCGACGCGCTTCTCGCCCGTTCCCTTGACCTTCACCAGCGCCAGCTCGCGCTCCACATGCGGGCCTGCCGCAGTAAGATCGACGACCTTGTGCACGGGCACCAGCCGTTCGAGCTGGGCCTCGATCTGGTCGATCACCTGCGGCGGACCGTTGGTGACGATGGTGATGCGGCTGATAGCGTGGTCGTTCGAAATATCGGCCACGGTCAGGCTGTCGATGTTGTAGCCGCGGGCGGTGAACAGGCCGGCGATCTTGGCGAGGATACCCGCCTCGTTGTCGACCATGATGGCGAGCACGTGCCGCTCGGATTCGCGATGGTTGATCTTCATAGTCTGCGCGCCTCTTAGACCAGTGCCTTGGCTTCGTCTTCCATGGTGCCGGCCACCATGTCGCCATAGAGCAGCATTTCGGTGTGTGCCGCGCCGCTCGGGATCATCGGGAAGCAGTTGGCTTCCTTCGACACCAGGCAGTCGACCATCACCGGGCCATCATGCTCCAGCATGGCCTTGATACCGGCGTCGAGTTCGCTCTCATCATGAATGCGAATGCCCTTCCAGCCATAGGCTTCGGCCAGCGCGACGAAATCGGGCAGGCTGTCGGAATAGCTGTTCGAATAGCGGCTCTCGTAGGTCAGTTCCTGCCACTGGCGGACCATGCCCATATATTCGTTGTTGAGGATGAACACCTTGATCGGCAGGCGGAACTGGCTCGCCGTGCCCATCTCCTGAATGTTCATCTGGATCGAGGCTTCGCCCGCAATGTCGATCACGAGGCTGTCGGGATTGCCGAGCTGCGCGCCGATAGCGGCAGGCATCCCATAGCCCATGGTGCCAAGCCCGCCCGAGGTGAGCCACTTGTTAGGCCCCTGAAAGCCGAAGTACTGCGCGGCCCACATCTGATGCTGGCCGACCTCGGTGGTGATGATCGGGTCCTGCTCTTTCGTAAGAGCATAGAGCCGCTCGACCGCGAGCTGCGGCATGATCTCGTCAGCCTTGGCCGGGTAGGAGAGGCTTTCACGCGCTTTCCATCCGGTGATGCGCGCCTTCCACTCGGCAAGATCGGCGGCCTTGCGATTGCCCCAGGCTGCGATCATCTGTTCGAGGACGTGTGCACAGTCGCCCACGATCCCGAGATCGACCGGCACGATCTTGTTGATGCTGGCCCGGTCGATATCGATGTGGATTTTCTTCGAACCCGGCGAGAAGGCATCGAGGCGACCGGTCACCCGGTCGTCGAACCGCGCGCCTAGGTTGATCATTACGTCGCACTGATTCATCGCCATGTTGGCTTCATAGGTGCCGTGCATCCCCAGCATCCCGAGCCAGTCGGCATGATCGGCAGGAAAAGCGCCAAGCCCCATCAGCGTAGATGTGACCGGCGCGCCGGTAAGCGCCTGGAACTGGCGCAGCAGCTCGCTGGCGCGCGGACCCGCGTTGATCACACCGCCCCCCGTGTAGAACACCGGTTTTTCGGCATTGGCGATCAGCTCGATGGCCTCGGCAATTTCGTCCGCCGGGGCGATCAGTTGCGGCTGATAGCGCTTTGGACGCTGCGGCGCAGTGTCCTCGAGGCGCGCGGTGGCGATCTGGACGTTCTTGGGAATGTCGATCACGACCGGGCCGGGACGGCCGGTGGTGGCGATCTCGAAGGCTTCGTCAACCGCCGCAGCAAGCTGCTCGGGATCTTTGACCAGATAGTTGTGCTTGGTGCAGTGGCGCGTCAGGCCGACGGTGTCCGCCTCCTGGAAAGCATCGGTGCCGATCAGGTTCGTCGGAACCTGCCCGGTGATGACGACCAGAGGAATGGAATCGAGGAAGGCATCGGCGATACCGGTAATCGCGTTGGTCGCGCCGGGACCGGAGGTGACCAGCACGACGCCGGGCTTGCCGGTGCTACGGGCATAGCCTTCGGCTGCATGGGCCGCGCCGGCTTCGTGACGGACCAGAATGTGGCGGATGCGCTCGTCGGCGAACAGCTCGTCGTAGATCGGCAACACGGCGCCGCCGGGATAGCCGAACACATATTCGACCCCATGCCGCACCAATGTCTCGATCAATATCGCAGCGCCACTGCGTTCGTCTGCCACGTGAAATTCCTTTCTCGCTTCGGGAAATGATTGGCCCGGCATGATCGCTCATGCCGGGCCGTTCCTCTCCGAATTCCTGCAGCGGCTCTATGAGACATTAAATGTCATGTCAACCCTTATCTTAGTAATAAACTTTCAAAATGGATCGCGAGATCGATATTTTCGGGCGAGGCGCGTTTCCATTCGTCTGGCAGCTGGTTGCGAAGCCATGTATATTGCCGCTTGGCATAGTTTCGGGTGGCGCGCTGACCCGAGATGATCGCATCGGCCATCGACAGCCGCCCGCGCAGGACTTCGCCCATTTCCTGCACACCGATGGCGCGCATTACCGGCAGGTTGTCGTCGAGCCTGCGAGCAAAGAGCGTCTCCACCTCCTCAAGCGCACCGGCTTCGACCATCGCGGCAAAGCGCTGGTCGCATCGCTCGAACAGCGCCTCGCGTTCGGGGAGCAGGACCAACGGAGCAAGCGTGACCCGGTCGGCGATCCCGCCTTCGAGGTGTTGCTGCCATTCGAGCATCGAACGCCCGGTCGCGCGCACCACTTCCAGCGCGCGGGCGACCCGCTGGCTGTCACCGGCGTTTAGTTCGGCGGCGCGGGCGGGGTCTTCGTCCTGCAAGGCTGCATAGGCCTCGGCCACGGGCAAGGCGCGCACCTGCTCGCGCACGGCGGGATCGATGGCTGGGATCGGCGCGATTCCTTCCAGCAGGGTGCGGATATAGAGACCCGTCCCGCCGACAAGGATCGGTACCGCGCCCGCGTCATGCGCGGCGAAGACCTCTCGCTTAGCGGCCTCGGCCCAGTCCGCCGCCGAACAAGCCTGTGCGCCGTCCCATGAACCGAACAGCAGGTGGGGAACGCCCTGCATCTCGGCCTCTGTCGGGCGGGCACTGATAATTGAAAGATCGGCATAGACCTGCGCGCTGTCGGCATTGATCACGCGCGCCTCGCGCCCACGCTCCTGCAAGGCAAGCGCAAGCCGCACGGCCAGATCACTCTTGCCGCTGGCGGTTGGCCCTGCAATGAGCGCCAGCGCGTTTTGTGGCGCCCTTTCCGATGGAGTTTCCTTAGTGCTCATTGCCCGCCTGATAGCAGACCCCGCGAAGCTGCAAACCGGCCTCGACGCCGCGCTTGCCGAATTGAAAGCAAAGGGCTTGCCTGCCGCCTGCGCCGAGTTGCTCGATGCCAATTCCCGCGTGTTGCAGATCGAGTGCCCCGGTGATGATATGGCCACGCTGCGCGCCGTGATCGACAGTCACTTCGGCCAAACCGACGGCCTGATCGCGCGCGACGAGATCGCCGTGCCGCACTTGTTCGTGTCGGACATGGATTCGACCATGATCGGGCAGGAATGCATCGACGAACTGGCCGATTTCGCGGGCCTTAAAGAGAAGATTGCCGACATCACCGAACGCGCAATGCAGGGCGAGCTCGACTTCCGCAGCGCACTGCGTGAGCGGGTCGCGCTGCTGACCGGGCTTGATGAGGCCGCGATCCAGCAGTGTCTCGACGAGCGCATCCGCCCCAACGACGGCGCGCGGGTGCTGGTCGAGACGCTCAAGTCGCGCGGCTGCCGGACCGCGCTTGTGACCGGCGGTTTTCACCACTTCGCCGATGTTGTGGCGGATCAGATCGGGTTCGAGCGTGTGGTCGGCAACCGGCTGGAAGTTGCTGATGGGAAGCTCACTGGTGGACTGGTCGGCGACATCTGCGATAGCTCGACCAAGCAGGCGGTGCTCGAAGAAGAACTGGCCAAGCTGGGCGACGGCGCGATCAGCATGGCGGCGGGCGATGGCGCGAACGACATTCCGATGCTCGAAGCCTCGTCCTACGGGATCGCCTACCGCGCCAAGCCCAAGGCCCGCGCTGCCGCTAATGGATGGGTGGAGCAGGGCGACCTGACCGCCTTGCTCGAACTGCTCGAAATTCCGCGTGAGGAGTGGTTGGGCGGTTAGGTTAACTGGCTGCTTCGGCGGTCAACGCATCCCACTCGTCCCAGTCGATCTCTCGCCCGGGATAGGCGACCTTCGCAAACGGCCATTCCTGCGCGACCCAGTCGCGCACCCAGCGATAGAGTCCAGCGTCGAACCCCGCATCGTACTGCGCCTTGGTGACCCAGAGCATGACCACTGCATCGTAACGATCGACGGGACTAGGGCGGACATAGACACTGCCCAGTTCGTGCTGCCCGTCGGGCGTAAGCACGCCGTAGGCAAAGCTCTTACGGGCGGCGAAGCGGGCCGCCTCGGTCTCCATATCGACCATCGAATCTGCCAGCGTCAGCCCGGTATGGGGCCAGCCAGTGCTGCGGGTGAAGGTCTGCTGGAGGTGCTCGATCGAGGACATGTAGGCAGCGTAGTCCTGCTCCACCACGTCGGGCCCGAGCGGCACGAGCTTGAAGCCCGGCGCCTCGACCAAGGTGGGCGGATCGAAATCGGCGGGAATGAAGGTGGAGGCCGGGGCGGCAGCGACCTCTGTATCGGCCGCTTCGTTCGCGACACATACAGCCGAAACACACAGGCCGAGCGCCGCGACCGACAGCCCCAACGTCTTACTCGCTTGCCACTTACGCATGGAACTACCCACCTGATATTACCAATCCAAGGCTATGTAATATCAGGTGGGTGGCTGGCTGCAAGCTAGAAGGCCAAACCTGATCTCAGGCTGTCGGCATGGACCCCGGCCGCACATATTGGAACATATGCGCGACATAGTCGGCCTTGCCGAGATCGACGCCCCCCGCGCGCAAGATCGCATAGGCGATCATGATGTGAAAATAGAACTGCCCCAGCGCCCAGTCGCGCGCATATTGCGCGGCAGTGAGGTCGAACACGATACCCATCGGCAGCGCATGTTCGAGCGGACGGTCCTCATCGCCAGCAGGCATATCCTCGGCAAGCTTACGTACCTCGGCCAGCACCTGCTCGATCCGTGCGCACGCATCAGCAATGGTGCCGGGCTGCTCGCCTGCATTGCGCCCTTCAGTCAGAAGTTCGTCAACCAGCGGCGGGAGATCCTCGCCGCGCAGCCGATGCATCCCTTCCAGCGCCTGCACGCAGGAGAAGCGAACCTGCGTCGCCAGCGGCAACATGTCATCGGCCAACCGCTTCGATAGCAGCGTCTCGGTTTCGGCCTCAGGAAGTTGCTGGACCGCCTTGCCCAACCACGCCGACAAAGCGCCAAGCATTTGAAGATAGGTCGGCACGAGAATGTCGGCGAGTTGCATGACGGTTAGCCCTCCATCCAGTCCTTGAAGAAAGCCCTGTGCGTTTTGCGCAGCTCCTCCACTTCGACCCCGAACAGCGACGAGCCGCCCACGGTGCCGATCCGCCTGAGGCCGCTTGACGCGGTCTCATCGTCGCGGGTGCCCTTGGCGATTTGTGCCTGGAACGCCTCGTTGTCGGGCACGGTAACGATGTAGCGCCCCTGATCCTCGCCGAACCACCAGCGGGCCGGGTCGTAGTCGGGATGATTGACGGTTTCCGCGCCAAGCCCGCTCTGCATTGCCATTTCGGCGAGCGCCACGGCCATGCCTCCGTCCGACACGTCGTGAACCGCGTTGACGAGACCTGCCGCGATCAGCTCGCGGATGAATTCGCCCGAGTTCTTCTCCAGCGTCAGGTCGACATGCGGCGCGCGGCCTTCTTCGCGGCCATGAATGATCCGCAACCACAGTGACTGGCCGACAAGGCTGCGCTCCGGGTTGGGCGTGGCCCAAGGCTCGGCACCGAGCAGATAGATCGCGTCGCCTTCCTGCTTGAACGGCGCGGTCATCATCGTTGCATAGTCATCGATCAGGCCGACGCCGCCGATGGCAGGCGTAGGCAGGATCGCCGAGCCGCCGCCGGTCGCCTTGCTTTCGTTATAGAGTGAGACGTTGCCGCTCACGATCGGGAAGTCGAGCACGCGGCAGGCTTCGCCCATGCCATCGAGCGCATGGACCAGCTGGGCCATGATCTCGGGCCGCTGCGGGTTGGCGAAGTTGAGGCAGTTGGTCACCGCCAGCGGACGCGCGCCAACCGCGCACAGATTGCGATAGGCCTCGGCAATGGCCTGCTTGCCGCCCTCGAACGGGTCGGCATAGACATAGCGCGGGGTGCAGTCGGTGCTGATGGCAAGCGCCTTCTTGGTGCCATGGACGCGCACCACACCGGCATCGCCGCCGGTCTGCAAGGTGTCCGCGCCGACCTGGCTGTCGTACTGCTCGGAAATCCAGCTACGGCTGGCGAGATCGGGGCTGCCGATCAGCTTAAGCAGATCGCCGCCGATATCGGTGCCGCCCGGAACATTTTCCAGCGGCTTCGTGCCCGCCCAGGCGCGGTATTCCTCGCGCGAGAGATAGGGCCGGTCGTACAGCGGCGCGTCGGCCGCGAGCGGGCCGAGCGGAATGTCGCAGACTACCTCGCCATCGAATTCGAGCACCATGTGCCGGGTGTCGGTCACTTCGCCGATCACGGCAAAGTCCAACTCCCACTTGCGAAAGATTTCCTCCGCCATGGCTTCCTTGCCGGGCTTGAGCACCATGAGCATGCGCTCCTGGCTCTCGCTCAGCATCATTTCGTAAGGCGTCATGCCAAGTTCGCGGCAGGGCACCATATTCATGTCGAGCCGGATGCCGGCCTTGCCGTTGGTGGCCATCTCCACGCTCGACGAGGTCAGGCCCGCCGCGCCCATGTCCTGAATGGCGACGATGGCATCGGTCGCCATCAGTTCGAGACAGGCCTCGATCAGCAGCTTTTCGGTGAAGGGATCGCCGACCTGCACCGTCGGGCGCTTGGCCTCCGCGTCCTCTCCGAAGTCGGCGCTGGCCATGGTCGCGCCGTGGATGCCGTCGCGCCCGGTCTTCGAGCCGACATAGACAATGGGGTTTCCCACGCCGGTGGCAGCGCTGTAGAAAATCTTGTCAGCATCGGCGACGCCCACGGTCATCGCATTGACGAGGATATTGCCATCGTAGGCCGGGTGGAAGTTCGTCTCGCCCGCCACGGTCGGCACGCCCACGCAGTTGCCATAGCCACCGATGCCCGCGACTACGCCCTGCACGAGGTGCTTCATCTTCGGATGCTCGGGTCGCCCGAAGCGCAGCGCATTGGCGTTCGCCACCGGGCGCGCGCCCATCGTGAACACGTCGCGCAGGATGCCGCCAACGCCCGTCGCCGCGCCTTGATAGGGCTCGATGTACGAGGGATGGTTGTGGCTCTCCATCTTGAAGATCGCGGCTTGCCCATCGCCAATGTCGATCACACCGGCATTCTCACCGGGGCCGCAGATGACCCAGGGCGCCTCGGTCGGCAGCTTTTTCAGATGCAGCCGCGACGACTTGTAGCTGCAATGTTCGGACCACATGACCGAGAAAATGCCAAGCTCGACCATGTTCGGCTCGCGTCCCAGCGCATTCAGCACGCGCTCGTATTCCTCGGGGCTGAGGCCGTGTGCCTCGACGACTTCAGGGGTAATTTCGCTCATGCTCAGCGCCTCTAACGCTGGCTGCGGTGGAGCGCCAGTCCTCCTGCGCTTGACCATGCCACTCATCCCCGCCAAACGTGGCTTCCATGGAGGAAAACCCTGCACAAATCGCCGATCTGAGCTTCGAAGACGCGCTGCGCTCGCTCGAAGACGTGGTGCGCAAGCTCGAAGGCGGCGAAGTTCCGCTCGACGAATCACTGGCGCTGTATGAGCGCGGCGAGGCGCTGCGTCGCCATTGCCAGACACGGCTCGATGCGGCGCAGGAACGGATCGAAAAGATCGTCGCTGCAGCCGACGGCACGCCGACTGGCACTGCGCCGTTCGACGCTGGCTGAGGGAGCGCAGGGGGATGGGGCTTATCCTGGCTGATGATTTGCTCGGGCGCGGGCTGGCGCAGGTCCAGCGCGAGGTCGACAGCGCGTTCGATGCTATTCTTCCGGTGCCTGAAGATTCGCGTGCCCGGCTGGTCGAGGCGATGCGTTATGCCGTGATCGGCGGCGGCAAGCGGGTGCGCCCGTTGCTGGTGGTCACCGTGGCCGAAATGTATGGCGCGAGCCGCCATGCCGCGATCCGCGCCGCCTGTGCGCTCGAAGCGATCCACGTCTATTCGCTGATCCACGATGATCTGCCCTGCATGGATGACGACGACCTGCGTCACGGCAAGCCGACCGTCCACAAGGCCTTCGACGAGGCCACGGCCGTGCTGGCGGGCGATTCGCTGCACGCGCTGGCGTTCGAGCTGCTGTCTGACGAACGCGTGAGTTCCGATCCCTTCATTCGCGCCGAACTGGTGCGCACTCTGGCTACGGCCAGCGGGCACAAGGGCATGGCGGGTGGCCAGATGATGGACCTTGCCGCCGAAAGCCAGGACTTCGACCTGCACACAGTCACCCGGCTCCAGCAGCTTAAAACCGGTGCGCTGCTGATGGCAGCGGTGGAGATGGGCGCGATCCTCGGCAAGCTGACCGACGAGGGCCGCAATCACCTGCGCAATTACGCCCGTGACATCGGCCTCGCGTTCCAGATCGCGGACGACTTGCTTGATCACGAGGGCGACGAGGAACTGGCAGGCAAGGCGCTCCGCAAGGACGAGGGGCAGGGCAAGGCGACCTTTGTTTCGCTAATGGGCGCCGAAGCCGCCCGCGCACAGGCGCAGGCTTTGAGCGAACAGGCCATTGGCCACCTGGCGCAGCATGGCGAAGAGGCTGACCTGTTGCGTTCGCTGGCCAGGTTCGTGGTGGAGCGCGACCAGTGAGCGACACTCGCATCGGCCTTTACCCCGGCACCTTCGACCCCGTCACGCTCGGCCATTCCGACATCATCCGGCGCGGCTCCAAGCTGGTCGACAAGCTGATTATCGGCGTCACCACCAATCCTTCGAAGAACCCCATGTTCACGCCCGAAGAGCGGATGGAAATGGTTGTCGCCGAAGTCGCGCGGCTGGGGCTGAATAACGTCGAGGTGGTCGGCTTCGACGCGCTGCTGATGAAGTTCGCCGAAGCGCAGGGCGCCAGCGTGATCGTGCGTGGCCTGCGCGCCGTGGCCGACTTCGAATACGAATACCAGATGGCGGGCATGAACCAGCAATTGAACGCCAGCATCGAGACGGTCTTCCTCATGGCCGACATTTCGTTGCAGCCGATCGCCTCCAAGCTGGTGAAGGAAATCGCGCTCTACGGCGGCGATATCGCACCTTTCGTCGCGCCGCATGTGCGTGAACTGGTCGCCGCACGGGTGGTCGAACTAGGCTTGCGCGGCGATCTTTGACCACAACCGCAGACGCAATGTTCATTGAACTGTCAGCGTGCTTTGACTAGGCCCGCCGCTCATCTGCCATGCGCATAACCGGACGAACTTCATGATCCGCACTTTGATTGGCGCCGCCATCGCCGCCACGCTCTCGCTTACTGCCGCACCCTCGCTGGCGCAGGACACCTCGCTGTCGCCCGCGCTGGAGACGACCGAGGCGGCGAATGCTCGGGCGGAGCAAATGCCGATCAAGGTCAACTTCGACCTGACCGAGGATCGCGACAATATCCTCCTGCTTGACCTTTCTACCGGTGAGCGGGTGGCGATCCGGCTAATGCCGCAATGGGCGCCGCACCATGTCGAGCGGATCAAGGAACTGACCCGCGCCGGCTTCTATGACGGGGTGATCTTTCACCGCGTGATCGATGGCTTCATGGCCCAGACGGGTGACCCGACCGGCACCGGCCGTGGCGGCTCGGAGCTGCCCGACCTCGAGGCTGAGTTCAACATGCTGCCCCACGTGCGCGGCACGGTATCGATGGCGCGTTCGGACTCGGAAGACAGCGCCAACAGCCAGTTCTTCATCGTGTTCTACCCGCGCTTTGCACTCGATCGGCGCTACACCAATTTTGGCCGGGTGATTTCGAACATGGCCGCTGCTGACGCCATTGCGCGGGGCGAACCGCCGAGCAACCCGACCCGCATCCTGCAGGCAAGCATCGCTTCGGATAACAAGCCGCAAGCCATGCCCACGCCCGCTGCCCCGGCGCAGCAGCAGGAAGTCACGCTCGACATGCTCAACAATTCGCAGAGCGAATGATCGAGCTTTGCTGAAGGGCGCGCGCCGTGCGCGTCCTTCGACAGGCTCAGGATGATCGGGGCCAACGTTCGTGAAAGTTGATCTGTTCGACTTCGACCTCCCGCCCGAGCGTATAGCGTTGCGGCCCGCGCGTCCGCGCGATGCGGCGCGGATGCTAGTGGTGAAGGAGGGCGAATCGCTTGCCGATGCGGGCGTGCGCGATCTCCCGAACCTGCTCGAGCCAGGCGACGTGCTGGTCTTCAACGATACCCGCGTGATTCCCGCCCAGCTCGAAGGCCGGCGCGGGGAGGCGCGGATCGGCGCGACACTTCACAAGCGGCTCGACCTCAGGCGCTGGCAGGCCTTCATCCGCAACGCCAAGCGGCTGCGCGAAGGCGATGTGATCGACTTCGGCGCGGAAGTTTCCGCCACCGCCGAGGCGCGCCATGCCGATGGTTCGTTCACGCTCGCCTTTGCGGGCGAAGATCCGGTGGAAGTGCTGCTCGAACGCGCGGGCACGATGCCGCTGCCGCCCTATATCGCGCAGAAACGCGGCACTGACGAGGCCGACCGGTCGGACTATCAGACGATGTTCGCGCGCGAGGATGGCGCGGTTGCCGCGCCGACGGCTTCGCTCCACTTTACCGACGACCTTGTCGCCGCCATCGACGCTGCCGGAATCGCGCGCGAGACGCTCACGCTGCACGTAGGGGCAGGGACCTTCCTGCCGGTGAAGGCCGAAGACACTGCCGATCACCAGATGCACTCTGAATGGGGCCGCGTCGATGCCGCCACCGCCGAGCGGCTCAACGCCGCGCGGGCCGCGGGTGGCAGGCTGATCGCGATCGGCACCACCAGCTTGCGCCTGCTCGAAAGCGCGGCGGGTGAGGATGGGCAAATCCGCGAATTCGCGGGCGACACCGACATCTTCATCACACCGGGCTACCGCTTTCGCGCGGTCGATGGGCTGATGACGAACTTCCACCTGCCCAAGTCCACGCTGTTCATGCTGGTGAGCGCACTGATGGGCCGCGAAGCGATGCAGGCGGCCTATGCCCATGCCATCGCCGCCGAATACCGCTTCTATTCCTATGGCGACTCCTCGCTGCTGCTTCCCGAGCGCAGCGCTGCCCCTGCGACACGCGAATAAAATACCACGCGATACAGAAAAGCTTGTAATACGTTTCGCAGGCTCCACATTGCCGCGCATGGGTGGACCAATTCTCGACATTCGCGGGCTCGAAAAGACCTACAAGGGCGGCACCAAGGCACTGGCCGGGGTCGATCTGACAATCAACAAGGGCGAGATCTTCGCGCTGCTCGGGCCGAACGGCGCGGGCAAGACCACGCTGATCGGCGCGGTCTGCGGGCTGGTGAATCCCACCGGCGGCTCGATCCACGCCTTCGGGCAAAACACCGCGAAAAGCTGGCGCGAGGCGCGCCGCAAGATCGGGCTGGTGCCGCAGGAACTCAGCTTCGACATGTTCGACAAGGTGATCCGGCAGGTCCGCTATTCGCGCGGCATGTTCGGTTGCCCGCCGGATGACGCGCGGATCGAGGAGGTGCTGCGCTCGCTCAGCCTGTGGGACAAACGCGATGCCGCCATCCGCGAGCTATCCGGTGGAATGAAGCGGCGCGTGATGATCGCCAAGGCGCTCGCCCACGATCCCGAACTGCTGTTCCTCGACGAGCCGACCGCCGGGGTCGATGTCGAGCTGCGCCGCGATATGTGGCGCCAGATCGATGCGCTGCGTACGGCGGGCGTCACCATCATTCTCACCACGCACTACATCGAAGAGGCCGAGGAAATGGCCGACCGGGTTGGCGTGATCAACAAGGGCCGCATCCTGCTGGTCGACGACAAGGATGCGATCATGGCCAAGCTCGGGCGTACCGAAGCGCACTTTATGCTGGCCGAGCCGCTGGCGCAAATCCCCGCCGACTTCGCGGACTATCCGATCACGCTGGAAGATGGCGGCACGCGCCTGATCTATCGCGGCGGCGACGGGACCGGCAAGGGCAAGCGCGAGGTGGCCGAGCTGGCGCAAAGGCTGCCCGGTTTCGGCGTCGGCTATATCGGGCTGGAAACGCGCGAGAGCACGCTGGAGGATATCTTCGTCGATCTTGTCGAACAAGGCGCGCAGGAGCAGGCGGCATGATGAACTGGCGCGGCGCCATCGCCATCCTCAAGAACGAGCTGGCACGCTTCTTCCGCACTGCCTTTGGCTCGATCCTGTCCCCGGTGCTGACAACTTCGCTCTATATCGTGGTGTTCGGCGCGGCCATTGGCGGTCAGATGGACCCGAGTCAGTTCGGCGGGGCGAGCTACGGCGCGTTCATCGTGCCGGGGCTCATCATGCTCACGCTGCTGTCGGAAAGCACCAGCAACGCGAGCTTCGGCATTTACATGCCCAAGTTCACCGGTGCGATCTACGAGCTGTTGTCCGCGCCCGTCGGTGTGGCCGAGACGATTTTCGGATTTGTTGGCGCAGCAGCGCTCAAGTCGCTGATCATCTCCGCAATCATCCTCATCACCGCGCGCATCTTCGTCGATTACGAGATCGCCCATCCACTGCTGGCGGTGGGCTATGTAGTGATGGTGGCCGCATCATTCGCGCTGTTCGGCTTCATCATCGGGCTGTGGGCCGACGGGTTCGAAAAGCTGCAGATCGTCCCGCTGCTCATCCTCATGCCGCTGACCTTCCTTGGCGGCACATTCTATTCGGTTCAGATGCTGGCCGAACCGTGGCGCACGGTCGCCCAGTTCAACCCGATCTTCTACCTCATCAACGGCCTGCGCTGGACCTTTACCGGCAGCGCCGACGTTCCGATCGGCGTGGCTTTCGGCTTCACGCTGGCGTTCCTCGTGCTGTGCGTGGCAGTCATCGCATGGATCTTCCGGACAGGCTGGCGCTTGCGCGAATGATTGGCTAGCTGTCGGCGGCATGACCTGCCTTCGCCTGATTGCACCCGCCTTCGCAATTGCCGCCACCGCCACCACCCCGGCCTTAGCTGAACTGCCCGATCCCGTCCGTGCGATGGTCGATGCGGCGATCGAAACCGGCGACCCTGACAAGGTTGCGACGGTGATCGAGATCGCCAGGTCCACCAACCCCGAATCTGCAGACGAGCTCGGCACGCTACAAGAGGCCTTCGAAGAGGATCGCGCCGAAGCCGAACGCATCGCAGCCGCCGAAGAGGAACGGCGTATTCGCGAAGCCGGGCTGCTGGCGAATTGGAGCGGGCAGGGCCAGATCGGCGCGTTCCAATCTTCCGGCAATACCGAGAGCATCGGCCTGACAGCAGCGCTGGCGCTTACCCGGACGGGGATCGACTGGACCCACAAGATGAAGCTGTCGGCCGACTATCAGCGCACCGATGGCGAAACCTCGCGCAAACAGTGGCTCGCCAGCTACGAACCGCGCTATCAACTTTCTGAGCGCGTTTTCACCTACGGTTTCGCCCAATTCGAGAGCAACCGGTTCCAGGGTTATACCGGGCGCTATGCCCTTTCGGGCGGATTGGGCTGGAAGCTCATCGAGCAAAGCGACATGAACCTCTCGATAAAGCTCGGCCCGGCCTATCGCCGCACCGAATTCGTCGACGGCACTACGGACAACAACCTTGCCGCCCTCTTCGGCCTCGATTTCGACTGGCAACTCGCCGACAATATCAAGCTGACCAACGACGCCAACGCCACTGCGGAGGGCGGAGGGCAAGCTTTGGTGTTCGTAGATTCGGACAATATCAGCCTTTCGGCGCTCACCGGCCTGGAGGCGAAGCTCAATTCGTCGCTGTCGACACGGCTGTCCTATTCGGTTGAGTACAACAGCGATCCGCCCGCAGGCTCGGTGAAGACCGATACGCTAGCCCGCTTTACGCTGGTCTATGGATTTTAGGGCGCAGGTTCGCACTTGCCTCACGCGGCTGCCAAGCTAACGAGCCGAGGATGACAGCACCGCGTTTCCAGTTTTCGATCCATGCCACCGATGGCAAAGCCCGCACCGGCAGCATCGCCATGCGACGCGGGGAAATCCGCACCCCCGCCTTCATGCCGGTGGGCACTGCCGCCACCGTGAAGGCCATGAAGCCCGACACGGTGCGCGCCATCGGTGCCGACATTATCCTCGGCAACACGTACCACCTCATGCTGCGCCCCGGCGCCGAGCGTGTCGCGCGGCTTGGCGGGCTGCATCGTTTCATGCGCTGGGACCGCCCGATCCTCACCGACAGTGGCGGCTATCAGGTGATGAGCCTCGCCTCGCTGCGCAAACTGACCGAGGAGGGCGTGACCTTCCAGAGCCACATCGACGGCTCACGCCACATGCTCAGCCCCGAGCGGAGCATGGAGATCCAGCGGCTGCTTGGCTCGGACATCGTGATGTGCTTCGACGAATGCCCGCGCGCCGACCGACCGCTGAAGGAGATCGAGGCCAGCATGGAGCTGTCGATGCGCTGGGCGAAGCGCAGCCGCGACGCTTTCGATGCTGGCGGCGACCATGCAGCGAACTCGGCACTGTTCGGCATTCAGCAGGGCGCGCTTGACGAGGGCCTGCGTGGCCGCTCGGCGGAGGCACTGCGGGAGATTGGCTTCGACGGCTATGCGATCGGCGGCTTGGCGGTGGGCGAGGGGCAAGAGGCCATGTTCGCCACGCTCGACTTTGCGCCCGGCCAGTTGCCCGAAGATGCGCCGCGCTACCTGATGGGCGTAGGCAAGCCCGACGATCTGGTCGGCGCGGTGGAGCGCGGTGTTGACATGTTCGACTGCGTACTGCCGACGCGCTCTGGCCGGAACGGGCAGGGCTTTACCTGGAACGGCCCGGTCAACCTGCGCAACGCCCGCCATGCCGAGGACACCGCACCGCTCGACGAGCGTTGTTCGTGCGACACCTGCGCCAACTACAGCCGCGCCTATCTGCACCACCTGCACAAGTCGGGCGAAATCCTCGGCGCGATGCTGCTGACCGAGCACAACCTCGCGTTCTACCAGCAACTAATGCAGGCCATGCGCGATGCGATTGCAGACGGGCGTTTTGCCGCCTTTGCCGCCGATTTCCGGCGCGACTATCAGAGGCAATAGGCCCGCAAACGAAAAGGGCGGCCCCGCAGGACCGCCCTTTTCTGTGTTCGGCTATGAGCCGCCAAACTTAGCGCGAGTAGAACTCGACGACCAGGTTCGGCTCCATCTGCACCGGGTAGGGCACTTCGTCCAGCGTGGGCACGCGGTTGAAGGTCACCTTGTCGGTGCCATCGGGAACGACATATTCGGGAATTTCACGCTCGGGCAGGCTCTGCGCTTCGATCACGAGCGCCATTTCCTTGGCCTTGTCGCCCAGCGAGATCACGTCGCCCACGTCGATGCGGCGGCTGGCGATGTTGCACTTCACGCCGTTGACCTTGATGTGGCCGTGCGAAACGATCTGGCGAGCGGCGAAGATCGTCGGCGCGAACTTGGCGCGGTAGACGATCATGTCGAGACGACGCTCGAGCAGGCCGATCAGGTTCTGGCTGGCGTCGCCCTTCATCGCGGCCGCTTGCTTGTAGGTGCTACGGAACTGCTTTTCCGTCACGTCGCCGTAGTAACCCTTGAGCTTCTGCTTGGCGCGCAGCTGCAGGCCATAGTCGCTCATCTTGCCCTTGCGGCGCTGGCCGTGCTGGCCCGGACCGTAGGAACGCTTGTTAACCGGCGAATTCGGACGGCCCCAGATGTTTTCGCCCATCCGGCGGTCGAGTTTGTGCTTGGCGCTGGTGCGCTTCGTCATCAGACGTATCCTTCAATTTGCTATCGCTGCCCCAGTGGCAGCGCTTCAACCCGGTATCGCACCGCCTGACCGAGTTGCCAGACGCGGCCGCCGCTTCACCGGGATGCGGAGCCAATCAATCGCGAAGGCGCGCAAATAGCTGCACGCCACCCAAAGTCAAGTTATTGATCGTCGTTGTCGCGGTGGCGCTCGCCCTCGGGGCGTTCGAGCGCGCTCAGCACACCGCGCAAAGTGCGCACTTCGAGGTGGTTCCAGCCCGGCCTTGTGAGCACACCGCGCAAGGTGCGGCGTGTGGCCTCGGCGCGGCTCTCAGGCCAGAAATAGCGGCGCGGTTCGAGCAGTTTTTCGAAGTGGCCGATCAAGCCTTCCAGCTCGTCCTGTGGAGCAGGGGGCAGCAATTCCTCCACGGTAGGCATGGCAAGGTGGGCATGCCTCGACAGCTCGTAGACCACCAGCATCACCGCCTGAGCAAGGTTCAGCGAGCCGAATTCTGGGTTGATCGGCGCGGTGATGATCGTGCGGGCCAGCGCCACGTCGCTGGTCTCCAGCCCCGAGGCTTCGCGCCCGAACAGCACCGCCGAGCGCCCCTCGGCGCGGACCATTTCCGCTGCCGCGCCCTCGGGCGTGACCACGGGCTTGGTCACCCCGCGTTTGCGCACCGTGGTGGCATAGACATGGGCGCAGTCGGCCACGGCCTCGGCGGTGGTCTCATAGACCTTGGCCTGTTCGAGAACGATGTCCGCGCCCGAAGCGGCGGGGCCTGCCGATGGGTTGGGCCAGCCATCACGCGGCGCGACAAGGCGCATCTCGGTGAGCCCGAAGTTGAGCATCGCGCGCGCCGCCTTGCCGATGTTCTCGCCCAGCTGCGGGCGGACGAGGACGATAACGGGTTGTTGCGGGGCGGTCCTTCGAGACGCCTCTGACTTCGTCTTCGGCTCCTCAGGACGAACGGAAGGGGGGACAGACCTCCGTTCGTCCTGAGGAGGGCTCGAAGCCGCAGGCTGAGCACCCGTCTCGAAGGACCTGCGTCGCCGTGCCAACCTCTCAATCGCCGCCCAATCCCCCCGGATCAGCGCTTCCTTCTTCGCTCGAGACCAGCCCTTAATCGTGCTTTCCGCCTCGAGCGCCTCTACGCGGGTCGGAAATTCCCCGCTCCACATCAGGTCGACCGGCCGCCGCTCGTGCGTATACCCGCCAAGTTCGCCCGATTGATGCTGCGCCAGCCTCAGCTCAAGATCGTCGGTGTGCCCGGCATAATAGCTGCCATCCGAGCAGCGCAGGATATAGGCCCAGAACACCTCAGGCTTTGCCCGCCACATCGCTGCTCGCGGCATCCTGCACGGTGCTCGCAAACTCCTCGAAGTCGCGCGCTTCGGAGAAATCGCGGTAGACGCTGGCGAAGCGGATGTAGGCAACCGTGTCGAGCTGCTTCAGCCCTTCCATCACCATTTCGCCGATACGCGATGAGGCGACTTCGCTTTCGCCCGCCGTCTCCACCTGCCGCTGAATGCCTGAGACGAGCTGTGCGATCCGTTCCGGCTCCACGCTGCGCTTGCGGCAGGCGAGGGTGACCGACTGCTCCAGCTTGGTGCGGTCGAACGGCTGGCGGCGATCACCGGACTTGACCACCGTTACCTCGCGCAGTTGCACGCGCTCGAAGGTTGTGAACCGCGCGCCGCAGCTTTCGCACTGGCGACGGCGACGGATCGCCGAGTTGTCCTCGGTCGGGCGCGAGTCCTTTACCTGGCTGTTGTCGTGGGCGCAGAACGGGCAGCGCATCGCTTTGCCGCCCGATTACCGGCCAGGGTAAACCGGGAAGGCCGCGCACATCTCGCTGACTTCGCGCTGTACACGCTCTTCGATCTGCGCATCGCCCTCCTCGCCGTTGCGGCTCATGCCGCCCACCACATCAGCGATCAAGGCGCCGATCTTGCGGAACTCGGCGGGGCCGAACCCGCGCGTGGTTCCCGCAGGCGCGCCGAGGCGCACGCCGCTGGTTACGAAGGGCGAACGGGTGTCGAACGGGATGCCGTTCTTGTTGCAGGTAAGGAACGCGCGATCGAGGCCCTTCTCTGCGGCTTTGCCGGTGACATCGGCAGAGGTGAGATCGACGAGCATCAGGTGGTTGTCGGTTCCGCCCGAAACCACGCGCAGGCCGTTTTCTTCAAGGCTGGCAGCCAGCGCCTTGGCGTTCTCGACCACGGCGGCGGCATAGGCCTTGAACTCGGGCCGCAGCGCCTCGCCGAAGGCCACGGCCTTGCCTGCGATCACATGCATCAGCGGGCCGCCCTGCATCCCAGGAAACACCGCCATGTTCAGCGGCTTCGACAGCTCTTCGTCGTTCCACAGAATGATGCCCGAACGCGGGCCGCGCATCGACTTGTGCGTGGTCGAGGTGACGATGTGAGCATGGGGGAACGGGTTGGGGTGCATCCCGCCTGCCACCAGCCCTGAGAAGTGGCTCATGTCGGCCAGCAAGTAGGCGCCAACCTCGTCCGCGATCTCGCGGAAGGCGGCGAAGTCCCACAGGCGTGGATAGGCGGTGCCGCCCGAGATGATCAGCTTGGGCTTGTGCTTGTGCGCCAGCTCGCGGACCTGCTCCATGTCGAGCCGCTCATCCTCGCGGCGCACGCCATAGGGCACGGCGTTGAACCACTTGCCGCTCATGTTGACCGGCGAGCCGTGGGTGAGGTGGCCGCCGCTGGCGAGGTCGAGGCCCATGAACGTGTCGCCCGGATTGAGCAGGGCGAGGAACACCGCCTGGTTCATCTGGCTGCCCGAGTTGGGCTGCACGTTGGCGAAGTTGCACCCGAACAGCTGCTTGGCACGCTCGATGGCGAGATTTTCCACCTCGTCGGCATATTCGCAGCCACCGTAATAGCGCTTGCCCGGATAGCCCTCGGCATACTTGTTGGTGAACACCGAGCCGGTCGCTTCAAGCACGGCGGGGCTGGCGATGTTCTCGCTCGCAATCAGTTCGATGCGGTCGCGCTGGCGGCCCAGCTCGCGGCGGATCGTGCCGAAAACTTCAGGGTCGGACTGTTCGAGGCTTTCGTTCCAGAAACGATCGAGGGCAGCGGACTGTGCAGGAGGGGCAATGGTGGACATATCAGGACTCTTGGGTCGGATTGGACAGTTTTTCGACGCGACCGGCATGGCGACCACCGCCAAATTCGGTTTCGAGGAAAGCGGTGACGCAGGCCTTGGCCATATCGATCCCGGTCAGACGTGCGCCGAGCGCGAGGCAGTTGGCATCGTTATGCTCTCGCGCGAGGGCGGCCGACAGCGGTTCGGAAACCAGCGCGCAGCGCAGCGCCGGATTGCGGTTGACCGCCATCGAGATGCCGATCCCGCTGCCGCACAGCGCAATGCCGCGTTCGGCCGTGCCATCGGCGACGACGCCCGCCAGCAGATACCCGAAATCGGGATAGTCGACCCGGTCGCCGCTATCGGGGCCGAGGTCGGCGACCTCGTGGCCTTCGTCGATCAACCAGTCGCGCAGGAGCGCCTTTAGCTCGAAAGCGGCGTGGTCGGATGCGATGGCAATGCGCATGGTGAACTCTTCCGGCGTTCTTCTCTGGATAAGGACTCGTGTGCGCGAGCCAATAGGAGCACTTCGCGCCAGTGACTACCGCAAATAGCCTTTTGTGCCCCATGGCTCATCTATATGCTGTGTTGCGAGAGGAGCCTGCCGCATGACCGAAGACGATTATCACCGCTATATCGAGGCCTTCAATGCGCAGGACTACGCGACGCTGGAGACCTTCTTCGCCGACGATTTCGTGCTCGAAAACGCAGGGTTTGCGGTGCGCGGCAAGGCCGCTTTCCGCGAATTCTATGCCTTCTTCCACGCATTCTGCCGCGAGGAGGTCGAGTTCAAGGAGTTCTTTCCGGGCACCAGCGGCTTTGTCGCCAATGTCGTCATCCACTTCACCGGTCTACAGGAACTGTCGCAGTCCCAGCTCGACGAGCGCGGCTATTCAGGCATGACCCCGATCTCGATCGGCAT
Organism: Aurantiacibacter flavus; assembly: GCF_039710615.1. Taxonomy (NCBI): domain Bacteria; kingdom Pseudomonadati; phylum Pseudomonadota; class Alphaproteobacteria; order Sphingomonadales; family Erythrobacteraceae; genus Aurantiacibacter; species Aurantiacibacter flavus. Next base: position 969,492 of record NZ_JBDLBR010000001.1, read on the forward strand.
GACCGTGCCCGTCGAGTTCTATATCCATTACATTGTCGGCGCAGATGGGCTCATTCACCATATCAAAGGGGCGGTGTGGATCCCTGAAACCTGAGCCTAAGTAATAGCCGCAGTACGCAAACACCGTACATTTACCTATGTCACCTAGGATGCCCACATACTCATCGACTAGCGAGGATAGGGTCGCAGCGTGGCAACAGCACGAGCCGGGACGGTCTCCGCATCGCCCCCGACAACGGAACATTCTACGCGTGTGCAGCTGGCACTCGATAGCGTGGGAAGCATCGACTTCGCCTATCAGCCGATCGTGAGCACCAAGACGTTGGTCGTCCACGGCTTCGAGGCTCTTGCCCGCACCAAGGCAACGCCGTTCGGCTCGATCATCGACCTGCTCGAAGCGATGTCCGACACGAAGGATCTGCAACGCGCCGAGAGCGCGATCCTCGACAATGCGATTGCCAAGTTCGCCCGTTACGAGGCGGCCGCCTCCACACGGCTATTCTGCAACCTCGATAGCCGACTATACGAGGGCGAGTGCCTCTCGCCTGATCTGATGCGCGACCTCTTGCGTCCACGCAGCCTTCCGCCAGGTGCAATCTGCCTTGAGATTTCCGAGCGCTATCAGCTGCGCAACTGGACCAACCTGATCGACCTGTCCAAGCAGCTTTCCGCTTGCGGGATGCACACCGCGCTCGATGATTTCGGCACCGGCATGTCGGGCCTTCACCTGTTGCTGCGCGTCGAGCCGAACTATGTGAAGATCGACCAGAGCTTCATTTTCTCGATCGCCACCAACCAGCGCCAGCAGGCCGTGGTGTCGAAGCTTTGCGGGCTGGCCCATTCGCTCGGTTTCCAGACTGTGGCCGAGGGGGTCGAGTGCGAGGAAGATTTCCGCATGGTGCGCGACCTCGGCTGCGACTTTGCGCAAGGCTACCATATTGCCCGCCCGACCACCGAGCTGCGCAAGCTCACACAGAACTACACGCGCTGCGTGGCGCAGATAACGAACGGCCAGATGGATGAGGATGTCCGCCTGTTGCTAAACAAGGTGTCGCCGATGCTCACGACCGATTCGCTGGGCAAGCTGGAAGCCTTCTTCGACGACAATCCGGACCTTCCGCTCGCTCCCGCAGTCGACGAAGCGGGCATGCTGGTAGGGGTCGTTTACGAGGATGACTTTTTTTCCTACCGCAGCTCGGAATTCGGACGCGCACTGATGGCGAACAAGGCCTCCGCTCCGCGGATCGGGTCTTTCGTTCGCAATTGCCCCATTGCCAATGCCACCGGCTCGGTCGAGCAAATCCTCAACAGCTATGTCGACACCAATTCGGCGCGCGGCATCATGCTCGCCGACGAGGGGGCCTATGTCGGCTACCTTTCGAACCACGCGCTAATGCGGCTGGCGCTCGATCGCGCGGTGTCCATCGCGCGCGACGCCAATCCGCTCACGCAGTTGCCCGGCAATCGTGCTATCTCGCGCAAGCTGGCCGACGTAACCAAAACAGGCGCCGCGACCTCGATTGCCTATTTCGACTTCGACCATTTCAAGGCGTTCAACGATTGCTACGGCTTTACCATGGGCGACCGTGCGCTGATGATGTTCGCCGACCAAATCAAGGATCTCGCGCGCCGGACCGATATCTTCGCCGCACATATCGGCGGGGATGATTTCTTCCTTGCTGTGGAAGCGGAGCCCAAGGAAGCGCTGCAGATTATCGAAGATATCCGCGCAAAGTTCGGTTCCGATGCTTCGTCGCTGTACAGCCCGGAAGACCGAGAGCGCGGCGGCATCCTCGCGCTCGACCGCTATGGCAGCGAGCGTCTCTTTCCCATGCTCAGCGTTTCGGCTTCGGTGCTGCACATGCCGGCTGGCACCAACCCCTGCGCGACGTCGGATCTCGAAGAGCGGCTGAACTGCGGCAAGAAGCAGGCGAAACGCGCGCCCAATGGTATCGCTGTGGTGGCGCTGAGCTGCTGCTGAACGCGAGAAGGCGTTGGCCTTAGGCTACGGTCCGCGAGAGCGAGGGGTGAAGGCGGCCTCGCAGCACCAGACCCCCCGCTGAACCTGCCAATCCCCTGTTACTGGTCGAGGAACGAGCGCATCTTGCGGCTGCGGCTCGGGTGCTTCAGCTTGCGCAGCGCCTTTGCCTCGATCTGACGGATACGTTCGCGAGTCACCGAGAACTGCTGTCCGACCTCTTCCAGCGTATGATCGGTGTTCATGCCGATGCCGAAGCGCATGCGCAGCACGCGCTCTTCACGCGGGGTCAGGCTGGCGAGCACGCGGGTGACGGTTTCCTTCAGGTTCGCCTGAATGGCCGCGTCGACCGGAATGATCGCGTTCTTGTCCTCGATGAAATCGCCCAGGTGGCTGTCTTCCTCGTCGCCGATCGGCGTTTCGAGAGAGATCGGCTCCTTGGCGATCTTCATCACCTTGCGCACCTTTTCGAGCGGCATAGAGAGGCGCTCGGCCATTTCCTCCGGCGTCGGCTCGCGGCCCTGCTCGTGAAGGAACTGGCGGCTGGTGCGCACGAGCTTGTTGATCGTCTCGATCATGTGCACCGGGATGCGGATCGTGCGCGCCTGATCGGCAATTGAACGGGTGATCGCCTGCCTGATCCACCAGGTGGCATAGGTGGAGAACTTGTAGCCGCGGCGATACTCGAACTTGTCGACCGCCTTCATCAGGCCAATGTTGCCTTCCTGAATAAGATCAAGGAATTGCAGGCCACGATTGGTGTATTTCTTGGCGATGGAAATCACGAGGCGCAGGTTCGCCTCGACCATTTCCTTCTTCGCGATACGCGCCTCGCGCTCGCCCTTCTGCACCATGTTCACGATGCGGCGGAACTCGTTCAGGCTCATACCGGTGGCGCTGGCGATATCGGCGATCTCGACCCGGATACGCTCCACCGCGTCGGCTTCCTTCTCGGCAAAGGCGGCCCACTTCTTGTCCTTCTTGGAACGGTCCTTGAGCCAGGCGTCGTCCAGCTCGTTGCCGACATAGGCATTGAGGAAGTCGACACGCTTGACCTTGTGGCGCTCGGCCAGACGCAGCATCTGGCCGCCGAGCGCGGTCAGGCGGCGGTTGAAGGCATAGAGGTTGTCGACCAGGAATTCGATCTTGGTGGCGTGGAACTGCACCGATTCGACCTCGGCGGTAAGCTCCTCGCGCAGACTTTCGTACTTGGCTTCCTTGGCCTTCGGGAATTCGTCGCCGCGACCCAGCACATCGACCCGCTCGCCCTGGAGCTTTTCGAACTTCTTGAACAGATCTGTGATGCGGGCGAAGCGCTCGATGGCATCGGGCTTCAATGCCGCTTCCATCTGGGCGAGGGACATGGTGTTGTCCTCCTCGTCCTCTTCCTCGCGGCGGCGCGAGGAACCCTCTTCGCCGTCTTCACCCTCGGCGGTCTCTTCCTCGTCGTCCTCGTCGTCATCCTCGCGGATGGTCGGGCCGGCAGTCTCTTCCGAGATTTCGCCGTCGTCATCGTCTTCGGCGCCTTCGGCCATCTTGTCGACCGGCGGCTCCTTCGAGAGCATGGCGTCGAGATCGAGGATCTCGCGCAGCTGCATTTCCTCGTTGTTGAGCGCTTCGGACCAGGTGATGATCGCGTGGAAGGTGATCGGGCTTTCGCACAGGCCCATGATCATGGTGTCGCGCCCGGCCTCGATGCGCTTGGCAATGGCGATCTCGCCCTCGCGGCTGAGCAGTTCCACCGCGCCCATTTCGCGCAGGTACATGCGGACCGGGTCGTCGGTCCGTTCGCCGGCGCCGGTGGCGCGCTTCTTCTCGGGCACGTTCTGCTTGGCTTCGTCGCCATCGCTATCGCTATCGTCCGACCCGGTGGGCGCGATTTCCTCGACCTCGTTGCCGTCGTCGTCTTCCGCCTCTTCAGCGTTCTCGACGATCTGCACGCCCATCTCGGAGATGGCGGCCTGGATATCCTCGATCTGATCGGAAGACATCTCGCCTTGCGGGAGCGCCTCGTTCAGCTCGTCATAAGTGATGTAGCCCTTGCGCTTGGCTTTCGCGATCAGCTTCTTGACCGAGGCTTCGTTGAGGTCGATCAGCGGCGCGTCTTCACTGGCATTGCTCTTGGCGTCAGTGGCCATAATAGTGCTTTATTCCGTTTCGCTCGCGCCTTCCGATGGTTCGGCACCGTCAGGCGTTGGTGTTTCTACCGCGTAAGCTGCGGCCCGTTTTCTGGCCATCTGCCCGATACGCTCCTCAATTTCCAGCTTTCGTTTGCGGAGCAGCTGCTGCTCGGCAAACGCGCCTTCGGGATCGGCATCGAATCGGGCGGTGGCCGCCTTTATTGCAGCCTCAAGCGCTGGCCTTTCGACCAGCAGCGAAACCGCTTCGGCCAGGTCCTCGCGCACTTCGACCGGATCTGATCCTTCACCGAGGAAGGAGAAACGGGTGTTATCCGGTGGCGGCGGAACGCTGTCTGGATCGAATATGGGCAAATTCTCGCCCGCTTCAAGGCTTTCCGCACTATCGACCAGATGATCGACCAGCGGCGCGACTTGCGGCAAGGCGCTGGCCAGCTCGAACAGGCTGTCGGCATGGGGGGCGATCAGCTCCGGATGGCGCAGGAAACCGTGCAGCACCGCGCGGGTGAGAACATCGCGTGAGGCGCCCTCGGCAGCTTTGCGCAGATTGGTCGCATGTTGCGGGTCCATTCGCGCGGGAGCTGCGGGACGCTGGCCGGGCCGGCCTTGCCATGCCGTGCGATTGCCAGACCTTGCCTCGCGCGGCGGAAAGGCGAAGGCGCCATAACGGTCAAGCAGCTCGCGGCGATAGAGCGCGCGGATGTCGGTGTCCGCAATGCTATCGACATGCGCCAGCAGCCGCGCCTTCAGGCCCGCCTTGTCCTCGGGCGAGGCGAGGGGGGCGGCGGCGCTCTCGTGGCTCCAGATAAGGTCGATCATCGAACGCGGCGCTTCGAGCAGCTTGCCCATTGCCGCCTTGCCGCGCTGACGGATCAAGTCGTCGGGATCGAGCCCCTCGGGCAGGGTGACGATTTGCAGGGTATGCCCCGGGCGCAGCAGGGGCAGGGCACGCACCACCGCCTTCATCGCCGCGCGCTGGCCCGCCACGTCGCCATCGAAGCACAGCACCGGCTTTTCGCAGGCGCGCCACATCAGTTCGATCTGTTGCTCGGTAAGAGCGGTGCCCATCGGAGCGACCGCCTCGGCAAAACCTGCCGCTGCGAGCGCGATCACGTCCATATAGCCTTCGACCGCAATCAGCCGTCCGCTCTTGCGGGCGGCAGGGGCGGCGCGGTGGAGGTTGTAAAGCGTGCGGCTCTTGTCGAACAGCGGGGTGTCGGGGCTGTTGAGATACTTGGGCGCGCCCTCGCGCTTTTCGAGGATACGCCCGCCGAACGCGATCACTCGGCCGCGCGCATCCTGAATGGGAAGCATCAGCCGGTCGCGGAAGCGGTCGTATGGCTCCTTGTCGTCAACTGCGATGCGCAGGCCTGCCTCGATCAGCATCGGCTCTTCGAACTTGCCGAGCGCCTGCTTCAGCGCCTGCCGCTCGTCGGGCGCGTAGCCGAAACCGAACTCCTGACAGATGGCATCCGAAAACCCGCGTGAGGCAAGATAGTCGCGCGCCTTCGCGCCAGCGGGCTGGCGCAGGTTCGCCACCAGCCAATCCTGCGCGGCCTGCATCACATCGTGCAGCGAGGCGCGTTCCTCGGCGCGGCGTGCGGCGCGCGGATCGGGGGCGGGGACGTCCATGCCAGCGGCGGCGGCGAGCTCCTTCACCGCGTCCATGAATTCCAGCCCGTGCTGTTGCATCATCCAGTCGATGGCGCTGCCGTGGGCCTGGCAGCCGAAGCAGTGGTAGAACCCCTTGGCGTCGTTGACGTAGAAGCTGGGCGTCCTTTCGTTGTGGAACGGGCAGCAGGCCTTCCACTCGTTGCCCGCGCGCGTGAGCTTGGTGGTGCGCATGATCAGCGCGGACAGCGTGGTCCGCGTCTTGAGTTCATCCAGCCATTGCGGGGAAAGCGCCATAAGCTGCGCAGCCTACAGCGCCTTTCGATTCGCCGCCACTCAGCTGAGCGAAGCTTTCACCCAGCCACTCGCTTTGCCCATATCGAGCTGCGTACCGTGGCGCGCCTTCAGCTCGGCCATGACCTTGCCCATGTCCTTCATGCCCTCGGCGCTGATCTCGGCCTTGATCGATTCGATAGCGGCCATGGTTTCGGCCTCGCTCATCTGCTGGGGGAGGAATTCCTCGATCACTGCCAGCTCGGCCTGTTCCTGTTCGGCCAGCTCGGTGCGGCCGCCATCCTGATACATCTGGATCGATTCGCGGCGCTGCTTGGCCATCTTCTGAAGCACGTCGATCACCATCGCATCGTCGTCAGCCGGAGCCTCGGACGTGCGAAGTTCGATGTCGCGGTCCTTGATTTTGGCCGCAATCAGCCGCAGCGCGGCGGTCCGCTCCTTGTCTTTCGCCTTCATCGCGGCGACGGTTTCGGTCTTGATCGTATCCCTGAGCATGATGTCATTCCTGTGGACTGTTCGCGGCCTAGGTAGCGCTGCTGGCCGCAAATCCAAGTCTTGCGCTTGACGCGGGGCCACCTTGTCCCTAGCGGCTCAGGCTTAGCGACATCGCCGGTATCAACCTTTCTACGGGAGCCCATTCATGGCCTTTTCCGCCTCTTCGCCTGCGCCACACGGAGCCACGGGCGTCCTCGTTCTGGCGGATGGAACGATCATCTGGGGCAAGGGCTTCGGCGCCATCGGCGATGCGGTGGGCGAAGTCTGCTTCAACACCGCGATGACCGGCTATCAGGAGGTAATGACCGATCCCTCCTATGCGGCGCAGATCGTCACCTTCACTTTCCCCCATATCGGCAACGTCGGCACCAACGGCGAGGATATGGAAAGCGCCGTCGAAGGCGCGGTGGGCTGCGTGGTGCGCGAGGAAGTCACGTTGCAGAGCAACTTCCGCTCCGAGGTCGAGTTCGTCGAGTGGATGAAGGCCAAGGGCAAGATCGGCCTCTCGGGCGTCGACACCCGCGCGCTGACCCGCCGCATTCGCATGAGCGGCGCGCCCAACGCAGTGATCGCCCACTCGCCCGAGGGCAAGTTCGATCTCGATGCACTGCTGGGCAAGGCGCAGAGCTGGCCGGGGCTGGAGGGCATGGACCTCGCCATCGGCGTTTCGCGGCGCGATCAGGAAAGCTGGAACGGCTCCTACTGGCAGCTCGGCCATGGCTACGGTGAAGGCGAGGGCGATAGCCGCCCGCACGTGGTCGCCATCGACTATGGCGCGAAGGACAACATCTTCCGCAACCTCGTGCGCGCTGGCGCCAAGGTGACGGTGGTTCCGGCGCAGACCTCTTACGCCGATATAATGGCGCTGAAGCCTGCGGGCGTGTTCCTCTCCAACGGCCCCGGCGATCCGGCGGCGACGGGGGAATATGCGGTGCCCGTAATCAAGGCGCTGCTCGACGCGGACATGCCGCTGTTCGGGATCTGCCTCGGCCACCAGATGCTGGCCCTGGCGGCGGGCGCCAAAACGATGAAGATGCACCAGGGCCATCGCGGCGCGAACCATCCGGTTCAGCGCGTGGGCGAGGGCTGGGGCGAGACTTCGGGTCTGGTCGAGATCACCTCGATGAACCACGGCTTTGCGGTAGATGGCGATACTTTGCCTGAGGGCGTGGAGCAGACGCATGTGTCGCTGTTCGACGGTTCGAACTGCGGGATCGCGATTGCGGGTAAGAAAGCGTTCGGCGTGCAGTATCACCCCGAGGCCTCGCCGGGGCCGCAGGACTCGTTCTATCTCTTCGAGAAGTTCGTGGGGATGTTGGGGTGAGGTTTCAGTCAGTAAATTTTGCTGAGATCGCAAGTCAGGCGAGTGCCCACGCTGTACTTGCAACATTGGCAGTTACTGCATTGTCAACAATTACGAATATCTTTATTTTTAGCGAATGGGGCATTTCTTACGCATCCGTGGCAACTGCATCAGACGTACTTTCTGGCGGAATCCAAGCATTCGGTTTGATTGGCGTACCGTCACTAGCTGCCTTTTCTGCCGCTTTGCTCTGCGGAGCTCTAAAGCATAGCTTTAAATTTAGAAAAAAAATATTCAGGCAGCAAATAGCATTTAAACTTGCACATCTCTTAACTTTAATTGCGCTGCTTACGTTTTTTATTTTAGCAGGGCTGGAAAATATTGCCGGCATATCTACTGAATTGCATTTCAACGACATAAAATCTGTTGCATTGATATTTTATCCATTAGTTTTTCTTAATTTCTTTTTCTATTTAATGATTAAGAAAGATAGAAGAATTACGCTATTGGCAGAACTTTTTATAATAATTAGTATGGTGTATTTGGTAAGCATTCCAGCTGTCGCAAAAATGCAATTGGAAATCGTTGCAATTATGGAACCGTCTGGACGCTGCAGCGATATAGAGTATGTCGTGTGGGCTGGAAGTGACAATATTATTACCTCTTGCTCAAAGCCACCTTATGAAGATCATTTCGAGTACTTTATAGTTGAAAGGTCCGGCGTTGATCTTCGAGTTCTCCCTGGTGAAAGGGGGGGCTTATGGTGACAAAATTCAGGACTGTGTCTGGTGTTCTCTCGCTAGCATGTGGTGCGCTTGCCACCTCCGTTTCCGCCCAAGACATCGCTCCGCAGGCCATCACCCTGATCGAAGGCGTGCTCTTTACAGGCGAGGGCGGCGTGGAGCTGCTCTCCGCCGAAGATAGCAACAGGTCGGTCGTCAGGTTCTGGCGTCCGATCCAGTTCACCAAGAACGAGCAGGCCATCGGCGGGCGCATGGAGTGCCGCGCCGCTGCCGAGCGCGCGCCGATACGCGCCACCTGGGACGACCACGCCGCCATCTACGAGGCCGAAAACAAGCAGGGCTCTCTCGGAGATTTCACCGAGATCGACACCCGCTTCAACGGAGACGGCACCATCAGCCGTTTCGACGTGCTCGGCCGTCGCAGCGATCCGCTGCGCTATGAAGTGCGCAGTTATATAGCCGTGCGCACCGGGGCAGAGCTGGTGAATATTCGCGAAACCTGCCAGTTCCTTCGCGACGGACAGATCGCCCGCCAGAACTTCTTTCAATATGTGGATCACCACACCAGCTTCGTGCTCGCACTTGCGCCGCCCGCTGAGGCCGATCCCGCCGCCGCCCCTTCGCTAGACACCCTTACGGAAATCCCCTCCTGATGCCCAAACGTACTGACATCTCCTCGATCCTCGTCATCGGTGCCGGCCCGATCATCATCGGCCAGGCCTGCGAGTTCGACTACTCCGGCACCCAGGCCATCAAGGCGCTGAAGGAGGATGGCTACCGCGTCATCCTGGTCAACTCGAACCCGGCCACGATCATGACCGACCCGGACATGGCCGACGCCACCTATGTCGAGCCGATCACGCCCGAGATCGTCGCCAAGATCATCGCCAAGGAAAAGCCCGATGCGCTGCTACCCACCATGGGCGGCCAGACCGCGCTCAACTGCGCGCTGAAACTGGAAGAGATGGGCGTGTTGGCAGAGCACGGCGTGGAGATGATCGGTGCGCGGGCCGATGCCATCGACAAGGCCGAGAACCGCCAGCGTTTCCGCGAAGCGATGGACAAGATCGGCCTCGAAAGCGCCCGCTCGGGCACAGCGCATTCGCTCGAAGAAGCTTATGCCGTGCTCGAACGTACCGGCTTGCCCTCGATCATCCGCCCCAGCTTCACCATGGGCGGCACTGGCGGCGGCGTGGCTTACAACAAGGCCGAATTCGAGAAGATCGTGAAGTCCGGTCTCGATGCCAGCCCGACCACCGAAGTCCTCATCGAGGAATCGCTGCTCGGCTGGAAAGAATACGAGATGGAGGTGGTGCGCGACCGCAAGGATAACGCGATCATCATCTGCTCGATCGAGAACGTCGATCCGATGGGCGTCCACACCGGTGACTCCATCACCGTCGCTCCGGCGCTGACGCTGACCGACAAGGAATACCAGATCATGCGCAACGCCAGCATCGCGGTGCTGCGCGAGATCGGCGTGGAGACGGGCGGCTCGAACGTGCAGTTTGCCGTGAACCCCGACGATGGCCGCCTGATCGTGATCGAGATGAATCCGCGCGTGTCGCGCAGCTCGGCGCTGGCCTCGAAGGCGACCGGCTTCCCCATCGCCCGCGTCGCCGCCAAGCTGGCCGTGGGCTACACGCTCGACGAGATCACCAACGAGATCACCGGCGCGACGCCCGCCAGCTTCGAGCCGACTATCGACTATGTCGTGACCAAGATCCCGCGCTTCGCCTTCGAAAAGTTCAAGGGCGCAGAGCCGCTGCTGTCCACCGCGATGAAGTCGGTCGGCGAGGTGATGGCCATCGGGCGCAACATCAAGGAATCGCTGCAGAAGGCGCTGCGCGGGCTCGAGACCGGGCTCGACGGGTTCAACCGCGTGGTCGAGATCGAGGGCGCGAGCCGCGATGTCATCACCGCCGCGCTGAGCCGGGCCACGCCTGAGCGGCTGCTTTGTGTAGCGCAGGCGTTCCGGGAAGGTTTCACCGTGGAGGAGATCCACGCGATCACGCACTATGATCGCTGGTTCCTGCGCCACATCGAGGAAATCATCGCCACCGAGAAGGCCATCGCCACCGACGGCCTGCCGAACGATGCCGAGGGCCTGCGCGCGCTGAAGGCCATGGGCTTTTCGGACAAGCGGCTGGCCACGCTGGCGGTGCGCTCGGTCAATGTCGCGGGCGGTATGGCCGAGACGCAGGCCAAGCGCTCGGGCCTGCTGCACGACACGCTGCGCGCGATGGCCGGGGCCACCAGCGAGGACGAGGTGCGGGCTCTGCGCCACAAGCTCGGCGTGTTCCCCGTGTTCAAGCGCATCGACAGCTGCGCCGCCGAGTTCGAGGCGATCACGCCCTACATGTACTCCACCTACGAGGCCCCCAGCTTCGGCACGCCCGAGGACGAGGCCTTCCCCACCGACCGTGAGAAGGTGGTGATCCTGGGCGGCGGGCCGAACCGGATCGGGCAGGGCATCGAGTTCGACTATTGCTGCGTCCACGCCTGCTTCGCGCTGGGTGACGCGGGCTACGAGACGATCATGGTCAACTGCAACCCGGAAACCGTCTCGACCGACTACGACACCTCCGACCGGCTCTATTTCGAACCGCTCACCGCTGAGGACGTGCTCGAAATCCTGCGCGTGGAACAGACCAAGGGCACATTGAAGGGCGTGATCGTGCAGTTCGGCGGGCAGACCCCGCTCAAGCTCGCGGGCGCGCTGGAGAAGGCCGGCATCCCGATCCTCGGCACCACTCCCGATGCGATCGACCTTGCCGAAGACCGCGAACGTTTCGCCAAGCTGGTCGACAAGCTGAACCTGATGCAGCCCGACAACGGCATCGCCCACAGCGGCGAAGAGGCGCTCGCCGTGGCGCACCGCATTGGTTACCCGGTGCTGCTGCGCCCATCCTACGTGCTGGGTGGCAGGGCCATGGAAATCGTCGACTCTGACGAACAGCTCGAAAACTACATCGCCACCGCGGTACAGGTCTCGGGCGAAAGCCCGGTGCTGGTCGACCAGTATTTGCGCGATGCCATCGAATGCGATGTCGATGCCCTGTGCGACGGCGAGCAGGTCGTGATCGCAGGCGTGATGCAGCACATCGAAGAGGCGGGCGTCCACTCGGGCGACAGCGCCTGTTCGCTGCCTCCCTACAGCCTGCCGCAGGACATCATCGACGAGATGGAACGCCAGGCCGTGGCGCTGGCCAATGGCCTCGGCGTGCGCGGGCTGATGAACGTGCAGTTCGCGGTGAAAGACGGCGACGTTTACCTGATCGAGGTGAACCCGCGCGCAAGCCGTACCGTGCCCTTCGTCGCCAAGGCCACCGGCTCGCAGATCGCCAAGATCGCCGCGCGGGTAATGGCGGGCGAGAAGCTGGCCGACCTACCACCGATCAAGCGCGAGCTCGACTATGTCGCGGTGAAGGAGGCGGTGTTCCCCTTCGCCCGCTTCCCCGGCTCCGACCCGGTGCTGACCCCGGAAATGAAGTCTACCGGCGAGGTGATGGGGATCGACCGCGATTTCGTCACCGCCTTCACCAAGTCGCAGATCGCCGAAGGTTCGCGCCTGCCTGAAAGCGGCACGCTGTTCGTCTCGGTGAAGGATAGCGACAAGCCGCACATCCTGGGGCCGGTGAGGGCGCTGATCGAGGCGGGGTTCTCGGTGATCGCCACCAGCGGCACCCAGGCCTACCTTGCCGAGCAGGGCCTCAACGTCGAGCTGGTGAACAAGGTGGCGCAGGGCCGTCCGCATATCGTCGACAGGATCGTCGATGGTGAGGTGGCGCTGGTGTTCAACACCACCGAGGGCTGGCAGAGCCACAAGGACAGCCAGTCGATCCGTGCCTCGGCGCTTGAGATGAAGGTGCCTTATTACACCACAGCGGCCGCTTCGGCAGCGGCATCGCAAGCTATTGTCTCCGTAAAAGTCGCTGATCTTGAAGTGCGATCGTTGCAGGACTATTATAGCGCCTAGACAAATTAAGGCTTTCCCCAACAAGGCAGGTTCTCTGTTCCGTCATCCGGACGGAGGGAGCCGCTTTGACGGGCGATGGCGGACTGGACAGGGAATACGATGGAAAAGGTGCCGATGCTGGCGGAAGGCTACGAAAAGCTGACCGCCGATTTGAAGGCTTTGCGGCAGGAGCGTCCACGCATCGTCGATGCGATCGAGGAAGCCCGCGCCCACGGCGATCTTTCGGAGAATGCCGAATACCATGCCGCGAAAGAGCGGCAGGGCCAGGTCGAAGCACAGATTTCCGAGATCGAGGACAAGGTCAGCCGCGCGCAGATCATCGACCCGACCACTCTTTCGGGTGACCGGGTGGTGTTCGGCGCCACCGTCACCGTGCTCGACGAGGACGACAAGCCCTCGACCTACCAGATCGTTGGCATGGCCGAGAGCGATGCCAAGAAGGGCCGCATCTCTTATGAAAGCCCGCTGGCCCGGGCGCTCATCGGGAAGTCGCAGGGCGATGAGGTCGAAGTGACCGTGCCCTCGGGCGAAAAGTTCTACCTGATCGAGAAGATCGAATTCATCTGATGCAAAAAAGGCCCGGACGCTGATCCGGGCCTTTTCGTTTGGGTCATTCGCCGTCGAGCGAGGGTTCGAACAGCTTGTGCAGATGCACGATCACATATTTCATTTCCGCATCGTCGACCGTGCGCTGCGCCCAACCGCGCCAGGCTTCCTGCGCGCTGGAAAAGTCGGGAAAGAAGCCGACGACGTGGATGTCCTTCAGATCCTGGAACTCGACTGAGCGGGGATCTTTCACCCGGCCACCGATTACGAGATGCAGAAGTTGTTCGGACGAGGGCATGAAGCACAGCCTTTCTGATAGAGGAGAGGATTGCTCCCCGCTCTATCGTCTGGCTCGAATGGCGCAAGGTCGCAAATGGCTTCGCGCTGCTGCCTAGTGTTGCTTGAATGCCCGCATGATCGACTTGCCCACCTCGCGCCCGGCTATCCGTGCATCGTCACCGGCGTTGCCCGCGCGATACCTGGCCTCGCGACGCATCCGGCGGGCCGTATCGCCAGCACTGTCGCTCAAGTCGGCCAGCCTGCGCTTGCCTTCCTCAGTGGCGTGCTCGGCATTTTCACGCAGTTCGGAGAGGAACCCCATGGCCACCTCGCTGCCCATAGCGGCAAGCCCGGCTGCTTTCGCGCCCGTGCGGGCAGCGGCCTGACGCGGCGTCTTGAACAGACTCGCGATCAACACCCCGGCAACGACACCGCCAGCAACGGTGGCAACGGGATGCTCCTTGGCGAAGGCCGTGAACTTGTCTTTCGCCTCGCGGGCATTTGCCTTGGCGCTATCACCAAGTTTCTTGGCGCGGCGCGCAGCCTCGCTGTCCTGGGCCGCTTCGATCCGCTCTTTGAGAGCAGCGCGCTTGTCATCGCTCATGCTTGTGTCTCCGCTGGAAGTTCTTGTTCATTGAGCGAACGATCATCATCGCCCGCTTGTTCCATATTGTCTTCCCCGTCTTCCTCATCGGCGAGCATTTCGCGCACAATGGCGGCAAGCGGCTCGCGAAAGAGCCACAGGGCTATGGCGGCGAGGAGGGCGGCGACCACGGCTCCGACCTGAAAGCGATGCCCCGACACATAATCACGGGTATCGTCAGCAAGATCGCGGGCGCGCGAGGTCAGGTCAGGACCGGCGGGCGACTCTGGATCCATCTCACGTTTGAGGTGGGCGATGTCGGCGGTCACAAGGGCACGCGCAGCGTTGCGCAACATCCGGTCTTCACGCAGCTGCAGTTCCAAGTCAGGCATCGGCATCATCCCCTGGCGCGACATCCTCCTGCGCAAAGGCACTTTTGATCGAACCGATAGCGCCTTGTGCGCTGCGGATCGCGAGCCATGCCAACAGCAGAAGGGCTGCGACGACTATGGCGGTCGCGCCCCATGCCGTGACCAGCGGGATCAGTGCGATCAGCAGGCCGACGGTAAGGCCTATTGCGGCGAGCAGGACGAAAACAACCGCAACGATTCCCAGAGCAATCGCTGTGACGAGCCGATTGCCCGCCAGCCGCATGCGCGTTTTCTGGAATGCGATCTCGGCATCGAAATAGTTGAGCGCATCGCTGGCCAGCGCGGCGATATCCTCGGCGAGAATACGCACGAAAGGCTCGTCCGAACCGGAGTCCGGCGAGCCTTGCTGCGTACTTCCCGGCTGATCGTCAGGATCGGAGCCGAGCTCTGCCGATGGGTCAGGCGTACTGGTCGCCACGCGTCAGCGACGGAACAGACGCGAGACCAGGAAACCGGCGATGGCGGCAACGCCAACGGCGGTCGCCGGGCTCTTGCGGATCGCTTCGCGCGCATCCTCGCCCAGTTCCTCATAGCTTTTCTCGTTCAGCGTCTTGGCCGAATCCGTGAGATAACCTGAAGCGCGGCGCGCATAATCGCCATACTTCGCGCCGAATTTCTCGTCGATCATCGCCGCGTTCTCTTCCACCAGCTTCGACAGGCTGACCAGAGCGTCGCTAGCCTTGGCCTTGCCTTCAACTGCAAGATCACCTGCGCGTGCCATCGCATCGTCGGCCATATCGTGGCTTCGGGCGCTGGCCTCGCTCTTCAGCGCAGCAGCGCCAGCCTTCGCCTCGCCAATGGCGGCATTGAAGCGCGACTTCGCCTCTTCGGTGCCGGCGGTGGAAGTCGGCTCGGGCGCGGTGACGGCAGTGGCGGTGGCGGGCTTGGGAGCTTGGGTCTTCTGAGTAGGAGCCATATTATTCCCTTTCTTGCGAAGTGCCCCCGGATCGGCGATCCGGCGCACACGGTCTGTTCATCTGGGGTATTATGATAGTAACACACCCGGTTTCAAGACACCAACGCGTCTTGCTCTTGAATGTTCCGCCGCATAGGAGGCGCGCAACTGCCTCACACATAACACTTTGGAGCGCCCAGCAATGACTGCCATTATCGACATCCACGGCCGCGAAATTCTCGATAGCCGAGGCAACCCCACGGTCGAGGTCGATATCCTGCTTGAGGACGGCAGCTTCGGCCGCGCCGCAGTGCCTTCGGGCGCATCGACCGGCGCGCATGAGGCGGTGGAACTGCGCGATGGCGAGAAGGGTCGCTATCTCGGCAAAGGCGTGCTGAAAGCGGTCGAAGCGGTCAACACCGAGATCGCCGATGCGCTGCTCGGCCTTGACGCGGAAGACCAGCGCGACCTCGACTATGCCATGATCGAACTGGACGGCACCGCCAACAAGGCGCGCCTCGGTGCGAACGCCATCCTCGGCGTCAGCCTCGCTGCCGCCAAAGCCGCTGCCAACGCGCGCGGGCTGCCGCTCTATTCCTATGTCGGCGGCGTGTCGGCCCACGTGTTGCCGACCCCGATGATGAACATCGTCAACGGCGGTGAGCATGCCGACAACCCGATCGACGTGCAGGAATTCATGGTCATGCCCGTTGGCGCCGAAACGCTGGCCGAAGGCGTGCGCTGGGGCGCGGAGATCTTCCACACGCTGAAGAAGGGCCTGTCCGAGAAGGGGCTCTCGACCTCCGTCGGCGACGAGGGCGGCTTCGCACCGAACCTCGCTGGCACGCGCGATGCGCTCGATTTCATCATGGCCTCGATCGAGAAAGCCGGGTTCAAGCCGGGCGAAGACATCGTGCTGGCGCTCGACTGCGCCTCGACCGAGTTCTTCTCCGATGGCCGCTACGACCTTGCTGGCGAGCAGCTGTCGCTGAATTCGCAGGAAATGGCGGAGTACCTCGCCAAGCTTTGCGCCGACTATCCGATCAAGTCGATCGAAGACGGCATGGCCGAGGACGATTTCGAAGGCTGGAAGGCGCTCACCGACATGATCGGCGACAAGGTCCAGCTGGTGGGTGACGACCTCTTCGTGACCAACCCCAAGCGCCTGACCACGGGCATCGAGCAGGGTCTTGCCAATTCGATGCTGGTAAAAGTGAACCAGATCGGCTCGCTGACCGAAACGCTGGAAGCGGTCGAGATTGCGCACCGCGCAGGCTACACCAACGTGATGAGCCATCGCTCGGGCGAGACCGAGGACGCGACGATTGCCGACCTGGCGGTTGCCACCAACTGCGGTCAGATCAAGACCGGCTCGCTGGCCCGCTCGGATCGTCTCGCGAAGTACAACCAGCTGATCCGCATCGAGGAAGAGCTGGGCAGCGGCGCACGCTATGCGGGCAAGGGCTGCTTCGGGCGTCTGGGCTGCTTCGGGCGTCTGGGCGGCTGAGGCCCGGCATGGCCACGCACGGATTATCCGGTCGCGTGGCTGCCCTTGCGGCTAGCTCCGAGCACTGCTTTTCAAAGCAGACGAGAGCGACCATTGTCATCCGTGCCGGTCTCGGCGTCGAAGGGGACGCCCATTCCGGCACACGAGTGCAACACCTGTCCCGAATAAAGGCTGATCCCGCGAAGCCCAACTTGCGTCAGGTCCATCTGATCCATGCCGAACTTCTTAACGAGCTGAGCGAGGCAGGCTATTCGTTAAGGTCCGGAGATCTGGGAGAGAATATCCTCACAGAGGGCATTGATCTGTTGGAACTGCCCCGTGGAGCTCTTCTCCACATCGGTGATCAGGTAGAGTTAGAGGTTACTGGCCTGCGCAATCCTTGCGGCCAGATCGAGGCGTTTCAGTCCGGTCTGCTTTCGCAGTTGGTGATGAAGGCGTGCAACGGCAGGATCGTGCGCAAAGCAGGAATCATGACGGTGGCACGCGTGGGAGGCATCATTAATTGCGGTGACGCAATCTCGGTAGCCCTGCCCGAGGGGGAACATCAACCTCTCGAGGTGGTCTAATAACGGAAGATTGACCGTAGGCTAGTTTGCCGGACTTTCCTCTTCCATTTGTTCTTCGACCTCTTCCTCGATTTCCTTCTCCACCGGCTCCACCCGTTCCATCACTTCGCGGTTCTTGCGGCTGAGCAAATACTGCCATACGCCCCAGGCGTTGATGAGCAGAAGGATCGCATTCATCGCCACTATCGGGATCGCATCCGAGGTCAGACCGGAAACGATCCAGGTAATCGACACCGCGCAAAACAGGATGAAGCCATAACCGGTCGCGCGCCGCCCGATGTCGGCCGCGATCAGGCCCGCTGCCAGCATCGTGCCGATGGCGGCGATCCATTCAAGAGGTCCGTTCATGCAGGTCAGAGCGCTGAAGGGGCCGCTGTAGTTCCCGACAAGCCAAATTCCGACTCTCGTGAGGACGTGGAATCACATCGCGATGTGATGTTTGCAGGATTCGTTCTTATGAAAGCTGAGCGTGCTTGTGGGCAATCGGCCAGTGCCCGCAAGATTGCGCTATTGAACCAATTGTACCCGCGTTCTGGGTGCCACTAAACCGTCTCAGGCGGCGGCTGCGGTCAGCCTTGCAAGCTGGCTTTCGCTCAGCGTCAGGTTGACCGCCTCGAAGTGCAGATCAAGCTGCTCGGGCTTGCTCGCGCTGGCGATGGGCGCGGTAATGCCAGGCTGGGCGGCGAGCCAGGCCAGGGCCACGGCGCCAAGGCTGTCTCCAGTTTCGGCAGCCACCTCGTCGAGGACCGGGAGCACCTTCAGGCCCTTGTCGAAAAACCGCTCGATGCTCGATCCCCGGCTGTTGCGTTCGAGGTCTTCGCGTGTGCGATATTTCCCGGTGAGAAACCCGGCGGCGAGGCCGAACCATGGATAATGCGCAATGCCTGCCTCTTCGCAATAGGCCTGAAGCTCGTCATCGAACCCGTCGCGAACGACCAGGTTATACTCGTTCTGGAGCACGGTAAACCGCGCAAAACCGCCGCTTTCGGCAGCCTTGTTGAGCGAACGCAGGCGCCCGGCCGAGTAGTTCGATGCACCCAGCTCGCGCACCTTTCCCTCGGCCACCAGCGCGCCGAACCCTGCGGCAACCTCGGCCTGCGCGGTCTGCTCCTCGTCGCGGTGGGCGTAGTAGAGGTCGACATAGTCGGTCCCCAGACGGTCGAGGCTTTGCTCCAGTTCAGCGCGAACCTTGTCGGGATCGAGGTCGCCCGGTTCTCCGCCCATGCCGGTCTTGGTTGCGATGAGCATTTCCGAACGCACCCCGCGCGCGGCGAGCCATTTTCCGATAACCGCTTCGCTCTCGCCGCCGACATGGCCCGGCACCCAGACCGAGTACCCCTGCGCCGTGTCGATCATACGGCCTCCGGCTTCATAGAACCGGTCGAGCACGGCGAAACTGGCATCTTCGTCAGCGGTGAAGCCAAACACGTTGCCGCCGAGCACGATGGGCAGACCGCCGAAAGAAGGATGTTTGCTCACTGGAACTGCTCCTGTAATTCGAGCAGGCGCATGGCCGCCTGTGCCGCTTCGCCGCCCTTGTTCTTCTGGGCCGGATCGGCGCGCACCAGCGCCTGCTCCTCGTTCTCGACCGTGAGGATGCCGTTGCCGATGGCCACCGCGTCCATGGTCAGCGCCATGATCGCGCGCGCGCTTTCGCCCGCGACAATTTCGAAGTGATAGGTCTCGCCCCGGATTACCACGCCGATGGCAACGAAGCCATCATAGCGGCCACTCTCGGCAGCCAGAGCAATCGCTCCGGGCACTTCCAGCGCGCCCGGCACGGTGAGCACGTCCACATTGTGTCCGCCCTCTTCCAGAGCGGCGCGGGCTCCCGCGATCAGGAGGTCGTTCAGGTGGTCGTAGAAACGAGCCTCGACAATAAGGAAACGGGCCATGGTCATTCCTCTCCGCAGTCAATGGGGCGCTCGCCGACGATCGACAGGCCATAGCCATCGAGCCCAACCAGCGTATGCGATGTGTTGGTAAGAAGGATCATATCACGCACGCCCAGCTCGGTAAGGATCTGCGCGCCCACACCATAGTCGCGCTGCTCTTCCTCGGGTTCGGGCGGGCGAGCTTCAAGCGAACGGATCGCGCGCGAGACATAGTCAGCGGAGGGACGGTTGATCAGCACCACCACACCTGACCCTTCCTCGCCAATGGCGCGCATCGCCCCTTCGAGCAGACGGGAGCGTCCCGAGTCTCGCGCAAACACGTCATCGAATATCGAAAGCGCGTGCATCCGCACCAGGGTCGGCTTGGCGGGGTCGATGTGGCCTTTGACCAGCGCGAGCGTCTCGCTCTTGGTGGCCTTGTTCCATATGCTGAGCGCACGCCAGTCATCCCCCCAACGGCTCAGGAAGCGCGCCTCGCTCCGCTTAACGACGAGGTTGTCGTTCTGACGGCGGTAAGCGATCAGGTCGCGGATAGTGCCGATCTTGAGACCGTGCTTGCGGGCAAAGGCAAGCAACTGATCGAAGCGGGCCATCGTCCCGTCCTCGTTCATGATCTCGCAGATCACGCCACTGGGGTTCAATCCGGCAAGCCGCGAAATATCGACTGCCGCCTCGGTATGCCCGGCACGGATCAGCACCCCGCCTTCGCGCGCTACCAGCGGGAATACGTGGCCGGGGGTGACGATATCGTCCGGCCCCTTCGAGGCGTCGATAGCGACCGAAATGGTGCGCGCACGGTCGGCCGCGCTGATTCCCGTGGTGACGCCCTCGCGCGCTTCGATAGCGACGGTGAAGGCGGTCTCATGGCGGGTGCGGTTCTTGCGACTCATCAACTCAAGCCCGAGTGCCTCGACACGGGTCTTCGTCAACGCCAGGCAGATCAGCCCACGACCGTGCATGGCCATGAAATTGATAGCATTGGGCGTTGCCATCTGCGCGGGGATAACGAGGTCCCCTTCATTCTCACGGTCCTCATCGTCGACAAGGATGAACATCCGTCCGTTGCGCGCTTCCTCGATCAGTTCCTCGATGCCGACCAACACCGGGCTGTCATCGTTCTCAGCCAGAAAGCGGGCAAGCTTGCCAAGCGTTTCGGCAGTGGGGTTCCACCCTGGCTCGGTGCAATCACGCAGGGTATTGGCGTGAAGACCGGCAGCACGGGCGAGGCCGGCACGCGTCATCTTGCCTTCCCCGATGAGGGCCAGAACCTTGGCGAGAACTTGATCGGACATAGCGCTTTCTCGATATCACATCAAAATGTGACACCTCCTCTAGAGATCACATTAGATGTGATCAAGTATCGAAGTGAGCGGCCTAGGGAAGAAGATGCGCCGGCCCGAACACCGAGCGATCCAGATCGGCCACGCTGTTTGCGCCAAGATAGGCCATTGTCCGCCGCAGCTCCTGTGACAGCAAGGCGATCGCGCGCGCCACGCCGGCCTCGCCCCCAGCGGCAAGCCCATACAGCGTTGCGCGGCCGATCAATACGCCCTGCGCACCAAGCGCCAGAGCCTTGGCCACGTCGCTGCCCCGTCGGACCCCGCTATCGAACCATACTTCGAGCCTGTCGCCTGCAGCATCCAGGACCGCGGGCAGGGCATCAATGGCGGCGACAGAGTGGTCGAGCGCACGCCCGCCGTGATTGGAGACGATCACGCCATCCATCCCGCGATCAGCCGCCAGAAGCGCGTCTCCGGGATGCAAAATCCCTTTCAAGACCATCTTGCCGCGCCACATCGCGCGGAGCTCGGCAAGCCCGACCCAGTCGAGGTTGTCCTGCTTGAACTGTGCACCCGGCTTGCCGCCTTTGCTGATCGATTGCCGCAACTCCCGAGGCAGGTTCGCCTGTTGCGGGAATTTGCCCTCGCGTAGCAGATATTGACCGATCACCCCGCAAAGCCATCGCGGATGGGTCAGCACGTCAACCACGTTCTGTCGGTTGGGCTTGAAGGGAATGCCAAAGCCGTTGCGCATCAGGTATTCGCGGTTGGGCGGCACGGGCAGGTCGAGCGTGACGAAAAGTGTGTCGCACCCAGCGTCCTGCGCGCGGCGTACCACCTCGAACGACAGCTCGCGGTTTTCCCAGAGGTAAAGCTGGAACCAGACGCGCCCGGCTTCGGCAACGATCTGCTCCAGATCGAGTGTGCTGGCGCTCGAGATGGTGAACGGAATGTCCGCCGAGCGGGCAGCACGCGCCAGCGCGATATCACCGTTGTAGTGGATCATGCCGGAAGCACCGGTCGGGCCGATCGCGAAGGGCAGGGCACTGCGCTCTCCCAACAGCTTGGCCGAAAGGTCGATCCGCTCCACATTGCGCGCTACGCGCGGGACGAACGTCAGCGCATCGAGCGCGGAACGGTTGCGATCCATGCCGGTCTCGTCTTCCACGCCGCGTTCGAGATACTCCCAAACACCGCGCGGAAGGCGTGCCCTGGCCTTGTAGCTCAGATCGGCAATGTTCCAGCAGCCAAGACTAGCCGACATGCCAGTCTCAACCGCGACCAAGGAAGGGCAGCTTGTTCTGCACCATCAGCGCTTCGTAGAAATTGAGGTGATCGGGCAGGTCGCACATGTGGACGATGATCCCGGCGGCTTCCTCAGGTGTCGCAGCGAAGTCCTCGGGCAGCTTGACCGAGCCCGGCATGATCTCGGTGGCAACGATGCCGGGATGGAAGATCGACACGGCGATGTTGCTGTCACGCCCATCGACGGCAAGTGCATGGGTGAGCCCGGCGAGACCATACTTGCTGGCGGTGTAGGATGGGCATTCGGAACGCGGCACCTTGGCCGAGATCGAACCGACATTGACGATGCGGCCATGTCCGCCCTTGAGGAAGATCGGCCAGGCGTGCTTGGCACAAAGGAACGCGCTGGTCAGGTTGGTGTTGATGACCTGCGACCACTGCTCGAGACTGGTCTCATGCACGGGGGTATTCTCGGCAATGCCGGCGTTGTTGATGAGCACATCGACCGTACCGAACTTCGCCACGGCCTGCGCGAACAGGTTGCGGACGGCATCTTCGTCGGTGACATCGGTTGCTATGGCAAGGGCTTCGCCGCCCATCGCCTCGATCTTGGCCACCAGCCCTTCGAGCCGCTCGATCCGGCGCGCGGCAAGCACCACTTTGGCGCCGCGGTTCACGAACTCAATCGCGCAAGCTTCGCCAATACCAGAGCTCGCACCGGTAACGACCGCCACGCGGCCCGCAAGGATCGACATACCCCTCATTCTCCTATCCCAGTTTTGACCGCTCCTACAGAAGGGCGGAGGCAAACGGAACCGCCTAACTTCACGGCGTTTGGGAAAGGGGATGGTGGACGCACTAGGGCTCGAACCTAGGACCCGCTGATTAAGAGTCCAACGAAAATATTATAGATCAATCACTTGACTGCATTCGTTCTCATCGCTTCTTAACAAGAGTTCCCAGCAAATCCTATGCTTGCACAATTGGGCCACAACACAAAAGTGGTCACATGTTTTTGAGAATATTCGACAGAGCATGCCGCTGTTCAATGTCGGAAATGCCGGACAGTTCGGAAACTCTCCATTCAGGAGCTCAGATTGGCATAGCGGATGTTCCCGGCGGATAACTGGCGTGTTAGCTTCGCGCCCCGATCTTAGCCATTCGCGGCTTGCGATGCTGAAGGGACCGACAATTCGCTAGCCGTGAGGGCGGCAACAGCATTGTTCTGCCCCGTGCGCAGGCTGAGAACTTGTCTTGCCCCGCTGAACACGCCGTTGATCACGAGCATCGGGGCGCGCGCGATTTCAAGTTCCACCGGCTTCACGAGCCGCAGTCGCCGCGTTAGTCAGATCCGTACTCGCCATCGTGAAAGCACTTTTCTTGGCTGTCACCGCGTTCGTGGCGGTAGCCAAAAGATTTGATCCGCAATTGTCTGCATCCGCTGCGGAGCGGGTGCCGATTTTCTTTAAGCATGGAAAGCGCCGATATCTGGCCCTTTGCGCAGGATCAAACATCGAGATACGGCTACAGTGCTCGCGCTATTTCCAAATCATTTCTTGAAATACCCTCTTTTTAATGCATTCTTCGTGGCAAGCTTCCTGAGCTTAAAATAGAATCAAGATTAGAGTTGTGATTAGTGCCAAGGCGCACATCGGGGGATCCGATTTGATTATCGTTCGCACACCGACTGCTGCTCCCTTCTTGGCGACAATCGAACCGCGTCAGCGCCGTAAAACGGCACAAGCCATCCGATCGGCCGATCGGCAAAATGTGCCCCGAAGCCGTGGGGACGGCAAGATGGCCGTCGCATTTTTCGGAGGCGGGGCATGACCGCGGCTGGAACGACCAACTCCGCGTATACGGTTAGCCATGTCTTCGGCGAAATAGCATGGCTTCTCAGCCAGTCGGAGCAGCACCGCGATCTGCTGGTCAGCGATCTCGTGTCGCTGGTCATGCCGCCGATATTGAACCGGCAATTTCACATCTTTCGCAAGGGTGAGCGGCCAGTGGGTGCTGCTCTGTGGGCGCATCTGAGCGAAGAGGTGGAAGCCCGGCTCGAACGATCGCTGTCCGAGCCTAAGCTCGAACTGGCGGCCGACGACTGGAAATCGGGAGGCCGGCTGTGGCTGATCGCTCTGATCGCGCCGTTTACCGATCGGCAAAATCGCGAAGCGGAGCTCATGCTCGCGGACCTGATCGTCGGGCCTTTCACGGGCACGGCTTTCCGGATGATTCATCGTGATGCGGCCAGCGGAAAGCGGACCGCGCTCCATGTCGGGGAAGACGCCGGCGGGGAGATTATTCGTAAAGTCAAAGAGGGCGTCCAGCCCGGCGGGTCCGGGCAATGACGGCCCTGCTTGCCGCCCTGTTGGCGTTGCAGGCGCCGATCGCGGCCGGTGGGGCCGACGTGCTGGCCGCCTGGAGCGTGGAAACTCTTGCAGACACGGAAGCGGCAGCGAAGCGTGGCGACAAAATCGCCCAGTATGAGCTTGGCCGAAGGTACGAGGAGGGCGACGGCGTTGATCGCGACCTAGAGCGCGCGCTTCGCTGGTATACGCGCGCCGCAAAAAGTACGGCCTCCGAGACATCGGTATATTCCGGCCCGGTGGGGAGTGAGCGCCACGGCCGCGCCATCGGTATTCGCAATCCGAACTACCGCGTCGGGCTTCCGGCCGCTGCGTTTCGGGCAGACGCGGTCCGGCAAATGCTGAAAGACGAACACCGATGAAGACGCGATACGCGGTTACAAGGTCGGTCGCTCTTGCGAGCCTTCTCATCTTCGCACTAGAAGGATGTCACCCAATGCAGCCGGTGAAGCAGCGGGAATATTACACGTTTGTCGTCGGACCCCAGGCGAACTGGACGGACGGCGACGACCAGCGTTTTCAGGTGCGCATGCCAGCGAGTTACGTTGAACTGACTCCGGAGCAAATGCGCCAGGACAAGATCGAGGTGGGGCAGTTTACATTCGCTGTCCGATATCCTTCCGGCGAGCCCGTTCCTCACGACCAACTGGCCGGGAGAGACGTCGTGTTGCTTACGGTGTCATGGGACCCAGGTGGTGCAGTCGAACAGCGCATCGATGGGTCGTGGCAGAACTATTACTCTCGCTATAACGTCGCCGTAGAAGATGATTACAATATGCGTCAGTTCAAGGCGCCGGAAGTGTATGACGATTCCAGATTATTCGTCGACAAAGATCAGAAGACCATGATAGAGTGCAAGCATATCATGGGGAAAAAGCTTATGCCATGTCGACTTTTACACAATGATGGCGGCCATGTCACAATAGGTGCGAGCTTCAGCAGAGAATTATTGTCTGATTGGCATGATATAGTTGCACTTTCACGTGAATTAATCCAGGTCTCGGATTTGGAAATGGAGAACTGACATGGGTGGGCTGTCGGATTTTCAGGAACGGCTGCAAGATGCGGTCGAATCCGCGCGTATCAAGCTCGGCACAGAATTCACGTTAACGGCTGATCGTGCGGGCGCCTATCTCGAAGTCGCTCAAGTACTGCTGGACGAGGGGAAGGCTTGGGCTGGCGTAGACGATAATACGTCGAAGCGCTACATAGACGCGGCCCACATGCTTCAAGAGCAAGCGGAGATCACCACTTATTCAGGTCCAAATGGTACAGCCGCCATAGTTGGAAATCTGAATGCAAAACTCGCGAACGGGGAGCTTTACGGCGTTTCCCTGGATGTGTTCTCCTACAATATCGACAGTGCAATTATTGGGTTCCTTGAGAATGTTGCGAGAACTGGAGACGTAGATAGTATAAGTCAAAATAATATTTTGGCCGTCGACGGCTTGGTATGGGACACTTATGGCTTACTAGATTATTTCCCCGGAAACGCGATTAGATTTGATTATAATGCTTCTCTCGGTTCGAGTGTATGGGCTCTCGCCACTGAGGAGCAGAGGGCGCGATTATACGGTAGTGAGCAGAAATTGAGCTTGGAAGACAGCATCGCGATCGGCGCAGCGATTGGATCTGCACAGGCTTTCAGTATAGGAAAACTTCCGTCTTCCTTCGGCTTCGATGACCCGCAAGCTATAAGCAACTTGGCGCTTGGAGGGAGCATTGATGCGGTCGATTCAAATGGCGGTCACTGGAGGCTTATTAAAAGCACCGATAATGTAATTTCAATCATCAATAATGATTCAGAAAGTCCTGTATTCGGCCATACAGCGTATGTCGACAATCATATTGACTTAGCGGGTTTTTGGCAGAAGGTCGGCCTCGAGCTCGCTGCCAGTTTTTTTCCCGCCACGATATTTTCGAAATTCACCGATCCATTCATAGATCCGGCCACCGGAGAAGTGTCATATTTTCTTAGTCAAGAGGACATTGATGAAATAAAGAATTTTATGGGTGCCGATTACGGATTGCTAGGTGTGCGTCAAAGCTATGTCGGCGGCGGTGCGGTCTTATCCCTGCAGGACCTGCTCAATTCAACGCCGAATGCGGTTGGCGGGGGGCGGACAAATGGGCTGACCGTTCTTCCCGACCCTAATAATCCCGGTTCAAATATCATTGTCGTTACTGCTCCGAGTTATAACGGAGGTGGTACGAGGATTTCGACCATCGAGATCGGAGAGGATTCGAACGGGGAGCCGGTCGTCGGAAGGAACGTAAGCATCGAGCTGGCGTCTGATGGAACGATTCTTTCGGGCGAAGTGTCCGATGAAGAAGCGACCAGGATACTCAATCTCGCCCAAGCAGCGGAAATCCGTCAGCAACTGGAAGCCTACGCAAAGGCGGCCGCTGCCAACCAGCCGCCGAAGCTCCTTTACGACGATCTGGGGAACTTGATCGGACTCGACGATGGCGTGACCGGCGGCGGAGCGACCAGCGAGATTGCGCAGGCTTTCCTCACAGCGCGGATCGCGAGCGACGGAACGCTTATTCTGGCGGGCCACACGACCAAGCTCGTCGCGTTAGATCCACGGACGAAGATCGGACGTTATCAGATCAGCGCCGGCACGGATGCGTATGGGCGGGAAACCGTACAGGAATGGGATTTCAATCTCGCAAGCCAGGATGCCACCTATTCCGGCATCACGCGCACCACTGATGGCGCCGTCACGGTCACGCATGACGACAACGGCCCCACCACCATCCGCCTGATCGATTCGCCGATCAATATCGACTTCGTCGATGCGGCGGGCATCCTCGCGGGCACCTTCGGTCGCTACATCGCAGGCGACGACGTCATCACGCAAACGGTTACGTCTGCAGTACTTGCGACGATCGCCGACAATTTCGGCGACGTACTGAACACCCTGGCATTCGATGGCGGCACGGCCACGGCGGACAATCTCTCCCACGCATTCGACGGGATCGACCAGGAGCTTCTCGAGAACCTGAAATCAGCCGGGGTCGGAGCGGTGAGTTCCTACCTGACGGCGCAGCTAGTAGACGTTATCGGCATCGGCGGCCTGCCCGGGGATTTGCTGGCGACCGAGGCGGGGCAGGTGATCAACACCATCCTGTCCAACGGCGCGAGCGGCGACTACGTGTTCGAGGGCCTCAGCACCATGAGCCTGGCCAACGCGGCAGGCAGCTTCCTTGGCAACAAGCTTGCCGAAGAGATCGCCAGCTGGGACGAACTCGGTGAGCAGATCGGTGCGCAGATCGGCAGTGCCATCGGCGCGGCCATCGGATCCTCTGTGCCGATCATCGGCACGGCCATCGGCGCCTTCATCGGAGATCTGATCGGCGGGCTGATCGGGGGCCTGTTCACAGGCAAGCCCGAATCCGGCGCGATCCTGGGCTACGACGCCAACACCGGGCTCTTCACGGTCGACGATGTGTGGAAGAAGGACGGCGGAAAACGCGCCGTCGCACGGCAACTCGGAGATACCGCTTCGGCTACGCTCAACGGCATTATCGGTGCGGTCGGCGGGGAGTTGCTGAACGGCGCCGCAATCGAAGGCGGCTCCTACGGGATGAGGAGCAAATCGTATGTCTACTGGAAAGACGGTACGAGCAGCGACAACCGGCTCAAGTTCGAAGAAGCGCAGGATCTGCTCAATTACGGCGTGATGCGGGCGGCCGAGGAATTCCAGATCATCGGCGGCGATATTATCGCGAAGCGTGCATTCTATAACACGATGGCGTTGGGCGTCACGACCTCATCCAGTGTCGATGACGGCGATCCGAACGCCGGGGGTGTTCCGCAGGATACAGGGAATTTCACGCATGTCGATTACGGGCTCGACATGCTGCTCGGCAATCTGTCGCTGGCGGAGCGGCTGAATACCTATCTGCGCAATTCGGCCTCGATCAATGCGCTGATGGCCGCCGAACCGGATTCGGTGTTCAGCATCGAATGGCTGCTCACGTTCTCGCAAGCGATCGACCTGGGCCTTCTCAAACGCAACGCCCATGACTGGGACGGCGGGTTCTCGTATCTCCTCGACCAAGGCGGGATAGATGCCCGAGATGTGGGTTTCCAGTTCAACGCCCTGTCTCGCGAGGGCAATGGCGAACGGATCATGACGCTGGACGGCGCGGTGCTGGAAGACACCGTGGACAGCGGATCAAAGACGGTCATCCATGGCTCCGATTCCGACGATGTGCTCACCGCCACCTCCGGCGGGACGAGGAACGGCGTGGCGTCGGGCTCGCTCTACCACGTGGCCAATGTCATCCATGGCGGTGGCGGCAACGACGTCATTCGGGCGGGAGACACCGGCGACGACCTGTTCGGCGATGCGGGGAACGACATTCTGATCGGCGGTGCGCTGGACGACTGGCTGTTCGGCGGGGAAGGCGACGATGTGCTGGACGCGGGTGGGGGCAGCGGCAACGTCCTGTTCGGCGGCTCCGGAAGCGACCGTCTGTTGGGTGCCGACGGCGATTCGTCCGACCCGATGAACAGCGGATCGGACTGGCTCGAGGGCGCGTCGGGAGACGACATTTTGTCGAGCCTCGGCGGCGACGACTATCTCGAGGGCGGCCAGGGCGATGATCGCATCGACGGCGGGGAAGGCAACGACACGATCATCTTCCGAAAGGGCGATGGGCACGACTTGCTGAGCGATTCCGGCTCCTCGACGACCGAGCACGATGTTCTCGAATTCGGCGAGGAGATCGCGGCCAGCGATATCACGGTAGTGGCACATTCTGGCGGCGTCGATCTATCCCTGCTCGTGGGTGCCGTCTCGAGCGGCGATCGGATCGATCTGCGCGGCGCGGTCACGAACCTCGCCCAGGGCATCGAAGAGACCAGCTTTACCGGAGGCAGCTGGAGCAAGGCGGACATCACCAACCGCGCGGTACTGGCGAAGACCGCGGGAAGCGCCGTGACAGGAACCTCGGCGGACGAAACGCTGAGGGGCACGATCTATGACGACACGCTCAGCGGGGGCGGTGGGATCGACACGCTTTCCGGCGGTGACGGTTCCGACGAATATGTGTTCAACCTGGGCGACGGCGACGTCACCATCGAGGACATTGGCGCGGCCGTCGATGTCGACAGGGTCGTGTTCGGCGCAGGCATCGCACTTTCCGACCTCTCGATAAGCTACGACGCGGCCAGGCCGAACGACATAATCCTCACGATCGGTGCCGGCGGCGACACGCTGACGCTCAGGAACCAGGATCCGGGTGACGGCTCGCGGTCGATCGAAGAGCTGCGGTTCGCCGATGGAGCGAGCCTGACGCTGCGTGACCTTTACCGCATGGGCTCAGGTCGTGCATTCGAGGGCACGACCAGCGATGCGCCCCCCGGTTCGTGGAACAAGGACATTTCGGCAGGCAACAGCGCGGCGACCTTCTCCTACGCGCTTGGCGATGGCGCCGTGCGCCTGAGCGGATATGGAAGCGGAAACGACACGTTGCTTTTCGGCGTCGAGATCTCGCCGGGCGACGTGATCCTGACACGAAACCCCGGCGACACGCGCGATGTCGTGGTGCGGTTCGCGTCGGCCGGTGGCGTCGTGCTGATCAACGATCAGGATGCTAATAGTTTCGCCGGATTCGAGTCTTTCCAGTTCGCAGATGGGACGGTTTGGGACAGGGCCACCGTGACGCAAAAGCTAGCCTATCGGGCTGGAAGCGGAGCAGGGGACACCATCAATGATGGAGCCTCCTCGACCATGATTGATGCAGGGCTGGGCGATGACATCGTTGTCGCTGGTGGGGGGGCGGACACCCTGGCGGGGGGCTCCGGCAACGACCTCCTGATCGGGGGCGGTAACAACGATACCTACCTGTTCAATCTGGGGGACGGGCAGGACATTATTCAGGATGACAGTCATGGCTGGGGTGGCGGCTATGGCGGCACC
>NZ_JBDLBR010000010.1:0-24852 GCF_039710615.1 Aurantiacibacter flavus
TAAAGCGGCAGAAGGCGTAGCAAGGCCAGCCAATATGGCGGCTGTGAAGCGCACATTATGGATCACGAAGCAAGACTACACGCGCGAAAGCCAACAGTCACCAATTTGTCCACGCCGCCTAGGCAGCAATAACAAGGCGACGCTCTCCTTTGATCAAGTCGGAAATGGCCAGCCCCAAGCCAAGGCACAGATTGGCGCACAGAATGAGCCCGGCCATCATCGCCATAAGTTCGGAAATCTGCGTTTCCTGCCCCACAACCAGAACGGCGACGCCCGCGAAAAAGATGTCTTTGTTGGGCATGAACGGAAGGCGCGAGATCAGCAGTCGGATGGCTGCGAGGCTCAACCACCAGCCTATCGAAACGTCTGGCAGAACCAGGTGCCACAGCGTCGCAGATATGACGGTCGTGATGATAATCCGGCCGATATGGACCGCGAAGACTGACCACAATTCCTTGCGCGTCAGCGAGAACAACGACTTGCGCCAGATCATGATCGCAAGGGACGTAGCCATTACGAAGACTAGAGACCATGCGGCGGCATCGCCGTATTCGCCTAGCGGGAGTACCTCCAAAAAAGGGATCGCAAGCAAGACCAGGACCAGAGTCATCCCGTTGCCGGCCACCGCCGAGAGGACGGCGACATCCTTGACGGCACCGAAGGGCGAGCCTTCGAGGCGGCAGTTCTTGCGTGCCCAGGCATAGAACCATGCTTCTCCAAGGTAGCCGAGCAGCAATTCATTATAGACGAGCTTGCGGGTCAAAGCGCCCAGTGCGGCGCTTTTCACGTGCCACAGACGGTTGAAGATGAAGTACTCGCTCAAAGGCCCGGTCATGACGCCGAGAGCGAACAGCATCCAGAAGGCAGGGCTCTGAGGCACCAACGAGACGATCTCTCGCGGCTCGACCGCGCGCATTTGATAGATTGCTGCGGCAATGACCAGAAGCGAGAGGACCAACGTGAGCGTCTGAATCCAGCTGAAATTCGGACGGTAGTCCTGAGGCAAAAGGGGAATGGTATCACCGCGGAGCGGAAGGAGAATTGGCTGAGACATCAAGGCGCCTTGCAACTGCTTTTGCCGCTAGACGCCGCCACCGCACTGCAACCGCACAACAAAACGCGCTGACCGCTTCACACAGAGCGAGAAGGGTCGTTTTTCCATGCGCTGGCGGGCCCTGTATGAACGGAGAAGCAAGGTCAGGGATACGAGGTGCACCCGGTCTGGGACTAAAGAGAGACGGTTGCTCGGGACTGGAAAGTGGCCCTATGCCCGAGAGTGAGGCAGATCGATGTCCAGTCTTCCGAAGACACGGCGCCGCATTGGCCTGCGGCGCCGTTCACGACTTCAGACTTCGATGCCAAAAAGCTTTTGGGCGTTGCGAAAAGCGATCTTCTCTTTGACATCGCGCGGCAAATCCACGGCCCGAAACCAGTCCGTTCCCTCTTTCATGTCTGCAAAGGGATAATCGGTACCGAACATCACTCGGTCAGGGCTGATGTATTTCAGCAGGAGTTGCAGCAGTTCATCCTGGAAGAACGCGCTGGTCGTATACCAGAAGTTGTCGCTGAAATAGTCCCCCAGTGGCTTGTTTAGAGCGTTCAGCGTGGAGTCGCCAAGGTCTCCGACGATCCGCTCGTAATAGAACGGAAGACCTTCGCCCATATGGCCAATAATCATCTGCAATTTTGGGAACCTGTCGAACGCCCCGGTCATGATCAGGCGGAGGCACTGGGTCAGTGTCTCCTGATGCCATCCATACCCCGAGCCACTGAAAATATAATCTTGATACTCTTCGTTATATTCCGGTCGTCCGATCTTGTAATAGATGTCGAATACCTGGTTAGGAGGATATCCTGGATGCAGGTAGATAGGTACCGCCAGCGCTTCGGCGCGGGCCAGAACCGGTTCGAAGTCAGGATGGTCGAGAAATTTCGTTCCAATAAAACCGTTGGTCATCGCGCCCACGAAACCATCATCCTTGACCGCCCTCTCGAGTTCGTCCGCCGATGCTTCAGGCTCGAGCAGTGGCAGCGTTGCGTAGGCCTGATATCTACCTGGATTTCTCGCCATCGGGCCCTCGGCGATCATTCTGTTGAGACGGTTGGCTAGGTCGATCCCTTCTTGACCGGGAAGCTCTTGTGCGCCGGGCGTGTGAGCGGAGAGAATTTGGACGTTGATACCCGCCGCATTCATGTCGGCGATACGTTTGGGTCCTAGTTCGGGAAGGCCAATCTCGCGAAGATACTCGATGTGGTCTTGGTTGATTGCGTTCACCGCCATCAGCTCTTCGGTGGTATAAGTCTCTTCCGTCGCGATGAACTTCAGGTCCTGATCGCGCGTCGCGATGTCGGTTGCGTCCGTCGCTGCGGCGCAGGAAACCATTGCGGGTGCTGACAATCCCGCGCCGAGTACAGCTGCACCGCCGAGGAAGCTGCGGCGTTCAATGGGATGGTTCTTTCGCGGATTGTCTGTTGGTTCCATGTCTCTCTCACTATTTCGGTGCTGCGTTGCGCAACCGGATGTCCGGTCCCGAATGTTCGGATCGACGATCAGCTGACCCAGGCTTTCATCGACGCGGCGACTCCCTTAAGACGCCAGTCGAGGACAAAAGCCGCACCGCGCACGCGCTGCCTTGCAGCTTGTAATTGAGCCTCCGCTCGCTCAGTCTTCCATCCGCTCGATGCCCTTGAGCTCATCGATTTGGGCCTCGCGCTGCTTCAGATATTCGAAGCGGATGAACGAGTAGGGATCGGCATTTTCGGCCCTGCTCGCCTCGATAGATTCATCGGCTTCCGCGCGCTGATCGATCAATCTAATCATGGTCGCCGGCGCCACGACGGACGCGTCACGAAAAGGACCGCCCACGGTCAGAGGCACGAGCGAAACATCGCCTACCCGACCCACTAAGTCGCGGACTGTGGTTGGGCCGATCAGGGGAAGGTACATATAGGGCCCCGGTCCGACGCCATAGTAACCCAAAGTGTTCGCAAAGCCGTTCTCTCTACGCGGCAGATTGATAGGACGTCGCCTTGCGACATCGAACAGGCCTCCGACGCCCGCTGTGGTATTGACGGCAAATCGCCCGACGGTTTCAAGCGTTTTGCCGGGCTTTAACTGCAACAGGTAATTGACGGCCACAACCGGCTCAGCCAGATTGCTCAAGAAGTTGCGCAAGCCGTCGCGGACCGGTTCAGGAATGGTTTTCTTGTATTCGCGGGCCAGCGGTCCGGTCACGGCTTCATCGACCGAACGCACGACTTCGTACGATGTCCTGTTTGCGTCCTGAAGCGGATCGATTCTCGCCGTCGACTGATCGACCGTAACGACGATGACCGCTGTTTCGTCGGCCGCTTTTGAAGGGCCTATCTCCTGGTCGGCTGCCGAACCTTCTTCCTGTTCGACAGGCTGCAAATCCAGGTCTGTGCTTGGAACATCGGCAACCACCATTTCTTGGTCCACCAGTACTCCAGGTGGTAGTTCAAGCGCTTGTCGAACGTGTTCGATCGACAAGCCATTCGGATCGGACAATTGGGCGATTGCGAAGAGCGAGGAGTATATCATGTCGTCGCATATTCCTTGTGCACTGGTTGCGGAAAAACAGGACCGAGAAGCGTGCGAATGCGTCGCTCCAAATCATCAACCACTTCGAAGATTACCGGCACGACCAGCAGGCTGAGCAATGTTGAGGTTACCAATCCGCCTATCACCGCAATGGCGAGTGGCTGGCGGAAGCTCGCATCGAATCCGATGCCGAGTGCAATCGGCGTCAGACCGGCTATCATCGCAGCGCTTGTCATGACGATTGGCCGCGCCCGCATACGGCATGCCTCCAGCAAGGCTTCCGTACGCGACAGCCCGCGGTCCTGAATTGCCAGAATTGCGTATTCCACGAGCAGGATCGAATTTTTTGCAACAATTCCCATCAGCATGACCAGACCGATCATCGCCGTCAGCACCAGCGAACTTCCGGTCACGAACAAAGCCAGGAACGCGCCACCGATGGAGAGCGGCAAGGCCGACAGGATGGTGAATGGCTGAAAGAAGTCGCGAAAGAGAAGGACCAAAACGCAGTAGATGCAGACAATGCCAGCGGCGATCGCAAGCAGGAAGCTGGCAGTGATCTCATCGCCAATTTGCGCATCGCCTTCCGGCACGAGGGATACGGTCGCCGGCAGAGCCAACACTGCCGGTAGCGTTTCGGCATCTGCGACCGCGTCCCCTTGCGCCATGTCATCAAGGTCGGCGGTCACGGAAACGTATCGCTTGCGATCGTATCGATCGATCCTCGACAAGCCGCTCTCCAGAGAGATCTCGGCGATGCTTCCCAGCGTAACAAGGCCGTCCTTGCCCTGAACGCGCAGATCCGCGATGGCGGTAAGGTCCTGGCGCACGCCTTCCTTGAGCCGAACCCGGATAAAAACCTGTCGCCTATCGAGGTTGAGGCGACCCACCTCGACGTCGAAGTCGCCCCTCGTCGCTATACGTACGACCTCGCCGATCGCCTCGGTCGTGACGCCGCGCTCCGCCGCACGCTGGAGGTCGGGGCGGATAACGATCTCCTGCCTTTCGGCGCTGGCCGTTGAATTGATATTGGTCAGCCCATCGAGCGCACGCAGTTCGCGAACGACACTTTGCGCCGCACGATCGAGCGCAGGCAGGTCATCGCTGGTCAGGAGCAATTCAAGTTTCTCGCCGCCACCGTCTCCGACAGATGAGCGGATACCGGGAATTCTTGCGACACTCTCGCGAATGGCAACCTGCACCTCAGACTTGGACGGGCGCTCCCCTCGCGGCGCAAGCACGAGCGCCAGTGACGCCTGACGCACTTCGCCTGACGTCGACGGTTCTGACTGACCAACCCTCGCAAAGACGTGCTCGATCCCGTCTACGTCCGTCAGCGCCAAGCGGACATCTTCGCTTGCTTCGAGCGTGGTTTGCAACGCGGTTCCAGGCGGCAACTCAATCGACATCTCTGTCCAGTCGCCGTCGTCCGGCGGCAGGAAGCCGGCCGGTATGAAGAATACCAAGCCAACGGAAGCCGCCAGAAAGACGAGCGTTGCGGTGATGGCGGTTTTGGGATGCGCGAGACACCAGCGAACCTTGGAGAGATAAAGGCGTTCTTGGGCGCGACGGGACTTTTCGGACTCGGTATATCCCTCCCCCCTAAGGAAATACGCGGCCATCATGGGTGTAAGCAGGCGCGCAACCAGAAGCGAGAACAGCACTGCAACAACCGCAGTCCAGCCAAAAGGTGTGAAGAACAAGCCGGCGTATCCCGACATCATGGCGGTGGGCAAAAACACGGCCACCAGGCTGAAGGTGGTGGCAATTACCGCCTTTGCGATTTCGTTGACGGCGTCCTTGGTGGCTTCGATCGGAGCTTTGCCCATGCGCCGATGGCGTTCGATATTCTCGATCTCGACAATCGCGTCGTCGACCAGGATTCCGGTCACGACGGCTAAAGCGAGAAGGGTCAGCGTATTCAAAGTGAAGCCGAACCAGTACATGGCGGCAAAGGTCGGCAGGATCGAAAGAGGAAGTGCTGTCGCTGCAACGAGTGTCGAGCGCCAGTCGCGCAGGAAAATCCACACCACGAAGATCGCCAGGAAGGCGCCTTCATATAGCATCGCCATCGACGCATCGTATTGCTCGGTCGTCTGGTCGACCGAGCCCCCGACGTGGGTAAGGGTCAACCCTGGCGTACGCGCTTTGAGCTCGTCCAAGGCGGTCCTGATGCTGTGAGCGACTTTGACTTCGTTGGCCCCGCTTGCGCGGTAGATGTTCAAACCGACTGCCGGCTGACCATCCAGCAATGCGACCTGCTCGCGCTCGGCGTTGCCATCGCGGATCGTCGCTACCTGATCGAGACGCACAGTTGTCCCGTTCGACAGCAGGATCGGTAGCGCCTCCAGTTCAGAAGCCTGGTCAGCCAACGCGACCGTGCGGATCGCCTGTTCTTCCCCTCCGATTTGGCCTCTGCCGCCCGACGATTGTTGCTGCATCTGTCGAAGGGCACGGGACACATCGTCGACGGTCGCCCCGATGCCCGAGAGACGGACGGGATCTATGACGACCTCGACTTCGCGCTCGGCTCCCCCAACACGCTCTACCCTCCCGACGCCTGAGACTGCGCGAATGGTGCGAAACAGTGGGTCATCCACAAACCAGCTGAGGTCCGTCTCGTTCATCCGGCTCGACTGGACCGCCAGAATCAAGATGGGATCCTCGGCAAAATTGGTGGAGGTCACCGTTGGTGGAAGCAGATCAGAAGGCAGCTCCGACCGGATCGAATCGACAGCATCCTTGGTGCGCGTCTGCGCATCGGACAAAGTCGTTTCGAGCGTAAACTCGGCGTCGACCTGGACGTTGCCGCCGGTAATCGTTGTTCTGATCTGCCTTAGCCCTTCCAGCGCAGCCACGGCGTCCTCGATCGGCCGCGCCACCTCTGTTTCGAGCTGCGACGGCGATGCTCCGGGTAATTCGGCAGATACCGCTACCAAAGGTAGGTTGATATCCGGCAGTTCCTGGACGGGTAGCCGGAAAAACGCGAACGCCCCCGCCATGGCCATGAGCGCGAACAGCAGAATTGACGGTATGGGATTGCGGATCGACCACGTGGCGATATTCATGGTCGCCTCGTTCCTGTCCCGGCGATCGTTACAATATCCCCGTCGTCCAGAAACGCAGCCCCTCGGCGAACCAAGATCGCATTGCCAGCAAGGCCGTCGGTTATCTCAACTTCCCGAGACTCGCGGCGGCCGGTTGTAACGCCGCGCAGCGTAACCTTCGACGTCCCCGATGCACGTGAGAGCAGCATGACGTAGTTGCGTCCGTCGCGTGTGACCACACTTTCGGCCGGGACAGTCAGGGCCGCCGATTCGCCCATCGCGATATCACCCTCGACGTACATGCCTGCCCGTGCCGCAGAGCCAGGAAGTATATCGGCATAGACGATCCCGAGGCGGGTCTCCGGGTCCAGTGAGGGGGCGAGGTCGCGAATACGGGCCTCAGCGCTTCCCCCGTCGGGGAGGGTCAGGGTAACGGTCTGTCCCTGGCGAACTGCCAAGAAATCCCGCGCGGCGATCTCTCCACGCCATTCCAGGCGGTTCCTTCGGATCAGGCGGAAGAGTTCCTGGCCCGGAGATACGACCGCACCCAAGGTGGCTTCTCGCGCGCTGATCAGGCCATCGTCCGGCGCACGGATCGTGGTGTATTGCAGTTCGAGCCTTTTAGCGGCCAGCAAGGCCGCCACTGTCTTCGCTTCGGTCGCATAGCGCAGAGCCTCCTGATCGCTAATCCCGCCCACCTCCTGCAAACCGCGTGCGCGCCGGTCCTCGGCCACTGCCTGCGCCTGACGTGCCTCCAATTCAGAAACTTCCGCCCGGAGGATAGCTGGATTGAGGCGCGCGAGGACCTGGCCGCGGCGCACATAGGCGCCGACATTCACTCGCACATCGACCAGCTGGTAACTTCCGATCTGCGCGCTGATGCTGGCCTCCTGCCAAGGCGCGACGACCCCTCGGCCTGTCACACTGTCCGACCAGGTCGTACGTTGCGGTGTGGCGGTCGTGACCGTCAGTGCTGTACTGGCTTCCCCCGCTGCGGTCGGAGTGGTTCCGGGCCTGAGGAAGAGCAAATAGATCGCGAGGGCCAGAACCAAAGCCACTCCCAGCGCCGCTAATATCTTGCGGCCGTGCTTTTGTGTCCATTCGGTCAGGTTGCGACTATGGGATGATGAGCCGCCGAGCGTTGATATCGTCGCTTCAGTCATTGAAACTATTCTCATTTTCCGGCGTCGAAGTGAATTGCCGGGAAGGAGCGGGCCCCACGCGCCGCACGAGCGCCACCCACGATTGCGCCCGGTCAGTCTGCGCGGTGATGGCGTCCTGTTGTGCCCGGTTGAGTTGTCTGCGGGTTTCTCCGAGCTCGAATTGCGCAATCGCGCCCGCCTCGAAACGCGCGGAGTTGGCGCGGAGCGCGAAACGCGC
The DNA here is from genome assembly GCF_039710615.1 of Aurantiacibacter flavus. NCBI lineage: Bacteria > Pseudomonadati > Pseudomonadota > Alphaproteobacteria > Sphingomonadales > Erythrobacteraceae > Aurantiacibacter > Aurantiacibacter flavus. The sequence continues at coordinate 7,990 of NZ_JBDLBR010000010.1, forward strand.
CTGTTCGAGGCTCTCCTGCGCAGTTTGCACGCGCAAGTCTGCCGACTGTCGCGCGGCAAGCGCATCTTCCAGATCGCGCACCGTGGTGCGAGCAATGAGCTGCAACTGCGCTACTGCCTCGCGATAACCGGCCTGCGCGACGCGGACATTCGCCGCCCCGGCACCACCATCTAGGAGCGGCCCTGAAAGCGTGGCACCGAGAGAGTTGCTGATGAAAGTCGTGCCCACTCCGAATGAGCGAATCCATTGGCCCGTGAGCACTCCGACAAGATCGAGACGTGGCAAACGCTCCGCACGAGCGACGGCGACCTCGGCCCAACGAGCAGCCGCTTCGTTCTCAGCCGCAAGTACATCCGGATTTGCAAGCAGAATAGTTGCCGGAAGGGCGAGTTGGGTTTCAGGCGGGATCGGGATCCTGTCGTAGTCGACGGGTTCAAGAAGGTTAAGATTAGCCATCGCGACCGGTTCGCTCCCGAACTCGGCCCTTATGGTTGATGCCTCCAGTCCGCTTAGCGCTGCCAGTGCATTGGTCAGCCGGGCACACATCTCTTGCTGCGCGATGCGCTGGGTACGGGCGGTCAGGAAATTGCTCTGGACAGCAGCCACTTCGACGGGCGCGATGGCTCCGAAGGACAGGCGCTTGCGCGCGATGCCGAGTTCGACTTCGCGCGAGGTAAGATCGCTTTGGAGTACTTTGCGCGTCAGAACACAGGCTCGCAACGCAATCGCGTTGTCGACAATATCCCCGATAAGCGACATTCGCGCGCCGTTGGCCTCCGCGATTCGTGCATCGAGACGGCGGCGCGCGGCAGTCGTACCCTCTCTGACGCGCCCCCACAGATCAACCTCCCAATTTGCTCTCGCTCCGAATGACGCAGATTTTTGCACGCTTGGTCCGGATGATGGGTCGGCCGCTTCACGGGCCCGGGTGGCGCTGCCTTCCAAAGTAATGCCCGGCAGCCTCCCGGCATTGGCCCCAGTCGCGAGAGCACGCGCCCGATCAACTCGCGCGGCTGCTTCGGCCAGCGTCGGATTGTCGCTGAGCCCGGCCTCGACCAGCCGGTCTATCGATGGGTCGTGGAGACGTGACCACCAATCTTGCCCAGCCATAGTGACGATATTTGGCGCGTCGGATGAGGCACTGGCCCCGTTGACCCAGGCCCCGGGCACGTCGAGCTCTGCCCGCTGATAATCAGGTTGCAGCGTACAGGCGGTGAGCAAGTTGGCCGTGATGAGCAGCGCGGCGCGAACGGGCAGAGTTCCGATCGAACTCCTCTCTGCGTCACCATTGCTGTGCAATGTTGGCCGGAGCCATGGTGCGTTAGCCGCGACAGAGGCACCAGGAGAAATTTCTACCCCCGGGTGCCCCTCGCGACCCACCGGGCGGCGCCGGAAGGACAGGATTGTTTGCATGCTTTATGCAATCAGAACGTATAGGTCAGAAAGGCGGTGCCGGTCGGTGCGGTCCTTTTCGATACGATCGGGCTATCCTTGGCATTGTCCAGCAGTGTCGAGACTCCGCCCCCGACGCCAAGACCGAGGTGGTCCGTCAATCGATACTGCAGGAACACCTGAGCTTCCGCATCCAGAAAGCCGGCACCGGGGCGGAATTCAGGCAAGCCCGAATCCGCGGACTGCTGCGCGCTGACCCCATAGAAGCGGTTGGTGTGTTTCGCATTTGCCCATGTCACACCAACCGAAGGCGATATGAACAGTCGATCATTGACCTCGATGTCGTAGGCAATGCTGAAATCGGCGAGCACCCCTTTCGTGCTGCCAACAAATATCTGGGTGACGCCTGCCGTTGCTTCGAAGCCGGCCTGTCGGACGCTGGCAAAGCCCCGCACACCCGCGCCAACATCGACCTTGTTGAAACCGTTTGGAACGTCTTTACGATCGTAGCCATCGAAAATCGGGACGATGCCGGCGCCCACGGAGAAGGTGTCGTCATCGATCGCCATGACGCCGAGCCCGTCCTCAAAATTGGCGAACAAATTGCCGCTCTTCCAGTCGAGTGCAAGTATCGGCTGAAACTCGTAGCCTCTCGCACCAAGATACTTCGGCTGATACATACCACCTACGCCGATGGTAAGGTGGTCTTCCTCAAAATCATCGTCGTCTCCAGCATAGATGTCATGTCCGTCCGGAGTGGTAAGCGGAGGCCTGATGTCTGTCGAAGTCTGGGCCAGAGCGGAAGACGCCGATAGCAAGGCGCCTGCCGACACGAACATCTTAAGGAACGAGCAGAAGGTCTTACGCATTATTTTTTCTCCGGTCTGAGGCATGTTTTCGTCTCCAGTCGTTGCAGAGACGCCGGTCGCCTTGCAGACCCGCACCAGCTGGCAAAAAAAGACAGGACAAAAAGGCTGGACCCAATACTGCCGGCTTTAGGCCTGAGGTCGGCAGCCACGCGGGTGACAAAGACGCAGCGGCCAATCCATTCCTGCACAATCGACCTGAGGCTTGCGGGTTCGAGCTGCCCGTGGCGTCCAGATGGAGGAAAGGCGGTTGGATCCGCCGAGGCAGCAGCGATGCACAGCGTCAATCGGACGAGACACATGGACCATCGAATGAGACTTCGCCCCGGTTGCCTCGGCGAAAGGACTGGCGACGCCCTCACAGATCAGCAGTCCACCGAAATCGTAGACCAGCTTTGCATAGCGTCCGCGAGTGTCCGGCCCGGTTCAGGAGGCTTGGTTAGAGATCCGATCGGCCTTCGTGCGTGCCAAAGAGCAAGCGATGCGTTGCCCCTGTGGCCACGGCGCACTAACAGAGAAGGCATGTCACGGGAGAGCGAAGATCCGAGTGCAGGCGATTCCGGTCTCACCCGATTGCTTGGTGAAATGCGGCCGGATCTGTTGCGGTTCATGCTGGCTCGCAAATGCGACCCTGCCGAAGTACAAGATCTGTTGCAGGATCTTTATGTCAAGTTATCCAGCATTCGCACTGGTCCCGTGAGCAATCCGCGCGCTTACCTTTATCAGATGGCGAATAACCTGTTGCACGATCACCGCCGAGGTCGCCGGCGGCAACAGGCGCGCGACGATCATTGGGTGCGCGCGCGTACGGGACTGGACCTTGACAGGGATGCGAGCCCCACTCCCGAAGAAAGCGCAATCGCGCGCGACCAACTCGAACGCGTCAATGAGGCGCTTGACGAAATGCCGGAACGGACCGCGACAATTTTGAAAATGTATCGGCTTGACGGTATCTCCCAAAAGGAAATTGCTACCACACTGGGTCTTAGCTTGAGCGCGGTGGAGAAGCATCTCCAACGGGCCTATCGAAAACTTCTGCTTGTGCGCGAAGAACTGGATCGCAGCATTCCGGAACGCTCGGGAAGGGGGGGCGACAATGTCCGCATCTCCTGATCCCGCGATGATCGACCAGGCCATTGCCTGGCACCTTAGGCTGCAGAATGCGGACGAGGACGTCTGGATCGAGTTCACCGATTGGCTCAATGCCGATCCTGCTCATAACGAGGTTTATGAAGCCGTCGTCGATGGTGAGGCAGATTTCGCACCTCTGCTGGAGCAGGCGTCTTTCCCCGATTCCGAACTCGTCGGAGGCGACGAGCACGAACACAGTGACCGTGAAGAGGTCGGCCGAAAAAACCCATGGCTTTGGGGCGCTCTTGCCGCCTCGGTCGCGGTGGCAGGCTTTTTCGGAGTTCAATTGGTCACGAACGCGGACACCACATATCAGGTTGAAACCGTGGCTGGCGAAACGCGCACCGTTTCGCTCACAGATGGAAGCGAAATTCACCTCAATGGCAACACCAGTATCATGCTCGACGAAAGCGACATGAGGCTGGTGGAACTTGACCGTGGCGAAGCGCGCTTCGCCGTCACCCATGACGAGAATGATCCCTTCACCGTAGTTGTGGGCGAGCAGCGCCTGGTGGATATCGGGACCGTGTTCAATGTAGTGCGCACGGATAGCCAACTCCGCGTGGGTGTATCAGAGGGGGAGGTGCGTTATGAGGGACCGGCGGAGACTGTCGATCTTCGAGTTGGCGACACCCTCACGCTCACCAATGGCAGGATCGAAGTCTCGCAGAGTCCCGCCGCAGCCATTGGCAGCTGGACTGGCGGCAGGCTTATCTACGAGCAAACGCCGCTGCGGCAGGTGGCCGACGATTTATTCCGGTCAACCGGCATCTCACTCGAGCTTCCGCAAGAAATGCGCTCGAGGCGTTTTTCCGGCGTGATCCAGACAAACGGCGACCAGAATGCACTGCGCGAAAGGCTGGAAGAATTGATAGGAGGAAGCATCATAGCTGACGGGACGCGCTGGTCGGTCGAAGATCGGTGAGCGGTATCAGATGGCTTGCCGTCGGTGCGCCTCTCATGTGCGCGGTGGCAGCCTGCCCTGCGACTGCTCAAGATATTTCCTTCGACGTGCCCGCTGGGCCGCTCAATGCGGCTTTGATATCTTTCGCCACACGGGCCAACGTCTCGATCGACACCAGCGATCTCGCCCTACGCTCAATCCGGGTCGCGGGGCTGCGAGGCCGTTATTCCGTCCGACAGGGCTTGCGCCAACTGTTGCGTGGCACCGGGTATGATTTTCGTATCGGACGCGGAAACGTGGTGCGACTCTTCCGCCGCCCCACCCGCCGCATCGAGCAAGCACAGCCCCGTCCCGCGACACCCAAGCCGACCCCGTTGCCCGCTCCACCGCTCCCGCCACCACCACCGATCATCGTCACCGCAAGCAAACAGGATGTCCGGCAAGCAGATTTTCCGGGCACGTCACGCGTGGTTACCTTTGATGAATCCCGAAGTCTGTATCTCGGCAGGAGTGGCAGCGAAGCATTGCTGCGAGAATTCCCCAATCTCACCTCCACCAATCTTGGTTCGGGCCGAAACAAGATATTCATCAGGGGGATCGCCGACAGCAGTTTTAACGGGCAGCTCCAGTCGACGGTAAGCCAGTATCTGGGAGAAAGCAGGCTCACATATAGCGCCCCCGACCCCGACTTGGCGTTATATGACATCGATAGGGTTGAGATCGTCGAGGGTCCGCAAGGCACATTGTACGGTGCAGGTTCACTCGGAGGTGTCATCCGCATGGTGCCGCGCGCGCCCACTCTTGGCGAGTTTTCTTTCAGCGGCACCGCCTCGCTAGGCGTGACTGGCAACAGGTTGGCCAATGATAGCGCCGTCGTCGCCAATGTTCCGATCGGCGATCGGGCGGCCCTTCGCATGCTAGGGTATCGCATTCTTCGACCGGGCTATATCGACGATGTACAACGCAACCTATCTGACATCAATCGCACGAGTGTGTCTGGAGGGCGCGCAACATTTCGCATGGAATTCAATGAGCGTTTCAGCATTTATGCGGGCCTCGTATCTCAAGACACAGCAAGCGAAGACGGGCAATATACCGACTATCCCGGATCTTCCGAGCTAACACGCAGCTCGTTAGCCGCTCAGCCTTTCGATAACGACTACCGTCTGGCATTTGCTACCCTGCGGGCAGACCTCGGAACCGCCAATCTGGTATCGAACACGTCCTACAATATACACCCTATCGTTACGGTTTTTGACGCGAGCCCGCCTGACACACAGGTGCCGATCGTCTTCGAAGAAGATGTTCAAGTGAAGCTGCTCACGCACGAGACCCGGATTTCAGGTTCCGCTGACCTCCTTTCGAGTTGGGTATCGGGCGTTTCGCTCGCTTTCAATATTAATGACACCAACCGGTTTCTCGGGCCCGAGAATGCACGGGTGATGATCTCCAATATCCAGTCGGAAACTTTGGACGTCGCTTTGTTTGGCGAGGCGACTTTGCCGATTTTGCGTGATATCTCTTTGACGGCCGGAGGGCGGCTCTCTCACTTTACACGCTTTGACGAATTTACCGTCACGTCGGGTGATGCGCCTGCCGAGCCATCGCGTCCCGAGATCAGATTTCTGCCGACCGTTGCGATTTCTTGGAAGCCTTTGGAGGGAGGGATTGCCTATGTACGTTATCAGCAAGGATACAGGCCGGGAGCGCAGCAGCTGACCGGGACCGGCGACCAAGCGAAGGTAACAAGCTTCGAGCCCGATGCAGTCAGCACCGCTGAAATTGGTATGCGTTTCGGTACCTCTGGCCGCTCGTTGCTTTCAGGTGGACTTTCGTACTCTTACTCAAAATGGAGCAGGGTCCAGGCGGATCTTGTATCCAGCGAAGGTTTTCCCGTGGTCGCAAATGTCGGCTCGGCGCGCATTCATTACGTCGCTGCCCATCTTGCGTGGAACCCTGCCCAGGACGTGAGCTTGGGATTCGCAAGTTTTTACACGACAGGCGAGCTTGACCGACAAACGAATGTGCTCGAGGGCGAAATCGAGGCGAACCTGCCCAATGTTGCTGATCGCGGCTGGCGGTTTTCCGGTCGCTACGAGCCTTGGATAGGGGATACAAAGATCACTTTAGACGGATCTGTTGAATATATCGGCACTTCCTTTCTTGGTATTAGCGCGCCGTTTGATATTCCTCAGGGGAACTATATCGACACGGCCTTGGGCATACATGCCGACTTTGAATGCTGGGGCCTTTCGCTGAGCATTGACAATGTGCTCGACAGCCGGGCGAACCGGTTTTCCTTGGGCAACCCCTTCTCGGTTGCGGAGGGCAACCAGCGCACGCCTCTCAGGCCGAGAACGGTCACCATCGGGATCGACGCCAGGTTCTGATTGGCGTCATCCTCTTACATCGGATCGTTATGTCGGACCAAGGTTCGACACCGCGGTGGATCAGCCTGCTCCCACAGCGCCACTCGCAACGATTGTCTTCTTGGCGAAGCGAATCACAATGCGGCCTTTGCGATCGCTGCCGAGTGACCTAAGTGCACCGCCCGGATTTGGGCGGTGCACTCTTGGGGGCTTTCGTCGATCTTGCGATCAGAATTGGGCGCGAAGGCCCAGGCTGATGCGGCTTCCCGAAAACTCGTAGGTCGTCGGGAACGACGGATCAATCGTGTATCCAGTGGTCGCTTCGTCGGCCAGGTTGATCGCCTGCAGTTCCAGCCGGAAGTTGGGCGTGACCTGGTAGCTCGCGGCGAAGTCGAACTGCCCGTATGCGTCGCGATACACCGGATACATGTTACGCTCGATCCGCTCAACGTACGCGCCCTTACGGTTGTAACTGAGACGAACCTGGAGCGGGCCGCTGTCGTAGTAGCCGGTAACGTTATAGACATTGTCCGCCAAGCCGACGGGCGAGTTCGGTACGTCGATGTCCGATTCTCCGGTCAGCGAGCTGTCGAGGAAGGTGACGTTGGCATTTATGCCGAAGCCTTCCAGCGCAGGCATGATCGACCCGAATGGAATCACAGCGACCAGCTCCACACCGCTGACATCGTAGGAGCCTTCGGCATTGACCGGCTGGTAGACGTCGAAGTCGTATACGCCGTCGACCGTGCCGTTGGCGTTGTACTTGGTTACATCGCGCACGACGCCCGTCAGCTCGTTCTGGACGACGCCTTCGATATTCTTCCAGAAATAGGATGCGGCCAGCAGACCACCGAAGCCGAAATAGTACTCAGCGCCCGCTTCCCACTGATCCGCGTAGGTCGGCTTCAGGTTCGGGTTGCCGTCGGTAAACCGGAAGTCGTTGAAGCTGGCCGTGCGCTTGTAGGCGAGATCGGTCAGCGCGGGGCGGATGAGCGTCTGCGAGGCCGCGCCGCGCAGCACCAACCCATCGGCAAGTTCGACTGTCGCGTTAATCGCCGGCAGGAACCTGTCGTAATTGCCCTCGCTCGATTGCGGCTCTTCGGAATAGCCGGTGGAGCCGTCCGGGTTCTGGATCTGGAAATAGCCAGACGAGAGATAGCCAGACGAGAGTACGTCGGTTTTCACGTAGCGCACGCCCGCGTTGATGGAGACCGGCACCGATCCCAGATCTAAGTCGAAATCGGCCATGGCATAGGCCGCCCAGGTCTTTTCCTCGACCCGGTAATACGCCCCGTCGTCGAACGGCGACAGGAAGCCGTCGGGACGGAAGAACTCACGGGCATATTCGTTCGAAACCTGCTGCCAGGCGAGGTCGCGCGCCTGGTAGGACTTACCACCGACGATATCGATGACATCGGTCAGTTCACTGTCCGCCAACGTGCGGGTATTGACGTAGGAGCTGTCGCCGCGGGTCGGGCCCTGGATCTTCTCTTCGCCGTAATTGCGCTCTTTTGCCTTGTCGGTGTAGCGCGCGCCGACCCTGATGGCGCTGAGGCCCAGCAGGCCGCCACGCTCGAAGGTGCGGCCCAGATCTATTTGCGCGGCATACTTGTCGTCCGAGATCTCCTCGTAGGTCGTCTCGTAGGCCTCGAACAGGTAGGATGTTGGCGAATTGTACATGCCGATCGTGTTCGGATCGTCGCTCGGGATCGTCTCGCCGCCGGTTTCGGTATAGCGGGTGCGCGACGGCGCGTAGGCCACATGCTTGAGGTTGGCGTAGTCGAGCGACTTGTCGGCGCCGGAATAGCCACCAAGAATATCGATTGACCATTCGCCCGGGGTCCAGTTCAGCTCTGCGCCGAACTGCCGGTAATCGGTTTCATTGACGCGTTCCTTGCTCAGGAATTCGTGCTGGGTCGCGGTGTAGGAAACATCGCGCAGCACCACGATACCGTAATCGGCGAGGGAGGTGTCGTCATAGTCGTGAATGACGTCGAGCGTGGAGCGGCTCGATGCCGAATAGGCGGCGGCGTCGTACTCGTCCTCCGCCGTGTCGTAGGACCCGACGAAACCGTCGAACGTCACGCTGAGGTCACTGTTCGGCTTGTATTGCAGCGACCCGGAAAAGCCGAGGCGTTCCTGATCGTTGAGGTACACGCGATCGCCGACCTTATCGAGGAAGACGACACGGGCGGTCTGATCGTCGTCGTCAGGATCGAGCGTGATTCCCGCATCACGCTCCAGCACGGCGATCGCCTGATCGGTCTGCGCGTTGCCGCGATCGGGCGCCAGCGCGAGATAGGGCGGAAATTGATGCCGGAGTTCGAATCGGTGCGGTTCGTGCGCTGCCCGTAAGCTGCCGACAGCAGCACACCAAACGGGCCCCAGGTGTTGCTGACCAGCAGCGATGCCTGCGGATCGACCTTCTCGGAAATGGAATTGTATGCGCCTTCGACCGAGCCGACCACGCGCATCCCCGAGTAGTCGAACGGCCGGGCCGTGCGGATAGCGACGGAACCGGCGATACCACCTTCTTCCTGGGCCGCGGTCGGCGACTTGTAGACTGTTACGGTCTGGATGAGCTCGGACGCGAACATGTCAAATTCGACATCGCGACCGCCAGACCCGGACGCGGTCGCCAGATCGTTGATCTGCACGTGCGTGAACTCGGTCGGCAGACCGCGCACGTTGACCCGGGTGCCGAGGCCCTTGTCACGCTCGATCGTCACCCCGGGAACGCGCTGCAGCGCTTCCGACAGGTTCTGTTCGGGGAAGTCGGCGATATCGGTGGCGACGATCGAATCGGAAAAGCCGATCGTGTCGCGCTTCATGTCGATCGCGCGTTCGAGCGCCTGCCCGTAGCCGCTGACGACGATCACGTCGCCTTCAACCGGGGCGTCTTCGACCGCCGAATCCTCCCCGGGCATTTCTTGGGTAGTTTGCGCGGCGAGAGGGCCTGCGGCGAGCGCGACGAGCGCGGCCCCGCCCAGCAACCGCGCAGCGCGGCGAACAGATGTTGGCTTCACAAGCATTTGAATCGATCCCTGCTTTCTGATTCGGTCAGCGCCGACGGCGCGCCGCTCAAGCTTCTCGTCCGATGCTGTGTCCCGCTCGCCCCGTCGGCCGGCGGAGATATTGTTGTCGTTATTGGGTGCCGCAGCCTTCCGGAGCGGGTGCGGTGGCACGCGCCGCGGCAAGTTCCTGACGCGCAGCCTCCAGATCGCTGCGGAATTGCGCCGAGTTCATCTCCGCCGCAAAGATGACTGCGCCGGCCAGCGTCCCCGCCTCGGCAGCGCTCTGGCTGTGGGAACCGCAGACCCAGCGGCTCTCCCCGAATTCCCGTCCGCGGGCCAGCAGCTGCGTGACGCGATCGGGCGCCAGCGCGGCAAGGATCATGGCGACGTGTTGACCGTGCGCGGCGTGCCCCGATAGATAATCGCCATTGCCTGCAAGATGCTCGGTCCGCGCTTCACAGATGGGAAGGTCGTTATCGAGCCATGGGCGCTTCGTCTGGTAGTGACGCTTGGCATCGCCGACCACGCGCCGGTCGTTCCCCGCTTTTTCGAGGAGACGGTGCAGCGCAGGCACATCTTCCTCGTCCAGCCGGGCCCCCAGAGCGCAGGAAAAATGTTCAAGTATGCCGCCGCGCACGTCGCTGGTGGCGAGGTTCCAGCGGGGCGTTCCTTCGAGTTTGCGACTCTCGCGAAATATCCGTCGGTCGACCTCAGCCCGCGCCGAATCGGGCGCTGGAGGAGGCGGCAGAACCTCGACCAGATCGGGCCGGAGTTCGGGGCTGAGGTACCCATGCTCAGTCGCCTGCGATCCTGCGGGCGCTGCCCCCCCCCCCGATCGCCAGAAGAAACACGATAATGGCTTTACGCACTGTCGCCCCCTGACGCCCTGTGAAGTTGTTGGGCGCTCAAGTGGCGAGACGGTATTACGCTATGAAGACTTTCCCGGCAGATTAATTTTACCAAGACGTAACCGGTCGTCGAACCACCTGATCGCGCCAATCGGGCTGAAGGGTCTGCCGCTTCTGCAGGATTGAACCACTCCTACCAAAAATGTCTGGCAGACGCGGCGGAGCTTGAGCTTTAACCGTTCGAAGACCGCCGGCCTGACCAGTGATGCGAACATTTTGGGGATCATCCCGCTTCCTGGGCTCAGGACTCGTTGATCACGGCCAGAAGAGCACGGTGGCTGCGAGAGCGAGGGCGGAGAAGAAGACGGTTGGGCAGCGGTCGTAGCGAGTTGCCACACGGCGCCAGTCTTTGAGGCGTCCGAACATGATCTCGATGCGGTTTCGGCGTTTGTATCGGCGCTTGTCGTATTTGACGAAAAGAACGGGATTTGAGGCCCGGAATGCAAGGCGTAATGCCTTTTGCTCGAGCGCATCCCTGAACCATTCGGCGTCATAGCCCCGGTTAGCCAGCATCCACCGCGCCTTGGGTAGATCAGATCATCGAGCAGGGCTGCCGCGCCGGTGTAATCGCTGATCTGGCCTGCCGTGATGAAGAAGCTCAAAGGGCGGCCGTTGGCGTCGGTGACGGCGTGAAGCTTGGTGTTCATGCCGCCCTTGGTTCGCCCGATCAGGCGGCCGAGGCCCTTTTTTACCCCAAGGCTGGAAGCCGTGCGGTGGGCCTTGAGATAGGTCGCATCGATCATGACGGTCTGGGGTTCGGCTCTCTGGGCAGACAGACCCTCCATCATCCGGCCAAACACGCCCATCTCGCCCCACCGTTTCCAGCGGTGGTAGAGCGTCTTATGCGGACCGTATTCCCTGGGAGCATCACGCCAGCGCAGCCCGTTGCGATTGACGAAGATGATCCCGCTCAGCACGCGCCGGTCATCGACCCGGGGCTTGCCGTGGCTCTTGGGGAAATAGGGCGAAAGACGCGCCATATGCTCGTCTGTCAGCCAATACAGGTCGCTTATGCTCAGTCTCCTCGCGGAGCCTGGAGCCGAAGGCCTGCAGAGCACAATCACATAGCCCTCAGCCAATCAATGGGTCCTGAGCCTAGCCAAGGGATGAGTGCGGTCGCTCCCGATTGTAGTCACCCACCCAGGCAGCGATCTCGACACGGGCATGGGCCATGCTCAAGAACAGCGTCTCGTTGAGCAGTTCGTCCCGCATGCGACAGTTGAAGCTTTCGACATAGCCGTTCTGCATCGGCCTTCCGGGCGCGATGTAATGCCACTCGACGCCTATCTCGCCGCACCATGCCAGCACGGCATTGCTGGCGAGCTCGGTTCCGTTGTCGCTGACGATCATGCCGGGTTTGCCACGCTGGGCGATCAGCTCGGTCAGCTCACGAACGACACGGCGACCTGAGATCGACGTGTCCGGCACCGCTACCAGGCACTCCCTTGTCACGTCATCGACCACGTTGAGCACCCGGAACCGCCTGCCCGAAGCCATCTGGTCGTGAACGGATTCGAAGCGTAGCGAAGAAGGGCGCGTAGCGCCCAACTCGAGGCTCCAGCGCTGGTTCGGCAGCCGCCAGCACCGGAGCAGGTGCTCTCGTGCCGACAGCACGTCTGCGGCTGCGTCGTCGCCTCACCGCCAGCCCCTCCTCTTTGTAGAGCCTCTGGGTCTTCTTGCGGTTGATCATGATCCCCTCCCGGCGCAGCAGGATGTGCAGACGGCGATAGCCGAACCGGCGACGCTGGTTGGCCAGCTCGCGCAACTTCTCACGCAAACCGGCGTCATCGTCCCGGGTGGAACGGTAACGCACGCTCTTGCGATCAGCATCGATGACACGGCACGCCCGCCGCTCGCTCATCCCGTGGCACGCCTGGAGATGCGCAACAGCTTCCCGGTTGGCGCTATGCGCCGCCTGCGGCTCTGCGGCGGGCGTCAGAACTTTTTTGCCAGAAGATCTTGGCTTCGCCGCCCTTCGGGTCAGCGCAGCCTGGTCCAGCATCGCATCAGCCAGCAGCCGCTTGAGCTTGGCGTTCTCGCTCTCCAGCTCGTTGGCTACGCCGCCCTTCGGGTCAGCCGGCGGACATCGGAAACCTCCATACCGCCATACTTCGACTTCCAGTTGTAGATCGTCGCTTCAGATACACCGTGCCGACGGGCCAGATCGGCGGTCTTCGCACCCGCCTCCGCTTCCTTCAGCACACCAATGATCTGCTCTTCTGAAAACCTCGCTCGCTTCATCTCGTCCGTCCTTCCATCAGGGCCGGACTCTAATCCAATTTGGAGGAAAATCAGGGGGGGCACGTCAGCGTAGCTCCACACGGCACCGACCGTGGGAACGGCAGCTTTGGCAAAAAGGCTGCGAGCCTTCGAATGGCTGAAATTAGGCGTATTCTGTTGAAGAAATCGCCGCTGGAATGGTTGGGCACTCGCAGCTGACAGGGGGCGAGCGGCCCTGCCGTCTGGCTCAGGCGGGTGCGAGGCCTGGCATCGGCCGCATCTTGGCGAGCTTGCGTAGGTTTTGGGCTGCGGCGACGAGGTGGAACTCATCTTTTGCTCCATTGGGACCGCGCAGGCGCAAGCGGTCCAGCTTCAGGATGCGTTTGAGGTGAGCGAACAGCATCTCGACTTTCTTCCGCTGGCGACTTGATACGAGGAAAGCATCGCTGGTGGTGATCTCGCGGGTCAGATCGCGTGCCCCTTCGTGGACCGACCGGGTTACTTTGCGCGCAGGCATGTTGGGTGTGCAACGCTGCCGCAGGGCGCAAGCCTGACAGTCCTGCTGCCGGGCGCGGTAACGGATTGATCCGTCCTTATCGATCCCGCTGCGCGGGGTGCTAAAGTTGCGATTGGACCGTCGCAGCCGATTGCCACCCGGGCAGACATAGCTGTCGTCCTCATGATCGTAGGTGAAGGCGGATCGCTCGAAGGTGCCGTTATTGCGCGCGGATTTTTCGAACACCGGGATGTGCGGCTCAATGCCTCGATCCTCGATCAGCCAGGCCAGGTTCGGGGCCGAGCCATAAGCGGTATCGGCGACGAGCTTCTCGGGCCACAGGCCGAAGCGATCCTGCGTCCGCTCGATCATCCGCCGCTGGGCGAAGACCTCGGCCTGCCTGATTGCGGTAGTCGCTTCGACATCGACGATCACCGCGTGGTCGAGATCGATCAGATAGTTGGTGCTGTAGGCGTAAAAGGCCGACCCGCGCGTTGCCGCGGTCCAGCGCGATGCTGGGTCGGTCAGGTTGATGCGCTTGGGCGTGACCGGCGTCGCCCCGCCGAACGCGGCATCGTCGAGCACCTCGAGATACTCGGCGACAGCGCGGCCCGCCGCTTCGGACGGAAGACCTTCTTCTCCTGGCACCGAACGCTGTCGGTGAACATCGGCGCGGATCAGGCTGGCATCGACGGCGAAGCCCTCGGCACCCACCAGACCCTCGATCATGCAGCGCTCGACGGTCATCTCGAACAGTTTGCGCAACAGGTCGCTGTCGCGGAACCGACCATGCCGGTTCTTTGAGAAGGTGGAGTGGTCGGGCACCGCGCCGTCGAGATCAAGACGACAGAACCAGCGATAGGCGCGGTTCAGGTGGACCTCTTCGCACAGCCGGCGCTCGGACCGGATGCCCATGCAATAGCCGATGATCAGCATCCGGATCATCAACTCGGGATCGATCGAGGGTCGCCCGGTCTCGCTGTAGAACGGCTTTCAGATGCTCACGGGTACCAGACAGATCGACGAACCGGTCGATCGCGCGCAGCAGGTGATCGCCCGGCACGTGGTCCTCGATACGGAAGCTGTAGAACAGCGCCTCCTGCATCACCGTCCGCTCGCCTATCATCAGCCTGATCTCCGCTTGCCTGCGAAGATTGAATCAGGACTTCACACCGACCGCAAGCGAGAGTTTTTCAACGGAATAAGGGCGCGAAGCTGACGTCAGCACCCGCCAACTAAGCTGCCATACGAACCGTCAATGGAGAGGGTCGAAAACTGCCGTTCGTTCAATAGGAGCAAACGACGTCAGGTGACCGCAGGCATTTCGCGGTGCTGCGTGCCTTTAATCGAGACCCGACTTGCCCGGAGCCCAGTAGGCTTTGGCGAGAAGGCTCGTACTTGGACAGCCATATGCCTTGAGGCTTTGGCGCAGGCGCTGCACGGTCCTAGACTTGCCGGTCAGGATGAAGCTCATGCCGGCAGCGAGGAGATAGGGAAGCTTTGACTTCATGGCATCCAGATGCGCCTCCTCGGGATGCCTCGCAATGACTTCGGCATGATCAAGCTCAAGGTCCCGCAGAACTTTCCGGGTTGCGGGCACATCGTCGACCTCTAAAACACAGGTGACCTGTCCCGGCCTCGCTTGAGCCAGCGCATACGCCAGCCCAATCGACGTTTCGTCGCCGAACAAGGCGACGGGACTGTTCATCCCGCGTGGATCGAGAGACGTTCGAGGGCCGAACAGGTGGCATGTACCGCCGGGTTCAATGTTCCGAACCCAGTCGCTTCCGGGGCCGTGGCCTGGCTCGAAGGCGAGAATGCAAGTCCGACCAGCTGACGCGTTCCATTCGATCGGAGTGTAGGTTCGCGCGACAAAAGCCGATCCCATGGCGATCTGGATCTTCTGTCCCGGTATCCACGTCACGCCCCTGAGCGGCTCACCTTCGAGCGTGATTAACTTGAAACGGCCGGCCAGTCTTTCTGCCGCAACGACGCTAACCTGCCGCATCATTAACCTGATGAGCGCCTGACCGAGACGGCCGCTCGCTTTGACGAGGGGATTCGGCGTGCTTGCAACGGGGCCGTAAATCAATGAACTCAAGGTGCGATCCTTTCCTTGCGTGCCGGATGTCCGGCTGACGGGCAAAGGATAATCGGCGCAGGCGTTGACGTCATTCCGAAGTTGGGACAAATTCTTATTCAATAATGCCAATCCGCGAAGGAAACATGGTTGCCGATTCTTACCGAGATCTCCGACAAGACGGACTGGGTCAATCCCGACGAAGTGCCGCGACCGGTCATCTGCTATGGCTTCGTGGCGTCTGATTTCGGAGGGGTAGAACTCGATTTCCACCGCCACATCAAAGGACAGATCATTCTCGTCCAGCGCGGCGCGCTGAGCTGCGAGATTGAGGGCGGCATGTGGGTCGTGCCGCCGGGGAGCGCCATCTGGATCCCCGGCGAGGCGCTTCATTCGCTCAAGCTCACGACAGGGGCTATGGAGGGGTATAATGCCTTCATATCCCCTGAAGCCAGTCGTGGATTGCCAGTCAAATGCTGCGCTGTCTCAGTGACACCTCTGTTGCGCGAAGTCCTGACGCGCGCGGTGCACCTACCGCTCCTTTATGAGGAAAACGGGCCCAACAACCGCCTGATCGGCGTCCTTTTGGACGAACTTGCAGTTGCGAGCGTCGAAACTCTTCACCTGCCTATGCCGACGGACCCTCGTCTGCGCTGGATTGCCAATGCCATGATGGAGGCACCGGCCGAAAGGGGTACGCTGGAGGTCTGGGCCAAACGCGCCGGCATGAGTGAACGGACCTTGGAACGGCTGATGCGCAGTGAAACCGGCATGAGCTTTGGGCGCTGGCGTCAGCAGCTCGCAATCGTCTTTGCTGTGAAATGGATGGCCGACGGCGCATCCACTCAGGCGGTTGCAGCCGACCTCGGCTATGAGAGTGTCCCGAGCTTCGTTACGATGTTCAAGAAGGCGCTCGGCACCTCTCCCGGCCGATATATGACAGAACGGCACTCATCCAGCCGTCGTCATTTGACGGAACAATAGAAGCATCCATATCACATGAGTTCTGCAGACGCCGACTTAAGAGGAGCCGTTCGAGGTACCAAACGGCATCCCTAAATGCGGCCATTCACTGGCGACATGAGCAATCCCAATTGCTTGGCCTGAACCTCGAGGATTTTTGGTCTTTGACAGCATTACAGCTTAGTGGATATTGGTCCTAGGACAGAGGGCTGAGGATTGAGGACTGAGGACTGAGGACTGAGGACTGAGGACTGAGGACTGAGGACTGAGGACTGAGGACTGAGGACTGAGGACTGAGGACTGAGGACTGAGGACTGAGGACTGAGGGACTTACCTTGAAAAGCCAAGACATCGTCATATTGCTCAAACTGGTGAGTTTGGAAGACCAGATTAGACAGTGCACTGCTACCCAACCTTGGACCGCTCTGGCCTAG
Organism: Aurantiacibacter flavus; assembly: GCF_039710615.1. Taxonomy (NCBI): domain Bacteria; kingdom Pseudomonadati; phylum Pseudomonadota; class Alphaproteobacteria; order Sphingomonadales; family Erythrobacteraceae; genus Aurantiacibacter; species Aurantiacibacter flavus. The sequence continues at coordinate 24,767 of NZ_JBDLBR010000010.1, forward strand.
AGTTTTCCGCCTTTCCCAGATCCGGTGGGCTGGTCACACCGGCTGAGTTTGCCAGCATGATCGGGGGGATATTCCCGATCGCGCTG
>NZ_JBDLBR010000011.1:0-13286 GCF_039710615.1 Aurantiacibacter flavus
CACCCCATGTCGGCCATCGAAGCGCCAATTCGTCAATGCTGAAAGTAGCCTTCAGTTAGCCAGTGAATGAGCGCCGTGAATGGGCCAGTTGCTGTCAGTCAGCTTTCGATTGGCAAACTGTAGAAAGCCGACATTCTGCAGACGACCCGATTGCGGTCACTCGAGTTTGCCAATAGCTTTTACGCGATGACTACAACTGACACCCGCACAGAGAGCCAAATCAAGGATGACGCTTGGGCTGCGATGCAGCGCTATGACTACGAAACGGCATTCAGAGATTTTAGTGCGCTGTTGCCCAGCAACGAACCGGACGTTCTCAACGCTCTCGGCTGGATGTGCGAACGGGGTAAAGGCCATAGCAAGGACTTAGAGCAGGCGGCTGTCTATTACCGGCAATCGACGGAGACAGGCTCTCAGTATGGCCTCCTCGGGTTGGGCGATGTTTTGAGCGATCTCGGAAGAGAGAGCGAAGCAAGAAGCGTTTACGAGGAAGGCGCTGTTCAAGGCTATACCCCCGCGATGTGCCGATACGGCCGTATTCTTGTCGGGGACGACCGTTCGCCCAGCGAGAGACAGCAAGGCATGGTTCTACTCCAAGAGGCCGCTGCCGAGGGGAATATACTTGCGCGCAGAACGCTGCTCGGGCTGGAGATGAAGAAATCAAGGTCGATCATTGGAAAGGCGTGGGTTGGCTTTCAAATACTCCGCCTAGTGACTTCCGGCGTTCCTAAAATCGCCCGAGACCCCTCGGCACCAGAAGTGATGTAGGTGTGAACAAGGCGAACGGCTGTGTCCGCTTCCCACCCCATTTCGGCCGAATATCGTATGGGTTTGCCGCCCTGGAAGCGGTCGATCACACTGCGGACCGACCACTTCTTCGGCTAGATTTCAGTTCGCTCGGCTAAGAGCAAAGCGTCTTCAACGTCGACGCCCAAATAGCGCACAGTGTTTTCGATCTTCGTGTGGCCAAGCAGGATCTGGATCGCGCGGATGTTCCCGGTTGCACGATAGATCATCGCTGCCTTCGTCCGCCGAAGCGAGTGCGTGCCGTACTCAGCCTTCCGCAGTCCGATCGCCGTTACCCATTCGTCAACTAGGCGTGCATACTGTCGCGTGCTCATATGGCCTGCGACGTCGATACGGCTGGGGAACAGATAATCGCCAATTGAGCCGCCTCGACGCTCAAGCCACGCTAGCAATGTGGCCCGCACGTCGGCTGTCAGTTCGAATTGTACCGGTCGGTTGGTCTTCTGCTGAATGACGGTTGCCCGATTGCGAATCTCGGCACCCGCGACCACGTCGCCGATCTTGATTTTCACCAAATCACATCCGCGCAGTTTGCTGTCGATCGCGAGATCGAAAAGAGCCTTGTCTCTCAATCGTCCTTCTCGATCGAGATGAAAGCGGATCGCCCAGATTTGCTTCTGTGTCAGTGGTCGCTTGGTTCCGACATTCTTGCCAGCATTCCAAGCCGGACGGTGCCGCGTTGCTGCATCAAAACGTGAGTATCCCATTGCATTTCTCCTCGGCCCAAATGGCCGAAGATGTAACGCTCAGGATCTCGCCGCCTGGGCCGGGATCTGACTGTCTGTTCTGCAGGCGCGTTGAGGCAAAGCCGACGGACTGCTGCCTTGTTTCGCGGGGGTGCGGAGGACTCTCATCAACGCGATGAGGCGCAATCGTAAACCTCATCGCAGGTGTGGCCTGTAACACGTGATGCGATTTTTTTAATCTATGCGGTGCCAAGGGGCGATCATGTCGCCAGTTGCATCCTCGATTCCGTTGAGAAACGTCCCAGCGACGTCCATCGCCCCGGCTATCGGGGCCTTGGTCGGCGTGCTGCTGGCAGCTTTGGGCATTCTCGCCCTGCTTTACTGGTCGACCGCATCGGCCGACACGCTCTCGAGAGAACGGCAGCATCGATTGATCGGGAACGTACTTCGGCAGAGCGCCGCGCAGATTGCCCATGACCAGGAGAGCGTAACGGTCTGGGACGAGGCGATCCATCAGGTGCGCCAAAGTCAGTTAGATCTTGAGTGGTTCGACAATAACCTCGGAATATGGCTGCACGACTACTATGGTCATGACGGCGCCTACGTTCTCAACAGCTCGGACGAGCCGCTATACAGCATGCGGGGCGGCGAACGCGGCAAACCCGAGGACTTCAATCAGGCGGGCAAAGAGGTTTTGGAACTCGTCGGAGAGTTGCGGGACAAAATGCGGAATTCCGCTTCGGTAGAGCTGACCGCTGACCAGCTTAGCCCCACAGCAACTGACCTTTTGGTGGTCGACGGTCATCCATCGATTGTCAGCGTCAAACCCATCACCTCGGATACCGGCGAGATCGAGCAGGCTCCAGGAACTGAGTTCGTGCATGTTGCAGTGCGGCGGCTCGACGGCACCTTCGTCGATGAGATCCGCAGCGCCTACGAGCTTGATGACGCACGTTTCACCACGACAGCTCACTTCACGCCCGACGAGAGCGTGCAGACGCTGCATTCGCGCAATGGCAATATCGTAGGATATTTCGCCTGGCGATCTTTTGCGCCGGGCGAATCGGTGTTCGGTTGGCTCGCCCCGGTTCTGGGCATCGCGTCCCTGCTCTTGGCAGCGGTTCTCTTCATTTTGGTGCGCCGCATCACCCGAAGGACCTTCGAGCTTCGCGAGAGTAACGATGCCGTCCAGCACTTGGCTTTCCACGATCACCTCACGGGTCTGCCCAACAGAGCCTTATTCGAAAATCGTCTTAGTCAGGCGCTCACTGTGTTTCGAACGACGGCCGAACACCGTCTCGCATTGCTCTATCTCGATATGGACCGTTTCAAGAACGTCAACGACACTCTCGGACATGCGGCCGGCGATCAACTGATCCAGCAATTCGCCGCCCGGCTGAGCGGAGTAATCCGCGCAGCCGACACCGCTGCTCGGCTCGGGGGGGATGAGTTCGCGGTGATCCAGACCGATATCGATTCCGTCGAAGATGTAGAACGGCTCTGCAGCAAGATCATTGACGCCGCCTCCGCGCCATTCGTGATCGACGGAAGCCCTGTGCACGTGGGAGTCAGCATCGGCGTGGCCTTGGCGGGCAAGGACGGCCTCAATGCAGAGGAGCTGACCCGCCGGGCGGATATTGCACTGTACGAGGTGAAATCGAGCGGGCGCGGGCAATTTTTGCTGTTCGCCCCGGCGATGGACGAGCCGATCCGCGCAAGAAGAAATGCCGAGAAGGATTTGCGATCTGCGCTTGAAGCTGGCGATCAGTTATCCGTCGTCTATCAGCCCACCTATTCGGCGACCGATCATCGGATCGTGGGAGCCGAGGCCCTTATCCGCTGGCAGCACCCTGAAAGCGGCAACGTACCTCCGGCGGTATTCATTCCCGTTGCGGAGGAGATCGGCCTTATCGAGCCTCTCGGCGAATGGGTCCTCAGGCAAGCGTGCCGCGACGGACGCAACTGGCCTCTCCACACACTCTCGATCAATGTCTCGCCGGTTCAGCTTCGAAATCCCCATTTCGCGACGCGCGTGATTGGAATCATCGCCGAAGAGGCGATACCGCCAAGTCGCATTGAACTGGAGATCACTGAGACGGCTGTCCTCAATGATGAAAGTCAGTGCGCTACCAATTTGCGCCTTCTGCGGGAATTCGGGGTGCGCGTTGCCCTCGATGACTTCGGCACAGGCTATTCGTCGTTCAGTCATTTCAACAAGTTCGAGGTGGACCGGGTCAAGATCGACCGCACCTTCGTGGACAAGATCGATAGCCGCGAAGGCGGCAGCGCGATCATCCAGGCGATCGTCGATCTGGCCCGCTCCAGCGGCTTCCGCACCACCGCAGAGGGTGTGGAGACCGATGAGCAAAAGACATTCCTTGAGGGGATCGGATGCGACGATCTGCAAGGTTTCCTCTTAGCACACCCGGCAAGCGCTAGAGAGATCGATGACCTTCTCGGCGTCGATACGACGTCGCAGTCCACCGACCGCGACAGGGGAGTCGGGCGTTCAGCGGCATGAAAGCAAGAGACGCCGTCTGTGGCGCGTTGGCGGCCTTGCTGGCAGCGGCCCCCTCGGATGCACTCGCCGAGAGCGAGGTTGATCTCTCTGCAAATGCGGGAATCGTATCAGACTACCGCTTCCGCGGCGTCAGCCTTTCGGGAAAGGAGCCAGCTGTTCAAGGTGGCATTGACCTCGAGACGGGACCATTTTTTCTTGGCACCTGGGCTTCCACCATCGCGCAATACGAAGGTGCTGATACCGAGGTCGACTTCTACGCCGGGCTGCAAGGAACCCTAGGTGCGGTCGCGTGGCGCGCTGGAGGTTATGGCTATCTCTACCCGCACGGCGATGGCACGGATTACGTCGAGATGATCGCCCAGGTCGAGACATCGATCGGGCCAATCACGCTCGGGCTGGAGGGCGCCTTGGCGCCCCATCAAGCGAACCTCGACGAAGCAAATCTATATGTAGGAGCTTCTTCCGCTTTAGATGTCGGCAGGGGGTGGACCGTGCTGGTGCGCGGTGGCTACGAAGACGGCTTCTACAACAGCAAATGGGATTGGGAACTCGGAGCGAGCTACACATTAGGCATGCTTACCGGCTTGCTTTCTTACGTGGATACGAGCCAAGGCGCATCCGATGAGCTGGGATCAGTGGCGGAGGGCGGCGTGATCGGTTCATTGCTCATTGAATTCTAAGCGAAAGCGGGTGGGTGGTGCTCCGCGCTCAACCCGAACAGGCGGCAGTTATCGGGAGCGACGCTATTCATGCCGAATGGCCGAATTTGAGGCACATTGCAGACTGGCCGGGTTCAGACCCAACCGTCGCAGAACCATCAATCGCCCATTCCCTTGTCTAAAGGTCTTGAGCCACTGCCACCCTGTTTCGACCGGCGGTTTTGGCCCTGTAAAGAGCCGCGTCCGCTGCCTGTATAAGGGCTGTGCCTTCACGATCCATTCCTTCGGACCAGCTCGCGATCCCAAATGACATAGAAGTGCTTCCCAGCGTCCGTCCGCCCTGTTTGATATTCAGTTCGCTAATCGCCTGCCGCACGATCTCGGTTCTTGCAGCCAGCACATCCGCCATGGTGTCGGGGGCGACGATGGTGAACTCCTCGCCTCCATATCTGCAGACCACATCGCCGTCCCGGAACCGCTTGCGCAATTCGGTGGAAACTGCCTGGAGCACAGCATCACCGGCGTCGTGGCCAAACTCGTCGTTGAAGCGCTTGAAGTGGTCGACATCGCACATCACCACGCTCAGCTGGGTGCCGTTTCGCGCCGCGCGGGCGATTTCCAGATGCAGCATCTCCTGCATGTATCGGCGATTGAACAGGCCGGTCAGAGGATCACGGATCGTCTGTTCTCTGAGCCCACGCTGCAAGCGATGGTTCACCAGCGCCGAAGCGATGTTCTCGGTCAGAACGGTAAGCCGGAAATGCGCCTCCTCGTCGATCACGCCTTCGAGGTAGACCACACCGATCACTTCACCGCCTGCCAGCAGCGGCTCACAATGGTATTGTTCCGTGTCTGCAGGGACATGAGCGCATACAATATCGCTCCCTGCTTCGGTGACGAAGTGGCTCTGCCCGCGCCGCAACGCCCAGCATTGTTCCGGTGAGAAACCTTCCCTCTCGATTTCCATCTCCGACCAGCTAGCGATAGGCAGCAACAGGTTTCGCGAGTTATTATGGGCATAGAGAGCGCCTGGAACACCGGGGAGGACGCGTGGCACGAAGACCTCGATTATCGATGCCAGCTCTTCATCCGTGCGAGCCGAGTGCATCCGATGGGCCATTCCGCCCAGTAACTCGATGACTTCTCCGCGCTTGCGCAGAATGTCGGCATTCAGGGCGAGCTCATTATTGGCAGCGCGAAGTTGTTCTGCACTTTGTGTCTGGTCGGAAACGGCCGCTTCGAGTTCGGCGGCCATCGTATTGTAACCTTTTGCCAACCGGGCGAACTCACGCGATGCCATTGTTGTTTCAATCCGAGCAGTGCGATCTCCTGCCCCCAGCCGACCCATGACAGCAGAAATCTGCTCAACAGGTCTTTGGATGCGGCGAATGAGCGAAACAGCCATTCCCCCGACGGCAATTACAGCCGCCGGTATGCCGAAAAAGACCAGCAGACGAATCAGCTCGAGCCAGTTCCCGGCTCGTTCGGTTCGCTCGTCGGAAAGCGAGCGTTCTTCGGCGATGAAATCAGAAATGCGAGCCTCTAGAACTGGCATTATCGCTCTTGCCCGACCGGTGGCTACAGATTCTAGAGCACCTTCAAAGTCTCTTTGCTGTCCCAGCTTGAAGGCGGCATTCAGACCGGCGGCACGTTCTTCGATCAGCTCTTGTATCCGCTGCGCTCGCTGACTCTGAAGCGCATTATCCGCGGTAAGTTGAACAAGGTGGGCGGCAGCGTCCTGCGATGCCAGAAGTTCGCTCTCCACCGTTCTGCCAAACTCAGGATTTCTCGTTAAGAGAAAGCCCCGCTGCCCGCTTTCTGCTGCACGGAGGTGATTTATCGATTGGCCGGCTGTGCCCAGCACGCGCGATGAGTGCGAAATCCAGTGCAAGCTTTCTCTTGTCTGCGCCGCCGTGAAGATGAGGAGGCCGCCAAAGAGGGCCAACACCACACACAGCAGGGCGCATAATACGATGATTCGGATAGAGAGCGAGTGCACCAGTGCCTCTTGTGTTCTGAAAGCCAGCCCCGTCTGGGGCTGATGGGGTCTCAAGGCCTGTATATGAATGCTTAAATTGGGGTTAATGTCGGCTCCAAGGAGCGGTTCGCTATCGAACCAGGGAGCGTTGAAACCGCCTGCTGTTCACGAGGCGCAGGAGAACCACCCAACGATTCTGACGCGATACGCCTCTCGTTTGAGCTGCCATTTTTTCATCTTGAACGAACAGCGGCTTTCGAGCTTCAGTGAGAGCATCTCTAAGGGCTGAATTTAGGGCGCGAAGCAGCCAGTGCGGAAGTGGCGTTTCGCGCCACCGGCGCAACCGTGCTTTGTTCCGTTGGCACTCTATCGAGCCCCTTGATGGGTCTCGACCGCTGACGCAGTAATGATCAGCTAACGCTGGATCCGGCAGGTGCCGGTTAAGCGGAACGTGGGGTTCAGTTGGTGCGCACTGGCGGCTTTTTTCCAAACCGCCAGAGGTCGCAACGTCTTTGCTTTTCGCGTGGCGCACGCGATCCGTCCGGAGGACACGGCGGCGGCTAGCGCACGGCCTGCGCACACACCGCCGTGTCGGCCCCGAAGAGCGATTCTATGGGCTCCTTCGGAGCCGACGCTGCGCTGCGCGCAGCGAAAAGATGCGGTCAGCGCTGACGCGCTGGCGCTGGTATTCCGGCCGCGGGAGGGGGGTAGGCGACGCTCCCCTCTAGTCCCGTCACGGCGTGCCGCAACCCGCCTTTGGCGAGTCCTACACTTCGTTGCAGCCCTTCGGGTGCAGTCCGCCGCTCAAGCGGGACTGCCGGTCCGCTCCTCGCCGCCCACCCCCCTTCCGGGGCCGGTGTGGTGTTTGAGGAAGGAGTGAGGACATGAAACGGAACAGCGGGAATGTACGACAGAGCCTCTATGCCGAGGTGACCAATCGCGTGATTGCGGAGCTTGAAGCGGGGCGTGTGCCCTGGGTGCAGCCCTGGGATGCGAGCGCTTGCGGATGCAGCCTGCCTGAGAATGGCGCGACCGGGCGGCGCTATTCAGGGATCAATATCCTGATCCTTTGGGCGGCTGTCATGGAGCGTGGCTATGGCGTGCAGCGCTGGCTGACCTTTCGCCAGGCCCAAACCCTGGGCGGCAATGTCCGCAAGGGCGAGAATGGTATTTGCATCTGCTATGCGGATCGCTTCACGCCGAAGAATGAGGCCGAGCGCGCGCAGGACGAACAACGCGAGGCAAGGCAGATCGCGTTCCTGAAGCGCTTCACGGTGTTCAATGTCGATCAGTGCGAGGGACTGCCTGAAGCACTGACTGAGGTACCGGAACAGCTGTCCGAGGCAGAAGCCGTGCCCGCTGCGCATGCGCTTATCCGGGCCAGCGGTGCCGACTTCCGCGTTGGAGGCGTTGAAGCCTATTATGCTCCGGCAGGTGACTTTGCCGCCGTACCAGAGCAGCGTGCCTTTCCCGATCCGATCAACTGGTATCGCACCGCGCTGCATGAGCTGGGCCACTGGACCGGGCATCACAGCAGGCTTGATCGCGACCAGTCGGGCACCTTTGGCAGTGCTGCCTATGCCCGCGAGGAACTGGTCGCCGAGATGGCGAGCGCGTTCACCTGTGCTGCGCTGTCGATCCGTCCGAGTGTTCGCCATGCCGACTATGTCGGCGCATGGCTGGCGGTGCTGCGCGAGGATGAGCGGGCGATCTTCCGGGCGGCGAGCGCTGCCAGCAAGGCGACAGACTGGCTGCTGCGCTATGCGGAGGCGCCTGTGCAGGAGTGCGGGTCATGATCGCCCGGCTGCTCATTCGCTTGCGTCATCGCCGTGCTCTGCGCCGTATCGAACAGGCGCTTGCGACCATGGACGAACTTCCTCGCGCCGTGTTCGAGCGGGCACGGCTTCAGAACCTCGACTATCTGCAAATTGCAGACGAACTCAGCATCACCGTCACTGAAGTCGAGCAGCATTTCGCTGCTGCGATGCTGCATATTCTGGATCACACCGATCCTGTCGGCGGGCCTTGAGCCCGCCGACAGGTCATCTATTTGCTTGGCATTTGGCCCCGAAGACGCGAATCTGTCCCCATGAAGACCAGCCTCGACCATCTCCCCGAAGGAAAGCGCCGCGAGCTGGCGCACGTGGTCGAAGTGCTGCACGACCGGTTCGCCTATTCGACCAGCCGCCGCACCCAGGAGCACACGCGCGGCGGGCAAATCCTCAAGATCATCCTGTTCGGCAGCTATGCGCGCGGCGACTGGGTCGAGGATCCGGTCGGGCGCTATTTCTCAGATTATGACCTGCTCGTTGTCGTCAATCGCGAGGAATTTACCGACGTTTCGGAATATTGGGACAAGGCCGAAGCGCGGCTGCTCGAAGAGCTATCGGCGGGACATCATCTGCGCACGCCAGTGAGCCTCATCTATCACAGCCTTGACGATGTGAACGAGAAGCTGCGCCTCGGGCGCTACTTCTTCATGGACATATTGCGTGATGGCATCGTGCTGTTCGAGGAGGACGGCTATTCCTTCGTCGAGCCGCAGCCGCTCTCTCCCGAACAGGCACTTCAGGAAACGCGGGACTATTTCGAAGACTGGTTCGAGACTGCATGCCAGTTCTTTCGCCAGTACGAACATGCCGTGGCAGATGGCGCGTTGAACATTGCCGCGTTCGATCTCCATCAGACCGTTGAACGGCTCTATCACTGCCTGTTTCTGGTCCGTACTTTGTACAGTCCGAAGACCCATAATCTGAACCGGCTGCGCGAGATGGCCGAGGAGCTGGAACCATCGTTGCGCAACGTCTGGCCCCGTGAAAATCGGTTCCAAAAGCGCAGCTATTCGCTGCTGCGCGACGCTTATGTGAAGGCCCGCTACTCGCGTTCGTACCGCATCAGCCCTGAGGAACTGGCGTGGATTTCGGAGCGCGTGACGCTGCTCCAAAGCCGCGTTCGCGAGGCATGCGAGCTGCGGATTGAGACGCTCGCAAAGGCGGCTTAAGCCGCCTTTCTCTCCTTATCCGCGAAGCGAAATTCCTGCTGCAAATCGTCGTCGCAAGCGCCTGCGGGGCGCAGCGCGTGGTCACCGGCGGTGACGACGATCCAGTCGATCTGCGTTGACAATCTTACCGTATCGCCGCCCGAGCCGCGTACGATCGAGATGCTTCCCGACCCCTCGACAGAAACCACAAAATTGCACTCGCGCAGTTTTGGATCGGAGTGTCCGCGCAGCAATGTGCCGTCAGAAACTGCCACCACAAACCCTTCGCGAAGGGCGCGTGAGGAGACGGTAATCACCGTCTCGGCATCGCCCGATAGCTGCAATCTGGCTGCGTCGGCGGGCTGGATGGTGATCGGCATCAACTGGTCCTTGGGCGGAGAATTGAATGCATTGCTATATAGAACATAGAGGGAACATGAAAAAGGGTTGAGAGCACGGGGATGGGGAGGGCGAGGGCAAGATTAAAGAAATGGCACCATGCCCTGCGGGCGATGGGCCATAACCTGTTGTCTGCACATCCTTTTTCTCTTTTTCACCGATGGCGCCATGTGTACGGCCATGGCGCCATGCTTTACTCAAACCCGCAGAAAACTGCTATTTTCGACAGCGCCAACGGTAATCAGGCCCGCAATTGTGACGTGATTGGCGCTTGACGATCGGGTGAGCCAGTTCGGCAATCCTCGCAGTTCTAAAGCGCCTGTCCGTTCAAATCTCAGGTCTGCAAAATGCTGTGTGACTGCGCCTGCCGGAGACTTTGTCTGTGGCTGCCTTGTGCATCACCTGACACAGGATTTTCATGGCTTCGATCGTGCTCTCGGATGGACAGAAGGGAAGCAGCTCACAACTCCGTCAGAGCTTCAATCCGGGGCCAACACGCGGCGCATTTACAGAGGCGAGGCAATCACGACGGGCGGACGGGAACGGACGGGGCGATCAGGGCCCGTCAGGTGGCTGGGCCCGTGGCTCGAGCGAGCCGACGGTCGACGAGTAAATACAGCCCGTCAAAGGAGCCCTGCCATGAGTAACAATCCCGCCCCCGATGCCATCAGCGTTCGGATCAAGGATGCCTGCCGGATGACCGGTATAGGCCGATCCAAATTCTACGAGCTGATCGCCACTGGCGAGGTCGAGATCGTCAAGATCGGAGCGATGACGCTTGTCCCTACAGACAGCCTCAGAAAGCTGATTGAGCGCGGTCGCCAAGGGGAAGAGAAATGAGCGTGCATGTGCGCCTGGCCCGCGCTGCCGTCTCCGCCGCTATTGTAACACTCTCTGAGGCGGTGCGTTACCAGCTGGTGTCCGAGGTCGAGTCCGACCGGTTCTCAGCGGAAGACACTTTGGTCGAGAGGATCATGCAAAGACTCGCCGAGTGCGAGACTGAAGGCGATGCAGGAACGGCCTGAAGGGGCTGCCCCGGCGGAGAAAAAGGTGCGGTATGGCGTATTCCGGGTGAGAGCGGAGCGCGCGCTAACATGTTCTTCATTCCTCCGCGCGCAGCGTTGCCCGCATGAAGCGGATATTGGCTCTCCTCCTGCTCGCGCTCGCGGCCGTGCCCGCCGCCGCCGAGACGCTCTCGGGACCGGCAACGGTGATCGACGGCGACACGCTCGAGATCGCGGGCCGCCTCGTGCGGCTCGTCGGGATCGACGCGCCCGAGGGGACGCAGCCATGCACCCGCGATGGGGAGGTGTGGGATTGCGGCGAGGAATCCGCCCGCCAGCTTCGCGCGCTGATCGGTACCAACGACGTGGTGTGTCAGGGCGACGAGCTCGACCAATACGATCGCCTGCTCGCCGTGTGCCGGGCCGGGCGGTTCGCGCTCAACCGCACGCTTGTCGAATATGGCTGGGCCACCGCCTTCCGTTCCTACAGCGACGCATATGTGGCCGACGAGATCCGCGCGAAGATGCAGAAGCGCGGCATCTGGTCCTCGACCTTCGAGCTTCCGCAGGCCTACCGCCTGGCGCAGCGGCAGAGCACCGCGCGTCCGTCGCCAAGGCCAACGGCTCGCCGAACGCAGGCCCAACCCACGCTTCAGGGCGACTGCGCCATCAAGGGCAATCGCAGCCGGCGCGGTGAGTGGATCTACCATCTGCCGGGCATGCCCTATTACGACGCCACGCGGGCCGAAGAGATGTTCTGCTCCGAGGCCGAAGCGCGCGCCGCCGGCTACCGGCGGGCGATTGTCAGGTAGGGGAGGGGAGGAGTACGCATTCTCCCACGCCGGGGTTCCTGCCAAAGCGTAGGTTGGCATTGAGGTCAGCGTGGATAAACATAAACCTCGAAATTGACCTTGCCCTCAAGCACAAGCTCGCCGACATCTCAGTCAGAAGGCGCGAAGAGATTTGGTGGTTCACCGAACCCGAAAGATCGCTTTCGCTGACACATTGCTCCTGCAGAGCGGAGGCTGGCGATCTGCAATCTCTATCGAATGACCAAAGGGACCGACGAGGTTGCCCGTCTCTTCGGGGCAATTTCTGTCCAGGCGGGCAACGCAGCGGAGGAGGTTTACCCGGGCTATCCCGGCCTGGTCTTCGCGCGCGACGAGCTGCGCAGCATGGCCTGGGGCTTCCCGCTCGCGGTCAAGGGAGCGAAGGGGCAATGGCTGAAGCCTCGGCCGGTGAACAACGCCCGGGCCGACAAGCTCGACAGCTATATGTGGCGCTACAGCTTTGCCGAGAGGCGTTGTCTGATCCCGGTCAGCGCCTTTGCCGAAGCCGAGGGGCCGAAGGGTGCGAAGACGCGCACCTGGTTTTCCGTTCCCGACCAGCCGGTCTTCGCGATCGCCGGCATCTGGCGCGACACCGATGAGTGGGGACCGGCTTATTCGATGGTGATGACCGAGGCATGCATCCACGTTGCTGACGTACATGACCGCATGCCGGTGGTCCTGCGGCGCAATGAGTGGAGCGACTGGCTCGAGGGTCCGGCGAAGACTGCGAGAGAGTTCTGTCGACCCTATCCCGATCGGATGGCGATCGACCGGACGGACGAGCCGTGGGTCAAAAGCAAGGACGCCTAGGAACCGTCCAGCGAGGGGCGAATGAGCGCCTGCCGCGCGCCGCAGGCCGAGCATTTCATGCGTCGCTCGAGCTGCTCGATAGAAAACCCAGGCGCCGTTGGTGCAGATCGCACATCAGATCGATCGGGTTCCGGTCCGCAGCGTTGCTGCAAGCGCCGCAGGTGATCCGCACGATGTAGCCTTGCCGGGTGAACTCGTTGATCGATTCCAGTTGGATGCGTCCCATTTGAATTCAAGAACAGAAAAGGAACGATGCGCCTAGCGTTGAGTGATTTCAACTGGGGCTAAGGTTGTGGAGATAGTGCGGCTGGCGCATAAATCCCTAGGTTGGAAGACCGCCGGCCCGGCTCTCAGGATATTCGTGCCTTAGGAAGCGGCAAAGTTGACTGGGACGGGGATATGTGCCCGCGTTCCGGATGCACAGATCGATAGGGTATTGCTAAAATGGCGCCATGTCGAACATTCTCGCCGCTGAGCCGGCCAAAGGCAACGCCTGAAACCGGCCGTTTAGCATGTAATTCGCGACAATGAACGAAGGACGGGCTTCGAGGCGTTGACCTGGCCTTGGGAGCGGCGGCTATGTTGGCGGATGCCGACGGCTGCTTAGCGCCC
>NZ_JBDLBR010000012.1:0-10190 GCF_039710615.1 Aurantiacibacter flavus
TGGCCAAGATAAAGCCGATCGCTGGCCTCGCACCCGCCTGAGCGGGATTACAACGCCGCTCGCCCGGTGCCAGCCGCGAGCCACACCGAGCTCCGGCAACGACTTCTTCAACAGAATAGGGTCAGAATTTGCCGATGAGTCGCTGATTAATAGCGGCGATTTTCGGATCCAGTTGACCAAGACTTTTCGGCTGGAATTAGGGTGGAGAGCGGACTTTGCCTTGTGATTTGAAGTTGCCCTAGCGCTGGTTTAGTCTTCTGCATTAGATCGATTGGGGGGGATCATGATCGGTTCAAGCAAGTTTGCCGGCGGGCTACTGGCGCTATCAGCGTTGCTCTGGATCTTTATGATAGCTGCCTGGCCGTTTCTGATCGGCCCTCGTGAGAGCGCTTCGACCGACGAGATGACTTTGGTCGTCGAGCGGGCTGCCCACCTCCTCGATAAGCAAGCCTTTTATCGGGGTATTTGGATTGTGGAGGCCCTTGGAGCCATGGGAACAGCCATTGCCGGACTAATCCTGATCCACAGGCAGGAGACAAACGACGGAATTGCTCCCATAGGATGGGCCTCCGTCGGTGTCGGCTCGATTGTCTATGTTGCGATGTATGGCGTGATGCTTGGTAGCTATTGGCCAGCCGCCCAAGCTGCCACAAACAATCCCGCAATACTGGCAGCTGCGATCACTGGTGCCATGTCCCTGTTCTATCTTTCCAACATTGCTTTGAACGCTGGCTTCACGCTGACCTTTATCGCGGAGGCGAGATGCCCCCATCTTGCGATACCGCAATGGCTGGCATGGTTTGGTGCAGTGCTGTCGGCGCTGGCTCTGGCGGCCACTTCATTCGGTTTGTTTGCTGCGCCTACCGTTTCTTCGGTTGGCTCGCTCGATGCCACCGCCCTGATTGCTGTCGTCCACTTTGCCGCAATCGCCGTGTTTGGTTTTGGTATCAGCAGAGCGCCTCGTCATTGACCAAGGTCTCGTTGCGATCCGCCTGTATTCTGAAACGGTGACCGAGCGATTCAAATTGCCTCTTGACCCTGACATGATGTCAGACTCTATATAAGTCATCGGCAAGGAGATGAGCCGATGGACGAGCATCAGCACTGTAATCACGACCACGCGGCGACAAGCGGCGCGGACGTCACCGATCCCGTATGCGGCATGCAGGTCGATCCGCAGGCAACGGCGCATCACGCATCGCACGGCGGCCACGATTATCATTTCTGCAGCGCCCGCTGTCGAACGCGATTTGTCGAAGATCCGGATCGCTGGCTGAACGGATCGACTGAGGAACCGCCCATGCCCGAAGGTGCGATCTGGACTTGCCCGATGCATCCCGAAGTGCGCCAGAACCACTCGGGATCCTGCCCTATTTGCGGCATGGCGCTCGAACCGGAGATGGTCGATCCCGAGGCCGGTCCGACCGAGGAACTGGTCGACATGGCGCGGCGGTTCTGGATCGGCCTGACGCTGACCTTGCCTGTGTTCCTGCTGGAAATGGGCGGACATCTGTTTCCGGCGATCCACCATCTTGTCCCGATGGACGTCTCGGTGTGGGTGCAACTGGCTCTGGCGACACCGGTGGTTCTATGGGCAGGCTGGCCGTTCTTTTCGCGGGCAGCTGCATCGGTCACTTCACGCAACCTGAACATGTTTACCCTGATCGCGCTGGGGACCGGGGTGGCATGGTCCTATTCCATGGTGGCAACCCTCGCCCCCGAACTGTTTCCCGATGCGTTCCGCGCCCCCGACGGCACCGTCGCGGTCTATTTCGAAGCGGCGGCGGTCATCACCGTGCTGGTCCTCTTGGGCCAGGTCCTCGAACTTCGCGCCCGCGAACGAACGTCGGGGGCCCTGAAGGCCCTGCTCGGCCTGACGCCCCGCACTGCCCGCAGGATTGGTGTGGACGGTGATGAGGAAGTCGCTTTGGCGGACCTGCAGGTCGGCGATCGTCTGCGTATCCGGCCGGGTGAGAAAATCCCGGTCGACGGCACGGTGGCCGAGGGTGCGTCATCCATCGACGAGTCGATGGTGACCGGTGAATCCATGCCCGTTTCCAAACAGTCGGGTGACTCGGTAATAGGCGGCACCATCAATACGACCGGTTCGCTGGTGATGGTCGCAGAGAAGCTGGGCCGCGATACGCTTCTTTCGCGCATCGTGCAGATGGTGGCCCAGGCCCAGCGCTCGCGCGCGCCGATCCAGCGTCTGACCGACCAGGTAGCGGGCTGGTTCGTACCGCTGATCCTCGTTGTCGCGTTGATCGCTTTTGCCGCGTGGAGCCTGTGGGGTCCTGAACCTCGCCTTGCCCATGCGCTGGTCGCAGCGGTGGCGGTGCTGATCATCGCCTGCCCATGCGCGCTCGGTCTGGCTACGCCGATGTCGATCATGGTCGGCGTGGGCCGTGGTGCAGAGGAAGGCATACTCGTGAAAAATGCCGAGGCGCTGGAGCGGATGGAGAAGGTCGATACGCTGGTCGTCGACAAGACTGGAACGCTGACCGAGGGCAAGCCGTCGGTAACCCGAGTCGTGCCGCTGGGTGAACTGTCGGAAGAAACCGTGCTGCGGCTTGCCGCAGGTGTCGAGCAGGCCTCGGAACATCCGCTGGCTCTGGCGATCATGGCCGAAGCAGAGCGGCGCGGTATCGCAGCACCTGCCATTGAGGGTTTTGAATCGCCGACCGGCAAGGGGGCCATGGGCACGGTCGAGGGAAGTCGGGTTCTGCTTGGGAATGCTACTTTCCTGCGAGAGAACGGTGTCGACCCCGACCCCGCTGCCAGCGATGCCGATTTGCTGCGGCAGGACGGCGCAACGGCGATCCTGATTGCCATTGGCGACAAGGTCGCGGGCGTCATCGCCATCGCCGACGCGGTCAAGTCGACGACGCCCGATGCGTTGAAAGCGCTTCGCGCCGAGGGCATCCGCGTCCTGATGCTGACTGGCGACAACCGTACGACGGCAGAGGCAGTGGCTAGGTCTCTCGGAATCGACGAAGTGGAGGCCGATGTCCTGCCTGACCGCAAGAGCGCGGTGGTAGAGCGCTTGCGCGCACAAGGCCATGTCGTCGCCATGGCCGGTGACGGAGTGAACGATGCCCCGGCACTCGCCGCCGCAGACGTGGGCATTGCAATGGGCTCGGGTACCGATGTCGCAATCGAGAGTGCGGGGATCACCCTGCTCAATGGCGAATTGACAGGCATTGCTACGGCGCGCACGCTCAGTAGCAAGGTCATGTCGAACATCCGCCAGAACCTCGTCTTCGCATTCGGCTACAACGCGCTTGGCGTTCCGGTGGCGGCGGGCGTGCTCTACCCGCATTTCGGCATCCTGCTGTCTCCCGTGATCGCGGCTGCCGCGATGTCGCTTTCCTCGGTCAGCGTGATCGGCAATGCCCTGCGGCTGAAGGCGGCTCAGCTGTGAACATTGGCGATGCATCGCAGCGGACCGGCGTTTCGCAGCGGATGATCCGGCATTATGAGAAGATCGGCCTCATCCCGGCACCGCCACGCCGTGAAAGTGGCTATCGCGACTATTCCGATGCGGACGTGAACCGGCTACTCTTCATCGCCAATGCCCGCGATCTGGGTTTTTCCATCGACGAGATCGGCGAACTGCTGCAATTGTGGAGCGACGAGCATCGTGCCAGTTCCGAAGTCAAGGCGCTGGCCCTGGCAAAGGCCGACGAACTTGGCCGCAAGGTGGACGCACTCGCCGCGATGCGCTCCAGCCTGCTCCATCTCGCCCGTACGTGCCATGGTGACGATCGACCAGATTGCCCGATAATCGACATGATTTCGGGAGAAAAACCAGCCGTTCATGGCATTTCAGCCGAGAATAATTGAGTCCTGGCCTATGATGCTCATTTAACGGTCGGCCATTTACGAACTTGCTGCAAAGGAAGAAACGATGATCGCTTTCAACTCCGCAACGGTCCGCTTGCCTGCGACGGTGATTGCTCTGCTAGCGGCGGCGTGCACCGGGGCCGCTCAGGCGGCACCATACGTGATGTTCCGCGACCCCGGTTGCGGCTGTTGTCACAAATGGGCTGAACACGTCCGGACAGGTCTGCAGGCCGAGGTCGAAATGCGCGAAGACGTCCCCATGACGCAGGTGAAGGCCGATCGCGGAATTCCGGTCGAACTCGCATCATGCCACACGATGGAAGTGGAAGGGTACGTCATTGAAGGACACGTTCCCGCCGCCGATATCCAACGGCTGCTTCGGGAAAGGCCGGAGGGCGTCAAAGGGCTCGCCGTTGCGGGCATGCCACTAGGCTCGCCCGGCATGGAAATGGGAGGACGCACCCAGTTCTATCAGGTGATTGCGTTCGGCGATTTCGGGCAAAGGGTATTCGCAACCTACCAGTAGGGAGCCCATATGTCCGCAACTGGCGAAATCTTCCTGTAGAGCAGACAGTTTGCTCCCGGCCCTATTCCGTTGAGAAGTCCCGCTTGCGATCGTTGTGAAGTCCTGTTGCCGTGCTTCGCAGACAAGCGGAGACGTGGCGACGATGGGCGAGCGGACGGTGATGCAGGAGGCGCTGTTCTGGAGCAAAAGACGAGTTCCACCTAGCCGCTGCAGCCCAGAACCTCCGCAAGCTCGCCAAAATGAAGCCGATGCCGGGCCTCGCACCCGCCTGAATGGGATGGCAAGGTCGCTCGCCTGCTATCCGAAGCAATCGCCAACCAAGGCCACATCTGCCTTTTTCAACCGAATAGGGCTGGGAGCTGAATATCCGGACCTGGCAAAGCAGCCGGTCAGCCAAGCGCCCTCATTTCGGGCATTCCGCCAATCGCCTTGTGCACTTAAAAGCAGCCGTTGGAGTGATAGTGCGCTAACGTCGGCTCAGCGGCTTGGTGTCAGCCCGATGAGCCAGACTGACAGAAACTGCGGAAAGCTGTAATTATGCCTTTAGGGGAGGAGCCCGGAGCGAAACCAGGCCCCATCCGTGATCGACCAACCGGTACTAGAATTCTCCGACCACTCCGACACGTGCGGTGGTGCTCTTGCCGCCTGCGTAGGAGACTCCGGCGGTAATCGCGAAGGGCTCTTCGGTGTTGGCCCTCGCGGCGATCGAGGCGCCGAAGGCCGCCTGGCCGCGATAGATTGCGGTGTTCGCGGTATAGCTGATGCGCCCGGGGGCCGAGGGCATGGGGGCCGCCGTCAGTGCGGCCGAAGCAGCGATCCCGCGATTGGTCGCGGTCCGCTCGCTCGCTACGAGTTCGTAGAGGTCGAAGCTGGTCGTGCCCAGATTGCCCTGCGCATCGGTGGTGACGAGCGAGATCGGGCCGGACTGGCGGGCATTGCTTTCGTCGGACGCAATCCCGGCGAAGGTATAGGTGCTTTCGCCCGAACCGATCGCGACTTGCCCCGCCTGTGTTGCGACCGCTCCATTGCCTATCGCCACCGCACCGTTGCCGGTCGCGCTAGCGCCGTTGCCGAGAGCGATGGCGCTTTCGCCGATGGCCGAGCTTTCGTTGCCCAGTGCGACGGCACCGGTGCCGGTCGCGGTGTTGTTCGCGCCGAGCGCCACCGCGCCGGTGCCGGTGGCACGGTTGGGATCGCCAATGGCGACAGCACCGTCTCCCGAAGCAATATTGCCCGAGCCGATCGACACGGCCTGTCCGTCTTGCGCCTGCGCCTGGTACCCGATCGCTACCGAGCGTTCGCCGCTGGCGCTGGCACCCGATCCCATGGCGAGCGCATCCTTGCCCGTGGCAGTGGCGCCGGGGCCGGTGGAGTTGCTTTCGAAGAAGGCGAGCTCGGCGGCATTTGCGTCGGCCATCTTCTGCGCAGACTGCGCCTCGTCACGGGCCAGATTGGCGGCGCTCTGCGCCTTCACCGCTTTCTCGAATGCCGCGTCAGCGGCGTCCTGCGCCTCGGCCGTGCCGGTCGTGGCGTTGTTGGCCGCAAGCTGAGCGGCGCGCGCTTCTGCGCGAGCGGCATCCGCCGTGCTCTGCGCATTGGCGGCGTTCAGAAACGCCGCGTCGGCGCGGATCTGCGCAGCGGCGGCGGCGGCGGCCACGGTATTCAGCTGGCCGAGATTGACCGCATCGCTAGTCTCGGTCCCTGCCGCGACGTTGACGATCTGCCGCTGCAAGTCCGCGCTGCCCACCGAAATGGTGTCGGACCGCGTCGCGATCGAATTGAAGCCGAGCGCCACAGCGCCGGTGACGTTTGCCTGCACCTTTGAAAGATTGCCCACAGCGATGGAGCCGGTGGCACCGCTTAGGACGTAGGCTTCATGACCGAGCGCTATGCTATTAGTGGCCAGTGCTTGGCTTTCTGCACCTGTCGCGGTGCTGTAATCGCCGCTCGCATAGCTGCGTCGGCCTGTCGCGGTGCTGTTATCGCCGGTTGCATAGCTGCGTTGACCTATGGCGGTGCTGTAAGCGCCTGTTGCATTGGTCCATTCGCCTAGGGCGGTGCTGTCTCGACCGGTTGCCTCGGCGTCTTCGCCTAGGGCGGTGCTGAAGTCTCCGCTTGCTACGCTGCCTTCGCCTATGGCGGTGCTGAAAGAGCCACTTGCCTGGCTGCCTGTGCCTAAGGCGGTGCTGGAAGAGCCACTTGCCTGGCTGTCTTTGCCCAAGGCGATGCTGTAAGAGCCACTTGCTTCGCTGCTTTCGCCTAAGGCGGTGCTGGATTCGCCGCTTGCCTGGCTGTCGTTGCCTAAGGCGGTGCTGGAATTGCCACTTGCTTCGCTCCTGTAGCCTATGGCGGTGCTGTAACTGCTAGTTGCCTTGCTGTACTCACCACACTCAGTCGAGTGCAATCCCGAGCCAGCGTTGCACTCAGCGCTGGAATCGGCAGCGGCAGGGGCGGCGATGATCGCCAGGATCGCCACACTGGTGCCGGCAAGGAGATTGCGGGAAAGTTTCTGGAAGGTGGTCGACATGGGATTCCTCAGGATGGTAACAAGCAGGTGAACAGTCGCGCGGTCAGGAGCGCGGGAGATGGGCGCCGATACGCAGCGGGCTGTCGCTGCCGACCGCGGATATTCATCGGCAGCGCGCGCACGGTGGCGCCGCTGGCGGGCAGGCGATGGAGATGCGCGACGTTTCCGAACCCCGGCACGTTGGCCGCGGCAAGGATGCGGTGGCCGGGGATATGGAGTTGCGGCACGGCTGTTGCGCCGCGCTCCTGCGTGCCGAGATGCGCGGCCCTTTCGGGCCAGCGCTTCGACAAGTTGGTGAGAACCAGCAGGGTCGCGCCAGCGGGCAAGCGGCCGTTCACGGCTTCCCAGCGGCGCAGGTCGGCGACCGCGACTTCCTCTAGCCTCAATTCGTCAGCGGTCGGCCGTCCGGCCAGCGTGATCGCGGCAGCCAACGACAATAGGCGCGCACCAGCACGCAGGTTTGAAGCAATCACGGCGCGCCCCGAACGTTTTACCCAATCTTGTCTGGGTGGCATTCGGAAACTTGGCTCCAAGCCCCCAGAATTCCGCCTCCCGAAGCCATTTTGGCCCCTGTTTGGCGGACGACTGCAAGGTCACTGCGCGCCCCGCAACAAGCGGCTGCCGAGTTGCAACAGCGGATGCTGAACTGCAGAATTAGGTGGATTTTAACGCGGGCAACGGCGTTGTCGGGGCATTGGCGGCGCGTAGGTGTTTCCCCTCGGCGCGCCACAGCTTACGGGATTGAGGCGCAATCTTTCCTTCTCAACGGAGTTCGCAGGCGACATCCATGGGTTTCGAACATCGCTATCCGAAAGTTGAAATGCACAGCGGAACGCACCCGCGGCTCGGCGGTGGGGTTGCAGTGTGGAAATTCGATGCCCTTCCCGACATGCTCGGCCCCGATTGCTGGGCGGTGGTGGCGGCCCGCCTGCTCCTGTCGCAGCCGTTCGAGCCGGGTCTTGCCGCGATGCTTGAATTCATCGGCCGCTCGGCGCGCGCGGACAGGGCCTGGGTGCTCCGTTTCAACCACGATCTCACGACCATGCGCAACACCAACGAGTGGTGTGCGGACGGGATCACTTCGCATGTCGAGGATCTGCAGGACGTTCCCGTCACCATGATCGGCGACATGCTGCTGCCGCTCAGGGACGGGCAGACCTTGGCTATCAACGATGTCGAGTTGCTCGGGCGCGGGATGCGCTCGATGCAGCGCGAGTTCCGCTTGCAGGGTATTCGCAGCACGCTGACGGTGCCGGTGATGGCAGAAGAAGGGCTGATCGCCTGCATCGGTCTCGATTGCAACCGTCAGCAGCGCGACTGGACGGAAAGCGAAGTGCACGCACTCACCCAGATTGCGGCCCTGATCGGCGTCAGCCGGATCGAAGGGGCGCCGCTTACGCGCGAACGGATTGCCCCGACAACAAGTGCCTCCGCGCGGCTTTACCTGCGCAGCGGACATTCGGCGCGAGGCGTGGATCCCGAGGATATCTGCGCGGTGGAAGCCGACGGCAGCGGGACGACAATCCACCTGGCGAGCGGAGAGGCCGTGCCAGACGACCGCCCGTTACGTTGGTGGCATTCGGTTCTGCCCGAACAGATGTTCCTGCGCACCCATCGCTCCGCGATTGCCAATCTGCGCAAGGTCGAGCGTTTTCAGCGCCGTTCCCGCGGGCAAGACCCCGAGCTCATCCTCAAAGGGAGCAAAGGCCCCACGCCAGTCGCGCGCAGCCAGGTGCCCGAAGTTCGTCGCCGACTGGGAATGTAGAGATCATCGAGGCTGGAAGGTGGGACCAGGTTCGCCGAAGCAGTTGGTGAAGCTGCGTCGGGCAGTCAGTATCGTGCACCGCGGCCCGCATAACGAAGTAAGCGAGACGAGCCTTTACCAGACGAGCGCATCCGCTTTAGTGGCATCTCGGAAAGCAGCCCGATCAACGGCCGGCAAGCCGTGGATTCGAGAAATCCTTCGCGCTCCTTGATGGCGCACATAACCACTTTGGGCTGGATCAATCTGCAGAATGGGACAACACCGCCGTCACCGAATCCTACGTCAGCAATGACCCGCGCGTCCGCTATCCGGAGGGCGAATACTCGACCGACGTATTTGCTGGTCGGATGATAGAGTATATTCAAACTACGCCGCAAGAGCGTCCCCAGTTCGGCTATCTCGCCTTCACTGCCCCCATTGGCCGCTTCAGGCCCCCGCAGATGATATTGCGCGCTACGAAGGACCTACGATGCCAGTCCGCGGCTGA
This sequence comes from Aurantiacibacter flavus, assembly GCF_039710615.1. NCBI lineage: Bacteria > Pseudomonadati > Pseudomonadota > Alphaproteobacteria > Sphingomonadales > Erythrobacteraceae > Aurantiacibacter > Aurantiacibacter flavus. The sequence continues at coordinate 9,149 of NZ_JBDLBR010000012.1, forward strand.
ACTGCGCTCGGCGTGTATCGCCAGGATGCAAGAGCTTGGACTTGTCGATGAGCAAGCCCCGGCACCGCCAATGCTTGGCTACTGGAATTGGGATGGCCTTCCCGCAGAGGAACGCGCCAGCGAAGCGCGCAAGATGGAGATTTATGCTGCCATGGTCCATCGCATGGACAGGGCGATCGGACGGGTCCTGGATACGCTTGAAGCGGTAGGACGTCTTGATAACACGCTGATAGTATTCCTGTCCGATAACGGCCCGGATGGCTCCAGCAGCGAAGAGGCTATGCGGATAATTGGACTGGGGGCCCCCGCCCGGTTCGGGATCGACAATAGTCTCGGAAATCTTGGGGCGCCCGGTTCGTTTGCTGGCTATGGTGTGAACTGGCCTCAGGCCTCGGCCGCATCGTTCAATCGATTCAAGGGCTACACCACCGAAGGTGGCACCCGCATACCTGCGATTGTCAGTGGACCCGGCATTGCGGCCGGACGCAGCAATGCACTCATGCACGCGACCGCCCTAATGCCGACCCTCATCGAAGTCGCCAGCGCAAGACGAGACGTCGAAACGGAATTGCTGGAGCCCTCGGGCCTGTCGATGTGGCCAGTTTTCTCAGGCAGCAGGCAGAACACCAGAACTCCGCAGCACCCGCTTGCCTATGAATTCTTCGGAGGCGGAGCCTTGTAGAAAGTGCCCCCCTGATTTTCCTCCAAGTTGGATTAGAGTCCGGCCCTGATGGAAGGACGGACGAGATGAAGCGAACGAGGTTTTCGGAAGAGCAGATCATTGGTGTGCTGAAGGAAGCGGAGGCGGGTGTGAAGACCGCCGATCTGGCCCGTCGGCACGGTGTATCTGAAGCGACGAGGCGACGGCGCAGCCGTAGGCGTGCTGGGGGCACGAGGGCACCTGCCCCGGTGCTCGCCTTGCCGAACCAGCGCTGGAGCCTCGAGTTGGGCGCTACGCGCCCTTCTTCGCTACGCTTCGAATCCGTTCACGACCAGATGGCTTCGGGCAGGCGGTTCCGGGTGCTCAACGTGGTCGATGACG
>NZ_JBDLBR010000013.1:0-6876 GCF_039710615.1 Aurantiacibacter flavus
GTTTCCTCGTAAAGTTCGCGAATGGCAGCCTGTTCGATGGTTTCGCCGGTTTCGATCTTGCCGCCGGGAAAACCCCACCGCCCTGCATCGGGCGGATTGGCCCTGCGAACCAGCAGGACCTGACCCTCACGCAAAACCACTGCAATGGTTGCCGCTATCGGACGTTGTGGTCCTTCTGTCATGATGAGATCCTTTCAGCTCCGTACACGCCATCTGGTTATCAAGTCGGCGCGATCAGCCGATTTGCCTCTCCGCGCAGGATTCCACACATATCCTCCGCGGCAGATGAAGCGGTTTGCGAGGTGAGCAGGCGGATTTCGATGGGAGGTAGGTGGGGAAGGCCGAACCTGCCATCGACGCAGACCATATCCTCCGGGACACCATGCGCAGTGCGCACAGCTATTCCAAGCTTCGAGCGAAGTGCGGCCCAGACATAGGAGAGGCTGGGGGTTGTCACTGCCGCGCGCCACGGCAGTCTGGCACGGTCGAGGGCGGACAGCGCCGCCTTGCGAAACAGGCAGGGGTGGTCGAACATCACCAGCGGAACTGGCTTCGCCCCCGCGGGCTTGAAGCTCTCATGGGCAAGCCAGCGCATCGGCAAGGTGCAGAGCAGCTCCCCTTCGCCAGCGGAACCCTCGTCGAAATAGACGATAGCGCCGTCCAGCCTGCCTGCGGTAACTTCCTCGGCAAGCTTGTGATTTTGACCAGCGCGGATATCGACCTGCGCCGTCGGATGCCGACTGGAGAACGCGGTGAGCGTTGCCGGCATTACATCCTCGAAGAAATCCTGCGGCAATCCGAGACGCACAACGCCGGTATTGGTGGCAGCGCCCAGGGCGAGCGCCGCTTCGTCATTCAGGTCCACGATCTTGCGGGCATAGGCGATCAGCGCTTCGCCGGCAGCGGTGGGGACGAGCCCCCTGCCTTTGCGCGCGAACAACTGCGCGCCCGCCTGCCCCTCAAGCTTCTTGAGTTGCATGCTGATCGCCGATTGCGAGCGCCCTAGTTGCACCGCTGCGCGCGAGAAGCTGCCCAGGTCTGCGCCGACCACAATGGCCCGCAGAGAGTCGATGTCGAACGAGGTTTTCACTTTCGAATTTATGAACTCACAATTCAAATACATTCGTTATTCGAATTGATAGGTGGGTGCTACGCAGCGGTCAAGTTTCGGCCTCTTCTCAGGGGACTGAACCAATTCGGGAGCAGACCGCGCGTTGCCAGTCATCGACGAGACATCCACGCCGCACAAGCGCTCGATGCTCCCAGTCATCCTCGCTGGTGGGGTGATACTGGCGCTAGCCTTCGGGGTCCGCTCGGTATTCGGCGGTATCGTCGAACCGCTCTCGAACGACCTGTTTGGCGGCAGGATCGAGATATTCTCCCTCTCGATCGCGATCCAGAATCTCGTCTGGGGCCTCGCACAGCCCGCCTTTGGCCTGATCGCCGATCGTTATGGCGACCGCCGAGCCTTGTGGATCGGCCTTGGCTTTTACACCATTGGCATGGTCATCTGTGCGCTTGGGACGACACCACTGGCCCAGCATCTTGGCGCCGGGTTGCTGGTCGGAATGGGCATCTCCGGTACGGCATTCGGCATTGTCCTGGCCGTGGTCGGCAGAGCCGCACCCGTCGCAAAGCGCAGCCTCTATCTCGGCATCGCGTCAGCTTTGGGCTCAGCGGGACAGGTCGTTGTGCCGCTCGTGGCTGCGTGGCTCATCGAATGGCTGGACTGGCGGCTGACCATGCTCGTCCTCGCGGCAATGCTTGCGCCGATGGCCCTGTGCATTCCCTATTTGCGGACCACCCCCAGCCAAGGCGACAGGCCCGGCGAAAGCCAGCGCATCGCTCCGGCCGCGCTTATCGGCACGGTCGTCTCCGCCTTCCGGCACCCCGGCTTCCTGTTCCTGAACGCGGGCTTCTTTGTCTGCGGATTCCATCTCGGCTTCATCACCGCCCACCTGCCCAATTATGTCGAGCATTTCTGCACCGGCACCAGCATGTCGCCGGAGGAATTGCGCGCGTTCGGCCTCAAGGCCCTGTCGATGGTCGGGCTGGCCAATATCCTCGGCACGGTTCTCGCCGCACAGCTGAGCATGATCTTTCCCAAGCCCTACATTCTGTCAGCGATCTACGCCTTGCGGGCCTTGGTCATTCTCTCTTTCATCAGCCAGCCGGTCACCCCGTCATCGGTGATGATTTTCGCCTTCGGTATGGGGGTGCTGTGGCTGTCGACCCTTCCACTGACGAGCACGCTGGTGCTGGCGATGTTCGGGCCGCGGGTGATGGGCACGCTGTTCGGATTAGTATTCCTCAGCCATCAGCTTGGCAGCTTCGCTGGCGTCTGGCTCGCCGGGGACTGGTATGATTACTACGGCAATTACGCGCTGATCTGGCGCGTCTCGATCCTGCTGGGCCTGCTCTCTGCCGTACTGCACCTGTTCGTAAGAGAGCGGCCCCTGACGCGCGGGCTGGCAACCTAGCCGATGGAGAACCTGCTTTTCCTTCTGCTCGCAGCCTTCCCGCTTATGGGGAGCCCCGGCCCGGTAACGGTGAGTCTGGCCGGTCTCGGATCGGGCTTCGGCTTTCGGCCGGGCCTGCCCTATCTGTGCGGTGTCATGGCTGGCACCGGCGCCGTCCTGCTGATGATTGCCACAGGCGTCACGGCCTTGCTGCTTGCCTGGCCAGCCGTGCTCACCGCGCTGATGATGCTGGCGCTCGCCTATATCCTCTACCTTGCATGGAAAATCGCGACCGCGCCCGTGGGTCACGTTGCGAAGTCTGCCACGAAGCCGCCCGCCTTTGTGCCAGGATTTGCGCTCGCCGTTGCAAACCCCAAGGCCTTTGCCGCGATCGGAGCGGTCTACTCAGGGCATAGTGTTGTTGCAGATGATCTGCTGCTGGACATGATTGCCAAGCTGGCTGCGCTAACCGGCGTGATCATCGTCAGCCAAACAGCATGGCTCGCCTTCGGAGCGACATTCTCGAAATTCCTCAACCAACCGAAAACTGGCCGGGCAGCCAACATCGTCTTCGCACTCATGCTGCTCGCCTCGGTCGGACTGGCCCTGTTGTGAAGGAAGAGCAGACATGCGCGTTCTGCTGACCGGATCCTCGGGGTGGCTCGGCAAGGTCCTGGCACCGATGCTGGCCGAACAGGGGCACGACGTCACCGGGTTCGATATCGCGCCCGGCGAGTACACTGGGATTGTCGGTTCGGTTTCGGATCACAGTATGGTCGACCGGGCATTTTCCAATGCGGATATCGACGCGGTGATTCATGCGGGCGGACTGCATCAGCCCGACCTTGCCCGATGCCCGGCCTCTGCCTTCGTGGACACGAATGTGCAGGGCACGCTGAACATGCTGGAGGCATCGCGCGCCGCGGGGGTCGACCGCTTCGTCTTCACGTCAACCACATCGCTTATGGCCAGTGAGGCCGTGCATAGTGGGACATCCTCGAAAGCGGTCTGGTTTGACGAAAGCTATGCCCCTCTCGAGCCGCGCAATGTCTACGGCGTGACCAAGCTCGCAGCGGAACAGCTATGCCGCCTGCATTCCCTTCAGCATCGCATGAACTGCATCGCCCTGCGACCAGGCCGGTTCTTCCCCGGAGAGGATAGCGCACAACCGGATCTGAGCGCGGACAACCACAAGGCAAATGAATTTCTGAATTGCCGCCTGATGGTCGATGACGTTGCGCGAGCACATGTCCTCGCCTTGGAGAGAGCACCGGCGCTTGGGTTCGACACGTTCATCCTGTCCGCGCCGACACCCTTCGTGCGCGACGACGCAAACGACCTCAAACGAGATGCCAAGGCAGTCATCGGACGTCTGTTTCCAGAGGCAGCCCGGCTGTTCGCCCGCCGGGGGTGGCAACTGCCGGCATCCATCTCGCGCGTCTACGATTCAAGCAATTCGCAAAGCGTTCTCGGCCTGCGCTACGACACACGCTTCTCCGACATTCTGACAGCATTGCGGGAGGGCGAAGACCTTCCTTTCGCCACGGATCGATCACCGGGCTGCGAACAGAACCCCGACCTTCAGAGAATGGAGAAAGACCTATGACCTATGACGATTTCAGAACGTCTCAACCCGACGCCCACGCAGCGCTGCTCGCATTGGGCAAATGTGTGGATGATGCCGGGCTTGAGAAGGAGCTGACCGAGCTGGTGAAGCTGCGCGTGTCGCAAATCAACGGCTGCGCCTTTTGCATCCAGCTCCATCTCAATATCGCCCGCAAGCTACCTGTCGATGAGACAAAGCTTGGGCTGGTTGCAGCCTGGCGCGACGTCGGCATTTTCTCGGAACGCGAAATGGCGGCGCTGCGCTGGGCAGAGCTGCTAACGGAGCTCGCCTGCACATCCCCCGGCGAGAGCGATTGGGAAGACCTGCGCGCCGTGTTCAATGAGCAAGAGGCAGTGCTTCTCACCGTTACAGTCGGCGCGATCAACAACTGGAACCGTATCGCCGCAGCCCTGCGTTTTCCGCCTCTGATTCTCGGCTAGCCACTCAGCCAGACCGTCCCTTCTCTCCCTGAATACGAAGAATTCCCATGATCCATTTAGTCCCGTTTACCGCTGAGCATTTCGATCTCGTCTGCAGTTGGTTCACCAATGAAGTCGAAGCCGTGCAATGGGGCGGCCCGACCGTCAGCTATCCTCTCACAGCGCAAATGCTTCAGGCGATGCTCGACGAAGGAAAGACGAATCCTCCCAACCGGCTCTGCTGGATGGCGCAGGAGGACGGTGAATTTGTCGGTCACATCCAGCTCGCGCTGGATTGGCGTAGCGGCAATGCGACCCTCTCGCGCGTGGTCATTGCTCCGCAGATGCGGGGTCAGGGAAAAGGCAGCCAGATGCTGCGCCTCGTCACCGAGCATGCCTTCGGCTTCGAAGCGATCGAGCGCGTCGAATTGAATGTCTACGCCTGGAATTCGGTGGCCATAAAAACCTATGAAAAGCTGGGCCTCAAGCTTGAAGGCACACGCCGCTCATCCGCGTCGGTGAATGGGGAACGCTGGGACACATGCATTATGAGCGTGTTGCGGGAAGAATGGCATCAGCCGCTCACCTTTAGGCATGCCGAAACGCAAGAGGATGTGGCGCTCTGTTTTCCTCTGATGCAACAATTACGACCGCACCTCGAAAACGAGGGCGATTTTATTGCGCGATGGCAACGGCAGAAAGCCACCGGATACAGTCTGCTCGCGCTTTGGAAGGGCGAACAGCCTGTCGCACTGGCCGGTTACCGCATCCAGGAAAACCTCATTTATGGTCCGCACCTCTATGTGGACGATCTCGTAACCGATGCGGATGTCAGGGGAAGCGGTGCAGGCCACCGATTGCTCGACAGACTTAAAGCCGAGTGCGGCGAGCGCGATCTCAGTCTGCTGGTTCTGGATACGGCGCTTTCGAATTCACTGGGGCACAGATTTTATTATCGCGAAGGATTGCTGCCCCGCGCACTGCGGTTTTCCTGTGATATCAACTCCGACCACGCGCCGTTGCCGGCATGAGCATCCTGCATATCAGCGCCAGCCCGCAGCAGGCCGGGTCTCACAGTCGCGAATTGGGCCGCCACCTTGTCGAGCGGCTCAAAAGCGCGATCGATCTCCCGGTCGTGGTCCGCGATCTTGCCGAAACGCCGCCGCCTTTCCCCTGCGCCAGTTTCGTGCAAGCCAGCCTGTCAGCGAGCACGAGATCATTTGCAAACAAGTCGGACGCTCTGACCGTATCGGAGCACCTGATCGCCGAAGTCGAACAGGCAAGTGCGATCATCATCGACATGCCGATGCACAATTTCACGGTGCCTGCTGCTTTCAAGGCGTGGATAGACATGGTTGTCCGTCCCGAGCGGACATTTCGGCCCACCTCGTCGGGCAAGATTGGCCTGCTCGCAGAGCGCCCGGTGGCGCTGATCATCGCCTGTGGCGGCCTGTTTTCGGGGGGCGCGGCGAGCCAGCCTGATTTTCTGACTCCCTACGTGACAAGGATCTTCCAAACGATCGGCCTTGGAGACGTGACCTCAGTCCGATTGGAGGGAACCGCACGAGCGCCAGAGTTTGTCGCGAAAGCCAAAGCGCAGGCAAAAGCTGAGCTCGATAAAATCGCAATAAGGTTCGAGGAGTTCCTGCTTTCCGAACTTGCGCGGTTTGCGCCACGTCACGAGCGTAGCTTTGATTGAATTGAAGCAATTGAGGTATCTTCTGGCAGCAGCTGATGCTGGAAGTTTCAGCCGTGCCGCGCGTCTCCTGAATATAAAACAGGCAACGCTCAGTCGACAGATCGGCCACATCGAGAAACGGCTCGGAATGCCTCTGTTTGATCGCAGTTTGCGCGGTGCCAAGCTCACGAAAAATGGCGAGTTCTATATTCGGTCTGTCGAACGCCTAGTGACGGAATTTGATGAGTTGAATTCGTGGGTTCGTGCAACATGCTGTGGAATGACCGGACATCTGACAGTCGGATTTCACACATCCTTTTCGGCAGGCAACCTGCGAGCGACCGTAACCGAGTTCGGCGATAAGCACCCAGACGTTAAAATGCGCGGCGTCGAACGTGAGCGAAAAAGGCTCCTTGGGGGATTGGAAAACCGAACACTCGACCTCGCTGTGATGGCGGGCGAGATTTTCTATGCGGGGCTTCGAGCCAGACCGTTTTGGAGCGAACGAATTCTGGTGGCGTTACCGGAGCAACACGATCTGGCAGAGCGCGAGCGGATTACCTGGCCGGACCTTGCAGGTGAGCATTTTCTCCTAGGCGGCGTGGACAAATTGGTGACTGTTGGCTTTCGCGCGTGTAGTCTTGCTTCGTGATCCATAATGTGCGCTTCACAGCCGCCATATTGGCTGGCCTTGCTACGCCTTCTGCCGCTTTA
>NZ_JBDLBR010000014.1:0-6476 GCF_039710615.1 Aurantiacibacter flavus
TAAACTGGCCAAGATGAAGCCGATGCCGGGCCTCGCAACCGCCTGAAGGGACCGGGGCCCCCGCTCGACCGCTGTCCAAAACGGTCTTTAACCCGGACCAGCAGCGACTTCTTCAACAGAATAGGGTGGAGAGCGGTTGTTCGACCATCGTCGTATTACGCTAATCTGCGACCCGTTCGTTTCCGACGAAGCCAAAGCTCACTCGATCTTTTGTGGCCGCATATGCAACCATCGAGAGGAGGTTCGAATATCGTTCGGTAAAGTCCGCATAATTGTGGGAAGCGCTAGGCGGGTCGAAAAGGATACCGCCGCCTAAAATACGCAGTGCCGACCCCGGCTCTATGCCTGCATGCACCTCAAGCGCTTCCGCATATTCCAATAGCGAACCGAAATCTTCGCGGTCGGGAAAGCCTTCCCACAATCCAGCCTCCTTCAGTCTGCCCTCATACATCGCCATCATTTCAGGTCGAGCCAGTTCCAAAGCGAAATCCATGTAAGCGGCAAACATCTCACCGTCTTGAAATCTGACGACCTCGTAGCCCGCAGCCTCTCTGATGCATGCGAAATTAACGGAGGTCGCTCCAGCACTTGGCTCGATGACGATCTCGATGCTCTGGAGGTAGTCTTCGTATTTGACGGTAAACCCGCCAGGATTAAGGCCACAGTCGAGCAGTCGCTGTTCGATGACCTGTTCCTGTGTCGGTAAAGGTTCGGGAGGAACGTCAATCATCACTGCATCTTAGCGCCAAGCCGAATGTCCGCAATGGGGTCGTTTGCCGAATGGCTGCTTTTCACCTTTGTCGGACTGGAAGCTGACGGTCTGGAGACGGCCCAGAAGTTGCCTGACACCTGCCAGGAAAAGCAACCGGTCAGCAGGGCGGCTACTGCAGGCGGTGCGGGTTTTGGGGCCTAACTGCTGGAGGCGGCCGGCGCTTCGGGCTTTCCACCCACGCTGCTCGCAATGCTCGGTGCAGCAGCATTCGCGTTGATCGTCGCGGGCCGCGGTTTTGGGAAACAACCGCTGGCCGCTGATTCCGTCTTGCAGCAATGCCTAGTGCAGGTGCTCCACCAGGAAGTCGACGAAGGCGCGCACCCGGGCCGGCAGTTTCGCGCCACCCGAAAAGACCGCGTGGATTTCCTCCACATCGCCGGGGTTGTAGTCTTCAAGAAGCGGCACCAGGCGCCCGTCCGCGATTTCGGCCGCCACGCTGAAGGCGCCGACGCGGGCGATGCCGACGTCGGCGGCTGCCAGCTGGCCCAGCGTTTCACCGTTATTCGCCTCGATCGAGCCGCTGACATTCATCGCGTAAGAACGCGCTCCGCTGCAAAATGGCCAGGTCGGCTCGGCCCGGCGAAAGTTGAAGTTGAGGCAGTTGTGGCGGTGCAGATCCTCGGGCGTCAGCGGGGTTCCCGCGCGCGCCAGATAGCCCGGAGATGCAACGATGACGCGCGCGCTCGTGCCCAGCTTGCGTGCGGTAAGGGCGCTGTCGGCGAGCGGGCCGAAGCGGATCGCCACATCCGCTTCGCCTCCGGCGATGTCGGCGATGCTGTCGCTCAGATTGATATCGACGAGGATATGCGGATAGCGCGCCGCGAACGCCCCCAGCAACGGCACCACACACAGCCGTCCGTGCGACAGGGCCGCACTGACCCTGAGCCGACCGCGCGGCGCGCCCTGATCGGCAATCGCCTGCTCGGCCTCGTCCAGATCGGTAAGGATCCGGCGCGCTGCGGCGAGATAGGCATGGCCTTCCGGGGTGAGCGTCAATGCGCGGGTGCTGCGTAGGAGGAGGCGGACCCCCAGTCGCTGCTCGATCCGGTCGACCGTGCGCCCGACCGCGGAGGGCGTCAGGCCAAGCCGTCGCCCGGCAGCCGAAAAGCTGCCCTCTGCCGCCACCGCAGCAAACAGTTCCAGCGCGCGCGTCCGGTCCGTCTGGGAGAGCGCCTTTGCGTTCATATCACAAGTCCTTAGCCTTCTGGCCGGGTTCTTGGCCGATATCCACTCCCCTACCTTTGCTGTGAAAGCCAAGGAAGGTGTGATCATGGAATATCGTCAATTGGGTGCATCGGGGCTGCGCGTGTCGGTGCTGAGCTTCGGTGCCGGCACGTTCGGCGGCAAGGGGCCCCTGTTCTCTGCCTGGGGCACGAGCGGCGTCGAGCAGGCGCGGCGGATGGTGGATATCTGCCTCGATGCGGGCGTGACCCTGTTCGACACCGCCGATGTCTATTCGGACGGCGCATCGGAGGAGATTCTGGGCGCGGCAATCGAGGGACGCCGCAGCGAGGTTCTGATCTCGACCAAGACCGGCCTTCCGATGGGAGAGGGACCGGGCGACTGGGGCGTTTCACGCGGGCGCTTGATCCGAGCCGTCGAGGCATCGCTGCGCCGGCTAGGAACCGACTATATCGACATCCTCCAGCTTCATGCATTCGATGGCTCGACCCCGGTCGAGGAACTGCTCCAGACGCTCGACATGCTGGTGCGAGACGGAAAGGTCCGTCACGTCGGCGTTTCCAACTATCCCGGCTGGCAACTCATGAAGGCCCTGGCAGCAGCCGACCGCCATGGCTGGCCGCGCTTCGTCGCGCATCAGGTCTATTATTCGCTGATCGGACGCGACTACGAAGCCGATCTGATGCCACTCGGTGTCGATCAGGGCGTCGGCGCGCTGGTCTGGAGCCCGCTCGGCTGGGGCCGCCTGACCGGGAAAATCCGGCGCGGCAGCCCCGTTCCGGAAGGCAGCCGCCTGCACGCAACCGAGCAATTCGCACCGCCGGTCGAGGACGAGCGTCTCTACACCGTCGTCGATGCCTTGGACGAGATCGCGGCGGAAACCGGGCGGAGTGTCCCGCAGATCGCGCTCGCCTGGCTCATCGGCAGGCCGACCGTCTCCTCGGTGATCATCGGTGCCCGCAACGAGGAGCAATTGCGCAGCAATCTCGGCGCGGTTGGCTGGTCGCTGACGCCCGAACAGGTGCAGCGGTTGGACGCGGCAAGCGACGAACTGCCGCCCTATCCGCATGCTCCCTATCGCTATCAGGAAGGGTTCGCCCGCCTGAACCCGGCCCTGGTCTGAAGGCGAACCACACCATGAAGCTCAATCCTCCCCTGATCGCGCTTGCCACCGGAGCCTTCGGCATCGGTGTAACCGAGTTTTCCCCCATGGGCCTGCTGCCGCTGATCGCGGCCGACCTCGAGGTATCGATTCCGACTGCCGGGCTGCTGGTAAGTGCCTATGCGGTGGGCGTGATGGTGGGGGCCCCGCTGATGACGCTGACCACCGGCCATATCAGGCGGCGCACGTTGCTGATCGGGCTGGCTGCGATCTTTACCGTCGGCAATCTGATGGCTGCGCTTGCCGATAGCTATGGCATACTGATGGCGGCGCGGATCGTCACCTCGCTCAACCACGGCGCGTTCTTCGGGGTCGGCTCGGTTGTCGCGGCCAGCGTGGTTCCGCCCGGTCGCGCCGCGAGCGCGGTGGCGGCCATGTTCGTGGGGCTAACGCTCGCAACGGTGGTGGGTGTGCCACTCGCGACCTGGACCGGAGAGCAACTGGGCTGGCGCGCTCCCTTCTGGGGAATTGCCATCCTCGGCCTTGTGACCATGGCCGCGCTGCGCTGGACGCTACCGGATCGGGCACCACCCCAGAGTGGCGGAGCACTTGCGGAGCTGCGTATGCTCGGCCGCCCGTCGGTCCTTGCAGCGCTTCTTCTGACGGTTCTCGGCGCGAGCGCGATGTTCACCGTCTATACCTATATCGTCCCGATCCTGCAGCAGGAGACCGGGGCGTCTGTCGGGTTCGTCACCGCCATGCTGGTGATCTACGGCCTTGGCCTGACCCTCGGCAATTGGCTGGGCGGGCGCTATGCCGACCGTTCGGTCGATCGCACGCTGATGATCTCGCTCGCGGGGTTGAGCCTCGTGCTGATTGCCTTCTCCGTGATGGTGCAGTTCGCAATTCCCGTTGCCGGTCTGGTCTTCGCGTGGGGGGTGGCAAGCTTCGCGATCGTGCCGCCGTTGCAGGTGCGGGTGATGACCGCCGCAGCCGATGCGCCCAACCTTGCGTCGGCGATCAATATCGGGGCGTTCAATCTCGGCAATGCGGTGGGCGCGGCGCTCGGCGGAGCGGTAATTGCCGCCGGTATCGGTTACCGTGCCGTGCCACTTGCGGGTGCTGCGATGGCAGGGCTGGCCCTTGCGGCGGTGTTCATCCTATCGAGGAACCGCCCCGCAGCCGGGCCGGGAGAGCCGTGCCCGGATGTCTGAAATTGCTCTCTTATGTTTCTATCGTAGTCCGATGGTGTTGTTACGCAGCTCTTCATTAGCGTTCACGTTCAGAACGTCTGTTTGGTCTCGTCCCATCCCAAGAACCGGACAGTCTGCAAGCGGCTCCCATTCTGCCGCTAGTTGGTGCAACAAATCGCGAGATGTTTCGGAGCGGGCGACACCAGATCACAAGGCTAAAATTGTCCGGGCCAGCGCGCACGCGTCCGCCAAAAGATGTTTGGTGAATACTTGATAGATCGGATGTCGTTTCACCTAACCCATTGAAAAGTTCAGGTGCCCCATACGAGAATCGAACCCGTGTTCTCGCCGTGAGAGGGCGCCATCGACGCCTCTTGCCACCGAGGCCTGGCATTTTTTGGCTGCCGACCCAAGTCGCGCAAAACTCGAATAGGCAGAGGGCAGAATCAATCGGGAGGCCTATGTGGAATTCGCGTTCAACGTAGCTATTGATGCGTTTCCTGCACCAGGTTTGAGTCCGCCGCAGTTCAAATTTTCTTGGGGGCCCCGCCGGGGGCCTTTGGGAAAATCACATCAGAAAAATACCGCGAGATCGTTGTGTTAAACCATCGGTGAGGGTCCTGTAAGCGCACCACCCACCCTCCCTGAAGCGTCCAAAAACCTCGCAGACCCGCAGAAATGCTGGTGAAATTGGTCATTGGTCTTCCGCTCGCGTGCGTCCCCATCCGCCCCCTTCCGGCCGATTTGGGAGCCTCGGTGGGGGCCCCTGGCAAATGGTCAGAGTCGAGGCCCCCAAATGGCGATAAGAGCGTTAGAGATCAGCAGGCTACAGCCGAGAGATTCATCGTATGAAGTGGCCGATGATCGCGCTTTGCACCTTCAAGTTCAGCCCTCGGGTGCAAAGTTCTGGCGATTGAAGTTCGATTTCGAGGTGTCGAGAAGAAGCTCGCGCTCGGGAAATACCCAGATGTGTCGCTCAAGGAAGCTCGTGCAAAGCGTGACGAAGCCCGGCGCCTACTGGCAAACGGTATCGATCCAGCTGCAGCGAAGCGTCAGGCGTTCATCGAGGCGACGATAGGTGCCGCGACAACCTTCAAGCTGGTAGCGGATGAGTACATCGAGAAGATGGAACGCGAAGGAAAGAAGACGGTCCCCATAAAGAAGTCTCGCTGGTTCCGGGATTTGCTCGACCGCGACATCGGGCATCGTCCCGTTTCGGAAATTACGCCACACGAGCTTCTGAACGCACTTCGCAAGGTGGAGCGGAAGGGGCATCACGAGACAGCACAACGGCTTCGTGCCTTTGCTGGCCGCGTATTTCACTATGCCATCGTCACGATGAGAGCACAGGAAAATCCGGCAGACCTGCTCCGTGGTGCGCTCACGGCGCCGCAGGTGAAGCACCATGCCGCTATCCTAGAACCGAGCTCTTTGGCGAGTTGCTGCGCGCAATCGTGGGCTATTTCGGGAAACCCGAGACGCTGATCGCACTTAAGATCGCTCCCCATGTGTTCGTGCGGCCAGGCGAGTTGCGTAAGGCAGAATGGCACGAGTTCGATCTGGAAGGTGCGGTATGGCGTATTCCGGGTGAGAATATGAAAATGGCTCAGCCGCACTCGGTGCCGCTTTCGAGTCAGGTTGTCGAACTGTTGGGTCTGCTTCGAGCGCTTCCAAACGCTGGCTCGTACCTGTTCCCCGCCTTTCATACGACGCAGCGCTGTATGTCCGAGAACACGCTCAATTCTGCATTGCGTCGGCTCGGTTATGGTGGGGACGAGATGACGTCTCACGGCTTTCGCGCCGTAGCGAGCACCCTGCTAAATGAATCTGGCTTGTGGCATCCAGATGCAATGGAGCGTTCACTCGCGCACAAGGACCCCGACCAGGTGCGAGCTGCCTATCATCGCGGCGCGCATTGGGCGGAGAGGGTACGAATGATGCAGTGGTGGTCCGATCATCTGGAGCAACTTCGCGACGGAGCGAAGATTTTCACTCCGGTCTTTCGCCGCGCTCGAATACTGTCGGTACGGCTACGGCCACAATTGGGTCTATTCTGTTGAAAAATTCCCGCTTGCGATGGGCGTGAAGTGCTGATTCAGTGATGCGCAAGCAAGCGGAGACGTTGGTATGATGGGCGAGCGGACGGTGATGCAGGAGGCGCTGTTCTACAGCTTCCGTATCGAGGACCACGTGCCGGTCGATCACCTGCTGCGCGCGATCGACCGGT
>NZ_JBDLBR010000015.1:0-5714 GCF_039710615.1 Aurantiacibacter flavus
TCGGCAGCCATAATGAGGGCAGCATCGAGGGTGTGGACGTAACGGCTAGTAATCGAGCCCGATGCGTGGCCGAGTAGTGCTGCAATCGTGATCTCGGTGAAGCCCAAATCGTTCGCTATGCTGCGCGGGAAATCAGGTTGCGCCTCTAGAAACCGTTTGACCTCTGCTTTGATGCCGAACCGCTTGTTTGCGAAACCTTCAAGCGCTGCTCGGACAATCGAAGCGACCGGTTCGACGAGCTGAAGCACCTTCCCTTGCCCAGTCACTCGCTCATAGCGATACCCAATCGGCGTCTGAAAAACCCAGTAACCGTTCAGCGCGCGAGCTCGCATACGGTTCAAGGTTTGTTCGCCGTTCTTTTGGCGCTGGTGTTGGGAAACGCTGGCAAGCAGATTTTCATTCAGCTGTCCGCAAACGATCAAGCAACTCCGCAGACGAGGCAAATGCGGGCACCCCGCCCGCACTTGCTGTTGGCCGCTTCGACACGACTAACGTTCGTGCTCTTCGTCGCGTGTGTTTCTCGCCTGTGGCTCATTGGCTCTTTCGGAGAGCGCAAGACAATGCGGCCATTGACCGGGATCGCATTAAGCGCCACTGTATGGCCTTGTCCGTCCTTATGCGGAAACGCCGCTCCAACGCGGGTGAAGTAGGCAAGACGCCGTCCTCGATCTATTGCTTAGTTCTTGAGAAATTTCTCCAAAATAAGGACTTCGCCGATGAGAGCCCAAACGATGCTGGCATTTGCTGCGAGTGTTTGCGTCGCTGCAACTGCGCAAGCCCAGACTGCTGACTTGAGCGTGCCAGAGCGCACTGACGTGAGATTTGGCATTTGCAGATCAATGCCAGATGGCCGAATTGGCGAGCCAATCCGGTCAGAATCTGAGCCCGCCAATTTGAGCCGCTTTTATGAACCTGCCATCCCTTTTGAGGGGCTTCGGGTGACCCGCGTGAATGGTATGGAGGTTGCTGGTGAAGCAGACTTCTTCAGAACGATGACAGTGGCTGGGGTGCTGCCGAGAGAACAAAATCAGGTCGATATTACCGTCTCCGATGGTCGCACTTTTAGCCAGACTGTTTGTATCGAAGCACGGGGGCCTGACGGCATTTATCGCGAGGTCAGCGCCCTCGACTTGCCGGTGATGAGGTACATTCTGTCAATCAACCTCGTGGCGAAATATGCGAGTGATAGCTTTGACGTTCGACCAAATGGACAGTTTATTAACATTCATTTCGACCGCGATCCGAACGACAGGATACCAGCTCGCATCACCCAATCATTCGCCATCAACGATCAGCGAAACCCGGTAAACATCATTCGGGGTATCGAACCTCAGCATGAAGACGCTATCCGCCGGGTCTTGGAGCAGTCGAGCCGGACCGTGAATTTTGTTGATTCCGAGAGTGGAGGCGAGCGACACGCGATCATCTTTCACCGCTGGGCGCGCGTAACCTCTTTTGGCGAGGCCGCAAGAATGTTCATCGACGACGCCAAGCAGGAATGGATTTCGGTACTGGAGGCGCAATCAGCGCTCCTGGGTGCTCAAACTGAGCAAGAAGCTCAGCGGATTTGTCGCGGGAGCGGACCTATTGATCCGGTTGTTGCCTTTGTGGTGTGCGGCACACCAATGCCCGACTAGGCTTAGGACCAATTGATTGGCTGAGGGCGAAGTGATTGTGCTCTGCACGCCTTCGGCTCCAGGCTCCGCGACGAGGCCTGAGCATGAGCGACCTGTATTGGCTGACTGAAGAGCAGACGGCGCGTCTTTCGCCCTATTTCCCCAAGAGCCACGGCAAGCCCCGGGTCGATGACCGGCGCGTGCTGAGCGGGATCATCTTCGTCAATCGCAACGGGCTGCGCTGGCGTGATGCTCCCAGGGAATACGGTCCGCATAAGACGCTCTACCACCGCTGGAAACGGTGGGGCGAGATGGGCGTGTTTGGCCGGATGATGGAGGGTCTGTCTGCCCAGAGAGCCGAACCCCAGACCGTCATGATCGATGCGACCTATCTCAAGGCCCACCGCACGGCTTCCAGCCTTGGGGTAAAAAAGGGGGCCTCGGCCGCCTGATCGGGCGAACCAAGGGCGGCATGAACACCAAGCTTCACGCCGTCACCGACGCCAACGGCCGCCCTTTGAGCTTCTTCATCACGGCAGGCCAGATCAGCGATTACACCGGCGCGGCAGCCCTGCTCGATGATCTGATCTACCCAAGGCGCGGTGGATGCTGGCTAACCGGGGCTATGACGCCGAATGGTTCAGGGATGCGCTCGAGCAAAAGGCATTACGCCTTGCATTCCGGGCCTCAAATCCCGTTCTTTTCGTCAAATACGACAAGCGCCGATACAAACGCCGAAACCGCATCGAGATCATGTTCGGACGCCTCAAAGACTGGCGCCGTGTGGCAACTCGCTACGACCGCTGCCCAACCGTCTTCTTCTCCGCCCTCGCTCTCGCAGCCACCGTGCTCTTCTGGCTGTGATCAACGAGTCCTGAGCCTAGGCCGCATCGACAGGGTCGCGTTGCCGATCCGCGCTTCTCGATGCTGGGTGACAGAATTCATCGGATAGGAACTCCGGCGGCTTCGCAGCCGTCGCGTTCTAGGTCAGGGAGGGTTGGTGGTTGTTTTCCCATGCTTCGCATTCTCGCGCGAGTGGCATTGAGACTGTTGCAAAGCTGGGCAAGGCGTGATGGTCTCGGGCGAGCATTTTCAAGTTCTCGTCTCTCGGCTTCAAGCTCGCGCCGCCGTCTTTCAGCTGCAGCAAGAACTGCTGAGCTTTCGTCATTCAACTGAGCCAGAGGCATCAGAGCATGTTGATAACCAGCCTCTAGTGCAGTTCGTAGGTCTCTAATCATACGGTTCATCAGAGTTAGCTTGAGTAGTGGATCAGACGCAAGGTTGTAACTGGGGCCACGAACGAGTGCGCGCCAGTAGAAGAAATCTGGTGAGCCGCTTGCTTCACAAACAGCTTCTACGCTCGCATCGCGATCAAAAAAGACGCGGTAGAAATTGGGCCTGTTGAAGCCAAACACCTCATCGCAGCGTGAGCGGCGTTGAGCGGCAGACCAGCTTTGAGCACCGCGGAAGATTTCCTGGACGACAGATAGGCGCTCAGGTCCACGAAGCTGGGAGAAGTTAGTGGGCAGACCTCCGGAAGGAGACAATAGCGAGCTTGCGGGAGCCGGAGTGATGGGCGTTCCACCACGTGCCACGCTTGTTATTCTTGATGACTGGGATTGTCGTGCAGTTCGGAGTTCATCTCGACGAGCACGCAGCTGGTTCAACTCGCGATGCAACTGGGCAAGCGGCTTGAGATTAGAGTCAGCCAAGAACTCAATCGGCTTCTCAAAGCCCCGACCGAATGTGCGCGGTACAAGCCGCAGCCATCGAGCGCGGTAGACATCAACCCACCGGCGATGCTCGCGGCCTCTTCCGATTAAGGACCCTGTATCCTGACGTGCCGGTGCTAACTCGCGGAATACTTGCAGTTGGCGTGGGTCAATTCGTTCCATCGCAAATTGAATTGATGGACCTAAACTCGCTACGTAGATTTCGCCCTCGTCGTCAGAGAAATAAAGGGCCTCAAATTCCTGCCCTCTCACTTTGACGTTATTGATATACAAAAGTTCAGCAAGTGCTCGGCAGTCGAAGGTGCGACCTTGGGATGTTATCGCAACATCTACTCCTTCACAACTTGCGAGCGCGCGTATTTCGTATCGCGATTGAGCCAAAGCTGGGATTGATGAAACACCTACCACGAGAACCATGAAGGCTATAATAGGTGCAAACAATACGCGACAGGTAGAAATTGCAATGGCCTTCACCAACTTCTCCAAATGCTTCGTTTTTTAAAATCCTATTTCCAATAGCACGTGACCAGCGCTTTTCAAAAATAGCGACTTGTGAACCTTTTTGCTTACTAGCACAAAATTTGCTACCCCTAATTCACCCCACATGCATCCGACTAGGCTCAGGATCCATTGATTGGCTGAGGGCGATGTGATTGTGCGCTGCACGCCCTCGGCTCCAGGCTGCGCGAGGAGACTGGGCATGAGCAACCTGTATTGGCTGACTGACGAGCAGATGGCGCGTCTTTTGCCCTATTTCCCTAAGAGCCACGGCAAGCCCCGATGACCGGCGGGTGCTGAACAGGATCATCTTCGTCAATCTGACGTGACCCCCTGATTTTCGTCCAAGCTTGATTAGAGTCCGGCCCGACGGGAAGGACGGACAGATGAAGCGAACGAGGTTTTCAGAAGAGCAGATCATTGGCGTGCTTAAGGAAGCGGAGGCCGGAGCGAAGACCGCCGACCTTGCTGGGCGGCACGGTGTATCCGAGGCAACGATCTACAACTGGGAGGCCAAGTATGGCGGGCTCGAGGTGTCGGAGGCTCGGCGGCTCAAGGAGCTGGAGAACGAGAATGCCAAGCTCAAGCGCCTTCTGGCCGATGCCATGCTCGATCAGGCTGCTTTGAAAGATCTTCTGGCAAAAAAGTTCTGACGCCCGCCGCGAAGCGGGAAGCTGTTGCTCATCTCCAGGCGTGCCACGGGATGAGCGAACGGCGGGCGTGCCGTATCATCGATGCCGATCGCAAGAGCGTGCGCTACTGTTCCACACGGGACGATGATGCCGGTCTGCGTGAGAAGCTGCGCGAACTGGCCAACCAGCGTCGCCGGTTCGGCTACCGCCGTTTGCATATTCTGCTGCGCCGGGAGGGGATCATGATCAACCGGAAGAAGACCCAGCGGCTTTATAACGAGGAAGGCTTGGCAGTCAGGCGACGGCTCTGCCGAACCAGCGCTGGAGCCTCGACTTCGTTCACGATCAGATGGCGTCAGGCAGGCGGTTCCGCGTGCTTAACGTGGTCGATGACGTGACGAGGGAATGCCTGGCGGCAGTTGCGAACACCTCGATCTCAGGGCAGCGCGTCGTTCGCGAGCTGACCGAGCTGATCGCTCGGCGCGGCAAGCCGGGCATGATCGTCAGCGACAATGGCACTGAACTCACCAGTAACGCTGTGCTCGCATGGTGCGGCGAGATCGGTGTGGAGTGGCATTACATCGCACCGGGTAGGCCCATGCAGAACGGTTACGTGGAAAGCTTCAATGGTCGCATGCGCGATGAACTGCTCAACGAGACGTTGTTCATGAGCATGGCTCATGCCCGGGTCGAGATCGCAGACTGGGTGGAGGACTACAACCGCGAGCGACCGCACTCATCGCTTGGCTACGCAACCCCGGCGGCCTTCGCCGCAGAACTGGATAAGCAATGGCCTGCTTCGCTGCGCCCTACTGGCTCCGCTACGCAGCCCATTGCTTCAACCGCGCCAATGCGCAAAACAACCGCCCGGCTCTAATCCCAGCTGGGGGAAAGCTGGGGGTCACGTCAAATCGCAACGGGCTGCGCTGGCGTGATGCTCCCAGGGAATACGGTCCGCATAAGACGCTCTACAGAAGAAACCAGAACAGCAAATCGGGTAATTCGTCCGATTTGATTACCTTTGGCGCGACGAAGCACGGCGGGGATGGGTAGAGGGCGCGAAAGACCGGCCCTGCGCAGTGATCCTTGCTGCCGAGAAGCAGGACGATGGATCAGGTCCTGCTGGTTCGCAGGGCCAATCCGCCCGATGCAGGGCGGTGGGGTTTTCCCGGCGGCAAGATCGAAACCGGCGAAACCATCGAACAGGCTGCCATTCGCGAACTTTACGAGGAAAC
>NZ_JBDLBR010000016.1:0-5431 GCF_039710615.1 Aurantiacibacter flavus
TGCCATGTCTATGGTGGCCAATTCAGGCGACAATACCTTCTACGGAACCAGCCAGGCGGACACGCTGAACGGCGGCACCGGGAATGACACCCTTGTCGGGCGGGCCGGTAACGACATCCTCTCAGGCGGCTCCGGCAACGACCTCCTGATCGGGGGCGGTAACAACGATACCTACCTGTTCAATCTGGGGGATGGGCAGGACATTATTCAGGATGACAGTCATGGCTGGGGTGCCGGCTATGGCGGCACCGACACGCTGCAGTTCGGCGCCGGGATCGATCCGGGGGACGTGATCGTCACCCAGGCGAACAACGGCAACGACTATGTACTCTCCATCAGCGGTACCACCGATCAGGTGACGCTGTCCGAAGCCATAAACAACAACAATGCGGCTATCGAAAGCGTTGTTTTCTCAGATGGTACTGTCTGGGACCAGGGTGCAATCAACTCGCACCTTTTCGAGTGGTTCTCCGACATCAATGGCACGAACGGAAATGAGGTTCTGAATGGTACGTCTGGCAATGAGCATATCTATGCTTATGACGGCAACGACACGCTGACCGGCAGTGGGGGGAACGACTACCTGAACGGCGGCAGCGGCGATGACACCTACATTTGGAATCGGGGCGACGGCTCCGACACTCTGTATGATACCAGTGGCATCGATACGCTGCGGTTCGGTGTGGGTATCGTCGCATCTGACCTGTCGTTGAGTGTGCCCCCGGGGGACGCCGATTCTCAGGGACTGATCATAGCGGTGGCCGGCACCTCCGACCGCCTTTACCTGCGCAATCAGAACACCAACAATGGACGTGCGATCGAGCGCTTCGAGTTTACCGACGGCACGATCCTTACCGATGCGCAACTCCGCGCTCAGCTTATGAGCAGTATCGTTACAGACAATGGCGACCGTATTTACGGCACCGGCTACGCAGACGTTATCGTCGGTGGAGCCGGCAACGATGACATATCCTCGGGCAATGGCAACGACACGCTGACCGGCAGTGGGGGGAACGACTACCTGAACGGCGGCAGCGGCGATGACACCTACATTTGGAATCGGGGCGACGGCTCCGACACTCTGTATGATACCAGTGGCATCGATACGCTGCGGTTCGGTGTGGGTATCGTCGCATCTGACCTGTCGTTGAGTGTGCCCCCGGGGGACGCCGATTCTCAGGGACTGATCATAGCGGTGGCCGGCACCTCCGACCGCCTTTACCTGCGCAATCAGAACACCAACAATGGACGTGCGATCGAGCGCTTCGAGTTTACCGACGGCACGATCCTTACCGATGCGCAACTCCGCGCTCAGCTTATGAGCAGTATCGTTACAAACAATGGCGACCGTATTTACGGCACCGGCTACGCAGACGTTATCGTCGGTGGAGCCGGCAACGATGACATATCCTCAGGCAATGGCAACGACACGCTGACCGGCAGTGGGGGGAACGACTACCTGAACGGCGGCAGCGGCGATGACACCTACATTTGGAATCGGGGCGACGGCTCCGACACTCTGTATGATACGAGTGGCATCGATACGCTGCGGTTCGGTGTGGGAGTTGCCGAATCTGACATTCAGATAACGTCGCCCCTTGTAGACGGGGCCAACTTTGGAATTACGCTGTTAATTAGGGGTACGCACGATCGCATCGACCTGCCGGCCGAGTTCGGGACGGGTCAAATCGAAAATATTGTCTTCCAATCAGGCTCTGTCTGGAACGTGAGTACGCTGCAACAATTGGTTCGTAGCAATAGCGTTGATGGTCGCACCGTCGCTGTCACTATGGGCAACGATACGATCGTAGGGGCTGGTGGTGATGACAGTCTTCGCGGGATGAAGGGAGACGATGTCCTCCGCGGAGGCCGAGGATCCGACGTCTATAACTTCGCGAAGGGGGATGGCCACGATGCGATCTACGACCCCACCGACGCCCAGTCGACCGACACTCTGGTCCTCGAAAACATCAACGCCGCCGACGTACAGGTGTTCGTATCGCCAACCGACGCGCAGGACCTCATCCTCTATATCGACGACGACAATGTCATCTATCTCGATCAGCAGGCGGAAAGCGGCTCGTCGGGCATCGAAGTGGTGCAATTCGCCGACGGCACGACCTGGGATCGCGCCACGCTGGAGGCCAAGGCGGGCGGGCTGGGGACGGCTGGCGACAACACGCTGACCGGCACCAATTTCGGCGATACTTTGCAGGGTGGCCTAGGCGACGACACTCTGATCGGCGGTGCCGGCAACGATACCTATGTGTACAATGTCGGCGATGACGACGATACGATCGTCGACGACAGCGGCGCGGGCAACGATCCGAGCCAGGCGGGCAATTCCGGCAATATCAATACGCTGGCCTTCGGTGCCGGAATCACGCTTTCCGATCTGGTGCTGACACAGCCGGTCGATGGCGGACCTTTGGTGATTTCCTTCGTATCGCTGGCGGGATCGATTACGCTCGACGGGCTCGATCCCGGCGGACGATCGGGTGTCGACCAGATCCACTTTGCCGATGGCTCCAGCGTGACGATGGCCCAATTGCGCGCATCTGCCATCGATGCGACCGTAACGACGGGCGATGATCTAATTCGCGGTTTTGGCAGTGACGACGTGCTTGGCGGCGGAGCAGGCAATGACGTTCTGGCGGGCGGAGCTGGCGCTGACACCTATGTTTTCGCCCTTGGCGATGGTGCGGACATCATCGCCGAGATGGCCGACGGATCGACCAACATACTCGCCTTCGCTGCGGGGATCGCCACGGCGGATATCCGCTTGCTTCGTCCAGCCGATGCGCCGGAGGATCTCGTCCTCATGTTATCGAACGGCACCGACGAGGTGACGATCAAGAGCCAGTTCACCAATAACGGTGCTGCCGGAATTCAGCAGATCCGGTTCGCCGACGGGACGATCTGGCAGGCAGCGGATTTCGAGACGATCCTCCTCGCCCAGCCGGCGACGGCGAGTGCCGACTACCTCATCGGGGCTGCAAACGGCAATGTGATCGACGGTCTGGCAGGCGACGACGTCATCCTCGGCGGAGCGGGAGACGATGTTCTCTACGGCTCGGAAGGCAACGATCATCTGTATGGCGGAGCCGGCAACGACGAATTGCACGGGGGTGCGGGCGACGACATTCTCTCAGGCGACACCGGAACCGATCTGCTCGACGGCGGCGAGGGATTCGACATCGCCGATTACAGCTTCTCCCTCGACAAATGGTCGATCGATCTCGCTGCCGGAACAGCGAGCATCGTGACCACGCAAAATTCCACGCTCAGCGAAACGTTGAGCGGGATCGAGGGTGTGATCGGCGGGCTCGGGGCCGATATCATAACGGGCGACGGCAACAATAACCGTCTCGAAGGCGGTGGCGGAAACGACACGCTCGATGGAGCCGGTGGCAACGATACCTTCGTATTCGACGGGGATGAAGATGGTGTCGATGCCATCCACGGCGGCAGCGGAAACGATGTGATTGAGGCGGCATCCGACAACACTGTTATCGACCTAAGCGCACTGACCAGCGTGGAACTCATAACCGCGCTGGGCCACGCCAACGTCACGATCGAGG
Source organism: Aurantiacibacter flavus (assembly GCF_039710615.1). Taxonomy (NCBI): domain Bacteria; kingdom Pseudomonadati; phylum Pseudomonadota; class Alphaproteobacteria; order Sphingomonadales; family Erythrobacteraceae; genus Aurantiacibacter; species Aurantiacibacter flavus. The sequence continues at coordinate 3,582 of NZ_JBDLBR010000016.1, forward strand.
CGACCGACGGCGCCGACACGCTCGATTTCTCGGCCTCGGTGCTCCATGGCATCGTCTCGATCGACATGGGGGGCGGAGATGACGTGGTTACGGGTTCGCTCGGCGCGGATACGATCAATGCGGGGGCTGGGAACGACATCATTCGCTATGTCGGAACCTCGACCGGCGCCGATCAGATCGATGGCGGAGTAGGGAGCGACACGATAACGGCGGGAGCCGACGATACAGTCATCCTGCTCGGCAGCTTCCAGAATGTCGAAGCGATCTCGGGCGGCGGTTTCAGCAATGTCGTTCTTGCGCGAACCGACGATAGCGAGACGACCGACCTGAGTGCGATCGTCGTTTCCGGCCTGACCTATATCGACCTCGCGGGCGGCAATGACAGCTTCGTTGGCACTGCCGGGGCCGATATCGTGCGCGGCGGGGCCGGTGACGACAGTCTGACAGGAGGGGCCGGCGACGACGTCTTCCAATATGCATCGCCGGACTCCGGATACGATGCGATCAATGGCGGCGCAGGGTCCGACCAGCTGCAAGCGGTGGCGGACGGCGCTGTTATCGGGATCGGGTCGATCAGCAGTATCGAGGCGATCGACGGCAACGGCTTTGCCAACGTTACGATCGACCTGGGCGATGGAGACGATCATCTCGACCTGAGCAATATGGTCGTCACCGACGTTGCGGCCATTGTCGGCGGCAAGGGCAATGACGTCCTGCGAGGCAGCACTGGCGACGAGACGTTCCTCGTTTCCGGAACGGATCAGGGCATCGACGATTTCGAGGGAGGCGCGGGCCAGGATCGAATCCTCGCCGGAGCCGACGGGACGGTCATCCGGGTCAGCAGGCTGGTCAATGTCGAGACGATCGATTCTGGTGGCCACGCAGCGGTCAACCTCGCTTTGACCGACGGCAACGACACCCTCTCGCTCCAGAGCGTGACGCTCACCGGGATCGGCGAGATCGACCTCGGTGCTGGCGCCGACAACTTCACCGGCTCGGCAGTGGGCGACGTCATAGCCGGTGGTGCCGGCAACGATACGATTTCAGGCGATGCCGGCGACGACGTCTATCTGTTTGGTCTCGGCGATGGCAACGACATCATCAGGGAGAAGACCGCCAGCGGCGTTGGCGGCGGTACCGATACGCTTCGTTTCGGCGCTTCCATCCTGAGTTCCGACGTCGAGATTACCCGCATCAATAGCGGCAACGACTACCTGCTTACGATCGCGAATGGTGGCGGCACCGTTCAGATTGTCGGCGGTGCGGGTAACGACATGGCAAGCTGGCTCGAGACGATCGAGTTCGCCGACGGTACGGTGTGGACGCGCGAGATGCTGGACCAATCCGTCGTCCCCTATACCGAGGGTGACGACAATATCGACGGTACTACTGCATCCGAAACGCTTCATGGTGGTGGCGGCAACGATACTATCAGAGGCAAGGGCGGCGACGACCGTCTCTATGGCGACGCCGGCAACGACACAGTGCTCGGCTATAACGGCCGCGATATATTGAGCGGGGGCACGGGCAACGATCTTCTGGTCGGGGGCGGCAACAACGACATCTATCTCTTCAATCTCGGTGACGGACAGGACACGATTCAGGAAGACAGCCACGGCTGGAGCGTCGGTTACGGCGGCACCGACACGCTGCAGTTCGGCGCCGGGATCGATCCGGCCGACGTAATCGTCACCCAGGCGAACAACGGCAACGACTATGTACTCTCCATCAGCGGCACAACCGATCAGGTGACGCTGTCCGAAGCCATGAACAATAACAATGCGGCTATCGAAAACGTCGTTTTCGCAAATGGTACGACCTGGTCCAGTAACGACCTGCATGCCATGTCT
>NZ_JBDLBR010000017.1:0-5341 GCF_039710615.1 Aurantiacibacter flavus
TGTTGTTGCTTTTGAGGCGTCATTATCCGGCTTTGAGTATTCCTCCTCAATGCCAGAGCTTTGCAGCCCTGACGTTGATGGTGGGATTCAACAAGCGCGAACTGAACGATTAGGACCAGTTAGCTCCACACATTACTGCGCTTCCACACCTGGCCTATCAACGTGATGGTCTATCACGGTTCGATGATTGCTAATCTTGAGGGAGGCTTCCCGCTTAGATGCTTTCAGCGGTTATCCCGTCCATACATAGCTACCCTGCTGCACCGCTGGCGCGATGACAGGTACACCAGAGGTATGTTCACCCCGGTCCTCTCGTACTAGGGGCAACTCCTCTCAACAATCGACGCCCACGGCAGATAGGGACCAAACTGTCTCGCGACGTTCTGAACCCAGCTCACGTACCACTTTAATTGGCGAACAGCCAAACCCTTGGGACCTGCTCCAGCCCCAGGATGTGATGAGCCGACATCGAGGTGCCAAACACTGCCGTCGATATGAGCTCTTGGGCAGTATCAGCCTGTTATCCCCGGCGTACCTTTTATCCGTTGAGCGATGGCCCTTCCACGAGGGACCACCGGATCACTATGACCGACTTTCGTCTCTGCTCGACTCGTCAGTCTCGCAGTCAGGCAGGCTTATGCCATTGCACTCTTGCAGCCGGTTTCCAACCGGCCTGAGCCTACCATCGCGCGCCTCCGTTACTCTTTAGGAGGCGACCGCCCCAGTCAAACTACCCGCCACAGAGGGTCCTACTACCGGATAACGGTAGTTAGTTAGACATCAGAAAACAGCAGGGTGGTATTTCACCTATGGCTCCACTTGGACTGGCGCCCAAGTTTCAAAGCCTCCCACCTATGCTACACAACTCTTTCCTAATGCCACTCTGAAGCTGCAGTAAAGGTGCACGGGGTCTTTCCGTCTAACCGCGGGTATCCCGCATCTTCACGGGAACTTCAATTTCGCTGAGCATATCCTGGAGACAGTGGGGAAGTCGTTACGCCATTCGTGCAGGTCGGAACTTACCCGACAAGGAATTTCGCTACCTTAGGACCGTTATAGTTACGGCCGCCGTTTACTGGGGCTTCAATTCGGAGCTTGCACTCCTCCTCTTAACCTTCCAGCACCGGGCAGGCGTCAGACCCTATACGTCGTCTTGAAGCCGACTTAGCAGAGTCCTGTGTTTTTGATAAACAGTCGCTACCCCCTGGCCTGTGCCCCCTGAAAAAACTTGCGTTAATCCAGGGCCTCCTTCTTCCGAAGGTACGGAGGCAATTTGCCGAGTTCCTTCAGGATACTTCACTCAAGCGCCTTGGTATACTCTACCTGACCACCTGTGTCGGTTTCGGGTACGGTCTATACGGTGGGGCTATTTCCCGGGACAACTTGGCAGCCCACTCAATCCGTTAAGAGTGAACTACTTCCGCCATCCGTCACACACCACCAGGCCCACGAATATTAACGTGGTTCCCATCGACTACCCCCTTCGGGCTCGTCTTAGGGGCCGGCTTACCCTGCGCCGATTAGCGTTGCGCAGGAACCCTTGGTCTTTCGGCGAGAGGGCATCTCACCCTCTTTATCGCTACTCATGTCAGCATTCGCACTTCCGATACGTCCAGAGTCGGTTACCCTTCTCCTTCGCTCGCTTACGGAACGCTCCGCTACCGCTCAGAACAAAGTTCTGAACCCTAAGCTTCGGTGAATACCTTTAGTCCCGTTACATCTTCGCCGCAGGAACCCTTATTTAGACCAGTGAGCTGTTACGCTTTCTTTAAAGGATGGCTGCTTCTAAGCCAACCTCCTGGTTGTTTTGGGATTCCCACATGCTTTCGCACTTAGGTATTACTTGGGGACCTTAGCTGTAGGTTAGGGCTGTTTCCCTTTTGACGACGGACCTTAGCACCCGCCGTCTGTCTGCCAGACAAGACTCGATGGTATTCGGAGTTTGGTTAGGTTTGGTACCGCTCGCGCAGCCCTAGCCCATCCAGTGCTCTACCCCCATCGGCATACATCTGACGCTCTACCTCAATAGATTTCGCGGAGAACCAGCTATTTCCCGGCTTGATTGGCCTTTCACCCCTAAACACAAGTCATCCGATAATTTTTCAACATTAAACGGTTCGGCCCTCCAGTGCGTGTTACCGCACCTTCAGCCTGCTCATGCCTAGATCGCCGGGGTTCGGGTCTAATCCAACAAACTCATTCGCCCTATTCAGACTCGCTTTCGCTACGCCTACACCTAACGGCTTAAGCTTGCTTGCTAGATTAAGTCACTGACCCATTATGCAAGAGGTACGCTGTCACCCCCTATGGGGCTCCAACTGATTGTAAGCATTCGGTTTCAGGTACTGTTTCACTCCCCTAATCGGGGTGCTTTTCACCTTTCCCTCACGGTACTGTGTTCGCTATCGGTCATGTACGAGTATTTAGGCTTGGAGGGTGGTCCCCCCATGTTCAGACAGGATTTCACGTGTCCCGCCCTACTCAAGTCCTTCATCATCACTTTCACATACGGGGCTGTCACCCGCTATGGCCAAACTTTCCAGAATGTTCTGTTAGTTGAAATGAAGGCACTGGCCTGGTCCGCGTTCGCTCGCCACTACTAACGGAATCTCGGTTGATGTCTTTTCCTCCAGGTACTGAGATGTTTCAGTTCCCCGGGTTAGCTTCACCAAGCCTATATATTCAGCAAGGTGATACCCTATCCACCTCTTCTAATCATTCCGAAGAACAATCAGAGGAAATGGTGAGGGTGGGTTTCCCCATTCGGAAATCGCCGGATCGAAGCTTGCTCACAGCTCCCCGACGCTTATCGCAGCGTGCCACGTCCTTCATAGCCTGTACATGCCAAGGCATCCACCAAATGCTCTTACCTCACGCTTGAGAATCCACACCATCAACGACAAGTCTGCATAACAATTGCCGATACAACGGTGCGGAGGAATTATCTCAGCCAGATAATCAATTTGATTGATTTGTGATTTGCCATCGCCTGACCAGAAGCAAAGCCTCTGCCAGCACGACGACACCTCACGGCATCGATTTAAAAACCCATTCACAATGTCAAAGACGGCAGCCGAAACTGCCTACCCGCCATACGCGGGATCCGTTTTCTCTTCATCTCTGGAAAAATATCTGCCTGGTGGAGCCTATCGGGATCGAACCGATGACCTGATGCTTGCAAAGCAACCGCTCTCCCAGCTGAGCTAAGGCCCCTCGCCAGACAAAACATGGTGGGCCTGGGTGGATTCGAACCACCGACCTCACCCTTATCAGGGGTGCGCTCTAACCAACTGAGCTACAGGCCCATGCGCCTCAAGCGGGCCAAAAGGCCGCGGGCGGCATAAGCCAGCTCAGGCGTAAACACACAAAGCATAAGCCTTGCGTGTCTTTTCCAGTGATGAAGGGACATGAGGACGACGGCAATGTTCTTTGGAAACGGAGGAAGCACTTCCGACTGCTAGAGCCGACGCTTTCCGCCAATATCCTTAGAAAGGAGGTGATCCAGCCGCAGGTTCCCCTACGGCTACCTTGTTACGACTTCACCCCAGTCGCTGATCCCACCGTGGCTGGCTGCCTCCTAAAAGGTTAGCGCACCATCTTCGGGTGAAACCAACTCCCATGGCGTGACGGGCGGTGTGTACAAGGCCTGGGAACGTATTCACCGCGGCATGCTGATCCGCGATTACTAGCGATTCCGCCTTCATGCTCTCGAGTTGCAGAGAACAATCCGAACTGAGACATCTTTTGGAGATTAGCTAACCCTCGCGGGATCGCTGCTCACTGTAGATGCCATTGTAGCACGTGTGTAGCCCAGCCTGTAAGGGCCATGAGGACTTGACGTCATCCCCACCTTCCTCCGGCTTATCACCGGCGGTTTCCTTAGAGTGCCCAACTAAATGATGGCAACTAAGGACGAGGGTTGCGCTCGTTGCGGGACTTAACCCAACATCTCACGACACGAGCTGACGACAGCCATGCAGCACCTGTCACTTCGTCCCGAAGGAAGGAAACGATCTCTCGTAACCGTCGAAGGATGTCAAAGGCTGGTAAGGTTCTGCGCGTTGCTTCGAATTAAACCACATGCTCCACCGCTTGTGCAGGCCCCCGTCAATTCCTTTGAGTTTTAATCTTGCGACCGTACTCCCCAGGCGGATAACTTAATGCGTTAGCTGCGCCACCCAAGCTCTATGAGCCCGGACAGCTAGTTATCATCGTTTACGGCGTGGACTACCAGGGTATCTAATCCTGTTTGCTCCCCACGCTTTCGCACCTCAGCGTCAATACTTGTCCAGCGAGTCGCCTTCGCCACTGGTGTTCTTCCGAATATCTACGAATTTCACCTCTACACTCGGAATTCCACTCGCCTCTCCAAGATTCTAGCATCACAGTTTCAAGGGCAGTTCCGGGGTTGAGCCCCGGGATTTCACCCCTGACTTACGACGCCGCCTACGTGCGCTTTACGCCCAGTATTTCCGAACAACGCTAGCCCCCTCCGTATTACCGCGGCTGCTGGCACGGAGTTAGCCGGGGCTTATTCTCCCGGTACTGTCATTATCATCCCGGGTAAAAGAGCTTTACAACCCTAAGGCCTTCATCACTCACGCGGCATTGCTGGATCAGGCTTTCGCCCATTGTCCAATATTCCCCACTGCTGCCTCCCGTAGGAGTCTGGGCCGTGTCTCAGTCCCAGTGTGGCTGATCATCCTCTAAGACCAGCTAAGGATCGTCGCCTTGGTGAGCCATTACCTCACCAACTAGCTAATCCTACGCGGGCCCATCTAAAGGCGATAAATCTTTGGTCCGAAGACATTATCCGGTATTAGCAGCGATTTCTCACTGTTATTCCGAACCTAAAGGCAGGTTCCCACGCGTTACGCACCCGTGCGCCACTAGACCCGAAGGTCTCGTTCGACTTGCATGTGTTAGGCATGCCGCCAGCGTTCGTTCTGAGCCAGGATCAAACTCTCAAGTTTGTGTCACATACCAAACAGACACGGGGAAAACCCCGCTAACCCGCTTGGCATGAGCTTCAAGGAGCCGATACCTGCACTGTCAAACGTAATGGATACGAAGGACATGCATCATCACACACAGACGTGGTAGTCCGTGCGAATGTGGTTTCGGCTTATGAATACCGGTTACCGCGGCCTTGAGTTCCGCGGACCGGGCGCCGTCGCCCACATGTCCCTTCATCTAAGATCAACAATGTCAAAGAACCACCAAATTCAAAAGCGGACAGCGATCGGTTCCCCGATTTTCACCGGGGGAGCCGGCTATCCGTCAAAAATGGCGACCTCCGCAAAGCGCCGGTGAAAACCGCCAGCGCCGCGTCGGTGGAGCC
>NZ_JBDLBR010000018.1:0-4868 GCF_039710615.1 Aurantiacibacter flavus
ACAGCGCGATCGGGAATATCCCCCCGATCATGCTGGCAAACTCAGCCGGTGTGACCAGCCCACCGGATCTGGGAAAGGCGGAAAACTCTAGGCCAGAGCGGTCCAAGGTTGGGTAGCAGTGCAGCCAGAGCGGTCCAAGGTTGGGTAGCAGTGCAAATGGTCCAAGGCTCTACTCCTAGCTGGTAGAAACTTCGGGCTCAGACCACCAGCCTTCGGCGGTCCAGATATAGCTAAAGTCTGCCGCCCATTTCTTGTTGGGCCTGTCGGTCGTGAACTGGCGATCCAGCACATCGCTGGCGATGATGGGATCACTCGCACTGATCTTTGACGACGCGGACGCGCCCGGAGGCGCTGATCGCGCATCAGTCTCTCGATCTTGTGTGAACCGCATTGCTAGCGTTCTGCGAGAAGGTCGTGCCAGACCCGACGCGCACCATAAGTACGATAGCTGCCGTGGCTGGAGCAAGGCTCCCCCAGTTTCACTCGTTCGGCAAGATGTAAAAGACTTCGCGAGCCGGGACGATGTAAGTCACGTCGCAGCCATTGGAGGTGAAAGTCGCCGAGGCCGCGGCCATCGTGCGCCATCAGCGGCTTCGAGGTGTCAGCTAAGTCTCTCGCCCAGCCTCGGTCAACGCCTTGCTGATCGGGCTTAACAGGTACTGGATGATCCTTCGCCGTCCTGTCTTGATTTCCGCTTGCACTGCCATGCCCGGCTGGACCCGGCTGCACAGGCCGTCGAGGGCGGCATCGTCGTTATTGCAGGAGAGCTCGATCGTCGCGGCATAGACTAGGCCGCCATCTACCGGGCGATCGCTCCCGTCGCGCCTTCCTCCGTCGGGCGCGCGATCTTGGTCTATCGCATCGCGACTGATATTGCGCACCCTTCCCTCGATCAGCCCATAATCCGTGAAGTTGAAAGCCTCCAGCTTTACCGCCACACGCTGGCCTTTAGCGACGACGCCGATATCCTTGTTCTGGACGAAGGCCTCTACCGTTACGTTGGCATTGCAAGTGGCCGGCGAACGGGCATCAGCGGCGCTGCACGGCACGATGATCATTAGTGCCTGCGCGGGTTGGACCACTCCGCCCACGGTCGCAACGGTGAGCTGCTGCACCACCCCATCCACAGGCGCGCGCAGTTCCTGATATTGCCGGCGGCGCTCGGCCTTGCGCAATTCCTCCGAAGCAAGCCCGCCCTTGTCGTTGGCCTCGGCCATGTCGGTCGCCGCCGTGCGCCGGAAATCGGCACGCAACGAGCGCAGATCTGCCTCAAGCGTACCAATCGCCGCGCGAGCGCGCTCGGCATTAGCGCGCTGGATCTCCATTGAGCGCAGGTGCTCCGCCCGCAGCTGCTCAAATTCGAGCAGTTTTAGCTTGGCAAAATAACCACGTTCGGTGAGCTCCGCGCGAGCGGCCAATTGTCTGTCGATGTAGGGCAGCGCATCTTCTAACTTAGCGATTTCCGCATGGGCTCCGACCAGTTCGGCAGCCTTCTCGGCGCGCTGCTGTATGAGGCTTGCCCGCTCCGCTTCGTATTGCGCAATAGTCGAACGAATGAGCGCATCTTCCGTCGCGGTCAGCTCTGCAGCGGTGCCCGGTGGCGCCACAAAGCGGGCCGCGCGACCATCCAGATAAGTCAGCAATGCATTGTTGCGGGCTTGCGCGATCCTCGCGGTTAGAAGGTTCTGCTCGCTCTGCGCCTCGTCCGCGCTCGCCAGAGTGGGGTCTAGTTCGATTAGGAGGTCGCCTCGGTGCACGAATTGTCCGTTGGCGACATGAATGGCACGAATCGCGCCGATCTCGATCGGCTGTACCACCTTGACCTTGCCACCGGGCACGATCCGGCCCGTAGCCACGGCTACGACGTCCACCTGGCCAAGCACCGACCACAGCAGCGTCAGAACGAATAGGGCGCAAATGAGATGCAGAAGCCAGCGCATTCCAGGGCTCGGCGGTTTCTCGATAATCTCCAACGCTGCGGGAAGAAATTCGTGCTCCTTGCGAGGGCGAAATGCCATGTCGGCAAGATTCTGCGCATGCCAGCTCTCGCGCAGGACAGTGAGATGCCGGGCAAAAGCCGGGAATCGATCGGTGAGCTTACTCATGCGCTGGCCAGACCCGTCTGTTTTGCGTGGAGTTGTGCGTAGCGCCCGCCTGCGCGGAGCAATTCGTCATGCGTGCCAGCCTCGGTGATCTCTCCCTGCTCAACCGTAATGATGCGATTGCACGGGCGAACCGCGGAGAGCCGGTGCGCGATGATGATCACCGTGCGTCCCTTCGCAATGCGGCCGAGATTGTTCTGGATGATCTCCTCGCTCTCGGCGTCGAGCGCGCTGGTTGCTTCGTCCAGGATCAGAATTCGCGGGTCGGTAATCAGCGCGCGGGCGATCGCCAGGCGCTGGCGCTGGCCGCCGGACAGATTGGCGCCGCGTTCCTCGATTACCGTGTCGTAGCCATGCGAGAGAGAGAGTATGAATTCGTGCGCCCCGGCGAGCTCAGCCGCGGCGATCACCCGCTCCATCGGCAATGTCGGATTGCTCAGCGCAATATTCTCGCGCACGCTGCGATTGAACAGGATGTTCTCCTGCAGCACCACGCCAACCTGGCGTCGCAGCCAGGCCGGATCTACCAGTGCCAGATCGGTTCCGTCCACCAGCACGCGGCCTTGCTCGGGCACGTAGAGCCGTTGCACCAGCTTGGTCAGCGTGGACTTGCCCGACCCGGAGGGGCCGACGATGCCAATCATCTCGCCCGGTGGAATATCGAGCGTCACCCCGCGTAATGCTTCGGGTGCGTCGGGGCGATAGCGGAAGCGAACCTTGTCAAACTCCACCCGCCCCTTGATCGGCGGCAGGCTTGCACGGTTGGGATTGTGCTCCGGTTCCGCCGGCGCATTGAGGATATCCCCCAGCCGGTCGACCGAAATGCGCACCTGCTGAAAATCCTGCCACAATTGCGAGAGACGAAGGACCGGCTGGGCGACGCGCCCCGACAGCATGTTGAACGCCACCAGACTGCCTACCGAGAGTTCGCCTTCGATAACCGCCTTGGCGCCGAAGAACAGGATCGCCACCGTCGTCAGCTTGGACACGAGCTGAATCAGGTGGCTGCCCCAGGTGGACAGTACGGTGACGTCCCAGCCCGTCTTGATATAGCCGGCGAACTGCTTCTCCCATCGGTCGCGCATACGCGGTTCGACGGCCATGGCCTTGAGCGTGCCGATTCCGGTGACGGTCTCCACCAAGAAAGCCTGGTTTTCGGCCCCGCGCTTGAACTTCTCGTCCAGCCTGGCGCGCAGCGGCGGCGTGATGAGAACCGATATCGCGATATAGACTGGAATGGTCAGCGCCACGATCAGCGTGAGCGTGGGCGAATAGAGATACATCACGAGGAAGAACACGATTGTGAAGAACAGATCGATCAGCACGGTGACGGCATTGCTTGTCAGGAAGTTGCGGATGTTCTCCAGCTCGCGCACGCGCGCCACGCTGTCGCCGACCCGCCGCGCTTCGAAATAGGAGAGCGGGAGTGCGACGAGGTGGCGGAAAAGCGCGGCGGACAATTCGGCATCGACGCGGTTGGTGGTGTGGGCGAACAGCCAGTTCCGCAGGCCCGAAAGCATCGTCTCGAATACGAGGACGGTGGCAAGGCCGATGGCGAGCACATCGAGCGTCGTCATCGATTGATGTACCAAGACCTTGTCGATCACCAGCTGAAAGAAGATCGGAGAAACGAGCCCGAGCAATTGTAGGAAGAAACTGCCCAGCAGGACATCGCGCAAGGGTTTGCGATATTTGACCAGCGCAGGAATAAACCAGCTGACATCGAAGGCGCGCTTCGACCCGGCGATATGCTCGCGACTGGTCATCAGCAGCAGGTCGATCCTGCCGCTTTTCGGCACCATCTCCGCGCGGACTTGTTCCTCAGACCATATTTCGGGCCGCTGCTCCCCTGCGCGCACCACAAGATACCGCATGCCCGTATCCGACCTGTCGTCTATCTTCAGGAGAATTGCGGTTTCTCCATGGGTCAGTCGTACCAGCGCCGGCAGCGGCAGCTTGGGTAAATCCTCTACCTCTGCCACCTTGCTGCGCGCCATCAGCCCCAGCTTCTTGGCAATACGGATGAGATCGCCGAATGCGTAGGGTTCGTCGCCCTGACCGCGATCGTGGTGTATCTGCGCGGCATCTGCGGGCACACCAAGGAATTGCGCCAGCAGAACGAAGCACGCCAATGCGGTGTCGGCCGGCAGCGCCGACGGCTGCCGTTCAGGACCTTCCATACGGTTTCGTCAGGCTAAAGACGCTACCCGTCACATCTTGGGCAAATACGGTTCCGGATTCCATCGTGCTTTCTGAAACAGCCTTTATGCGTAGAGTTGCGGTAGAGGGTCGGCCTGTTGGAACAGGGGCATAGGGGAAAGTTCACCCCCGCCGCCGAAGGCGCCCATATCGTCTCGTATCATGGTCAGCTTCCGCGAAAGCTCCGGGGTCGGATCGACGCCACCGCCTTGCGCCGACCGGACTTCCAGCGGCTGTTCCATGCCCCCGTCCGAGGCGAGTGCGGCGAAGCTCGAAAGAGCGGACGACGATTGCATTGCCGCACTTTGCTGGCTCGACATGGGGAGCAGATCGCTTTTGGACCAGATCGTACCGTCCGCAAAAACGACGTTTTCGATCGCTGCGGCGTTGTTGGATTTCGCTTCGGACAGCGTCACCTTATCGGTCGTGCCGATGATCGACAGCACATAGTCGTTGCCGTTGTTCGCCTGGGTGACGATTACGTCGGCCGGATCGATCCCGGCGCCGAACTGCAGCGTGTCGGTGCCGCCATAGCCGCCACCCCAGCCATGACTGTCATCCTGAATA
>NZ_JBDLBR010000019.1:0-2875 GCF_039710615.1 Aurantiacibacter flavus
ACGCGACATGGCGCGCGAGATCGCTAGCACCGATGCCTATCTCGTCTCGCGCAGACAGCGCAAGAAGGTCGAGATGCTGTTCGCGCACCTCAAGCTGGACCGCTTGCGCCTGCGCGGTCCCAATGGAGCAAAAGATGAGTTCCACCTCGTCGCCGCAGCCCAAAACCTACGCAAACTGGCCAAGATAAAGCCGATCGCTGGCCTCGCACCCGCCTGAGCGAGATTACAACGCCGCTCGCCCGGTGCCAGCCGCGAGCCACACCGAGCTCCGGCAACGACTTCTTCAACAGAATAGGGCCACATGCAGCCGCGCAGGAACTCGACTCTCGTCACCACTGTTCTTGTCGCTCGCGCGGCCACGTTTGCCAGGACCAGGCCCTGGTGGCGGCATCGACTGCATCGCGGGAGTTGATGTAGATCCCGCCATCGCCCGAGGTCGACATTGACTCAATGGTCAAATAGAACGCGGTGCCCAAGATCGAGGAGGTCGAGAAGAGCGCGCATGGTTGGCGTAATCCTGCTGAACAAGCCTTATGGCGTGCTCTCCCAGTTCACCGACGAGCGGCAGGGGGAACCTCGCCCCACGCTGGCTGACTTCGTCGATGCGCCCGGCTACTATCCGGCAGGTCGGCTGGACTTCGACAGCGAAGGTCTGATGGTCCTCACCAACGATGGTCGCCTGCAGGCACGCATCGCCAGCCCGCGCTACAAGCTCAAGAAGACTTATCTTGTGCAGGTCGAGGGTGAACCGATGGATGAGTCGCTCCGTATGTTGCGGCAGGGCGTTCGGTTAAAGGACGGAGAGACCTTGCCGGCGACGGTGGAGCGAATTGCCGATCCCATGCTCTGGCCGCGCAACCCGCCGATCCGGGTACGCAAATCCATACCCGACAGCTGGCTGTGCCTCTCCATCCAGGAAGGTCGCAACCGGCAAGTCCGCCGAATGACGGCGGCGGTCGGACATCCGACCTTGCGACTGGTACGCTGGGCAGTGGGTGACTGGACACTGGACGGGCTGCCACCCGGCGTGTGGCGCGCTGCCTGATAGGGCCTGTTCAGTCTTCGGACGTGATCGCAACGCTCCCGCTATTGGCAAGTTCGCATATCAGGTCCACGATTTGGGGAGATCCGGCCCATGCTGTGTCGATGCTCAGTGATGCGTGATCGCATAATTGCTCGGCAAAGAGCGCGACCGCGCCATTGCAATCATGGGCCCCGCCATCGACAAAGAGCGTAAGCGTTTCCGGCCCTGAGCGAATGAACCCGAAGCGGCTCGCCGGGTTGCGTTCCAGTAGCCCGCCCGCAACCAGTTCGTCCTCTATCTCCTGCGGCGCGACCGCATCCTCCGGGGCCCAGTCGATAAGATCGTACTTGGGCGTGGTGACGAGAGCGCCCGCCCAGCGAGCGAAGCTCTCGCGGTTTGCCAGCGCTTCGGTCACCATATGGTGCAGTTTGTCGAGTGCTTCTTGTGCGATCTCGCCCGGATTGACGACAGGCTCGAGTTCTGGATCGCAATAGCGGTCGTCGTCATCGAGCAGGTCGATGACATGATCGGCCCAGCCCGTAACGAGCTCGGCACGCGAGGGTGCGCGAAAGCCGATCGAATAGGTCATGCAATCCTCCCCCACTGCAATCCCGTCGTGTGCGAAACCGGGGGGCAGGTAAAGTATGTCGCCAGGCTCCAGCACCCATTCCTCAGACGGCTGAAAATCCGCCAGCAACCGCAAGCTATCATGAGGAAGGAGCGGGGTGCGCTCATCACAGCGCGCACCTACCCGCCAGCGCCGGCGTCCGAGTCCCTGTATAAGGAAAACGTCGTACTGATCGAAGTGCGGTCCCACCCCGCCGCCATCGCTGGCGTAACTGACCATCACATCGTCGATCCGCCAGTTGGGAATGAAGCGGAACGGTTCAAGCAATGCGGCGACGTCTGGGACGTGATGATCGACGGCTTGCACGAGCAGCGTCCAGGGTACCGCGCCCACCTCTGCGAAGTGGGCGTTCGACAGGGGGCCGTCGGTCAGATCCCATGATCTGGACGCAGTTCGGCGCACGAGCCGCGATTCCACACCTTCTTCGCACGCCAGTCCGGCAAGCTCATCCGGCGTTAATGGATTGACCCAACCCGGCCAGGCGTTGCGGATCAACCTCGGGCTCTTCTGCCAATGGTCACGAAGGAAGGTAACGGGGTCAAAATCCATACTGGCCTGTAGCGTTAATCGGGCACGATACTCAACTGGTCGATTGCCGCCTAAATGGCCAAAGCGCTTGCTGAAACGGCGATCGCCATCACAGGCGCGAAGGTCATGACGAGCCGCGCACCAATCGCGCGATGGAACTTCGCCTTTTCAACTCGATGAGATCACAAGCCGACAGTTTCCTTTCGGCCCTATTCCGTTGAAAAACTCTCGCTTGCGGTCGGCGTGAAGTCCTGATTCAGTTTCCGTAGGCAAGCGGAGACGTAGCGATGATGGGCGAGCGGACGGTGATGCAGGAGGCGCTGTTCTACAGCTTCCGCATCGAGGATCACGTGCCGGTCGATCACCTGCTGCGCGCGATCGACCGGTTCGTCGATCTGTCCGGTATCCGCGAGCACCTGAAGCCGTTCTACAGCGCGACTGGGCGACCCTCGATCGATCCCGAGCTGATGATCCGGATGCTGATCATCGGCTATTGCATGGGCATCCGGTCCGAGCGCCGGCTGTGCGAAGAGGTCCACCTGAACCTCGCCTATCGCTGGTTCTGTCGTCTCGATCTCGACGGCGCGGTGCCCGACCACTCCACCTTCTCAAAGAACCGGCATGGTCGGTTCCGCGACAGCGACCTGTTGCGCAAACTGTTCGAGATGACCGTCGAGCGCTGCATGATCGAGGGT